>QQUF01000056.1 GCA_008501735.1 Calditrichota bacterium | reverse complement strand
AACTTTGAAGTCATTGAAAAAATAGCACTCTGAGAATTCGATTATTTCCCAACCCAAGCCACAAACCAAAATTATCAGAAAGACAACTTTAGGTTCAAATTTCTTAAGAAGCAAGTAGCTAAAAAACGCACCTGCAAACATATGAAATGACAACCAATAATTTGTGTTAAAGGCTTTATTGAAGTAATCAGAAAATTCCATTTTTACCTTTTAAAGAATGAATTCGCTCAAGTCTGGATTTTTAATCACTTCTGCCAAAGCACTTTTCACGATTTCTTGATTAATCATAATATTTCCTTTGAATCTGTCTGGAGTGTCAAAAAGAATTTCTTCCAAAAGTTTCGACATAATTGTGTGGAGTCTTCTTGCTCCGATGTTTTCCATTTGCTCGTTTGCAATAAAAGCAAGGCTTGCGATTTCGTCAATTGCGTCTTCACTAAACTCTAATTTTACGCTTTCTGTTTCCAAAAGTGCTGTGTATTGCTTGATTAAAGCATTTTCAGGCTCAGTCAAAATTCGTTTGAAATCTTCTTCCGAAAGGCTGTCAAGTTCAACACGAATTGGAAAACGTCCTTGAAGTTCAGGAATCAAGTCCGAAGGCTTTGCGACGTGAAAAGCTCCTGCTGCAATAAAAAGAACGTGGTCGGTTTTTACGCTTCCGTATTTTGTGGAAACTGTTGAACCTTCGACAATCGGCAAAATGTCTCGCTGAACTCCTTCACGAGAAACGTCAGGTCCATTTTTCCCTTTTCCTCCTCCAGCGATTTTGTCAATTTCATCAAGAAAAACGATTCCTGAATTTTCGGTTCTACGAACAGCTTCTTCGATTGCTTTGTCGTGGTCGATGAGTTTTGAAACTTCTTCTTCGAGCAAGGCTTTTCGAGCATCGGAAATTTTCATTTTTCTTTTTTTCTTTTTCTTCGGCATCATTCCACCAAACATATCTTTTAGGTTTGAGCCAAAATCTTCCATTCCCATTGGAGCGAGAACTTGCAACATTTTTCCAGAATCTTCTTTGAGGTCAAATTCAATTTCTTTTTCGTCAAGAAGACCTTTTTGAAGCCTGTCTTTCATTTTGTCCCAAGTTGGAAGATTTTCAGAATCACTTTTGATGTCTTTGTAGCCCGGAAGTAAAATTTCTAAAATTCTGTTTTCGACGTTAATTTTTGCTTTTGCTTCAACTTTTACTGAAATTTCTGCTTTAACCATTGTTACTGCAATTTCCATTAAATCTCGAACAATTGATTCAACATCTCTTCCGACGTAACCGACTTCTGTGAATTTTGAGGCTTCGACTTTTACGAAAGGTGCTTTTGCAAGTTTTGAAAGCCTGCGTGCAATTTCTGTTTTCCCAACTCCTGTTGGACCAATTAAAATTATGTTATTTGGCATAATTTCATTTTTCAAACTTCCTTCAACTTGCTGCCTTCTCCAACGATTTCTAAGAGCGATGGCAACTGATTTTTTAGCGTTTGTTTGTCCGATGATGTATTTGTCAAGTTCATTTACAATTTGTCTTGGCGTGAGAGTTTCCATTTATTTTTTGTCTCCTACTTTTTCAACAATAATATTTGTGTTTGTGTAAATGCAAATCGAGGCAGCAATTTCTAAGGATTTTCTGACAATTTCGTCCGCATTCAATTCTGTGTTTTGTAAAAGTGCTTTTCCTGCTGAGAGTGCAAACATTCCACCTGAACCAATTGCAACAATATCGTCGTCAGGTTCAACAATGTCTCCGTTTCCACTAAGGACAAAAAGATTGTCTTTGTCTAACACAATTAACATTGCTTCCAAACGTCTAAGAAATTTGTCATTTCGCCACTCTTTTCCAAATTCTACAACTGAGCGTTTCAAGTTTCCTTTGTAAGTCTCAAGTTGTTTTGTGAAAAGCTCAAACAAAATGAAAGCGTCTGTAACAGAACCCGCAAAACCTGCGAGAACGTCTCCGTTGTAAAGCTTGCGAATTTTGTTTGCACTTCCTTTCATAACTGTATTTCCGAGAGTAACTTGTCCGTCTCCTGCGATTGCACTTTGACCATTTTTTTTAACTGCAACAATAGTTGTTGCTTTTATTTCTAACATTTTAATTTTCTCCAATAATTTTTCATTTTCGTTTTACTGCCCAAATTCCGTGACTTTTCGCAATTAATGTTCCTTCGTCGTCATAAATTTCACCTTCGATAAAAGCATTCTTTTTACCAAACTTAACAACTTTCCCAATTCCTTTTAAAAGAGCATCAGGTTTTGCAGCGTTAATAAATTGGTAAGAAATTTGAGTTGTTGCAGTCCACTCGTCTTTTTCAGGTTCGATTAAACTTCCGACTGCATAACCCATTACACTGTCTAAAGTTGTGAGCAAAATTCCTCCGTGAACCCAACCGAGACTGTTCAAATGTTTTGCAGAATCCAATTGAATTTGAGCCTCACAAACTCCATCTTTTTGAAATAAAATTTCGATTCCGATGTAATCGTTAAAGGTGAATTCTAATAACGCCAAATTAAGACCAAAAATATTTTAATGAAAAGTATAAAAGTAAGTAGAAATTTACTAACTTTCACCTAGTTCGGAACTTAAAACTAAATTTTAATAAAAGTTGATTTACCACTCAAAGCCCTCGATTTCTAACAAAGAATTTGAAATTTTGGAAAACCTTTTCCGAAACGGACAACTTGCCGTTGGCGACGAAATTAGCAAATTTGAAGCCAATCTTTCAAACTACGTTGGAGTACGATATTCAGCAGCAGTTGTAAATGGCACAGCAGCTTTACATTTAGCTTTGTTATCGCTTGGAATCGGAGAAAAATCCGAAGTCGCAATTCCAAACTCAGCTTGTGCAGCTTTGCTTAACGCTGTCAGAATGTCAGGGGCAAAACCTGTTTTAATTGACACAAACTCCTACGACTGTAACATTTCAGTTCAATCTTTGAAAAATAAAATCACTTCGAAGACCTCTTGCATAATTGCACCTCATCATTTTGGTTTCCCTTGTAAAATCGAAGAAATTAACTCTTTCGGAATTCCTGTGATTGAAGATTGTGCCCAAACTATTGGAGCAAAAATTTCAGGGAAACAAGTCGGCTCTTTCTCAGGCATTTCTGTTTTTTCATTTTATGCGACGAAAGTTCTCACGTCAATTGACGGCGGAATGGTTCTTTCGAATCAAAAAGAATTAATTGAAGACGTAAAAGACCGAACTTACTACGGCGGAAAAACGGATTCGAAACTTAGGTTTAACTACAAACTAAATAATGTTTGTGCAGCAATCGGAAACGTTCAATTAGCGAAACTTGACGAATTTATTTTGCGAAGAAAAAAGCTCTACGAATTTTATGATAAAAATATTATTTCTGAAAAAATCGAGAAACTCAAAGCCGAACCAAACTGTGAACCTTGTTTTTACAGGTTCGTTTTTAAATTAAAAACACCTGCTAAAAACTTTCGCGAAAGAATGGAAAGTTTGGGAATTGCTTGCGGAGACGCAGTCTTTTTTCCTTTGAATAGAATGCTCGGAGAAAAAGACAAAGGATTTTCTGAAACAGTCGAATGGTTTGAAAATGGAGTTTCCATTCCACTTTACCCTTCATTAACGGGCGAAGAAGCAGAAAAAGTTGTAGAAATTACTAATAAAGTTTTAAAGGAAATCTGATGCAGACTTTCACTTACAAAGGAAAAGGCGATTGGTTAATACTGAAAATGGAAACTGAAAATGAGGAAATTACAGGGATTTTGAGTTTTTATGGAGCAGAAGGAATCATTGAAGATAAAAACGGGCTGACTGCTTACATCGAAAAAGAAAATTTCACAGACGAGTTACAAAATATTTTAAAGCAACTTGAGCCAAATTTGGAAATCGAAGTTAACGAGTGGCTTGACGACGGAAATTGGTTTGAGACTTGGAAGAAAACAATTCAGCCGATTTCGATTCCGCCTTTTGTAGTCGCACCAACTTGGGAAAATCCTGAATTAAAACCTAATGAGATTTTAATAAAAATCGACCCTAAAATGGCTTTTGGAACAGGGAGCCACGAGACGACTCAGCTGATTCTTGCAAGTTTGAAAGATTACGTAAAACCAAGTTCGATAATTTTGGACTTAGGAACAGGAAGCGGAATCTTAGCAATTGGAGCAGCAAAACTCGGAGCAAAAGAGATTTTTGCCTCAGACATTGATGAAGATTCAATTTTGAATGCTCAAGAGAATGTCGAGATTAATGAAGTTTCCGATAAAATTAAATTGAAGATTTGTGACGCTTTGCATAGTTTAGAAGAAAAAAATGACTTTAATTTGGTACTTGTCAATATTCACACTTCGGTAATTCTTGAACTTTTACCTGCTTTTTCATCTTTTAATGGCATTGAGTTTATACTTTCTGGGATTTTAAATGAAGAAGCAAAAAAAGTAAAATCGAAAGTGTTGGAGTTAAATGGTCAAATTCTTAATGAAAAATTCAAAAAAGAATGGTCGTTTTTAGTAGTAAAATTTTAGAGAAAAAAAGTTTATTTCATTTGACAATATTCAGACTTTGGTTTTATATTGGCAGACTTGTTTAAACTTGAAATTTCTTACATATTTTAAATTGGATTTTTTATGTCTCCAAAGTCAATAAAAATTGTCTCAATACTTTTGATTCTTTGTTTTTCAAATATCATTTTTGCTCAAGCAGTACAATTGGTAGGACCTCAAAAATACCGAATTGCTCGTGATAACGCGTTAGGTGGAGATTCTGAAGGTGGAGATTTAGTACTTTTAATCTCTATAAACATTTGGGGGGAAGTTGGAAGACCTGGAGTTTATGAAGTTCCTGACAAAACTGATTTAATTAGTGCACTTTCACTGACAGGTGGTCCAACCGCAAGCTCTAAAATAGATGAAATTAAAATTGTTAGGGGAGAAGGTGAGAACAAAGAAGTAATTGTTTTTAACGCAAAGAAATGGCTTAAAAATGAATACAAAGAAGAAGTTCCGATTTTACAACCAGGAGATACAGTTGTTATCCCAAGAACTTTATTTCCGAAGATTACAGGTGCTCTCAGTTTCATCTTCCAAATTGTTGTAATTTGGGATATAATAACAAGAAAATAGATTTAAATTTTACTCATTAAATGAGGTCATACTTTGGACAACAACGAAGACATTAAGCAGTTAAATTTTCAGGATTACCTTAGGATAATCCGAAAAGGGAAATGGATAATTATTACTTCTTTTATTTCTATCCTTTCTTTAACTGTTTACTACACTTTTACGGCAAAACAAATATTTGAAACAAAAACTAAAATTTTAATTGAAGACCCTAATCAAAAGAATAAAGTTACACCTGGGCAGTTTTTACTTGAAGGTTTTGGAAGAGATACAAAGCTTACTAACCAAATGGAAATTTTAAGAAGCAATATTATTTTAGGTGAAGTAGCTGATTCTCTAATGAACTCACCATTTAAGAATAGGTTAGAAATTTTAGGAAATCAAGATAAGGATATCAAAGAGAAATCTTCGTTCCTTAGTGTATTAGTTACGCAATTGCAAAATAAAGCCCGAGCATTTGTTAACAAATTCCTAAAAAGAGAAAATGAGTCTTCAAACAATAATAATTCTATAAGCATTTCAAGCACTATCTCACCGACTCAAATTTCAAGTAAGAAACAAAATTTAATCAAATCATTAAAGGGTTCAATAGGAATTAAACCATTAAAAGAGTCAGATATTCTTGAGATTACTGTAAGAGGTGCTTCTCCTTTTGAAGTGGCTTTTATTGCTAGAGTAATCACTGAACAGTATAAAAGAAATAATATTTTTTACAATAAAAATGAAATTAGCTCTGTTAAAAAATTCATTGAAGCATCTCTTCAAAGAATTCAAACTGACTTAAGAAATTCAGAAGAGTTACTAAAACAATTCAAAGAAACAGAAAATGTAATTGCTTTGGAATCAGAAGTAGAATCTTTGATTGACCAGTTAACTCAATTTGAGGTTTTAGAAATTAATGCCCAAACAAGTTATCTATCAACACAAAAACAATTAGATGTTCTTAAAAGTCAACTTGACAAAACAAAGTTAAATCTTGTTGACGTGATGGCAAATGCTTCAAGTCCTAAAATCGTTTCCTTAAGAGAGGAAATGCTTGCACTTGACAGAATTATAGCCACTTACATCGCTTCTGGAATTGAAAAAACTCACGAAAGAATTTCTGCTCTAAAGAAAAAGCGAGATTTTATTCGTAAAGATTTAATTGCCGAAACTAAAAGATTTATTAATTCTGAATTATCGCCTCAAGACCCGCTTAACTATTCACAAGAGTTGGTCGAGCAAATTTTGGAATTAGAAGTCAAAGCTGAATCAGAAAAAGCTACTGCAGATGCTTTTAGAGATGTAGTTCAAACATATTCACAAAAATTGCAAAGCCTACCTGAAAAATCTCTACAATTTATTCGTTTACAAAGAAGTACTCAAGTAGATGAGAAAATTTTTCTTTTAATGCAAGAAAAGTATCAGGAAATAAGAATTCAAGAATATTCGCAAACGGGTAATCTACAGATTGTTGATGCTCCAACTGAACCCAAAAACCCTGTAAGTCCGAACAAAAGATTGAATATTTTACTTGGTGCAATTATTGGATTGGCTTTTGGTGTTGGTATTACCTTATTACTTGAGTTCCTAGATGATTCTATAAAAACACTCCAAGACCTAGAAAGATTAGGTTTTAAAGTGCTTGGTGCTATCCCTATTATTGAAACTGAAAGAAAAGCTAAAGGTGCAAGAACAACTGTTCAGTTAACAACAGCAATGCCAGCAAAAGAAGGTGAAGCTGAAGGTGAAACTGTTGCACCAAGAAGAGTGGAAACTCGTCTTATTACTTACTTAAATCCACGTTCGCCAATTTCTGAGTCTTACAGAATTGCAAGAACAAACTTACAGTTTCTATTAAGTAACAAAGACAAGCCAAATACTTCAAAAGCACTTGTAATTACAAGTTCTAATCCTGGTGAGGGTAAATCAACAACTGTTTCAAATATGGCAATCACTAATGCAAATGCTGGTTTAAAAACCTTACTCGTTGATACGGATTTAAGAAGACCTGTTCTTCACACAGTTTTTGGTTTTAGAAAAGACATTGGACTTACATCAATCTTATCAGGAAGAATTAGCCTTAACGATGCTGTTTTAGATACAGGAATCGAAAACTTAGATTTGTTAGTTTCTGGAGCTTTACCTCCAAACCCTGCTGAGTTATTAGGTTCACCTAAAATGTCAGAAGTAATTGAGGATATGAAAAAGAAATACGACATAATTCTTTTCGATACTCCTCCAACAATAGCTGTAACAGACTCAAGCGTTTTAGCTTCAAAAGTTGATGGTTGCGTACTAATAGTTTACTCTGGAGTAACTACAACTGACTCTGTGAAAAGAGCAAAAGCAATTTTGGCAAATGTTGGTATTAACTTGCTTGGAACAGTCCTTAACAACGTTGACATTCGTTCGCATTACGGTTCTTACAGTTACTATTATCAATACTACTACTACTACAGTGGAGATAAAAAACTTAAAGATAGAAAAGGCTCAAAACGTAAATCTCTTTATAGATACAAATACGGAAAATACGGTTACGGAGGTTACGGAGGTTACGGAGGTTACGGCGGAAGTAGTCCTGGTTATGGAAGTAGTTATGGTTATGATGCTGACCGTGATGGTGATAAAAATTCTTAGAATAAATAAAAAGCCTGTTCATTTCGGACAGGCTTTTTTCATTTTAGGTAAACAATAATCTGAGCCCAACTGACTTAAATGTGAATTGACTTAAACCACGATTTTATTTACCTTGTCTCGCTTAATTAATTTAGAGTTTCAGATGAAAGGCATAATTCAAGTTTCGACAGCTGATGTATTCAAAGAAGCAACTTTTCGTGCAGAAAAAGTTACTGAAGGCGTACTTTGGGAATTTGTTGAAGTCCTTAAAAAAGATTCAAATCATAAATGGCTAAAAGTTAGACTTTCTGACAACTACGAAGGCTGGATTTATCATTCACAAGTGAAAATTCTACCTGATGCAGAAATTAAAGAAATTCAATCTTTGCCAACGCAAATCGTTTGGAAAACTGTTACTCGAATTCAATCTGAAGAAAGCCTAAACTCAGACCCTGTTTGTGAAGTTGTGATTGGAACAAAACTTCCCGTTATCTCTAAAAATGGCGATTGGGTAAAAATACTTTTGCCGTTTGGTGAAGGTTTTATTCTTTCAAAAAGATTAAAAAGTAAAATCAGTGCAGACTCTTCACAGCAGAAAGTTTGTGCTTTAGCTAAATCTTTTCTCGGCACTCCTTACGTTTGGGGCGGAAAATCTCCAAAAGGTTTTGACTGCTCTGGTTTAGTTCAAAAAGTTTTTAATTTAGTTGGAACAAATTTGCCAAGAGATTCTAAAGACCAATTTTTAGTTGGAACTGAAATCGATAAAAATGAAATTAAGCAAGGTGATTTGGTTTTCTTTGCGGAAAATAATTCTTCACAAGTTAGTCACGTTGGAATTGCTTTAAACAAAACGGATTTTATCCATTCTTCGGGTTGGGTAAAAATAAATAGCTTTGATAAAAATAAATCTAATTTTGCTCCCGACTTGAATGATTGGTTTGCTGGAGCTAAAAGAATTTTTGAAAGTCAGGAGTAGTAAATGACTTGTGAAAAATGTGATTCCGAAATGAATTTGGTAGAAAATTCTCTCGAACACAAAATTTATGAATGCACAGACTCAAGTTGCCGGAATGAAGTAAAAGTCAAAATCCATAGGCATTTTCGTAGAAGGCAGACTTTCTGGCAATCATTAATTTATGGCGAAAATAAAAGAGGTTCAAATGTTTGGTATAAACATCCTTTGGTGATGATTCCTTCACTATTTATTTTTTCTGCAATTGGAGTTTTACTCGTCTATTTGATTGGACAAATGATTAATGCCGTAACGAGTGGGTTTTAAATTTGGAAGCAAAAGAAGTAAGACTTAATAAATTTTTAGCCTCTTGTGGAATCGCTTCAAGAAGAAAAGCCGATGAAATTATCGCAGAAGGAAGAATAAAAGTAAACTCCAAAATGGTGAAGAATCTCGGAACTAAAATTAATCCGAACCAAGACAAAGTTTACTTAGACAACCAAAGAGTTACTCGCGAAGAAAAACTCATTTATATCGCTTTTAACAAGCCAAAAGACTGCATTACAACTTCACAAGACACTTCAAACCGAAAAACCGTTTTAACTTTCGTCAAAGTGAAAGAAAGAGTTTTTCCGATTGGAAGATTGGATAGAAACACAACAGGAACTCTAATTCTCACAAACGACGGCGACCTTGCGAACAAACTTACTCACCCAAATTTCAAAGTGAAAAAAACTTACCTTGTTGAGTCAAAAAATCCTGTTTCAGAGCTTGATTTTGCGAAATTAATGAAAGGTGTTCAACTTGAAGACGGTAAAACTTTACCTTGTTCAGGTGTAATTTTAAATGCTGCAAGAACCCTTTTTGAACTTACACTCAAAGAAGGTCGAAACAGACAAATTCGCCGAATGTTTGAAGTAATCGGAAATGAAGTAACTGCATTAGACCGAATTAGTTTTGCAGGAATTACACACAGAGGACTCAAAAGAGCAACTTGGAGAATTCTTAGAGCTCACGAAGTCCGCCAACTCAAGGACATTACCAAAAAGAAAATAAAATCAGAGTAATAAAATGAACATCAAAAATCATAAAGTTTTAGTTTTTGGTGGTTGGGGACTTGTTGGTCTTGCTGTTTGCAGAAGACTTTTCGAGGAACAACCAAAAGAAATTATTTTACACTCTCTCAAAAAAGAAGAAGCTTTTGAAGCCATAGAAATGCTTCAAAAAGAATCTACCGAAAATGGTTTTGACATTAAATTCACACCGACTTGGGGAAATATTTTCGTTAGAAAAGGCTTCTCAGAACTTTCAAGAAATGACCTTATCGAAAACAAAGACAACAGAAGAACCTTAATCGCTGACGTTTTTGATAGCCTTTCAGAAGATATTTTAAAAGATTCAACACTTTACCAAATTCTCGTTGAACACGAACCTGATGCGATTGTCGATTGTGTAAACACTGCGACTGGCGTTGCTTACCAAAACGTTTTCGTTGGTGGGAATTCTTTAAGAGGTGCAATCGAAAACTCTAAAGATGACCCTGAACTATTACTTGAAGAATCTGAAAAATTACTTACGTCAATTTACATTCCGCAACTTATTCGGCACATTCAAGTTCTTTACGATTCAATGAAAGAAGCAAAATCTTCCGTTTATGTAAAAGTCGGAACAAGTGGAACTGGTGGAATGGGATTAAACATTCCTTACACTCACAGCGAAGAAAAACCCTCTCGAGTTCTTTTGGCAAAATCTTCCGTTGCCGGAGCTCATTCTCTACTTTTATTTTTGCTTGGAAGAACTTACGATTCCCCAATTGTTAAAGAAATCAAACCTTCTGCGGCAATTGCTTGGAAAAAAATTGAATACGGTGAAGTTAAAAAAGGTGGAATGCCTGTTGAACTTTATGACTGCACAGAAACGGAAGCAATTGACCTTTCAAATGGAATTTTGGACAAAACAGAATCCAAAGCAAAAAAGCTTAATGAAACTTTAAAATCAGTTTTCATTGACACAGGTGAAAACGGGATTTTTTCAACTGGAGAATACACAACGATTTCTTCGCTTCAACAAATGGAAATGGTTACTCCTGAGGAAATTGCACAAAAAGTTGTTTTTGAAATTCAAGGAAGAAACACAGGAAATGACATTGTTGCAGCTCTTGATGCTTCCGTTTTAAATCCAACTTACAGAGCTGGTTTCTTAAGGAATTCTGCTTTAGAAAAAATGCGTGAACTCGAAAAGAAACACAACACAGAAAGTGTAGCTTTTGAATTACTTGGTCCTCCAAGACTTTCAAAATTACTTTATGAAGTATTTTTACTCAAAAAAACTTGTGGAAATTTAGGAACTGTTTTATCAAAGTCAGTGGAAGAACTACAAGAAAAAGCTCAAAATCTAATTCAATCAGATTCCAAAATACGTAGTGAAGCAATTTCAGTTGGAATTCCAATTTTGCTTGGTGATGGAAAATCTTTGCTCCGTTCACCACAAATGAAAATTCCTGTCTTGCTTCCACGGCAGACAAAAATTGAATTTAACGCAGACGATTTTGACCAATGGGCTTACGACGGTTGGATTGATTTGAGAAAAGAAAATTTCGCACTTTGGAAAGAAAGAGCTCAAAAACTTGTCGCTGAGTTTGACAAAAAAAATAATGGACAGACTGGTTCAGGCTTCGATTTTGAAATTCGATTTGGAAACAGAGATTCGGAAATCGACATCGGAAAAGTAGCAAGTTGGGTTTTTGAGAAAGAAGAAAACGGGTTTAGAATTAAATAAAATTAGACCTGACAGGTTTTAAAACCTGTCAGGTCTTCTAAAATGAATTAAAAAAAATTTTGAAAAGGAAATCTTAGAAAAAAATGGCAAACCAACAAAATACACAACAACAAAACCAAGTGCAGCTTTTTACGCCAAGTTTTGTCGGTAGAGATACAGAAACAAATTTAGTCTTAAATCACCTTACAGAATTTAAAGACGGTAAGGGAAACGGAATCGTTTTGCTTGAGGGTGAGAATTTCGTAGGGAAAAAAGAAATTGTTAAGAACTTCGTAAAAAAAGCGAGAGGAGCAGGACATTCCTTTTACTACTCAAAAGCTGTATTTTTGAATCCTCAAGTTGTTCAAAGAGAAACAAACATTTCTGAAACTTACAAGAAAATTAATCCTTCACAAAAAGGTGCAAATCATCTTCAAAGACTTCACAATTTGTTCATCAATGACTTTGAAAGACTTGCAAAATTTAATCCTCCAAGACACGAAACACTTTACAGCATTGCTTTGGCAGTAAGAATTTTAGCACCAGTTTTGGATTCAATTTCAAATCCAGGTGAAATTTACGAAAAAATATCAGGCATTTTAACTGAAAACGAAAAGACAGAACCTTACTCAAAAACTTTCGAAGTTTTTAAGGAAGTCTTGTTTCACGCTGCAGAGACTAAAAATATAATTTTGGCTTTGCTCGACACAGAACACCTTCCTTTACTTTGGAAAAGATTCCTTTGGGAACAATTTTTACCACAAGTTAAAGCTGAGAAGAAAAATATTTTTGTAATTCTAACAAATTCTTACATAAGTGTTATCGAAAATGAAGCAAATGTTGAAACAAATGTGGAATTAGACAAAATTAAAATCGGAAACTTGAGCAAAGAAGAAACTTCTTCTTTAATTGAAAAAAATATCCAAGAGAATCCTAATTTAGCAGAACTTACAGACATTGTTTTTGAAATCTCTACTGGAAACCCTGGTGCTATCAAAATGGCTTTGGACAGATTAGTTCTTACCAAACAACTTGAAAAAACTCAATTCTCTTGGAAACTTGGAAACGAATGGAAATCAAGCATTGAGCAATTCACTCCAAAAGCTATCGAAAAAGTTGTTTTTGAAGCAACAGAGCACGAAATGGCAAACTCAAATGTAAATTATGAAAATTTAAGTAAATGGCTTCGTTTCGCAGCTTTTATGGGTGGAAATTTCTCTGCGAACTTAATTGCAAAAGCATTCGACCTTTCAGAAGATTTTGTAATTGATTTCCTTGACGATGTTCTAGTTTATGACCAAGTAACTAAAAAAGGATTTTTCAAAGAAGCTGGTTGGATTAACCTAAAATACAAACCACATCCAAATTACCAATTTGTAGATTTCCTCTACTGGAGTCATTTCAGAAGCCAAATTTCTAAAGAAGAAGTTATTGAATTTGCTAAACTTTTTTCTACAACTCTTGATGAAAATTTCTACGTTGATAAAGAATTTTTCTCAAGTGTTCTTGATAAACTTTACAAAATTTCAGGCGATGCCGAAAATGAGCAAAAATTTATTGAAATTAATAAATCAAGAACTCAGCACTACATTTTAGCTGATGCTTTGAATTATTACAAAGCTTGTGCAAATATTTTCAAAAGTGGTGATTATAAAACAGAAATATTTGAGTATTTGACTCTTCTTTCAAAACAACTTGCTTCACCGCAAAATGTAAAAGACAACTTGCCAACAATCAATCAACTCATTGCACAAGCAGAAGAAATTTCTCAAGGAATGCCAAAGGAGAAGTTAGTTTACCTTAATTTGAGTAAAGCTGTTTACGCTGTCCAAGATTCTGATTTTGGCAAAGCAGAAGAAGGTTTGAACAAAATTGAAGAACTCGGAACTGACAAAAAATCTGTTTTAGCTTCAGTTGCGAATCTTCGTGGAGTAATTGCTTCGAACCAACAAGAAACAGAAAAAGCAATCGAAGGCTTCCAAAAAAGTTTCGATATTTTTAGTGAAATTCGTGATTTGAACGGCTCTGCAGCTGCACTCAACTCAATGGGAGCAGTTTTGATGAACGAGAAAAAAGTCGAAGAAGGAATCACGAAATTCCAAGAAGGAATTAAAATTCTCAAAGAAATTCGTGAAATCGGTGGAACAGCCCAAAGTTTGCAAAACCTTGGCTCAATTTTCCTTCACATAAACCAACCTGAGAAGGCTCTTGAATCTTTCAATGAAAGTCTCGAACTCCTAAAAGAATTACAGCACAAACCAGGAATTGCGAATTCTTTAATGAACATTGGTTCAATTTACCAAAACGGTGGAAATTCAGAACAGGCTCAAGAATATTTTATCAAAGCAATCGAAATTCTTAAAGAAGTAAAAGACGTAAATGGAACTGTTAAAGCCTTAAATTCGCTTGGAACAAGCTACTCAGGAGCGAAAGAATTCACAAAAGCACTTAAAGTTTTCCAAGAAATCTTAACAATTTGCAAAGAGGCAAACAACACTCACGGAGTTGCCTTAACTCTCAATTCAATCGGAACAAATTACTTGAATGAAGCTAAATATGATAAAGCTGCAAATTACCTCAACCAAGCTGTAAGCAAGTTTGAGGAAATTAACGATAAACAAGGTTTAGCTTCTGTTCACAACAATCTTGGAAATTTGAATTCCAAAATCGAAGGTAAAGAAAAAGACGCAATTCGTTCTTACCAAAAAGCTGGTGAATTTCTAAAAGAGTTACAAATGAAACCTGCTTTAGGTTACACTCTTTACAATATGGGGAATGTTTACATTCGCCAAAAAGATTTGGAACGTGCAATGAACTGCCTAAATGAATCGCTTCAAATTCACAACGAAACAAGAGACGGGCAAGGTATTGGAATGACTTTGGGACAAATCGGAAATATTTTCAGAGCCCAAAACAATCCAAAAGCCGCAATTGCAAACTTAGTTTCAAGTTTCCAAATTTTACAAAAAATAGGCTCACCAGCATCTGAAACTTCAAGAAAAAGTCTTGATGAAATTGCTAACGAACTTGGTAAAGTAGAATTTGAAAAATTAATTCAAGAAATTCAGCAAGAAGCTGAAGTTGCTGCACAAGCACAGAAAAATGCTTAAGATAATTTTATCAATCGGATAGTTTTATTCTATCCGATTGTTTTCCAAGAAAGTGGGTTTTAATGAAAGTTAGATTTCTTTTTCTTCTCTTTTTTCTAAGTACAAATTTACTTTTTGGACAAAAGATTAACCTCACCGTTCAAGGCGACGTTAATTTTGAGTCTGAGTTAAAGGCTTTTATCAATAAAGATGTTTCTTACATTTCTGTTGCTGAAATGAGAAACAAAATTGGCTTAGAAGGTACGACAAAGACAAATCTTAAAATCAGTACTTTTATTTTTGAAGATTCAGAACTCACTTTCTTTGCAGACAGTCCTTACTTTAGAGTTGATAACGACATTTATAAATTGCCTGTCAATTCGATTTGGTCAGGCGGAAATGTTTGCGTTCCGTTTCGTCCTCTTGTTAGCCTTTTGAACAAGCAGATTTTTGAAGGCAGATTTGATTACACAAGAAAACCAAAATTCCATCTAACAGTTACAAAGTATCACTTAAAATTTGGCGATAATAATTTGGTAAGTGTCGAGTTTGATGAAAAACTAAACGGTACTTTAATAAAAATACGAACTCCAAAACCATTTCCTGACGAAAGTATTCAAAGTTGGGTTCACGACTCAGGTTGGCTTTACTTGACCGTTCACAACGGGAAATTAGACACCAACAACTTCAAGATTTCAAATTTGCCTAAAATAATCAAAGAAGTGATTCTTGTTCAAAACGAAGAATCAGCACAAATTTCTTTTAAACTATCCGAAAAAGTTGAGGAGCTTGACGTTTACCAAACTCAAAATCCAAGTTTTATTGTTTTGACCCTAAGAGACCAACGCTCGAAATCTTTAGACGACTACTTTGCCCAACTTGAAACCCAAAAAGAACTTTGGAAAATTGATACAATTGTTTTAGACGCTGGTCACGGAGGAAAAGATCCTGGAGCAATCGGGAACAAATCTTTAGAAAAAGATGTTTGTCTAGCAATTGTTTTAAAATTGGGTAAAATGATTGAGAAAGAATTAGGTATTAAGGTAATTTACACTCGAAAGACCGATGAATTTGTCGAACTTTTCAAAAGAGGTCAAATCGCAAATGAAGCAAACGGTAAACTTTTCATTAGCATTCACGCAAATTCGAATAAGAATAAACAAAGTCACGGTTTTGAGACTTATTTTTTAAGCCCAAGTAAATCTGAAAAAGCCGCAGAAGTCGCAGAGAAAGAAAATGCTGTAATCAATTATGAAGATGACCAAAGTATTTACGAAGGTTTTGACGATGCAGGATTTATTGTTGCTTCAATGATGCAAAGCGAATTTGTAAAAGAAAGCCAGAGCATTGCTGCTTACGTTCAGAAAAGTGTAGAAAAAAACCTTACTGTCAGAGACAGAGGAGTCAAACAAGCAGGATTTCTTGTTCTTTGGAGGACTTCGATGCCAAGCATTTTGATTGAAACAGGCTTTATTTCAAACCCTGAAGAGGAAAAAAAACTCACGAATCCTTCCCACCAAACAAAAATTGCGAAAGCGATTGTTGACGGGCTCAGAAAATTTGTTCATACTTACTAAAGAATTAAAAACTTAAAACTTACAACGACTCAAAACCTTAAGAATTCAAATTTTCAATTCAAATTCTTAATTTAAATATTAGTCATTAGCTATTAATTTACTTACATTTTAGCCGAAAAATTAACATCTGAAAGTTGTTCAAAATGGACTTTATGTCAATTGACATTCATAAAATTGTTATCACTCTTGTTGTGCTCGGGATTAGTGTGATTGTTCACGAAGTTGCTCACGGCTATATTGCTTACAGACTTGGAGACCCAACTGCAAAAATTGCAGGAAGATTGACTCTTAATCCAACTCCTCACATTGACCCAGTCGGAACAATTCTTTTTCCTGTAATTTGCCTTGTGCTGAATTTCAGTTTCTTTTTTGCTTGGGCGAAACCTGTTCCTGTGAATCCAACTTACTTTAAAAATCCTAAAAAAGACGACATTTTAGTCGCAATTGCAGGACCTGGTTCAAATTTAATTTTGGCTCTAATTTTCACTTTAGGTTTTGCTTTCATTCCAGCAAGTATTATCAATTCTTATCCAGGGATTGAGCTTCTCCTTCAAACTGGGATTCAATGGAATGTTTTACTTGCCGTTTTTAATATGCTTCCAATTCCTCCTCTTGACGGAGCTCACGTTTTGAAAAATTCTTTGCCTGATGAAATAGGCGATAAATTTGGAATGCTTTGGCCCTATGGGTTTTTCATTTTAATCGGACTTCTTTACGTCGGAGTTCTTGGCAAAGTAATGCTTCCAATTATGGCAGTAATTTATACAGGATTAAATCAAGTCATTTCAATTTTAGCTTAAAGGAGAAATTCAATGTTTATGAAAAGCCCAAAAACAAGAGAATTTACTTATGCTCCAAGGTCTTACGACAGAATTGAAAAGGAAAAAGAAGACAGTGGCAAAAGATTCGACTTCAAAAAAACTCGCCGTTTTGAACTTCCTTATGTTGACTTAGAAAAGAATCGAAAAAAAACAAAAGTTATGGCAGCACTTATCATCACACTTTTCATCTTTATTAAATTTTTTATGAATTAAAAGGCTTAAAAATTGTCTCAAAATCTTAACTACGAACTCGGAACTACTGACGGTAAAAAAACTTACGTTCGTGGAATGTTCGACTCAATCGCTAAAACTTATGATTTACTGAACCACCTTCTGAGTATGGGAATTGACTTTTATTGGAGAAAAGTAACAGTCAAAAAGTTAAGAAATCTAAACCAAGATTCTAAAGTCCTTGACCTTGCAACTGGAACTGGTGATTTGGCAATTCAGATTCACAAAAAATACGGAGCAGAAATTTATGGAACTGACATTGCTAAAGAAATGCTTCGTGCTGGTTTGCACAAAATTACAGATAAACCAAAAATAAAATTCTTCTGTGGCGACGCAGAAAAACTTCCTTACAAAGATAATTTTTTCGATGCTTGCACAATTGCTTTCGGAATCAGAAACTGCGAAAATGTAGAAAAAGCTCTAAGCGAAATGCAAAGAGTTACTCGAAAAAATGGACAAATTGCAATCTTAGAATTTTCTCAACCCGAAAACGCATTTTTCAAACAACTTTATCTTTTTTATTTCAAAAATGTTTTGCCATTGATTGGAAATATTCTTTCCAAACATAATGACGCTTACAAATATCTTCCTGAGTCCGTTATGCAATTTCCACACGGAAAAGAATTTTACCGAATCCTCGAAAAAACTGGTTTTACCGAAATCGAACTGAAACCTCTAACATTCGGCATTGTTACAGTTTACACAATGACAGTTTAACTTAATTTTGAGAATTAAATGTTAGACAGATTCATAAATAAAATTAAGTTCCTACTCGAAAGACTTTTGGTCAGAGGAGCGTTTTACCAACTCGCTTTCATTGCCTCATTAATTTTATTAATTGCAATTTTAGCAGGAATCTCTGCTTTCTTATTTACAGATGCTTTCAAACTTGAAGAAGCAATTTGGTGGGCTTTTTTGCGTCTAACTGACCCAGGTTATTTGGGCGATGACCAAGGAATTATTTTAAGAAGTATTTCTACCTTTGTAACAATTTGTGGCTATGTCTTTTTTATGGGTGCTTTGATTGCGATTATGACTCAGTGGCTCAATCGTAAAATTAAAAAACTCGAAAGTGGTTTAACTCCAATCACTGACAAAAACCATATTTTAATTCTTGGCTGGACTAACCGCACTCCAACGATTGTTAGTGAGATTGTCAGTTCTACCGAAAGAACCAAAAGATTTTTGAAACGAATCGGTTCAAGAAATCTAAAAATTGTTATTCTCACTGAAGAAGTCGATTCAAATTTAAGCTACGAATTACAACAAGAATTAGGTAAAAAATGGAACCCTTGGCAAATTACCTTCCGAACAGGGAATCCTCTGAACATCGAAAGTTTAGAAAGAGTCGATTTCAAAAATGCGAGTGTAATCATAATTACAGGCGATGAATTTTCAATTGGAAAATCTGACGTAATTGATGCAAGAGGAATAAAAATTTTGCTTTCAATTATGAATAATTCAAAAGATAAAGGTGCAAAAAAACTACCTTATGTAGTTTTGGAACTTTTTGACACAAGACTTTACGAAATTGCAAAAGACACTTATGAAGGCGAAATTGAAGTTCTCACAAGTGATGAAATTATTACAAGGCTAATTGCTCAAAATGTAAGGCACAGAGGACTTTCTACTGTTTACACTGAACTTACTGATACTAAAGACAATAACATTTTCCTTGCCGAATTTAAAAAATTCGAAGGAAAAAATTTTTATGAGCTAATTGATATTTTTCCTAAAGGTATTGCTATTGGTGTTGTCCGAAATGAAGGAGAAGAAACTCAAACTATCCTTAACCCAACTGACGAACTTAAAATTCACAAAGACGATAAAATAATAATGATTTCGGAGTCTTTGGAGAATGCAAAATTTATTAAAAATGCAGATTCTAAATCCGAAAAACCTAATTTTGAAATAAAACCTTTTCACGAAGTAATTAATAAAAGGATTTTGTTCTTAGGTTGGAATCATAGAGTGCCGTTGATAATTCAAGAATTCGACTCTTACGCAAATGAAAATTTTGAAATCGATGTTTTATCATTAGTGCCAATAGACGTGAGGCAAGCTCAGTTACAAAAATTTAATGTCTTGACTGAAAACATTAAATTTACAAATAACATCGGCGATTTTACTTCACCATATGAAGTCAAGAAAGCAATAAAAAATAATTACGACAATATTGTCTTAGTTGGAAGTGATAGGCTTGAAACGCACCAAGCTTCTGATGCGAGAACTATTTTAGGCTATTTGGTTTTACAAAAAATACTTAAAGAAGAGAATCTAAATCCTGACGTTTTGGTTGAGTTATTTGACAAAGAGAACGAAAAAATTATTCAAGATGAAATAGGAGAAGCTCTTTTTACACCTGCAATTGTCAGTCATATGATTGCACAAATTTCTTTAAAGAGGGAAATTAGCCAAATTTATGACGAACTTTTTACAGTTGGTGGAGCAGAAATTTACTTCAAAAGTCCAAAGACATATTCTATCAAAGAAAAAGAATTAACTTTCAATGCCTTACAAAAAAAGATTTTCTCAAAAGGTGACATTCTTTTAGGTATTTATTACCAAGATTCAAAACATCAAAAATTATTTTTAAACCCACCAAAAGATGAGAAATTAGAACTTAAAAAGAATTTAGAGTTAGTCGTTCTTACAACTTATTTTTAATATTTTACTTAACAATTTTTGAAATTGCTTTAAACTCAAAAGTTCCTGCTTGTTCCAAAAGCTCAAACAAACACATTTCAACCGAGGTTAAAGAAGCACCTAAATCATTACATTTCTTGATTCCAAGTTCGCGACTTTCTTTAGTTCTTGAAGAAATTGCGTCTGTAACAACTTCAACTTGAAAACTACTGTCGATTAAATCGGCAACCGTTTGGTAAACACAAACGTGAGATTCAATTCCTGCAACGAGCAAAGTATGAGCACTTACTTTTTCAAGTTCGAATCTAAAATTGGGTTCTCCACAACAGCTAAAATGGATTTTTTCAATCGGTTTAATTTCTTCTAAAATTGACTTTAATTCAGGAATAGTTTCCCCAAGCCCTTTTGGGTACTGTTCTGTCCAAATTATTGGGAGTCCAAGAACCTTAGCACCTTCAATCAATTTTACCAAATTTTGAATTAATTTTTCTTTTTCAAAAATGACATTCATAAGCCTTTCTTGAACGTCAATAATTACTAAAGCTGTTGAATTTTTATCTAACATTTTATTTCCTTTTTAGTTTTTATAAACTTACAAAAAAAATATTTTTTTTGCATTGACTTCTGAACCTGTTCCGATTTACATTTAAATCGTAATTATTGTAAGTTTAATTTAATCGAATGGAGGTGATGCATTGAATAGTGAAAAATCAACTTGGTGCATTAGCCGTCCAATCATTAACAGCTAAATTTAATTTTATTGTTAGTGATGACAATTTGCTAATAACCAAGTCGTTTCTTTAAATATGCAGAATTAGTCTTTTGCATTAAAGAAACAAATTTTGAATAGACCTCTTCTGAATGAAAATTCGGAAGAGGTTTTTTTATTTGTGATTGTAAGGAAGGATTGTAGGGAACAAAAATTTTTGTTCCCTACAATCCTTTTTTGGAATTTTAAATATTTGCTAAAACTTTGATGTGAGATTCTACGGATTCCCCAAGAGCCTTCAAATTGTAACCACCTTCTAAAGTAGCAACAATTTTTCCTTCACAACACTTTTCAGCAACGCTTTTTAGCATTTGAGTAATTTTACCAAAACACTCTGTTGAAACTCGTAAATTGCTAAGTGGGTCTAAAATATGAGCATCAAAACCTGCGGAAATTAAAATAAACTCAGGTTTAAATTCTTCAAGTTTCGGAATGACTAAATTGAAATATTTTTCTAAAATGTGAATATCTTCTGATTCTGGTTTTAAAGGAATATTTAAAGTAAAACCTTTGCCTTTGCCTGCTCCTCTTTCAAATTCCATTCCGCTTCCTGGGTAAAGTGGAACTTGGTGTGAACTAATAAAAAGTACTGAATCGTCATTGTAAAAAGAATTTTGCGTTCCATTTCCGTGATGAACATCGAAATCTACAATTGCGATTTTTTTAAGACCGTATTTTTGCTGTAAGTATTTTGCACCAATTGCAACATTGTTAAAAAGGCAAAAACCCATAATTTTGTCAGCTTCTGCGTGATGTCCTGGCGGTCTTACTGCACAAAAAGCGTTTTGGATTTCACCAACCTGAACTTTGTCAATTGCTTTTAGAACTCCGCCAACTGCCAACTTCGCAACATCAAAAGATTCCTTGCTTATTTGTGTGTCAAAATCAACCAATCGGATTCCAGTTTCACAGTAACGTTTTACACTTTCGATGTATTTTTTGTCGTGAATTGTCGCAATCCATTCTTCCGCTACTGGTTTAGGGGTTATCTCTTCTAACTTTGCAAGAGTTCCTGTTTTAGTGAGTCTTTCTAAAATTGCTTCCAATCTTCCTGCACATTCTGGATGATTCACTTCTGTGCTGTGCTTCAAATATTCAGTTGAGTAAACAAATCCTGTTTTCATTTTAGTGCCTTAATAATTGAAAATTATTTCTTGAAATTAGTGCGAAAAAATTTTATAAAATTAGAATTCTGTCTTAACTAAAAATAAAATTGTCCCAACTCCACGTAAAGCGAAAAAGGTAACTTCTTCATCTTTGTTTTCTATGACTTTAGCAATTGCATTTTTGAAATCTGTAACGTTTTCGATTTTATCAGAATTGACTTTTTGAATTACATCGCCAAGTGAGATTCCTGCCAAAGAAACCCAGCTTGCAGGTTCAACGTCAGCTACATAAACACCTTTTGCAGAAGATTCAAGATTGAAAGTTCTTCTTAAGTCAAAAGTAATTTCTACCACTGAAATCCCAAATTCATCGTTTTTATATTCTTCCGCAAAAAATGAACTTTTAGGAATATCGCCAAATTTGACATTAAAAATTTGGTCTTCACCATCTCGAATCACTGTAAAAATTGCTGTTTCATTTGGTTTGTACTGACGAATCAAATTCCTAAAGCTCTCAATTTCGTAGTCTTCGCTGACTGAGATTTTTACTGAATTTATTGAAGTTACAATATCGCCTTCACTTAAACCTGCTTCATCGGCAGGAGAATCTTCGATTATTGTTGAAATCACAATTCCTTCACGTTCCTCAATTCCCCAATAAATTGCCAATTCTTTTGTGAGCGGTTGAGTTTCGATTCCCAACCAAGCCTTTGTGTTCGACTCTTCAGGATTTTTGGGAATTTCTTTGAGTGAGTTTGCAAAATGGCTTGTTGTTTTTATCAAAGTGTTGTGAGAAACGAGTCTTCCCAAATCTGTTCCGCTGATTACTCCAATAGCCAAACCTGTTTTCATAGAAATTACAGGAGCTCCGAGATTTGTGTCAATCGAAGGAAGAAATACACTTGCGAAATTTTTTGGTGTTGTCAAAATTCCGTTTACGTAACCACCATTAAAAACTTTTGCAAAATTTTCTTCTTTATTCAAAGTAGTAATCGAAATTACTTCGTCACCAAGTTTTAGTTCTTCTTCGCTAAACTTCAAATACTTTTTAGGAAACTTTTCTCGCTCTTCAATTTGGATAAAAGCAACTCCAGCGTCTTCATCTTTTCCAAGAAATTTTGCTTTAACTTTAGACTCGTCGGAAAGAACAACTTCAAAGCCTTCGACTTTTGCTGTCGGGCTGAAAGTTGTGTTTGGAAAAATGTGGTCGCCAATCATCACAACCCCAGAATCTGCAATGACAACTCCAATTGTATTACTTTCGTACTTACTTCCTTGTGAAGCAAAAGGTCCTGTGATGTCTGAAAGAAAATTTACTTGAACAATCGCATTTTTATTTTTTTCAAAAATTTCTGCTAACACTTTTGGAGAAATTTCTGCACAAACAAAATTACTCACAAATAGAATTAGAAAAATTGCCTTCAAATTAATAACTCTCAACTTTAACCTTCTTCCTTTGTAACTATTAGTTTGAACCTTCTTGATTTTCGATTTTCAGTCAAAAGTAGAAACCTGTTTTCAGTTGAGGAAGTTGCTTTTCTGTAGAATTCTTTGAAACTTTCCAAAGAATTAATGTCTTGTCCGTCAATCGAAAGTATTAAGTCGCCTGTTCGCAATTTTGCTTTTTGAGCAAGACTTCCAGTTTCAGTTCCTGTTACAAAAATCCCGTAATCTTTAGGAACTTTAAGAAATCTCGAAAGTCTTTGGGTAAGTTGTTTCGCTGAAAAGCCCCATTCTGAAAATTCAAATTCTTCTTCTTCGTATTTGCCTTTTAGTGCTGTTGTTAATTCAAAGCTAATTGGTGAGCCGTTGCGAATCCCTTTAACTTCCACATTGCTTCCGATTGGAGCATCGGCAAAGAGTTTGCGGATTTTGGGAAGTTCTTCTTCAAAACGAGCAGAGATTTTTGTGCCATTAAACTCTGTTAAAATATCTCGTGGCAAAATTCCAGCAATTTGTGCAGGCGAATCCTCTTCAACACTTGAAACTAAAACACCATTTTGGTCTTTAATTTTAAGAATTTTTTCAAATTCCTTGAGATTCTGAATTGTAACTCCAATCCAACTTCTTTTGACTTCGCCATTTTGGATTAATTGCTCAACGACTTCTTTAACAATGTCAATTGGAATTGCAAAACCAAGGTTTTCACCTGAGCGAATTCCACGTGCATTGATTCCGATAACTTTTCCATTAATGTCAACAAGCGGTCCACCACTATTTCCCGGATTAATTGCAGCATCTGTTTGAATCCACAAATTGTAAGGTGAAAGCATTCCGCCACTATCTTCAAAATATCTGTCAAGTGAAGAAATTATTCCAAGAGACATCGAACGAGAAAGACCAAGTGGACTTCCAAAGGCAAAAACAGCTTGTCCCATTTCCAAAGTCGAAGAAGTTCCAAATTCTGCCCATTCGATTTTAGTTTTTATACTGTCAAGATTGAGTTTGAGAACGGCAATATCGGTAAAAGGGTCAGTTCCGATAACTTCGGCAGAAACTTCCTCTTTGTTCGAGAGAATGCAATTTACTTTTTTAGCTTTTTCTGCGACGTGATTATTTGTAACAACGTAACCTTCTTTTGAAAAGATTACACCGCTTCCTGTTACCGTTCTTTTACGTTTTTTACCTTCGCTGTAAATTTCCTTTACAGGTTCGATGTGGACAAGAGCTGGCATAATTTTGTCGCGGGCTTCAAAGACTTTTTTTTGTGGAGCAATTCTATTTTGAGCAAAAAGATTCGAGCAAAACAAAATTATTACTAAAGCAGAAACATTAAACATTGAGTTTTTCTTTCAAAAATTGGCTCGAAATATAAAATAAAAGGAATTTTAAAACAAGGAGAGGAGAAAATTTATTCGGAAAAAATTTTAGGAGTAGAAAAAAATTCCGCTCCAAAATATTGAAGCGGAAATTTTAAAATTATCTAGTAACAGTAACAGAACGTGGGTGAACTATTCCGTATGTTAAAACATTAATTAATCCATCAACAAAATTTTGTTGTGTTTTAATCTGATAATCTTTTGCGTTACCAGCCATCTGCGCTGTGTTTACATCATTCAATTGAGCAAGTCCCCAAAAAAGATACCATTGTCTTTTAGATTCGACATTGTTTCCTTTTGCACCATCTCCGACAGTGTGCATATGAGTAGCACAACTTGCCATCATTAATGAAGCAACGATTAAGATTAAAGTTGATAGTTTTTTCATTTAAAAAAACTCCTCTTTAAGTTTTTTAGTTAAAAATAATTATTAATTGAACCAATTACGGTTTCTAAAATTTTTGTTTTTTCTTCTACGTTTTTCAAAGTAACTATTAAGTCGAATTGAATTATTTTCTTAGACTTCGGCAAAACGAACAATTTATAAATAACATTTTGTTCAGTTGTAATTCTCAGTTGCCTGAATTTAATACCATTGTGGTAAAAAATCCCAATACTTTCTTCACTAATTCCAAATCTTTCTGCATTGAGTTTGACTAACTCTGTTGTTAAACTATCAGTGTTTTCGCCTTCTTTTGTTTGAAGTGCAGAAACCATAATTGCATCAATTTGATTTGCATCAGTATAAACGTAGCTCAATTGAACTGCTCCACCAGAAGACTCGTTCATATAATTTTTAGTAGAATCTGGAATTGGCAACCAACCATTCGGAACATTAAATGCGATTCCTAAGTTCACATCATTCACCAACTCTCCCATAAATTCTTGGTGAAGCGTAAACTGCATTTCACCTCGTTCTTGTGGTTTTGTGGTTTCGGATTGTTTTTTATTTTCAGCAGAACAACCTGCAAAAATTATAAGTTGTAGAAATAAAATTAAGACTAACAAAAATCACCTTTAAATTTAAATTTTTACCAATTCATTTTTTCTCTCAAACCAAGAATTTGTTTGACGTGATGTTCGCCGTGTTCGGCATAATCTTTCAACAAATCCCAAAAACTCATCTCACCTTCTTCCAAATGCAAACTTGGTCTTTTCCAAACATTCTCATCAATCAAAGAATTCAGCCAATCAGCCCAACGTTTATGCAATCCTTGAAGAACTAAAATTGAATCTTCAACAGGATTTTCTGAGCCATCTTTTTGCTTTGCCCAAACATTTTCATCGTAAGGCTTCAATGTCGGATTTTCCTCTGTAAGAGTAAATTTCATCCGAATGTAACCGTGAACGTGAGAATCCATAATGTGATGAACAACTTGCCGAATTCTCCAACCACCTTCTCTGTAAGTAGTGTCAAGTTGCTCATCGTTCAAGCCGTCAACAGCTTCTTGTAGGATTTTGGGCAAATCACCAAGTTTTGCAATTTGCTTCTGAATTTCCAATTTTGTAGGCATTTTTTCTACCTTTTTAAAATTTAAACTACTTCAAAACCTGCGTCGTCAATTGCTTCTGCAATTTTGTTTTCCGAAACTTTTGCAGAATCGAACTTTACTTTTGCTGAACCTATTTCCACTTCAATGACTTCCAAATCTAATTCTGAAAGTGCATTCTTGACACCTTGTACGCAATGCCCACAAGACATTCCGTCAATTTTTATTGTTTTAGTTTCCATTAATTTCACCTTTTTATTTTTCAAAATTGTTCCCTAATTTAATTTGAAATTTTCATTTACCAAAAGCAGAAAAATTAAAGTGAAAAAATGCCTTCAAACATTGAAATTAAAGCAAAAATCAACAATCTAAAAAAACTCCAAATTTTAGCTGAAAAAATCTCTGATACAAGTTGTGAAATTCAGTATCAAAAAGATATTTTTTATCAATCGAAAAAAGGAAGGCTCAAGTTAAGAATCATAAATTCAGAAATTGGAAATCTGATTAGTTACTTTCGACCTGATACAAAAAAAGCGAAACAATCAAATTATAAAATTTTTAAAACTGAGAATCCAAATTCACTTCAAGGGATACTTTCAGAATCACTTGAAGAAATTGTTACCGTCAAGAAAAAAAGACTAATTTACCTTGTCGGACAAACTCGGATTCACTTAGATGAGGTTGAAAACTTAGGTAATTTTATGGAGATTGAAGTTGTTTTAAAACCAAATCAAGATTCTCAAGAAGGTCATAAAATTGCAAAGGATTTGATGGAAAAGTTGGAGATTAAGTCAGAAGACTTAATCTCTTGTGCTTACGCAGATTTGATTCTGAAGAAAAAATAGAGAACAAAAATTTTGCTCTCTACAAAATTCGAAATTCTTTTAGGTATGTCTTAAGGCTCTCTTTATTAATTCTGAAACCGCCAATCCTTCTGGGTGAGCTTTGAGAACTCTGTGAATTGCACTCGTTGCAACTTGCCTTGAGTAGCCTAAACTTACTAAAGCCAAAACTGCTTCTGATGACTCGCTGAAAGTATCATTTTCTTCTCCGAAAGTTTCAAGTGAGTAACTTTCCTCAAGTTCTGCAATCGGAATTCCAGTTTCTTTGCTGAATTTTTCTTTGAGTTCAACAACAAGTCTTTGAGCTGTTTTCTTTCCAACTCCTGGAATTGAAGTCAAATATTTTATGTCATTCAAAACAACTGCTTTTTTCAACTCTCTTGGAGTTGCACCCGAAAGAGCTCCTTGAGCCAACTTTGGTCCAATTCCTGAGACAGAAGTTAGCTGTAAGAAAAGACTTCTTTCTTCTTCAGAAGAAAAGCCGTAAAGAGTTTGCTCTTGCTCACGAACGTGAAAATAAGTAAGCAATTTGCAGTTTTCATTTTTAGAAGGAAGTTTTTGGTAAGTCGTAACCGAAATTAGAATTTTATAACCGACTCCATTTGCCTCAACAACAACGGAAGTCGGATTTTTCGATACTAAAGTTCCACTGATAAATTCAATCAATTTTCAATTCCTGTTTTAGAAAACAAATTCAACTTAGAATTTTAATTTGAGCGATATTTTCGATTTGTACGTTTCTTTCCGCCAGAACGGTTTGAATCTCCGCCACCAGAGTGGTTTGAACGAGAACGTTTAAAATCTCCGCCAGAAGAACGTCTTGAGCTAGAACGATTTGATTCTCCTCTGTCAGAACTTCCGCCTGAACCGCGTTTTTGTGCCATTTCCACAAGTGGTTTCCGTCTTCCTGTTGATTTGAAACTATCAATAATTCTTTCAGCTTCTTGGAAAGGAACTGTTACAAAAGAATAGATTTCAAAAAGTTGTACGTCTTGGATTTTTCTTTGGTCAACACCTGAACTTTGGCAAATAAAATCTACTAAATCTCTCTTTGAAAGATTGTCTTTTTTACCTTTGGCAACAAAGAGGCGAGTTTTCCCTTTAATTTGCGGATAAGAGTCGCGAATGTCATTGTAATTTTCAACATTCAATTCATCTTTAAAAGTGTGTTTTAGAACCGAAGCAAGTGCTGTTTCAGGTTCTAAGTTGCTCAAAAGTGATTCTGCCAAGTCATAAAATTCTTTAGCAATTACTGTTTGTGCGATTTCTTCGATTTCATTTTTGAGGCGTTCTTTCTTAGCGTTGATTACTTCTTTAGCTCTTGGAAGTTGTTCTTTACGAATGTCAGTTTTAGCAATTTTTTGGATAAATCTGAGTTTTCGGTATTCATCAGGAGTAATGAAAGTAATCGCTGTTCCTTCTTTCCCTGCTCTTCCTGTTCTCCCGATTCTGTGAACGTAAGAATCAGGGTCTTGTGGAATTGCATAATTTATCACGTGAGACAAGTCGTTTACGTCAATTCCTCTTGCAGCAACGTCAGTAGCAACTAAAATATTGCTTCTCTTTTTCTTAAATTTGTTGAGAATTTTTTCCCTTTGGAATTGCGAAATATCTCCGTGAAGTCCTTCTGCTTCGTAACCTCTGTCTGACAAATTATTTGTAATATTATCAACATCAACTTTAGTTCTACAAAAAATAATTCCGTAAAATTCAGCTTCAATGTCAATAATTCTGCAAAGAGCTTCAAACTTGTCAGACCTTGAAACTTCAAAGTAAATTTGGTCTGTTAGTTCTGTTGTGATTTGTTCAGCTTTTACTGCGACAAGTTCGTATTCTCGCATATACTTTTTGGCAACTTGTTTGATTTCCCTTGGCATTGTTGCTGAGAAAAGTAAAGTTGTTCTGTCTTCATTTGTAGCTTCCAAAATCTCTTCAACGTCTTCAATAAATCCCATATTTAACATTTCATCGGCTTCATCAAGAACCGCAAAAGAGACTTCACTCAAATCCAAAGTTCTTCTTCTCAAATGGTCTTTGATTCTTCCCGGAGTTCCGACAACAATGTCAACTCCTCTTTTCAATCTGTTAATTTGGATTTCGATTGATTGTCCACCATAAATCGGTACAACTTGAAATCTTTTTTTACCTTTGAGAGAATTGATTTCTTCCGAAACCTGAATCGCTAATTCTCTTGTTGGTGTTAAAATTATTGCTTGAACATTTTTAGAATTATTTTGAATTTTTTCGAGAATCGGAATACCAAAAGCGGCTGTTTTTCCTGTGCCTGTTTGAGCTTGTCCAACTAAATCCTTGTCTGAATCTAAAATTATGGGAATAATTCTTGCTTGAATTGGAGTAGGTTCTTCAAAACCTTTTTTCTTTAATGCTTGGAGAATATTATCGGAAATTCCGAGTTCTGCAAATTTTGCTAATTTTTCCATTTAAACCTAAATAAATTTATTATAAAAAATAAGATTGTCTTTCAAAAAAAGACGTGCCAAGTTAACACAATCTTTATTGAAACTTTAATCTTTTCTCCAAAACATAAATTATTGATAAAAATGTTTTTAGAGCCTTTTAAATTACTAAAAAATATTAATATCGAAGTAGTCAGGACCTAATTTTTCTGTGTGTGCTTTTGCAACGAGTTCACAAATTCTTTCATTATAAGGAGTTGTGATTCCTAACTCACGACCTAAACTTATAACCAAGCCGTTAAAATATTTCGTTTCAGTATCTTCTTTTTGCCAGTAAAGGTTTTGCCAAGTTGAGTTGTAGGTCTGGAAACGGAACTTCTGTTCTTTTGGTTCTTTGAAATTTTCAAGCATTTCTTCTTTTGTACTTCCCAAACCACACGAAGGATAAGGGTTGATTCCTGCTTTCTCAAAAACTTCAATTCCTTCTCTTAAAACATTGAATTTAATTTCAGCAAGTTTAACGGGGTTTTCAGTAATATTTTTGAAAAGTGCGTGAGTTGCACTGTTGAGATTTACCAAAATCTTCAAATATTCATCTGAAATAATTTCTGGAGCAATTCCAATTTTAAAACCAACATTTTCGAGGTTAGCTTTGATTTTATCACAAATTTCATCTGTTCCACTTGGATATTTTCCGACAATGAAAATCCCTTGTTTTGCGTAAGAAAGTTCGCCCCATTTTCGGATTGTGCAAGTCATTCTTGCAACTCCTCCATAAAGTTTTGAACAATATTTCATTGCAATTTTTTCCGCCTCTACTCCATTTTGGAAACAAACAATTGGGTTCTCACAAAAGCCTTTTTCTTTCATTTCTAAAAGTGTTTTTTCAAATCTTCTGTCGAATTTCATTGTCATTAGAATTATCGTTTTCTCAGAAATTCTGATATTCTCAATTGAATCAAAACAAGGAATCTTTACTTTAAAACTCCCATCTTGAGTAACAACCGAAAGTCCATTTTGGTTAATTTGTTTTGTGTGTTCAGAGTTAGCAACAAGCGTTACCGAAAAGCCATTTTTCTGTAAATTCGCTCCGAGTGCTGAACCAATCGAACCTGCTCCAATAATTAAGTAATCCATATTTTTAAATCTTCATTTTTAAATGTTTTTACGAAAGAAAGACGCACAACCGTGAATCTCTATAATTTATCCTTTAAATGTTTTTCATAAAAATTTTCAACTGCTGTTTTTAATTTCTCAAAACCTCCGTCGTTCCAAATTACAAAGTCAGCTTTTGCAATTTTTTCTGCTAAAGGCATTTGTTTTGACATTCGTAATTTTACTTCATTTTCAGTGGTCTTATCTCTTTCGATTGTGCGTTTTAGAGCATTTTCTTCGCTAACAGCAACAACCAAAACAGCGTCAAGTTGCTTTTCAATTCCTGCTTCAAAAATCAAAGGTGCGTTGTGAACAAAGAAACTGCGACCTTCGTCTTTAGCTTTTTGAAAATGCTCCGTAGCAGCTTCTTTGACTTTTGGGTGAACTAAAGAATTTAGTTTCCTCGTTCTTTCTTTGTCTGAAAAAACAAATTCTGCAAATTCTCTTCGCTTCAAATTTCCAAGTTCATCGAAGAATCGGCTTCCAAAAGTTTGTTTAAACTCTTCTTTAAGTTGCTCATTTTCAGCAACTATTTTCTTTGCAACGATATCAGCTTCAAATTCGTAAGCATTATAATTTTCTACTAAGATTTTCGTAACGGTTGATTTTCCAGAACCGATTCCACCTGTTACTCCTAACTTAAACATTTTCATTTTCCTCAAACTCGAAGGCTTTAGATTGGAAATATTTTTCAACATAAAAAGATGCTGCTTCTTTTGGGTCTAAAAATATCTGTCGTTCAGGCGGATTTTCAGAAATGTTATGTCTTGGGTAAAAAGCAATTGTTTTGTTTCCACAAGAATCAATTTCTAAGTAATCGGTAATTTCTCCTACTGTGTCTCCAACCTCGTTAGGAAAAAATGAAACTACTTTAAAGCACTTCAACTCCTCGGCAAGTTGTTCGACACAATTTCTGAAAAGCTCATCTTTTGAAGGAGCAAAAATCGTGATTGGTTTATCGCTGTAAAAAACTAGAAAATATTTCTTCATTTGTGTGTTGACTTAAAATTTTATTTAGAAACTAGGAATTTCAGGAGCATAAATTTAGTTTGAGAATTTATGTAATCTTTAGAAAAGTAGCAAACCGAGAATGGAAAATCCAAAATTAAAAATTCTTGTCGTAAGTCCAAAAGAAAATGAACTTCTCCAACTTAAAACGCTTTTCCAAAATTGTAATGAATTTGGTTTAGAAATTTTTTGTGTCCAAAGTTACGACGAGACAACCCTACTAAGAAAGTCAGAAAAATTTGTAATTGCATTTGTCAGTTCCCTTTTTCAAATCCAAGAATTTGCCAAAGCCTTAAAAATTCCAATAATTGCTTTAGTAAAGAGTTCTCAAAATGGCAAAAAAATGCTTTCAAATGGTGCAACTGATTATTTAGTAACTTCAGACTTAAATCCTGAAGATTTAGAGAGAATCTTACGTTACACAAATTCGCTATTTATTTCGCAGCAAAAACTGATAAAAAGAAAATCTCATTTTGAAGTGCTTTTTGAAAACTCTCCTAATTCTTTATGGGAACAAGATTTCTCACAATTAAAAATCTACCTTGATTCTTTAGTTGAGCAAGGGCTTGTTGACATAAAAAAATACTTCAAGCAAAACCCAGCAAAATTGACTTCTTGCCTTAATCTCATAAAAATTATTTCTATAAATGAAGAGACAGTGAAACTTTATAACGGAAGAAATAAGGAAGAAATTTTAAATAACTTTTCAGAATTTTTTACAAATGAGTCTTTAAAAACCTTTTTAGAAGAAATTGTAACTCTTCATAACGGAGAAGCTACTTTCGAAACTGAAACACTAAACAAAGACTTAAAAGGTCGTTTGCTCCACATTCGTTTAAAAATATTCATTCCAGAAGTTTTCAGAAATGATTGGTCGAGAGTTTTTGTTTCTGTTACAGACATAACAAACTCAATAAAAGTCAAAAAGGAATTATTGGTAAAGTCTGATAAACTGAATTTGACAAATGCCATTTTGGAACGAGAGATTCAAGACCGCAAAACTATTCAAGAGTCTTTGCAGAAGAGCGAAGAACGTTACAGACTTTTAGCGGAAAATATTAATGATTTAATTTGTTTGCACAAACCAAATGGAGAATTTGTTTACGTAAGCCATTCTTGTAAGGAAATTCTTGGATTCAGACCAGAAGAATTAGTTGGCAAAAACCCTTACGACTTTTTTCACGAAGACGACAAGGAAAGAATTCAAAAGGAATCTCACGAACAGATTCTTAAAGGGGAAAATCATTCTCTAATTGTTTACCGATTTCGTAAAAAGGACAAATCTCATATTTGGTTTGAAACTTACTCACAACCTATTTTAGACCAAAACTCTCAAGTTATAAATATAGTTACTTCTTCAAGAGACGTTACAGAAAGAGTGAATTACGAAAGTAAACTGAGTGAATATGCTTCCGCTTTGAAAAAAAGCAATGATGATTTGGAAAGATTCGCTTACTCAGCTTCACACGACTTGCAAGAACCTTTAAGAACTATCTCAGGTTTTTTGGGAATTTTGGAGCGAAAGCACAAAAATAATTTCGACTCTGATTCTTTACAATTTATTGATTTGTGCTTACAAAATTCAAATCGAATGCAAGAGATGATTGAGAGTCTTTTACAGTATTCGAGAGTTAGAACTGGTGAAAAAGAGCTAAAAAACATTAATTTAAATTCAATACTTGATGCAATAATTTTTCAACACTTGCAATCAACAATCGAACAAAGGAAAGCGAAAATAACTTATTCCCAAATGCCTACAATTTTAGCAAACAAGTATGAAATTTTCGCTTTGTTCCAGAACCTAATTAGTAACTCAATAAAATTTGTCTCAAACGAAAAGACACCAATAATAAAAATTTCTGTTGAAGAAAAAACTAATGAGTGGCTTTTTGCAATCGAAGACAACGGAATTGGAATTCAGCCTGAAAAATCTGAATTAGTTTTTACAATCTTTAAACGACTTCACACGAGAACTGAATTTAAGGGTTCGGGAATTGGGCTTGCGACTTGCAAAAAAATTGTCGAATCTTACAACGGAAGGATTTGGTATAAACCTAAATCAAATGATGGAACAACCTTCTTTTTCACAATCCCTTTTTTCAATTAATTTTTTGGAAATTTCTAAAAGAATTTCTGCATTTACTTACTTAAGCAATATGTTATGAAAAAAATTGATGCGGAGAAGCAAATGAAGCTAACAGACCTTAAAAACAATAAAAGCAGAATTCTTGTCATTGAAGATCACGAAGCAGATTTCCTTTTATTCAAAGCAATGCTTGGAGAAATCGAAAATCGAAAATTCGAACTAATCAATGCAGAAACGCTTGAAAAAGGTCTAGATTACTTGGAAAGTGATTTTTTTGAACTAATCGTTTTAGATTTAACTCTTTCAGACAGTGAAGGTTATAGCACTTTTCAAGCCGTTTTTAACAACGCTCATAACATTCCAATAATTGTTTTAAGTGGAGTAGAAGATTCAAAATTAGCAATGAAAACAGTACAAAACGGAGCTCAAGACTACTTACTCAAAGGAAAAATTGACAGGTATTCACTTAGACGTTCTGTGGAATACGCAATTGAGAGGCATAATTTGCTCGAAGAACTCAAAAGGGCAAATGCAAGGATTCTCAAACAACAAGAGACAATAATTAAAGAAGAAAGAATAAAAGCACTTCTCGAACTTGCTGGAGCAACTGCACACGAATTAAATCAACCATTAACTGTGCTTTTAGGAAACATTGAACTTCTTAGTATTTCCAAAAATTCTCCTGAAAAAGTTGACAGATATTTAGCGAAAATTGAGAATGCGGGTGAACGAATTGCTAAAACCATTTCCAAAATTCAGAATTTAAAATACGACAATACCGTTCCCTACATTGGTGAAGAAAGAATCATTAATTTAAATGCATAAAAAAAGGCAAGAATTAAACTTGCCTCTAAAATTAAAATGGGTTTGCAAAATCTGGGTTAGTAATAAAAGTTGAATCGGTTAAAGTTTTTAAAAAAACTACCAAATCCTCTCTGTCTTGCTCCGTAAGTCCAAGCGGTCTAATTAAAGGGTCTTTGTTTGGCTGAAAAAGTCCACCACCAGAATTATAGTGATTCACAACTTCTTCCAAAGTATTAAAACTTCCATTGTGCATATAAGGAGCTGTTAAATCAATGTTTCTCAAAGTTGGTGTCCGAAACATTCCGTAATCATTAAAATCTCCAGTAACCTTGAAAAGTCCAGGGTCAATTCCTGCTGGGTCGCTTCCGTTGTTATGAAAAACATTGTCCGTTCCAAGTGCATTTCCGTGACAGTGAAAACAATCGGCTTTTTCAGTAAAGAACAAATCGTAACCTCGTCTTTCAGAATCTGAGAATTCAATTTCATTTCTCAAAAACTTGTCGTACTTAGAATTTGAAGAAATCAAAGTTCTTTCAAATTGGGCAATTGCTTTAACAACAAAAACCGAGTCAATTTCGATGACCTCATCTTCCGCTTGTCTGAAAGCTTTTGTAAAAAGGTCAGGATAAATCGCGTGTCTTTTTAATTTTGCAACGGCATTTTCCCAAGTTTCGTGCATTTCAACAGGATTCACAACAGGTCCAAAAGCTTGTTCTTCAACGCCTTTTGCTCTTCCGTCCCAAAACAAATCTTCAATCCAAGCGACGTTAATTACTGCCATTGAATTTCTGTCTCCTTGAATGCTATCAATTCCAACACTAAAACGTCTTCCGTTGTCAGTAAAAGCAAACTCTTGAACGTGACAACTTCCGCAAGATTGAGTACTGTCAGCCGAGAGAATCGGGTCGTAAAAAAGCATTCTCCCAAGAGCAATTCCTTCTTCTGTCAAAGGGTTGTCTTCAGGAATTTTGGGAATTGGGAATCTTGGAGGAGTCTCAAATTCTCTTACCGTTTGAAGAGGATTCTCGACAATAATTTTATCGTCGGAACCCTCGTCGCAACCGAAAATCGAAAATCCAAGTAAAAGTAAAACTAAAGTTTTTTTCACAATGAATTTTTCCTGTTAGTTAGCTAAGCTAAAAACGTCATTTCCATTTTGCATCAACTTCATCTGAGCATCAGCGTTCATCATTATTCCATTTGTATAGTTGTTAAAATCCCAAGTATTAGGACTTTTGTACCAGTTGTTCAAATCAGCTTTGATTTTAACTTCGTTGTCATCACCGTTTACAACAATTGGATTTGTAAAGTTAAGCGTAATTTGGAAAAAATATTGTTGTGCTGTATGCGGACCAGCGTGAGTTGCAAAACCTTTTATTGTATCAGGAGCCATAAATTTTCCTTCAAATTTCATATAATGGTAACCTCCACCAGCAAAAATTTGAGTTGGCCATTCCATATTTATATTTTCAGTAGTTGCAGGAAGTTCACCAAAAGGAACTTTGTCTTCGTCAAGTCCGAAGTAAAAAGTTGCCGAAGTGTATTCGCCATTCGGAACTTCTTCTAATTTGTAAGTAAAATCCGTTGAATCTTTAGCGTTAATGTAAAGGTAACTTGAATTGTTATCTCGACCAACCGTTTCAGTTGAGTTGTGTAATTTGAAATCCGAAAGGTAGTAAAGAAGTTTTGTTACTCTGTATTCGTTACCAAATTCATTTGTGTAAGGGTAATCTTGTGAATCAAATTCTAAAGCTGCGTTTCCCACAAAATGCTCAACTGAGAATGTAACATCTCCTGTTGTAGCTTTGTCATCGTCATCATCGTCGCCACAAGACACAAAAGTTACAGAAGCTAAAGCAACGATTAAAGTTGAGTTTAAAAAGTTTTGTAATTTCATTTTCTTCTCTAAAAGTTTTGTTTTTTAGTTAAATGCTCAAACGCCCTTAAGCTATAAAAATTCAAATTAAGGTGTGTGAACGTGAACTTGTATCGGAGTTCCAACAATTTCCTCGACTCTGTGAAGTCCTTCGTGCAAAAAAACAAGTTTCAATTTAATTGTAGTCATTCCTTCAGCAACTCCATTTACCATAAATTCCCAAGGAGCAGAATCGTTTCCTGCATTCATAATTGTTGCAATCGAACCGTCTGCAGCTTCAGCTTCAACAAAACGATTTGTTGTGTCAGGCATTGTCATATTTCCATCTGAATCAAGGAAGCTAACAAAAATGTGAGTCATTGTGTTTAATTCTGCCATTACCATTCCTGTTGTTGAATCTGCATTAGTAGTTGCAAGTTCAGCTCCACTATGATTTTTGAGAATCATTTTACTTGGAGTTCCACCAGAAGTACTTGCTTCGTGAACGTGAATATTTATGAATTCAGAAGTAAAGTTTGTGTGGTCTTCGTGGAGAATTCTGACTTTGAGAGTCGTCATTCCTGCGGCTTTTCCTTGAACGTGAAATTCCCAATGAGAAGTGCTTGTTGTGTCACCGTGATTATGACTTGTTCCACCAGAAACATCGTGAACAATCGCAATGTTTGTATCGCCAACTTCGTAATGTGCTGAAAATCCATCATCAAGATGAGGAATAAAAGTTTCTCCATCTTTGTCAATGAATTTTAGGTAAACAGTTGTTGCAGAATTTTCGTGAGTCATCAAATGACCTGAAACATTTCCGTCAGCATCTTGAGTAACAGCAATTGTATCGCTCACAGTCAAATTAAGTCCGACCGCTTCTTGCTCGTCGTGAGAATGCTCATCATCGTCGTCATCACAAGAAATAAAAGTGAAAGTTCCGATAGCTAATAAAATTAAAAGTTTAATCATTTTCTTAGTAAACATTTTTTATCCTTTTTCTTCTTTTGAGTTTTTCTTAGTTAGAAAACTTAATCTTTTTCACAAAAGGACAAGCAGAAAAAACCACTTATCCTTCATATTCAAAAGTTTGTTTTCATTTTTTTTGTAAATAGAGAGATTCGTACGGACTAATCGTAGTTTATTAGTTTGTTTTCAAGTTTGAGTAATACGTACAGATTTTGAGAAATTATATTTTAGGATAAAAAAGGAGGAGCTCTTTCGTGAAGATTTGCAAGAATCAAATTCGTACAAAATTTAGATTCTTTCTGAAATGAGAGAATTTTTTCTTCTAATTCAATAGGAAGATTAAAATTAATCTCTAGAGTTGGAACTGCTCCTGAATGAAAAATGTTTTGTAAAAGACTAGAAATTCCTGTTGGGCAATTTTTCAGAGGAGTAGTTTTTTCATTACAATGACATTGCTTGAACAGAAATGGCATTGAGACAAAATCCCCAAGTACAAAGACTGCAACCAGTATCGCAATAATAGAAAAAAATGTATTTTTATTACCCGTCAAAGTAAACTCTTTTAATAAGATTGAAGTTGTAAAATGCTAAAAAAAATATTCAAAGTAAACACCAAAATACTACTCTTCAAATGGGTTTGCAAATTTAGGATTAGTTAAAAATGTTGAATCTGTGAATGTTTTCAAAAAAGCAATTAAGTCTGATTTATCTTGTTCGTCCAAACCAAGTGGTCTCATCAATGGGTCAACATTTGTTCCAAAACCTCCACCTGCATTATAAAAATCCAAAACTTCTTCCAAAGTCTGAAATCTTCCGTCGTGCATATAAGGTGCAGACATTTCAATATTTCTTAAAGTTGGAGTTTTGAATTTTCCAAAATCTTCAACTTTTCCTGTTACAGCACCCAAACCAATGTCAATTAAAGCCGGATCAACTCCTGTGTTATGAAAAACTCTATCAGTCAAAAGTGCATTTCCGTGACAGTGAAAACAATCGCCTTTTTCAGAATAAAACAAATCATAGCCTCGTTCTTCGGATTCCGAAAACTGAGCTTGACCACTCAAAAACTTATCGTATTTAGAATTGAAAGAAACCATTGTTCGAGTAAACTGTGCTAAAGCATTTGCACAAGCTTGGTAAGTAATTTTATCAGTTCCAAAAGCATCTTCGAACAAATCAGGATAAGTTGGGTGATTTCTTAGCCTGTCTAAGTTTGCTTCAAAAAAATCTTTAGCTTCAAAAATCATCACTTCTTCAAGAGTTCCTTCGACTTTTCCATCCCACAACCATTGACTTTGCCAAGCCATATTTACGTGAGCCATAACATCTCTTCCTGCTCCAGGAGAGCTAAAAGACAAATTTTGTAAATGGCAACTTGCACACGCTCTGCTACTGTCTTTGTCAAGAATCCTGTCGTAGTAAAGCATTCTTCCGAGCTTAATTCCTTCGACTGTCTGCGGGTTATCTTCTGGAATAACAACATTTGGGAAACCTTTCGGTTTATTGAATTCCACAAGAGTTGGTGAATCTGAGTTTTGATTAGTATCATCAGAATTATCACTACAACTTACCCCCAAAAACAAAAGCATAAATACCAAGAAAGTAAGTGTGAGTTTTTTCATCTGAAACCTCCTGCTTTTAAAAGTTAACTAATTAACATTTAAAAGCTTACAAAAGGAGTACCAATAAATTTTCCTTAAAATTTGGGAAAGGTAGTCTTTAAAAGAATTTTACCAATTCGTAAATCGTGCAAAATCAAGAGATAACAATTTTATTTGAGAGGTGTTTTCAACAACTCATAGAATTACGAAAACCGTTCTATGAGAATATTAATCATTATTCATTAAACAATAGTTCGAACATTTTTAAGATTTTCCATTTTTCAAAAAAAAGAAACTGCGTATAGACGCACGGCGGTGCGCCTCCAAAACAAAATTTTCGTAAAAATCAGAAATGTCCGAACTATTGATTAAACATTAATAATTAGTAATCGAGATGTCCTCTATCGCTTTCTCCCATTTCGACTTTTCCACTTGGGAAGTAAGTTTTCCACTTTTTGTCCACAAGTTTTGCTGTGCCTTCGTCGCAGAAAAGTTCTTTCGGGTAGCTTGGCTTTTTCCTTGCGTCAATGACAATCGGAGGAGTGTAAGAGATTGAATTTCTGACTAATTTTGTATCATTTGCATAAATGTCCGCAGCAGGCTCGAACCTTGTGAAAACCGTCCACAAAAATCTTGAAGTTGTGCGAGTCGCTTCTTCTGCCGAGTCAACCAAAACAACAAGTGGAAATTCTTTCAGAAATTCAAGTTTTGCAATGACTTCAGGTAGTTTTGGATTTTCCGAAAAACTTTGACTTTCCACAACCAAACAACCCGGACAGTAAACTTTTGCATCTCGAATTGGATTTTCCAGAGCAGGAATTGATTGTGGAAGTTTACGAATCGGCTCACCAAAGCCAAGCAAAATTCCTTTGCTTCCTTTGTTCACTTCCGGTCCTGAGTAGTCGAGTGTGTCCATTGAAAGGTTATCAAAAATAAATAAATCTCTTGAAAAATCAGCTCTTGCCAAAATGTATGTAAAAAATGATTTGAAGTCTTTTAAGTCTTGTGGTTTGTCCGTTACCAAAAGGAATTTTGTGAGTGAAAGTTGTCCTTCTCCCAAAATCCTAAAAGCACTCATCATTCCTTCTCGCGGATAACGTTCTTTCACAACTGTTCCGCTAAGAGAATGATAACCTGTTTCTCCATAAGACCAAATGTCCAAAACTCCGGGCATTACAATCGGAAAAAGTGGACTCAATAATTCTTGCAAGTAATCGCCAATGAAAAAATCTTCTTGTTTTGGTTTACCAACAACTGTCGCAGGGTAAATCGCATTCTTTTTGTGGAAAAGAGTTTCGACTTCAAAAACTGGATAATCGTGTTGCAAAGAATAATAACCGTAATGGTCGCCAAAAGGTCCTTCGGGGCGACGTTTGTGAGGTGGAACTTTTCCGACTGCGACAAATTCAGCTTCTGAAATCAGTGGCAAACCTCCGTTAGGATTTTTGCAAAGGTCAAGTTTTCCACCAAGAAGCAAAGAGCTAAGAATTAGTTCAGGAACATTTTCGGGCAAAGGAGCAATTGCACTTAAAATTAGTGCAGGAGGTCCACCAATCGTCAAATTTACAGGAAGAGCTTGGTTTCTTGATTCTGCGATTTGGTAGTGAAATCCGCCACCTTTTCCGATTTGCCAATGAATTCCTGTTGTTTCATCGTCGTAACGGTGGATTCTGTACATTCCCAAATTGTGAGTTTTGTTGTCAGGATGTTCGGTGTAAACCAAAGGAAGAGTAACAAAAGCTCCGCCGTCTTCAATCCAACTTGTGAGCATTGGAAGTTCGGTGAGTTTTGGAGGCGAAACTTTAACTTGTCTGACTGCTCCGTCACTTTTATTTTTCAATCCGACTTTGAGAAAATCGAGGAAAAAATCTTTTTTCTCCCAAATTTTCTTTGGAGAAGGAGGCATTAATTCTTCGGGAAGTTTTGCAGCGTTTTTGATGAATTCGTAAGGTTTTTTCCCAAAAGCCAAGTTAACTCTTTTGTCATTTCCAAAGAGATTCGTAACAACTGGAAATTTGCTTCCTTTTACATTTGTGAAAAGCAAAGCAGGACCTTCTGCGGCAATTACTCTTCTGTGGATTTCGGCAATTTCGAGGTAAGGGTCAACTTCAGATTGAATTTCAATAATTTCATTTTCTTGCTTAAGGATTTGGATAAAATCGCTCAGATTTCGTATCATTTTTTCGCTTTTCTCTGTTTCAATAATTGAACATCTTCTAAATCAATTTTTCTTTTAGCAGCAGACTTTGAATCAATCAAGTCGTCTAAAGAAACGACATAAAATTCTTGTTTCCCGTATTTCATAATTTTTTTATTCTTCCAACCAATCTCAAAAGTCAAACCTGGAGTTGAGGTTTGAACGTCAATTCTAACTTTATCTTGAAAGACGGTAATCTCATTTTTCAAAATATTTTCTACATTTGTCATAGTTGCAGTACCAAAATTAGCTTCAATTAAAGCATCTAAAAGATTTTGAACATTTTCAGGAGTTGCCTCAATTAAAATATCCAAATCAAAAGTTGCTCTTGGAACTCCGTGTAAAACAGCTGCAATTCCACCAATTGTAACATATTTTACATTATGCTTTTGAAAGTATTTGAATACTTCCTGTAGTTTGTTGAGCATTTTTAACTTCTAAAATTTCAGGATTGTTTTGGAGAATTAAGTCAGTAATCCAAACGAAATAGTCCATTCTTTCTTCAAGGGTTAAAGATTGAAACCAGAGTGCTTTAGCCTTTTGTGTTTCATCTTGAAAACTGTGGGAAATTTTACTTTTCATTTGTTTACTTTTCTTTTGGTTGAACTTTAAGATACAAAAAAATACGAAAAGGAAATCGTATTTTAAGGTAAATTTTCTCATTATTAGAATCACGGATTAAACTGATTTCACGGATTGCTCGGATTGGATTTGCATTAAAACTTAACTTTTACTGCTGAACCAAAAAAACTGTGGAATCCGAGTAATCCTTAAAAATCCGTGATTGAGACAACAAAAAACAGATACCTAAAAAAAATTAATTTTTCTAAATTTCATTTTAAGATAAGATTTTAATTGTTAAATTTTATTTCAGTATTAAAGACTAATTGGAATTAAATGAATACTGTCAAAATTGGTGATAATTTTGAGGATAAATCCTATAAACTTATTTTAAAGGCAATCAAGGATTTTGAATTAGGAGTTTCCCCAAATAATTCGAAAATATTTCAAAAGAAAGGTTATTATTCAAAAGATAGAGAAAAAGACATAATCTTTGATTTATCAATAGAAATATGGCCTAAAAATGCGAAAAGATTTACAATACTTTTCTTAATTGAGTGTAAAAGTTCAAATTCCAAGAAAGTTCCTGTTGATGATGTTGAAGAATTTTATGGAAAGATTCGACAAGTTGCAGGAGTTAATGTTAAAGGTGTAATGATTTCAGATAATTCATTTCAGAGCGGTGGTGTTACTTTTGCTAAAAATAGGGGAATGATGTTAATTGAAGTTTACAAAGATGACACTCACTCAATTATTCTTCATAGAGCAGAAAGAAAATTAGCCCCGAAGAAAAGTATTGATGAAATTTTCTTAAGTTTTATCAAAAAGACATTAGGGGCTAAGAAAGTAATTGGTTTAAAAAAACTTTCTACTAAGCAAATAGAATCGCATGCAGTGTCCATTTTAGAAAAATATAATAATTTATCCTCTCCTATTGAAATTTGCTCCTTCATCGAATACCTAAAAAAGGAATTCAAATTAAAATTTGAATTTACTAAAAACTTGAACTCTCTTAATGGAAAGAAAATTAAAGGGTATTATGATATTAAAAAAAATAAAGTTTTTATTGATAACTCAATTCAGGAAACCAATCAGTTTCCATTTGTATTAGGACACGAATTAGGTCATTTTTTCCTCCACAATGGACTTAAGATGAATCAAGAAGTCTATAATGATTTTGAAGATTCGGAGTATGATTTTTTTACAGATAAATTCAAATTAGAAAATGATAAAAATTGGATAGAATGGCAGGCTAATAAATTTGCAATTTCTCTATTCCTACCAAAAACTTTATTTTTGAGAGAATTAATTAATTTTAGAAAAGAAATGGGGATAAAAAGACATCCAGAACACATATTTTTAGACAATCAAATTATTAATCAAAAAGACTACAAAAAAACTGTAGAACACCTTTCAAATTATTTTAACACTAGTAAAATATCTGTAAGATTTAGAATTGAAGAACTAAACTTATTAACGAATGCTCAAAATAAACCTAATATTAGAAGTGTATTTCTAAATTTACGAAATGAATAAAATATCCAATCCAATAAAAATTAATTTTATTGAATTCAACTCACACTCCCATTCTTCACCAAACTTCCCTTAGTCGGAATCCCTTCGGCAATCTTTTCTTTGTCTTCGATGTAGTTTGAGAATTTGCCTTCTATTGTTTCACTGCCGACTTTGTCGCCTTTTTGCAATTGGAAATGAATGTGAGGTTCAGGTGAATTTCCTGAATTTCCGCAAAGTCCGAGAATTTCTCCACGTTTTACTTTGTCGCCTTCTTCCACTTTGATTGAACCTTGAAAGAAATGACTGATTTCACTAAACTCACCGTTTTCGTGGTCAATAATTACGTAATTTCCCCAATTTTTAACTTTGTTCACTGTGCCAATTGGATTGTCTGCAATGTCGTTTTCAACTGCAACTATAACTCCGTCAGCAGGAGCTGAAACAGGTCTTTGGAAACAGTAGTAATCTGTCAAATTCAGTCCAAGCCCTTGGTAAGTGTTGTCGTCGAAATCCACGATTTTAAAGTCCAAAGCATAACCGTCAAGACCTTTGTGAGTTTCACTGTCGAAATGTGCTTGTGTAACTTTCCACTCTCCCCAAAACGGCAAACTCAAAACTGTCTTTTGTGATTTCTCGTATTCAAGCACTTCCTGCCACCATTTTTGATGAGCTTCAGGATTATCAATCAAGTAAAGTGGAACTGAAATTATATTCAATTTCCTTTGAGGAAGCAAATCGGATTTGAGTGCCAAAAGTGCCAGAATTACAGTTGCATTAAAAGAAGCTACGTAAGCAGGAATTCCGTAAATCCCAAGCAAAGTATCGAAAAGTCCCGTCAAAAAACAAGCAACCAAAACAATGTAAGTCGTAAAAATGAAATTCTCTTTTGAGTGAACGACAAAAAAACCACCAACTGCAAGAGAGGTAAGAATTGAATTTAGCGGAATTGAAGTTGCGAGAAATCCGTCAAGTGAATCATTCAAGATGAAGTAAAAAACTAATCCCAGAATAAATCCCCAAATCGCGTAGAAAAAATTGATTCTCGAAACCAAAAATATTCCGACTAAAACCAAAATCCCTGAAAGCCAATTGTGCTGAAAAAGTGCCGAGCTAAATGCTTCAAAAATATCATTTAAGTAAGGAATTGTAACCAAACTTCCAACTTCTGAAATTGTCTCTTCAGTGGATTTTAGACGGAAGAAACCAAGATTCATTGCCCAAAAAGCAAATAAAAACGGCACTGTCAAAACAGGAAAATCCCAATATTTAAAAAGCCTCAAAAAAACGATTACCAAAATTGTAAGAAGAAAGATTGTAAGCACAAAAATTAACGCCATTTTGGTGCTAAGAATAAAAGTTTGAGCAATTGCAATTCCTGTAAAAACTCCGTTGATTCCAAAAACTCCGGCTTTCAAGTAACCTTTGTGCACTCCAAGAAGTTGTGCAAAAAGATTAGCAAGGACATTTCCCAAGAGTGCGAAAAGTCCGATTTTGACATTGAAAAAAGTAGCTAAAAGGAAACAGAAACTTGAAGCGTAACTGTTTGAAAAGAGGATTTTTCCGTAAGTTGAAAAGACGGTTTCAGCAAAATCGAAGTAAGGATTCTCTTGGCAAATTTTTTGGATTTTGTCGTTCATTAGTTAGGAAAAATCTCCGAAAGTGAAAATTTCTTTAAACCAACTCTCCAAGCCTTACCAAAAACTCCAAACTTTTCTTCTGTTCTGTAAGAAAACCAAACCGCAAGACTGTCTCCGCTCACAATTCCTGAACTTCTGTAAATGTAACCTGAACTGTAAAAATCCTTAGAATTTTTGAGAATCGGTTCTTCGATTAATTCCCAATTCAAAAGATCTGTGCTTCTTCCAATGTAAAGGTTTTGATTCGTAAAATTTTCTCTTCCGAAAAATCCGTTTGTGAGCAAGTAGTAAGTCGAGTCGTTTTGAAAAATGTCAATGTGCCAAAAGTCGAAGTTTTCAGGTTTGTTAATTTGAATTGTAGTTCTGTTATTTTTGTCCCAAGAAAGTCCGTTTTCACTTGTGAGAAACTGAATCGAATTTTCCCCTCTTCCATTCACGACAAATAAATAATTCAAACTGTCCTTTTTTACTAAAGTCGGCGAAAGTGAAAAAAGGTCTTCATTTGGACTCGATAAATCCAAGTGAAAAACTTCTTGTCTTTGCCAATCAAAACCATTTTTACTTCTGAGAAGAACGACTTTTTGAGAATCTGAAATGTCTGTTTCTTGATAAAAAATTCTGAACTCTCTACTCTCTTCGTCAAAACTCAAATCAGTGTCGTTGTTGTAACCACCAAAAGGAGCTCTTGCTAAAGGGTTCATTCCTTCTTCGAGTTCACAAAAATCAACGCCATTGTCGCTTGCGAGAAAAACAGGATTTTCGTAGAAATCTTGACTTTTCGGATAAGGAGTTACAGCCATAAAAAATTGCTTTCCAAAATCTCTGTTTTCAAAAAATAAAACGTCAGGGTGAACAAGTTGGTGTTTGCAATTTTCATCTGAAAACGAAAGAATTTTTTCAGACGGAAGTTGTGCGAAGAATTCGGCTTTGGTGAGGATTGTACCACTACTTTCCGAACAAAGTGGGAAATCGTAAACTGCACAATTATTTCCGTAATCTTCACAAGAGTTCATAAAAATTGCTACAAAAGTTAAAATTAGAAAGTAGGTGATTTTCATTTAACAAAATTAGTTTGTGTAACTTTAGGAGCTTTATTTAGAAGCTACACAAACTAATAAAAAAACCTATGGAGGTTTTCATAAAATTATTAAAAGCAGGTAAATCGGAACAAAACCGAATACCCACATTTTATAGAGAACAATATTTATTTCTTTAGGTCTTGAGGAACAGCTTCAAGTCTCAAAAGGTAATCTGTGTCTTCGCGTTTGCGAATTAAATCAACATCTCCGTTTAGCCTAACCATTACAATCGCAGGTCTGAACTGAATAAATTGCAAACTTTGTGAAAAGTTGTAAGCACCAACATTTTTTACAACAATTCTGTCTCCTCTGTGCAAAGCAGGAAGCGGAACTGCACTTCTCAAAACATCAATGTTCATACACAAGTTTCCAAAAACGTTTGTGTTTTCAACCATTGTTCCACACTCTTGAGCAACTGCAAATTCGTATCGGTACCATTGGTTTGAAGAAAGTAAATTTACACCTGCGTCAACAACGAGACCTTTTTCACCTGTTGTAAGTCTTTTTGCCGAAATTACTGTTGCAATTAAGTGCATTGCTTCATCAACTAAAGCTCTTCCCGGTTCCATAAAAAGTCTAGGAGGAGTTACACCCATTCTTGCAAAACCTGCTAATAAAATTGGACAAACTGCATCTGCGTAATCATCAAAACTTGGGCAAGTTTGACTTCCTGGAAGCCAAGATTGGTGAAGTGTGTTAATTGTTGCAAAACCACCACCAATGTCAATATTTTTCAAAGTTACACCAAGTTTCTCGTGAATTGCTTGGTAGAATTCAACGTATTTAATCGCCATTTTTTGGTAAATTGTTGCGTCATCAACGTAAGTTCCTGCGTGAGTCATCAAACCGACAACTTTTAGTAATCCGTTAATTTCTGCACGTTTCACAGCTTCAAAAGCTTGCCCGTTTTCGTAATTAAAACCGAACCTACTCCAAGGAGGATAATTCAATTCCATATTCAAACGGATTCCAATTTCAATGACTTTGCCTTTTTCTTTGGCAATTTCTTCGAGCAAAGCAATTTCTTCCATTGAGTCAACATTGATAATTGAACCACTGTCAACGGCAACTTCCAAATGCTCTTTCGATTTGTCAGGTCCGTTGAAAATTATGTCTTGACCTGAATAGTTGAGTCTTTGGGCAATTTCGTATTCAAAAAATGAAACGACTTCCGCAAAAGCACCTTCGTCTTGCAAAGTTGCACAAATTGCAGAAAGGTAGTTAGTCTTGAAAGAGTAAGAAATCTGAACAGTTGGATAACGTGACTCAAAAGCACGTTTTAAATCTCTGTATTTTCTACGCAAAGTGGCCTCTGAAACGACGTAAAGTGGAGAACCGTGGTCTTCAATTAATTTTGAGATGTGAGCTCCGTCTATCATTTTCATTGGAGTTGTTGCAGGGTTTCTACCAAATTTATTTGTAAGCCCAACTGTGTGACGTAAAATTACGGGCTTTTCATAATATTCTTTTTGAGTTGCCATTTTATTTATTCCTTATTTTTTTCGTTTTTGTTAAAGTCAAGTGAACCAAAAGTTGTGAGAGCTTCAAGGTGTTCAAGAGGAGCAATTATGTCTGTTGCGTGTCGCATAAAAATTACTCCGGGTTTGCAAGTCGGCATTGGTTCAACTTTTTCTCCTGAAATTATTCGGACTGCTGTGTGAGGAAGATTTGTTCCTGCTCCAGCAGAAAGGTAAATCCAAGCAGGAAAACGAGGATTCACTTCAATCATATAATATTTTCCGTTTTTATCAGCTTTGAGAAGTTCGATTTCGCAAGGTCCGTTCCATTCCATTCTTTCCAGAATTTTGTCAGCGAGTTCAGCAAGCTCCTTGTCAGCGATTGTAATTCCTGCCCAAGCTTTTCCTTTTGGAGTGATTTTCAATTTTCGCATTGGAACTTTGCCAATAATATTTTTGTCATAATCATTGAGACAACAAACGTCGTATTCTTCGCCTTTGATGAATTCTTGAACTACAATTGGAAAACCCCATTCAGCAGAAATTTTGTTGAAGTAACCTTGAGCTTCGTATTCGGAGTAAGCCAAATGAGCATCGTAAAAAACACCTTTAACAACAATTGGATAACCGAATTCGCTGATTGCTTGGTTTAAACCTGCATAGTCAAAAACGACTTTTGTCTTTGGAAATGGAATGTCATACTTTTCACAAAAATTCGCTAAGTAAGGTTTTGAACGCATTTTTAGGCTTTTGTTAGAAGGCAGTAAAACTTTGATTCCAAGTTCTTCAAGTTCTTCACGGATTTTCATAAAACAATTGAGTTCAGCGTCAAGAGTTGGAATTAAAACATCAATCCTTGTAATTTTGTGGATTTCACGGATTCTAGCGAGAACGTTAAATTCACCTTCTGACGGATAAGGAATCAAGTAAGCTTCGTCCCAAATTCCTTCGTCATAAATCCCTGTGTCGAAAGAATCGTAACCAAGCCCGATAATTTTCCCGTCCCATTTTCCTTCGTGTAAAATTGACCTTGCAACAGGAACTCCTGGAGCTGGCGAATCTGCAGCTTGAAGTCCTGTAATTGCTACGTTTAAATTAGCCATTTTAGAGTACTCCAAATTCTTTGGATTGAGTGATGAACTCTTGTAAATCCGAATTAGCTCTTTCGTGGCTAACATCAAATTTATCAGCGATTCCATCAACAATTTCTAAAGCTGACTTGCCTTCTGCAATTCTTCGGATAATAAAAAGTGAAGTTTTGTTTAAAGTGTAAGTCAGACCTGAAACGTGATCGAATAAAAAGCCGTTTGGACTGATTGTAAAATCTTCGTCAAAATTGCGTTGACTGATTTCGTGAGATTCCATTTTTTAGTTCCTTTATTCTATTTTTATATTTTTTACGTACGATTGGTGTGTTTCAATTTCAAAATTCAAAATTGAGTTTTAAATTTTTTATTCAAGTTTAAATGAAAATTTATTTCGAAAAATTAGTAACCGTTGAAGTAACCTGTTTTGTAAAAGTTCAATTGGTCAAAATAAAATCCACGCTTTTTGACCCAATACTTGCAGTCGTCATTTTTACAATCCTTTGAAGTAAGTTTCTTACCCCAGAAAGCAACTTCATAACTTCCACCGTAAAATTTTTTGTCGATTTCAATTGTTTCATTGAACTTTCCGGTTTTCACTTCGCGATACAGGTGTAAACCTTCCGTCAATCCGTCTTTCACTCCGAAAGGGTAAAAGGAAATTCCAATCCAAAAAGTTTGCTCTGCTCTTCCTTCAATTTTGATTTTTGTAGGAATGTTTTTTTTGTACTCAAAAGAAATTTCTTCTGCGAAAATTGGAACTGCGATTAGCAGTATTACCAGAGTTGTCAAAAGCCTTTTCATAACGTTATTTTAACTCCAAAAGTGTTGTAGTGAACTTTGTAAGAATCAAAGTTTTTGAATTTGTAAGAATAGCTAATTTTTAATTTATTTTTAAAATTGTAGTAAGGCTGAAACTTGAGAGAATAATTTTCTAAGTCTTCATTGTTTTCTAAGAGTAAAGTTTCCGAATCCACGAAAAATTGTTTTTTACCGTAAGACAAACCCCAACTCATTCCAAACCCACTCATCTCGTAAAAACTGCTGTAAGTAACACTTGAAAGTAAATTGTAAGGTGATTTTTGCAAGTTCAATTTTACAGTGTGTGGGAAGTAATCATACCAAAATTTATAACCTAAAGTGCTTTGGTAAACGCTGAAATTTCGTGTAGGTTCGTCGTAGTAAGAGTAATCAAATTCTGCAAAATATTTTTCTTTGAGCCAGAAATTCAAACCGTAAGAATTAACAAGCTGAGTCTCTGGCGAACCAACTCGAAAGTAGTGCAAACCGAAAGCTGTTCTTTGTTTCCAATAACTTCTGTAATTCAAAACAAAATGGTCTTGCTCGTAACTTGGATATTTTAGAAAATCGTAACCTAAAATCAAAGTCGTGTAGTTCGGTAAAAACAAAGTTGTGTACTGACTAAACTCGTCAGAATCTTCGTTTTCCCCTGAGAAATTTCCGAAAGTGTAGAAGCTCGCAGTTGAAAATTTGCTTTGAGCATTTGCACTACTGCAAACTAAAAGAAGCAAGAAATTTAAGATTAGCTTTTTCATTGTTTTAGTTCTGAATTACTACTGTTACGACTTGTGAATTTTGAACTTGCTCACCGGCAAAAACCTTTACCAAAAATGTATGATTTCCGTTAGGTATTAAGTTTGTGTTGTAATTAATTGTCTCTAAGTTTTGAAAAGCAATTTCTGTAAAAACTCCGTCAACAAAAAATCTCAAACTGTCAACTGATTCGATTTCTTCAATTTGACTGACAATGCTTGCCTGACCTGTTAAGATTTCAAACTGTGCAGGAGAAAGAATTTGGACGTAAGGAATTACTTCTTCAATTTCAACGGAAGCAGGATAAGCGAAACTAAAATTCCCGCTCAAATCAGTAGCTTTTGCCGAAATCGCAAAAGTTCCCGAAAGTCCGTTTGTGTCCCAAGAATATTCGTAAGGAGCTTCTGAGTCAACTCCAACTGAATCTGAATCAATGTAAAAAACAACATTTTCAACACCTTTGTTATCGGAAGCAGAAGCAACAATTTTCACGATTCCTTCAACTTTGTCGAAATTTGCAGGTTGTGCGATGTAAACCGTTGGAGCAAATTCATCTTTTGGATTCACTGTTACACTTGCAGGGTAAGCTTCGGCGAAATTTCCACTTGTGTCGTAAGCTCTTGCTGTAATCGAGTAAGTTCCCGAAAGTCCATTTGTATCCCAAACATAAGTGTAAGGCTCGGAAGTAAGTTCTGTTAACGAATCACCGTTTGTGTAGAAAATTACTCTTTCAATTCCTGAATCGTCGTGTGCTGTGGCTGAGATTGTTACGTCTCCGTCAATCGTAACAAAACTTGCAGGACTTGTAATATTTACAAATGGGTTAATATTGTCTTCCGATTCCTCCTCAATGTAAACTGTTACTTTTTCAGATTGGTAGGAATCACCGTCTTTATTTTTTGCAATCGCAAGAATTGTGTGAGCATCTGTTAAACCGTCAGTTTGCCAAGCAAAACTTGCTGGATTTTCAGTAAGGGTTGCAACTGTTTCTCCATCAAGAAGCAGCTCAAGTGAGGAAAATTGGTCTTCGGGAGTTACTAAAGTTTTAACAGTAACTTCTCCTGAAACGTTTGCAAAAGCAGCAGGTGAAGTAATTGTTGGAGTCAAAATTTTATTTGTGCTGTCCAACTCGTCTGCACAAGCAGAAAATAAAAATAAAGGTGCGATGTAAATTAATCTTTTCATTTTTAATAGGTTCTTCTTTGGATTCATTCGTTAATCTTTTCTTTTCATTTTTGTTATTGAGTAAATTTTGTGCCAAAAATTTAGAAATTGATTTCAATCACAAAATAATTTTACATAAACCGAATATTTTAAGCTACTTGCAGTTTTCGAAGCCATTCAATTTATGTTTTCTTTTCAATCTCACTTGATGCAAAATGTACCTTTTCGTTCACGAAGAACACAAAAAAATTATTAGAGGTTAATAAAAAAGCCATAAAAGAATCAATTAAGATTTTTTATGGCTTTTACTAAAGGATTGGTAGTAAAGAATTTTAACTTTTTGTAGCCTCGAATTCAGGCAAACTTTCGACTAAGTAAGGGTCTCTTGTCGGAATCAAATTGTGTTTTGTGAGCGATTTGAAAACCAACCAGAAAAATCCTGAAATCATTCCTATAAATGGTCCAATTTCCCAAATTCCTAACATTGGTTCTGCTCCAAATTGTGAAGGCATAATCATAATGTATAAATCAACCCAATGTCCGATGAGCAAAATTATTGCTGCTTGGAACATCACTTTGTCATTTTCTTTAGTTTTTCGTGGTAAAAGCATTAAGAATGGAACTAACCAATTTAGAGCTAAATTCACGAATGAGACTGAACCCCAACCGCCAAAGTGCCTAAAAATATAGTAAGAAGTTTCTTCCGGAATGTTGGAATACCAAATCAACATATGTTGTGAAACCCACATATAAACCCAAAAGAAACAAAATGCCATCATCAATTTACCGAGTTCGTGCAAATGCACAGTTTTAAAAATTTGCTTGTAACCGATGTGTCTCAAAATTACAACCACAATCACTGTCGCCGCAATCGCACTTTCAAAAACACTTGCCAAATTTAACCAACCAAAAATCGTGCTGTACCAATGTGGTTGTAAAGACATTATCCAATCAATGCTTGCCAAACAAAAGGTGTAAATTCCGAGAATTAAGAAAAATACCGAATTTCTGACGTTTCGTTTTGTGTATTTCACATCGCCGTCTTCGTCTTGTTTGACAGAATTTTTGACAAGGAATTTGCAAAGTAGAATCCAAACAACAAAGTAGCCGATAATTCTTGCAATGAACAAAGGCTCGTTCATCCAAACACTTTTTTCCAATAAAATTGTATCTTGTGCAACCACTGCTTCGTGACTCCATTCGTAAAGCGTGTGAATTCCAAAAATCAGAACTAATCCGCCAACTGCTGCAAAAGGTAAAGTGGAAGTAATCGCTTCAGGAATTCTCCGAATCGCAATTCCCCAACCTGCGTTTGCAACGTATTGAATAGCAATTAAAAATCCTGCTCCAACGCCAAGTCCTGTGAAGTAGAAAAAATTAATTAGGAAATTTGCCCAGATTCTTTGAGGTGCGAAGAAAAGTCCGCAAATAAAAGTTACTAATCCCAAAAGTCCCAAAATTGCTACAAATCGAGTAATTTTTGGTAGAATTTTAAAATTTGAAACTGAACTAATCATTTTTGACCTCCTGCAATTTTCTTATGTAAGAAACAATTTGCCAACGGTCTTGACGTTCAACTTGTGAACTGTAAGCAGGCATATTTTTGTAACCTTTTGTGATGATGTGATAAAGTTGCCCGTCTTTCATATTTTTCGCATTGTTCAAAAGCAAAGAAGGTGGTGGAGGATAACCGCGTTTTGTTACTGTTCCGTTTCCTTCTCCTCCTGCTCCGTGACAAACCTGACAGTAAACTTGATACATTTTTTTACCGCGTTTTAAGTTCGCAGGATTTTCCTCGCTGAAAGGACTGAAAATTTCTTCTCCGGCACGAACTGCGTCTTCAACGGAATTTTCGTAGTGGTAAGGTTTGTAACCACGAGCAATTGTGCCTTCAACAGGATTTTGCTGAGTGATTCCGTTTTCAAAATGAGGATTCGGTGATTCTGCTCTGTAAGCAACTGAGTAAACCATATCAGGCATAAATTCCAAACTTCTTTTGCTTGGGTCTTTGCCAAGAATTTGCTCAAGAACAAAAAGTATCCCGATTACGATTAACGCTAAAACTATTAACTTTTTCAATTTGTAACCTCCTCGCATTTTCGAGCTTCAAGGACATTGAATTTTTCCCAAAGTTTTGTTACCGTTTCAGGATTGAACGAAGTGTCTTTTTGCTCCAAAGCAATAACAAATCTGTCGTTTGTTACACCTAAATCAGGCATAAAGTTTTTCCCTCCGGGACGAAGTTTCGTGCGGAAAAACATTGAGAAAACAACTCCCAATCCGGCAATTAAAACTGTCAATTCAAAAATTACAGGTAAGTAAGCAGGTAAAGAATTAAAAGGTTTTCCACCAATGTTTAGGGGCCAATCAATTGAGCCAATCCAAAACTGAGCATAAACTCCAAGCGACAAACCAATAAGTCCAAAAATCAAGCAAACGTAAGTCAGTCTGCTCGGCTTCAAACCCATTGCACTTTCAAGTCCGTGAACTGCATAAGGAGTGTAAACATCGTGAATTGTGTAACCTGCTTTGTTAGTAGCTTTCGTAGCTTCTAAAATGTCGTGTTCGTCTGTAAATACACCTAAAAATAATTGAGAATCCATTTTTTAGTCCTCCACAACTTCAAGTTTAGGTTCAAGGATTTTTACGGTTTCAACTTCTTTTTCGGGTTCGTGTTTGCGTTGCTTACCATAACTCAAAACACCTTTTACTTCGCCGATTGCGATGAAAGGAACAAAACGTGCAAAAAGTAAAAATGCCGTAAAGAATAGTCCAAAACTTCCGATAAAAGTTGTAATTTCAATAATTGACGGTGAATAATCTGCCCAACTTGAAGGCAAGAAATCGCGGTGAATCGAAGTAACAATAATTACAAAACGCTCGAACCACATTCCAATATTTACAATGATTGTCATTAAAAATACAAAAGGAATACTTCGGCGTAATTTTTTGAACCAAAGCAACTGTGGTAAAATCACGTTACAAGTAACCATTGTCCAATAAGCCCAAGCAAAAGGTCCTATTGCACGATTCATAAAAGCAAATCTTTCGTAATGATTAACTGAGTACCAAGCCATAAACATTTCTGTTGCATAAGCTAAACCAACAATTCCACCTGTTGCGATAATCACTTTACACATTTTCTCGATGTGGTCAACTGTGATGTATTCTTCGTAATTCATAACTTTTCGGGCAATAATCATCAAAGTCAACACCATTGCAAAACCGCTAAAAATAGCTCCTGCAACAAAGTAAGGTGGGAAAATTGTTGTGTGCCAACCGGGAATCACAGAAGTTGCAAAGTCCATACTAACGATTGTGTGAACAGAAACAACCAAAGGAGTCGCCAATGCCGCAAGAAGCATATAAACTGTTTCGTAACGATTCCAAGTCCGAACCGAACCGTTCCAGCCAAAGCTTGTGAATCTGTAAATTGCTTTTTTAACTTTAGAAGTTGCACGGTCTCTCATTGTCGCTAAGTCAGGAATTAATCCGATGTACCAAAAGACAAAAGAAATTGTGAAATAAGTACTAATCGCAAAGAAATCCCAAAGCAAAGGCGAACGGAAATTCACCCACAAAGGACCACGAAAGTTGAAATAAGGAGCAATCCAATAAAACAGCCAAGGTCTTCCCATATGAATTATCGGGAAAATTCCTGCACACATTACCGCAAAAATCGTCATCGCTTCTGCAGAACGGTTAATTGAAGTTCTCCAACGTTGCCGAAAGAGAAATAAAATCGCTGAAATCAAAGTTCCTGCGTGTCCAATTCCGACCCAAAACACAAAGTTGGTGATGTCAAAAGCCCAACCGACTGTTTTGTTAAGTCCCCAAGTTCCAATTCCTGTTTTAATCTGATAGACAACAGCAACGACTCCAACCATCAAAACGGAAAATGAAATCAGAAACGCAACCCACCAAAGTGGTGTTGCTTTTCTTTCTAAAGGTCGTGCAACATCTTCGGTAACTTGGTTTAGACTTTTATTCCCTTCAATGATGGGCTTTCTAAGTGTGGAATAATGAGTTGACATTTTTATTTAAAATCTCCGCTAATTTAATTTTTTACCCTTAGTGTCCGTGTTTGTCGTCAGAAATTTCGCCACGGTTACGAACTTTGGTTAAGTAGCTAACTCCTGTTCTGAAGTTCATTTCTTCAAGCATTGTGTAATTACGAGCATCAGCAATTGCTTTTGAAACTACACTTTCCTTGTCATTTACATCTCCGAAAACAATTGCATCTGCCGGGCAAGATTGTTGACAAGCAAGTTGAATGTCCCCGTCAGCAAGCGGTTTGTTCAATCTTTTCGCTTCCGTTTTTGCTTCTTGAATTCTCTGAACACACATTGAGCATTTTTCCATAACTCCACGAGAACGAGTTGTAATGTCAGGATTCAGGACCAAGTTTTCCTTTTCTCCTTGATTCCAATAATCGAACCAATTGAAACGACGGACTTTGTAAGGACAGTTGTTTGCACAGTAACGAGTTCCGACACAACGGTTGTAAATTTGTTGGTTCAAACCTTCGTCGCTGTGAACTGTCGCCAAAACAGGACAAACACCTTCACAAGGAGCGTGGTCGCAATGTTGACACATTACAGGTTGGTGCAAAGTATCAACATCACCGTCATCACCTGAATAATATCTGTCAATTCTCATCCACTGCATTTCACGACGACGGAAAACTTCATCTTTTCCAACGACTGGAATGTTGTTTTCAGCTTGACAAGAAATTACACAAGCCGAACAGCCAGTGCATTTTCCCAAATCAATTGACATTGCCCAATGATGACCTTCGTATTTGAAATCTTGTTCCCAAAGTTCAGGTGTCATATGTGGACGATGATTTCCGGAAGAAGGATCTTTGATGTAACTCGCAAGAGTCGTCTCACGAACCATATTTCTTCTTTCTCCGCCAAATTTTTCGGGTTCAGTAATTGTGTGGTGAGTTTGGGTCAAAGCCAAATCTCTGTGTTCACCTGTTTTTGAAAGCTGAACTTTATTGCTAAATGAAATATTTTTTGCTTTTTGTTGTGTGAAGTGGTAAGCATTTTTACCGACTTTTTTGCCCTCTTCCAAAGTGCCTTTTCCTTCAATCCATTTTGGACCGATTTTGGCAAATCTTTCTGTTCCCATTCTTCCGTAACCAACTGCAATCGCAACAACATTGTCGTGTTGTCCGGGCTGAATTTGTGCCATTAAGTTTACAGTTACTCCGTCAGAATCAACTTTCAAGACATCGCCATTCACAACGCCAAATTTTTCGGCAGTTTTTTGTGAAAGACAAACGTAATTATCCCATACTGCTTTTGTTACAGGGTCAGATAATTCTTGAAGCCAAGCATTTTGAGCGTGTTTTCCGTCAAGCATTGCTGCTTTTTGGTAAAGCACTAATTCATAAGAATCTCCTGAAACAGATTGAACCTTTGGTGCATTTTGCCCTAACGCAAATTCTGTAAATTCTACTGGTTCTTGAGGCTTGATTTTTACAAAACCGTCGTGAACCGAATTATCCCAAAATGTTTGGAAAGTTGAAAGTCCTTCTGCTCTTGAGAAAATATTTTCTTGCCAATAATTTTGCAAAATTTTAAGGTCGTCTGTTGATTCGCCGAGCCAAGTGCTTAGAGTTTGGCGAACTGTTCGATTTTCTTTTGTAGCAGGAACAGTCGGTTGTGTAACACTCATCATTCCCGAAACAACTTCTGTGTCGTTCCAAGATTCCAAGAAATGAGGTGTGGAAATTATGAATTTTGCCAAACTTGAAGTTTCGTCAATGTGTTCTGCGAAAGAAACTGTCAGAGGAACTTTTGAAAAAAGAGTTTTAAATTCTTCTGAATTTGGCAAACTGTAAGCAGGGTTTGAGTCAGCTACAAAAAGAGCGTTCACTTGACCGTTTTTCATTTTTCCGATTAATTCTTTAACGTCTGAATCGTTTCCATTCCACTGTTTTGAAGCATTTTCGATGTCAAGAGTTTGACCGTAATTTCCTAATTTTTCATTAATGAAATTCACGACATTTTGAACATTAACATCGTTGATTCCACTAATCACAAGGCTTTTTCCTTTTGCACTCCAAAGACTGTCAACGATTTCATTAACAACTTTTGAATCTGCATTTTTACCTTGCCAACTTGGAAATTCCGAGCCGCTTCTTTGTGCAATTTTATTTGCAATCGCCAAAAGAATCGCTACTTCTTCTTCTCGTGTAGCTTTAATTCTTCGGTCTGCATTTGCACCCGAAACTGACATTCTTCCTTCTAATTGGAAATGCTTGTTAATTTTTGGAGATTTCCCTTCGAGTTTTCGACCGCTTGTGTAAGCTTTTGTAAATTCCACAGGTGAAATCCAAGTTCCAAGAAAATCTGCGTCAAAACTGACAATCACGTCAGCTTTGTCAAAATTGTAGTGAGGAAGAACTCGTTGTCCAAAATTTATTTCGTGTGAATCTAAAATTGCTGAGTAAGAAACAGCATCGTATTCGATGTGTTTCGAGTTTGGATACTTGCTAAGGAATTTTTGGATTGTTGCTTTGGTGCTTGGACTCGACAAAGTTCCTGTTAAGAAGTAAACGTTGTCGTTAATTCCAGCTAATTTTGAAGTAATTGCACTGTCAATTTCCATTGAGCTTGTGTCTTGTCCGTTAGCTTTTGGTTTTTGCAAACGATGTGTGTCGTAAAGCCCTAAAACCATTGCTTGACCGACTGCACAAACTCCGCCTTTTGACAAAAGATGTTGTGGATTTCCTTCGACTTTTATTGGTCTTCCATCACGGTTTTTTGTCAAAATTCCGCAAGAAGCACTGCAACCTGCACAAGTCGTTGCGTACCAGTAAGCCTTTCCGGGAGTGATTTCTTCGGGTTTGATGAGAACAGGAATTGACTTTTCAATCGAACCGCCAACGCAAGAAGCAATCATTGAACCTGCAACGGAAAATCCTGCAATTTTCAAAAATGACCGCCTTGAAGTTTTAGGCTTTGGAGAGGTCAAAAAATCTTCAATTTCTTCTGGTTTGGCAGGAAATTCGCTTTCTAAGGTTTGTGCAAATTCAGGCGTGAATTCTCGTTCTTCAACACCTTTCCAATATTTTTTAGTATTTTTTTCTGACATTTTAGTTCCAATAATTAATCATTTTTAAAAACGAAAAGCGTGAAGCCCGCAAAAAGCGTGCAACTCGCAAACTTTGTTCCTGAAAATTAAGCGTTACTACGACAGGAAATCGTAGCACCGCAATTTCCTAATTTTGAGCGAAGCGAAATATTTAACTGTTCACTTTTCATTGTTTTCGTATTTTTTGTTCGTCCTATTTTTTTTGAGCAAACAAACAAGTTTACCCTACAATTTTGAAATTTGGCAAAGCCAAATTCTCTTTACTGTTCACTGTTAACTGTTCATTGTTCACTGTTTAGTAATGGCAACCTGCACAATTTGTAGAAGCATTTTTGCCTACTAAATCTGAAAGTTTACCTGAATTAACGTCTCTGTGACAATTCACACACCAACCCATCGAAAGGTCGCTTTCTTGTGAAAGAGTTTCCATAGTTTCAACAGCTCCGTGACATTGTTGACAAGAAACTTCTGCATTTACGTGTCTTCTGTGGTCGAAATAAACGTAAGCAGGAATGTTGTGAACGCGATTCCATTCGATTGGCTTTTTGGTAAGACTTTCGTCGTATTTCATTTTCTCGGTGTTAAAACCAACAGCTGCGTAAAGTTTTGCTAACTCATCTGAAACAGGGATTTGAAGGTCTCGATTCTCTTTTTTAGCATTTTCTTCTTCAAGTTGAACCATATCCCAAGGAGCAGTTACAAAATTGTGGCAATTCATACAAACACTTGCAGGCGGAACTCCTGCGTGCCGACTTTTATCAGCTCCTGTGTGGCAATAAAGACAATCAAGTTGTAAATCGCCAGCGTGCAATCTGTGTGAGAAATTAATTGGTTGTTTTGGTGCATAACCTTGATTGTTGTCAGGCAAATTTATGTCAATACTTTGTGCATAAATCAAAGTACCCATTATCAACGCAATTAAAATGATGATTGTTATATTTTTGTTTGTCATAATTTTACACTTTATTCCTAAAACTAATTTTTTACTGTAAAAACAAAAATTCTTAGGAGCATTTTCAATTTACTAACAGCCTAAAGACTGTGCTCCTGTAAAAAACTACGGATTTTTGTATTCGGCTTTTGGACCTAAGTAATACCACCAATTCAAAACAGCACAAACTGCATAAAACACTGCAAATCCATACATCGCAACTTCGGGAGTTGTAGCTTTCATTTGCTCACCGATAACTTTCGGAATCAAAAATGCTCCGTAAGCGGCAACAGCAGAAGTCCAACCCAAAACAGGTCCAGCTTGCTCAACATTAAAAACCATTGAGATTGTTCTAAAAGTCGAGCCATTCCCAATTCCAGTTGCGGCAAAAAGAATCACGATGAGTACGAAAAATGGCATAAAATGGTCTTGTGGAGTTGCAGATTGGTAAGCCAAAGCAGAGTAGTAACCAACTCCAATCGAAGCCAAAACCATTACAATCGCGACAACTTGTGTTACAATTGCACCACCGACTTTATCAGCGATTTTTCCACCGATTGGACGAATCAAAGCACCAACGAAAGCTCCAACCCAAACGTACATAAAAGTTGCAGGTCCGTCAGGATTTGGCAAATTGTGAGTCATCACTCCATCAACCATTACGTGTTGAACACCAAAGATGAATTTTATTGCAAGTCCAACCGCAGCAGCAAATCCAATGAATGAACCAAAAGTCATTGTGTAAATGATTGTCATTATCCAAGTGTGTTTGTTATTGAAAATCTTGTACTGACGTTCAAGGTTTGCTTTAATTTCACCAGGTGAAAGAACTTTCATCAGAAAAACAGTCAGGAAAATGACAACAGGTAAGGCAATCCATTTCACCCAAGTCAAAGATTTAAATTCTAAAATGAAGTAAAGTCCAATTGCCGCAGTAATGAATCCGATTATCAAAAGCCAAGTAATTCTTCCAAAAGAAACAAGTGGGTTCTTTAAGTTCGGTGTAACATTTTCCGTTTTGATGTTGTTCATTTTGAACCAACCGAAAAATGCCAATGGAATGAGCCAAAGCATCCAAACCCAACCAGCATTTGGAAGCCAAGTTTGTGAACCTGCCGCAATTTGTTTAAAAATCGTTCCGCTACTACTTTTCAAAATCATCGGTTCACCGCTCAAAGCACCAAGCATTGGAATTGTCATTACAAGCGGAATTAGGATTTGCATTGTTGTAACACCGAAATTCCCCAAACCTGCATTCATTCCGAGAGCGTAACCTTGAGATTTTTTGGGATAAAAGAAACTGATGTTACTCATTGAAGAGGCAAAGTTTCCACCTCCTAAACCTGAAAGAAATGCCATCACAACAAAAAATTCAAATGAAGTATTCGGGTCTTGCAAACCTATTGCAGTTCCGATTGACGGAATCATTAGAAAAGCAGTTGTTAAAAAAATCGTGTTTCTTCCGCCAGCTAACCGAATAAAAAATGAACTTGGAATTCTTAAAGTTGCTCCTGTAAGACCTGCAACCGATGAAAGAATGAACAACAATCCCATTGCTTCTTCAGGTGATTTACCAAAAGTAAAACCCATATTTTTCATCTGAACGGTAATGATTCCCCACATTAACCATACAGCAAATCCAACTAATAAACTTGGTATCGAAATCCATAAATTCCGTGTAGCTATCGACTTGCCCTCTTTCTCCCAAAAAACTGCGTCTTCGGGATTCCATTTTGTAAGGTCAGTCATCTATTTTATCTCCGATTTTGATTTGTATTTTCAAAATTTTTGTTTTGTAAAAGACCTGAAAGGTTTTGAAAACCTTTCAGGTCTAAAATTTTATTCGTCAGCGAAAGAGTCTTTTGGTTCTTCAAGCATAAACCAGCAGAAAAGAAAGCTGATAAAAGCTCCAGTAGCTGTGATGAAGAAGAAAGTCCTTGCATCAACAAGTGAGAATAACACCAAGTAACAAACTGCTCCAACATTTCCGTAAGCTCCAGCCATTCCCGCAATTTGCCCTGTCATTTTTTTGTTAATCAATGGAATCACAGCGAAAGTTGCACCTTCTGCTCCTTGAACAAAAATTGAACAAATTACAGTTATCACAACAGAAACTCCAAGCCACCACATTCCGTCAAACATTGGAATAATTTCTTGGACACCTTCGGGAGTAATATTTCCGTACTGTCCGATATTTGCCATACAGAAAAATCCGATTGCAATTCCGAGCATATAAAATAGCATTGTTCGTTTTCTGTTTTTCATTTTGTCAGAAAGCAATCCGCCAAGAGGACGTGCAAAAAGATTTACAAAAGCAAAAGAAGCTGCGATTAGTCCAGCCATTGTTGCTGTCATTATGTAATTTCCACTTGCATCTTGAAGACTACTGAAAGTGCTTTCAAAGAACATTGGAAGCATCGAAACAACTGCGAGTTCCGAGCCAAAATTTGCAAAGTAAGTACTGTTTAAAGCGGCTACACTTCCCCAATTATATTTTTCATTTTCAGGAACTCCAGCTTTTAGGTATGGCAAATTTACTTGTAAAACTTTTACAATGTGTCCGACTAAGAAAAGCCCTAAGACACCGTAAGTGATGTAAAGAATTGTTTCGTCAATTATTGGAGTTCCGTTCACTTTTACAGTCGAAAGTCTCCAAGCCAAAACAATCATTGCTCCAATTAATGGAATAGACCAAATCACGTATTGGACAAGATCTTTGTAAGAGGTAACTGTCATCGGACCGGCTTTTTTAGTTCCCTCAAACTTTTTACCTTCCGGCATATCATCTACAAGAAAGTAGTAAGCGATTCCATAAATTAAAGAAACTGCTCCGTTAATGAATAATGCCCAACGCCAACTGTCTTCACCGAGTCCAAGCCATTCTTTACAAACTGTAATTGCAATCCAAGGAAGAGTCATTGCTGCCCAAGCTGAACCAAAGTTTCCCCAACCAGCATAAAATCCTTCTGCTCGTCCAATCATTTTTGGCGGGAACCAGTTTGCAACCATTTTAATCCCGATTACAAATCCCGCTCCGATACTTCCAAGAATTAATCTTGAAATCATCAATTGCATAAAATTATCGCCAAATGCGAAGACAAAAGCAGGAATTGCCATAATAATCATCAGACCGGAAAAAACGACCTTTGGTCCGTAACGGTCAATCATTGCACCAACAGCAATCCTTGCAGGAATCGTTAGAGCAACGTTACAAATGAGTAAAATTTTGATGTGTTCCTTCGTTAGCCAATTCATACTTTTCAGCATTGTTGTAGCTAACGGAGCTAAGTTAAACCAAACGTAAAATGTTATAAAAAATGCAATCCAAGTATAATGTAGAGTCTTTATTCTCGGCTGACTAAAATCAAGTAATTCAGGTTTTTGCATAACCAAACTCTGGACTAATCCGTATTTTTAAATTCAATATTTAGTAAATTATTTTCTGTCAATTTTGAAACTTGTAGTACGAATTTTTTTCCTGTTCCAGTACCAACGAACAACTTGTGGTTTTCGCCAGAGGTAAGGATTCGGCACAACAAGAACGTGAACCAACCTTGTAAATGGGAAAAGTGTAACAATTACAAAAGCACTGATAATGTGAAGTTTTACCATAATTGGTAAAGGTGTTACGTAAGCGATTTCAGGGCTGAACTGAACGATTGACCAAAGATAAGGAGCCATCGAAGATGCAAACCAAGAGCTTCCCCAACTGTGGAAAACTGCTGTGTAAACTCCCGTGATAACTTGAAAAACTATGATTGCTATTACAACCCAGTCAGCAGTTGTTGTAACCATTTTTATTCTGGCGTTTGAAGTTCGTCTAATAATGATGTTGAACAAACCGACCAAAGTAAAAATTGCTGCGATGAAACCTGTAACTTCAAAAATATAAAGTCGAATCGGTTCGCTATTCCAAGCCAACAATTCGGCAGGACACAAAAATCCAATTAAATGCCCAAAAAGAACTGTCAAAATTCCGTAGTGAAAAGGAACCATTGCCCAAAAATGAACTTTGTTTTCTAAGAACTGAGAGGACAAACTTGAGTAAGTAAAAGCCTCTCCACGATAACGTTGAATTGTTGCAATGAAAAATGTAAACAATGCAACGTAAGGCAAAATTGTAAACCAAAAGAGGTTTAAGTAGTCGAAAAAGGTATTTTCATTCATAGCATTTTTTCCGAATGATTGTTCAAAACACCGTTTCCAGTATTTTGAAGGTGAAAACTTTCTTGAAAATTTAATTTTGGATCAGTGTGCTTTGGAGAAGACGAAGGAATCTCTTTTATCTCATAAACTGATTTTAATAAAACCATCAATGCGTCAACTAGTTGTGTGTAAGGATTTGTTACTTTGTCTTTGCAACCGTGTTGAATCTTCTCTAAAGCCGGAAGAATAAAAACTCTTGCAAATTCATATCCATCTTCATCTTCCAATTTTGCTAAAAGTTGTAGGCAATGACTCAAATGGTCAGGTAATTCAGTAGATTCAGGAATTCTTTCTTCTGCCAAAGATTGTCTCATCAGTACAAGAAATTCACCTCGTTTGTAATCTTCACCGAATAAATGCCAACCAACTTCCAAACAACAGGCAGGATTCATATCAAAAGTCCTCGTGAACGTCTCTTCAACATCTGAAAACTTTGGACTTTTAAAAAAGTCGTGCAAACGATTTAACGTTTCCACGACTTCCGATTGTCCTACTAGTACTAATTCGTTGAGTACTTGTTTTATTATTTCGTCAAAATGAGTTTCAGGATAAGTGAAAAGAAAAGAGAAATTTGTAAAAATTTTAGTTGTGTCCAACATTTTACGCACCTCTCATTGGTTCTTCACGAAGTCCAAAACCAACTTGTTGTTTGTATTCGAGAGGGTCTTTCATCATTTCAATCGCTTCTTCACGATGTGCAGGAGGAATTACAAATCTGTCGTCAAAAGTACAAAGTGTTGTCAATTTGTAAATTTCTTCTGCGGCTTCAACTGAACAATCAGCTTCGAGTAACATTTTTTTAGCAGCTTCCATTGTAATGTCGCCGACTGTTACAGCTCTTCTGTATTGTCTAATTGCCATTTGTTTTTTCAAAGTGTATTTCAAAACTCCTGTGTTTCCTGCTGAGAAAAGATTCGCCAAAAATTCCATAGGAGCACGAGCTTTGTCGAAATCAGGGAACATTCCTTCAATCATATTTTTCTTCGCATCTCCGTCCATCGAAGTCATTACAGGAAGCATTGGTGGAACGTAGAAAAGCATTGGTAAAGTTCTGTATTCGATGTGAGGTGGAAGTGCAATTCCCCATTCTTTTACGAATTTGTAGATTGGAGATTTTTGAGCGGATTCGATAACTGAATCGTGAACTCCGTTTTCTCTTGCAGCTCTGATAACTTCCGGGTCATTCGGGTCTAAAATCATTCTTCTTTGAGCTTCGACCAATTCGTTGTCAGGTAATTTTGCAATTTCATCAATCATATCTGCGTCGTAGAGTAAAACTCCCAAGTAACGGATTCTTCCAACACAAGAATGGAAGCAAGCAGGAGCTTGACCAGATTCGATTCTTGGGAAACAAAGAATACATTTTTCAGATTTACCTGTTTGCCAGTTGTAGTAAGTTTTTTTGTAAGGACAAGCAGGAATACAAGAACGCCAACCACGACATCTTTCTTGGTCAACAAGAACGATTCCATCTTCACCGCGTTTGTGCAAAGCACCTGAAGGACAGGAAGCAACACAAGCAGGATTCAAACAGTGATTACAAATTCTTGGGAAGTAGAAAAAGACAAGGCGTTCAATTGCGAACATTTGTGCTTTTTGTTCTTCCGAAAGGTTATCGAAATTCGGGTCATTTTCAGCGTAAATCGGAGAGCCACTCAAATCATCGTCCCAATTTGGACCTGCTTTGATGTCCATTGGTTCACCGGTAATCATCGAAATTGGTTTTGCTGTTGGTTGGTCGTTACCTTCGGGAGCAGTAAAAAGCTCATCGTATTTGTAAGTCCAAGGTTCGTAGTAATCATCTAAACTTGGTTGATGCGGATTGTGGAAAATATTCGGAATGATTCGAGCTTTTCCAGTTGATTTCAGTTTTAAGTTTCCGTTTTTAACTTCCCAACCACCTTTATATTTTTCTTGGTCTTCCCATTTTGTCGGATAGCCTGTTCCGGGTTTGGTTTCCACATTATTCCACCACATATATTCGGTACCTTTTCGGTCAGTCCAAATATTTTTGCAAGCGATACTGCAAGTATGACAACCAATACACTTGTCTAAATGAAAAACCATTGAAATTTGCGACCTAACGTCCATTATGTTATCCTTTGCTTAAATTCGTTTTAGTTAGAATTGAACTTTGTCTAATTTTCTTACCAAGATGTGAGTATCACGGTTACAACCAGTTGGTCCCCAATAATTGAAGTGGTAAGTAAATTGTGCATAACCACCAATCAGTAGATTTGGTTTTAGACGAGTTCTTGTTAAACTATTATGACCACCTGCTCTTTTGTTCCCTCTCATCGGAGATTTTGGAACTGAGAATGTTCTTTCAGGTGAATGGTATTGGATACAAATTCCACGCGGAATTCTGACACTGACACAAGCACGAGTTACAACAACACCGTTATCATTGTAAACTTCAACCCAATCGTTGTCGATAATTCCAAGGTCTTCGGCATCTTTATCATTAATCCAAAATGGTTCAATTCCACGAGAAAGCGTTGTCATTCTGTGGTTATCGCCATAAGTCGAGTGAATGTGCCATTTTCCGTGAGGCGTTAGGAAATTCAACATTTTTGTATTTGTAGCTTTGTCGGAAAAATCCAAATCTGCGTATTGGCTTGAAGAAGGTTTTGCTTTGTAAGTCGGCAAATGTTCTCCGTGTTCGATATAACCCGGATGGTCTAAGTAAAAATGTTGACGACCTGTCAAAGTTCTCCAAGGAACCATTTTTTCGACATTGTAAGTGAAAGGATTGTAAGCTCTTCCGCCTGTTACCAAACCTGACCACATTGGACTGTTGATAAATCTGCGAGGTTGAGTTTGTAAATCTTTGTAAGTCGTTCTAACATCTCTTGAACCTGTTGCCAAATCCGCTAAAGGAAGCCCGACTTTCTTTTCCATATTTTTGTAAGAGCGGTAAGCCAATTCACCGTTTGTTACAGTAGCTAATTGAAGAATTACGTTACAAACTTCTTCGTCATCTCTTAAGGAAGGATAAGTTTTTCCGCCCCAAGTTTCAGTTGGTCTTTCCTCAATAAGTTTGTCGTAAAAATCTGCGACTTCGTATTTTGTTCCGTGAGCTCCTAAGCCGTTTGCCCGGACATTTGGTCCGTAAGAATTGTATTGGTTGTAAAGATTTTTGTAATCTCTGTGGACAATTTTCATTCCCGGCATTGTTTTTCCCGGAATTGCTTCGATTTCTCCGTCAATCCAATCTTTCATCGCAGGTTGTGAAATTTCTGCAATTGAGTCGTGGGCAAGTGGAGCAGTCATAAAATCAGGAACTAATTCAGGGAAATGTTTTTCTGAAAGTTCTGAGAATTTTTTAGAAATAAGTTTGAAAATTTCCCAGTCACTTTTTGATTCCCAACAAGGAGGAACAGCTTTTGAAAGCGGATGAATGAAACTGTGCATATCTGTCGAGTTCAAATCTGCTTTTTCATACCAAGTGGCAGCAGGAAGAACAAGGTCAGAATAAAGTGCAGAAGTATCCATTCGGAAGTTAAGGTCAACGATTAAATCCATTTTTCCTGTTGGAGCTTTGTCGTGCCAAGTAACTTCTTTGACTTCATCTTTTGCAAAATTCTCATCTGCAATTGAATTATTGTGAGTTCCCAAGTAATGCTTTAAGAAATACTCGTGTCCTTTTGCACTTGCCATCAAAGCATTTCCTCTCCAAATGTAGAAAACACGAGGCCAGTTTTTCGAGTTGTCAGGGTCTTCTACCGAGAATTTCATTTTTCTTTCTTTGAGCTGGTCAACAACGTATTTAACAACGTCTTTCTCTTCTCTTGAACCAGTTGCTTTGAAGGCTTGTTCAACTATTTCTGTTGAATTTTCTTCAAACTGAGGATAAAAAGGCATCCAACCATTTCGGACGGCTTTAACTTGCACGTCCATTGTGTGTCCGCTATTAATTTTACCTTTTTTGTCAGTTTTCGGAATTGAGTGGTAATCCGTAAAAGATTTTTCGTAACGCCATTGGTCAGTGTTCACGTAATGCCAACTTGGAGCATTTTGTTGTCTTGAAGGTCCGTACCAGTCTTTTGCAAAAGCAATTGACCCCCAAGATTCGCCCGGAGCTAATTTTTCTTGTCCAACGTAATGTGCCAAACCACCACCGTTTACACCAACGCAACCGCAGAACATCAAAGCGTGAATTCCTGCTCTGTACATTAAGTTTGCGTGATACCAGTGATTTATTCCTGCACCAATAATTATTGAACATTTTCCGTTTGTGTGTTCGGCTGTTGAAGCCCATTCTTGTGCAAATTTGACTAAATCCTTACGAGACAAACCTGTGAATTTCTCAGACCAAGCCGGAGTGTAAGCACTGTTTTCGTCGTCGTAATCTTTTGGATAAGCTCCACTCAAACCACGTGAAACTCCGTATTGAGCCATTAACAAATCGTAAACTGTTGCAACAGTAACTTCTTTTCCGTCCGCAGTTTGTAATTTTTTAACAGGAACTCCGCGGTATAAACTTTCTCCTTCTACAAAGTCATCGAACCTGACTTGGGCTTCACCATCATTTTCATCTAAAAGTGTTAAAATCGGGTCAATAGCACTTCCGTCTTTTCCGTCATTGAGAGTAAGATTCCATTTTCCTTTTTCTTCTCCCCAACGATGTCCGACACTTCCCATTGGCATTTTTACGGTTTTATCGGCTTTATCCCACATTAGGAATTTCCAATCGCCGTTTTCTTCGTCGGAATATTTTTCCACTCTTCCTGCACGAAGAAGTTGTCCTGCTTCGTAATTATCACCGTCTGGTTTTAATTCAACGAGCATTCCTGAATCTGTGTATCTTTTTGCGTAATCTATGAAGTAAGGAACTTGTCTGTCGTGATGGAATTCTTTGAGAATTACGTGATTCACTGACATCCACCAAGCTCCGTCTTGTCCGGCATTAATCGACATCCATTCGTCTGCAAATTTTGCAACTTGACTAAAGTCAGGTGAAAAGACATACATTTTTGAACCGTTGTGTCTTGCTTCTGCAACAAAATGGCAATCAGGAGTTCTTGTCATATTCAAGTTTGAACCCATTACAGCAAGGAATTTTGCGTTGTACCAATCTGCTGATTCAGCAACGTCAGTTTGTTCTCCCCAAACTTCCGGAGAAGCATTTGGAAGGTCGCAATACCAATCGTAAAAAGACAAACAAAGTCCGCCCATCAATTGAAGCATTCTTGCTCCAGAAGCGTAGGAAATCATTGACATCGCAGGAATCGGTGAGAAACCAGCGATTCTGTCAGGACCGTGTTGTTTGATTGTGTGAATGTTAGCAGCTGCCATAATTTCCAAAGAAGTTTCCCAATTTGTTCTACGGAAACCGCCTTTTCCACGAGCAGTTTGCCAACGCTTGCGAGCAACTGGGTCGTTTACTAAAGAAGTCCAAGCTTCTACTGGGTCAGAATATTTAGATTTTGCATCATTCCAAAGGTCAAGTAAAGCACCGCGTATGTAAGGATATTTTACACGCAAAGGACTGTATAAATACCAAGAGTACGAAATTCCACGTTGACATCCACGAGGTTCGTAAGGTGGCAAACTTGGCTCAAGTAATGGATAATCCAAACCTTGCATTTCCCAAGTTACGATCCCGTCTTTGACGTGAATGTTCCAAGTACAACTTCCAGTACAATTAACTCCGTGAGTGCTTCGAACAACTTTGTCGTACTGCCAACGATTTCTGTAAAATTGTTCCCAACTCCTATCTTCTGGAGTTACGTCATCTCTTATCCACGATTTAACGCTCATACTCTATTTCCTTAAGAATAAATTTGTTTCTGTTAATTTGATAAAGTTCATCTTATTAATTTCCTTTGACCATTGGTTCTCGAACTGCACGAAAACGCTTGTTCCAGATTAGGTCAAATAAAACCAAAAGGAGTACTGCACCACCGATTCCGAATAGTAAAAAATTTATCATTGCCGAAGTATTTTCAGGGGCATCTTTTTCAGTCTCGTTTTTCAAAAAAGCAACGAGTGGTAATATTTCTTCTTCATCAATCGGATATTTTTTATAAATCGGATTCATCATTTTGCTTGGGGGAGAAATGAGCCAAGCCGAAAGCCCTTTTCTACCTTCTAATCTTGCATAAGCTCTTGTCAAATTCAAACCGAGACGACCTCCACTTAATCCGTCTAAACTATTCACAACGTGACAACTAACGCAAGAAGGTCCACCGTTTTTCAACTTTGTACTTCCCATAAACAAAGCAAGACCTTCATCAATGTCTTCTTGAAGCAAAGGTCTATCACTAATTTGTGAACCAGCAAACTGAGATTTTTCGAGTTTGGATTCTTCATCAATAAGGTCAAGCAGTGCGATTGCAAGAGATTTCGTCATTCCCGGAGAACGAGTCATTACAGCACCACGAGATTCTTTTTGCATTTTTACGGCATAAGGATCGCCACTTTTCAAAATACCTTCCGGGTCCATCAGCCAGTTTACAAGCCATTCTCTGTCTTGTCTTTTAGATAAATCTTTCAAATCCGGACCTGTTAATCTTCCTCCACCGATTGTGTGGCAACTAACACAATTCTGTTTATAGTATTCGGTCGGAACTTGTGCCAAAAGTGATGTGCAAAGGAAAAGAGCAAACACTGAACTTATTCCGGCAAATCTCCAATTGAGCTTAGAAGCAAGTGATTCTAATTTGAAGTGTCGCATTGGTTACCTGAAATTATTTTTAAATTATTGTTTTCTAACTTTTCTGTTTTTCTCAAGATTCGTGCCAATGAAACAGTCTTTTAGGTAAGTCCTAAATAATTAGGTTAAAATAATTTTTAATGGATAATTTCAGGGTTTTAGGAATGTAAAAATTATTCGAAAAGCATACTTGAGTATGCAGCTTAATATTACAACTCTCACATTAAATGTTTAAAATCAATAACTTAGAGACTGAATACTTAGGTATGCAGTTAAATTATACTTTTTCACCAAAGCCTTATAATATTGTTTTTAAATGAGTTATAGAAATTTTAAATTTAAGATAAAATGTTTCATTAGACACAGAGAATGGATTTTATAAGCTCAATTTTTTCAAAATTCTTTGTAGAGCCGCTCTCGTCAAACCGCACATCTCTGCGGCTTTGGAAATATTTCCATTTGTTTGCTCTAAAATATTTTGAACATATTGCCTTTGGAAGTTTTCAATCACTCTTTGTTTGCTTTCTTCGTAGGAGGTAAATTCTTCTCCCAATAGAGATTCTGCAATTAAATTATTATCTGTCAACCCTAAATGAGATGGTAGAATTTTATCACCTTTCTGAATTATCAATGCACGTTGAATTGTATTTTCTAATTCACGCACATTGCCAGACCAAGTATGATTTTGTAATTCTTCCATAGCTGACGGAGAAATATTTGGAGAGGGATAATCGTCATAGAAAAACTCGGAAACCGCTTTTTTAAGAAAGTACTCTGCCAAAGCAGGAATACAAGCTCTACGTTGTGTAAGTGTTGGAATTGAAACTTTTACGACTTGAAGCCGATAGTAAAGGTCTTCACGAAACTCACCTTTTTTAACTAACTCTGACAAATTTTTATTACTCGCAGCAATAATTCTAAAATCAACTTTTCTCTCAGTATTTTGTCCTAAAGGGCGAACTTTTTTTTCTTGTAAAACTCTAAGTAACTTTCCTTGAAAAAGTGGCGACATTGAAGAAGCTTCGTCAAGAAAGACAGTTCCTCCGTTTGCTTGTTCAAAAAGACCAATTGTGTCTTTGATTGCTCCTGTAAATGCACCTTTTCTGTAGCCAAATAATTCTGAGTCAAGCAATGTATCAGGCAAAGCAATACAGTTTATAGCCAAAAAAGGTTTGTCTTTTACTCGACTTCGATTATGGATTTCGTGAGCAATTAATTCTTTGCCCGTACCACTTGCTCCTTCAATTAAAACAGGGATTTTTTGTGGTGCAACTCTTTCCACGAGTTCCAAGACTTCCTTCATTTTTCTATCAACAGCGATAATTGGAATGCTTTTCTTTTTTGTTCTTTGCAAAGAAAGCTTTTCAGCAAGAATTCCGTACCCTGCTCTTTCTACAAATTTTAGAATTTCTTTGTTATCAAAAGGTTTTGTAATAAAATGAGAAGCTCCATTACGCAAACATTTAACTGCAAGTTCGATTGTTCCGTGTCCTGTAATTAAGACAACAACAATATTTGCCCATCTTTGATTAATTTCTTTGAGTAGTTCCTCACCCGACATTCCATCCATTTTTAAGTCAGTAAAAACAATGTCCACAGGTTTTCGAGAAAGAATTTTTAAGGCATCTTCAGCAGAATGGCTCATTGAGACTTTACAACCTAAAGTACTAATTAGACGATTCAATCCACGTCTAACATCTTCTTGGTCATCAACTACAAGCACATTCAAATTTGCAAGGTCGTAAGGAGAAGAATTAGATTTGAAAACCATTGAAATTTATTCCTGTCAAATAAAAATTTGAAGTGTGCAATTTCTGTGCCTTTAGCTTTTAGGGCAATATTGAATTAAGCTCATAATTAGAATTCTAAACTTTCAAGGGATCAGTTTCAAAATTCGTTGTTTGTATTTCTTGCAAAGGCAAAACAACTCTAAAAATCGTTTCGCCTTTCTGCGATTTTACTAGAGTCAAATCGCCACTGTGAGCAGTAATTATTCTTTTAGCTGTTGGCAAACCGAGTCCTGTTCCACCTGAACTTTTAGTGGTAAAAAATGGTTCGAAAATTTCTCTTTGAAGTTCTAAAGGAATTCCAGCACCGTTGTCTTTAACCTCCACAAAGACTTGATTTTCAGAAGTTAATTTTCCTATTCTGATGCAAATATTTACTTCTCTTGAATTTATAGACTGAATTGCATTATCTAGCAGATTCACAAATACTTGTTGCAATTGAGTTGAATCTCCCCAAATCAAAGTATCTTCGGTTTCAAGTACTTCTTCGATTATTATTTTCTTTTTACTATAAAGCGAAGTAAGTAACCTAACCGAATTATTCACAACAATTTGCAAATCAACTTCTTCGGCTTTTGGCTGTGGAGTTCTTGCGTAATCAAGAAGTTCCCGAATAATTTGTCTGCAAGTATCAGTGTTACGGTTTATGACTTCAACGTGTTCTAAAAACGGTGAGCCTTTTGGAAGTTCTTCTTCCATCATTTGGTTGTACATCGAAATCGCCGCCAAAGGATTGTTCATTTCGTGAGCAACGACAGCAGCAGTTCTTCCGAGAACAGCTAACCTTTCTTGGTGAGCTTGTTGTTCTTTCATCAATTCTCTTTCAGTAATGTCTCTGACCACTAAAACCTTTCCCGAATTACCTCCAAGTGAAGGAAGTTTGGAAGAAATAAATTCATAAATTCTGTCATTGGATTTTAGCTCACAAGAAGAAACTTTAAATGGGTCGAAAAGGCAATTTAGACATTTTTCAGAATCCTGTTCGTGATTCTGGCAAGTCTTGATTCCCAATTGAGCCTCTACAACTCCTAATTTATCAATTATAGGTTCAGCCGCTTCGTTTGAAAGTGAAATTTCTCCTTTAGAATTTAGAAGAATCAAACCATCTCGCATTGAATTAACAACTGTCTGTAAACGATTGTGTTGTATTCTAAGTTCTCGTTCGCGACTTTCAAGGTCATTTGCAATTTTTTCAAGATTTGTTGTTCGTTCTTCGATTGCATCAGTCATTAAGTTAAATGTTTTTGCTAATTGCCCGATTTCGTCTTCGGAGGAAATCTTATTTCTTTTGGAAAAATCGCCTTCTTTTATAAAAAATGCCATTTTTTGCAATTCACTAAGAGGTCTGACTAAATACTGAATTGGAAAAAAAAGTAAAATCAAAGTCGTTAACGCGACAGCAAGAGCAACTCCAAAAAGTTTGCCTTCCATAACTTGTAAAGGAATCAAAGCGTCTTTTGCGTCGAGTTCAATCAAAGTGTTCCAACCTGCACTTTTTAACGGATAACTTTGCCCGAACATTTCTTTTCCATTTTTACAAGTATGCCTTCCAACGTGCGTAACTGAATTTTCTTCTTTTGCAGAAATTACTTTAATCCCAATAACTTCATCTTCATTTTGCCAATTTTGAATTGGGTCAAGTCTTTTCAAAAACCACCAAGGCACTTCTAAAGCAACTCCTTTTGAATCCACAAAAGTTAAATATTTTTCGATTTTAGATTCGTCAAGGTTTCCTTGATAATCCAAAGAAGTATTGTTAATGACTGAAATCAAATTCACAATGCAAATCAAATATCCAATTTGATTTTCCATATGAATATCCCAAATCGGAGTAATTATCGCCGTTGCAGGAAACGTATTTTTTTCGTTTGGAGCAATTATTGAACTGAGTTTCTGACCACTTTTTGGCAAATCAGAATTTACATTTTTCTCAAACTGAAATGAAAAGTCCTTAACGCTGATGATTCTTTCGCCCTTTAAATCGTAAATTTGTAAATCAGCAAATTCGGTAACGAGTGATAATTTGTTAAGCAAAAGATGTCTTTTCAACTCTTCTAATGAGCGAGTTTGATTTGGATTTTCTAATTGAATTTTAGTTTGAGTTCTAATAAAACCGTCAGATGCAAAATCTTCAACTCGGCGAACAAGAGTTTCTAATTTTTTGTCAAAAATAGTCGCTTGAGCCAATGATTCACTTTGGAGACGAAAAAGAATTTCTTGGTTTAAAGGAGCGTAAACGGAATTAATGACAAAGTAACCGCCAATTCCAAACACGAAAAGATAAAGGCACACAAACCCAAGCGGCAATTTGTATTTTATGTCAATTTTTGATAAAGGGTCTTTTGGAATCCAATTCATAAAGAATTCCGATTCTAAATTGAGTGGTAGGTAAAATTTATTCTTAACAAATTTCTTACTAACCTTTAAATTAAGTGCAAATTTTTAAATGCGTTAAACCACCCCATTTTTTCGCTCCAAACTTAAAGTTTGTGAAAACGAAAAAATGGGGTGGTTTAACAAAACTTCAAATTCCGCTACGAAATGAAAAGTATTGCAAGAAACCTAAATGTATTAAATTTTATAACTAAACCAAAAATTCTTAATTCTTTAATTTTTTTCCTATCTTTGGAAAAATTCAAATCAAACCTTAGAAGACAAAATGAAAAAAATACTTTTAATAACTTTAGGCTCTCTAATTTTAATTTTCGGTGGAATCCTCGTTACTCTCAAAATTATGTTTCCACCTGAAAAAATTAAAGCACTAATTGTTCCCGAAGTCGAAACTGCTTTAAATGGTAGAAAAGTCCAAGTTGGCGATGTTTCGCTTTCTGTTTTTCCAACTCTTGGAATTGAACTTACAAATTTTGAAATCTCAGAACTTCCAGAATTTGGCAAAACACCTTTTGTCAAACTCAAGGAAATTGAAATTGCTGTCAAACTTCTTCCGCTCTTTTCAAGCAGTTTGGAAATCGACAAAATTCTACTTGTAGAACCTGAAATTAATGTTTTTGTAAATTCTAACGGAATTGAAAACTTTGCAGACTTGACTTCTGCTGACACAACAGCAACCGAAGAAACAACCACAGAATCTCCTGTTGCACTTTCTCTGGCAGGAATGAAAATTTTGGACGGAAAAATTTCTTACACAAACGAGCAAACCAAACAACAGATTTTCCTGAGCGGAATTAACCAACACATCGAATTCGACCTTGACAAAAAACTTGAAAATATTAACGCTTCGGGCTTCTTTGAAATTCAAGAAATTATCTTTGCTGATGAATCAGTTTCAAAAGAAAAAATCAAAGGGCTTTACTTCAAACTCACACACGAAAGCCACATTAATTTGCCTGTCGGAGCTTTTTCGCTAAAAGAAGCCACTTTACAACTAAACCAAGTTAAACTCAAAACGAGTGGTTCTGTGAAAAATTTCAACGACGAAGTGATGAATGTTGACTTAAGTGTTGAGTCAAACCAAATCGACATTGGAAAACTTCTGACACTCATTCCAAGCGATGCCGTTGAAGGAATTGAGGATTTGAAAAGTTCAGGTTTAGTCCAACTCAAAGTCCAAGCGAAAGGCGAACTTGGGAACGAAAAATCACCTTCAATTTCAGGTTTGTTAAAAGTCAGTGATGCTTTTGTGCAGTATCCGATTGTTCCGAAACCGATTGAAAAAATTAATGTTGACATTGTTTTCACCGACAAAGAACTGACGGTTACAAAATTTTCCTCGAAAATGGGAAGCAACAGCCTTGACTTGACAGCTAACGTGAAAAATTTTGAAAAGCCTTTTGTTAAAGCAGAAATTCAGACAAACTTCAATCTTGCAGAAGCAAAGGATTTTTACCCTTTGGAAAAAGGTCTTGAAATTAGCGGACTGCTTGAAGCAAACGTAAAAGTCGAAGGCTTAGTTGACGAAATGTCTGTTCAAAACCCGCCGAAACTTAGCGGTAAAATCCAACTTGCAAAAGGCTCAGTAAAATATCCCGAAGTTCCGAAGCCGATTTCAAACTTGAACATTGACGCAATTTTTACAGAAAAAGAATTAGACCTCAGAAATCTTTCTGCAAATCTCGGACAAAACCCGATTTCGCTCAAGGCAAAACTCAAAGACTTGCAGAATCCTTACCTTGACGCAGATTTGAAAGCGACGATGAACTTAGCAGAAGTAAAAGATTTTGTTCCACTCGAAGACGGAATGACTCTTGACGGCAAAGTTTCGGTTTCGCTAAACGCAAAAGGAAAAGCCAAAACTCCTGAGGCAATGGCTGTTGACGGAGAAATCTCACTTGAGAAAATAAACGTCGGACTTTCAAAAGAAACTTTGCTAAAGCCTGTTAGCGAAGTGAACGGAAAAGTTAAAGTTACAAACAAATTAATTTCCGCTTCCAAAGTATCGCTCAAAATCGGGAAATCTGACATTGCTTTACAAAATCTTAGAGTTACTGATTTTCTTGCATTAGTTCTCGGTGAGGAAAAAGCAAAAACTCCGAATGTCAACTTTGAAGTTGTTTCTACACTTTTAGATGTTGACGAATTTTTACCTGTTACAGAAACGACTGAAAAAGCTGAACCAATGGCTCCTCTACCCGACTTGAATTTGAATGGAAAAGTAAATTTCCAAAAAGTTCGTTTTGATAAAATCAATTATGAAAATGTTTCTGCAAATTTCAGTTTAAAAGATCAAGTTGTGGACTTGAACAATTTGAGGTTGGATTTGTTTAAAGGTAAAATTTCAGGAGATGTAAATTGGAATGCAAAAAATGCGAAGAAGTCCAAGTTCGATGCAAAGTTGAGTGTCAAAAATGTTGCAGCCGAAGAATATTTTAAATCTGACAATTTTCTTGCAACAGCAGGAACAGGGAAATCTAGGAATTTGCACGAAAATGTTTCAGGCAAATTATCTTTGGACGGAAGTTACAGAGGAGTTCTTGACGACACTTTGGGCTTAATTCCAACAAGTCTGAACGGAAAAGGAAGTCTCAAACTCGACAATGCGATAGTTAAAAATTTCAAAGGACTTCAAAAGCTCTCGAAAGTCCCAGGGCTTGACGCTTTGAATTTTGACGCTTACGAAGTCAGCCACGCAGACCATTCTTACACAATTGAGAATGGTAAAATTTTATTAAAAAATATTGATTACAAAGGCAGAACTTCTGATTTTACAGGAAATGGGTGGGTTTCTTTGGACGATAAAATCGATTTACGAATGAGTATGCTTGTTTCAAAAGCAAATTCAGATAAAATTAATTCCGCAAAATTACTTGGTGGAGTTGGCGGAAAATACGCCGATGAGGTAATAAAAGATAAAAATGGTAGAGTTGTTTTGGATTTTAAAATTACAGGCAATGCAAGTGATCCAAGCGTTGATGTTGACTTAGAACCTAAGAAACAAAAGGCGAAAGAGATTGCTAAACGTGAAACAGAAAAGAAAATTAAAGAAGAAGCTGATAAATTGAAAAAAGAAGCAGAAAAAGCAAAGAAGAAAGCTGAAGAAGAAGCAAAAAAGAAAATAAAAAAGGGCTTAAAAGGATTGTTCGATTAAGCCCCAAACACAACTTTCTACGGGTTTGTACCCGCTGCTAATGCTGCACAAAAAAAAGCAACAAGCATTAGAGCATAAATTAGCTCTCTGTCTTGCTTTTTTCTGAAAACAGAATTGAAAAATGCTTTCATAAAAGTTCCCCTGTGAAATTAGTTAACGTACCAGAAATATTTAAATTGACAAAACACGTACAAAATTTGATTTATGAAATCTGAAAACATTGTATCATTAAATTGTAGATTTATCATCAACTTTAGATAAAAGTATAATTTATTTCGACAAACATTACTAATTCTTAGAAGAAAAAATTCCAGTTTTTTTTAAAATTTTAAAATGACAGAATTCAAACAAAAAAAATGCCCGAAATGTAGCTCACAAATTTTCATAGAACATTTGATTTGTCCTGTTTGTGGGTTTGATTACGAAAACGAAAAGATAGAAGAAGAACAACCAATCGATAAAAGTATAGTTCAGAAATCCAAAACCGATTACTTGACTAAAGCAATAATGGTTTGCATTGGAATTATTTGGCTTGTGATGAAATATGTTGGTGACGCAACTTCGCCTGAAATGTTAATTTTATTTGGTGCTAAGTTCAACCCTTTAATAACTGATGGTGAATACTGGCGACTTCTAACTTCAATGTTTATTCACATTGGAATAATTCATTTATTCTTCAATCTTTACGCACTTTTTATCTTAGGAAAAAGTGTCGAATGCTTTTTTGGTAAAATTGACTTTCTTGTGATTTATTTTATTTCTGGGCTTTGGGGAAGTTTGTTCAGTTATGCTTTTAACAACTCAATTTCTGCTGGTGCAAGTGGAGCAGTTTTTGGTTTGATTGGAGCTTTGATTTCTTTTTTTGCAATCAACAGAGAAATGTTCGGCGAGTCAGGGAAAAAAACTTTAATCTCTACAATTTTCATTGCGGTTTTAAACTTAGTCATTGGATTTTCAACTTCTGGAATCGACAACTACGCTCATATTGGCGGACTTCTCGGAGGACTTTCACTTGGTGTTGGCTTGACTCCTCGTTACAAATTTGATTTTGATAAAGGAATCTATGACTCTTTTAAAATTCAGGGTTTAAGTAGAACTCTTCTCATCGGCTCAATTTACTTCTTATTTTTCGTCTCTGCTCTTGCCGTTGCTGTAAACGAAAATAAAGATTCAGATGAATTCCTAAAATTTAAAGGCAAATATTTAACAGGCAACGAAAATTGGGTCCTTTCAAAGAGTAATGAACAGTGGTTTTAAAAGACAAAAACTCTCTTTCTGTAACCATTCTAGCAACTCTGCAAACTTCCGTTTTCCTTGCAATTTTCTTCCTTGGAAACCTTAGACAAAACATTGAGACGTTTCTTTTTCTTGTAATTCCTCTTTCAATTTTTTATTTGGCAAATTTACTTTTTCTGAAAGAAGCCGAACTTTCACCAAAGTCATTTTTTCTAATTCTTGGCTTGGGAATTTTGATTCGTTTATTTTTTCTATTTTCAGAACCTACACTTTCAGACGATATTTTTCGGTATGTTTGGGACGGAAAGATTTTTGCTTTAGGCCAAAACCCTTACGAATTTGCTCCAAATTCAGACTCGCTCAAAGTTTTCAGAGATTCGGAAATTTACCCATTCATCAACCACAAAGAAATTCCGACAGTTTATCCACCGATTTTACAATTAATTTTTGCAATAAATTCGTTTCTCAGTGCTACTGTTTTTGGAATGAAATTTTTGATTTTGCTTTTTGAATTTGGGCTAAGTTTTTTGGTTTACAAAATTTTAATTCTTCTCAATGAAAAGAAAGAATACTTTTTCTTCTACTTCCTAAACCCACTTGCAATTTTAGAATTTTCAGGACAAGGACACAGCGACGTAATCGGCATCTTTTTCATCTTTCTTGGAATTTATTTTTTTCTAATTTTTTTGCCCACGAAAAAACACGAAAAAAAAGAAGATACCATTCCTGCGAAGCTAGGAATCCATTCTTACTTTCCAATAATTTTTATCACTTTTGCAGGTTTAGTAAAATTCATTCCTTTTGCATTTTTGCCATTTTTCAGAAAAGGTAGAACCTTTAAAGGAATTGCTCTGGCTTTAGGAATTGTAATTTTGCTTTACTTACCTTTTGTAGAAATAGGTTCAAAACTTCTCGCAGGTTTTTTTGCCTACTCAAAAAACTGGAGCTTTAATGAATCCATTTTTGCTCTACTTAAAAACGGACTTATTTTTTTAGGATTAAAAACCGATAAAGCCCTAGAAATTGGTTCTTTAACTTTAGAAAATCCCGCTCGTGATTTTTCAAAATTGATAATTTTAGTAACTTGGGGAATTACTTGGCTTTTCCTTTTTTGGAAAAACCCAAAGTCAGAAAGCAAACTTGAAACCGTAAAAACAATTTTCATTCTTTTGGTTCTTTACCTTTTATTAACTCCAACTTTACAACCTTGGTACTTGATTTGGATTTTACCATTTTTAGCAATTTGGCGTTACTTTAGCTTTTTACTACTTAGTTGTTTAATCTTGATTTCTTACTATGTTTTAAAAGATTATTCGTCTTTAGGAATTTGGAAAGAAGAACTTTGGGTTAGTTTGGTTCAGTACGTTCCTTTTTACTTGATTTTATTTTGGGAAGTCTTTAAAAACAAAAGTTTAGTACTTGATTCTAAAAGCCCAAAAGTTTAATTTTGCACGTCCATAAAAGTAAAGAAGTTAAGACCTGAAAGGGTTTCAAACCCCTTTCAGGTCTTAACTTCTTTGTTCTCTCTAAATTTTAAATTTAAGTTCTTAGAAAATGCTAAAAAATAAATTCTTACAAACTTTGATTCTCACTTTATCTTTAAGTTTTAGTTCAGCTTTTGGGCAAAATTTCCAAAATCCGCAAGATGAATTTGAACACATTTCTAAACTTTACAAAAACGGTTACTACGACGTTACCGCACAACTTTTTTCAGATTTTGTGAGTAGTTTTCCACTTTCACCACAAGTTGCAAATGCTCAATTTATGATTGGGCAATCTTACTTTAATCTTGCGAAGTACGATGAAGCAAGAGTTGAATTTCTGAAAGTTGTAAACAATTATCCTGACTCAAAACAAGCTTCAGAGTCTTGGCTGATGCTTTCAAAAACTCTGAAAAAACTCAACCGTTTCCAAGAAGCAGCCAGAACTTTGGAAAAAATCGCAATCTTTTTTCCCGAAAGTGAGTCAGCTTCTGAATCACTTTTTGAAGCCTCAAAAATTTACGAAGAACTTGAAGAGTACGAAAAAGCTTTAAAAATTCTCGAAGAAGTCGAAAATCGCTACTCAAAATCGCAGTTTTACTTTCCATCAAGAATTCAAAAAGTTTCGATTTACAGAAACTCTGGTGAGTTTGGGAAAGCTCACAAAGAACTTGACACTTTGACCAAAACAGCAAAAGGAGTTGAGTTACAAGCCGCTTTACTTTACCAAAGAGCAAGAGTTGAAGAAACCGAAGGTAAAATTTTTACAGCACAAAAAACTTACACAGTTGCAACGAAAAAATATCCAAACACTCGTTTTGGAAAATTTTCGAAAATCGAACTCGGTAAACTTCAACGCGAAAGCGGAAATTTGGAAGGTGCAGAAAAAACCTTTGTTTCACTTACCCAGAACAAAGATTCACAGATAGTTTTGGAAGCTGAAACGGAACTTGGTAAAACTTACTTTCTTACAAAAGATTACACACAAGCTATTGGAATTTTTGAAAAGATTTTACCGCAAAACCCAAGCAACAAAGAGCTTCTCAAAAGTTTAGCTGAATCTTACTACGAAACAAACAATCTAGCAAAAGCTGAAAAAACTGCGAAAAAAGCAATTCAAGTCAGTGAAAAACCAAATTTTGAACAAGTAGCTTTGCTTTCAAAAATTCAAGTAAAGAATAATTTTTCGAGCTCAGCAATTCTGACTTTCAGAACTTTTGCTGACTCAACAAAGAAAAATTTTGAACGAGAAAAGAGCCTTTTTCAAATCGGCAAAATTCAACAAGAAGAAAGTAAGGATTTTTCGGGAGCAATTTTTACTTTCAAAAATTTTGTTCAAGAGTTTCCGAAAAGTTACCTTTTAGATGATGTTCAGTTTAGACTTGGGGAGTGTTACGAAGGAATCGAAGACTTTGCTACTGCCCTTTACGAGTATAAAAGGCTTGTGGAAAATTTCAGTGGAAGCGAGTTTTTTGATTCCGCTTTAGCAAAAATAAAATTTCTGAAACCCAAAGGAAATTCTATTTTTACAACTAAAGAATTGAAACCACTTTTAGACTTAGTTCAGAATAAACCTTTTGAAGTGGGAAGTTTTTTGCACGGAATAGGAGCCTACGAAGGAGCGGTTTCTTACTTGGAAAAGTCTAACAAAGTTGAGTCTATTTTTCTCCAAGGTGAGTGTTTTTACGCTCTTTCAAAGGTTACTAAAAATTCAAGAAAATCTCAGAACTACTCTTCCAAAGCAAAGTCACTCTTTGCTAAGATTGCTAAAACTGAAAGCCAACTTGCCTCCAATTCTACAATTCGGCTTGTAGAATTGGAGATTGCCGAAAACCCTGAACAAGCCGTTACACTTTACAACTCACTTTTAGGCAGAATAATTACGAGTGAAGAAACGCCACGAATTTTATTAGAACTTGCAAAATCTCAGATTTCAGCTAACTCAAATTCCGAAGCCTTAGTCAACTTGGAAAACATTTTGACTAATTTCGCAACTTCTGAATATTACGGCGAGGCTTTAGCACTTTCAGGAATTTTACAAACTGAAATTGGTGGCGAAAAAGCAGTCGCAACTTTGGAGGCTTACAGGGCAAATTTTCCAAAAGGAAACCGAATTGCAGAAGTAACTTTTGCACTTGCGAAAAATTACAAATCACAAAAAAATTACCCAAAAACAGTTTCACTTTTGAACGAATGCGTTGAAAAATATTTTTACTCTGAAAAATTAGCAACTGCTCGTTTGGAAATCGGAGACGTATTTTTTGAGCAAAGAATTCTTGCAAAAGCAGAAGAGAATTACAAACTTTTTGGGAAAACCCAAGAAGCACAAAACCTAAACCTTCAAGAAAAAATTGTTTCTTTCAAACTCGGAAGAGTCTCCTTCGCTCAAAAGAATTTTGGTTTAGCAAAAAATCACTTTTTGATTTATTTAAAAGGCGAAACGCAAAAATCAAACAAAGCAATGGCGATGACTGAACTTGCTGAAAGCTACGCCGAACTTGAAGAAACAGATAATGCGATTTCCACAGTTGATGGCTTTGCCAAAGAATTTAAAGATGAGAAAATTTTGCTAGCAAGACTATTGGAACTTCAAGGAAATCTTTACTTGGAAAAAGGAGAAAATGCAAATGCCTACGAAAGTTTTCAGAGTTTAACAAAAGTTACAGACAATGATTCTTTGAAGATGTTAGGTCTTGTCAAAAAAATCACAAGTCTTCACAGACAGGACAAAATTACCCAAGCTAAAAATGAGATTAAGGATTTTGAAAAAAAATATAAGAAAGTAGCTCCTAAAGTCTTTCTCGCAGAGTTCCCTTTTGAACTTGGAAAATTTTACATCGGGCAAAAGAATTTTAATAAAGCCAAAAAAGAATTTGAAAGAGTTACGAAAAAATTTACAGAAACTTCGTTGGGCGACGACGCAGAGTTTTATTTGGGCAAAATTCAAATCACAATTAATGAAATTGAAAAAGGTTTGGAGATTTTGACAGCTTTCCCACAAAAGTATCCAAGTAGCGATGTTTTGTCTCAAGTTTACACAACTTTAGGTTATGCTTACACACAACGTGAACAGTACGACGCAGCTATGAAAGCTTATAAAAATGCTTTAAAGCTTGAACCAAACACTTACCAAAACTACCGCGAAGCGACTGACAAACTTTTGGAAATTTACTTGAGTTTGAGGCTTTTTGAACCTGCACTTGCACTTTGCGAAAAATATTTGGAAAAATATCCTGAATCAGACAACGTTTTCGATATGCAAGTTCAAATCGGGATTCTTTACCGAGAAACTGAAAAATATTCGCAAGGTTTGGAGCTTTTTCAGTCAATTCTAAAAGACGGTGACCTTGACCAACAAGCAGCAATTCAGTACAACATTGCACAGTGTTTTCAAGGTCTTGGCGAACTTGAAAGAGCAATTTCAGAATATTTAAAGGTTGATTTTATCGGTGAGACAAAATTAGAATGGGGAATTACTGGACTTTACCAAGCAGGTCTGATTTATAAGCAACTTGGAAACTTTCAGCAAGCGAATAATTTGTTTAACAAAATCATTAAAAGACAAGGTGCAAACGACCAATTTTCTAAGCAAGCAAAGTTAGAGATTGTCGAGTAACTAAACTCTTGTTTTCACTTTGCAAAGGTCTTTTGTTTTTTTACATTGCGAAACTTTTTAAACCAATCGGAGTTTTCAGCACTTTGAAAATTAAATTAATATTTTTAGTAATTTTACTAACCTTTAGTTTACAGACTTTACAAGCACAAATTTTTAGTTCAAGTAAAAAAGACGAACAAAGAGATGAGCAAGATTCTAGTTCTAAATTTTCATTGAAAAATATTCCTTCAATACCTTTTGAAATCAATAAGAATGCTCTTGAAGAACCAATAAACCCTAACAAATATTACCTTGGACCTGGCGACCAACTTGTTTTGAGTGTTTGGGGAGAAATTGATAAAAATCTTCCTTTGGCTGTCTCACCTGATGGTTTTTTGGTAATTCCGACAGTTGGAAGAATTTCAGTAAGAGATTTAACACTTGCAGAAGCAACTCAAAAGGTTATACAAGAAGCCAAACAAAAATATATTAACGCAGAAGTTACTCTCACACTTACAAATTTGCGTGAAATTCGTGTAACAATTTCGGGAATGGTCATTGCTCCAGGAATTTACACAGCAACTCAAGCAATGAGAGTTTCCGATTTGATTCCAATGAGTGGTGGTTTGCAGACTAAAGATAATTTGACGGTTGAAGAAATCGAATTTATGACAAAACTGAGAAAACCTATTCGGGAATCCTCACTCAGAAATATTACTGTCCAACATCTTGACGGAACCTTTGAAAGAGTTGACCTTGAAAAATTTTATTCGACAAAAAATAGTGAATTAAATCCTTACTTACGTGGTGGAGATATAGTTTTTATTCCTCAAAGAGAAATTGAAAAAAACTCCTTGAGCATTTTTGGGGCAGTAAAATTAGAAAGAAATAACGTTGAATTTATAGAAGGTGACAAATTAGGAGATTTAATAAATTTTGCTCACGGCGTAACTTCTGACGCAAGTAATTTGAACTTAGAACTTGTAAGATTTAAAAATCAAAATGAGCCCGAAATTATTGAAATTAGTCTTGCTAATTTGGATTTTAAATTAAAACCAGACGATAGAGTTTACGTCCGTAAGAAAGAAAATTTTCACGAAAAATATCAAGTTTGGGTAACAGGCGAAGTTAGATTTCCAGGAGTTTATTCAATTGTAGAAGGTAAAACTACAATTACCGAAATTATGAACAAAGCAGGTGGAATTACAAAAGACGCTTCACTCGCTCAAACAACTTTAATCAGAACACAAGTCGAGCAAATTTCTGACCCTGAGTTTGAAAGATTGAAATTAATTCCTGTTGTCGATATGACTGAGACGGAAAGAGAATATTTTAAGTCTAAGTCTCGTGAGATTAATGGTGCTGTCGTTGTTGATTTCACAAATAAGGATACTTATGAGACGAAAGAATCAGTATTCTTGACAGATAAAGATATTCTTGACGTAGCTCAGAAGAGAAATACAATTCGTGTAACTGGGCAAGTAAGCAGTCCAGGTTTAGTAGCGTTTGAATCAAATAAAGGTTATAAATATTTTATTGAAAAAGCTGGTGGTTACACTGAAAATGCGAGAAAAGGTAGAACTAAGGTAATTCGTGCAAGTTCTGGAGTTTGGTTAGATGCAGACGAAGTTGAAAAACTTGAAGAAGGAGATACAATTTTTATTCCTGAAAAACCTGAACGAGATTACTACGCTATTTTCAAAGAAAGCCTAATCATTACAGGTCAAGTCTTAGCAATTGTTGTTTCCACAATCGTAATTTATAACCAGTCGAAGTAGAAAAATATGCCAGAGAATAACAAAGAAGCCACCTTACTTGATTTCTTAATCATTTTGACTAAGTGGAAAAAATTTATAATTTCATTCTGTTTTTTAACGGCTTTGGTTACCGCTATTGTTGTCTTAGTAATTCCAAAATGGTGGGCTTCAAGTGCAACAATTATGATTCCAAGTGAAGATAAGGGATTTGGTGCTTTAGCTTTAGCTGGACTTAATTTAAGCAGTTTAGGGTTTGGAGGAGATACTGAGGCATTAACTCAAAAATACATTGCAATTCTTAATTCGAGAAGGCTTGCAGATGCAACAATTGAGAAGTTTAACCTGCAAGAACTTTATGATATTGAAATTTATGAATATGTTTTAGAAGAATTTAAAAATAATTCCTCCTTTAATGACAATGGAGACGGAACAATCGGAATTACTGCTGTATTTAAGGAAGATTCTTTAAAAGCCGCTGAAATGGCAAATTTTATGGTAGAACAACTTGATATTATCAATAAGGAACTTGCTACCGAAAAAGCTAAAAGCTACAGAGTATTTATTGTAAATCAATTTAACCAACAATGGGAAAAACTTACTCTTGCAGAGGACTCTTTAAAATTATTTCAAGAAAAAACAGGTCTTTTGGAAATAGAAAGTCAAGTCAAAGAATCAATTGAAAAAACATTAGACCTACACATTGAAAAACTACAAATTGAAATTCAGTATAATTTGCTTAAAAGAGAACTCGGAGCATCTCACGGACAAGTTTTAATACTTAAGAAACAAATTGATGAGCTACAAACTCAAATCTCTAAGATAGAAAAAGGTGAAAGTGAAATTGCTTTAATTTTACCTTCGACCGAAATTCCAGATTTAGGTTTGAATTACTACCGTTTGAGACGTGAAGTTGAATTACAAGGCAAAATAATTGAGTTTCTCTTACCACAAGTCGAACAAGCAAAATTCCAAGAGGCTAAAGATACACCAACTCTACAAGTATTAGACACTGCATTACCAAGAGAGTTAAGAGCGAGACCTAAACGCACAATTACTGTATTAATTTTTACAGCTTTAGCCTTTGTACTTTCAGTGATTTACATTGCAATTATGGAAAATTACAACAGACTCGCACAAAAATCTCCTGAAAGCTACGAGAAAGTAAATGAAGTGATTAAAAACTTAGGTTTGGCAAAATTTGCTGACAAGCTTCCTAAAAATCCGAACTAAGAATTTTTAGCTTTAAATTCATCAATCATCTTTCCATAAATTTCGACGAGTTGCTGACCGTATTTTTCCCAAGTGAATTTTGACAAGGCTTCTTTTTGAGCATTTTTTCCCATCATTCTGCATTTTTCTTTTGATTCTGAAATTTTCAAAATTCCTACTTTGACAGATTCTACATTTCCTGGTTCAAAGAAAATACCTGAAAAACCTTCCTCAAGAACTTCTGCAATTTGCCCAAGTTTCGGAGCCAAAATAGCACTCCCTGACATCATATATTCAAAAATTTTAATCGCGGAAGAAAAGAATTTTGTCGGTAGTCTGCGAAAAGGTGCAATCGCTGCATCAGCAGAATTCAAATAAATTGGAACGTCATCATGAGGAACTCTTCCAACCCACTTTATAGCTTCAAAGAACCCTGAATCTTTAGCCATTTGTTTGAGGTCATTTTCTATCCTTCCTTCACCAACCATCAAAAGTCTTAAGTTTTTTCGCTCTTTATAGGCTTTTCCAAATGCTTCAAAAAATACCTCAAGTCCGTACCAAGGAAAAAATGAACCAACAAAACAAATTACAAATTCGTCATCATTGTAACCGAGATTTTTCCGCAAACTCAAGCCTTCTTCTTTCAGTCCTTCTCTTGCGAAAACTTTGTGGTCTGCACAGTTTGGCATTACATAAATTTTTTCAGAAGGAAGTCCCCATTCATCAACCATAATTTCTTTCATAATATTAGAAATCGCAACAAAACCGTCACCGTGTTTGAGTGCTGTTTTTCGGCTAATTTTTGCAGAAAGAAGTTCAAGTCCTTCCAAAGGGTCAGTGTGATTCTGCTTTTCTTCGATGACAGGACCGTTTACTTCAAAAAGCAAAGGAACATTCATTTTCCTTGCACTTCTGTAACCACCATAACTGTAAAGCCCAAATCTTTCGTGAATGATGTCGAATTTCTCATTTTTATGAAGTTGAAGTGCTATCTTTTGAAGTCGTGAACTGTTAATTAAACCTGTGAAGGGCAAAACTCGATGGACAAAATACCTTGCGTATTTATGAGGGATTTGAGTATTAGCTCCAAGTTCAGGAAGGCTGTTTTCACCGATACAGAGAAGATGTAAAGGGTTTCCAGTTGCTCTGACAGATTCGATTAATTTACAAACATGAGTGTAGTAACCGACTTTTTTTGTAAGATCAATTCCTCTATTGCCAATGTAGTAAAGAATGTTCATTAGATTTTCCGATTTTTAAAACCGACTAAAAATAAAGGAATTCCACAATTTTGGGAAACAAAAAACCCGAAAGACGAATCTTTCGGGTTTTTTGTTTTATCTAAAATTTTGCTTATGCAGTTTTGACTTGGTTCATCATTTTTCTTTGAGACATAAGAATTACAAAACCAATAATATTTCCGCCAATCATTAATCCCCAGTAAACAAATTCAAATTTGTCAAACATACAGAAGACACAAAATGTGAGCGAAAAGAAATCTCTTTTGCTCATAAATTTTAATTTTTTAAGAAGAGTTGCAGCAGTGCTTTGGTTTTCATCTTCTGCAAGTTGTGCGTTGTAAGTTTGCAAACTTGCTGAACCAATTCTAATTACATAACTGTACATTCCTGCGAGTCCGAGCAAAATTACAAAAACCGTAATTCCACCTAAATAAAGATATTCAGTATTTTGTGGATGTAAATTATACATTCCAATTGTTACCCCAAAAAAGAAAGCAACGTAAGCTAAATTATCAGTTACAGTGTCAAACCAACCACCGAATTTTGAATCACTCATTTTGACTCTTGCAATTTCTCCGTCAGCTCTATCAGAAATCGCAGCTAATTGCCAAAGAATTCCACCCATCAAAACGTAAAAATATCCAAGATTCGCATTTGCCATACACCAAGCAGAAAGTAAGCCAATTGAGAAAGTAATTACTGTAATAAAGTTTGGTGAAATTCTGAATTCAGAAAGAATCTTCGTTACAGGAATTGAAAATCTTGCATTTATGTATTTTGAAACAAAACCACTTGTTGGTTTAGTAACAGTTGTGAAAAGTAAATTCTTTGCGGTCTTGATAGATTTTTTATCTGTAATTTTTGTCCAAACGGCTTTCGTTTGAATTTTTGTTGGAGCAAAAGAACTCATAAATCTATTAAGCACAGTTTCAAAATCATTTTCTTTCTGTGCAATATTTTTAAAGGCTTGAGTAGAAATTATGCTAATTCCTGTATTTTCTTCGCCTTGAAAATACTGTGAAAGTTTTGAGTTAAAATCAGAAGTTGAGAAATCTAACAAACTGTAATGAAAAACATTGTCAGCTTCGATGAACAAAAATCTGTTCTCTTTCAATTTCTCTGTATTTTGCAAAAATGAGTTTGGTGATAAAATTTCTATGTTGGATTTTGAAAGTTTTTTGGCAGACTTAATATCTTTAGCGACTTTATCCGAATCGGTGAGAACGATGAAATTGCTGATTCCTGCTTTAAAAGAAGCCATTGCAGCTCTTCTAACGACAGACAATCCTGCAACCTTTTTAAGGGCTTTTTCTTCGTCTTTGGCAAAAATTAATACTGTTTCTAACATTGTCGTCCCCGCGGGTTTTAAAAAATTATTTTAACTAAATTCAGTTAACTACTAAAGGTGTTTAAGTCTGTTTAGAAAAAGTTTTAAAAAATCTCACTTTTTTTCTAAACAATTGACCGAAGTCATTTTCGCTCAAGTCAAGTTCTTTAGAAACAGTAAGAAATAAAAAAGTAGGGAACAAAAATTTTTGTTCCCTACAGAAATTATTTTTTCCCAAAAGTTAAACCGTCGTCATTTCTTCCAACTAAAATTTTATCGCCTTCAACAAAATTTCCTAACAAAATTTCTTTTGCCAATTCGTTAATCAAAAACTTTTGAATTGTTCGTTTCAAAGGTCTTGCTCCAAAAGTCGGATTGAAACCTCGTTGTGCCAAAAACTCAACTGCCAAAGGTTCGATTTCAAAATCCATTTCTTTACTTTTAAGCAACTCACGAACAGACTCAAGTTGAAGTTTGACGATTTCGCCTATCGCATCACTGTCAAGCGGTGAGAAAACAATTGTTTCATCAATTCTGTTCAAAAATTCAGGTCTAACAGTTTGCCTTAGTTGGTTTAGGACGTTTGCTTTAATTTCTTCGTAAAGGAAATCTTTGTTTTCACTGTTAAGCTCTGAAATTTTATCAGAAATAAATGCCGAACCAATGTTTGAAGTCATAATTATTATTGTGTTTTTGAAGTTCACAGTTCGACCTTTGTTGTCTGTCAATCTTCCTTCGTCGAATACTTGCAAAAGCACGTTGAAGACTTCTGGGTGAGCTTTTTCGATTTCGTCCAAAAGAACAATTGTGTAAGGTTTTCTGCGAACAGCTTCCGTGAGTTGTCCTCCTTCGTCGTAACCAACGTAACCCGGAGGAGCTCCAATCAATCTTGAAACCGAATGTTTTTCCATATACTCTGACATATCGATTCTGACCATTGCTTTTTCATCGTCGAAAAGGAATTTCGCAAGTGAGCGAGCAAGTTCGGTCTTTCCAACTCCTGTGCTTCCAAGAAAAATGAAAGAGCCAATCGGTCTGTTTGCATCTTGTAAACCTGCTTTTGAACGACGAACTGCATCAGCGACTGCTTGAACCGCTTCTTCTTGTCCGATTACAGATTCGTGAAGCCGTTCTTCGATTTTGATTAATTTTTCACGCTCAGTTTCAAGCATTCGGCTAACAGGAATTTTTGTCCAACGTGAAATTATTTCTGCAATGTCTTCCGAATCAACTTCTTCTTTGAGCATTTTTTTGTTCTCTTGAAGTTTGTTCAAAGACTGACTCTTTTCTTCAAGTTGACTCTGTAATTTCACCAAAGTTCCGTAACGAATTTCGCTGACTTTTGCCAAATCACCTTCTCTTTCGGCTTTGACCTCGTCGCCTTTAGTTTTGTCAATTTGTTCTTTAAGACTGCGAATTTGGCTAATCAAATCTTTTTCCAACTGCCAATGAGAACGGATTTCGTTGCCTTTTTCTGTCAAGTTTGCCAATTCTTCTTCGATTGCCTTAACTCGTTTTTTCGCAACTTCATTTTTGTCGCGTTTTACTGCTTCTTTTTCAATTTGAAGCTGACGAATTTTCCTTTCAACTTCGTCAAGAACTTCGGGTAAAGAATCAATTTCGATTCTCAATTTTGAAGCCGCTTCGTCAACAAGGTCAATCGCTTTGTCCGGTAAAAACCTATCTGAAATGTAACGCTCCGAAAGTGTCGCTGCTGTTACGAGTGCTGAATCGGTGATTTTTACTCCGTGGTGAACTTCGTATTTTTCTTTGATTCCTCGCAAAATCGAAATCGTGTCTTCAATGCTTGGTTCACTAACCATTACAGGTTGAAAACGCCTTTCGAGAGCAGAATCTTTTTCAATGTATTTTCGGTATTCGTTCAAAGTCGTTGCTCCGACACAACGCAATTCGCCTCGTGCAAGTGCAGGTTTTAACATATTTGAAGCGTCAACAGAACCTTCCGCAGCTCCTGCTCCAACCATTGTGTGAAGTTCGTCAATGAACAAAATTATCCTTCCATCAGAGTCCGTAACTTCTTTCAAAACTGCTTTGAGGCGTTCTTCAAATTCGCCTCTGAACTTCGCTCCTGCAACAATCGAACTCAAGTCCAAAGAAATGATTGTTTTGTCTTTCAAGTTTTCAGGAATGTCTTTTGAAACGATTCTTGAAGCGATTCCTTCCGCGATTGCGGTTTTACCAACTCCGGGTTCTCCAATCAAAACTGGATTATTTTTTGTCCTTCGTGAAAGCACTTGCAAAACTCTTCGGATTTCTTCGTCTCTACCGATTACAGGGTCGAGTTTTCCTTTTCTTGCAAGTTCGGTTAAGTCTTTACCGAATTTTTTGAGTGCTTGGTATTTTTCTTCTGGATTTTGGTCGGTTACTCTTGAACCGCCACGAATTTCTTTTAAAACTTTGAGCAAGTTCGGTTTGTTAATTCCGTTTGCCTGTAAGATTTTTGAAACGCTTTCGCCCGTAGCTTCGCTCATCGCCAAAAGCAAGTGTTCAACGCTCACAAACTCGTCTTTCAAAGAATTTGCTTCGTCCAAAGCCTTTTCAAAAATCTTGTTCAAACCTTGTGAAAGGTAAGTTTGAGCAACGCCTTGAACTTTGGGTTTGCGTTTTAATTCGGTTTCAATTTCTTGTTTTACAAAGTCTGGCGAAACACCGATTTTGTTGAAAATCGAAGTCGTCAAACCTTCTTTGTTGTCAAGAAGTGCTTTAAGTAAATGCTCTCCTTCAATTTGTTGATTTCCGAACTCAGAAGCTATTTTTTGCGAATTTTGGATTGCCTCTTGAGCTTTAAGTGTAAATTTTTCAAATGAAATCATTTATTTATCTCCTATATGTAATTTTCGTTTTTTGTAGAGACGCAATGCATTGCGTCTCTACAAGCTTCACACAAAGGTTGTGCCATTTTCTCAAAAAGGAAAAACAGCACTTCAATAAATTTAAATGTAGTTTTTTTAGATTTAGGTAGGTTGACAAATTGGCAAAAGAGAAAACAACCTTTCTGATTTTCTTTGCCTAAACATTTTCCGAGTTCGCCTCTGAAAGTAACTCTTGCTTAATTGCTTCTAATTTTTTTATCGTTTCTTCTGCTTGTGGAACATAAAAATAAGCACTTTCCGTTGGTGTGGAAATCTCTATCACATTATTTGGGAAATTGTAATAAAATATTTTATGTCTATTCGTACTTAAGTAAGGTGGGCGGTATATATCTGTTAAATTAAACTTACAACTAGATAAAGGTGAGAAATTCTTAATACTTTTTTTTATTTCTTTAAACCCTAATTCAAACGGAATAAAGACAATTTCGCTATTATTGAAATAAATTTCTCCTAAAATATTATTTTCCTGAATACTCAAGTCAATATTTGAACAAAACATACAGTATTGATGCCTAGAGAAATCAATACTGTTATTAATGTGTTGTATTGGTACTCCTAGTTGTTGTTGTTTTAATACCAGATTAATATAGGTTTTCTTTAGAAGAAAAGGTGAGCTTAACGCATATATAACACTTACAATTAGACAAATAATAATGAGATAGAAAATGTAAGTTTCCTTCAATCCACCTCCAATAAAAACAACTAAAGCCGCAATAATAAACATTACAATAGAAATAGTAAAAAAAGAATAAAGGAATCCTTTTTTGTTTAAATCAATTAATTTTTCATAGTCAGTTGGTTTCAAAATGTTTTTAACTGAATTCATTTAACCTATTCTTACTTAATTATTACAATCTTTTTTGGCATTTCTCCACTTCTGAGAAATAAAATAATCATTTTGAGTTTGAAGAAGAAATTTATTTTGAAAATTAAGGCGTACAGAACGTACGCCTTAAAGAAAATCTAAACTTTCACGTAATCATTTAATTCGTAACGTCCTTCGACTTTCCCGTTTTCGAGTTTGAGAACTCCTCTTGGACAAACTGCTGCACAAATTCCACAACCAACACAAGAAGCACGAATGATGTTTTGTCTAAACATTCTCTGAGTTCGCCTCTGAAAGTAACTCTTGTTTAATTGCTTCTAATTTCTTTATTGTTTCTTCTGGTTCGGGAACTCGAAAAGTATGAGAAGTAGATTTTGTGTAAATCGTTAAATTTTTTCTAATTGGCTTCTTTGCTACCCATTTAATTATAGAAGGCAAATTCGTTTTTTCTAACCTAAAACTTATTTCTGAAATAGGCTGAATAGTCAAAAAATCGGTATCCTTAAAGGAAGAATTATAATTGAACCGAATGAATACGAAGCAAGAACTTCCGAGATACAAATTGCCTGTAATAGCTTTATTAGTTTTTAAATCAATTAGAATTGAAGTAAGAAGTTTGTAGGAGAAGGTATCTAATTTTATTTTATCTTGAATAAGATTTAAATTGTCCAAATAGTAATACTTCTTAACTCGCTTTTTAAAAAGCGGAAAAACCACCCAATAAATAAGAAGAACTAAAATTAAAATGGATATTAATATCGGTATTTGTCCTTCTAAAGACAAATAACTTTTGTCCTTGGTTATGAGATAATCAATTAATTCAATAGATAATGTAATTATTAGAATAACTTTTATGATAGAGAAAGCTGATAACAAATCATCGTAGGAGGTTAAACAAGAATCTAATCCATTAACGTGGTTAATGTTTTTTTTATCCTTAAAAATCTTCATTATTTCCAATACCCAAAATCTAAACTTTCACGTAATCATTTAATTCGTAGCGTCCTTCGACTTTGCCGTTTTCGAGTTTGAGAACTCCTCTTGGACAAACTGCGGCACAAATTCCACAACCAACACAAGAAGCACGAATTATGTTTTGTCCACGTTGAGCGTAAGCACGAACATCAATTCCCATTTCGCAGTAAGTCGAGCAATTTCCACAAGAAATGCACTGCCCGCCGTTTGTGGTGATTCTGAAACGAGACCAAAATTTTTGGATAATTCCCAAAACCGCTGCCATTGGACAACCAAAACGACACCAAACTCTGCTTCCCATAATCGGATAAAATCCAACTCCAATTACTCCGGAAAATGCCGCTCCAATCAAAAATCCGTAAGTTTGTGAAAATTGATTTGAAAGGTCGCCCAAAATTCCGCCACCAAAAGAAGAATTCAGCCAAACGATAATTGTTGTAACTGTAATGAAAGCCAAAACACCGTGAATCATCCAACGTTCGATTTGCCAAGCTTTTAAAGATTTGTCAGAAAGTTGGCGGTAAGGATCTCCGAGAGTTTCCGCAAGTCCGCCACAACCACAAACCCAAGAACAGTACCAACGTTTTCCGAAAAAGTAAGTCAAAACAGGAGTTGCAATAAAAGTCATCACTGCTCCCCAAAAAAACATAAAAATTCCAATTCCACCCGAAGACATCAGCCATTCAAAACTGTTCGGAAAAAGGTAATCGTACTTGAGAGGCCAAAAATAAGTAAAGTAAAATTCAGGTTGATTGAAGGCTTTGAGAATGTTTGGAATCAGAAATCCAAAGCCAAGTTGGAAAAACATCACAGAAGCAGTTCGGATAATTTGGTAACGATTGTGTCTGTATTTCACAATCATTCTAACGCCCATAAAAACGACTGCAATTGTGTAGAAAGTTCCGTATAAAAACCACTGACTTGCAGGACCTCCTGAAAGTGCAAAACTTAACGGGTCTAAAATTCTAATCCAATTTTCCAAGTATTGTGGAAACCAGTAAAGCAAGACGTAAAATCCTGTGATAAAAATTCCTGCTACCCAAGCCGCTGCACCTTTTGAAGTCATCGAATCAAAAAAGATGTTGTTATTTTTAATTCCTGCCGGACCTTCTTTGAGTTGCGGAAGAACGTAAACGAGCGTTCCAACCATTATTGAGCCGAAAATTAAAATTGAAAATAGAGTCGGCTGTTCTTTTGCAATTCCTGAAGCACTGACGAAAAGCAGTAAAAATCCGAGTGAAACTAAAGCCAAACCAATTTTTTTAACTCCGCTTAAATCCTTGTGTTCGTGAGTTTCCTCAAAATAAGGAGTTGTTGCATTCATTTAAATTTTCCTTTCTATCCAAAAATTGAGGCGAAGAAGCCTTTTTTGGTTTTTGCTTTTAAAGTTTTACCGAATTGTGTGTTGTAAGCATCTGCAACTGACTGCTCAAAAGACTCATAAAATTCAGGGTCAAAATTTGCCTCAACTAAATTTTCCAAAAAGTATTCGAGATTCCTCTGCTCTTTCAACCATTTTTCACAAACGTCGTGTCTAAGACGGATTCCAAAAACATTCAGCCCGATTACAACATGAGATTTTTCATCAAAAACGACTTTCAAACAATGTTTGTGGTCTTCGTGTTCCCAATAGAATTTGGCTTCACCTTCACGAAGTTCACCAAAAACTTGCCCGTAAGTTTGGTACTCAATGTCTAAAAATTTCGCAGAATTGAACCAAATTCCTCGCTCGTAAATTGTTCTTTCGCCTGTAATTGTTTTTGCAAGAACTTCACCTTGCATTCTTCCTGTGTACCAAAGTTGCTCAAGCCTATTTCTTTCACCTTCAGGAGTTTTAATTTCTGCACAATCTCCAAGACTGTAAACATCAGGAACATTTGTTTCCAAGTAATCATTCACAAGAATTCCACGACCTGTTTCGACTTTTGAATCTTCAAGAAATTTTACATTCGGACTAACTCCTGCTGTCAAACCAACAAATTGACAAGGAATTTCTGTTCCGTCTTTTGTAATTACAGCTCTAACTCTACCGTTTTCGTCAGGCAAAATTTCGCCAAGTTCAGTGTTCAGCCTCAAATCAATTCCGTGTTCAAGAATATGCCGTTTTACAAGAGTTCCTTCTTCAAGAGGCAAAATTCCGCCCCAGTAACGACTTTCGCGAACAAGAAAAGTTACAGGAATTTTTCTTGTCAAAAGCATTTCAGCCATTTCAATTCCGATTAAACCACCACCAACAATTACTGCTCTATTTACAGGATTTGCAGTATTTTTTTCCATCAACTCTAAGTCTTGCCAAGAAAAAAGCCCTTGAACTCCATCAAGGTCTTGTCCTGGCCAACCAAACTTGTTGTATTTTGAACCCGTTGCAAGAACAAGTTTGTCGTAAGAAATTTCTTTTCCACTTTTTAAACTTAGTTTTTTAGAATCGGTGTCAACTTTTGAAACAAAATCAAAGACAAGCTCAATTCTATTTTTTTCCCAAAACCAGTCTTCGTAAGGTTTCATATTTTCAAATTTCATATGTCCCATATAAGCGTACATCAAAGCTGTTCGTGAAAAAAAATGCTTCGTCTCGGCAGAAATTATTGTGATTTTCATATCGCTTCGTTTACGAACGTGTCTCGCAACCGTAACTCCACTAATTCCGTTACCGACAATGACTAAGTGTGTCATAAAAATTGATTCCTTAGAATTATTTGAAAAAGAGATGTCATCAAAATTTTTGTAGATGCAAACTTCAAAAAAGATGCTTCAAGAAACACATTGAATTTTGATTTTATGCCAAAAAAAATAAATAAATGTGTTTTCCTTTAAAGTAACATTCCAATTAAGTAATTTTTCTTACCAAAAAGAATCAATTTATTCGTTTGTTTTTCCTTAATTTTTTGCTTCTTTTCTAAAATAATTTACTCTAATTATTAGGCAAAAAAATAAAATGATTTCCAATACAGATAAATCTAAGATTCTCGAATTAACTAGAAAATACGGTATTGAAAAAATCTTACTTTTTGGCTCAAGTCTTGAAGATAGAGAGGAATCTAATGACATTGATTTGGCAGTAGAAGGAATTCAAGGGTCTTTATTTTTCAAATTTTACGGTGAACTTATTTTGAATCTCTCCAAACTTGTAGATTTAGTTGACCTAAAAAAGAAATCGAAATTTAATGAATTGATACGAGCCGAAGGTGTTGTTCTAAATGACTAACTTGCAGAAAAAAATTGATGCAGAACTCGAAAATATTGAAGAAGTAATTGCACAAATTCCGCATTTTAAGAAATTACCTTATTTAGAAACATTAGAGCTTGCAGGTACTGCAACATTTTTGCATAATTTTTATAATGGAATCGAAAATATTCTTTCCCAAGTATTAAAGTCTAAAAATATAAAAATTGCCCCAAATGCTTCTTGGCACAAAGATTTACTTGTTGCATCGCACCAACAAGATATAATTTCCGAACAGCTTAAAAATGAATTAATAGGTTACCTTGCTTTTCGGCATTTTTTTGTGCACGCTTATGCATTTGACCTTTATCCTGAAAAATGGAACCTTTGGTTGAAGCTGTCGAAACCGTTTACAGACAATTTAAATTAGAAATAAAAAATGCAAAATAAATCAATTTTTAGTCTTACCTGTCCTGTTCTAAAAGTAGAACAAGTTTTGGAACACACTTACATTTTGACTGTCGAAGCTGACACTGAAAAATTATTTTTCAAATCTGCACAGTTTGCAATGATTTTAGTCAATCTCAAATCTTTCCCACTTTTGCCAAGACCTTTTAGTATTTACGACCAACGTGAAGGTGAACTTGACTTCATTTTTGACACAGTTGGACTTGGAACTAACGAACTTGCTAACAAACAAAAAGGTGATTTAGTAAAAATTACAGGACCTTTAGGAAATTCCTTTTGCCTAGAAGATAATTTTGAAACAGGAATTATTGTCGCAGGTGGAATAGGAATTGCACCATTCAAAATGCTTTATGAAGAACTTTTGACGAAAGGTAAAAAAGTGCAATTTTATTACGGTGCAAGAAATAAAAATTTGATTCACAAAATCCCGTCTGCTGAAAAACTCTACCGAATTTCAACTGACGACGGAAGCGAAGGATTTCACGGCTACATTTCACAACTCTTAGAAAAAGACTTACTCGAAACGATGCCGAAGAATGCGAGAGTTTTCGCTTGTGGTCCGAATGTGATGTTGAATGCAACTGCACAAGTTGCTGAGAAATTTGGAATTCCTTGTGAAATCTCACTTGAATCAGTAATGGCTTGTGGACTTGGAGTTTGTCAGGCTTGTGTGATTGATGAAACAAACTCTGACAAATACAAACTCATTTGTCATCACGGTCCAATCTTCGATTCTAAAGAAGTAGTTCTTCATTAAATTTTAGTGCTTTCAAAATGGACTTAGTTTCCAAAATTAGCCGCTCTTCAAAAATTGCCAAAGAATTGATTCGCCAAAAAATAAAGCCTTTTCACAAAGAATTACCTCTTCCGATTCCTTTGACAATGCACCTTGACCCGACAAATCTTTGTAATTTCAAATGCACTTTTTGCCCGACTGGAGATTCTGAACTTCTGAAATCAGTTGGTCGTCCAAAAGGTCAGATGGAATTTGAACTTTTCTGTAAAATCATTGACGAACTTGCTGAAATGGTAAATTCTGCAAACCACAAACTCAAAGTGCTTCACCTTTACAAAGACGGTGAGCCTTTAATTCATAAACAATTTTGCCAAATGGTTTCTTATGCAAAATCCAAAAATGCTGCCGAAACAGTTGGGACAACGACCAATGCAGCACTTTTGACAAAAGAGAAATCGATTCAAATAATTGAAAGTGGTTTGGACAAAATCCGAATTTCAGTCGAACACGTTGACGACCAAAGTTATAAAAAAATCACACAAAACTACTCTGACTACAACACAATTAAAAGCAATGTGAAGTTTCTTTTTAACGAAAAAACAAAACGCAAAAGTTCTCTTCACATTTTTGCAAAAATTGTTGACACAAATTTGACTGAAGCTGAAAAACAAAAATTTAAAAATGACTTTGCACCAATTTCTGACACTTTAAGGATTGATTCTTTAATGGGTTGGTCAAACTCAGAAACCAAAGATTTTTTGCTTGGAGTTGATGTTTCAGAAGGAATGAACGGAACTCCTTTGATTCCTCGTAAAGTTTGTTCTGAACCTTTTTCAAAACTCGCCATAAACTTTGATGGTAAAGTTTCCGTTTGTTGTGTTGACTGGAGTTACGGCACAATAATTGGTGATTTGACAAAAGAAACTCTATCAGAAATTTGGAACGGCGAAAAGTTAAGAGAATTTAGAATTACTCATCTCAAAGGCGAAAGAGAAAAAATTGAAGCCTGTAAAAATTGCCAATATATTTTAGGACTTCCGAAAGAAAGCATTCTCGACAATCACGTAGAAAAATTACTAAAGACTTACGGGGTTTGATTTTTGATTTTCAAAAGTTAAATTTGAGGACTTTAAAAAACCTTACTACCAAAAAGGAAATTAGACTTTGTTTGAATTCTTAGGAAAATTAAAAGATAGACTTTCCAAAACTCGTGACCAAGTTTTTGGGAAAATTAGCCGACTTCTAAAAGCTAAGTCGAAAATTGACGAAGAACTTTTGGAAGAAATTGAAGAAATTTTGATTACTGGCGATATCGGTGTGGACACAACTTTTACGATTATGGAAAACATTCGCCAAAGAGTCAAAAAAGAACGTTACGAAAATCCCGAAGAATTAAACTTTCTGCTACGAGACGAAATTGATAAATTTATAATTTCAGAAGAAAGCAATGATTTTGAAATTAAATCAAATGCTCCTTTGCACGTAATTTTTGTAATTGGAGTAAACGGTTCTGGTAAGACAACTTCAATCGGAAAACTTGCAGCAATTTACAAGTCAAAAGGTAAAAAAGTGATGCTTGCAGCTTGTGATACTTTTCGTGCTGCTGCTTGTGAGCAACTTGAAGTTTGGGCAGAAAGAGCTGGAGTTGCAATCACAAGACTTGCAGACCAAACTGACCCTTCAGCAGTAATTTTTGAAGCAATGCAGCGAGCAAGAAATGGGAATTATGATGTTCTTTTAATTGATACAGCAGGAAGACTTCACACCAAAACTAACTTGATGTTAGAACTTGGAAAAATGGAGAAAGTAATCAAAAGATTCATTCCTGAAGCTCCACACGAAACACTTCTCGTAATTGATGCAACAACAGGACAAAACGGATTAAGCCAAGCAAGACATTTTACCAAAACAGCGAAATTATCAGGTTTAATTCTCACAAAACTCGACGGAACTGCAAAAGGTGGAATTGTAATCGGAATAACTCAAGAATTACAAATTCCTGTAAAATACATTGGAGTCGGTGAGCAAATTGAAGACTTAAGACCTTTTTCCTCAAAAGAGTTCGTCGAAGCACTTTTTGATTAAAAAATATTTATAAGTATTTTGGAGTTTTAAATTACTCTTGGTTAATTACTTTTGCCAAAACTTCACTAAGTTCTTTGACGTTGTAAGGTTTTTTGATAATCGCTTGAAAACCGAATTTTTCATAATTTCTCATAATCGGTGAGTTTGAGTAACCACTTGAAACGATTGCTTTGACATTCGGGTCTATTTGCAAAAGTCTTTCTATTGTATCTCCTCCTCCCATACTTCCTGGAATTGTTAGATCTAAAATCACAGCATCAAATTTATTATTTCTCTTTATCGCATCTTCGTATTTGGCTATAGCTTCAAAACCATTAGAAATCGCAACTGCTTCGTAACCAATGTGCTGCAAAACATCAAACAAAATTTCACGAATTGCTTCGTCATCGTCCATAATTAGAATCTTTCCTTTTCCAATTATTTCTTCTTTAGAAAAGACTTCTTGTGTCGATACAGAACCATCTGTCGCTTTTAAATAAAAACTAAATTTTGTTCCAATTCCGATTTTAGATTCTACAGAGATGTGTCCTTGATGATTTTTGATAATTGAAAATGTTGTGGCAAGTCCTAACCCACTTCCAGTTTCTTTCGTCGTGAAGTAAGGATCGAAAATTTTGTCTAAATATTGTTGTGCAATTCCTGTTCCTTCGTCAGTAATCGAAATTTTGACATAATTTCCTTGTTCCAATGGCAGGTCAGATTCATTTTCCAACAAAATATTTTCTGCAGAAATTTGAATTGTTCCACCTTCTTGCATTGCTTGTGAAGCATTTAGGACTAAGTTATGAACCACTTGTCCGATTTGCCCTTTGTCAATATCAACGGGCCAAAGGTCTTCTTGAATTAAAAAATCACTTTTTACTTTAGACCCTCTTAAAGCAAATTTTGTCGAGTCTTTTATCAAATTGACAATAGAGGCAATCGAAAGAATTGGTAAACCACCTTTTGCAAAAGTTAAAAGCTGGTGAGTCAAATCTCTTGCACGAATTGTAGCTTTTTCTGCTTCTTTAATTCTTGCTTCTACATCTGATTGGTCTTTGAGTAATATTTTTGCTAAGGAAAGGTTTGCCAAAATTCCAGTTAAAATATTGTTGAAGTCGTGTGCAATTCCTCCAGCAAGAACTCCGATTGACTCTAATTTTTTTATTTTTAGCATTTCCTCTTCCATTTCAATTCGTTCTGAAATATTTCTTACGTGAAGAAGTAGTGCTTTCTTTTCATTGAAAATAATTTTGCTTGCACGAATCTCAACAGGGATTTCTTTACCGTCATTTCTTAAACTAAGACTTTGGATTTGATTCAGTTCACCATCTAATAATTTTGTAAACTCTTTGTGTGCATTGTCTAGATTTTTTTTAGGAACCAATTCTAACACATTTTTGCCAATTAATTCCCTTGGAGAGGAAAAATTGTGAAGTTCGCAAGCCGCCCTATTTGCATTTAAAACATTTCCTTCGTAATCTTCTACAAAAATTGCATCGGGCGAGTTCTCAAAAATATTCTTGAAATTTTCTTCATTCTCGACTTTTGCTTTTTCAATAAGTTTTCTATCAGAAACGTCTTGAAAACAAGCTAAAATACATTTTTGGTTGTTGTAAAGAAAAGATGTCCCAGTAACTTCTACATCAATTATTGAACCGTCAAAACAAATGAATTTTTCTTCTATTGTTGGTGCGTCTTCACCTTCTTCTATTTTCTTTACACGTTCTCTGACAACTTCTTGCGATTCTTTGTGAACAAATTCTTGGATATTTTTTCCAACAAAATCATTACTTGACTTTGCTTTCATCATTTTTATCGCTGCATTGTTTACGAAAAGAATTTTTCCTTTAGTGTGAACGACCAAGCCGTAAGGAATAAATTCGATTAGATTTTTGTAACGTTCTTCACTTTCTTTTTTGAGCTTTTCAAAAGTAATTAGCTCGGTAATGTCTTGCGAAGTCCCAAACATTTTCTGAACGTTGCCTTCTTTAGAACGGACAATGTTTACACGACAACTTAAGAGTTTAACTTTGTTACTTTTTTGGTGGATAATTCTGTGTGAGTAACTAAGGAAATCTTTATCAACAAAGGCTTGAGCTAAAATCGAAGTAACTTCTTCTTTATCAGCAGGGTGAAGTAAATCGATAAAACTTTGGTAGTCTTTTTTAAACTCAGATTTCTCGATTCCAAAAATTTCATAGAGGTTGTCTGACCAATATAAAATATCAGTTTTAGCTTCCCAAGTCCAACTTCCCAAGTTAGCAACTTGCTCAACTTCGTAGAAATTTTGGAAATGTTTAGATTTTTCCTGCTCTGAAATTATTTTTGAAATTGAAGATGAAATATGAGTCGATAATATTTTTACAAAATTTAGCTGTGATTCATTTGGAACCAAAATTCCTTTTTCACGGCTTGTGCAAAAGGCAAAAACTCCTTGATAATTTCCTGAAACAAAAATTGGAACTTTTAAAATAGAACAGGTATTTATTTTTTCTGCCAAACCTTTGGTAAAATTAGGCACTTTCAAGATGTCTTCTATAAAATTAATTTTGGGGCATTGAGATTCTTGCTCTAAAAAATCATCTCCCTTTATCAAAACAAAAGGGATTTTTTCATTAATCTGGTCTAATTTCTTTCCAACGGAAGCAACTAAAATTGCCTTGTCTTTATTTTCTGAAAACAAAAAAATATCCGCAGAATCGAAGCCTAAAAAATCTTTTGATTCTTCTATAATTAATGCTGCAATTTCTTTGTAAGAATTTACTTCGGATAATGAAATTATAATTTTTTGCAAAAGTTTAGAATAGTTTTCACGAGCTTCTAACTTCGCTTCAAGTTCTTGAATTTTTTGTTTCAAATCTTGATTTTGCATTGCACTAACAAAATTAATTTAGGAAAGAATGTAATTTACATTCCTGTTTTTTAGGTAACTCAAAACATTTTCAAAACATTTCTGATTTTTACCAACAAGTTCTGGAGGGAAAACACCTTTTTCTGTAAAAAGCTTTTTAAGTATCAGATTTGCACTTGCAGAACAAGTAAAACCTGTTGTTCTAGCCATTGAAGAAGTTTTTGTTTTTTTATCAAATCTGTCAAGTAGGTCGTATGTATAAGTTTTTGAATTACCGTTTTCAAGTCCTGAAACTTGAATTTTCATCACAGTAAATTCTTCTTCTTCAGGCTGTAATTTCCATTGTGGCAAAATCAGTTCTGAGGTAAAGTCAAGGGGCTTGAGTTTAACTCCGTTCTTTAAAGTTAATGAATCAGTGCTAAAAAAGCCCATTTCTTTTAACATTTTTATTTTTTCGATGTGATTAGGATAGCGAAGAGTTTTTTCTTTCATATTTGGTACTTTGATTGTTTCAAGTAGAGTTCTTAATCCATCTGTGTTAAAAGCCTCAAGAGTTCCGATTTCGTCAAACTCCAAAAGCTCCGAATCGGTGAGAGCTTCTTTTGTAACAATTTTTCCATTTTCGACAAAACGTGCAGGTCTTGTGTATTCTTCAATTACGTCAATTGGTGAAAAAGGAGCTTTGTATTCAAAAGGCAAAGTTCGTTTGACAGGCAAACCGCCAACGTAACAGACAAAAGAATCAACTTCCATTCTTTCATTGTGATAACCGAGAATAAAATTACTCATTCCGGGAGCAACTCCGCAATCTACAATTGCTGTAACTCCGTTTGTTTTTGCAAGTTCGTTAAGTTCCATTGGGTTTTGCTCAGAAAATGAAATGTCAGCAATATTTTTTCCTGCTTCGATTACAGCTTTGAGCATTTCAAATCCCATAAATCCAGGAACTGCTCCGATTACCAAATCTGCGTCTTTTACCACATTTCTGATTTCTTCTGAATTTGACAAATCTGCAACTTGTGTTTCCAAATTTGCTTTTCCTCTGATTGAGTTCAAGCATTCAGAATTTAGGTCAACAAGAGTAACTTCGTAATCTTTTGAAAGGTCAGTTGCAATCACTCCACCAACCATTCCTGCTCCAAGAACTGTAATTTTTTTCATTCTTTTATCCAATTTTTTATCAATTCTACCTATTTGATGGCTTTGAGCCATCAAATAGGTTTTTGCATTTCTATGAGATTTCAACGATTGTTGTTCCACCACTTCCTTCGTCCCAATTTCCAAAACGTGCAGAGCGAACACAAGGGTGAGTTTTTAAGTAATCAGCAACTTTGTTCTTCAAAGCTCCTGTTCCTTTTCCGTGAATTATTGTTACATTTTTTAAACCTTTTTCCAAAGCCAAGTAAAGAAATTTGTCAACAGCAGGGTAAGCGTCATCTGCATAAAACCCTCGAATGTCGAGTTCGGAGGAATATTTTGTGTCGCTTGTTCTGTTCACTTTGACCGAAACAACTTTTTGGACTTTTGGAGGTTTTATTCCTTCAAGGTCAGTGAGCTTGATTGTGATTTTGGAGAAATCAGTTTCAACAATCACTTTGCCTTTTGAGTTCGGTTCTGAAACAATTTTTCCAACCAAGCCTGTTGTTTTTATTTTTACTGTTGAGCCAAGTTCCAAAGGTCGAACCGAAGGAATGATTTCATCTTTTTTCTTTGTCTCTTTAAGAATCTTATTCACTTTTTGTTTTTGTTCTTCGACGATTTCCCTTGCTTGTTTAACTACTTCTTTGTCAGCTTTTTTCTCACGAATTTCTTTAATTGCAAGTTCAACTGCCGAATTTGCATCTGCAAGAATTTTAGCAGATTCTTCGGCTGCTTTTTGTTTGATGATTTTCTTCTCTTGTGCGAGTTTTTCTGAGCGTTGCTTGTAAAGATTCAAGAATGCCTTTTGTTCTGAAAGTTTAATTTCAAGTTCTCGTTTCGTGTCAGAGGTTGCTTTGAGTTTGTTGTTGAGCTCGGAAATTAAATTTTCAAGACTAACCTTGTCTTCACCGACGAAATCCTTTGCTCTTTCGACTACTGATTCAGCAAAACCAAAACGTTTCGCAATTTCAAAGGCGTAAGAACTTCCTGGAATTCCTGCACGAAATCTGTAAGTTGGTTGTAGGTTTTCTTCGTCAAATTCCATTGAACCGTTTTGGATTCCTTCTGTTTCGTAGGCAAAAGCCTTAAGCGAACCGTGATGAGTTGTTCCAACTGTGAACGCTCTTGTTTTTGTGAAACTTTCGAGCAAAGACATCGAAAGTGCCGAACCTTCGTTTGGGTCAGTTCCTGACATAATTTCATCAATCAGAATCAAACTTTTCTCAGAAAATTCTTCATAAATTTCTTTGAGGTGTGAAACGTGAGAAGAAAAAGTTGAAAGGTCATTTTCAATACTTTGAGAGTCTCCAATTTCTACAAAAATTTTGTCGAAAATTGGAAAAATTGATTTCTCATAAACAGGAACGTGCAAACCTGACTGAACCATCAAGGCACAAAGTCCGATTGTTTTGAGAGCAACGGTTTTTCCACCTGCATTTGGTCCTGTAATTATTAAAGTTACATTTTTTTCAGTGAGTTCAAGGTCTAAAGGAACAACTGAATCGTAGTCTCTAAGTGCAAGAATCGGGTGTCTTGCTTCTCTTAAGTGGAAGTTCTTTTCTTGAGTAAGAAACGGAGCATTTCCTTTAAGTTTTTGGGAAAGCCTTCCTTTTGCAAAAATAAAATCCAACTCTGCAAGAAGTTCCAAATTTGAAGCTAAAGTCGGAATTTCCCTTCTTACAAAACCTGTTAGTTCAATTAGAATTTTTTCAACTTCGGCTTTTTCTTCAATCAAAAGCCTTCGGACCGTATTAGAAATTTCAATAGTTTCAAGTGGCTCAACAAAAACTGTTGAACCAGTTTGTGAGTAGTCAACAACAGCACCTGCAAGTTTGCGTTTGAATTCTGTTTTGAGCGGAATTACTAATTTTTCGTCTCTAAGTACAAAATTTTCTGCATCGGTAAAACCTTCTGACTGCATTTTGGAAAGGATTCCTGCAATTTTACTTCGGATTCTGTTTTGTTCGGTTCGGATTTGGTTTCTTAATTTTTGAAGTTTTTGACTTGCGGAGTCTTTTACCGTTCCTGTAATCTCATCAACAATTTTTAGAATTTCCTTTTCAAGTTCAGGAATCGGAAATAAATCTCTAACCTGATTTTGTAGTTTTGGAAATTTAGGAGAGGCATTTTTGAAGAAAATTTTTATTGCTCTTGTGGCTTGTAAAGTCCGAACGATTTCCAAAAAATCTTCGGTTAAAACCATTCCTCCAACTACTTTAGCTTTCTTCAAACTACTTGTGATGTCTTTTACACCACGAATTGGAAACTGTTTTTCTGTGTCTAAAATTTGTCGCATTTCAGTAACTTTTTCAAGTTTGTACTGAATGCTGTGAAGGTCAGTTTGCGGTGTAATCTCTTCGGCTAATTTCTTACCGATTGAGCTTGTGGTAAGTTTTGAAAGTTCTTCAACAATTCTTTCAAAACCAAGTTGTGGAATTTTCATAAACAATGACTAATGATTAATGATTAATGTTTAATAGGAGAAAGTGGTTCCTAACTAATTTCTTGCCCACGAAAAACACAAAAAACACGAAAGGTAAAAAAGAACAGGATATCCGACTTTAGTCGGGCTTTTACTCCAAAAGTGATTTTGTAGTTTAATTCTCTATTTTACAGGTTTCAAAACGTAATCTTTACTTCGGAAAGCTGAAGCATTTTTGTGTCCACCACCTCCGAAAAACTTTGCAATTTTGATTGTGTCAACTTCACCAATTGAACGCAATCCGAATTTCCAATGTCCTTCTTTTTCAAGTGAGAATACAACACCGATTTGAGATTTATTTTTGGGAAGATTCGCAAGTAAATGCCCAAGGTCAGAACCTAAAACCGCACTATTGACTGCCCAAAGTGTAACCGTTTCGTTTGCAATTTCAATGTTTGCTTCAAAGGCATTTCGCATTGTTTTTTCAAGAATCATTTTTTTGTATTGAATAGCAATTTTTCCATTCTCAGTAAGTAATTTGAGTTTGTCATGGTTCGGGTTTGCAATTGCTTCTGACCAATCTTCAAGTTTCCAATTGCTCATATCAAGCCCTTCGAGAAATTCTTTTGAGTCTGGAAGTTTCCACTCCCAAATGTCTCTGTCTTGAATGTGTTGTAAAAATTTAGGGGCTTTTTGGTTTGGGTTTAAGTAATCCCAAAGTAGCATTGAACCGCATTTATTCATATCAAAATGACAAAATTCCAAACCTGCTAAGTCTTGCTCAACAGATTTATGATGGTCTAAAACTTGGAGAGATTTTGCAACTTCATTAATTGCCAAAAGTTCTTCTTTTGCAAAAGAAAAGTCTGCAATGACAACATTTTGGTTCTTCAATTTTTCGTGTGGTACTTTGTCGCCGTGTTCACAGTAGTGGATTTTACATTTTGGGTTTTTGACTCTTGCGATTGCTGCACAAGCAATTCCATCGGGACAATTTTTATGCGTAATTAAAACATCCATTTTCAGTGACTAATTTGATTTTAAAATTTATTCTTCAAGACAACAAAGTTAATAATTAACACTGTAAAATCTAACTACAAACTTTAAGTTTAAGTTAAACCTAATTCTTCACGATTTGCATAGAGAACATTAACAATAAAATCAATGTGTTCTCCCAAATCTACTCCGAAGATTTCTGCTCCTTGAAAAACTTCTTCTCTCTCAACCTTTGCTGCAAACTTTTTGTTCTTGAGTTTTTTCTTAACTGATTTTGCTTTGAGACCTTCTAGCTTTTCTGGTCTGACAAGTGAACAAGCAACAATAAACCCTGTCAATTCATCACAAGCTAAAAGCCCTTTGTCAAGCAAGGTCTCATAAGGAATTTTCCATTTTGTGTAGTGAGCAGAAATTGCGTGTGCGATTTTTTCTTCACCAAGTCCACGTAATTTTTCAACAATAATTTTCGGATGTTCATCAGGAAATTTTTCGTAGTCTGCATCGTGAAGCATTCCGGCGATTGCCCATTCTTCTACATTTTCATCTAACTTCTTTGCGTAGGCTTCCATTACAAGTTCAACAGTTCTTGCGTGTCTTCTTAGAGTTTCAGTTTCAGTGAGTTCAAAAAGTATGTTTTTAGCTTCTTCTCTTTTGAGCATTTTTTATTCCTATAAGTTTTTCAAACGCCTTTTAATTTAAAGTAAATAAAACTTGATTCTAAAAACAAAAAAAGCCTGAGCTAAAAAACTCAGGCTTTAAATCTATGTAAGAAATGAGGTCTAAAACGAAATGTTAGTACATTCCGCCCATTCCACCCATTCCTCCTGGAGGCATTGCTGGCATTCCGCCGCCCATTCCACCTTCTTCAGGTTTGTCAGCAATAACTGCTTCAGTTGTCAAGAATAATCCTGAAATTGAAGAAGCATTTTCTAATGCTGTTCTTGTTACTTTAGTTGGGTCAAGAACTCCTGCTGCCATCAAGTTTTCGTAAACTTCTGTTCTTGCATTAAATCCGAAGTCATCTTTTCCTTCTTTAACTTTTTGGATAATGACTGCACCTTCGAGCCCTGCATTATTTACGATTTGGCGAAGCGGCTCTTCTAAAGAACGTCTTACAATATCAACACCTGTTGCTTCGTCACCTTCAAGAACTAAACTGTCAAGCGAAGAAGAAGCTCTTAACAATGCAACTCCACCACCAGGAACGATTCCTTCTTCAACAGCTGCTCTTGTTGCGTGCAATGCATCTTCAACACGAGCTTTTTTCTCTTTCATTTCAACTTCTGTAGCAGAACCAATGTTGATTACTGCAACTCCACCAGCTAATTTAGCAAGTCTTTCTTGGAGTTTTTCTTTATCGTAGTCAGAAGTAGAAGCATCAATTTGTTTACGGATTTGAGCGATTCTTCCTTGAATGTTTTCAGAAACACCTTTTCCTTCGATGATTGTTGTGTTGTCTTTGTCAATTCTTACAGTAGTAGCTTGTCCGAGGTCTTGGAGAGTAGTAGTTTCCAATTTCATTCCAACTTCTTCTGAAACAACAACACCACCTGTCAAAGTTGCGATGTCTTCTAACATTGCTTTTCTTCTGTCACCAAATCCTGGAGCTTTTACTGCAGCGATTTTGAGAGTTCCACGAAGTTTGTTTACAACAAGAGTTGCAAGTGCTTCACCTTCGATATCTTCTGCGATAAGTAAGAGAGCCTTTCCTGTTTGAGCAACTTTTTCCAATAATGGAAGAAGGTCTTTCATATTTGAGATTTTTTTGTCGAAAAGAAGAATGAATGGGTCTTCAAAAACTGTTTCCATTGTGTCAGGGTCAGTGATGAAGTAAGGAGACAAGTAACCTCTGTCAAATTGCATTCCTTCAACAGTTTCGAGAGTTGTGTCAATACCTTTTGCTTCTTCAACAGTAATGACTCCGTCTTTTCCAACTTTATCCATAGCTTTTGCAATCAACTCACCAATTTCGTGGTCATTGTTAGCAGAGATTGAACCAACTTGTGCAATTTCTTCATTTGAGCTAATTTCACGGCTCATATTTTTGAGTTCAGCAACAACTGTTTTTACAGCTTTGTCAATTCCTCTTTTCAAATCCATTGGGTTTGCACCAGCAGTTACATTTTTCAAACCTTCTCTGATGATTGCTTGAGCAAGAACTGTTGCAGTAGTTGTTCCGTCACCTGCAACGTCAGAAGTTTTTGAAGCAACTTCTTTAAGCATTTGAGCTCCCATATTTTCGATTGGGTCTTCAAGCTCAATTTCTTTTGCAACGGTAACACCGTCTTTAGTCATTGTTGGAGCACCGAATTTTTTGTCGATGACAACGTTGCGACCTTGTGGTCCGAGAGTAACTTTGACAGCATCTGCTAATTGGTCAACACCATTTTTGAGAGCAGCTCTAGCTTCGGTGTTAAAATGAATTAATTTTGACATTATTTTATTTTCCTTTTTAGATTTTTAGAATTAGACAATTGCGAGAATATCAGACTCGCGAATTATTAAGTATTCTTCACCATTTACTTTTACTTCAGTTCCAGAATATTTTCCGTAAAGAACTTTGTCACCAACTTTTACTTCAAGTGCAACAAGATTTCCGTTTTCGTATTTTCCTGCACCAACTGCAACTACTTCTGCTTCTTGTGGTTTTTCTTTAGCTGTGTCAGGAAGAATGATTCCTCCTTTTGAAACTTCAGCTGCTTCAACTGGTTTTAAGACTACTCTGTCTGCTAATGGTCGAATGTTCACTTTATGAACCTCCAAGTTTGGATTTAAGTTAAATTTTTAAATTAATTTCTATTTCTTGACCATTTTGACACGGTCGCAAGTTTCTTAGCAACGCTTGTGCCAAAACTGAAAAACAGTCTTTAAAGCCCTTAGAAAATTTTTATGAAATGTTAGTTTGTAATTTTTTCAAACTTGGTTGACATTTTGACAGCAAGAGGTTTTGATTAGAGGCAGACTTTAGTGTGAATTCCGCTTGAAGTATAAAACCTGCCTAACAATCATTAACGAACAAAAGTTTTTGCTCCTTAATGATTGTTAATTGTTAAAAGCCTTGCATTTAATTTTCCCAAAATTTATATTGGAAATTCATTGCTTTAGCTTTAAAATTAGTCCCCTTAATTAAACCTTAAGAATTTATTTTTAAGATAATTTAAACTACTTAATTTATTGTTTTTAAATGGGTAAAGTTATTGCCATCACCAATCAAAAAGGTGGCGTAGGAAAAACAACAACAGCTATAAATCTTGCTTCAAGTATTGCTCTTGCTGAAATTGACACTTTATTAGTTGACTTTGATTCTCAAGCCAACGCAACAAGCGGAATCGGGATTTATCCCGATATGATAAAACACTCGTTGTATGATGCTTTGATCGACGGAGTTGACATTAATGAATGTGTTTATCAGTCGCAAGTACCTCATCTTGATGTTTTACCTTCTCACAAAGACCTTGTTGGTGCTGATGAGCCGCTTTTAAGAGCTGTTTCACGAGAAAGAATTTTTAAGAATGCTCTCAAAGATTTAAAAAAAGATTATAAATATATTTTTATTGATTGTCCGCCTTCTCTCGGGATTCTGACAGTCAATGTTTTGACTGCTGTTGATTCGATAATTATTCCAATTCAATGCGAATATTTTGCACTTGAAGGTTTGACACAGTTATTGAATACTTTCAACAGAATTAAAAAATTTTTGAACCAAGACATCGAGATAGAAGGTGTTTTGTTGACAATGTTTGACCCAAGACTAAATCTTGGAAAGCAAGTTGCGAAAGAAATTCGTAGCTATTTTAGAGAAAAGGTTTTCAAAACTGTGATTACAAAAAATGTCAGACTTGCAGAAGCTCCAAGTCACGGAAAACCTTGTATTCTTTACGATGCTTCTTCAAGAGGAAGTGAAGCTTATATGCGTTTAGCAGAGGAGATTTTACTAAATGGCTCTTAGAAAAAGAGTTTCCCTTGGAAGAGGTCTCAGTGCATTAATTCCGACAATGGAAGAGGAAACGGCAAAAGAAGTCAATACCGTTTCACAACTTTCAATTGGAGAAATTAAACCAAACCCTTTTCAGCCAAGAAAGCACTTCGACCCAGAAATCCTTGAGGAATTAAAACAATCAATTAAAGAAAAAGGCATAATTCAGCCTATTACTGTTCGCAAAGTTCCTTCTGGTTATGAATTAATTTCTGGTGAAAGAAGACTTCGTGCCTCACAAGCGTTAAGGTTAGAGAAAATTCCAGCTTACATAATTAGTGTAAACTCTAACGAAGAAATGCTTGAACTCGCAATTATTGAAAATATCCAACGTGAAAACTTAAATGCAATTGAAATTGCCGAAGGTTACGAAAGATTAATTGAAGATTGCAAACTTACTCAAGAAGAAGTTTCACTTAAAGTTGGTAAAAATCGCTCAACGATTACAAATTTTTTAAGGCTTCTTAAACTTCCAAAAGTTATACAAGAAAGTATCATCAGAAATGAAATTTCAATGGGGAAAGCTAAGCCGTTAATTTCTGTCGATGACACCGAAAAACAACTTTTGATTTGGCAAAAATCTATCCAAGAAAAATTAAGTGCTCGTGAAGTCGAAGTTCTTTGTCGTCAAGCAAAAGAAGACATAAGAAAATCTTCTAAAAAGAAGAAAAAAGAAAAGACTGAAAAATCAGATTTTATTCTTAAATTGGAGTCCCGAATCAAGGAAACCCTATTAATTCCAAAGGTTCAAGTTAAGCCAAAACGTAAAGGTGGTGAAATTACAATTCATTACGCAAATGAAAATGAGTTTAACCAGATTTTAGATTTTTTCAAGGACAGTGATTAGTTAATAACTAATGGAGAATTTTAAATGAAAGCTATAATTCCGGTCGCAGGAGTTGGAAGCAAATTAAGACCGCATACAAATACAAATCCAAAAGTAATGCTTAACGTAGCTGGAAAGCCAATAATTGCTCACATTATGGATAGGCTTATCGAAGAGAAAATTGATACTGCAATTTTTGTGGTGGGTTACTTAGGGGATAAGATTGAAAAATTCGTTCGTGCAAACTACTCGTCAGTTAACCTAAAATTTGTTGAGCAGAAAGAGGCTAAAGGTCTTGGACACGCAATTTATATGGCTCAAGAATTTATGGACGATTCTCCGATTCTTATCACTCTTGGTGATACAATTTTCGATGTGAATTTAAAAGAAGTGCTTAAAAGTAAAACTTCAAGTCTTGGAGTGCATTCAGTTGAAAACCCTGAAAGATTTGGTGTTGCTCTTAAAGAAGGCAATTACATTGAGAACTTGGTTGAAAAGCCCAAAACATTTCTAAGCAAATTAGCACTTGTTGGTCTTTACTACATTAAAAGTGGAGTTAACCTGAAAAAAGGACTAAAGGAACTTTTAGACAAAGATATCAAAACAAATGGCGAATACCAACTCACTGATGCTTTACAACTAATGATTAAAAATGGTGAGAAGTTTACAACTTTTGAGGTTGACGGTTGGTTTGATTGCGGAAAGTCGGAAACACTTTTAGCAACTAATAGACACATTCTTCACAAAGAATTTTTGAATGGTAAAAGAACAGATTTTGAAACTGATAATTCCCAAATCATTCCTCCTGTTTCAATTGGTGAAAATGTTAAAATCAAAAACTCAATCATTGGACCTTACGTCTCGATAAGTTGTGGGTCAACGGTTGAAAATTCAGTAATCCGTAATTCAATTTTAAATAAAAATTCAATTTTAACTTATAGCGTTATAGAAAGTTCAATTATTGGTGAAAATGCTTCGGTTGTCGGTACTTTCAAACAAGTAAATGTTGGCGATTACTCAGAAGTAATTTTATCATAAATTTATTTAAATATTTCAAAGGAAAAAATAATGTCCAAATTTCTTTTTACTTCTGAATCGGTAACAGAAGGGCATCCTGATAAAGTTTCAGATGCAATCTCAGATGGTGTTTTAGATGCTGCCTTAAGTGAAGACCCAAATTCAAGAGTAGCTTGTGAAACTTTTGTAACAACAGGTTTAGCACTTATTGGTGGCGAAATCACAACTGATTGCTACATTGATATTCAAAATATTGCTCGAAGCGTAATAAAAAGAATCGGCTATACAGATGCTGCAATGGGATTCGATTACAAAACTTGTGCAGTTTTAGTAACTCTTGATAAACAATCTTCTGATATTGCAATGGGAGTTGACAAAGATGGAGCTGGAGACCAAGGAATTATGTTCGGTTACGCAACTGATGAAACTCCTGAACTTATGCCAACACCAATCCACCTTGCACACAAAATGGCAGAAAGACTTGCAGCTGTTAGAAAAGATTGTTCTCTTGCCTACTTGAGACCTGACGGAAAAACTCAAGTTACAATTGAATACGACGGAGACAAACCTGTCAGAATTGACACTTGTGTTCTTTCAACCCAACACGATGAAGGTGTTTCTCAAAAACAAATCCGCGAAGATATGATTAACAAAGTGATTTTACCTGTTTTACCGAAAGATTTAATTCAAGGCGATATTACTTATCACATAAATCCAACTGGAAATTTTGTGATTGGTGGACCTCACGGAGATGCAGGTTTGACAGGAAGAAAAATTATTGTTGACACTTATGGAGGTTTTGCCCCTCACGGTGGTGGAGCTTTTTCTGGAAAAGACTCTACTAAAGTTGACAGAAGTGCAACTTACGCTGCTCGTTGGGCTGCAAAAAATGTTGTTGCTGCAGGTTTGGCAAAACGTTGTACTGTTCAACTTGCTTACGCAATTGGTGTTGTTCAACCTGTTTCAATTCTTGTTGATTCACACGGAACAGGAATTGTTGCTGATGAAGAAATCACAAATTTGGTCAGAAAAGTTTTTGATTTCAGCCCAAGAGGAATCATTAAGGCTTTAGGATTAACAAGACCAATTTTCTCAAAAACAGCTGCTTACGGACACTTCGGAAGAGAACTTCCTGAGTTTGCCTGGGAAAAAACTGATAAAGTTGACGCACTCAAAAAAGCTTAATCTCGTAGTAATGAACAAAAATTTTTGTTCATTACCCATTTAAAGATAGTTTTTAAATCCCTCTAATTTTAGAGGGATTTTTTATTTTAAAAATTTAGTTGTGAGATTGGTTCTTTAGGTAAGAAAGTTTTTCTTGAAGCATTACTCTTGCACGATTCACTCTTGATTTCACTGTTCCCATTGGTAGAACAAGAATGTTGCTAATCTCTTCGTAAGAAAGTTCCTGTAAGTCTCTCAAAATTATAACTTCCTTGTAAATAGTACTTAGTTCTCTAATCGCATCTTTAATGATTCCCTCTTGGAAATTTTTCTCAGTTGACTTCTCTGGGTTGTAAATGTTGTCAGGAATTTCAAAATCTTTATTTTCCCACCCAAGTTCGGTGATAGAAACTTGCCGACGGTTTTTCCTTTTACGAAGTTCAGTTTTTGAAAGATTTGCAGTAATTGTGTAAATCCAAGTGCTAAATTTTGCAATCTCTTTATAGAAATGCTTTTTCTTATAAACTTTGACAAATGTTTCTTGAACGATGTCTTCGGCTTCTGCTCGGTTTGACAAATAACGGTTTGCAAAATCAAGCAAAGGTTCTTCGTAGCGATTTACTAGAACTAAGAAGGCATTTTCATCGTCATTTTGAAATTGACTAATGAGCTCTTCATCAGTAAAATCAGCATATTTTGAGAAACCTTTAAAGTTAAGTTTACTAATTTGAATAATCATTTTATTACTAAATTAAATTCAAATTTATTAACTCATTCGACAAAAGTATTTTGTTTGAATCGCTCATTTTTACGAGTGGAAGTCTAAAATTTTCAGAAATTTTATCCATCAAAACCAAACAAGTTTTTGCAGGAATTGGATTGGATTCTATGAAAAGTAAATCCATCAATTTTAGAAATCTGTACTGTAATTCCTGAGCTTCAGGAATTTTTCCATCAATTGCAAAGTGAACTAATTTTGCAAACTCTTTTGGGAAAACATTACTCGCAACAGAAATTACTCCATTTCCACCACAAGCAGTAATTGCAAGTGTCAAAGAATCGTCGCCAGAAAGTAAAACAAAGTCTTTAGGTTTTTGGGAAACGATTTCCATAATTTGTGAAAGATTTCCAGATGCCTCTTTCACTCCGATTATTTTGGGATTCTGAGAAAGTTGCAAAGTTGTAGAAGGTTGTAAATTTACCCCTGTTCTCCCTGGAACATTGTAAAGAATAATTGGCAAGTCAACGTTTGTAGCAACAGTTTCAAAGTGGGCAATTAGACCATTTTGTGTGGGCTTATTGTAATAAGGAGTTACAACTAAAATTGCATCTGCACCACTTTTTGCAGCGATTTGGGAGTAATGGATTGTTTTTTGAGTGGAATTACTTCCAGAGCCGACGAGAATTTTTGCTTTCCTGTTTGCCGATTTCACAACAGTTTGAATAACTTTTTCGTATTCAGAATCTGAAAAATTGACAGTTTCACCAGTAGTACCGCAAGGAACAAGGAAATCAACTCCCGATTCAATTTGCCAACAAACGAGTTTTTCTAAAGTCTTGTAATCAATTGAACCGTCATCAAAAAAAGGAGTTATTAATGCGGTTCCAACTCCACAAAATTCATTTTTCATAGAGGGTTTCTTTTTATTTAAAATTTGATAGAGATAAAGATGTGATTGAAATTAAAAGAAGGGTAGAAAATTTTCAAGAGATAAAATAAAAAAGGCTTTCGAGAAGAACTTGAAAGCCTTTTTTAAAATTCTTTACTTACTATGCGAAGTATTCTGCATTTTTTTCGATGAAGTGTTCCCATTCTTCAGGACAATCATCTTCAGAAATACAAGCATTAACTGGACAAGCATCTTCACAAGCTTGGCAATCAATACATTCGTCAGGGTCAATGTAAAGCATTTCAGCACTTTCGAAGTCGTCTGCATCTGCTGTTGGGTGAATACAATCAACAGGACAAACATCCACACAAGCTGTGTCCTTAGTGCCAATACATGGTTCAACGATGATGTAAGCCATTATTTTCTCCAAGTTTTAGTTTTGAAAGTGAAACTCAATTTTCAAGGCAAATATATTTAAGTTTTGCTTTTAATGTCAATCTTTTTAGCAAAAAATTTTGCATTATTGATTATTCAAAATTTTACATTAAATTAAGTAAGTGAAATTATCCCAAAAATTGGAAGCGTAAGTTTAGGGAGTAATTAAACTTACGTAAGTATTGTTTTATGCTAAAAGCTAAATATTGTATAAAATTTATTAATCAACGCCTAAATAACTTTTATGGAGTCAAAATGAAAGTTTTGAAAGAAACAAAAAACTTATTGGCGCTAATGCTTCTTATCGGAAGTATTGGTTCAGCTTATTCACAAACATTTGTAGCGATGCGCGTGAATGTATCAGGTCAGAGTAATGGAGGATTTTTACCCGAAGCGAGTATTGTTGACATTACAGGAACCTATAGTTCTTTCGCGGCAGGAAATCCATTTCAGACATTTACAGCAGGTCCAGATATTCCAGGTAATTCAGGTTTCACTTACATTGAATCAACAGGAAATTTGA
>QQUF01000002.1 GCA_008501735.1 Calditrichota bacterium | reverse complement strand
AACCTTTGTTCCAAATGCCGATTCCGTAGGGAACAAAATTTATTTCAAAATTAAGACTTGTAGGGAACAAAAACCTTTGTTCCAAATGTCAACCCGTAGGGAACAAAAACCTTTGTTCCAAATGCCGACCTGTAGGGAACAAAAATTTTTGTTCCCTACAATTGTTCCCTACAATTGTTCCCTACAATTGTTCCCTACAATTGTTCCCTACATTCGTTCCTTATAATTATTTAGGCTCTAAAGCCTCTCTTAAAACTTGTTGTAAAAGCATTTCATTTTGGGTTTGGCTGTTTTTGATGCTTTCTTCTAAGCCGTCGCAATACTTCATTAATTCATCTAATTTGGCTACAATTCGTTTCTGCTCGGAAAGTGGTGGAAGAGGAATTATTAATGTTTTTAATTGAGTAGTGTTAATCCTTAGTCTAGTCATGCCTCTTAGTAAATCAAATAATTCTAAAAACATGCAGCTAGAGTTTAATAAAAACATTAGAAATTTTTCTGAAAATAGTTTTCTATTTAATCTAATTGTGAAACAATCAGCTTTTGCAATTGCTCTATAATTTAATTTTGGAAGCACAATGCATTTTACGCCATCGGCAAGAAACGAACCTATAATAACATCACCTTCAAAAACTTCATGGGATTTAATAGATTCATATTTTTCAAAACTTACAAATGTTTCTTTTTCTTTTTTGAAATTCATAAAACCCAAATTCCCAAGTCTAACAACCTGAACACCAAATGTCGTATAATCAGCAGTTTTTAAATGAGAGCCAAATGGACCGTCAAATATTAAATTTGATGCTTCACCCAAACGACACCAAGTCCAATTTTCTGGAATTTTGAAAGGAATTTCTTCTTTGGTAATTGGTGGCAGAGGTTTTTGTTTTTTGATTTTCTTGTCTTTGATTAACTGCTCTTTTTCGGCTTTGATTTTTGCAAGGAGTTCTGTTGCAGGCTCGTCGTTTGGGTTTTGTTCTACCAATTTACCTTGCATTGCTTCTCGCAAAAATGCTTGTCGGAGTTGCTTTACAAGGTCAAGTTGATGAGTTAGTTCTTTCCCTAATCCCAATGTTGATTTTTGAGTATTTACGAACTTTTCTTTTGTTCTAATTTGTTTTTCAATATCAAAATATGGTAGTTCGTATTTGCCAAAAGCTCTTAATCCAATTGCCTCTTTTGATGTTCCTGCTTTTGTATTTCTTACAATTTCATCTTTAAAGGCTTGAAAAATTAAATGATAAAATTTTAAATCAATTGGCAAATTTTCAGGGTCTTTTGGTGTGATGATAAAACATAAATCACTTGAAATGAATTTACCATTTACATAATGTGTTCTTCCTAAAGAACCTGAAGCTGCTGCTGCAAAAATTAATGCTTCACATTCGTGAGTGAATTCTTTATGAGTTTTCCAAACTGAAGACGCTGTAATAAAATTGTATTCTCCAGAAATACATTTTGAACTTTGTAAATTACCTTTTTGGAAATTGAATAAATCACTAATTTTCATTAAACTCATTTCACAGCCTCTTTAAGTTTGTTCAGCAAATCTGAACTTTTACTAAAAGAGGTTTCGAGCATTCGCATTAATTCTGAGCTACTGTATTCGATGGCTTCTTTTTCCTTAGTCGGATTTTTAATATCCAAATCGTAGTTACGGTCAATTATCGTTTGCAAATCTACCTTCCAACAAATGTCGCTTTCTTTTCTCTTTTTCCACCATTTTTTAATTGGTTCAAATTCTCTTAATTGGATTGGTCGAGTTTTGTTGTAAGATTTTTGTCCTTCGGGCAAACGGTGTTCGTAGTACCAAATCTCTTTCGTCGGTTCACCTTTTGTAAAAAACAACAAATTAGTAGCAACAGTTGCGTAAGGTTGAAAAACAGAATTTGGCAAACGAATAATTGTGTGCAAATTACAATCTTTCAATAATTTTTCTCTTACTCTTTGTTTAACTCCATCTCCAGTAAGTGAACCGTCAGGCAAAACAATTCCTGCTCTTCCACCTTGTTTTAGCAAGTGAATCATTAAAATCAGAAAAAGGTCAGCACTTTCTTTTGTTCTAAAATTTTGCGGAAAATTATTCTCGTTGTTATTGGCAACAATTCCACCAAAAGGAGGATTCGCCAAAATTGCATTCACACGGTTTTTTTCGGTGTAATGACTAAGTGGTTGCTCCAAACTATCACGAAATGTAATATTTGGCACTTCCATTTCGTGCAAAATAAGATTGGTCGTAGCCAACAAATAAGGCAAAGGTTTGTATTCCCAACCGATAATATTTTTTGCAATGTTTTGTCGGTCTTCAACATTTTCTGCTAAATTTTTAAGGTGTTCGATTGCAGCTGTTAAATAACCACCAGTTCCACAAGCAGGATCAAGAATCTTTTCGCCTAATTGTGGGTTTATCATTTCGGTAATAAATTCCGTAATTGCTCTTGGAGTATAAAATTCACCCGATTTACCTGCCGATTGCAATTCTTTCAAAATGGTTTCGTACAGTTCGCCAAAAGCGTGTTTGTCTTTTGTGGTATTAAAATCAATTTCGTTAAGTTTGTTCAGGACTTTACGAATATTTGTCCCACTTTTCATATAATTATTGTTTCCTTCGAAAACCTCACGAATGAGTAAAGCACGTTTGTACCGAATGTCTTCCGACGGAACAAGTTGAATATTTCTAAGTGTCTGAAATAACTTTCTGTCGATAAATTCTTGTAATTCATCTCCTGTGATTCCTTCGTCATCGCCAGCCCATTCTTCCCAATGCAATTCTTGCGGAATTGGACTTATATAATTATCGTCTAACATTTCAAGTTCTTTGTCTTTATCCGAGAAAATCTTGAAAAACAGCATCCAGCCTAATTGTTCGATTCTTTGAGCATCACCGTTCAGACCTGTGTCTGTCCACATAATTTTTCGGATACTGTCTAAAATCCCTTTTAAATTCGCCATTTATTTTCCTTAGTTAATTTTTTAAAAATTAGAATAGGGTTAAATATTTTTTGTAAAGATTGAAAAGAAATGTACAAACAAAACACGTTGTTTGAATTTTATAATTGTAGGGAACAAAAATCTTTGTTAAAAAAGCCAATTTTGTAGGGAACAAAAATCTTTTCTAAAAAGTCCAATTTTGTAGGGAACAAAAATCTTTTCTAAAAAGTCCAATTTTGTAGGGAACAAAAATTTTTTCTAAAAAGTCCAATTTTGTAGGGAACAAAAATTTTTGTTCCCTACGAATACGTTCCCTACAAATGTTAAGCACCTTTTCTATAAAGTTCATATTCTAAATCTTTAACGGCTTCCAAATATTTTGCCTTGCTACCAAATTGTTTGATAATCTCCATTGGAGAGCCATAATTGGTAAGTGGTTTTACTTTTAAAATATTCATACTTTCAATATTTACAATTCCTTCATCTGCATATTTATCAAGCAAACTTTCCAAAACCTTGCGAGCTTCGTTACCATATTTTGTGAAGTAATTTCGTTTTTTAACATTGTTTGCTCGTTCTTTCCTCGTAAGAGGTGGTTGTTCAAATGCAACGTGACAAACTAAATCAAATAAATCAACTTCACGGTTTACTGCATCTCGCAATGCCTCAACCAAAATACCTTGTTCTTTTAATTCTTTAATTAAGATGTCCTTTTTCTCAACACTGTTCCACCTGTTTAAAAAATCGTCAAGTGAAGCGTATTTTCCTCTAATTAATTTCTTTGTGTGGTCTTTTAAACTTGTAGTTATCGGTTTTCCGTCGTTATCAAAATACATTTCACGACTTACCAAAATTGAAACATCAATACCATTCACATAGATTTTTTGTCGTGGTTCGTCGCTTTCTCCAAGAATCGGTTGTAATGCGGGTTTGCGGATTTCAGGCTTTATTTCTATTTCGTCTCCAGAAACTTCATCGATTATTGGAGAATTATCATTTTCCTCTTCATCTAAAATATTGCTTAAATCAGTATCTTGTGTAACAGGTTTTACGCGAATAGGATCTCCGTCAAATTCTTTGTCTGCGAACAAATCAGTAACATTTCTAAAGTCAAGAATAGTAAAATACAATTTGTTGAACTCTTCGTTAATACGAGTTCCTCTACCAACAACTTGTTTAAACTTTGTCATTGATTTAATTTCACTGTCCAAAACGATTATTTTACAAGTTTGTGCATCTACACCTGTTGTCATTAATTCTGAAGTCGTAGCAATTACAGGATAAGTTTCTTCAGGATTGATAAAGTTGTCTAATTCTCTTTTTCCTTCTTCATTATCGCCAGTAATTTGCATAACATATTTATAGTTTTTAGCCACCAAATCACTGTTCAAATTTGAAAGAGAAGTTCGCATTCTTTCAGCGTGATCAATGTCAGAGCAGAACACAATTGTTTTAGCAAAACGGTCATAACCTTTCATAAACTCGGCTATTTTTTTTGCAACTATTTCTGTTCGTTCTTCAATAACTAAATTTCTGTCAAAATCTTTTCGATTATAAATTCTATCTTCAACTTCATTTCCATCTTTATCTTTTTTGCCTCGTTCAGGTCTCCAACCTTCAACATCAATATTTAAATTGACACGAACAACACGGTACGGAGCTAAGAAACCGTCATCAATTCCTTGTTTTAGAGAATACGTGTAAACAGGTTCTCCAAAATACTCACTATTAGAAACTTCATTTGTTTCTTTTGGAGTAGCTGTCAAACCAATGTGAGTAGCTTTTTTGAAATAAGTTAATATTTCACGCCAAGCACTATCTTCTTTCGCACTTCCTCTGTGGCACTCATCAATGACAATTAAATCAAAAAAATCAGGAGAAAATTGTTTGTAGGCATTTGCTTGTTCGTCTGAACCAGTCAAACCTTGATATAAAGCCAAATAAATTTCATAACTTTTGTCAATCATTCGGTGTTTCACCACCGTCATTTTCTCTCTAAAGTGTTTAAAATCTCCTCTGCGAGTTTGGTCAATTAACGCATTACGATCTGCAAGAAATAAAATTCTTTTCTTCGCTCCACTTTTCCAAAGTCTGTGAATGATTTGAAAAGCAGTGTAAGTTTTTCCTGTTCCTGTTGCCATAACTAGAATAATACGGTTTTGACCTTTTACAATTGCTTCTACTGTTCTATTCACGGCATTTTGTTGATAATATCTTAGAGTTCGCCCGCTACTGTCAAAAAAGTAATCTTGTTCGACTATCTTTGCAGCTTGTTGTGAATCAATGCCTTTAAATTTTTTGTAATTCTTCCAAAGTTCTTGTGGGCTTGGGAAACTATCATTATCTATTTCTATTTCAATTTGACCTTCTGTTTTAGTTCTATCGTGAAAAAGAAAGCCATCTCCATTACTACTAAAAACAAATGGAATATCCAATATTTCAGCATAATTGAGAGCTTGTTGCATTCCAGCTCTAACGGAGTGTTTATTGTCTTTTGCTTCAACAATTGCAATAGGAATGTTTGGTTTGTAATAAAGTATGTAATCTGCTCTTTTTCTTTTACCTCGAGCAGTTAGTTTCCCTCTTACGTATATTTTCCCATCAGTAAAGGTAACTTCTTCAAGCAATTGAGTTTGCTTATTCCACCCAGCCTTTTCAATAGCAGGAGTAATAAGTTTAGTACATATATCTCGTTCTGATAAACTTTTCATATCTATCATTATTCATCCAAATTTTTCGTACTAATATTATTTAATTGGATATTAAGATACTCTATTTTCTAGAAGTGCTTATTAAATTTTAAATTCTTTTCTTGAGATATAGAGTCTGAATATATTCTTTACCCAAGTTCTATTTCAAGTCCTTCTTGAGCGGCAACACACTCCATTTGTTTGCCTGAATCTCTGACTTTTGCTCTTGAAAGTTCTAAGATATTTGCGACTTCTTCGTCGTTGTGGTCAGGGTCGTGGTGGAAGAGAACTAATTTTTTCACATTTGCTTCGAGAGCCAAACTAACTGTGTCTTCAAAGCAAGAATGTCCGTAACCAACTCTTACATTTGCTTCGCCTCTGTAATACATTGAATCGTGGATTAGAAGGTCAGCATCTCTGACAAAATCAATGACTTTTTGAATGCCATTTGAAATGAATTCTTTTTCAGTGGAATCTTGAGTTTTGAATGCTTCGACTTTGTAATCAAACTCTGGGAAAGTGATGTCGTTGTCTGTAACGTAAATGTATTTTTTGCCGTTAATGTGAAATTTGTAACTTACAGAACCTCCAGGGTGATTCATAAAAATCACGTCAGTTTGAATTCCTTCAACTTCGGTTCTTCCTTCGGTTACAGGCTCGTAATCAAAACTTGCAAGTAAATCTTTGTATTCAAAAGGGCAGTAGATATTTCGGATTTGTTCTAACATTGCATTTTTAGGATTGGCATTTTCTCCGTAGTAACCACGAAGCTTTATCGAAGATTTTGGATCAAAAATTTGGAGTAAAAAAGGTAAACCTTGAATGTGGTCCCAATGGTAATGACTTAAAAGAATTGTTCCGTTAAAAGATTCTTTCCTTTGTGAAAGAGTTTTGCCGAGTTGAATCAAGCCTGTTCCGGCATCTAAAACAATTCTTCTTCCGTTGTCTAATTCAATTTCTGTACAAGAAGTGTTTCCGCCGTATTTGACTGTGTCTTTTCCCGGAACAGGATAAGAACCCCTAACTCCCCAAAATCTGAGCTTCATAAAAATTACCTCTTTTCCTCAATTGCAGGTTTTGTGTTTCGATAGTTTGCAGCGTAATCAATGTAATACTGTGAAGCTTTATAAATTTTTGCAACTTCTTTATCTGTCAGTTCACGAACAACTTTCCCCGGATTTCCCATTACAAGGCTTCTTGGAGGAATTACTTTTCTTTGAGTTACCAAAGTTCCAGCAGCGATAAGTGAATTCTTGCCAATTACACAATTATCTAAAAGAATTGCTCCCATTCCAATCAAACAACCACTTTCAACTGTACAACCGTGCAAGACAACTCTGTGTCCAATCGTTACTTCATCAGCAATATTTAGTGGAGCTGTATTGTTAGTAATGTGCAAAACACAACCGTCTTGAACATTGGTTCTACTACCGATTTTTATGTAATGCATATCTCCTCTAATAACAGATTGAAACCAAACGCTACTGTCTTTGCCGATTGTAACATTTCCGATAACATCGGCAGAAGGAGCAACGAAAACTGATTCGTCAAGTTGAGGTGATTTGTCCAAGTAGTTGTAAATCATTAAAATTATGGCTTTTGATTTAAACAGTAAAACAAGCGTTTAATAAAATAATTTTAAAATAATTTTAAGTGATAGTTGTCACTTAGCCTTAAGAGAATGCATTAAATTTAGGAAGCAAAATCAATTTACCCAAAAGATACTTTTAAAACTTTGTTTATTTCCGACTTTATCTACGACTTCAATCGAAAATTTATTTTTGCCTTTTTTGAAATTTTGTCTTGGTTTGTAAAGGATTTCATCCGTTTCAGGGTCGAACTCAAAAACAACAATTTCGTCGTTCACAGTCAATGAAACGGACTCTTCGTCTTTGATTCCCGAAATTTCATCTTTTACTCTAAACTTGATTTTGTCAAAATTTCCTTTAGCGGAATTCTTTGGATAAACGTTTAAAATTTGTGGGAGTTCTCTGTCGTAAGCCAAAACAAATTTTTCCAAACTAAGCACTTTTGTCTCAAAATAAGCTTTTTCAGAATTATTTTCACCTTCCAAGAAGTACCACTTTCCATTGTTTTCTAAATAAAAAATTCCAAGTTTATCCGAATCCAAAGTTTCGCTCGGGTAAAACATTTTTATCGAAGCTGCTCCTTTAAGCGGAATCTCGTAAGGTCTGACTTCGTAACTTTTGCCAAGAGTTTCAGTGTTCGGAACTTGCAAATTTCCTTCTTTAACTGTTACAAAAATGTCTTGGTAAAGTGAAGTTCTCCCAAAATCAACTTGGATTTTCTGGTCTTCTGAAAAGGTTTTCTTTTCCTTGTCCTTGGTAATTTTCTGAACTCTTTCAATAATTTCTTTTCCATTAATTTCGATTCTCAAAAAATCTTCATTCAAGAAATCGAAACTAAAAGAGGTTTGGAAAATTCTTTCAGAAATTTTGAAAGCAGGTCTTGGAATTCCGTTAATCCAAATTTCAGGGAAACTTTTAGATACTTCTGTAAACTTGGTTTCTAAAACTCCGAAGTTTTCGTGAAATTGAATTTCAAAATCGAATTGCTCAGAATTTTCTCCAAAAGACTTTTCGTAAATCGTTTTGTCTTTCTCAACCAAAATTAAACTTGAAGCCTCCAAGTCATTTTGGCTTTCCAAAGCATTCGTGAGTTCGCGAATGTTTCCGTTTGTCGAGATTTTGAAATTCTTCAAATTCCAATCTGTCAAAAAAGCGTAATCCTTTCCACCAAAAGAAAAAACTTGTTCAGTTGGGAAATTCTTTTCTTCTGCTGAAAAAATCCCAATTTGGTTTAACTCTTTAACTCTGAAAACTCCTTTTAAAATAGAAGTGTTTCCAAAGTAATCTTGAGTTTTGATTTCAAAGTCATGGATTCCTTCACCGTTTTTAATTCCTACTGTTCCATCTGAGTTTGGAGATAGTTTGTAGTTTCTTAGCTCGTTTCCTTCTTTGAGAAAAAGGTTGTTCATTTTGTCTTTGTGAGTTCGGAGAAAACGGTAATTTCTGTCAAGCTCAACTTGTCTTGTAGTTTCAAAAGGAATTTCGTCGTAACGGACTTCAAAAGTTAAAAGGCTGTCAACGAAAAGTTGGACTTTGTAAGGAGCGTAAGAATTTGTAACTCCGTTTGCAACGTCGCTAATTTCAACTGCCAAACCAACTGAACCAGAAATTTCAAGTGTGTCTTTCAAAGAGTAAAATTTTCCGTTTGAAGTAAAAGGAATTTCTTGAGCGAGAAAATTTCCATTCACTTGAGACTCGAAATTTTGTGACTCAACAACGAATTTTTGAATTAAAGGAGGTTTCGTGTCTTCGATGTTTGAGTAAAATTTTAGCGGATTCATCGGAACGTTGAATTTGTCGCGGATTTCAAAGTGCAAGTGAGGATGACCGATTCCGGTTTTTCCTGTAAAAGCAATTACATCGCCTTTTTTGACAGGGAATTTTTCAGATGAGAATTCTTGAACTACGCGATATTTTTTGGTCTTCTGTTGCTTTTGGTAAACAAATTCTTCGATTTCAGGCGAGAATTTTTGGAGGTGAGCGTAAACGACAAATTTTCCGTCGTTGAGCTTTAGGTAAATTGCTTTTCCGTAACCGAAAGGTGAAACTCGGATTTTCCAAACAAATCCGTCTTCGATTGCAAAAACAGGAAAACCTTCTTTGCCGAAAGTTTTGATGTCAAGTCCAGCGTGAAAATGTCCGGGACGAAATTCACCAAAAGTTGAAGTGAGTTTATTACTTGCACTTGTCGGGAAAAGGTAGTCTTGAGCGAAAATGTTAGTGGATTGGAAAAATAGAAAAATTAAAAAGGTGATTAAATATTTCATTCTTGAATCTTTATTCTTTAATTTTCGGGAAACAGAATTCAGGAGACAGAATTCAGAAACCAAATGTTAAGTTTGTGAAGAAATTTCAGAATGAATTGGTAATTCTACTAAAGACTAACAATTCTAAATTCTTAATTCCTAATTTTTAATTCTTTTTGAGACAGCGTAAAACTTAATGAATATTATTTTTCAATTTACAATTTTTCTGATTCTTTTTTCGCAGATTGTTATTGCTCAAGACGAAAATCCTGACACAAAAGTCCGTGAACCAAAGACAACGAAATCTTCCGTTGACACAACAATCACTTACAAAGCAAATTCGATAAAATACTTTATTGATGAGCAGAAAACTTACTTAATCGGCAATGCACAAGTTAAGTACAAAGGAACAACTTTAACGGCTCACAAAATTACTGTCGATTGGGAAAATGACCTTGTTTTTGCAGAAGGGAAATTGGACACCGTTTACTCAAAAGAAGATTCCACAAAATTTTACATAGAATTAGTCGGGAAACCAAAATTTCGTGACGGAGCTCAAACGATGGAAGGTGAACACCTTACTTACAACATCAAAACAAAACGTGGGAAAATCTCAAAAGGTAAAACAAAAATCGAGGAATCTTTTTATCACGGACAAGACATCGCAAAAAGTGAAGACAACACTCTTTTTATCAAACAAGGAGATTTCACAACTTGCGAACTTGACACTCCTCATTACTACTTTCGAGCTCCGAAACTTAAAATGCTTTACAAAGACAAAGTTATCGCAAGACCTGTTTATTTGCACTTCAAAGAAGTTCCTGTTGCAGCTTTGCCTTTTGCAGTGATTCCGACAAACACCGAAAGACGTTCGGGAATCATTCCGCCAAGTTACGCCGAAACAACTGACACAGGAAGAGAGCTTCGCGAACTTGGGATTTACATCGCTCCTGACGAATATTTTGACCTTTGGGCAATTTCGACTTTTAAAGAAAAGTCAGGTTTTGAAGCCGATTGGAAATTCAATTACAAAAGACGTTACGACCTTGACGGTTTGCTTTACGGAAATTTTTCTGAGCGAGGAAGCAATCCTTTCGAGAAAACAAGGTTTTGGAGTATTGGCTGGCGACACAACGAAAACGTTAGGCAAAAAGGTAAAATTAACATTGACCTTTACTTCTCAAAAAATAACCCGATTCGTGAATTAAGTCCGAATCTCGAAGACCGTCTTGCTTCTCAGAAAACGACTTCAAAGGCTTCTTACGAAGATTACTTGACGAGAGACACGAAATTTAGGATTCTTTATGAAAATGAAAAAAACTTTTCAGGAAGTGATCTGACACAGGAAAGAACAAAATTCCCGCAACTGACAGCAAGTTACAAAAGCAATCCGATTTCATTTTTAGCAGAAAAAACAACAAACTACTCCGACGGCGTTAAAACAAGTGAAACCGAAACTTTACCAAGCATTTCGACTAGTTTTAAAGATTACTCACTTACTTACAATGCAAACAAAAGCACGACTTTTACCGAAGGCGAAAAAACAAAAGTAGTTCGTTCAAATTTTCCAAAAGTAACTTTTTCAAAAACAAATATTTATCTTTTTGGCTCGCCAAAAGCTGTTGAAGGAGTTGTGGTTGAAAGACCTTGGTACAAAGACATTAGAATTTCAGGCAATAATTTCACTTTTGAGCGTTACAAATCTTCGGAAATTGATACGCTCACAACCTTTTGGGAAGACGAAGTTCACAAAGGAGCAGGTTATTCGAGTTCGTTACAAGTTTCGCCGAAGTTGAGTTACTTTAGCATTACGCCAAGTTTTAGTTACAACGCAACTTTTGTTGAAAAATACCAAGAAGGAACTTTGATTCAAAATGATGCAGGTGAAGATTCGGTTCAAGTTGACTTTGTTGATGGCTTCAAAGTTCGTCAAACTTTCTCGACAAGCCTTAGAGTAAACACAAAACTTTACGGAACTCGGAATGTTGGTTTTTGGAGCATTCAGCAACTTCGTCACGTCGTTGACCCTTCAATCACTTACACTTACGCTCCTGATTTCTCGGAAAACTCTTGGGGCAATTTCCAAGAAGTAAAAAATGAAAATGGTGAAGTTGTAGGAAGAGTTGACAAGTTTGGCGGAAACAAAACGGGAATTGTTGGAGCTACTTCAACTTCTAAAACGAGAAGGTTAGATTTTGGTTTGGGCAACAAGTTTCAAATGAAATATTGGAGTGGAGATTCTTTAAGTAGAACTGAAAAAAAGGCTGACCTTTTTGATTTAAATTTGAGTTCAAGCTACAATTTTGAAGCAGACAGTTTGAGACTTTCGGATTTGCAAAGCACTTTGACGGCTCGTCCTTTTCCAAATTTTAACACAACAATCAAAACGACTCATACTTTTTATGCTTTTAATTCTAAAAAATATCTTTTTGAAACCGACAAAACTAAAATTGCAAACTTGACTGATTTGGATTTGGATTTGAGTTTTACTTTGAAAGGCGGAAACGAAGCGGAAATTAACGCACCAGTTGTAGCGGAAACAGAAAAAAGTGAATCGGATTTATTTGGAATTACTCCAACTCAGCTTCACGACAAGTCTGGGAATTTGGCTTTGAGAAATGATTCAATTGACAATTTGCGAGTTCCTTGGAAATTAAAATCCTCAGTGAGTTGGGGAATGGATAGACCAGCGAGAACAGGTGGAAAGTTTACTAAGACTTCACAAATGTCAGTTGATTTAGCAGCTCAACCAACGACGAATTGGACTTTTTCTTACGTTGCTGCTTACGACCTTGTGAAAAGAATAATCAGAAGTCACGAATTTAATTTTGTAAGGACTTTGCACAAATGGAAACTTGGATTTCGTTGGGTTCCTTACGGTCTAAATGCAGGTTATTTTCTGAAAATTGGACTTGATTCGCCACAACTCAAAGACTTAAAAATTCAGACTCACGAAGGTGACTCAATCGGTGAACCTTTCTAACAATTTTTAATTCATTCAAATTTCTTTCAAAAAATTGATTTAGGTAACAAAAATTCTCATCTTTTTGCTTAACTTGTGCCGTTTTTCGTAAGAACTGTTTTATTGACAAAAAACAATAAGATTCTTACATTTTTAGACTTTTTAAAAAAATAACTTTTTGGAGTAAATAAATGGATATTTGTGTAATCGGTACTGGTTACGTTGGATTAGTTAGCGGAACTTGTTTTGCCGAAAGCGGAAACAATGTAATTTGTGTTGACATAGATAAAAATAAAATTAATGCCTTAAATAATGGCGAAGTCCCAATTTATGAAATTGGCTTAGCTGAGTTTATCAAAAGAAATGTACGTGAAGATAGATTGCATTTTACAACAGATATTGCTTCTGCTGTTAAGCAATCGCAAATTTGTTTTATCGCTGTCGGAACTCCTGAAAATGAAGATGGAAGTGCAAATCTAAAATATGTAATGGCAGTTGCAAAAAGCATTGGCGAACATATGAATGACTTTAAAGTCGTTGTTGATAAAAGTACAGTTCCTGTTGGAACAGCTGAAAAGGTTACTGCTGAAATTAAAAAGTATACTGATCACGATTTTGCTGTTGTCTCAAACCCTGAATTTCTTAAGGAAGGTGTTGCGATTGATGATTTTATGAAGCCTGATAGAGTAATTATTGGGACAAAAAATGAAAGAGCAATTGAATTGATGAGAGAGCTTTACAGTCCTTTCACAAGAAGTATGGACAGACTTATTGTTATGGACGAAAAATCTGCAGAAATGACAAAGTATGCTGCGAATTGCTTTTTAGCGACTAAGATTTCATTCATTAACGATATTGCAAATCTTTGTGAGAAAGTTGGTGCAGACGTAAACTCTGTGCGTAAAGGAATCGGCTCAGACCAAAGAATTGGTAATAAATTTTTATTCCCTGGAGTTGGTTATGGCGGTTCTTGTTTTCCAAAAGATATTTCTGCATTAATGGTTACGGCACGTCAAAATAATCATCAGCTTGAGATTCTTGAGGCAGTTGACAGAGTGAATGACAAACAGAAACTGGTTTTGACAAATAAAATCAAGAACTACTTTGGTGAAGATTTGAAAGGGAAAACAATTGCTGTTTGGGGACTTTCGTTTAAGCCAAATACAGATGATATAAGAGAAGCTCCTGCATTAAAATTAATTGAATCTCTTTTGGAAGCAGGTGCTATTGTTCGTGCTTTTGATCCTGAAGCTATGGCAAATGTTAAGAATGTTTTTGGTGATAAAATTTATTTTGGTAAAAATCCTTTAGATGTTGTTGAAAATGCCGATGCATTAGCAATTGTTACAGAGTGGAATGCTTTCAGAATGCCTAACTTCGCTAAATTAGCTAAAGCGATGAATAAACACGTAATCTTTGATGGTAGAAATTTGTATCAACCAAACCATATGCGAGAATTTGGTTTTGAATATTTTAGTATTGGAAGACAATAAATTTTAAAATGACTAATTCTTTGCCAAATGAAAAAATTTGGTACGCGATTACTGTTAAGTCAAGACATGACGCAAAAGTTTATCAAAGGTTAATTGATAAAAATATTGAATGCCTTTATGCAACTTACACAGCGATTAGACAATGGAAAGACCGCAAAAAGAAAGTCGAAATGCCTTTGTTCCCAGGGTATGTTTTTGTTAAAATTAACCTTTGGAAAGAGCGAGTAAGTGTCCTTGAAACCTATGGTGTAAGCAGGTTTGTTCAACTTTCAAATGAACCTGAAAAAATTTCTGAACAAGATATTCAGTTAATTCAGGGAAGTCAAAATAATGAAGCACTTAATCCTCAACCTGAAAAATTTCAAGATTATAAAATAGGGTCAGAGGTTAAAATTTTAGATGGAGTTTTTAAAGGGCATAAAGGAAGTGTAGTAGAAAATATTGAAAGTAAGAGATTTATCATTAGAATAGATTCTTTAATGCAGGCTTTTTCGATAAATGTTGAAGGCTTTTCTTTAAAGATGGAAAAAAATGGAGCTAATAATTGAATAAAATAGCAAACTTAATTAGAAGTAATGAAACAAAGATTTCTGTTGTCGGTTTAGGCTATGTCGGGTTACCAATCGCTTTGGAATTTGCAAAGAAGTTCTCTGTAATTGGTCTTGATATTAGTGAGCCAAGAATCGAAATGATGCGAAATAAAATTGACCCTTCGCGAGAGTTAGAAAGTAGTGATTTTGACGGAGCTGATATTTATTTTACTGCTGACCCTACGGAATTACAAAAATCAAAATTTATCATAATCACTGTTCCGACTCCAGTTGATAAAAATAAACAACCTGACTTTACGCCTTTGATTGCTGCTTCAACGACAGTCGGGAAAAATTTGACAAAAGATTCAATAGTTATTTATGAGTCAACTGTATATCCTGGAGCAACAGAAGAAATTTGCGTTCCTATCTTGGAAAAAGAGTCAGGACTTAAAGTTGGTGCTGATTTTAAAATTGGTTACTCTCCTGAAAGAATAAATCCAGGAGACAAAGAACATACTTTAACAAAAGTAACAAAAATCGTTTCTGGAATGGATGAAGAGACTTTAGAGGAAATAGCCGAAATTTATGAAGAAATTATCACTGTCGGAGTTTATAGAGCGAGTAACATTAAAGTAGCTGAAGCTGCAAAAGTTATCGAAAATGTTCAACGTGATTTGAATATTGCTTTGATGAATGAACTTTCGGTAATTTTTGATAAAGTTGGAATCAGCACTCGTGAAGTTCTTGACGCCGCTGGAACGAAATGGAATTTCTTAAAATTTAGTCCTGGACTTGTCGGAGGACATTGTATTGGAGTTGACCCTTATTATTTGACTTACAAAGCTGAATCTCTTGGTTATACTCCAGAAATAATTCTTGCAGGAAGAAGACTCAACGACTATATGGCAAAACACGTTGCTGTGAATACTGTTAAGAAATTAGGGCATTTTCACAAAGTTGCAACTGAATCAAAAGTTCTCGTTATGGGAATGACTTTTAAAGAAAATGTTAGTGATTTGAGGAACTCGAAAGTAATTGACATTGTAAAAGAATTGAAAGATTTTGGAGTTGATGTTGATGTAACAGACGCTTTCACAAGTCAAGATGAAATAAAAGATTTTTATGGCTTGGATTCGGTGGATTACACAAAATCAGATAAAAAATATGATGCGATAATTTTAGCTGTATCTCACGAACCTTATACCAAACTCACAGCGGAAGATTTTGCATCAATGACTACTAAAAATCCAATAATTATTGATGTCAAAGGAATTTTAAATCACAACGAATTAACAGAAAACGGTTTTACCGTTTGGGGACTTTAAAATATGCATTTAATTACAGGAACTGCCGGATTCATAGGCTTTCATTTAGCGAAAAAATCTCTCGAAGACGGTAAAGAAATAGTCGGTTACGATGTAATTAATGATTACTACGACGTGAATCTCAAGAATAAAAGAATCGAAATTTTAAAGTCTTATCCAAATTTTCATTTCTACCAAAATGATTTATGTGATTTTGATGCTTTAGAGAAAGTTTTTAAAGAAAATAAAATTTCTAAAGTTTGTAATTTAGCAGCTCAAGCAGGAGTTCGTTACTCATTGACAAACCCTTTTGCTTACCAAAAATCTAACTTGGAAGGTTTCTTAAATATTCTTGAACTTTCTAAAAGAAATGAAATCGAAAACTTTGTTTATGCTTCAAGCTCAAGTGTTTATGGTAGCAATAAAAAATCGCCTTTTTCAGTAGCGGACAGAGTTGACAATCCGATTTCGCTTTACGCAGCAAGCAAAAAAGCCAATGAATTGATGGCTCACACTTACTCACATCTTTTTAAAATGCCAACAACAGGACTCAGATTCTTCACTGTTTATGGACCTTGGGGAAGACCTGATATGGCACTTTACATTTTTGCAAAAGCAATTCTTGAAGGTAAACCAATAGACATATACAACTACGGGAAGATGAAAAGAGACTTCACTTATGTTTCTGACATTGTTCAAGGTATTGAGGCTTCTTTGGAGAGAAACCACCCTTGTGAAGTTTTTAACTTAGGAAATAACAAACCAGTCGAGTTGCTTTACTTTGTTCAATTAATTGAAAAAGAACTCGGTAAAGAAGCAATTAAAAACTTACTTCCGATTCAACCTGGTGATGTTCCTGAAACGTGTGCAGACATTGATCACTCAATTGAAAAATTAGATTACTACCCGAAAGTTTCTATTGAAGATGGAATTAGGAATTTTATGGATTGGTACAAAGAAAATTCACATTTCGGTTAGAGCTAAGTAACTTAAATGTCTTTAGATTATTATGTACATCCTTCATCAGTAATTGATGAAGGTGTTCAAATCGGAGTTGGAACTAATATTTGGCATTTTTCCCACATTCAAAAAAATGCCAAAATTGGTAGCAATTGTAATCTCGGACAAAATGTTTACGTCGCAAATGATGTTTGTATAGGGAATAGTGTTAAAATACAAAATAATGTTTCAATATTTGAGGGTGTGATATTAGGAGATTATGTGTTCTGTGGACCGTCAGTTGTCTTTACTAACGTATTATTTCCACGCTCGGAATTTCCAAATAAACAAAAATATATAAAAACGAATGTCGAAAGAGGTGCTTCACTTGGAGCTAATGCTACAATTATTTGTGGTGTAAATATCGGTCAATTTTCGATAGTCGGTGCAGGGAGTGTCGTAACAAAAGATTTGCCTAACTATGCATTGGTTATTGGAAATCCTTCTCAAATAGTGGGTTGGGTTTGTCGCTGTGGAAAAAAGTTAGAATTCTATGATTTATTAGCTATTTGTAAAGAATGTTCGCGAAAATATTTAATGAAAGAAGAAGATGAAGTTATTGAAATCAGAAGTTAAAGTACCTTTTCTTGATTTAAAAAAACAGTATTCCCAAATTAAACCCCTCATAGAAAAAGCAGTTTTAGAAGTTTTAGAGAGCCAAGAATTTATCATGGGCAGTCAAGTGACTTCTTTTGAAAATAATCTTAAAGAATTTCTTGGTGTAGAATATGCCATTACTGTCTCTTCAGGAACTGATGCGTTATTAGCATCATTAATGGCTTTAGGAGTTAAGGAAGGTGATGAGGTAATTACGACAGCTTTTTCATTTGTTGCAACTGCTGATTCAATAGTCAGACTTGGAGCAAAGCCTATTTTTGTAGATATTAGTTATGATGATTTTAATATTGATGTAACTAAGATTGAGTCATTAATTACAAAAAAAACAAAAGTGATTTTACCTGTTCATTTGTTCGGGCAATCAGTTGATATGATAAAGATTTCTGAAATTGCTAAAAAATATAATCTAAAAGTTGTTGAAGATTCTGCCCAAGCATTTGGTTCGAGAACATTAACAAATAAATTTGTGGGAACAATTGGAGACTTGGGTTGTTTTTCCTTTTTTCCGAGTAAAAATTTAGGAGGAGCTGGAGACGGAGGTTTAGTTGTTACCAATAATTCGGATTTAGCGGAACATATTAAACTTTTAAGAAGTCATGGTGCTAGGGAAAAAAATAATAGTGAAGTAATTGGGGGGAACTTTAGGCTAGATGCAATTCAAGCAGCAGTTATTAATGTTAAGATGAAGTTCGTTAGTGAATGGAATAGACTTAGGGTAGAAAAAGCAAATATTTATAATAATTTATTTAGAGAATTTAGCTTAAACAAATATATCAAATTACCAAAACTCTCAAAAGGACATTCTTTTAATCAATATGTAATCTTAACAGATAGAAGGGACTCTTTATTTCAATTCCTTTTAGAAGAGAAAGTAAGTTGTAAAATTTATTATCCATATATTTTGCCTGAACAAAAGTGCTTTAAGTATTTAATGAAAAGAGAATACCCTATAGCTACAAAGATATCTAAAGAAATCATTTCGTTACCTATTTACCCTGAAATCTCTTTCGAACAACAATATAAAGTTGCTTTAAGTATCAAAAATTTTTTTGATAAAAAGTGATAAACTTGTTTTGATTCACACTAATCTGTATAAAAAATTCTTTTCTTAATTAAGATTTAAGATACTTAATTTCGTAGTTGAAAACTATTAAGAGTAATAAGTTAATTCTATTGAATTTTAAAAGTAAATTTCATAACTTCGACCGCTCAAAATTATGCTGGTAGAGTTGTTTAAAACTTATATTTTGCATTTTTGTCTTTCTACAGTATGTAGTTGACGTGGCGAAGCTGTACCTAAACCAAATAGGAGTTAAGCAATGAAAATTTTAGTAATTTTATCTTTTATATTTTTAATCAGTTGTTCTAAAGATGAGGGAACGTCTTTTACAGGACTTATTTCTGACTCTACTAACAACTTAAGTGGTGTTAAGGTATCTCTTTATTCAATGGAGAATCCAGATTTCGATATTGAGACTTTGGTCAATAATTTCTCAATTGGATTACCTTTGTCTCAAAGAAATATTTTTGATCATAGGTTTACGAAAAGCCCTTTAATATACAGTGATTTTACTGATTCAGATGGTAGGTTTCAAATCAGTGAAATTAGGAAGGGGCAATACAATTTAGTAATAACAAAAGAAGGTTTTGGGAAACTTTACGAACTTGATTTTGAAATTAAATCTTCCAAAAATATTGATTTTACAATTTTACCTGATGATACTTTAGGTAATGAAATAAATGATAATGTTATTCTCGTTTCGGGTAAGAATTACTTTGTTTCAGATGTGATTACCATTGAAGAAAATGCTAGTTTAACAATTCCAGAAGGATGTCAAATAAAATTAGCAAAAAATTCCAAAATCAAAGTATTTGGTGAATTGAAAATTCTTGGAACAGAAAATAATCCAGTTGAATTCTTTAGTGAAAATCCAGATGAAAATTGGAATGAATTAAAATTTCAGACTGATGCAGTTAGTGAAATAAACTACTTAATTGCAAGCAGTTTCTTAAGCATTACCTATGATAAAGCTGAAGTAAATATTGCAAATAGTGTATTTAGGAATGCTAATGGTAGTTTTGAACTAAATGGAATATCCTTGGGTATAATTGAGAATTGTCTAATATACGAGAACTTAGATAACACATCAATATTTCAAATTCAGTCTGGCGTTGATAATCTAGTCTTGAGAAATAATATTATTTCTAACTCTTCAAATATTGGAACTAGTGATTGTATAAATTTAGCAGGGACTTCTTCTTCTATGCTTGAAGTTGAGAATAACGTTTTTATGAATTCTCGTAATGGGGTTACTATCAATGGTGGAAATGAAGTAGTAATTAATAAAAACTTCTTTTATAACTTAAATGAAAATGAAAATGGAAGTTCCTATGCATTGAGAGTCAATGGGAATACTAAAATGATAATTCAAAATAATAATTTTCTCAAAAATAGTATGAATGTATACTTCACATTTGATGGTTCTTCTAAAGATGGGCAATCCTTTTCTTTAAATAATTTCTTTGATAGTGATGAATTGAAGTGGAATATCTTTTTAGATAGTGGCTTACACGAAGGCACAGTTTACGGTTTGAATGATATTTTGCTATCAAGTAATTATTGGGGTAATTCGGGACCTAGTTTAATTAGAGATGGGAAAACTCCAAACTCATATCCTAATACAGGGATTGTTATACCTGAAATGATTTCTAGTGTTCAGATTAGTAATGGAGCTCCATTAATATCAAACTAATTAAACTTTTAATTTGAAAACATCTATAATTATACCTGCTAGACTTGACTCAAAAAGATTAGAAAATAAAGCTATACTTGAGGTCTGTGGGAAAAGCTTAATTCAAAGAGTGTATGAACAAGCTTCCAAATCAAGTTTTGCAGATGAAGTATTTATTGTTACAGATAGTCCCAAAGTAGAAAGTGTTTGCTCAAAATTTACTGACAGAATTCTATTGAGAGAAGGTGTTTGTGAGTCAGGTACGGAGAGAATTGCACAAATTTGTTCCCGAATAGATGCTGATTTAGTTATTAATGTTCAAGGGGACGAACTTTTTATCGAACCAACTTTAATAGACGAAGTAATTTGTGAGTTGTCGAAAGAGAAGGATCAAATTGTTAGTTCAATGACTAGAATTAGTAATTTCGAGGAATTAACGAATGAAAATGTTGTTAAAGTTGTAATCGACCAAAATTATAATGCTCTTTATTTCTCACGTTCAAGAATACCCTTTTGTCGAAATAGTGTGGATTTTAAAAAAACAGGGTTCGACTATTGGAAACATATTGGAATTTACGGGTATACAAAAAACTTTTTACTGAATTTCTCTTCGTTAAAAGATTATGAAATTGAAAAAATTGAAAAATTAGAACAATTAAAATTTTTAATGAATGGTTATAAAATCAAAATGTTAGAATCTGAAGGAAATTCTTTAAGCATTAATACTCAAGAAGATTTAGACAGGGCGAGGAAGATTCTTGGAAATGAATAATTTGTATCAAAAAATACAAAAAAGAGCATTTTGTATCTCTGGTCCCTGTGTGATAGAAGATGAAAATATGGCAATTGATTTGGCTGGGAAACTTCAGAAGATTTGTAACTCTTTAGAGATTACTCTAATTTTCAAGGCTTCATTTGATAAAGCTAATAGAACTTCTATAAATTCTTTTCGTGGTTTAGGAATTGATAAAGGGCTTAGGGTCTTACAAAAAATAAAAGAAATCTATCAGTTGCCAATTGTAACGGATATTCACGAGACTTCACAAGTTAAAGAGGTTAGTGAAGTTGTAGATGTTATACAAATACCTGCTTTCTTATGTCGGCAAACAGATCTATTGATAGCTTCTGCCCAAACAGGCAAAATCATTAATATAAAAAAAGGTCAGTTTTTATCTGGTAAGGATATGAAATTTGCTTGTGAAAAAGTGTTATCGGTTGGAAATGAAAGTATAATTCTTACCGAAAGAGGCAATACTTTTGGTTACAATAATCTTGTAGTTGATTTTAAGAATCTAGTAGATATGGAAAATTTGAATTTTCCAGTAGCTTTTGATGCTACTCATTCTTGCAAAGACAAAAATTATGTTCTGCCATTTACAAAAGCCGCTGCTGGAATGGGTATAAAAGGCTTCTTCTTTGAGGTGCACCAAAATCCTGCGTTAGCACTTTCAGATTCAGATTCGATGATTTCAATAGACGAATTTACAAAATGTGCCCAAAGTATCAGCAATTTTTCAAATGGAATTATTTTTAATTAATGGTAGATACTTTGAATATTTGTTTAGCCTTATGAAAAAAAAAGTTTGTCTAATTTCACCCTCTTTGGGAAAGTTTGTTAAGAAAGAAGCCGATTACAAACTTGGAGGAGCTGAACTTCAAATATTATTACTTACCAGAAAACTTGCAGAGTTGGGTTATCCGACAACATTATTGGTTTTTGATAAACAAAAAACTAAATACAAATTTGAAAACTTTGAAGTACTTGAATGTAACCCTGAAGGAGGAATAATTCCTTTTTTTCATTTCTTTTACCGTTATACACCTAAGTTTCTTCTAGCGTTAAAAGAATCTGACGCTGATGTTTATATTCAAAGAGGTGCAAGTGCACTCACTGGTCTAATAGCTTTGTACTGTAAGTTGTTTAACAAAAAATTTATTTTTATGTCTGCAAGTTTGCATAATGTAAACTTTGGGTATACAAGTAAAACTAATATGCGAGATGGAAAACTTTATGAGTATGGATTAAGAAATGCTTCTAAAGTTTTAGTCCAAACCAACGAACAGAAGAATCTCCTTATGGAAACACATTCTTTAGAATCTGATTTAATAAAAAACATAACGATGTGGGGGTTTGATGTAAAATTAGATTCTCCTAAGGAATATTTCCTTTGGGTCGGATTAATAGGACCACCAAAACAACCTGACGTTATGGTAAAACTTGCTAAAATGTTGCCATCAGTTAAGTTTTTAGTAATAGGTGCTCCAAGAGAAAATATGGAGTATTTTAATAAATATAAAAATGAGTTTCTTAGTCTTGAAAATGTCATTTTTAAGGAGTCTGTCAGTAGGGAAGAAATTCATAAGTTTTACGAAAAAAGTATTGCACTTTTGAATACTTCAAATCGAGAAGGGTTTTCAAATACTTGGATTGAAGGGTGGATTTACCATGTTCCTATAATATCGCTTAGTGTAAATCCAGACTCTATATTTGATAAATTTGGAACAGGCATTCATTCTAAGACGATTGAACAAATGGCCAAAGATATAAGGCTATTAAATGTTGATATTGATTTAAGAAATAAACTGGGTAGAAGTGGTTTTGATTATGTTAGGGAAAATCATAGCGAGGAAAAAGTAATGGAAAAAATTACCAGCATAATCGATACTATTTAATTGGGCATATATCCAACTCAATGAAATCTATATCAACTTTTGTACAAAAGAAATTTTCCTCGCTCAGTCCAACTAAAAGAAATTCAATTTTCTATACTGGGGCTCAATATGGAACTTCAGTGTTTAGGTTTGTTCAGAGTTTCGTTTTAGCGAAGATTCTTGGTCCTGCATTAATGGGAGAGGTTTCTGCTATTTCTCTGATTTTGACTTATGGAGTTTATTTACAGTCTGGAACTTATCTGGCAATGCTCCAGAAGATTCCTTATTTGCGTGGGAAGGGAGAAAATGATCTAGCTGAAACTTATAAAGACACGGCATTTAGTTATACTATGACTTTAAGCACTGTTGCTTTTGTTGGTTTAGCTATTTATGGGCTTTTAGCAGATTTACAACCAATTTATAGATTTGGTTTTATTGTTTTTGGTGCAACGCTCCCTATGTACTACTTATATAACTTTAACAATGGGCTTTGGCGTTGCAAAAATCAATTCAATAGGCTTGCATTTCAAAGCATTATGCAATCAGTCATTCTGCTTGTTTTTTCGATTTCATTAGTTTTCGTTATATCAAACAAAGCAGTTATACTTGCAATGCTTCTATCCTATTTAATAACAAATATTTATACTTATAAAACTAATGATGAGTTTTTTAAGTTTAAGATTGATATTAATGCTTTAAAAAATCTTTTAATTGTTGGCATTCCATTGATTCTAACCAGTGTCTGTGAGACAGTCGTAAACACAGCGGATAGGATTATGATTCTTAATTATCTAGATGAAACTGATTTGGGTCTTTATTCATTTCCAGCAGGATTAGCAGCGTTCTATTATATGGGAGGAAAGTCTGTAAGCTCAGTTTTATACCAAAAAGCTCTACTAGAATTTGGTAAAAATGAAGATGAGTCTCAAGTTGTCAAAACACTTTACCACGGTGTAATCGTTTTAGGGATTATTTCACCTTTAGTTGGATATGGTATAGAAGGTGCTGCTTTTTTTCTCGTAGATAATTTTCTTCCGAAGTACGAACCTTCTAAATTAATTCTTGAGCTCCTAATAACACCAAGTATTTTTATGGCTGTGACAAGATTCTTTACACAATCTTTAATAACTGTTGGTAAGCAAAATTATATTTTAGCTATTGAAGTATTTTTAATTGGTTTGGCATTTGGCTCAAATTGGCTTGCATTAGAGGTATTTGACGCAGGTTTAATTGGTGTAACTTTATGTAGTGGAATTACTCTTTTTGGGTATTTCATTTCAATGTCTTTTATGAGTGTTCTAAAGGTAGGGAATCAAAGTTTAAAAAACTTTTTCTCTATTGCTGGAAAGATTATATCAATTTTCCTATTAGTAATCTGTATTAAATTTATAGCTCGTAATTTTATGTTCGCTAACCCATTAGAAATCTTGGGTATGAATTTTGACGGAGTTGTTTATACTCTTATTAGTGGCTCAATTTACGGTTTATTTGTTTATCTTGTTCTCTTCAAATTTAAACTTATTCAAAAGTAATTAACCCTTTAAAAACTCTAAGTTAAATGAAAAAAAAGATATTTAGTTTCCTAACAGTTTGTTTCTCATTCTTGCTATTTTTTGTGATAGCAGAGTTCTTTCTGCGAATTACAAAGTTTAATGCTCCACATTACACTAGACCAGATATTCATACAGGAGCAAGATTGATGGAAAATGCTTATTATATTCATAATAAGGAAGGTAAATCCGAAGGGTACATTAATTCAAAAGGAATAAGAGATTATGAGTATGAATACGAAAAAAGTAAAAATACATATAGAATATTAGTTTTTGGGGATTCTTATACTGAAGCTATGCAGGTGGATTTAGATAGCTCGTTTACTAAGATATTAGAACGTAAATTAAATGAGTATACTTCTAATCCTTTAGTCAAATATGAAGTGCTAAATATGGGAATGTCAGGCTATGGAACAGCAAATTCATATAAACTTTATACATCTGAAGGTATAAAATATAATGCAGACTTAGTTATACTTGCGTTTTTAACTGGAAATGATTTTAGAAATAATTCAAAGGAATTAGATCAATCAACATCTAGACCATATTTCTTTTTAGATGCAAATGGGAAATTAAAGGAAGATTTAAGTTATAAGAAAAATATAGAGCAAAGGCTTACTCCTATTAGAAATACTTTCAGAATTTTAAAAAACAAATCTTACCTAGTATCATTAATTATTCAAAGAAAAGACCTTTTATTTAATCAAGAAAAAAAGAATCAGGCTAAAATACTAGATCCATCAGAAAAGATGAATTTTCGTAATGATTGGAAGGTGTATTTAAAAGAACCACCAGAAGTTTGGGAAGAAGCATTTAATACTACATTTGAGATTATTAAAAAATTTAAAAATAGTGTTAACGAAAATGGTTCCAAATTTTTATTGGTTACTCTTACAAATAGTGCTCAAATTAGTGATAAACTTAGTGATGATTTGGATAGAGGGTTAGGTAAGGATAAGTATGATTTAGAGAGACCAGATAAAATGTTGCAAAAGTATTCTGAAGAAAATGGTATTACAATGTTAAATTTACTTAAAGAGTTTAATCAAAGATACCAAAAAGAGGGTGTTTACTTTCATGGGTTTGAGGATAATGGGGGGAAGGGATGCGATTGTCATTGGAATTATGATGGTCATAGGTTAGCTGGAGAAATTCTTTATAATCATTTAAAAAATAATTTATTAATTTCAGAAGATTAATTTAATAAACACCTCGAAAGGGTATGTAAATTGAATATACTCGGTATTTCTTGTTTCTATCACGATTCTGCTGCAGCATTGATAAAAGATGGAAAAATCATTGCTGCTGCACAAGAGGAAAGGTTTACTCGAAAGAAACACGATTCGGGCTTTCCAAGCAACGCTGTAAATTATTGTTTACAAGAAGGCAATATCACTTTAGAAGATATTGACTACGTTTCATTCTATGATAAGCCATTTTTGAAGTTCGAACGAATTCTCGAAACTTACCTTGCCTTTGCTCCGGTAGGTTTTGACTCTTTTATTAAGGCAATTCCGCTTTGGCTAAAAGAAAAATTATGGATTCCAGATTTAATTAAAAAGCAACTCAATGGTTATGAAGGTAAAATTATTTACCCTGAACATCACGAGTCTCACGCAGCAAGTGCTTTTTATGCTTCTCCTTTTCAGGAGGCTGCTTTCCTTACTCTTGATGGAGTAGGTGAATGGGCAACTTCAAGTTGGGGAGTTGGACGAGGAAACGAACTTGATATTCACTATGAAATTAGGTTCCCTCATTCAATAGGACTTCTTTACTCAGCTTTTACTTATTACACAGGTTTTAAAGTAAATTCTGGTGAATACAAAGTAATGGGACTTGCTCCTTATGGCGAAGAAACTTTTGTCAAAACAATCAAAGATAATTTGATAGACATTAAAGATGACGGCTCATTTAAATTGAATATGGAATATTTCAATTATTGTGCTGGCTTGACAATGACTAATGAAAAATTTGACAAACTTTTCGGTGCTCCTCCAAGAAAATCGGAAACAACTATTTCTCAAAGAGAGATGGATTTGGCAAGAAGCGTTCAGTCTGTTACGGAAGAAGTAATGCTCAAAACAGCTCGTCATATTCGCAAAACTACAGGAATGAAAAATCTTGTAATGGCTGGTGGAGTTGCTTTAAACTGTGTTGGAAATGGTAAGATTTTAGAAGAAAAGATTTTCGATAAGATTTGGATTCAACCTGCCGCTGGTGACGCTGGTGGAGCTTTAGGTTGTGCACTTTATACTTGGCATCGTTATCTTGGAAATTCAAGAAAGGCTGACGGTCTTAATGACTTCCAATACGGTTCTTATTTAGGACCTGATTTTGGAGACCAAGAAATTGAAGATTTTCTTTCTAAAAACAATCTCAAACACCGAAAATTAACCAAAGAAGAAAAATATGATACTCTTGCTGAGATTTTGGCAACAGAAAATGTTATTGGTTGGTTTTCAGGAAGAATGGAATTTGGACCTCGTGCTTTAGGTGGTCGTTCAATAATTGGTGATCCTCGTTCTCCCAAAATGCAAGAAATTATGAACCTAAAAATCAAATTTAGGGAAAGTTTCAGACCTTTTGCACCTTCAGTAATGGGGGAAAAAGTAGATGAGTTTTTTGAAATTGAGAATTTAGACCCTTATCACACAAGTCCTTATATGCTCTTGGTTGCTCCAGTTAAAAAAGAGTTACAAACTCCAATGACGGAAGAACAAGAAAAATTATTTGGGATTGAAAAACTTAACATTCTTCGTTCGACAATGCCAGCAATTACACACGTAGATTACTCTGCAAGGATTCAGACCGTTCACGAAAATACAAATCCTGAGTATTACAGACTTATTAAGGCATTTGATAAGAAAACAGGTTGTGCGGTTATCATAAATACATCTTTTAATGTTCGTGGTGAGCCGATTGTTTGTAACCCAGAAGATGCTTACCGATGTTTTATGAGAACAAATATGGATTATCTCGTTCTTGGAGATTATTTGTTAACGAAAACAGAACAAAGTGAATATGTTGAAAATATTGACTGGCGTGAAGAGTTCGAATTAGATTAACCCTTAGGAGATTATTAATAAATGTTTAAAGATATAGCAGCGGAATTAGCTCATTTAAAAGTTAATTCTCAAGAATTACGAAAATTCGGGATAACATTTTTTGTTGTCTTGGGATTGATAGCAGGTTTGCTTTGGTGGAAAGAAGCACCTAATTTTTTGAACTTTGGTGGTGAAGGCTACATTTATTTTGGTGGTGCTTCAATTCTGTTTTTACTTTTGGGACTTGTTTTGCCAAAAGTTCTAACTCCATTCTTTAAAGTTTGGATGGGGTTAGCATTTACTCTTGGTTGGATGATGACAAGAGTGATTTTAACGATACTTTTTTTCTTAGTATTTACACCAATTGGACTGATTGTCAAAATGATGGGTAAGGATATTTTAGATTTGAAATACGATAAAAGCCCAAAATCATATTGGATAAAAAGAGATGAAAAACCATTTAACCCAGCAAATTGCGAAAGGTTATTTTAGATGAGCAAACTATCTATTTTTGCGGAATTTATGTCTTTCCTCAAAGAACGTAAAAAATATTGGTTGATGCCAATAGTTGTGATGCTTGTTCTTTTGTCAGCACTTATTGTTTTGACACAAGGCTCTGCAATGGCTCCATTTATTTATGCATTATTTTAAAAGTTTAGAGTTATCAAGAGGGATATTACTTTTATTTCCTCTTGATAAACTTAATCAAGGTTTATAGATGAGAACAGCCTCAACAAGCAAAAATTCTGTTATATTTATTCTACCTATTATTTTCTTATTACTAACTTTTTTTATTCTTCAAGAGGGAATAGAAAAAGGGGCAGAAATATTCTTAGGATTCGGTATATTAACAATAGCTTTGCTAAATTATAATGTAGCAGTAGTAATTTTCTTTATTCTAGGTATGTTCTTTAGAAATATTTTAAATATTAATTTATTGAATATTTCAGTATTAGACCCTTTTAATGTAATTTCACTTGTTCTTTTTTACCATTTCATTTCTAAAGGTATATTATTCAGAAAAAGTCTTTTTAAACGAAGTTATACTATAATATTATTATTCTGCTTTTTGGGAAACTTAATTTTTTGCTTTAGATATTGGATACATTTAGATTTTGTGTTTGGGTCTCAAGTTAATTCATATTTATTAAGTTTTATAATTGTGCCAATTCAAACAATTTTTATTCTAAGTCAAATATTTAAGAATGTAAAAGAAGAAAAAGAAATTGAATTTTTTAATAAAATTATAATTTACCTAAGTATATTTTGCTTTTTCTATTTACTAGAAATTTACTTTTCCTTTAAAGTTTTACCTATCGGTAGTGAAAGTGATACAATATGGGTAAATAAATTGCTAGGGCATAAGAATTCATATGGGACATTTTTTGTTATAATGTTCTTTATGTTTTTACATTTTTTTAACTTTGAAAAGGAGAATAAGAAAATACATATAACAGCTTTAATATCTTGTTTGGGTATAGTTGCAATTTCACTTTCACGAAATGCTTATTTGGCTTTGATTTGTGTAAGTATATTTTTAGTCTTTAAAGGCATTATGGCTAATCAAAAAGCTTTTTTTGCTTTATTTATTGGAGGTATAGCTTTAACAATAATATCAGGAGAAGCTATAACAGAGCGTGCTACTTCTGTCATCAATCCCATTATTGGTGGTAACGTAGAAGGCTTAAGAGATGCTTCTAGTGGGCACTTTTCAGAATTAGCATTTGACGAAATTGCTTATTGGCTTTCAGAAAATCCATTATTCGGTGGTTTCTTTGATAGCCAACACTATTTAGAAAGTGGTTGGACAGAGTTAATTCAAAAACAAGGATTGATTGGGCTAATGCTTTATATCCTTTTTCTTTGGAACTTACATAGATATTTATACCCGAGAATTTTTTCGATAAATATAAAAATAAAAAAATATGCAGTTATTGGTTATACAACTTTACTCTGTATTTATATAATGAACATTACTGATTTTCTAATTTATACATACTCAAATACACCTCTTTATTTTTTGTTAACTTATGTATATTTGGCATTAAGATGGTATGAAAATCAAGAAATGATTATATATAAAGATAGTTCTGTAAATGGAGTGGGTATTCAAAATGACGATTCCTAAACAAATTTTATTTGTATCCAAACCTCTAACTCCTCCTTGGAATGATAGTAATAAAAATCTCGCCTATCAAATAGCAGAAAATAACCCTGAATTTATTTTTAAGTTAATGACGAAGACAGGAATGAAGTTCTCAAGTAAGCATTTACGGGATATTCAAATTTATAAAGATAGTGGGAAACTTTCACCTCCATTATTGCAAAATTTGAGAGTCTTAATTTATCTTTTGGGAATAGGAAAAAGTATTGAATTGAAACATTATTTCTTTACTCCGAATAAACTCACTTCTTCTGTTGGTAAGCTAGTAACGAAACTACAAAAAAAGAAAACAGTACAAACATTGACAAGTTTTCCTAATGAAACTGCAAATATAAAAGATTTACTTTTTGCTGATAAGGTAGTTGCTCTATCAAAAGATTCTGCTCAAAAATTAAAAAGCCTAGGAGTAGAAGGTGTTGAAGTTATTTATCCTGGCATAGAAACTCCTGTTGAAGTTAACACTCTCAAAGTAAATATGTTAAAGAAGCAATATAAGTCTAACGATGAAAAGTTAATTCTATATTGTGGTGATTATCATTATAGCAATTGTGAGAATATTTTAACAAGTTTTATCGGGGAAATCAAAAATCTTAATTTTGAATGCAATTTTGTTTCTGCTTGTAGAATAAAAACTCATCTAGATTTTAAAGTTGAATCAAATTTAAAAAGTGTTGTAGACAAGCTAGGGCTTTCTAAAAGAGTTCATTTCCTTAATGAAATAGATTACATAAGAGAACTTTTAGCAGCAGCAGATTTAGTTATATTTCCTGTAAACTCACTTTTTGCTAAAATGGATATTCCACTTGTCCTATTGGAAGCACTTTACTTAGAAACTCCAATTTTAATCTCTGACTTTGCACCGCTAAATGAGATTTTAATAGAAAAATGTGGCTTGAAATTCGCTCCAAATGATTTTAATGACTTTATTAGTAAATTTAAGTTATTTTTTTCAGACTCCAATTTACAGAAAAATATTATCTCAAAAACTAGATTAAACGTAATTAATAATTTCTCGTCAAAAGTTATGGCAGAAAATTACCGTAAAATTTATAAGGAATTACTTATTTAAATGGATAAAAAAAATATCAAATATTATGATGCCTTTAGTGAAAGCTATGAGGTTGAACGTCATAAAGGCTACCATAAAATGCTTGATGATCTTGAAACACAAATAGTTTATAAGTATTTAAAAGAATCATCAAATGTTCTTGAGTTAGGCTGTGGAACAGGATTAATTCTGCAGAGAGTTAAGGATAGGTGTAAAAACTCCTTCGGTATTGATATTTCCTTGGGAATGTTAAAAAAAGCTAAACCAAAAAAATTAAATAAAATCTTACAAGGTGATTTGACAGCACTACCTTATAAAGATGATACTTTTGATCTTTTGTATTCTTTCAAGGTATTAGCTCATGTGAAGGAGATGAAAAAAGCCTTTTCGGAGTTTGATAGAGTTTTGAGTAAGGATGGAGTAATGATACTTGAATTCTATAACAAATCTAGTATTCGTTATTTAGTTAAAATGCTTAAAAGCCCTACTAACACTTCCAAAGAGTTTGATGACGAAGCGATATTGACTCGTTACGACTCGAAAAATGAACTTAAGAAGTTAATTGGAAATGATTTTCATATTGAAGCGATTAGAGGGGTTAGAATTTTCACAGTTGTTGCTCAATTGTATAAGATACCAATTATTTCTAATATAATAGATTTTCTCGAAAGAAAATTATGTGACTCTTTTCTAGGTAATTTTGGTGGTTTTTTAATTCTAATTATTAAAAGAAAAAATTAAAATTGAATATGGCTTCTTTTATAGAACGTTACACTTTCTTAGGTTTTCTAGCTGGTTTTTTACTTTCATTTGTTGAAACTTTTGATAGAATATTCCTGTATGGACATTTAAACCTAAACTTATTGGAATCATTGCGATTTTTAGTTTATGATTTTGCAACTATATCATCTCTAACTATCATTTTCGGTTTTTTCCTAGGCTGCTTTATTTGGCTTATGGATAGTTTTACTAAAATAGTGTATGATAAGTTTTTTGCTGAAAAATATTCATTAAAGTCATTTGAACTGAAATTCTATCTGATATTAGGAGTGTCAATAAGTTCTTTATCTTTAATCATTTTTAATTTTGTTTTCAAATCATCAAAAGATAATTCCACCTTTTTTACTGCTCTTTTTAAACTTTTCCAAAATAGCAATACCTATGCGACATTGCGTGTTTCTCTAATGGATATTTCTATAATTGCTAATACAAGATTATTTTTTAGAGAAACATTTAATCTCGAAATAGGAGTAATTTTAATTCTTTTAGTGATAATTCTTTTAGTAAGTATTGTCTCGTTTGTAATAAGGTTTATGATTAAGAATTATTCAGATAGCTTAAACCTTAAGAATGTTCTTTTTCAAAAGGTGATTGTGACGATACTTTTCTTCGGTGTAATAGTATTTTATTATGTAGATAGTTATCTTTACAGAAACTTATATCATGTATTGCATACTTCGCTGAAAGTTGTTTATTTGGTTACTACATTAGTTTTCCTTTCTTTTTTTAAAGAATGGATAGTTAAAAAGGATTTTTTAATTCGTAAAAGAATATTTATCCCTATTGTTTTAGCACTTTTAGTTTTTTCAAACTTTGATTTACCTAGTAATAGAAAAATCAAATCAGCTATTTTCAGACATACAGAATTGGTTAGGTTTTCAATACAACAATTTCAAAAAATATCAGATTTTGATGGTGATGGTTATTCTCATTTCTTTGATGGTGGTGACAGTGAGCCTATGAATAGTAATATCCATCCAAGAGCTCAAGATATACCAAATAATAGTTTTGATGAAAACTCATTAGGTGGTGATTTATTGACGAGTGACTTCTCAAAAATTGAATTTAACAAAAATTTTATTGAAGAGTTTTTTCAAGAGGAAGTATATACTGAAAAAGAAATTAAAAACGTGTTAGTCTTGCATGTTGATGCGTTGAGAAATGACAGAGTTTTATCGAGTGAATATGATAATTTATTGCCTAATTTTAAAAAATTTACAAAAGAAAGTATAACTTTCTCAAGGGCTTATGCCCAAGGTTCAGGAACAAGAGCTTCAATACATCCTATGAGGGCGATGAGTTATAACCACTTTAGGGAAGTTGATTTCAATTCAATTAGACCACAATTAAGCCCATTTAAAGAAACTTTAGATACAATCATAACTCAAATCCCATTTGAAATGTTAGATTATGAAAGTTCACCAAATGATCTTACTAAGGATAGTGACTCTAAAGATGTCTTTTTTGAAATCAAAAAATGGCTTTTAGAAGAAGATAGAGAAAACTTTCTATTTACAGCATTTATAGGTGATACACATTATCCTCATATGGATAGAGGATTTGGTTTTCCTCAATCTTTAGTTGGAAATTATGATAGTGAAGTCAAATATTTTGATAATAATTTTAAAGAATTTTGGAATTATTTTTCTAAAAGTAAATATTATCAGAATACAGTTGTTGTAGTTTTTGCAGACCACGGAGAAGAATTATTAGATCATGGAGGCTTATTCCACGGAGTTTCTCTTTATGAAGAGTTAATATGGGTTCCTTTAAGTTTTTACATTCCTAATTTTCAACCCAAAATGGTTGAAAATTTTGTTGAATTAAATGATGTGTATTTAACAATCTTTGAATTATTAGGGGTCAATTTAAAATCTAATAGTTTTAGACAAGGTAAAAGTTTACTTCCTTTAATAAACAATAAAGAAATATCGCATAAGAATTATGTAATGTCTTCTAGATGTTACCACTCTTTAGATGGAGATTACTCAGAATTTTCTATCATTGATGCTAAAAGTGGTTATAAACTAATATATAATCAAATGTATTTTACTTTTGAACTTTTTAACATTTTTTCTGACCCATTAGAAAAAAAGAATTTAGTCGATTACGAAATTGAAGAATTTAATAAAATCTGTCAAGTCTTAGATTTGACATTAAATGGATATGACATTAATAATTAAGAATAGGCTCTAAAATATGTCTAAAGGAATAACAGTTCTCATTCCTGTTTACAATGAAGAAAAAGTAATTCAAGAAACAATTGCTGAAATAGATAATTCATTAAAAAATAGCAATATTGAAGAGTATGAAATTATTGCTATAAATGATGGTTCTTCAGATAATACTTGGAAACAATTAGAAACTTGTCCTACGAAGTGTAAACTTCTAAATCATAAAAGAAATAGAGGTTATGGAGCTTCTTTAAAAACGGGCTTAAGAAGTGCAAAGTATTCGACAATTGTTATTACAGATGCTGATGGAACTTACCCAAATGAAAAAATTCCTGAGTTAGTAAATTATTATTTCAAAAATAGTTTAGATATGCTTGTCGGAGCTAGAACAGGAGCGAATGTATCGTATCCTTTTATTAAAAAGGTCCCAAAGTTCTTTATTAAAGGGCTTGCAAGTTATATCTCAGGTGTTAAAATTCCTGATATTAATTCAGGGCTAAGAGTTTTCAATAAAGAAGCTGCTATTAATTTTTATCATCTTTATCCAAATGGATTTTCTTTTACAACTACAATTACAATGGGAATGCTTTGTGATGAATATGAAGTAGAATTTTACGCTATTGATTACTTCGAAAGAGTTGGGGAATCTAAGATCAAACCTGTTAAAGACACGATTAATTTTTTTAAATTATTGCTTAGAATAGCAATCTATTTTAATCCATTCAAATTCTTTACTCCTTTAATTCTAATTTTGACTTTCATTTCTTGTGGATTTCTTTACAAAGATATTTTTATTTACCAGAATTTAACACAAAGTTCAATTCTTTTCCCATTAGCAACTCTTTTCCTTTTTACAATTGGACTTATTGCAGATTTGATTATCAAGCGAAGTTCTCACACTGTAACTATGATGCGAAAAGACGAATAATTCTTAATTGATGAAGTTTTTAAAATCCAAAATTGCAGTAATTGGAACAGGTGCAGCTGGTTTAGGAATTCTTACGGCTCTTCTTAAGAAAAAGAATATTGAAATCACAGTTTTTGATGTCTTTGAAGAAGAAGACTTTCCTAGCTTGGCTAAGGCGACAGAATTGAAAGTTGAAAAATTTTATGACGAAATTTACTCTGAAATAAAGTCTAAAACTTCTTTCAAGTTTCCACCTCCTAAAACACATTTTACTAAACCACTTGCAAAATATAAATTAGATGGTAAACCAGGTTTATTTAAAAGTAAGTCTTTAGGCGGTTTGACAAATTATTGGGGTGGAACTTCCCTAGCTTTCACTGATAATGAACTTGAAAACTGGCATATAAGTAGAAAAGATTTAAACCCTTACTATTCTGAGTTATCCAAGTTAATTGGGATTTCATCAAGAAATGATAAATTAGATTCTTATTTCGGTGAGAACTTTGCTACTAATCCTCCTTATAAAATCACTAGAATGTTTGATAAACTTGACGAAAGCACTAATTCAACATCTGAAAATGAAGACAATTATCAAGTAATTTCAGGAACCAATCGCGTAGCTTTAGAAACTCGCGAAGGTGAAGTTAATTCTTGTATCTATTGTGGTGAGTGTCTTGCTGGCTGCTTCTCCGATTCAATTTATAGCACAAGGAAAACAATAGAAAAATATCTTTCTGATGATAGAGTAAAAACTGTAAAAGGTAAAGTAATAAGGGTAGAAGAAGGTAAAGTTACGGTTTCTGCAGAAAATAAAGTTGAGACCTATTCAGGTTTTTCTAAAATCTTTATAGGTGCAGGTTGTCCAAATTCTACAGAAATTGTCTTACGTTCAACAGGGCTAACAAAATCGGAAAAAATGGCTGATAATGCTGTTTATGTCTTTCCAATTTTATATTTAGGAAAGCTGGATTATAAAGTTGTTAATGAACCATATGTCTCACTTTGTAATTTAATTTTTGGATTTATACCTAAATCAAAAGATTATAAATTTGCTCAAGCACAAGTTTATTCAAACTTCGATTATATGTGGCGATACAATATTCCAGAGCCAATTTGGAAAGTTGTAAAGTCGCTTGTCTCTTATTCGAGAGCACGAGTCTTTTGGGCAAGACTTTATGTAAGTGGAGAAGAATCACAATCTTATAATTGTGAACTTGTCAATGATGAAATAAACTTTTCTGGTGCTGATAAAGCGTCCAATAAAAATATAAATGAATTGATGAAGAGTGTAAGAAATGCGGTAAATAAAAATGGTTTTTATATTCCTCCTGTTTCTCCAATCTTACAAAAGACCAATTCTCATTACTCGTCAACTTTTCCTTACAAAGGAAATCTTTTAGATGTTTCTGAAAGTGCTGAATTTTTGCCAAATGTTTATTTGTGTGATTCTTCGGTTTTTCCTGATTTACCAGCCGTTTCTTTGACATTTACAATTATGGCAAATGCTAATCGGATTGTCTCTGAAGCGATGAATTAAAAATAGTTTGCTTGTCAAATTTTATTTTTAATAAATTTGGTTCTCGAAGTAATATTTTAGTTTAAAACTTATTTTTGAAAGATATACAAAATGGTTTTACCGCGTCCACGATTTCGAATTTACACAAATACAAAAAGTTATTTAACTGTATTTAAAGACATTACTTTTGGCACAAAAAACAAAGGTGATGACTGTAATATTTTAGAGAAGGAAGTCCAAAAACGTTTTGGTGTAGAAAAATCTGTTTGTGCTCCACAAGCCAGAGTAGGAATTTATTTTGCTTTGAAAGCTCTAATAAAACCTGGTCAGGAAGTTATTTTGTCACCATATACAATTGCTGATGTTATCAATATGGTAATAAATGCAGAAGCAAAACCAGTTTTTGCAGATACTGAGCGAGAAACTTGTAATATAGATCCTAAAGAAATTGAAAAATTGATTACGGAAAACACTGGTGCTGTGATGGTAACACACCTTCACGGATTAGCTTGTCCAATGGACGAAATTATGGAGATTTGCAAAAAACATAATGTTCCAGTTGTTGAAGATTCGTGCCAAGCGTTTGGAGCAAAATATAAAGGAAAAAGAACAGGAACAATTGGCGATGCTGGAATATTCAGTTTTGGAATGTATAAAAACCTCATTGCATTTTATGGTGGAATGGTAGTTACAAACCGTGAAGATATTTACGAAAAAGTTAGAAATGAAGCAAAAGGTTTGCCTTATAGTGAAACAAGTTGGTTCTTTAAAAAATTTGCTAAAGGTTTAGCTTCTGATATTGCAACAGCAACTCCATTCTTTCAATCAATGGTTTTTTGGATTTTCAAGTTTGGGCATTTGAAAAATATTAATGCAATAAATAAGTTTGTAAACACTGAATTAGATTTATCACAACATTCAAAAATGCGGGAAAATTATTTACGTCAGATGACTCCAATGCAAGCTCGAGTCGCTTTAGATAAATTTGATACAGTTGACCCAAATAATGAGGCAAGAATTAAAAATGCCCAAATTTATCACGATGGGCTGAAAGACATTAAACAATTGATTTTACCACCATTAAGAACAGACGGTTCTCATATTTATACGTATTATCCGCTTCAGTATGACGACAGAATGGAACTTGTTAGGTTTATGACTGCAAATAATTGTGATATTGGAGTTCAGCATATCAAAAATACTGCAGATTTACCAAGCTTTAAAGAATTCTACAGGGATTGTCCAAATGCAAGAGCTACAGCAGAGGCTGTAATCTTGCTACCATCTTATCCGAGATACGGTGAAGATATGATTAAAAAAAATATTGCTGTTATCAGAGAATTTTTTAAGAAATAGTTTATCCCTATGCTTTTTGAAGAAAATAGTTTATCCAAAAAAGATTTAACTGAAATCACTAAAATGCATATTGACTCTTTGGAAGATTCAATGTTGACTATTCTTGGAGAATCTGTTGTTTTTAATTACTACAAGTTTATATCAGAGTCTAATCTAGATTGCCTTTTCTTAGTAAAAGAAGGTGATACAGTTATTGGAACTTGTATGATTAGTCATGAGCCAAACTCTATTACTAAAAGAATGGCACTAAAATACCCTATAGTAATTTTAAGTTCGGTATTGAAGCAGATTATTATTTCAAGTGATAACAGAAAAAAAATTTTTCAATTTTTAGATAAGGATAATGAAGCTCCAAAATCTGTTTTAGGGCTTCCTGAAGTCATTCAAATATTTACGAATTCAAACTATAGAAATAGAAGAATAGGTTCACGTTTGCTTGAACAAGTTGAATCTTATCTTAAGAAACGTAATGAAAAAGTCTATTGCCTTAAAACACTTGATAAGGTGGATAATTTAGCTTTGCATTTTTATAGCAAAAGAAATTTCGTGGAAGTGGGAAAGAATGTTGTTGGAGAAAAACCTTATGTCTACTTTACAAAAACATTACAGAACTGATTTTGATTAATTTCTTTATAAAGAATAAAAAACATTTTATAAGATTAGCAATTGCGTTATTATTTTTAATAATCTTTTTAAAATGGGCAAAAATTGAAGATTACTCTTTCATATATAAAGCATTTTATAGTATAGAATTTTGGATTGGATGTCTTTTCCTAATCTTAGTTCAGGTTGTAAAAGCCCTAAGGTTTCAAATGCTTGTTTCCGAGTATAATGTTCAAGTTAATTTTACTAAAAACTTAATAATTCATTTCATAGTTCCAATTCTCGGTCTTTTAACTCCTTCAAAACTTGGTGAAGGAATGAAGTTAGTTCTTATTAAGGACCAGAAAGAAAAGGTTGGTTTTTGTTTCTTATTAGAAAAACTTATGGATATGTTGATTCTATTTTTATTAGGTGCAATCGGACTATATTTTTATGCTATTTTTATTAGTTCTATTTATTTCGTTATCCCGATTGTTATTGTTGGGATTATCTGTTTAATCTATTTTGATAAGATTTTCAATTTCCTTTTCCAGAAACTTTCACCAAATAAATTGGAAAAGAATTGGTTTCAAAAAAATTTGAAAAATTTTCTGAAACCAAAGCACTTTTTAACAATGATTTTAGGAGTATTTGTTTGGCTTCTTAATATCTATGCAGCCTACTATTTTGCATTTGTTGCTGGTGGAGGTTTTGCTAATTTGACTTTTATTGAATTTGCTCCACTTTTTGCTTCGGCAATAATTGTTGGATTGATTTCTGGTTTCCCAGGTGGAATTGGCTCTCGTGAAGCAACAATTACATTTTTATTCTTTCAAGTTTTTCAGATTGATGTTGAAACCGGCGGGGTTTTTTCAATTTTAAATCTATTCGGTAATTACTTAACCTTTGCGGTAATTGGCTTAATTAGTTATTTGGTTTTCAAAAGCACTTACAAGCACGAGATAGCTTAATGGATTTAGTGCAAGAAAATTTATTTTTAATAATTCTCATTGTAATAATTTTACTAGGATTGTTATTTGCACAAAGCTATATAAAAAAGATGGGAACTCAAATTAATTTGCTAAGATTTATTTGGGAGCAATTAATCTTAGAGCCAATTATTTTTATTTTGCGTTGGATGCCTGGTGGGTGGGGAATGTTCGGAAGAATTATTCTTTACAAAATTCGATTAGGTAAGATGGGGAAAAAGGTTATTATTCGTTCAGGGGTCAGAATTGATTATCCAGAAAATGTTGAGATCGGAGATTATTCAGGAATAAATGACAATTGCTTAATAGAAGGTGGTGTTTCTGTCAAAATTGGAAAATGGGTTAGATTTGGTCCAAATGTTTCAATAATTACAATGAATCACAATTTTGTTAGAAAAGATATTCCGATTAAACAACAAGGACTTATTAAAAAGCCTGTTTCTATTGGTGATGATGTATGGATTGGAATGAATTCAGTTGTTCTTCCTGGAGTTACAATTGGCAAGGGAGCAGTTGTCGCTGCCGGAAGTATTGTCACAAAAGATGTTGACGAATATGCAATAGTTGGCGGTGTTCCCGCAAAATTGATAAAGTATAGGGATTAATGCTTGATATTCTTAAAAGATAAAAAACTCCTTTTGGGTTTATTTGCTATTCTTATTTTTAAAATATGTTTTGTCGTTAAGAAGGGTAATTTCGAAATAGATAGTATCGTAGGAGACGCTCTAACTTATCATAACTTTGCAATCAATTTACTAGAGAATCCTATTACTTACTGGGACTTTTGGGGACATTATAGACCTCCAGGTTACCCATTTTTTTTAATGATAATTTATTTCTTTTTCGGCAAAGATTCAATTTTTAGCGTTTATATCTTTCAATCATTTCTAGGATTAGGAATATCGATTTTAGTATATGAAATATCAAATAAGGTTTTTAGTAAAAAAATAGCATTATTTAGTTTTATTTTTGCAGGAGTTTATCCATTCTATCTTATTTATTCAGTACAGCTTCTTCGTGAGACATTAGTCTTTTTTTTATTGCTTATTACTTTCTATTTTCTTCTACTTCTATTTGGAGAAATGAAAAAAGTAAAAAGTATATTTAAGGCAAAATATTTTTGGATATTTACAGTTTCATACTCTTTACTAATTCATACAGATCCAAGATATTTATTTTTTGCTCCATTTCTATTGGGGCTCTATTATTTCTATTTAGAGAAACGAGATTTTATAAAAAATAGCTTTTTAACAATTGCTCTTTTTATTTTTACTTTAATACCTTGGACGATTAGAAATTTCTATACTTATGGTGGAATTGTCATTATAAACACAAGAACAATAGATTTCACTGGTACAGAAAAAGAAGTTAATAGACTTAAGCTCAGTAATGATAAAATCAATGGAACTTTGATAAATAAAAAATATCCAACACAAGAAGAAAGATTATTGATCAAACGAGGTGAGAACCCAAATAACAGAGAAGAAGAAGAAATTAAAGCTATTTTGGAAGGAAAAGGGGCAACTAAAAGCCATTTCCTAAAAAGGATTTATAATTTTGTAGAATTATGGAGGCCTGTTAGATTAAGTTCATCTTATAGACCATTTAATGATTGTAGATTTGAAAAAGCTTGGTCTATACAGCATAATTTACTTTCATTGTTTAGTTATGGACTGTTATTACCATTTATGTTTTTCGGCATTTTAAAACTTTATCTTGATAAAAATAGGTGGCTTCTATTTCTTGTTTTTCCAATTATTTTACAAACTTTGCTTCATATTTTAATGTGGGGAAAAGAACGGTACAGAATTCCAATTGATTCTTTTATTATTCTTTTTGGGGTGTATGGAATTATTATGGCATTTGATAGCTTTAAAACAAAAGTATTTCAAGAAAGGTAAAAATTGCAAGTAGAACAAAAGAAAAGGACTGTTTTAAAGTCTTTGACTTGGCGGATAACAGCTACTCTAACAACAACATCATTAGTTTATTACTTTACAGGAAAGTTAGATACTGCTATTGAGATTGGGTTAATTGAGGTTTTTCTCAAAATGTACATTTACTATTTGCATGAACGGCTTTGGGCTAGAGTCAAATTTGGAATTGGAAATCAACCAAATTTTGTTATTGTCTTTACAGGGCTATCAGGTTCAGGGAAATCAAGGATTGCTGAAAAAGTATATGAGAAAATAGAGAAAAAGAAAAAGATGAAGGTTGAATATTTTAATGGTGAAAGAATTAGGGAAGTATTTCCTCAAACAGGTTTCTCACCGCAAGAAAGAAAAGATCATATTCAAAAAGTTACACATTTTGTCCAAATTTTAGAAAAGAATCAAACAAATGTAATTGTATGTCTTGAAGCTCCTTTTGAAGATTCAAGGCAAAATATGAGAAAAATATTTACGAATTATATTGAAATCTATATCAATACTCCATTAGATTATTGCCTCAAAAATGATAGAAAAGGTTTTTATGCAAAAGCTCTATCTGGTGAAATAAAAGATTTTGTAGGTGTTTCAATTGATTATGAACCTCCTACGAATCCTGAGTTAACATTTAATATTGAAGAAAAAAGTATAGAAAACTGTTCAAACGAAATAATTTCTTATTTAAAGAATAAGAAATTTTTATAGAAAAGGTTAAAAATGAAATCAAACTATGACCACTTAACAGAATTAGAAAATCAAAGCGTTTACATTATTCGTGAAGCTTATAGTCAATTTAAAAATTTGGCAATGCTTTGGTCAATTGGTAAGGATAGTACTGTTTTACTTTGGCTAACAAGAAAAGCATTTTTTGGTCACGTTCCCTTCCCGTTAGTACACATTGATACTAGTTATAAAATTCCTGAAATGATTGAATACAGGGATAAACTGGCGAAAGAATTCAAATTGAATATGGTTTATGGGCAGAATAAGGAAGCTCTTTTAAGTAAGCAAACATACCCAGATGGGAATATTGATAGAATTGCTTGTTGTAAAAATCTTAAATCATCGGCTCTTAGAGATACACTTTCTGGCACAACTGATCGTTATCGATTAGACCATTCTTCAGGAAACTATAAAGTGGATTCTAATAAGGAACCTTATACTGGGGTTATTGTTGGGGTAAGAGCAGACGAAGAAGGAAGTCGCTCCAAAGAAAGATATTTTTCTCCACGTGACAAAAATAACGATTGGGATGTTGGAGACCAACCACCAGAGCTTTGGAATCAGTATAAAACTGATTTTGCTCCTGGAACACATCTTAGAATTCATCCTTTGTTAGATTGGACTGAACTTAATATTTGGGAATATATTGAGAGGGAGAATATTCCTATAGTTTCTTTATACTTTGATAGAGGGGAAGGAAAAAGATACCGTTCTTTAGGATGTCATCCTTGCACTTCGCCAGTAGACTCAAATGCTGTGAATGTCAAAGAAATAATAGAAGAGTTAAAAAGCGGTAAGTTTTCAAATATTGCTGAGAGGTCGGGAAGAGAGCAAGACAAAGAAGACGGTGGCGGTTTAGAATCACTTAGAAGAGAAGGATATATGTAAAATGAATAATATGTCGAATGAAAAAATGAATATTGTAATAGTTGGTCATGTTGACCATGGGAAAAGTACTGTTATTGGTAGAATGTTAGCAGATACAGGAAGTTTACCTGATGGCAAACTGGAACAAGTTAGAGCTAATTGTGAAAGAAACTCTAAGCCTTTTGAATATGCTTTTTTACTTGACGCCTTGAAAGATGAGCAGGCTCAAGGAATTACAATTGATATGGCACGATGTTTTTTTAAATCTTCTAAAAGAAATTATATAATTCTTGATGCTCCTGGACATATTGAGTTTTTAAAAAATATGGTAACAGGTGCTGCTAGAGCTGAAGCCGCTATTCTAGTTATTGATGCTTTCGAGGGAATTCAGGAGAATTCTAAAAGACACGGTTACTTGCTTTCAATGTTAGGTATCAAACAGGTTATTGTTTGTGTAAATAAAATGGATTTAGTGAATTACAATGAAAATGTTTTTGATAAAATTGTAACTGAATACTCAAAATTTCTTGCTTCTTTAGACATTGAAGCAAAGGCTTTTACACCTGTTTCTGCAATGAATGGAGATAACATTGCTTCCAATTCAGAAAAAATGCCTTGGTATGACGGAATGCATATATTAGATGGACTTGACTCGTTTAGAAAAGAAGAAGAACTTGAAGATAAACCATTCAGAATGTTCTTACAAGATGTTTACAAATTTACAAATGAGGGTGATGATAGAAGAATCTGCTCTGGAAGAATAGAAACAGGAGTTTTAAGCGTTGGTGATGAAATTATATTTTTACCATCAAATAAAAAAACCACTGTTAAAACAATAGAAGGGTTTAATGAAGAGCAGTCAGGAGTTGTTTACCCTGGAAAATCTGTTGGATTTACTGTCTCTGAGCAAATATATGTTCAAAGAGGTGAGTTAATTTGTAAGACCACTGATGTTATGCCCAATGTCTCAACTTTAATAAGAGCAAATATTTTTTGGATGGGTAGACAACCAATGCACCAAGGGAAGCAATATTTTATAAAAATTGGAACGGCAAAAATTCCCGTTATTTTGAAAAAAATTAATGCCTCCATAGATACTGACCAAAACCTTGAAGTGACGGCTAAGGACAAAATTGAGAGACACGATGTAGTTGATTGTATTTTAGAAACGTCAAAAGCAATTGTATTTGATTTAAGCCGTGATATAGAGCAAACAAGTCGTTTTGTCATTGTTGATAATTACGAAATCTCAGGAGGTGGAATTTTAAGAGAATGCCTTAAAGATGAAAGTTCGGATTATCGGGCAGAGACCTTAAAAAGAGAGATTAAGTTTGAGAGAGGGGAAATTCAACCTTTACAACGTTCAGAGAATTACGGACAAAAGGCGACAATGATTTTCATTACTGGTAATGAAGGTTCTGGACAAAAGCAACTCGCAAAAGAATTAGAAAAAAGACTTTTTGAAGCAGGAAGATTTGTTTATTTCCTTGGAATGGGGAATGTAAAATATGGTGTTGATACTGATATTGTAAGCATCGGAGACAATCGTGAAGAACACTTAAGACGTTTAAGTGAGATTTCCTATTTGATGTTAGATTCAGGTTTGATTGTTGTAGCAACAGCAAGAGATCTCGACCACTATGAGCTAAGTTCAGTTAAGACAATTATTTCTCCATTTGAACTTTTAACAGTTAAGATTGGCGAAAGTTTTGGAGAAGATGATAAAATGATAATTAATCTAACTGAAGATTTTGAAAACAACTCTGCAATTACGAAAATTATTTCTTGGTTGCGAGAAAATCGTATGATTTTTTCACTTTAAAAATAGTAAATAAATGGCTAAAAATATAGTTTGGCAAGAATACCAAATTACCAAAAATGATAGAGAAGTTAGAAATAACCACAAAGCATCTGTTTTGTGGTTTACTGGTTATTCAGGCTCAGGAAAATCTACCCTTGCAAATGCAGTGGCTAAGGAGTTATTTAAAAAAGAGATTCAGACTTTTTCTTTAGACGGAGATAATGTTAGGCACGGTTTGAATAAAGACTTAGGGTTTTCTGATTTAGATAGAAAAGAAAACATTCGTAGAATATCAGAAGTTGCAAAGTTATTTGCAGAGAGCGGAATGATAATCACAACTGCTTTTATTTCTCCTTTTAAAGAAGATAGGGATTTCGCTCGAGAAATCATTGGTGATGATTTTATTGAAATATTTGTTGATACGCCATTAGAGATTTGTAAAAGTAGAGATCCAAAAGGTCTTTACCAAAAAGCTCTCAATGGTGAAATCAAAAATTTCACAGGATTAGACTCCCCTTATGAAATTCCTGAGAACCCTGAAATAAAAATTAAAACTGAGAGTCTATCAGTTGAAAAGTGTGTTGAAAAAATTATTAATGAACTTTTGAAAAGGGAGATATTTTAGTGTTAGATAAAATTGATATTGAAAAGTTAAATCAAATTTCAATTTTGGCAGGTAATAAAATCCTTGAAGTTTATAAGCAAGATTTTGAAATTTTTACAAAAGAAGATAAATCGCCTTTAACTTTAGCTGATAAAAAAGCAAATGAAGTAATAGTTAATGAACTTGAAAAACATTATCCAGAAATCCCAATTCTTTCGGAAGAAGGGAAAAGTATACCATATGAAGTAAGAAAAGAGTGGGAATATTTTTGGCTTGTTGATCCATTAGATGGGACAAAAGAGTTCATAAAAAAAAATGGAGAATTTACAGTCAACATTGCATTAATTCATAATGGAATACCTATTGCAGGGGTAATTTATGCACCAGTTTTAGATAGACTTTATTTTGCAAAAGAGAACCAAGGTGCTTTTAAAAGAGAAAGTGGAAAAACTGTGAGAATTAAAGGTAATAAAAAAGAAAAAGGTAGAGCTTTGAAGGTTGTAGCAAGTCGCTCTCACCCATCTCCTGAACTTGAAAAATATTTAAACACATTAAAGATTGATTCTTTTATAGCAATCGGTAGTTCATTGAAATTGTGCTTAGTGGCGGAAGGGAAAGCAGATATTTATCCAAGATTAGGACCTACAATGGAATGGGATACAGGAGCTGGACATGCGATTCTCAAGGAAGCTGGTTGTGGTACAATCGATGTAACCACTGAAAAAGAGATGGTCTATAATAAAGAGAATCTTTTGAATAATCATTTTATTGCTTCTTCTTAAGGTTTTAAGGGAATTATGCCAAAACAATTTGTTTTTCTCACATACTTAAATCGCTCAGGTTCAACTTTACTAGCAAAAAAACTTAATGCTTATATTGATATTGCCGTTAGTATTGAGGCTATATTACTCAATTATGATAAAATTGATAATTTTAGTATTAATTCTGAGGTTGAACTTGATAAGGCACTTAATGAGCTTTTTAATCATACAGATAAAAAATTCATCAAATGGGAAATAGAAAAAAATACCCTTAAAGAGAAATATCTATCTGAAGGTTTACCAATAAAATTAGGAACTTTTTTAACAACTATTTTTGATATTTATTTTCAAAATAACCCTGCTAAGGTTCATTTCTATAAATATGGACATATGTTTAAATATGTGGAAAGAATTTGGAAAGAATTTCCAGAATCGAAGCTAATTTTTATAGAAAGAGATCCAAGAGCAATTTTTAACTCACAAAAAGTTTCTTTGGATAGTCGTTCTGGAAAGCCAATGGAAAATGATATAATTAAATTTGTTAGGAATTATAAAATTCAGCAAGAAACAATTTCACGTCTTAAAAATAATAAACATTTTTTTCTTCTTACTTTTGAGGAAATGATTACTGACGAGGAAAGAACGCTGAATGGAGTTATTGACTTTGTAGGTGCTTCGAAAGTCAAGACAGAGTCAAATGATTACTTTAATAGAATTCCAGATCAACAAAAACACTTACATCAAAATCTAAAATCAACTGAAAATAAATCTGATAGAATGCATGCTTGGAAGAATGAACTCAGTAAGGCAGATATAATTTTTATGCAGAAAGTTCTAATTAAAGAACTGAGTTCTAAAGGGTATTCTATTGAAAGATTTAATAATCTTAACTATGCTGAAAAATTAGAAGTTTTGAGCCTTAGGGTAAAATTCTTTTTCTTCCATTCTTTCAAATATTTTCTCCTAAATAATTTAAAGTTTATACATAACTTTATCGTTTTTTTCAAAAATATTGGAAAAAATACCTAAGTGACAATTCCTATAATGCTTAAGGATAATCTATATAATGTCTGAAACTTCTAATCAAAATATAATTGATAAGTCTAATGATAACATAGCTTCTGGTACTATGTTCATAGCTTTCGCTAAAGTGTTTTGGCTTTTTGCTGGCTACGCTATTACATTTACTTTACCAAGACTTATCAGTGTTGACACTTATGGTGTTTATGGTGTTGTCTCTGGTGCTATGAATGTATTGAATATGGTTGTAATTATGGGAACATTACAAGGAGTTAGCAAATTTGTCTCTGCAGATGAAAAGAATGCAAAAGCTATTCATTTCCTTTCTTTAAAAGTGTTGCTTCTTTTAGGGGGAAGTTTAACACTGGTTTACTTTTTACTTTCAACTTTCGGAATAATTGGTGATTTCTTAAATGATCCTAGTTTAACTCCATATTTACAAATGACTGCATTGATTACATTTTTCTATTCTTTTTATTCTGTGAATGTCGGGTATTTAAATGGTAAAAGAGAATTCAAAAAACAGGCATTCTTAGATATGTTTTTTGTCTCTTTTAAGGCTATTTGCATGCTTTCTTTTGCTTGGTTTGGAATAAATTATTTAAAAACTAATGGTTTGTTAGAAACAATAGGTGGGTTTGCATTTGCAGCATTTGTAGTCTTAATATTATCTTTCTTTGTAATAAAATTTAAATTTGAAAAAACAACTTCTCCTTATACTCTTTCAGAAGTTAGTAAGTTTGTAATTTCGATTATGTCATTTACATTTATTCTTAATTTGCTTATGAATACAGACTTATTCTTAGTAAAGAAGCTAACTTTAGAAAATACAGACCAACAGGTTGGGTATTATACTGGAGCTTTAACAATCTCGAGAATTCCTTATTCGCTAATGATGACAGTTTCGCTAATAATTTTCCCATTGATTTCGAAAGTTACTTCAATTGGCGATAAGGAAAGAACAAAACGTTATATCGAAAATGCTTTAAAATATCCATTCATTTTACTTCTAGGTTGTGCGGTTGTTATTTCTTCGAATTCTGATTTAATTATTAAAATTATCTTAGGACAAAAGTATATTTCACCTGCTCCAACTGGAGAAGTGCTTTCAGTTTTGGTTTTTGCTGTAACAGGTCTTGCCATATTTACTTTAAGCACTAGTATTATTTCAGGTTCTGGAAAACCAGCAGTTTCTCTTGGAATAGGAGTTATAGCTTTATTAATTGATATTGCTATAAATTGGGCTTTTATTCCTAAATATGGATTGCTTGGAGGTGCTTATTCTAAAGGTGTTTCACTAACAATTGCTGTTCTAATTTGCTTGGTCTATCTTTATAAAAAACATAATTCATCTTTACCAATTCTTACTTTTATTAGAGGAATAGGTGTTGCAGCTTTAACTGTATATTTAGCTGATCTTTATATCCCTGTGGGAATTGTAGACGGCTTTATTAAATTAGCTTTAGTTGGTATTGTCTTTTTTATCTTTATTTTTCTTACCCAAGAGTTCAAAGTCAAAGAAATCTTAGCACTTAGAAAGTAAATGCTTCAAAATAAAACAATTGCTGTGGTCATTCCTGCTTACAATGAGGAAAAACTAATTCTCAAAACTCTTCTTTCTATCCCAGAATATGTTGATAAAATTATTGTGGTAAATGATAATTCAAAAGATAGAACTTTAAATGAAATCGTAAAGTTTGAATCTGATAAACTTTTGTTGTTAAATCACGAGATAAATCAAGGTGTTGGTGGAGCAATTATTTCTGGTTATCAAAAAGCTTTTGATGAAAAGTTTGATATTGCAGTTGTAGTTGCTGGAGATTTCCAAATGGACTCTTCGGAAATGGAAAATGTTATCAATCCTATTTTGAGTGGAGAAGCAGATTATATAAAAGGTAATAGACTTCTTTCGCCAAAATTAGTTATGGAAATGCCAAAGGCTAGGCTTCTCGGAAATACGATTATGAGTTTATTAAATAAAGTAGCAACAGGTTATTGGCACATAATGGATAGTCAATGTGGTTTTACGGCATTAAACTTGAAAATTCTTCCTCAAATAAACTTAAAGGGTGTCTATAAAAGGTATGGTTTCCCAAACGATTTTTTAGTCAAGTTAAATGTTAGAAACATAACAGTTAAAGATGTTATTGTTAGCCCAATTTATGGAGAAGAAAAATCAGGTTTCAATGCCTTTTTTATTATTCCGAAAATCTCCACCTTGTTACTGCGTGGGTTCATTTATCGTATGTTTTGGAAGTATGTTATTTATGATTTTCACCCTTTGGTTTTTTTATATTTTTTTGGTTCAATTCTGATTCTTTTGGGAAGTCTTCTTGGGCTTGAAGTATTGTATCTTAAATTTATTTATGGAGCAATCGCTACTTACGCAACAGTAACTCTTTGTGCTTTATTTCTAATTGTGGGACTTCAGTCAACACTTTTTGCTATGATGTTTGATATGTTAGATAATGCTTCTTTGAAAAGTAAGAAATGAAAAATGCTTTAGTACTTACAACAAGTTATCCACGATATTTTGGAGATTTTGCAGGGAACTTTGTAAAGTCTTATATCTGTCAAAATTTAAAAGATTACAAAGTTAAAGTTATCTGCCCAAACTCGAAAAATGCTGATGATTCCTATGAAAAACAAATTTCGATTTCACGCTTTAATTATTTTTTCAAATCAAAACAAAATCTTGCTTATGGGAATGGAATTCCTGATAACTTTAAAAAAATTTCGGCACTGATTCAGATTCCATTTTTCTTAGTAAGTTTTTTTATCAATTCATTCAAAGAAGTGAAAAATAAAAATCTAATAGTATCTCACTGGCTTTTACCTTCAGGAGTTATTGGAAGTTTATTGCATTTGTTTTTCAAAGTTGAACATAGATGTGTAATTCATGGTGGCGATTTTTATTTAAGTAAGAAAATTTTTGCAGGCAAGTATTTTCGCAGTTTCGTCTATAAGAACTCATCATTGTTGGAAGTTGTGAGTCCTAAGATACTTAATGAGATTAAGAAAGAGACAGAAACGGAAGCCAGTCTGATAAAATTACCAATTGAAACAGAAGATTACGATTTAACAAAAAACTTAGATAGTATTTATGAAGAGTTTAAACTTAAAAAGGATAAAAAAATAATCCTTTGTTTAGCAAGGTTAATTAGGCTCAAAGGTGTTAATTTCTTCATTAGTGCTTCACAAGGTTTGGAAGATTACCAATTTGTAGTTGCTGGAAATGGAGAAGAAGAAGAAAACTTGAAGGATTTAGCAAAAAAATTAAAGGTTAGGATTAATTTTTTCAACGACATTTTTGGACAAAAGAAATGGGACTTGCTTAGAGTCGCGGACTTAGTTGTTATTCCATCTATCGAAATTAATGGAAGAGAAGAAGGAACACCGATTGTTGCTCTCGAAAGTTTATTCTTAGGCAAAAAAATTATCGCTACAAAAACAGGTGGTCTAAAATACTTAATTGAAAATGGAAAGAATGGTTGGCTGGTTGAACCAGAAAATTCAGGACAAATTCATTCTAAAATTTTGGAGTTCTTTAGCAAGTGAATGGTAAAATTAAAGTTTTATTCATAACAGATACTTTGGATTGTGGAGGTAAAGAAAGGCAATTAGTTGAACTTCTAAAAGGTTTCTCAAGAGAGGAATTTGAGTACCATATAATTACGATGAAAAAAGATGCTTTCTTTAACGAAGAAGCTAAAAAATTTGCAAGTAGTTTTCACGTAATCGAAAGAGAGTGGCGATGGGACTTTGCAATCTTAAGGCGTTTCGCAAAAGTCTTTAAGGAAATAAAACCTGACTTTATTCATGGCTTTAATCCAATGGCAAGTTTAGTTGCATTAGTAGCTACTAAATTATTTAGAGTTAAAACTTTAGTCATTAATGGAGGATTACGAAGTGCTCCAATTCAATTTTCTGAAAATATAAAGTTCTTTAAAAAATTTCTTAGATTTTATAAGATTGTGGTCTCAAATTCTTATGCAGGGCTAAAAGCATATGGAGAAGAAAATAAAAAAGGGCGTTTTGTGCTATACAATGGTTTTGATTTTTCGAGAGTTCCAAAAAAATCGCAAAATCAGGCAAGAGAGGAATTAGGGTTTCCAAAAGGTAAATTTATTATTCCGATGATCGCTCAAGTGAGTAACCGTAAAGACCAAAGAACTTTTATTAGAGCAGCAGAAACTCTAAAAAAACAAAATAAACTAAATGACTTTTTATTCTTAGTTGTTGGGGAGGGAGATAAGCGAAAAGAACTCGAACAAATAACAATAGACAAGGGATTACAGGATAATGTAAAATTTCTTGGCAATCGAAGAGATGTAGAGATGATTTTACGTGCTTCTGATATTTCAGTTCTATGTACTGCTCCTTGGTGGGGCGAAGGTATATCAAATTCGATTTTGGAATCTTTTGCCTGTGGAGTCCCTGTTATTGCAACTGACAACGGCGGAACTAAAGAGGTTATAGAAAATGGCAAAAGTGGGTTTATTATCGAAATTGGAAACCACGACGAATTAGTAGATAAAATCTTATTTTTAAAAGATAATAAAGATATTTTACAGAATTTTTCAAAGGAAGCAGTCAAAACTGTTGAAGAGAAATTCAGCATCAGCAAAATGGTAAGTAACTACGCAGAGTTTTATAAAAATGTAGTTGCAAAATTTTAATTAGATGAATTGGCTTGTTACAAATTTAGAACAGAAAGTTCAAAATTTTCAAAATGAGATAACTTTTAGTTATGGGAAAATCTTTTGGAATAATAAAGTCCAATTTATTCAAAAAGAGAATCTAACTATTTGGGTTGATGGATATTTACTTCCAAATTATGAAAATTTCGAAGAACTAAAAGGTTTAAGTCAATTAGAACTGGTTCATTTCCTTTATAAGAAAGAAGGTTTAGACTTTCCTAAATCATTAAAAGGTATTTTTACTCTTTTGGTTTATGATGGTAATACTTTACAAATTTTCAGTGATCAAGTCGGAATAAAGAAATTTTTTTACTTTAAGCAAGGTTCGAAATTTGGGTTTTCAGATTCCCTAAAAATACTTTCAAATTTATTGCCGAAAGTTGAGATTGAAAGAGAAGCATTAGTTGACCATATTTTGTTTAATCATCACATTCTTGGTAAGAGTTTTGTGAAAGGTATTTCTTTTTCGACGAATGCAACGAAGGTTCAAATCGATACAAATTTTCAAGTTAGTTGTTATTGGAAGTTTGAAGAATTATTAGATAAGAAAAATTTAAAATCTTTAGAAAAATCACCGCAGTTTTTCCAGAAATTAGTTAATAGTTATCTTGATTACTTAGATACAAAAAAGTTTTCTTGTCCAATAACAGGAGGAATTGATTGTAGAACAATCCTTTCTGCTGTTGATATGGATAAATTTGATATTTCAACTTACTCTTATGGAAACGAAAAGTCTTTAGATGTAATCTATGCCAAAAATTTGACTAAGAAAATAGGCTTAAAATACCAAAATTACGATTTAAACGACCCAATTGAGGAAGAATATCAAGATTTAGCTAAAAAAATTATCACTACTGGTAATGCCCTAACTTCTATTCATAGAAGTCATAGATTAAATGCTGTTTTACGAGAAGCAAAAAATAATGATACAATGTTTTTGGGATATATGGGAGGAGAATTAGCTCGTGGGCTTTTCCCTGACGATTTGATAATTTCATCTTTTGTTAGAAAAACTTGGAATGGTGAAAATATAAAAGAATCTATTCTTTGCTCGTTTAAAGAAGCTTCATTCAAATTTAATGAGCAAGATATAGAGTATGCTTTAAAAAGAGTAAACGAACTTAAAAACTGGTTCGAGTCTCCGAATAAATATTTTCATTTCTCATTAGAAATGATGTCAGAAATTCATTTTGCTCAGGATATAAACCTTTTTGCACAATTCTGTTCTTTTGTAATTCCTGTTTATCTTGATATTGATTACTTAAATTATATTTTTCAAACAGAGTTTAATTTGTTAAATCGAACAAATATGACCCAAAATCCAATCCTTAGACTAAAAGGACCAGAGTTTCATCTTAGGATTATTAATGAATTAAATCCTAAAATTGCTAAAGAAAAACTTTCAAAAGGGTATAGTCCAAAAGATTATCAAAGCATATTGAAGTTGGGAATTTCGGTTCTCAAAAATAGAGTATTACCTCAAAAAGATGAGTCAAATTTTACTTATCGAAATTGGTATGAAAAATTTATTCAAAAATATGATTTTAGTTCAATGAGTGACTTCTTCGACGTAGAAGATGAATCACTTATTAATAAAGAATTTAGTACTGAAAAGACCTGTTTTAATTTAAGTAGAATTTTAGAAGGGTCTCTTTATTTTAAGGAATACAAATAATTTATGGTTTCAAATATTTTCCAACATCCAAATTGGCAAAAGACTTTAGAAGAAACTTATGGTTACAAAACTAAAAAATTTCTTTCTGGTTCTTCTGAAATTTCGATAATGGAAGTAAATCGAATAATTTCAAAAAAATATGTAGCTTTTCCATTTTCAGATTGGTGTTTTGAAAATGAGGAAATTGACATTAATTCTCTTCCAAAAGACAAGAAATTCCAAATTAGAGGTGGGATTTGTGATGAAAATTTTGTTACTGAAAAATTTTTAGTTCACGATATAAGTCTTGTCGAAACAGAAGATGAAATGTTTATGAGGTTTGAAGGTAAGACTCGCAGGAATATTAAGAAAGCGATTAAAAATGATTTGGAAGTCAATGTCTTAACAGACAAAGATTCACTTAAAATTTTTATGCAGCATAATTACGAAACTCGTAGAAAACACGGTTTACCTCCACAACCAGATTCTTTTTTTGAAAATTTTTATAAAAATATTATTTCTGAAAAAATGGGAGCTACAGTTATTGTCTCCCAAAAAGGTACTCCTGTTTCTTCTTCGATTCTTATGTTTTGGGAAGAAAATGTTTATTACAAATATGGTGCTTCTGACCCAAATTATTTAAATCTGCGTCCAAATGATTTTATGTTTTGGGAATTAATAAAGTGGGCGAAAGCTCAAGGTTATAAAAATTTGAATCTTGGGAAGACAGATATTGACGCAGAAGGCTTGATTCGTTTTAAAAGAAGTTTAGGAGCAACTGTTAAAACAATAAATTATTACGAGTACCCAAAATCTGAAGACTCAAACGATGAAGGAGAATCAATGATAAAGAGGCTTGAGCCTCATATTCAAAAAATGCCAATAGGTTTTCTAAGGTTTGTTGGCAACTCAATTTATAAATATTTTGGTTAATAAATTTAAGGCTTTAAATATATGACTTACTATTTTGGGATTTTAAAAAGTGAAGATGAAGAGCATCACGAATACTGGGTAAAATCCTGCGAAAAGTTTAAAATGAAATACAAGGTAATTGAGTTCACCAAAAATGATTGGGTTGAAGAATGCCTTGACCCAGAAATTGATTGCTTTTTAATTAGTGGTGCGTATGATTCGATTCTTTTTAAAAAATTATACGATGAGCGACTTTATGTTTTAAGTCAAGTTCATAAAGCAAAAATTTACCCAACTTATGATGAAATTTTGTTACACGAAAATAAAAAGTTCCTTAGTTATTGGCTTAGAATGAACAAAGTTCCACACCCTAAAACAGACGTTTTTTATTACGAGAAAGAAGCCTTAGAATTTCTCAAGAATTCGAAATTACCTGTTGTAGGAAAAACTTGTATTGGAGATTCTGGTAAAGGAATTGCAATTTTGAAAACTTATTCTCAAGCCGAAAAATATGTTAAAAAAGCGTTCTCTTCTGGTATAAGGAAGCAATTCGGACCGAATATGAACCAAGGTGATTTGGCAGGAAGATTTAAGAAAAACATCGTTTCTTACGATAAGTTTAAAAAGAAACTTAGAAAATACATTCAGAGATTTAAAGATTCACAGTATGGTTATGTAATTTTCCAAGAATACATTCCTCACGATTATGAATGGCGAATGGTAAAAGTTGGAGATTCATTTTTCGGACATAAAAAAATGCGTGATGGAGAAATGGCAAGTGGAACAAAACTCAAAGGTTTTGGTGCTCCGCCGGACGACATTTTAGATTTTGTTAAAGAGATTTGTGAAAAGTATGGTTTCCTCTCGCAAGCAGTTGATATTTTTGAAAATCCTAAAGGTGGTTATTTTGTTAATGAACTTCAAACTTTTTTTGGACAAGTCTATCCTTATCAAATGCTTGTTGATGACAAAATGGGAAGAATGCGAAAAGTAGATTCGAAATGGGTTTTTGAAGAAGGTGACTTTAATACAAACTTGACTTTTGATTTGAGAATGGAAGAAGTAATTAGGCTTTTAAATGAAGGAAAACTCTAAGGAATGAAGGTTTTATTTGTCAGTGGTGGAAATCAATACGAAGATGGAAAAGACCCTTTGATTATGAATCAAGGAAATTCTTTGAGCCAAGAAGGAATCGAAATGGATTACTTTTGGATTAAGGGAAAAGGTGCAAAAGGTTATCTTAAAAACATTCCGATTCTTAGAGAATACCTTAAAAAAAATAAATTCGATTTAGTTCACGCTCATTATTCGTATTGTGGTTACGTCGCAGGATTGGCTTCAACAGTTCCTGTTGTTGTTTCGCTTCTTGGAAGTGATGTTCATTCGAAGAATTTTTGGAGAGTTTTGATAAGAAGTTTTAGTTTAACTCGTTGGAATGCCACAATTGTAAAATCTTCTCAAATGAAAGAACTTATTAGCCTTTCAAATGCGAATGTGATTCCTAATGGAGTTAATTTTGAAAAATTCAGAGCAATTGACCAGCACGAAGCAAGGGAAAAAGTGGGTTTCTCACACGATAAAAAACACATAATTTTTGTAATTGATTTCCTTGATAGACCTGAAAAGAATTATCAACTTGTGAAAGATGCTTATGACCTTTTAGATAAAAAGGAAGTTGAGTTGAATATTGTCTCAAATGTTCCAAATGAGTTGATTCCTTTTTATATGAATGCTGCTGATGTTTTGGTTTTGAGTTCTTTGTGGGAAGGTTCACCTAATGTGATTAAAGAATCAATGGCTTGTAATTGTCCGATTGTTTCGACAGATGTTGGTGATGTAAAAGAAGTTTTTGGCAAAACTGAGGGATGCTTTATCACTTCCTATGACGCAAAAGAAACCGCAGAAAAAATTACTCAAGCAATTCAATTTGGGAAGAGAACGGAAGGTCGAAAAAATATCGATTATCTAAACTCTGTTAACATCGCCAAGAAAATTATCAAAATCTATAAAAAAGTACTAAAGATTAACGATTAATTCTTTATTTTCGACTTTAATTCTTAAATAATTTAAGTAAAAAAATGATTGTAATTATAGATTACGGAATCGGAAACTTACGGTCTATTCAAAGTAAGTTTGAACGTTTCAAAATTAATGCTCTTATTTCTTCAAATATTGATGACATAAAAAATGCTACAAAGTTGATTTTACCAGGAGTTGGTTCTTTCCAAAACGGAATGAAAAACCTCAAAGAATATGGCTTACTTGATATTTTAAACCAAAGAGTATTGGAGGATAAAACTCCAATTCTTGGGATTTGTCTTGGAATGCAATTAATGGCAAAAGGAAGTGAAGAAGGAGATGCAGAAGGTCTAGGTTGGTTTGACGCTGAGACTGTAAAATTCAAATTTGGAAGTGAAAATTCAAATTTGAAAATTCCTCATATGGGTTGGAATGAAGTTAAGTTTACTAAAGAATCAAAACTTTGTGTGGGTATTGAAACGAATTTAGATTTTTACTTTGTTCACTCTTATCACGTAAAATGTAATGTTGATTCTGATAATCTTGCTATGACAGATTATGGCTATGAATTTACCTCAATGATTCAAAAAGACAATATTTACGGAGCTCAATTTCACCCTGAAAAAAGTCATAAACACGGTGTAACAATTTTCAAAAATTTTGTGGAGAATATTTAGTTTATGCTAAAAACAAGAATAATTCCTTGTCTTCTCCTTAAGCAAAAAGGTTTGGTAAAAACAGTTAAGTTTGATAAACCACGTTATGTCGGTGACCCAATCAATGCAATTAAAATTTACAATGAAAAAGAAGCTCACGAATTAGTCTTCTTAGATATTACAGCAACAAAAGAAAAAAGAGTTCCGACTTCAGAGTTAGTTACACAGATTTCTGATGAATGTTTGATGCCTTTAGCAGTTGGTGGTGGAATTAGAACAATGGAAGATGTTCAGCGTTTACTCAAAGCTGGTGCAGAAAAAGTTGTTTTAAATACTATTGCCGTTGAAAATCCAAATTTTGTCAAAGAAGCCGCAGATGCTTTCGGTAATCAAAGTATTACTGTTTCGATAGATGCAAAGAAAAGTTTTTTTGGTAAGTATGAAGTTTTTACAAATTCAGGAACGAAGAACACAAAATTAAACCCTGTAGAATTTGCAAAAGAAATGGAGCAAAAAGGTGCAGGTGAGATTTTTATAAATTCGATTAATTTAGATGGAACTCGTGAGGGCTATGACTTGAAACTTATAAAAATGGTTTCAGAGGCTGTGAATATTCCTGTTATTGCTTGTGGTGGAGCAGGAAATATTGAAGATTTCGGAAAAGCTGTACACGAAGGAGGAGCTTCTGCAGTTGCTGCTGGAAGTATGTTTGTCTTCCACGGAAGAAGGCAAGCAGTTTTGATTAATTTCCCTAACAAAGACGAAATTCGTCGAGTTTTCCCAACAAAATAAGGTTTTAGGAAAAAATGTCTCAAGAATATAAAATTTGTACTAGATGTATTATGGATACATCTGTTCCCGGAATTGAGTTTGATGACAAAGGAGTTTGTAATTTTTGTGCAATTCACGATACTTTAGAAGCTGAATACCCATTGAATGACAATGGAAAAGAGGACTTAGAAAAATTAATAGATGAAATTAAGGCTTCTGGAAAAGGTAAAGATTATGATTGTATTATTGGAGTTAGTGGTGGAACAGATAGTATCTATTCACTTTATATGGCAAAAAAATATGGTTTAAGACCTTTAGCAGTTCATTTTGACAATGGTTGGAATACAGAAATAGCCGTAAGCAATATTGAAAATGCAACAAATATCTTAGATATTGACCTTTACACTTATGTGGTCAATTGGGAAGAGTTTAAAGATTTACAAGTCTCTTTCCTAAAGGCTTCAACTCCTGACGCAGAAGCTCCAACTGATATGGGAATTCACGCAGTACTTTATCGAACGGCGGCAGAAGAGGGGATAAAATATTCAATTAGTGGAAACTCTTTTAGGACAGAAGGTGTAATTCCGCATAGTTGGGGATATAAAGATGGAAAATATATTAGCTCAGTGCAAAAGATATTCGGTAAAGTTAAGCTAGAGACTTTTCCAAATGTTTCCTTATTTAATGCAATAAATTATATTTTACTCAAAAGAATTAAAATTGTAAGATTGCTCAATTATCTGCCTTACAGTAAAGAAGAAGCCAAGAAAGTTCTAATTAAAGAAGTCGGTTGGAAAGATTATGGTGGACATCATCACGAATCGATTTACACTAGATTTTTTCAATCTTATTATGCTCCAGTCAAATTTAATATGGACAGGAGACGCGTAAATTATTCGGCAAAAGCTAGACTTGGTTTAATGACTCGCGAAGAAGGAATTAGTCATATGAAAGAACTTTCTTATGACCCTGAAATTTTAGAAAAAGATTTTGAGTACATTGCTAAAAAATTTGATTTATCACTTGAAGAGTTCAAAGAAATTATTGCTTTGCCTCCTAAAAAATTCAGCGATTATCCGACTTATAATCCTATGTTACAAAAACTTAAAGGGATAATTGAGTTTGCAATGAAAATGAATTTACTTCCAGGATTGTTTCAAGGTGGAATCCAAAAACGCTAAAATCTGCTTCCTTTAACTCAATTTAAGTTTATTAAAAAAATATGAAAAAAATTTGTATGGTGGCTTACACCGATTATGTCTCAGATACAAGGTGTAAATACGAAGCAGAAGCATTAGCAAGTAATGGTGATTCTGTTGATTTTTTTTCTATTTTGAATGATGACTCACAAAAAAGCTATGAGCAAATTAATGGTGTAAATGTTTATCGTCTAAAGATTGTGAGATATTTTGGCGGTAATAAATTTAATTATCTTCTTAGTTATCTAATATTTTTCTTCAAAATCTTTTTCAAAATGTCATTTTTTCATTTCGAAAAAGATTATGATTGTATTCACATTAATAACATTCCAGATTTTCTAGTCTTTTCAGCATTTATTCCAAAAATTTCAGGTAGTAAAATTATTCTAGATTTACACGATTCAATGCCGAATACTTTTACTGCAAAATTTGATGTTCCTAAAGAGCATTGGCTGATTCGCCTAATCACTTTTCAAACAATTTTATGTTGTAAGTTTGCAGACTTGGTAATAACTGTCCACGAGCCTATCAAAGAGGAATTTGTTAGTTATGGAATTCCTGCTAAAAAAATAAAATGTATTCTTAATTGTGCGACTCAAGAAGTCTTCCACTACCTTCCCAAAACAAGAAAAGACGATTCTTTCCAACTCGTTTATCACGGTGCAATAGCGGAGAGACTTGGAATTGATTTGTTGGCGATTGCAGTTAAAAAACTAGCACCTCAAATTCCTGAGCTGAAATTAGTTGTTTACGGTGGTGGTGAATTCGTTGACGGATTTTCGCAAATGATTAAAGAGTTGGCAATTGGAGATTTTGTAGATTTTCACCCTGGTTATATTCCTTATGAAAAATTACCGCCAATAATTGCTGAAGCAGATTTGGGAATTGTTCCAACGAAAGAAGAAAAAGGAAGTGAATTGATGCTTCCTGTAAAACTCCTTGAATATGCGGCTATGCACAAAGCAATAATTTGTTCAAAAATTTACACAGTTACAAAATATTTTGATGATAAAATGATTCTATTTTTTGAGCCGCAAAATGCTGAAGATTTAGCTGATAAAATTCTTTTCCTTTATAAAAGTAAAGCTGAAAGGGAAAAGTATTCCTTAGGAGTTCAAAAGTTTAACGAAGAATTTAGTGGTGAAAAAGAAAAAGAAAAATATAGACGAATGGTTTACGAATTAATTGGAAACTAATTCAATAATTGAGTAAATTTCACGGCTCTAATAAAATTGGTAATTTAATGGAAAATTTTAAACTTTATAAAAATGTTACTCTCGGCAAAAATGTTGTCATTGAAGACTATGCAATAATTGGAATTCCTCCTAAAGGCTACGAAGATGGGGAACTTGAAACAGTAATTGGTGATGACTCAGTAATTCGTTCACATACTGTAATTTATGCGGGTAATAAAATTGGCAAGAATTTTCAAACGGGGAATAAAGCTAATATTCGTGAATTAAATGAAATTGGTGATAATGTGAGTGTCGGAACTCTTTCAATCGTTGAACACCACGTAAAAATTGAAGATGGAGTTAGAATTCACTCACAAGTTTTTGTGCCAGAGTATTCATTTCTCAAGAAAAAATGTTGGCTTGGTCCCAATGTTGTTGTCACGAATGCAAAATATCCACAGTCACCTAATGTAAAAAATGAATTATTTGGAGCAACAATTGACGAAGGTGCTAAGATTGGTGCAAACTCAACTTTGCTTCCTGGAGTAAATATCGGCAAAAATGCTCTTGTTGGAGCAGGAAGTGTAGTTACTAAAAGTGTAGCTGAAAACACAGTTGTCGTTGGAAACCCTGCAAAACAAATTAATAAAATGTCAAATCTACCATACAAGGAATAAATTAATTAATGGATAATACAAAATTTGGAATTATTGGTTATGGAAGCATTGGAAAACGTCATCATCAGAGAATTGATGAAACCGAAGGTGCTGAACTTGTCGCAATTTGTGATATAAAAGAAGACAGATTTGCTGATAACACAAATGAAAATATATTCAAAACAACCAATTATCAGGAAATTTTAGATAACAAAGATGTCGAAGTTGTTTGTGTAACTTCACCAAATGGTTTGCACTATCAAATGACAATTGACGCTTTGAAAAAAGGAAAACACGTAGTTTGTGAAAAGCCAATGGCTTTATCGGTTTTGAATTGTAATGAGATGATAATGACAGCTCAAAGAACTAATCAGAAACTTTTCGTTGTCAAGCAGAACCGTTTTAATCCTCCAATTGTTAAACTTAAAGAGTTAATTGAGAAAGGTGAATTAGGTAAGATTTTTATGGTTACAGTTAATTGTTTTTGGAATCGTAATGAAAATTACTACAATGATTCTGATTGGAAAGGGACACTAGATTTAGATGGAGGTACTCTTTTTACACAATTTAGCCATTTTATAGACCTTCTTTACTACTTATTTGGTGATGTTATTTCGGTTAATGCACAAGGAAGAAATTATGATCATTCAATGATCGATTTTGAAGATACAGGAGTTATCAATTTCGAACTCGCAAATGAAGCAATTGGAACATTCAATTATACAACTTGTTCTTTTGAACAAAATATGGAAGGCTCAATTACAGTTTTTGCAGAAAATGGCTCAATTAAAATAGCAGGTCAATATCTTAACGTTTTGGATTATTACAAAATAAAAGATGTAGTCATCGAAGAACTTGAACCAGGAAATCCATCAAATGATTATGGGTTTTATAGAGGTTCAATGTCAAATCACGATAAGGTTATTAAGAATGTTGTAAGAACTTTAAGGGGTGAAGATGTAATTGCTACAAGCGCCTTTGAAGGAATGAAAACAGTTCAAATTATTGAAGCCTGTTATGAGTCTATGAAGATTAACAAGAAAATTTACATTAGGTAATAAATTATGCAAGTCCCTTTTTTAGATTTAAAAGCTCAATACTTATCTATTAAAGATGAGATTGATTCTGCAATTCAAAATGTTATTGATCAAACCGCTTTTGTTAGTGGTAAATTTGCAAAAAAATTTGAAGAAGATTTCTCGAAAGCTCAAGATGTAAAATTTACAATTGCAGTTGGTAATGGAACAGATGCAATTTCCATCGCACTTTTTGCACTTGGAGTAAAGCAAGGAGATGAAGTAATTACAGTTGCAAACTCATTCATTGCTACAACAGAAGCCATTTCGTTACTTGGAGGTAAGCCAGTACTCGTTGATTGTGAAGCTGATTCTTACAACATTGATACTGCCCAAATTGAAGCTAAAATAACTGAAAAAACAAAAGTCATTATTCCTGTTCATCTTTATGGGCAGCCTGCGAATATGGAGGAAATTACACGAATTGCAAAAAAATATAACTTAAGTGTAATGGAAGACTCAGCTCAAGGAGTTGTTGCTGAATACAAAGGTAAAAAAGTTGGAAACTTTGGTGATTTCGCTACTTTTAGCTTTTACCCAGGGAAGAATCTTGGAGCTTATGGAGATGCTGGAGCAATTGTAACAAATAATGAAAAATTAGCTATCAAAGCACGAATGTATGCTAACCACGGAAGAATTGCAAAATATGACCACGAGTTTGAAGGTGTAAATAGCAGACTTGACGGAATTCAAGGTGCAGTTCTTAGTGTAAAGCTAAAATATATTGCAGAATGGACTGAGAGGCGACGTACTGTTGCAAAGCGTTATAATGAACTTTTAGCAGATTGCGAGCATATTGTTTTGCCAAAGGAGATGGAGTATGCAAGACACGTTTATCACCTATTTGTAATTCGTTCTAAAAAGAGAGATGAATTGCAATCTTTTCTTAATGAAAATGGAATTCAATCTGGAATTCATTATCCGATAGCTTTACATAATTTAAATGCTTACAAGTATTTGGGACACAAGCCAGAAGATTTCCCAAATGCAAACAAATTTACGGGTGAAATTCTAAGTCTTCCAATTTTCCCTGAAATGACAGAAGAGCAAATTCAATTTGTAGCTCAAACAATTAAAAATTTTAAATAAAAAATCTAAGAGTAAAAATATGAACGTACCATTTGTAGATTTAAAAATTCAATACAATTCAATAAAAGAAGAAGTTCAAGAAGCAATTAATGATGTTTTGGATAACACAGCTTTTGTTCTTGGAAAAAGAGTTTTCGATTTCGAAAGTAACTTTGCCAAATTGCACGATGCTAATTTTTGTTTAGCAACAAACAACGGAACTTCTGCTTTACACGTTGCACTTTGGGCAGCTGGAATTAAAAGTGGTGATGAAGTTATTATTCCTGCAAACACTTTTTTTGCAACTGCAGAAGCTGTAGCTTTAACAGGTGCAAAGCCAGTTTTAGTTGATAATGATGAATATTACAATATTGATGTAAATCAGATTGAAGATAAAATTACTTCTAAGACAAAAATGATTCTTCCTGTCCACCTTTATGGGCAGCCAGCAAATGTTGGTAAAATTAAAGAAATTGCTGACAAACATAATCTTTTGTTAGCAGAAGATTGTGCTCAAGCTCATTGTGCAGAATTTAATGGGCAAAGAGTTGGGACATTTGGTGTTGCAGGTTGTTTTAGTTTTTATCCAGGGAAAAACCTCGGAGCTTTCGGAGAAGCTGGTGGAGTCATTTCAAAAGATGTTGATTTTGGTAGAAAAATGAAATTGATTCGAGACCACGGAGCTGAAGAAAAATATCACCATATTGTAATGGGACACAATTACAGAATGTCAGGAATTCAAGGTGCAGTGCTTGGTGTGAAAATTAATTATATCGAGAAATGGACTGAAATGCGTCGTGCAAATGCGTCACTTTACAATGAGTTACTCGCGGGCATTCCACAACTTGAGACTCCAAAAGAAGCTGAATTTGCAAAACACGTTTATCACCTTTATGTTTGTCAAGTTGAAAGACGCGAGGAATTGATGGAGTTTTTATCTTCAAAAGGAATTGCATCTGGGTTGCATTATCCAATTCCATTACATTTGCTTGAAGCGTTCAAAGATTATGGTTATAAAAAGGGTGAATTTCCAAGAGTTGAAGCTGAAGCATCAAAAATTTTGTCTTTACCAATGTATCCTGAACTTACAAAAGAACACATTAAATATGTGGCGGATGCAATTAAGGAATTCTACAAATAAAAAATGTTTAAAAGGCTTCATACATATAAATTAGCACTTTACATAACTGACTCTTTAGTCCTTTTTACATCTGCTTTTCTAGCATTGTGGGTTAGGTATTATAGTACTCTTTGGGGAGATTCACCAAATGAATTTCCTACAACTAAATTGATTGCCTTAGCTTGTATTGCTTTAATTTCTCCATTTGTTTTTCGTGAATTGCAACTTTATAAGCATAGAGTTATTTTTTCAATTTTCGACCAAATTATCCAATTGATAAAAGGGCATTTTTATGTCTTTTTATTGACTGTTGTGGCTTTATTCTTTTTACGTGAAGAATTTATTGAACATAGTAGAGTAAATTCAGTTTTATTTGCTACAATTTCATTTGGACTTCACGCATTTGTAAGGTTAGTTTTAATGAAGCCTTTGTTAGGGAAGTTTTCGAAAGAAAAGACAGTTTCTCGAAGAGTTATTGTGATTGGAGCAGGAAATGCAGGGGAAGAATTTGTTGGTAAGGTTTTTAATGACCCAAGTTTAGGGCTTAAGATAATTGGATTCATTGATAATGACTCTGAGAAAAGTAACAAAAGAATTTTAGGCATTAGAGTCCTTGGAACAATAGAGGAACTAGACGAATTAATTGAACTTGCGAATCCGGATGAGATATTTATTACAATAAATTCAATTTCGCACTCAGCTTTGTTAGATTTAATTCAGAAATGTAGCCAAACAGGATTGCCTGTTCACGTATTTTCTGAACATTTTACAGTCGTTAGTAACAAAGTTAGTGATGCGGAATATAAAGATTTACAGGGACTTAAGGTCAAAAGAGCTGATTTATACAAAATAAACAAAAAAGTAAAAATGTTTTTTGATAAAATTTTTACAAGCATAATTATTCTAGTCCTTTTGCCTATATTTCTAATTTTCGCAATCATTATCAAGTTGACTTCAAAAGGTCCTATCTTTTATAAAACAAAAGTTATTGGGGAAGCTGGAAAACCATTTGAGTGGTACAAATTTCGTACAATGTTTGTAGATAACGATAATTCTCAACACAAAGAATTCATTAAGAAATTAATAAAAGAAGGTGGAGGAGATAGTGGAGCTACAAAAATTCAAAATGACCCACGAATTACGGCAATTGGTAAGTTCTTAAGGAAGTTTAGTTTAGATGAATTTCCTCAATTGATTAATGTAATGCGTGGTGAAATGAGTTTGATAGGTCCAAGACCTTGCCTTCCTTGGGAGTATGAACTTTATGATGATTGGCACAAAAAACGATTCCAAGCGATTCCTGGAATGACAGGACTTTGGCAAGTTAGCGGAAGAAGCGAAGTTAGCTTCAACGATATGGTTGTATTAGATATTTATTACATAGAAAATTTTTCACTATGGTTAGACTTAAAAATTTTATTTAAAACTATCGGTGTTGTTGTTACCGGTAAAGGTGGTTATTAATTATGATTAACATTGCAGTTTTAGGAGTTGGTTATTGGGGACCAAATACAGTTAGAAATTTAAGAAATATCGAATCTTGTAATCTCAAATACGTTTGTGATATGAATACTGAAAGGCTCGAATTTATTAAAAAGAATTATCCTGACCAAAATATTACAACTGATTACAAAGAACTTCTGAATGATGAGGAATTGCACGCAGTTTGCATTGTAACGCCTGTTACTACTCATAAAAAACTTGGAATTGAGTTCCTTGAAAAAGGTAAAAACGTTTTCATTGAAAAACCTTTGACATTTAATGTTCAAGAAGCAAAAGACCTCGTTGAATCTGCTAAAAAGAATAACAAAACTCTTTGCACAGGACACATCTTTCAATTTCATCCTGCAGTTCAGAAAATGAAAGAAATCATTGATTCAGGTGAACTTGGCAAAATAAATTACATTTCTGCTTCAAGAATGAATCAAGGTGCAGGAAAGTATGAAGTTGATGTTTCTTGGGATTTAGCAACTCACGACCTTTCAATTATTAATTATTTAATGCCTGAAATTCCTAACCGTGTTTCTGCTTTTGGAAAAAATCACACTGTTGACTTGAATGACACAGTAACGATGAGGCTTGATTACGAAAATAATGCTTATGCAATGATTGAAGTTTCTTGGCTTTCACCTTTCAAACACAGATTTATGAAAATCTTTGGCTCAAAAGGAACACTTGTTTTTGATGAAATGGCTGAAGATAAATTAATTCATTATGGTTTGGGAATTGACGACAGAGACAAAGGACAAGGCAGTGGAAGTTTGTCTTACCGTGAAGGAACAAAGTCAGTTGTTGAACTTCCACCAACTGAACCTTTAAAAGCAGAGCTAATTAATTTCATTGATTCTTGTCAAGGTAGAGCAAAACCAATTGCTGATGGAGTCTCAGGGCTAAATGTTGTTCAGATACTTTCGGCAGGAGCTGAAAGTATGAAAAATGACGGAAAATGGACAAAACTTTCTTAACTTTTAAGCCTGAGTTTTTCTCGGGTTTTTTTATTTTAGAAAACTTTTAAAATCTTACTTTGGAGTAAAAAATAAATGCGAATAGCTTTTTTAGGAATGCAAAGAGCAGGTGTTGAGTGTCTTAAGTTTTTGGTCGAATCAGGTGAAAATGTTGTTTGTGTGATTCCAAATAAAAATGAAAAAGGTAGTTGGTATCCTTCAATTTGTGAATACGCTGAATCTAAAAATATTGAAGTCTTTGCACCGAAAAGAATTAGTTCTGTAAAATCTGTAGAATACTTAAAAACATTGGATATTGATTTAATGTTTTCGGTTCAATATGACCAAATTCTTCGCCAAAACGTAATTGACGTTCCGAAGTTGGCTTGCCTAAATTTACATTTTGCACTTTTACCAAAATATCGTGGTTGTGCTCCAATTGCTTGGAATTTAATAAACGGTGAAGAGTATGCTGGAGCAACAGTTCATTACATTGATCCAGGAGTTGACACTGGTGATGTTGTTAGTCAAATGAAAGTAAAAATTGAAGATTCTGATACGGCTTACTCTCTTTACCAAAAAGTTACAGATATTTCTGTTAAACTTTTCAAACATACTTTTTCGACAATCAAAGATGGTTCTTTCCCAAGAATGCCTCAAAGTGATATTGACTCTCTTTATTACAATATGCACGCATTAGATTTTAAGAAAAAACAACTTGATTGGACAAAAGCAAACGATGCACTTTTCAACTGGGTTCGAGGATATATTTTTGACCCAATTCAATTTCCTTACTTTGTTTTTAAAGGACAAAATGCTTTAGTGAAAAGAATTAGCAGAAGTGTTACGAAAGAGGTTAAAGGTGAAGAATTTCAAATTATCGGGATTGACGGAAAAAGTATTTCTGTTCAGTTACGAGGTGAAATTTTCACTTTAGAAATTGATAATTTTGCTGAGTGTAGCTTTAAAGTCGGTGACTTTGTAACCGATTAACTTAGAAACTTGAATATGACTTTTTCTGACTCACAATTTTTTTTCAAGGACAAAAATCTAATTTCTGTCCTTGAAAATTCTCTTCTTGAAAAAGAATACTCCCTTACTTTTTCATCTCAATACAAAATTTATTACTTACTAAGACCAATTATTCCGATTTTTGTAAGACAATTTCTACAAAAAAGAAAAGATTACGGTGAGATTCCCGAAAATTGGTTTATGGAAAACAAGCTTTTCCCAAAACTGACAGAGTTAACACAAGGACAAGAGTTTGAGATTCCATATTTTTGGAAAGATAAAGCAAATTTTTGTTTTGTAACTACACACGATGTTGAGGAACAAGAAGGATTTGACAGAATTGCAAAGATTGCAGATTTGGAAGAGGAATTAGGTTTTCGTTCTTCGTGGACGTTAATTGCAAATAAATACAAAATTGATAAAGGTTTGGTTAAAGATTTACAAAATCGTGGTTTTGAAATCGGAGTTCACGGTTATAATCACGATGGAAAATTGTATTTTTCAAAATCGACTTTCGATAAACGTGCAAAACTAATAAATAAAAAACTGGCAGAACTTGGTGCAAAAGGATTTCGTTCTCCACAATTCCATAGAAATTTGGATTGGATCGCGGATTTGGAAATTACTCACGACCTTTCGACTTTTGATGTTGACCCTTTTCAGCCTCTTCCAGGGGGAACTTATTCCATTTTTCCTTTCATTTACAAAAATTATGTAGAGCTTCCTTACACTCTTCCACAAGACCATACTCTTTTTGTTACTTTAGAAAATGTTAGTAGTGAAATTTGGAAACAAAAAACAAAATGGCTTATTAGAAATCACGCTTTAGTTCTTTTGAATACTCACCCAGATTACTTAGAAACGGATAAAAAATTAAACACATACTTAGACTTTCTAAAATATTTGAAAAATGAAACAAATGGTATGTGGAAGGCTCTTCCACAAGAAGTAGCTTCTTGGTGGAAGTTTAGAGATAGTTTTAGTCGTGGTGAGGAAAAGAATAATTCAGGTTTTAGTCAAGATTCAGTTTCAATGATTAAATTCAAATTTAAAAAAGACGGATTAGAAATAATTTAAATTTAGGTAAAAAAATGGCAAAAGTATTAGTTACAGGTGGAGCAGGATTTATTGGCTCGCATTTAGTAGATAAATTAATCTCTGAAGGTTACGAAGTAAAAATTTTAGACCTTCTCAAAAAACCAGTTCATCTTAAAGGAAAACCTACTTATATACCAAAAGAAGCAGAATTTATCTTCGGAGATGTAAGAGATAAAACTACACTTGAGTTTGCTCTTGAAGGTGTTGATTACGTTTATCACTTAGCGGCTTACCAAGATTATTTACCAGATTTCTCGACATTCTTTCACACAAACGCTGTTTCTACAGCTTTAATTTATGAAATTATCTTAGAGAAAAAATTACCTGTTAAAAAAGTGATTGTCGCTTCTTCGCAAATGGCTGCAGGAGAAGGAACTTACACTTGCGAGGAACACGGAACTTTCCAACCACAAATAAGACCGATTTCTCAACTCGAAAAAGGTGATTGGGAACATCATTGTCCGACTTGTGGAGCGGTCGCAACGAATTTACCAAATCCCGAATCTTTTGTAAATCCTCCAAACCCTTACGGAATGAGTAAATATTCACAAGAGCAAATGGCAATTACTCTCGGAAGACGTTATAACATTCCATCAGTTGCGATGCGTTACTCAATTGTTCAAGGTCCAAGACAGTCTTTTTATAACGCTTACAGTGGAGCTTGTAGGATTTTCTGTTTAAATCTTTACTTTGACCGTCAACCAACGGCTTACGAAGACGGTGGAGCGATTCGAGATTACGTAAACATCGAAGATGTAATAGAAGCGAATTACCTTGTTCTTAAAGATGACAGAGCGAATTACGAAGTTTTTAATGTCGGTGGTGGAAAGCCTTACACAGTTCTTGAATTCGGAAAAATTGTTGCCGATGTTTTTGGTAAAGACATTCTTCCAAAAGTTTCAGGTGAATTCCGATTTGGAGACACAAGACATCAGATTTCAGACATTACAAAACTCCAAAGTCTTGGTTGGTCGCCAAAACATACTCCTGAAAAATCTGTTGCTGATTACTTAGGTTACTTAAATCAACAAACAGACATTGACGACATTCTTGATTTTGCCGAAAAACAAATGAAAAAATTGAATGTTGTCCGAAGTGTCAAGAAGTAATTTAGTTCAATTTTAGGTTCTAACTAAATTTTATATCTTTTTAAGAAATCCGCAATACCTCTTGCGGATTTTTGTTTGCAAAAATTACAAAAGTTCCTATTAAAAATTTTACAAAAATTACTTACCTTAGGCACTCAATTTCAAAAATGAAAGCAAAATGAAAGCATTTTTACTTGCAGCGGGTTTTGGAACTCGCCTTAAGCCGATAACAGATTCTGTTCCTAAATGTCTTGTTCCGATTTCAGGTAGACCTTTAATTGAATTTTGGTTTGACCTTTTCAAAAAATATGGTGTTACAGAAGTTCTAATTAACACTCATTACCTTGTCGAAGAAGTAGAAAGTTATTTTACTAATCGCAAAAATGACGGAATTAAAATTACCTTAATTAATGAAAAGAAACTTCTTGGAAGTGCAGGAACAATTCGGGACAATAAAGAGTTTGTAAAAGGAGAAGAGTATTTTGCTGTTTTTTATGCTGATAATCTTACAAATTTGAACATTCAGAATTTGGAAAACTTTCATAAATCACATAAATTCCCTGTAACAGTCGGAGTTTTCAGAACAGAGACTCCAAAAGCCTGTGGAATTCTCGAAACCGATTCTACCCAAACAGTCGTTAGTTTTGAAGAAAAACCTCAAAATCCCAAATCAAACCTTGCAAATGGTGGTGTTTACATTTTTGATTCAAAAGTGATAGACAGCATTGCGAAAGGTGATATAATTGATGTAGGTTACGACCTGTTGCCACAATTTGTCAGCCGAATGAAGGCTTGGGAAATTGACGGAATTTTACACGATATAGGAACTCATGAAAATTTGGCAAAAGCCGAAAAGTTACTCAAGGAATTTTAAAAGATGATTATTACTCAAACACCTCTTAGAGTTAGTTTTGCTGGTGGAGGAACAGACCTTCAAGCTTTCTACGGATTGCACGAAGGAGCAGTTGTTTCAACTGCGATTGACAAATATGTTTTTTTAATTGTAAAAGAAAGATTTGACAGTAAAATTTATTTGAATTATTCAACTAAAGAAATTGTTGACTCTGTTGACGAAATTCAGCACGATATCTTTCGTGAAGCACTTCGTTTGGTTGGAGTTGAGAGTGGTGTTGAAATTACTTCATTGGCAGATATTCCTTCTTCAGGTTCAGGACTTGGTTCTTCGAGTAGTTTCACAGTTGGGCTTTTGAATGCACTTTATGTTTATGCAAATAATCCGCAACCTGCAGAAAGACTTGCTCAAGATGCTTGCAAAATCGAAATTGAAATTCTAGGAAAACCAATTGGTAAACAAGACCAATATATTGCCGCTTATGGTGGCTTAAGAAAATTCACTTTCAAAAAAGATGAGACAGTTGAAAATAGATTGATAAATCTTAACAATGAAGAGAAAAGACGATTTGGCTCTCAAATTCAACTTTTTTTTACAGATATTACAAGAAAAGCAGATGCGATTCTTTCAGAACAAAAAAGAACAACAGTGAATAAACAAGATGCTTTACTTGAAATGAAAAACCAAGTTGATAAAATTGTTGAGAGTTTGGAAAATGATAATTTTCATGAAGTTGGAAAAATCCTACACAGTGGTTGGGAGCTAAAGAAATCTCTTGCTTCAAAAATATCCAACCCTTCAATTAATGAGATGTACCAAATTGCAAGAGATTTTGGTGCTATAGGTGGAAAAATTTGTGGTGCAGGAGGTGGAGGTTTTTTGCTAACTTCTTGTTCAAGAGAAAAACAAACAAATTTAAGAAAGGGCTTAAAAGATTTTAAAGAAATGCCTTTTATGCTCGAAGATAGTGGAAGTAAAGTAATATTTAACATAGCGAGGTACACGTGGAAATAAGTCCATATTTTGCAGAATTAAACAAAATCTTAGATAAAGTTGACCATAACCAAATTAATAATTTTATGGATGTTCTTTATAAAGCTTACGAAAATGGAAAAATGGTTTTCGTAATTGGAAACGGTGGAAGTTATGCGAATGCAGAGCATTTTGCACAAGACTTAGCAAAAGGTACTCTTATGAGTATGGAGCAAACAAATAGAATTAAAGCGATGAGTTTCTCAAATGCTTCTTTTATGACTGCTCAAGCAAATGATGAAGGGTACGACACTGTTTTTACTCAACCTCTAATTTCATTTGCAAATGAAGGTGATTTGTTGGTTATTATTTCAGGCTCTGGAAATAGTCCTAATGTAGTAAAAGCCCTTGAATATGCAAATGCTCACGGAATTGAGAGTGTTTCGGTAACAGGTTTCAGTGGTGGAAAAATTAATGAAATTTCAACTCACCAAATGCACGTTCCTTGTGGTGATATGTGTATGGTTGAGTCAGTTCATTCAATTATCTTTCATTACATTGCAACTGAAATGAAGCAAAAAATTAATTCTTAATTGCAAAGTTTTCTCTTTTGAAAACAAGGCATTTCTTTTTAAATTCGGCAGAAATTTTAATGAAGTCGTTTTAAAAATGTCTATAAAAATTGTCAAATAAATGAAAAACCTCCCTGAAATCTTCGGGGAGGTTTTTTTTTGTCAAAATCTAGAGGTCAAATGAAAGTTAAAATTAAAGATACTTTACTCAATTCTAAGGCTTTTTCGAGAACTATTTCTCGTTTAGCTCACGAGATTCTTGAGGAAAACCAAGGCACCGAAAATTTAGCCGTTGTCGGAATGAGAACAAGAGGTGAATTTTTAGCAAAAAGGCTTGCAAAAAAGATTGAAGAAATTGAAGGAACTGAAATTCCTGTTGGTGTTCTCGATGTTACTCTTTACCGAGATGACTTTCGGACAAATCTAAAACAGCCTGAAATTCTCGTTACCGATTTGCCATTTTCAATTGACAGAAAAAATATAATTCTTGTTGATGACGTGCTTTTTACTGGAAGAACAGTTCGTTCGGCACTTGATGCTTTAATGGATTACGGAAGACCTTCAAGAATTCAACTTGTAATTATGGTCGATAGAGGACACAGAGAACTTCCAATAAAAGCAGATTTTGTGGGCAAAAGAGTTAGGACTTTGCTCAATGAAGAAGTTCGTGTAAAAATTAAAGAATACGATGAAGAAGAAGATGCAGTTCACCTTGTAGAAATTATTGAGGAGGAAAATTAGAATTGGGAATTCTTAAAATTAACCACTTGCTTGGTTTGGAAGGTGTTTCTCAAAATGACCTTATTACCATTCTTGACACAGCAAATTCATTTAGACAAATCTTAGAAAGACCTGTCAAAAAAGTCCCGACTTTAAGAGGAAAGACAATTGCAAATTTGTTCTTTGAAAACTCGACAAGAACACGAGTTTCTTTTGAACTTGCTGAAAAAAGGCTTTCTGCCGATACGGTAAATTTCTCAGCAAGTGGTAGCAGCGTTAGTAAAGGTGAAACTCTCAAAGACACTGTTAGAAACATTGAAGCGATGAAAATTGATATGGTTGTTTGCAGGCACAGTTCTCCCGGAGCAGCAAAATATTTGACTGAATGTTTGGATTCCGTAATCATAAATGCTGGCGATGGTTCTCACGAACACCCAACTCAAGGGCTTCTTGACATAATGACTTTACGAGAAAAACTTGGCGATCTTGAAGGCAAAAAAATTGCAATCGTTGGAGACATTGCTTTTGGAAGAGTTGCTCTTTCAAATATTTACGGCTTGAAAACACTTGGAGCAGATGTTATGGTTTGTGGCCCTTCAACCTTGATTCCAAGAAATATCGAAGAGTTAGGTGTTAAAGTTTCTTACAGAGTTGAGGAAGCAATTGAGTTTGCAGATGCACTAAACGTTCTTCGAATTCAGCTTGAAAGACAAAATGGAACTGGGCTTTTCCCAACCTTACGAGAATACAACAGGTTTTTTGGAGTTTCAAAAGAAAGACTCAAAATAAATCCTGATGTTTTAATTCTTCATCCTGGACCAATAAATCGTGGAGTTGAACTTGACTCAGATGTTGCTGATGGAAACAGTTCGGTAATTTTAGAACAAGTTACAAATGGTGTTGCAGTAAGAATGGCAGTTCTTTACTTACTTTCGGGTGGACAAGAGGTTACAGACGAACAAATTTAAAAATAAAATATTACCTATCTGGTGGCTTTAATCCATTTGATAGGTAATTTACAAAAGGAGAAAAAATTATGATGCCATCGGAAGAGAGCATTCAAAAATTTTGGGAGAGTGGATTTCTAATCGGTAAAAAGTTGTGTTTAACAACCAAAGAGCCACTAAAAATCTTAACAACAGGTTTGCGAAATTTTGGAAAAGGTCCTGACTTTTTAGAATCTGAAATTCAAATTGGCAAGCAGGTTTTAAGAGGAGACATCGAAATCCACAAAAATTCTTCAGATTGGAATCAACACTTACACTTCTCAGACCCAAATTACAATTCGGTGATTCTTCACGTCGTTGTAAATCCGAATGCAGAAATTTGGACTGAGAACGGTAGAACGATTCCAACAGTTTCACTTGAGAAATTTCTTGAAAAAAATATCGTCCCACAAAAATTTTCTACTAAAAAATACAGTTGCAGTGAGAAAACTGATAATCTGCCAGTTCCTGAAATTTTGCAAATTATCGAAAAACAAGCTGAAACTCGGTTAAACCAAAAGTATAAAGATTTACAGCAAAGGTTTGCGGACTCACCGGATTTTACAACTTTACTTTACGAGAAAACTGCCGAAGCTCTTGGTTACTCAAAAAATCAAACTCCAATGCTCAAATTGGCAAGAAAATTACCACTTTCACTTTTACGTGGAGTTTTGAACTCTACAGAAATTCCACCAGAAAAAGCCTTAGAACTTCTTTTTTTACAAACATCAGGCTTCTTGAATGAAGAAATAAAAAGTAAGGAAATTAATTTTCTAAGAAATTTTGAAAAGATGTTTGCCGTTATCCCTTTACAAAGAAAAGATTGGAACTTGTTTCAAGTAAGACCAAACAATCACCCGAAGAAGAGAATTGAAATTCTTACAATTTTTGTGAAGTCTTTTCTTCAAGAAAATTATTTGCAAAATTTGGTCTTGGGAATCAGCGAACTTGAAACTCCAAAAGAACTTGAAAAATTTGTTTTAAACTATTTCCTGCCACTAAAATCTTCTCTCGGTAAAAACAGAAAAGAGACTTTAGTGCTTAATGTCTTAATTCCTGTTTTAAGAATTTATGCAGAAGAAAAAAATGAAACCTCGATTCTTAGTTCTTTAAAAATGCTTCTGCAAAACTTAAATTCAGGTGAGCAAAATTCAGCAGTGAAGAAAGTTTTGGAAAATCTTACACTTGAACCAGCTCTTGAAAAATTTCTAAAAAAATCAGCCTTTTATCAACAAGGACTTTTACACATTGCCAAAAATTATTGCCAAAACCAAGATTCTAAAAATTGTCCTTTTAACAATTTTTAGTGTAATCACACTTTCATTTCCACTTAATGCCCAAAATCGTACTGTCTTTTTACCCGAAGAAATTACTGATGATTTTTTAGTTCCACCGAAAAAGCACATTCAAGTTACAGGTCAAGATTTTATTCAAAACCTTAAGAATCGAAGTTTACCGAAAGAAGTAAATTTTTTTGCTGAAAATAAATTTATGTGGGAGAGTTTTTTTCAAAATGTAACTTTTGATTCGATGAGCGTTGAGATTTCAGAAGAATCTGTAATTCGTGATACAACAGGTTACTTAGCTTATTGGGTAAGTTTTTATAAAGATTTGGACACAGACTTTGACCGAGATTTTAGTGTATATTTTCAGACGAAAGAAAATGGTGATTTTCTTGTTCCAGGTTCAGTTAAAATTGGTTTGCCGCCAAAAGATATTTTGCTCTCACTTGGTGGCTCACAAATGTATATTTCAGAAAAGTATGATTTTTTAATGGTCGGTCAAATTGCTTTTATGATGAGCAAGCTTTTTGAGGAAGATTCACAAAATATTATTGAACGTTTTCCCGAAATGTCTGAAAAATTTAGAAATGAATTTACTCGTCATTGCAAATGGGGAAGAAGAACTTCAAGTGTTGTTGAAATTACTCGTGGAAAGTTGAACCCTTCGATTTACAGTGTCGGAGTTGATGACGGATTTTACCTCAATCTTTACTTTGTAACAATTTCACTTTACAATGCAAAAGTTAATGATGAAGAATTCGAAGGAGTTTTGAGATTTACAGTGAGAGATATTTTCAGAAGCAACAAAATTGACTTTCTTGAAGCCACAGGAAATGTGGTAAAAAAACAACGAGAGTACTAAAATCAGATAAACAAAAAAGCCTCTAATTTTTAGAGGCTTTTTTTATTTTTACATTCCAAGTAGATTTTCTAAATCGTCTTTTGAGTAATTCTTTTTACCCAAGAGATTCGCTTCATAAATTTGGTAAGTTCCACCGCGTTTTGAAGTGAAAATGATTCTGTCGCCGTTGTAAGAAATTGAAGGATAACCGTCAAGTGCAGAATTTGTTGTTACTTTCATCAAATTCGAGCCGTCTGCATTCATCACAAAAATTTCAGTGTTGCCGTAACGTTCCGAAGCAAAAGCTATTTTTTCTTTATTTCCTGAAAGTGAAGGTGAACCGTCGTCTGCAATTGATTTTGTCAAAGTTGAAATCTCTGTTCCATCAGTTCCGATTTTCATCAAATCGAAATTGCCATTTTTACTTGCTGAAACGATTAACTCACTTGTTGAAGCAAAAATCGGATTTCCTGTATCATAATTTTGGTTTGAAACTCTTGAGACGTTGCCAAGTGCTGTGTCATAAAGGTAAACATCACTTTGCAGTGTGTAAAACTTAGCCCTGCGTAAGTCGTTTCTTTCAGAAGTAAAAGCGATTTGACTTCCGTCAGAAGAGTAAGTTGGAGCCCAATCATCAGCAATGTCTTCGATTACCAAAGATTGAGTGTATTCATTTAAATCAATTTCGTGAATATCTCTGTATTTACTTTCTTTTGGACCTGAACCATTTTCAGTTGAAGTGAAAAGAATTGCTGTTGCAGTAGAATTAAAAGAAGGATTTTCTTCGTCAGATTCACTTGCTTCTGTTAAGTTGATTTCATTTTCTCCATTTGCGTCTGCAATAATAATATCCCAGTTACCATTTCTGTTTGTTTGGTAAACAATTTTGTCATCGTAAGAAGAGAATTTTGCTAAAGCGTTGTGGTAGTCGCCAAAAGTAATTTGTGTAATCGGAAAAGCTTCATCAATAAAAGACGCAACTTGATCAATTAGTTCTTGGTCTTTACCTTTGAGTCTGTCAACCGCTCTTTTAAAATATTCAGTTGCTTCAAAGTCTTGTCCGAGAACTTTTGAACAAACTCCTGCTTTGACTAAGGCTTGTTTGTGCTTTTTATCTTTTTCCAAAACTAATTCGAAATTCTTAAGAGCTTCGTCCCAAATTTCTGCATTGAAATATTCCATTCCGAGTGAGAAAAGAGCGTCTTTATCTTTTGGATTATCTTGAGCGAGTTTTTCGAGTTCTGCTAATTTAGCTGCTGTTTCAGCGTCCAAACCTGAATCGTCTAAGTTTGTGTCCACTTCAGGAATATCGTATTCGCCGATTGAAACTTCATCAGTTGTTTCGTCAGTTGCTGTTTCAATCGCATTTGTTCCTTCGTCAACAACTCCTTCAGCAGTAGTTTCAGATTGAGTTTCCGTTGGAAGTCCTGTGTTTACAGGTGCTTTCTTAGTTCCGCCACAAGCGATTAAACCAAGTGAAATGAGAGTAAAACCTAAAAATTTTTTCATTTATTTTCTCCAGTTGAGATGCAAATATTAAGTTTCAAATATAAATAGAATTCAGACTCTAAACACATATTTTTTTACTTTTTAGTTTTGCCGAATTTTGAATTTAAAATTTGTGGTTTTTTCCTAAAACTATTAGTTTTGTTCACAAATTTCTTATTAACAAAAAAGATTAAGTTTTTACTGATGAATAAACAAAAAGCTAAATGGAATCTCAAGTTTTCTGAAAGGGAAAATGAACTTCTAAAACCAGATAAATTTTTAACTGAAAATCTTGCACTTCTAAAAAAAGGTAAACTTGCAGACGTAGCTTGTGGAGACGGAAGAAATGCAGTTTATTTAGCTGAAAATGGCTTTGATGTTTCTTGTTTTGACTTTTCAGAGGTGGCTTTTCAAAAGCTAAACACATTCACTTTTGAAAAGAAAATCAAGATTGAAACGACTCTTTGTGATTTGGAAACTTACAACTTTGAAGGATTTGAAAATTGCTTTGATTCTGTTTTAGTAAGTCATTTCCTTTTACAAGGCAAGTTTTTTGAAAACTTGAAAAAGATTTTAAAAGTAGGCGGAACTTTAGTTTACTCGACTTTTAACCTGAAACAACACGAAGCAACAGGTTTTAGAAAAGAGTTTTGTTTGCAAGAAAATGAAATTCTTGAAGCATTCAATGATTTTGAACTTGTGAAATTTGAGCAGACCGAAAACGAAGTATTTTTAGACAATTACATTTTAAGGAAAAGAAAATGAAAGCAATCGGAATTGACGTTGGCGGACAAACAATCAAAGGTGCAGTTGTTGACGAAAATGGAAAAATTTCTCACGAGAGTAGAGTTGTAACACCAAAAACTTCGGGAATTGACGTGATTACTGCGATTGCCGATTTGGTTAAAGAAATCCAAAATAAGTCAGAAGAAAAATTGCCGATTGGAATTGCTGTTGCTGGAATGTTAAACAAAGATTCAAGAGTTATGCTTACAGCTCCACAAATTGTTGGTTGGAAAAATTTCCCGCTTGCTGATGAACTCGAAAAACAAATTGAATCCAAAATTTTTATTCTAAACGATGCAAACGCAGCTGCTTTTGGTGAGTTCATTTTTGGACAAGGAAAAGGCAGTGAAAAATTTCTTTCGATTACTCTTGGAACAGGAGTTGGTGGAGGAATTATTTTGGACGACAAACTTTTCACAGGTGCTTTCGGTTCGGGTGGAGAAGTCGGACACGTTTCAATTGACTTGAACGGAAAAAAATGTAATTGCGGAGGAGTTGGTTGCGTCGAAACTTACTTGGGAGCTGCTTATTTGGCACAAGAAGTTGAAGAAGAAATTGCAAACTACGACGGAAAAACTACACTTTCAAATTTTACTGAGCCTGTAAATTATCACCACTTAACTCAAGAAGTCAGAAACGGCGACGAACTTGCGAATAAGATTTGGAACAAAAAGATGAAAATTTTAGGGCATTTTTTGGCGAGTGTGAACAACTTGATTGATTTGGACACAATTGTTCTTGCAGGTGGAATTACACAGTCAAAAGATTTGATGCTCGAACCTGTTAAAATTAATTTTGACAAATATTCACCGTTCATTCGTCAAACAAATATTCTTGCTACAAATTTTTCCAATGAAGCAGGAATTCTTGGAGCTGCAGCTTTTGCTTTGAAAAACTAAAAAAAACAAATTGGATTGCTAGTTTTAGCTGGTTCTTTAACTTTAAAAAACTTACTCTATTAAACATTAATCATTGGTCATTAATCATTGTTAAAAAATTAAGTTTTTTTGTAAATTTCCCTGTTAACAAAAATCTTGAACGGATAAAAAATGAAATCTTTTCTTTTATATTTTGCAATGTTTATGCAACTCATCGGAATGGGAATGACACTTTTTGGGCTTTACGAAGGAATTTACGAAACTACTCCAATGTCCAAAATGACACAAGAAATGTTACTTGCAGGAATCGGTTTAATTTTATTTGTAATCGGAACAAGAATTAGAAACAGTGCTACAAGTTAGCTAAATAAATTTTAGGAATTTTAAAAATGGATTTACCGAATAAAGCTGATGTCGTTATAATTGGTGGAGGAGTTATTGGGACTGCAATTGCTTACTACCTTACTCAAAAAGGCTGTAAAGATGTTGTCGTTCTTGAGCGAAATCAAATGCTCGGACTTGAATCAACAGGCAAAAATGCAGGTGGAGTTCGTGCTCAATTCGGAACCAAAGTGAATATTCAATTCGCTTTGGAGTCCATCAAAATCTTTGAGAAATTTGAAGAAATTACAGGACAAGACCCTTACTTTAGTCAATGCGGTTATCTTTTTATGACTGAAAATGAAAAACTTTGGCAGTCTTTTCAAGAGAACGTTAAACTTCAAAATTCACTTGGAGTTGATTCTGTAACCTTAACTCCTGAACAAATAAAAGAGAAAGTTCCTTTAGTTGATGTGGAAGGATTGTTAGGAGGAACATTTTGGCAAAGAGATGGAATCCTTGACCCAAGTGCAATTCTTGTAGGTTATGAAAAAAAGTCTATTCAAGCTGGTGTAAAATTTGTGAACAACACAGAAGTTACAGGCTTTGAAATGTCAGATGGGAAAATTGATTCGATTGTAACAGATAAAGGTAAGATTAAACCGCAAACAGTTGTTTTGGCTTCTGGAGCTTGGTCAAAGAGAATCGGTAAAATGCTTGATTTTGATTTTCCTGCGATTCCAATGAAAAGGCAAATTGTAACAACAAAACCAATCGGAATTCCGGAAGGTTTTCCAATGGTTGTAAATATGGATTCAGGTTCTTACTTGCACAGAGAAAGCGGCGGAATTTTGATGGGTTGGGCAGACCCGAACACAAAAGAAGGTTTGGGAATTGAGCCTGATTTCGATTACACAATGGAAGTTGTTGAACGTTCAATGGCAAGACTTCCGATAATCGAAGAAGCAGAAATTTTGTCAGATTGGGCTGGACTTTACTCAGTAACTCCTGACCACCACGCAATTCTTGGAAAAATCGAAAAAATGCCACAAGTCATTTGTGCTTTTGGTTTTAGTGGACACGGAGTAATGCACGCTCCAGCAGTTGGAATTTGCCTTGCAGAAGAAATCGTTGACGGGAAACCAACATTTTTGGAAATGGATTCACTACGTTTTGAAAGATTTGCTAAAGGCGAATTGGTTGAAGAAAAGAACGTGATTTAAATTTTTTTACTTGTCTATGGTTTTACTTTTACTACCCTAAGTTAATGACATTAGAATAAAGGTTTAGAAATGAAGGCATTTTATTTTCTCTCTCTAACAATTATTTTACTTTTGACTTCAAAAAGTTTTTCACAGGGACTACCTGAGTTAAAAGTTGATAAAAATGATGGAAACTCCTATAATTTTTTGTTAAACAATATTCAAAAAATTTCTTTTGTAAATAATGATTCATTAAGAATTTCTCTTATAAATATGAATAATTTTGATGTCAAATTAGAAGATATAGATAAAGGTACTTTTGAAAATATCTTATCCAATACACTTCAAAAATTAGAAGGTATAAAGATTTCACATTCAAATTCTGATATTTTAATTAACTGGGCAGAGATACCAAGTGCTACAAACTATAGAATTTACAGAAATACAACTCCTGATTTTACAAGTGCTACAAATATTGGTAACTTAATTCCAAATGGAAGTCAGCCATCTTTTACCGATGTCGGAATACTGCAGAGTAATTTAAATTATTATTACTTTGTTACTTGGGAAAATTAGAATTCTAATCAGTTCATCATTTTTTCAGTTAGGTCTTGATTTTTTTACAAATTCCATTTATCATTTAAAGATAGAATTTTAAAATAACTTTCATTGAAAGGGACTCAATGTTATGAAAATAGTTAATTTTTTAACTCCATTTCTTTTCGTAAGTACTTCTTTTGCAGCTACATTAAATTTTTCAACTTTTATTGGCAGTTTTATGAATGATTATGCTGGTGATGTGGCAATTGACAATAATGGAAACATTATCATAGTAGGGGAAACATTTAATGCAAATGGTGCTTCATACCCTACAACGAGCGGATCTTATTTAAGTAATCCTCCAATAGGGAGCAATAATAGTTTTATTATTTTAATCACTTCATTTACAAGTGATGGAAGTTCCTTAAATTTTTCAACTTTTTTTGGTGGCTCTACTTATTCGGATTCTGGAGATAATATTGAATTAGATAGTAATGGTAATATCTTTATTCAGGGTGAGGGAGGAATAACTACTACAAATAATGCATATGCAACAAGTCCTATTGGTAGTAAGGATATATACATATCAAAGTTTTCTAGTGACGGAAGTTCTTTATTGAACTCAACATATTATGGAGGAAGTAAAGCTGATGTTGGGTATTCAATGGAAATTGACTCAAACGACAATATTTATCTTACAGGCAAAACAAATGCATTAAATTTTCCAACTAATACAGGTGCTTATTCACAAAATTTAGCTGGAGGACAAGATGTATTTGTATCATCGTTAAGTAATGATTTAAGTAGTTTTGTATTTTCAACTTATTTAGGTTCAAGTGATGATGATATTGGATTTTATTTAGATGTTCATTCAACAGGGAAAGTAGTTGTCACAGGAGAAACCAAGTCGAGTAATTTTCCAACAACAACTAATGCTTTTAGTACAAATAACACCGGAGGAGTTGAATCTTTCACAGCTTCTATATCAAATAATGGTTCAACTTTAGATTTCTCAACTTATTTGGGAGGAAAAGGAGTAAAGTTTTTTAATGATGAAATGGTTCTAATTGGCTATTCAGTTGGACAAAACTATCCAATTTCAAGTGGTGCTTTTGATTCTGTAACAAATTATGGATATTTATTCTCTTATGCAAATGATGGAAGCTCTTTAAACTACTCAACTTACCTTGGTGGAACTGGTGGTGTCTCTTTGGATATTGATGATTCAGGTAATAGTTATATATTTGGAAAAACTTCAACTTCAACAACTTTTAGCACTACTAGTGATGCTTTCGACCAAAATTGGAAAAGTTTAACAATTTCAAAAATTAGTTCAGATGGCTCGAATTTGATTTATGGCTCTTTCATTGGAAGTACTGTATCTAATAATGCGAAAAATTTAGTTTATAAAAATGGTAATATTTACTGTATAGGAAATACTCAAGGGAGTACGTTTCCTACAACTCAAGGTGCTTATAGCCAGAATTTTAACGGAAATGATGATATTTTTGTTTTCAGAATGGACTTTCCTAAAGAGCTTGATGATGTTGAAATTTCGTATTCTAATTCAGATGTAGTTCTTAATTGGTCAGAAATACCAACTGCAACTAATTATAAAATTTATAGAAATACACTTCCTGATTTTAATAGTGCGACAAATATTGGGAACTTAGCTCCAAGTGGAAATCAACCATCTTTTACCGATGTCGGAATACTGCAGAGTAATTTAAATTATTATTACTTTGTTACTTGGGAAAATTAGAATTCTAATCAGTTTGTTTTTATAAAAAATATTTTTTTGACCTTGACTTTTTTACAAATCTCAATTATATGTTTAAGATAGAAATTTAAAATTAAATCTTTTGAAAGGGATTCAATGTTATGAAAATAGTTAATGTTTTAACACTATTACTCTTAGTAAGCTCTTCGTCTGCAGCTACATTAAATTTTTCAACTTTTATTGGAACTAACTTAAATGATTTTATTGATGATTTAGATGTTGATTCAAACGGAAATTCGATAATATTAGGAAGTGCATATTACCTATACATAGTCCAAAATCAATTCCCTACGACAAGTGGAGCTTTATTAGAAATTCCTCCCTTAGGTAATTATACGAATAGTTATTGGGATATTGTTGTTGCATCATTTACAAATGATGGAAGTGCTTTAAATTTCTCAACATATTATGGAGGTGGTTCAGGAACTGATCAAGGAATTAAATTGAAAATAGATAATAATGGAAATTACTATATCCTAGGTAAAGGTGTAATTCCCACAACTAACAATGCTTTTTCTCCAAATTTAATTGGCAGTGCAGATTTTTTTATTTCAGTTTTATCAGGGGATGGTTCTTCAATAATATATTCAACATATTTTGGTGGAAGTCAAGGAGATGAGGCATATTCGCTTGAATTGGGTTCTAATGGCGATGTTTATGTAACAGGTAAAACAAATTCAGTAAATTTTCCGACTAATACCGGAGCTTTTTCGCAAAATTTTGCAGGCGGGCAAGATGTTTTCATTTCATCTTTGAATAATGATTTAAGTTCTCTTGTTTTCTCTACTTATTTGGGAACGAGTAACGAGGATATTGGACAAGATTTAGATGTTGGAATAAATGGTGAAGTAGTTGTCACAGGGACTACTAATTCAATTAATTTTCCAACAACACCTAATGCATTTTATCCAAATAGTATAGGTGGCATTGGATCTTTCACTACATCTTTTTCAAATAATGGTTCAAATATAGATTTCTCTACTTATATGGGTGGAAATACGGTAAATTTTTATAACGATGATGTAATAGTATCAGGTTCTGGACTTGGTCAAGCTTATCCTTTATCAAGTGGAGTTTTTGATACAGTCACAGGTTATGGAGCATTATTTTCTTATACAAGTGATGGAAGTGCTTTAAATTATGCGACATATTTAGGTACTGATAGCAAATGTTTGGATTTAGATAATAGTGGCAATATGTATATTATTGGATATCCTTATCAAAATTTTATTACAACTAGTAATGCTTTCGACACAACATATATAGGGCTATCAATTTCTAAAATTAGCTCGGATGGTTCAAATTTGCTTTATGGAAGTTTTATTGGTGGAACTGCTAGTGAATCTGTAGGTAATATTATTTATCGAAATGGCAGTATCTATTGTGGTGGAAGTACAAATGGTAGCACATTTCCCACAACGCAGGGTTCTTATGACCAAAATTTTAATGGTGGTTGGGATATTTTTGTTTTCAGAATGGATTTTCCCAAAGAACTTGATGATGTTGAAATTTCGTATTCTAATTCAGATGTAGTTCTTAATTGGTCAGAAATACCAACTGCAACTAATTATAAAATTTATAGAAATACACTTCCTGATTTTAATAGTGCGACAAATATTGGGAACTTAGCTCCAAGTGGAAATCAACCAGTTTATACAGATTCCGGAGCTCTTCAAAGTAATTCAAAGTATTATTACTTTGTCACTTGGGAAGATTAAATATTAAATTTTATTTGTGTTTTATTTCAACACCAATATTTGCATTCCAACCTGAAAGAGAAGAATTGTTATAAACCAATTCTTCTTTCTGATAACCTGTTTTCATATAAAAATCTAACCCTTTAGTAATCATTTTTTCAATTTTTAAATGCACTCTGTTTTCTGTGTCAATTGAAGTATAAAGTAAGTTTAGATTTGCTCCTTCTTGAGTATCAAAATTCCTCAAATAAAAGTCTGCTAACACTAAAAGAGTTACTTTTTTAAAAATTACTTTCGCAAATAAAACACGAATCCAATTTTCATAAGATTTTAAACCATTGAGTTTGTCAGAGTGCCACAAAATTCTGTAATTAAAATTCAAAACAAATTTTTTCTTGTAATCAAAACCGAATTGAGTCCCCAAACGGAAACCTTCATTCTTTCCCGTTTGATAAGATTTTTTCGTCTTAATTGAGAAATTCTCGCTATAAAAACCAATTTTGTATTTTTTATACCTTGAAATTGGCTTTACAAGATTAACCTCAGAAGAGATTACATCAAAATTATTACGAGCTCCATTTCGAAAATCACGATAATAAAAGTTTAAACTTCCGAGAATGAGATTTTTATGATCTAATAAATGTGAACCTTCTAAAGAGATTTTGAAAATATCATAATTGAAGTTAGAGTTCTCAAGGAAGTAAAAGTTTTTTCTGAAATTTATACTCGAAATAAAAGCAGACTTTTTAAAATTCTGGGAAAAACTTCCTTTTGTGTTAAACTTTAAGGTCTTAAAAGAACTATAAAATTCAGGTTTCAAATTAGCTTGAAGTGAGAAATCATTATTTCTAAATTTTTGATTTAGTTTAATTTTGCCATCAAAAATTAAACTTCCGTTTAAAGACTCAGAAGCAGAAGTATTGAAAAAACCAATTTCATTTTCTAACTCAAAAATCACTTTTGCAAAAGAGTCGCTGAAGAGGACTAAAATGATGAATGAAATTATTCCTTGCACTACTTTTCTAAAATTCGGACTCAAAACTTTCATTTAAAAAGAGTTCTCTTTTCTAAGATAATTTCTTTGTAATCGATTAGTTTATTTTTAGCCCTTTTAAGAATCTTAACGTAATTTTCGGAAGTTATTGTTTCCCCTAGAGAACTTTCAATTTGTAATTGGTTCAGTAGAGAATGGAAAGAATAAATTTGTAGGTTGAAAATTGAGTTTTCAGGTGGAGACGAAAGTGAAGACTTGTCAATTCCAAGGTTTTCTAATGAAGTTTGGTCAAAGGAGTTTTCAAAAGCTGACTGGGAAGAAAAAACTCCTAATCTTTCCTGTTCGTCAATTTCTTCTAAGAATTCATTTGTTGCTGACTCCAAAAATGTTATTTCTTCTAATTCATCTTTTGTTTTTGTAATACTTTCAATTTTCTCGTTTACTTCCTTAAGTGAATTTTCCAAGTAATTTAAAAATATTGCATTTTCGAGTTCATTTTCAGAAGGCAAAAGATTAGTTATTTTTTCGATTTCAAAGCTAAGTGAATGTTCTTTAGAAGAAACTAAAAGATACTTTTCTGAGATTTTAATAATCTCATTTTCATTAAAATTAGATTTCGGTAACTTCTTTAGAGAATCAAGGCTTGTAGCGTATTCTTGCACTAAAATTAATTTTAATGAGTCAATTTTTACCCTTTGCAAATCCACTTTCTCTTGTTGGAAAATTATGTTTTCAGAGGTTTCTAGAGATTTGCTGAAAAGTTTTTTTAATTTATTTTGGCTTGGGTTTGATTGCGTTTTCTCAGAATCAATTTGTTTTGTTTGTTTTATCAAAACAAAATTTAGAGAATCAAGTTTCAATTTTTCATTTTGTAAATCCAAAATATGAGAGTTCAATTCGGTCTCAATAGAAATCAAATCCTTACTAAATGAAAATTTTCCACATAAACTCAATAAAACAAAGCATAAAATTATACTTGAAAACTTTAGCCTTCTTGATTGTATAGAAAAAATGTATTTTAGTGTGTACATTTACATTAAACCGTATTTCTCTAATTTGTAATACAAAGCACTTGTCCTAACTCCGAGCATTTTCGCTGCTTGGTTTTTTACTCCATTACATTTTTTTAAAGCATTGACAATTAAGTTTTTTTCAAAAGAATCAACTGCTTCCATTAAAGGCAAGTTTTCAAAAGTTGTTAAACCTGAAATCGGCTCTCCAAGAAATTGAGCCACTAAATTTGTATCAATTTCATCTTTTGGTGAAACAACGTTTAGGCGTTCTACGACATTTTCTAACTCACGAACATTTCCATTCCAAGAGTAATTTTGTAACAAATTCATTCCTTCTTCGGAAATCACTTTTGGTGGCTGATTCCGCTTCTTTGCAAGTTTTTGGAAAAAATAATTAACTAAAAGAGGAATGTCTTCACGCCTTTCTCTCAAAGCAGGAATTTTTATCGGAATCACATTCAAACGGTAGTAAAGGTCTTCACGAAATTTCTGCTCACTAATTAATTTTGTGAAATTTCTGTGAGTAGCTGAAATTATTCTAACATCGGTTTTAAGTGTAGTTTCGCCACCAACTCTTTCAAATTCTCCTTCTTGAAGCACACGAAGCAACTTCACTTGCATTACTTGCGAAATATCTCCAATTTCGTCCATAAAAAGTGTGCCTTTATCCGAAAGTTCAAAACGACCTTTCTTTTGCCTGAAAGCATTTGTAAATGCACCTTTTTCGTGTCCAAAAAGTTCAGACTCAAGTAAGTTGTCATTTAATGCACCACAATTTACTTTGATGAAAGATTCATTTTTACGAAGGCTTTTTTGGTGGATTGCACTTGCAACAAGTTCTTTTCCTGTTCCACTTTCACCTTCAAGCAAAACCGAACAGTCTTCTTTTGCAACTCGTTCAATCATTTCAAAAACATTTTCAATTGCCTCTGACTTGCCAATTAAATTTTCATAGTGCGGAAAAAGTTCTTGATTCAAAAATCTATTTTTCTCGTGGAGCTTTTCTAATTCATTTTTATTTTGAACTTTCTCGAACATCTTTTTTACACGAAGTCTAAGTTCTTCCGTTGAAAATGGTTTTGTCAAAAAATCTGCTGCTCCAAGCTTCATCGCATTCACAGCATTTTCCACATTTCCGAAAGCCGAAACTACTAAAACTTCTGTTTGTGGGCTAAATTTTTTTACCTTCTGCAAAACCTCAATTCCACTAATCGGCTCCATTTTTAAGTCAGTAATTAAAATTGAAACAGGATTTTGGAAGAAACTTTCTAAAGCATCAGAAGGGTTTGCAAATTCATTTACATTATAATTTTCGCGTTTTAAAGTCTCAACCATTCCAAGACGCATTGTGTCATTGTCTTCAATTACAAAGATTTCATTCGGTTTCATTTATTATTCCTTAAGACTTTAATCGTGAAAGTGCAGCCTTGTGAATTATTTTTTACGGATATTTCAGCGTTGTTTTCAATGCAGATTTTTTTAGCAATTGCCAGACCCAAACCTGTTCCTTCGGTTTTGTTTGTGAAGAATGGTTCAAATATTTTAGTGGAATCCAGTTCTGAAATGCCATTTCCGTTATCAGTTACTTCAAGTTTTGTTGAGTTGTGTTTCTCTGTGCAACTAATTTTTATCTGACCTTCTGTTTGGATTGAGTAAAGGCTATTAGAGATAAGATTTATCAAAATTTGCCTTAGTTGCTGTTCATCAAAATAAACCTTTTCGGTTTCAATTTCTAATTGAATTTTTGGCTTTTTAATTTCAATTTTATCTTTGAGCAGTTCAAAAGATTCTTCGATAATTTTAGGTATTGAAACATTCTGAGGTTCAGGTTTCCTCGGTCTGCTAAAATTTAGGTAAGAAGAAATTAATGACTTTAAACCCGAAATCTCGCGGCTAATTTTCTCCAAGTAAATTGAGTTTTGGGAATCTTTTGCCGAATCTTCTTTCACTAATCCTGCAAGTAGTTCGATTCCGCCAAGTGGGTTTTGGATTTCGTGAGCAATTTGTGCAAGCATTTGCTCTTTCTCTTTTTGTTTATTAGAAAGCCCTTCTCGCATTTTGTCCATTGCTTTTGCCAAAATCAAGAGTTCGCCTTTGATGTTCGGAGGAATTTGAGCATTGAATTTTCCTGCTTCTAATTCGGAACTAAAATGCACTAATTTGTCAATTGGCTTCGACAAGGTTTGTGCAAGAAGCCAACCAGCAAGGAATGTTAAAACTATTCCAATTCCTCCAAACCACCAAAAATATTCTCCAAATTCTTCGACTTGCTCAAGCCTGTTTGCACTTTCTTGGACTCCAAGCCAATGAGTTTCAGAAAGCCTGTAAAATCCCCACAAATACCATCTCTCGTTAGCTTTGAAGGGTAGTGAAGTTGTAAAATTATTTTGCTCTAACTCAAAAATTTCTTTTCGATTTAAAAGCAATCTTGGTTCTACTTTGCCAGAAAAATCTATTGAATCCGAATTCGCAAGAATGACAAATTTCTCGCTGAAAATGAATGCTGAGTGTACTTTTGTTTTTTGAGTTAAATCTTGTAACGTCTTTCTGTAAAAATTTTTTGCAAATGAATTTTCGGTTTCAGTGTTAATGAAATCTAAGAATTTTGTCTCTGTTTGATTTGCAATTAGTTGCGTAAGGATTTGAACTTGCTCGCTAAGTTGTTCAAGGTAAGTTTTCTTTACAAAATTGTAGCTTGTTTTTGCTATTCCAAAAATCATTAAAGCAGTTAAAAGACTAAAAGTCAAAATTATTTGAGATTTGTAGTATGATTTTTTTAATGACTTTAGCATTTAGGCTTTTCCACTAAGAAACTCCTTTAAAAAGAGTTTCTTAGCTCGAATTTACTTTCTAAAAATTAGCTGTAAAACTTAACCACCACTGTGCAATTCTAAATTCATCTTTAAATTCAGGGTCAACCAAAAGACCAATCCCGAAGTTCTCAGAGACTTTTACGTCAAGTTTTGTAATCACATCTGTGTGGTCTTCGGTGATTGTTTGAGTTGGTTTTTTGTAGCGTTCAGCAAAATTTGTTTGAGTTGTAGTTTGACCATTTTGAGTTTCAGTTTTGTTAGTAAAGTAAGCGATAGTTTCGTCTTCAACTTCCCAAGCATTCAAAATTCTATTCACTCCGATTGTTGTACTCCAGTTTTCATTAAACTTAAACTTGAAGAGAATCGGGATTTGAATTGAAAGGTAGTCAACTTTGTATTTCCACTCAAGGGTTTTGTTTTCACTAACCGAAAGGTTTTCTTGTTGTCCATTGTTTGACCAATAATTTTGGTAAATTGATGAACGATTTGCACTTACAGGTTCTGAACTGTTGATTTCATTATTCTTTTGTTTAACGTAAAAACCTGCTGTAACCGAGCTTTTTTCAGTTACTTGAAAATCCATCGCAAGCATTAATTCGTGTAGCTTTTCTTTACGAGTTCCGTCGCCACTTCTTTTGTCTAAAGTAGAAGACTTACTAAAATATTCGTAGTAAGTTGAATCCCAAGAACCGTAGTAACGACTTGAGTAATAATTTGTATCTGCGATTGTTGAAGAATTTTCTAAATCAATATTTCGGTTTGTGAATTTGTAGTAACCTTTGAGAGTTTGTTTATCATTTATTTTTTTCTCAAAGTTCAAACCTCCGTAATAACTTTTTCCGTCGTGAGTCCAATCTTGGTCTTGTGAACGTCTGTTATAACTCAAACTCCATTCATCGTCAATGTTTTCTTCATTGTGTTTGTAAAGTGAAGAATCTGCGTCAAAATGGCTTTGTTCTGCTTTCCCTTTGAGATAACCAATACTAATTCCACCTAAAAAACTGTCTGTAAATTTGTACTCCAAACCTGTGTTTAAATCAAAATGATTGTAGTCCAAATCTCTTGATTCTTCGTTGTAATATTTTGATTCTTGGTCGTAGTAAGTGTCGTAAGGTTGATTATTCACATCCAAGTAATTTCCTTCTCGCGAATGTTTTAGAAGGTTTAAGGAAGCTCCTAAACTAATTCTCTCGCTCAAGTTAAATCCTAAAAATCCGTTAAAATTATGCGATTTTGTAGTCAGTTCATCATTTCCTAAAGAAACGTCAGTAATTGGACCATTAAATTCTGCATCAACTGCTGCATTTCCGAAAGAATCAACACCATATTTTTCATAGTAAATCCAACTTGGAACTTGGTAAAAGTCCTCATTTTTGTAAGTAACTTGGTAGCTTCCTCCAATCATTAATTTATCGCCAAACGGATAAGAAAGTATTCCAAGAGAGAAAACAGGTTCGGGTTCTTCTCTTGTTACATCGTACCATTTTGGATTGTAGTAAGGTAAAGAATAAGAATACAAAGCATCGTTTCCGTATGAACCGTAAGAAATCTCTGAAACTTCTGATTCAGTTCTGTCTCCACGAAAATCTAAGTAAGTGTAAGTCTTTTTATCGCCTAATTTTGGCAATCTTGCAGGGTTTAATTGTAAATTCAGAAATGGTTCGTCAACTAAGCCGACAGCAACATTTTTGAACTTTGAAACTCCAAGTGTATTGAGACTTTGTTTTTTGAAAAAAAGTCCTGAATTTTCAAAACTCTGTTCAGTTACGTTTTGGTCGTAGTATTGACCAAAACTTAAATTTGCCAAAATCAAGACAAGGCTAAAAGATGTTAATTTCTCCATTTTGGATTTCTCCTAAGGTTAAAGGTTAGTTCTAAAGTTAGAATTAACTCTAAGAAATTTCGTGCCAAAAGTGAAACCTCGTTTAGTTTGGTTTTAAGGAGTTAAAATTTGAATAAATTATCAGAAATCTGAATCATTATCAAATTTTTGATAATATTAATTTACTCTAACTTTCATTCCAATCTCAATTCCAAATTCTTTTGCAAAATTCCCTTGATTAGTTGCAAATTCAAGAAAATCTGAACTTGAAATCAAATTTAAGGAATCACCCTTTTTAGAATTCCCATAAGTTTTAGAAAATTTAAATGAAAACTTTTTATCAACTATTTGAGTCAGTAAAACTCTCCCAAAATCATTTTTCAAAAGGTTATTTGGAATATTTGTAATGCAATTTCCGAAAGAATCAATGGAAAGAATTTCTCCATAAATTTTACCGTTTCTAACTTTAGCTTTTTGAATCTTTAAAGTCTTCATTCTGGAAATTTTACGTAAGAAATCTAATTTCTCACCTTTTGAGATTTTCGCAGAAACTGGAGCAAAAATATCTCTTCCGTGAAAAGTAGAAGAAAGACTCTTACCCAATCTTTTAGAGAGAATTTCAAATATTTTTTTAGTTCCAAATTCTTGAGCTACTAAAGTTAAAACTCCGTTATCTGGAGCTACAAAGTTCAAATTATTCTCAGTTTGCAAAACGATTTCTTTTCTTTGAGTTCCAACTCCTGGGTCAACAACAACGAGAAAAGTTGTTCCTTTAGAAAATTCTTTCGCAGAGTTAAAAAGGGTAAAAGCTGTTTCACGAAGATTAAATTTTGAAACGGAATGAGAAATTGACTCAATTTTTGCTTGTGGGAAGGTTTTGTAAATTACGCCTTTCATTGCTCCGACATAAAAATCTTGCTCACCAAAATCTGTAAGCATTACAACTAATCCGTTAGTTTTCATTTTGAACCTTTTTAAAAAAATTATTCACGCCAATTTATTTTTCTAAAATTTTTACCGTCAGTTTCAAAAATTACAGCACCTTCAAAATCGTTTCGAGAAATTTCTGCTCCAAACAATTTGTAACGATTCAAAATTAAATCGGAAGGGTGGTTGTATCTGTTAAATTTTCCGACTTGAATCACTGCAAATTTTGGTTTCACATTTTTCAAAAGTTTTAAAGAACTACTTGTTACACTTCCGTGATGACCGACTTTTATCAAATCGGATTCTAATCTTTTACCAAACTTTTCAACAATCGAATTTTCTGCTTCGTGTTCACAGTCTCCAAGAAATAAAACTTCTGCTTCGTTAAAAATCAATTGCAAAGAGAGTGAACCGTTATTTTTATTTGACAAACTTTCTCCATTTTCGGAAACAAACTCGAAATTAGGGTGAATAAAAATTCCTTTAACTTCTCCAATTTCAATCTGTTCCCCTAAATTTGGTCGTCGTCTTGGAATTTGTTTTTGTTTCAAGATAGTTTCGTAACTTTGGAAAAGTTTGGAAGTGTGCCTTTGTCCCGAATCGAAAACTTTTTTTACCGGAAATTTCTCTAAAACTTTTACGATTCCACCTAAATGGTCTGCGTCAGGATGCGAAACTAAAACTGCGTCTAAAGTGTCAATTCTATAAGTTTCCAAAAGCGGTAAAATTATTTTCTCACCCGAATCAAAATTGAAACCTGCAACTCCGCCATCGTAAAGCCAATTTTGTCCGTTTGGAAATTGAATCAAACTTGCATCGCCTTGGCCAACATCAATAAAAGTTACTTTAAGTTTTGGTTCTTGGAATTGTTTGAAAACCAAGTAAGAACTAAAAAATAAAGCGTAAGTCAAAAGTGCAAAAATTCTTTTCTTTGTGCCAAATTTGAAAAGGCAGAAAACCAAAACTACCAAAAGAGTTGCAAGTAAAAGTTCAAATTTGTTTGGATTCTTTAACTGCCAAACAAGAAAATCAAAACTTCCGAAAAACTCTGCGATTTTGAAAAGAGTCGAAACGAAAAACTCGTTTGCGTTTGCATAAATTTTTGCCAAAAATTCAAATGGAGAAATGAGCAAGCTAAAAACTCCGACTCCAACAATTAAACCTGCAAGTGGAATAGCAAAGAAATTTGTTAGAACTCCGCCAACAGGAATTTTCCCGAAATAAAGTAGAACAGGAACCAAAGTTCCAAGTTGGGCAGTTACCGAAACGAGTCCGAGTCTGACGAAGAAAGTTAAAGTTTTAGAATTTAATTTTTCTTCATTTTGTAGGATTGGGAATTTCATTCTGACTCTTTGCCAAATTATTGGCTCAAAAATCAAAATTCCAAAAACTGCTGAAAATGAAAGTTGGAAACCTAAGTCAAAGGCTTGTGAAGGTGCAAAAATTAAAATTAGAACTCCAGCCGCAGAAACCGAATTTAAACCATTCGAACGCCTTTGTAAGTAAGTTCCGAGATAAAAAATGAAAAGCATCAAAGAGGCTCGAATCACAGAAGGTCTCAAATCGGTCAGCAAACTGTAAAATAAAAGACTTCCAAAAAGGAACAGGATTTTACCACCAAGTGGGAATCTAAAAACTGAGCCTAAAGTTAAAATTATCAAAGCAATAAAACCAACATGAAGTCCACTAACTGCAAGCAAGTGAATGATTCCTGAATTTGCAAAATCTTCTTTCATCTCAGGTGAAATTTCTGATTTATCACCTAAAATAATTCCACCCAAGAAGCCTGCCGATTCATTTGTGTACAACTTGTGGAAAACTTTATTGATTTTTTTACGGAGTGGAAAGATGATTTTTGCCCAAAGAAAACTTCCTTCACTTGAACCTAAAATTTGAAGCTGTTTGTGGTTGTTCAGGTAAGCAATTCCATAAATTCCTTTTTGAACAAGAAATTTTTGGAAGTCAAACTCTCCGGGATTTCTCGCATCCTTTGGAGCGTAAATTTTAGAAAAAATCTGAATTGAATCGCCATAACTTGGAATCTGCTCAAAACCTTTGAGGTAAACAAGAATCTTTCCAACTACTTTAATCGGCTTCTCTTTTAAAATTAGCTCAAAGGTTTCAACTTCTAATTTCTTCCCTTTCGAGTAGTTCTGCGGTTGATTAGAAACAACTCCCTTTAGCGAGATTTTCTGATTTAAATCAACAAAGTTTTTGATATGATTTTGTTGAACAATTGGTTTGGTGTTAATTCCGAGTGAAATTCCAAGAGTGAAAATTGAAATCAGAATTAATGGATTTGAGTATTTTTTTATTATAAATGAAAGGACACAAAAAATAGAGGTAAATATTAGCCAAAAGTAAAGTGGCGTTCCGAAAAACGTTGAGGTAAAAATTCCTAAAATAAGTGGAATGAAAAAATTTAAAGCAGGCATTTGAAATTACTAAAGTTAGAAATTGCAAATTTAAATTTGGTTTCTCTTTATTTCAAGAATTTCTCATTTTTTAGAAAAAATGTATTTCCCACCGAAACCGAGAACCAAACTTAATCCAATTACAATAAAAAAATAAAAAATTTGTTGCTCACTTGCCCAAGTTGCCAAAGTGTCTGAAAGAGTGTTTGGGACTAAAACTTCTTGTATTGAATTTTCAGATTCAAATTGCAAGTAACCAAATTTACTAAGAATTTTTTTAGCAAAAACTAAAATGATAAAAAAACCAAAAAGTAGCTTTTGCAGTCTTGCACCAAGTTTGTTTCCAATTTTTACACCAAACTGAACTCCAATTACACTACCAATAAGAAGCAAAGAACACAAAATTACGTCAACATTTTGCGTGTTTACAATATTCATAAAAGTTAAAATTGTATTCAAAACAACCATATATACAAATGAAGCAGCAACTGCGAGATTGAAATTATTCGGGAAAAAATATGATAAAACAGGAACAACAAGAATTCCGCCTCCAAGCCCAGTCAACTCTGCTAAAAGTCCAGCTAATACTCCGAGTAAAAAGAGTGCGAAAAAGGTTACAGAATCATTTGATTTTTCATCAGAAATTTGAAAAGGTAGAGATTTAAGGAGATTCCGAACTTTTGATTCTTTTACCGAATTGTCTTTTTTACGATTGGAGAGAATTAATCTTATGCTTACAAAAAGTAAAAATGAGTAAAAAACGTAATCGAAAATTTGGTTAAAATTATCGATGCTACCTAAAGATGAAATTAATAAAACGCCTGAAAGCCCACCAACAATTCCTCCACAAATTAGTGAAAGAGCAACTTTAAGGTTAAGATTTCCATTTGAATACTGAGTCAAAGCTCCTGAGAAAGTCGTTCCAATTGTTTGGGAGATTGAAGTTGCAGTTGTAACAAAAGGAGAAACTCCAAGTGCAATCATTGTTGGAACTGCGATTATTCCTCCTCCGACTCCAAACATTCCAGCAACCAAACCGATAAAAAATCCAGCTAAAGGAATTAGAAAAATATTAATTTTAATTAAGGCGACAGGTAAAATTATTTCCATTATAGCTTTATTTTATGTTTTTTGTTGAAAAGCCTAAAGTAACATTAAAAAACTTATCAAAAAAGTAGATTTTTCTTCTTGACAGATTGACTAAATAGGCTTATTTTCCAAGCCCTGAAAAATTAAAACTTAGGAACTTCAAATGGGCGTTTTAATCGTCGTTCACATAATTATTTGTATCCTCCTTATGGCTGTAATTTTGATGCAGTCAAGTAAAGGAGATGGAATGGGTTCTGCATTCGGTGGAATGGGTGGAGGAGACACAGGTGCTTTTTCTGGACGAGAAGCAGCAAACTTCTTACAGAAATCCACTATTGGCTTGGCAGTTGCATTTTTTTTGATTTCAATTACGATAACTTATTTAAGTTCAAGTAGTGCAAATGTTTCAGCTGATAGCGTTCTTCAAGAGAATCTATCAAATCAACCTGCACAAGAACTTCCTGTTAACCCAATTGACGACGGTAATACCACATTACCAATTGACGGAAATTAATTTTTTTATGCGAAAGTGGTGGAATCGGTAGACACGCTATCTTGAGGGGGTAGTGATCGTAAGGTCGTGGGAGTTCAAGTCTCCCCTTTCGCACTTAAGCCTTTCAGTTTTTCTGAAAGGCTTTTTTATTTGCAAAAATTGATGAAAAATCAAATATCACATTTCTTAGAATTTAATAGATAGATTTAGTTCAAAATTTTATTTTAGTGGTTTTGAAAAATCTTTTGCTGTATTAAATTCTGTTGTATTAGAATTAGAACTTAAATTAAAAGTAATTATCGGAGTTAAATTAAATGAAAATTACAGTTGTTGGTGGTGGTTTTGTAGGAGCTACAACTGCTCAAAGACTCGCCGAAAAAGAATTAGCTGATGAAGTAGTAATTGTTGATATTGTTGACGGAGTTCCACAAGGTAAAGCCTTAGATATGTGGGAATCTGCTCCTGTTGAAGGTTTTGATACAAAAGTAATCGGGACAAACGGATACGAAGAAACTGCAAATTCTGACATCGTTGTTATTACTGCAGGTCTTCCAAGAAAACCTGGAATGAGCCGCGATGACCTTCTTGCTAAAAATACAGCAATCGTAAAAAGTTGTACTGAACAAATTATGAAATACAGCTCAAATCCAATAATTATCGTTGTTTCAAATCCACTTGATGCAATGACTTACGTTGCTCTTAAAGTTAGTGGACTATCTCCACATAGAGTTTTTGGAATGGCTGGAGTTTTAGATGCTGCAAGATATCGTTCTTTCATAGCTTTGGAATTAGATTGTTCAGTTGAAGATGTTCACGCTTTTGTCCTTGGTGGACACGGAGACACAATGGTTCCTCTCCCACGTTACACAACAGTTGCAGGAATTCCACTTCCAGACCTTTTACCAGCTGACAGAATCGAAGCAATTGTTGACAGAACTCGTAACGGTGGTGCTGAAATTGTTGCGTTCTTGAAAACAGGAAGTGCTTACTACGCTCCTTCAAGTTCAGTGGTCGAAATGGTTCGTTCAATTGTTAAAAACAAGAAAAAAATTCTTCCTTGTGCTGCTATGCTTTCAGGTGAGTATGGACAAGATGGAATTTATGTTGGAGTTCCTGTCAAGCTAGGTAAAAATGGAATCGAAAAAATTGTTGAAATTACATTGACAGATGAAGAACAAACAGCTTTAAATAAATCCTGCGAAGCTGTAAAAGGCTTAATCGGCTCTTTAGGAGTATAGATTTAGATTTCCAAAGTTAAAGGGAATAGCTTTTAGTTATTCCCTAATTTTTTTATAAATATTTCGAGTATTTTTATGAACTACGATGAAGATTTCGAACTTTCCCAAGATTTAAAAAATGAATTTAGTAGAGCGATTCTTGAGATTTTAATCCCTAATCCTGTAAATTCACTATTTTCAAATTCAACTTGGCTTCCTCCTACTGATGTTTGGGAAAATGAGAATGAAATTTTCATTCAAATCGAAGTTGCAGGTGTTTCACAAGATGATATAAAATTGATTTTGGAAGATAAAAGATTAATTGTAAGTGGAATTCGTAAAGAAAACGTAGCAAATAATTTAAAAACAAAAGTTCACCAAATCGAAATAGGTTACGGTTACTTTGAGAGAGCGATTGAACTATCAGTTCGAGTGAATAAACAACAGATTAATGCAAATTATAAAAATGGGTTTTTGGAAATTACAATTCTCAAACCAAAGTCCAAAAGTTATAAAGAAATAGAAATTATAGTAGAAAAGTAGAAAGTTATTGGTTCAGAATGGAAGGCGAATTTTCAGTACAAATTTCAGGAAGTGATAGCACGGAAAAAATTCCAGCGATTTTGCCAATTGTTCCTTTAAGAGGAATTGTGCTTTATCCAGGAGTTCTTTTGCCGTTGGCAATTGCGAGAAAAAAATCAATTGATGCAGTTAACAAGGCTTTGATTTCCGATAAACTTGTTGGCTTCCTTGCTCAAGAAAACCCTGCAATCGAAGAACCAACCAAAAAAGACCTCTACAAAGTTGGCTGTGTTGGAAATGTTTTGAAAATGTTGAAATTCCCCGATGGAACTCAACGAGTTTTGATTCAAGGAATTAAACGATTTAAAGCTACACAAATAACAGAAAAAGATGAATATTTTGAAGCTAAAGTAAAAATATTAAAAAATAAAAATGTTGGCAAAGCGGTTGAACTTGAAGCTCTAACAAGAAGTTTAGTAAATTACTTTAAGAATTTTGTTTCCCTTATACCTGATTTCCCTGATGAGATTTTAAGTTTAATTTTAGAAATAAAATCTCCAGATAAATTAGCAGATATGATTTCAGTTCACGTTAATCTAGATCTCAAACAGAGACAAGAATTACTCGAGACAGTGTCTGTTCCTGACAAACTCATAAAAATTATTGGTTGGCTAACGCAAGAATTGCAAGTTTTGGAACTTGGCTCAAAAATTCAAGAAGATGTTGAAACAGAGTTAGGAAAATCCCAAAGAGAATTTTTGCTGCGTGAACAGCTTCGTGCAATCCGCAAAGAACTTGGCGAAGAAAATGATGTTTCTGCTGAACACGAAGAGCTAAAGAAACAAATTCTTGAAACCAAAATGCCTGAAAGTGCAGAGGAATACGCTTTACGTGAATTGAAAAACCTTTCTCGAATGCACCAAAGTTCTGCCGAATACTCAGTCGCAAGAAATTACCTTGATTGGATGATTTCATTGCCTTGGAACAAAGAAACTTCTGACGACTGGAGTTTACTTGATGCGGAAAAACAATTGGAAAAAGACCACTACGGTTTGGAAGAAGTCAAAGAAAGAATCATTGAGTTCCTGGCAATTCGCAAATTAAAAAAAGATATGAAAGGACCAATTCTTTGTTTGGTTGGACCTCCTGGAGTTGGTAAAACTTCTGTCGGAAAATCAATTGCTTTGGCTTTGGGTAGAAAATTTGCGAGAATTTCACTTGGCGGAGTTCACGATGAAGCGGAAATCCGTGGACACAGAAGAACTTACGTCGGAGCTTTGCCGGGAAGGATTTTGCAAAACCTTCGTAAAGTCGAAGTCCGAAATCCTGTAATTATGCTTGACGAAATCGACAAACTTGGAAGAGACAATCGAGGCGACCCTTCTTCTGCTTTGCTTGAAGTTCTTGACCCTGAGCAAAACAACACTTTTGCAGACCACTATTTAGATACAGAATTTGATCTTTCAAAAATACTTTTCATTGCAACAGCAAATGTTGTTGACACAATTCCTGGACCTTTAAGAGACAGAATGGAAATAATTAATATTTCGGGTTATACTCTTGAAGAAAAAGTGATAATTGCCAAAAGTTACCTTATCCCAAAGGAAAAAGAAGCGACAGGTTTGGGCAAAAGAAAAATTACTTTAGAAGATGATGCGATAAAAATAATAATTTCTGATTACACTCGTGAAGCTGGTGTTAGGCAACTTTCCTCAAAAATCAACAGTGTCTTTAGAAAAATCGGAAGACTTGTTGCTGAAGGGAAAAGAAGTCCAAGAACTATCAAAGCTAAAAAAATTGAAGAAATGTTTGGCTCGCCAAAGTTCATCAATGAAATTGCGGAAAGAACGAATCTTCCCGGAGTTGTTACAGGTTTAGCTTGGACAGCGGTTGGAGGAGACATTCTTTTTATCGAAGCAAATAAAATGGCTGGAAAAGGTAAACTAACTCTTACAGGGCAACTCGGAAATGTGATGCAAGAATCTGCACAAGCTGCTTTGAGTTTTTTGAAAGCAAGTGCAGAAGCACTCAAAATTCCAACCGACTTTTTTAGTCAAAACGATCTTCACATTCATTTTCCTGCTGGAGCAGTTCCGAAAGATGGACCTTCTGCGGGAATTACAATTGCAACGGCTTTGTTCTCTTTAATTAAAGAAGAAGTTGTTCCTTCAAATCTTGCGATGACTGGCGAAATTACAATTAAAGGAAAAGTGCTTCCTGTTGGCGGGATTAAGGAAAAAGTTCTTGCAGCGAAAAGAGCAGGAATTTCAAAAGTGATTTTACCTTTTAGAAATAAAGCAGAACTTTATGAAGTTAAAGAAGAATACTTAGTAGGTTTAGATTTTATCTTTGCAGAAAATATTAACCAGGTTTTTAGTGAAATCAAAAAATTGACGAGTTAATCTTAATGACTGAAGTTTTAAGTAAAAGACAACCTAAAATTCTCATTGTTGATGACGAAAAAGACATTTGTAATGTTTTAGACAGTTTCCTTTCGCTCGAATACGACACAGTTAGCACAACGGATTCAGAAGAAGCAATGCAGATTCTTGACAGAGAAGAATTTGATTTGGTAATCACAGATATAAAAATGCCTAAATACGATGGCTTTGACATTTGCAACAAAGTCAACAATGTTTCACCATCGACTTACATAATTTTGATAACAGGTTTTGCTGACTTAGATTTGGCAATTAAAGGAATGAAAGAAGGAACTTTCGATTTTATTCGTAAACCTTTTACAATTGAAGAAATTATGATTTCTGTAAAAAGAGCCTTCAAAATCAAAGAAGCTCTTAGGAAAGAGAAAGAATACGAAAAGCAAAAATCAATTCTTGAGCTTGTCGAAGGACTGAAAGATAAATTAGTAAACAGAATCACAGCAGCAATTTGGACACGAGATTTTGTTGAAGAAGCTCTTGCAGATAAACTTGAAGAGGAAGAAGCAGAACAACTTCAAGTTTTAAAAGAAAGCCTTGAAAGAGTCCTTGAAATCGCAACAAAGTTAAGCGAATACACTTCTGAATTTGTTAGTGTGAACGACAAAGTTGACATTGGTTTACTTATAAATCAACTACCTTCGAGGCATTCTGATGTTACGATTAATATTACTGGCGAAGAAATTACGGACGAAGTGATTGGACAAGACGAGCAATTAGCTGAATGCTTTGACGCTCTAATCGAAAACTCTGTTGAAGCTTCAATTAAAAAGTCAATCGAAGTAACAATTAATTTGGAAAAGGTAAACGGTGTAATTCGGATTAGTTTTGCTGATAACGGAGAAGGAATTCCAAATGAATTTATTGATAAAGTTTTTACTCCATTTTTTACAACAAAAGGCACAAAAGCAACAGGCTTAGGACTTTGGTTAGTTTATCAAAAGGTCAAGCATTTCGGCGGAAACGTCGAAATTGATAGTCTGAACCAACAAGGAACAGTTGTTACAATTGAATTGCCTGTCGTCTAATTAGTTTAAAACCTCAATATCTTTCTAAAAAAGAGTCTGCGAAAATTTGAAACTCTCGCAGACAAAAGATTAATTAAGGAGTGATTTCATTTTTGAGAGAAGGCCTTTTTTAGATGCTTTTCCATCTTTTGGAAGTGCTTCAATTACGTTATCTGCACAACTCAAAAACACTTTTGAAATTTCAGAGTCTGGTTTTCCAATTACAACAGGTTCGCCGTTGTCGCCACCTTCTCGAACTTCTAAATTAAGAGGAATTTCTCCTAAAAACGGAATACTCAATTCTTTACTCTGTTTTCTTGCTCCTTGAGAGCTAAAAATTTCATCTTTGTTGCCACAACTTGGACAGAGGAAATAACTCATATTTTCAATTAAGCCAATAATCGGAACATTAGTTTTATTAAACATATCAATTCCACGAATTGTGTCAATCAAGGCAACGTCCTGAGGAGTTGTTACGATTATCGCCCCTGAAATATTTAATTTCTGTGCAAAAGTGAGTTGTGTGTCACCTGTTCCGGGAGGTAAATCAATTACTAAGTAATCGAGGTCGCCCCAATTTACATCTTTGAGAAGTTGTTGAACAGCTTGCATTACCATTGGACCTCTCCAAATAAGAGCATCGTCTTTTGAAACCAAAAATCCGATTGACATTAATTTGATTCCAAATTTTTCAAGAGGTTCAATTTGCTTGCCGTCTGATTTTGGTTGTTTTCCTTCAAGACCTGTCATAATCGGCAAACTTGGACCGTAAATGTCTGAGTCTAAAAGCCCAACTTTCATTCCTTTCTTTGCCAGAGCCAAAGCAAGGTTTAGACTTACAGTTGATTTCCCAACTCCACCTTTCGCACTTGAAACGAGCAAAGTATTTCTAACTTGAGGAATCATACTTGGGTCTTTGTCAATTGGTCCTGGAGGTTGTGGCTTTTGCGGTTGTTTCGGTTGTTCTTGAGAAGGAGGTTTGGGTGCATCAGCTAAAGTGATGTCCATTGTTACTTCAACATTTGTAATGTCCTCATCTGCAAGGTTTTCGAGAATCATTTTTTTGAGAGGTTCTTCGATTTGTTTTTGATTTGTAGTGAAGACGATTCTGAAAGTTACTTTGCCATTTTCGTCAACTTCTAAATCTTTTACAAATCCGTAATCAACAATATTTTTTTGCATTCCTGCATATTGAACGAATTTGAGTGCTTTAAGAACCTGTTCTTTGGTTATCATTTTTTGCCTTTGTGTTTTTAAGAAAGATTGACCAATTCAATTTCGTCAATCTGTTTAAAATCTTTTTTATTAATTGTTGCGATTTGGTTAATTCCATTACTTAAAGCAATACTTGCAATTTCGAAATCGTAAATTTTTAAGCCTTTTGGATTGTATTTCCTGAGTAAAACTTGAAAAAAGAAAAAACTAAAATTATTAGGATAAATTAAGGTCGAAAATGTTAGGAAATTTTCGATTATCTCCAAAGCTTTAGTAACAGAGAGAGGCTGTTTTATCTTTTTTGTAACGACTGCCAAGAATTCGGAAACATTTTTCGAACTAATAAAAAAAGAATGTTCAGAGTTATTCAATAAATTTCTTGAGGCTTCATAGAAAATAGATTCTTCATTTATTGAATAAATCATAATGTTTGTATCAATTAAAATTTTACTCATTTGCTTCTTTACGAATATCCATTTTATCCATTTCTTTGCCTAATTTCAGCGAAGGAAGATTGATTTTAGGTTTTTGAATATTTCCTTGATGAGACTTGTTTAATGTTTTAAGCAAATTGTAAATTGCATCTAATTGCTCTTCTGGAATTAAGTCTAATTCTTTTTTTATTAGTTCTCGGTCTAACATTTTGTAGCCTTTCTAAGTTACAACAGACTTTACGTTTAAGTGTTTTTCGTAAGCCTTTGTTTTGATAATTTCTTTAATCTCGTCAACGATTGCGTGAAGCTCGTCGTCTTTTGTGTAAAAGTGAGGTGAAACTCTGATTCCAGCTTTTGGTCTGTAATCAATTACAAAATCTCGGTCGTTCAATTCTCTTGCAATTGGGTAAGCATTCGGTAAATCGAAGGCAACTGTTCCGCCACGTTTTGAAGATTCTCTTGGAACTGTAACTTGAAAACCATTTTCGTCAGCAAGTCTAATCAAAATTTCAGTTTGGTGAATTGACTTTTTACGAATATTATCAACTCCGACTTCATTGATAATTCTCGGACCTTCTTGAGTTGCGTAAAGAGTCGGAATTGCAGGAGTTCCGTTGAGAAATTTCCAAGAGTCAGGTTTGAAATCAATCTCGCCAACTCGGAAAGCAAAAGGGTCAGAATCTCCTTGCCAACCTCTAAATTTTGGTTCAAGTTCTGAAACCAAATCTTTTCTTACGTAAAGAAATCCTCCACCAGGTCCACCACAAAGCCATTTCAAAACCCCACCAACTGCAAAGTCAACATTCAAAGCTTTCAAGTCAACAGGAACAGTTCCGGCAGATTGGTAAGTGTCAAGAATTACTTTTGCACCAACTGAATGAGCTTTTGCGATAATTGCTTTTACGTCTTGAATGTAAGAACTTCTGAAAAGAACGTGAGAAATTGGCACAAGTAAAGTTTCTTCGTCAATCGCATCAAGTAATTTTTGTGTGTCAACAGTAACTCCGTCGTCAGATTTCACCATTTCGATTTTTGCACCGTTTGCTTTTTGAGCTTCAAACAAATACATCACAGAAGGAAAATTCATATCGGTATAAACGATTTTATTTCGTTTGCCTTTGAAGTCGAAGCAAGAAAGAATAATTGATTCTGCGATTGTTACGTTTTGGTGCATTGTGATTTCGCCAGGATTTACATTGAGAATTTTGGCGATATTTTCTCCAGCTTTAATCGGAAGTTCCCACCAACCTTCTGCCCAAGCACGAACTCCACGGGTTGCCCAAGTTTCTGCGTATTCGTGCATTTTGTCAAAAACAGTTTTCGGCATTGCACCAAGTGAGTTTGAAATCATATAAACAGTGTTTTCCAAAATCGGAAATTGACTGCGATATTTTATTAAATCGTCCATTTTTGTTCCTATTTTTTTGAAAAATCTCTTTTTCGTAAAAGCAAGCTAAAGGTAAAAATTTTAGTTATTTCTTACAAGAATAATGTTTAATAATTAATGACTAATGATTAATAAAAAGAATTGAGATTTGCTCAACTTTTTCACTGTTCTTTACTAATTGTCATTCCTAAGTGTTGTTGGTAGGCTTTGTTTGTTGGTGCTAAGTTTATGGCTTTTTGAAAATTCTCACGAGCTTTTACTTTGTCGCCAAGTTTTAGGTAAATCAAACCTAAAGTGTCGAAAGCAGGAGCAGTTGGTTCTAATTGAATTGCTTTTTCAGTGAGGCTTTTTGCTTCGTCCAAATTTGTGTTTGTCTCGAAGTAAACCGAAGCTAAGTAAACGTAAGCTCTGCTATCGTTTGGGTTAAGTTCAATAGTTTTTAGAAATGATTTGATTGCCTCTAAGTTTTTTTTCTCCTCAAACAAAACCATTCCCAAACCAAGATGAGCTTCTGAAAAGTTGGAATCTAATTCTATGGTTTTTTTGTAACTTTCTTCAGCTTTTTTATTGTTGTAAGCGTTGTAGTAAAATTTTGCGAGGTTTGCGTGATTCTGTGGATTGTTCGGAGAAACTTTTAGTGCAAGAGTGAATAAGTTTAGTCTGTCTTGGAGTGGTTGAAGTTTTTTGAAAAGTTTGAAAGCTCTGTCTGCTCCGCGAATTTCACCTGCTTTTATGTAGGCTTTTCCGAGTAAGTTGTAAGCCTCAAGCGTTTCGGGGAAAAGTTCAATTTCTTTTGTAATTTCAGCAATTGCTTCGGGAATTTTTTCCTGCTTTAGTAAGGTTTGTCCCAAACGAAAATGAAGTTTTGGAATCTCTGAATTTTTGCCTAAGGCTTTTCTGTAAAATTTTTCAGCTTCTGCAAAATTACCTTTTCGGTAGTCCAAAATTCCAAGTCCTAAGTTTGCTTGTGCGAAATTAGGATTGATTTCTAAAGTTTTCTTAAACCATTTTTGGGCATTTGCATTGTCTCCAAGTGAACGGTAAACATTCGCAAGGTTGTAAGTAACTTCAGGATTTTGTGAGTTCAGTTCAAATGCTTTTTTGAGTGCCGGAATTGCTTCAGTGTGAATTAACATTTCTGAACAGACAAGACCCAAACCGTAATTTCCAAAGAAGCTTGTCGGGAATTTTTCGACAGATTTTTCAAATGATTTTTTGGCTTCCACTAAGTTATTTTGAGCGAAAAGTTGGTAAGATTCAGCAACAAGTTTTAGGTGTAAAAGTTCAGGATTTTGGTCGCCAGACTTTATTCCTTTCTCTGCTTCTTCAATTGCCAAGTGGTATTTTGCATTTTCGAAATGTTTAGCCGCTTTTTCGTAGTGAGACTGTGAAAAAGCGAGTTGGGTTGTGAATGTTAAGAGTATGAAAAGAATAAATTTCTGCAAATCAGCTTACCTTTTTTTGAGAACTGAAATTAATGTAATATCGTCGGCGAAAGAATCTGAATTTGTGAACTCTGCAATTGTTCGGACAATCTTTTTGCTGATTTCTGAGATTTCCAAATTCTTGTTAGAAATTAAAAATTCTTTGAGATTTTCCTCTCCGTATTCTTCTTCATCTGCGTCTAAAGCCTCAACAATTCCGTCTGTGAATGCAAAAAATAAATCACCGTTTGTGAGCTTAATTTTTGCACTTTCGTAGTTCATTTGTCTAAGTACTCCCAAAATCGTTCCACCTTTGTTGAGTTCGATAATTTCGTTGTTCTCTTTTACCAAATATGGAGGGTTATGTCCTGCGTTTACGTATTCAAAATCTCCTGTTTTGGTGTTCAAAATGCAAACGAAAAAAGTTACAAATTTGTCGTAATCCGTTGCATCGAAAATCAAAGTGTTGAGTTTTTCGGTAAGTTCCTTGAGGTCTTGTGCGTAGTCAATCATTGCTCTCATTGCCGAGTAAAGAGTTGCCATAATCAAAGAAGCTGGCGAACCTTTGCCTGAAACATCAGCGATTGTGAGCAAAAATCTATCTTCGTCTAATTTTATAAAATCGTAGTAATCGCCTCCGACTTGCTTTGAAGAAATGTTCATTCCGTAAATGTCAAAACCGTTTACAGTAGGCAATTTGGGAGGCAAAAGTTTTTCTTGGATTTTACGTGCTAAGGCAAGTTCTTCTTCGATTTTCTGTTTCTCAAGAGTTTCTGCAAAAAGCCTTGCGTTTTCCAAAGCAGTAATCGCAATGTTTGAAAGTGTTGTGAGAAAGTGTAAATCTTCTTCCAAAAAATCCGAGTTGTCAAGTTTGTTGCCAAGTAAAATTGCTCCGTGAACTTCACCGTTTTTGAGCATTGGAACTGCAAGCGAAAATTTATTTTCAGTGAACCACTTTTTTGTCTCTTCACAAAGTTCTTTAGAGTAGGTTGGTTTTTTCAAGTTTGAAATTTGCTTTTTGACAATCTCGGGAAAGTCAATTTCTGCAACGGAATTTCGGTGAACAATTTGCAAAGAATCTCCGACTGTGTGAGCGACAACGAAGACGTTTACTAAAGTTTGACCCATCACAACGTAGCTCATCAGTTTTAGGATTTTAGCTTCGTCAAGAGTTGAGTTAAGTTCGCCACTTACATCAAACAGTGTGTTCAGTTCTTGGATTTTTTTGTCCAAAGAATTATTTGAAACTCGAAGTTTTTCATAAACTAAACTGTTTTGAATCGCTGTTCCTGCAATGTTTGCAAGAGATTCGAGAAATTCCAAATCTTGTTCTGTGTAACTTTTGATTAATTTTTTTCCGTAACAAAGGATACCGAGAATTGAAGAACGTGAGTAAATCGGAACAAGAATTTCAATTCCTCTGCTTTCAAGAAATTCTGTAAAATCTTCGTCAGTTTCTTTCTCAGAAACTTTGGTTACATTTTGTGGGATTTTATTTAAGTGAATTCTTTTGTGTAATAATTCCCTCTGAATTCCTTTTGCTGTTACTATTTCAAAATCGTTACCATTTTCGGAAAGTAAAACTAATCCTTTACTCAACATCATTTTTCCCATCGAAGTCAGAAGAATATTATCAAGAACGGATTTTAGATTCAAAGAAGAATTTAGGGTTTGGCTAATCTCAAAAAGGTCAGAAATTTCGATTAAACGTTGGTCAAGCTGATTTTGAATAGAATCCATTTTTCACCTATTGTAAGTTTTGATTTTCAAAAGACAATATAAAAATGATTCGCGACTAATGACTAATGATTAATAAATTTTTGTTTAGGTTAACTAAAACTAGAATCTTCAAGAATTGAAAATTCTTAATTTTTAATTTTTAATTCCACCAGAAGTTCAGAATGAGGTGTGTGAGGGAAAAGGTCGAAAGGAAGCATTCTTTCAACTGTGTAAAATTGAGAAATACTTTTGAGGTCTTGAACAAATGATTTTGGATTACAAGAAACGTAAATGATTTTTTTAGGTTTTACGCTTAGGATTTTTTCAAGAACTTTTGGGTGCATTCCTGCTCTTGGAGGGTCAAGAATCAAAACATCAGCAATTTTGAGAATCCGTTCTCCGAGCTTGTCTTTTACATCTCCTTTGAAAAAATCACAGTTCGTAATTCCATTCAATTTTGCATTGAATTTCGCATCTTCGACTGCTTCTGGAATAATTTCGATTCCGATTACTCTTTCGACGAGTTTTGCAATGAAAATTGAAATTGTTCCTGCTCCACAGTAAAGGTCTAAGACTTTTTCCTTGCCTGTAAAATTACCGAATTCAGCGATTGCAGAGTAAAGTTTTTTGGTTTGTTCTGTGTTTGCTTGGAAAAATGATGAAGCCGAAATCTTGAATTTGAAATCGCCGATTTGCTCAAAGATTGTTTCTTTACCTTTTAGTAATGTTGTTCTACTCAAGTTTGCAGCACTTGAAAGAGTTTCGTTTATAGAATGTAAAATGCCTGTTGTGGACGGAACTGCTTGAGCGATTCTTTCTGCGAGTTCCTGAAAAATTTCACTTTCAATTGGTGAGGTAACTAAGTTCACAAGTCTTTCTTTTGTAAACTTTCCTTCTTTAATAATTAGGAATTGTAAAGTTCCAGTGTGTTTTTCAAAGTCGTAAGGTCTGAGATTTTTTTCGAGGGCAAATTTTCTGACGACTTTTAGAATTTCCGTGGACTCAAGTGATTGCAAATGACATTCTTCGAGGTCTAAAACTTTCTTGAAACTTGAAGGAGCGTGGAAGCCGAGTGCAAAATCATTTTCAGGAAGTTCTTCGGGTTTTTCAGAGTACCATTTGTAAGGCGAAAAACTGAATTCCATTTTATTGCGGTAGTAAAAAATATTTTCTGCTAAAATGAATTCTTCTAATTTTAGATTTGCAAACCCACTTTCGTCAAGCAAGTTTCGCAGAGCTTGCCATTTGTAAAAGACTTGCTTTTCGTAATCTAAATTTTGTAAACGACAGCCACCACATTCGCCAAAGTATCGACATTTGGCTTCTACTGCTAAAGGAGATTTTTGAAGAATTTCTTTTGGGTAAGCTTGGTAAAAGCCTTTTCTTTTTCTTCCGACCTCTGCAATGAGTTTGTCTTGTGGAAGAATACCTAATTTATTTATTTTTAATAATTTATCTTCTTCAAAAGTGGAAATCATCTGACCTTTTAGGTCAAAATTTTGGATTGAAACTTCAAGAAGTTTTTTGACGGCTTTTCTTCGAGTCATTTTCTTGCTTATGAAAAATTTCGGTAATTCCGTCTCTGCTTGAGGAAGATTTTTTGAGGTCTATAATTTCAGTGCCTTGAATATAGGTCTTTAAAACAGGTTTATCAATATTTCCGAGTTGCTTTAAAATTTCGGCAATTCTTTTAGAGTTGTTGTAAAGAGTTTCAAATCTTTTTGAGTCAGGGTTTATCTCTTCGCCCTTAATTTTTACAAGCTCTAAGTTTCCGAGAATTGTTGTAAGTGGTTGACTTATTTCGTGAGCAATAGCACCAGTAATGTGGTTAATAAAGTCAAGTTTCTCTTTTTCCAACAATTCACGACGTAAAGCAATTGTTCTTATCATTGCTCTAATTCTTGCAATCAACTCAAGAGATTTGAAGGGTTTTGTAATGTAGTCATCTGCTCCTGCTTCAAATCCTTTGATAATATCTTCAAGATTGTCTTTAGAAGTACTCATAATTACAGGAATGTGAGATGTTTTAGCATTAGATTTTATTGTTTTACAAATACTCAAACCGTCGGTGTCAGGTAAAACTAAATCAAGAACAACTAAGTCAATATTTTCATCATTAAGGTATTCTAAACCACGATTACCAGAAGGTGTTCCTATAGCTTTTAAGCCTTCTTTTTCGACCATTCTTTTAATTGCTTGTTGGCAATAATATTCGTCTTCAATGATTAGTACGGTATAGTTTTTCGAGTCCACTTACTTGTAAGTTCCTAACCTAAAGTTCTAAAAAATGTAAATAAATGCATAAGTCTATTTGAATCAGTCAAACATTATACGGGATTTTTTATTTTTCTCAAAGGAAAATAATTATGTAATTTGAAAAAAACTATTTCATAATCTCAAGAGAATCAAAGACATACTTAGAGAATAAAAAACCTAAAAAGACGAGTAGAATTCCACCAATATTATTTCCCATAAAATAAAGCAAAGCAAGTCTTACTTCACCAATTCTATACAAATTAAAAGTGTCTAATGCAAAAGTTGAAAATGTTGTAAATGCACCTAAAAAGCCTACTAAAATCAAAAACTTATAGTTTGCTAAAAGATTGTTTTGTTCAAAAATATTAAAAAGAAATCCTATCAGAAAGCAACCGATTAAATTCACAGTTAAAGTTCCGAAAGGGAAAGAACTCTCAAAAATCTTGGAGGTTGAAACAAAATATCTTGCTAAAGCACCAAAGCTACCACCAAGCATTACAAAGAGAATTTTTGACATAAAAATTAGAATTGAATTTTGGAAAAAAAGGGAAAAAAGAAAAGAGGCTAAAACTTTGAGGTCTCAAACCTCTTTTCTTTTCCACTAACCCTTAACCTTAGGAGAAATCTAAAGAAAAATTTACTTCGGGCAAACAATTAAAGCAAGAGAAAAATTGAAAATGTTAAAATAAAAAAAATTGCTTATTTTTAAACTTCAAGTAACTTAATGCAAAATTTTAATGACAAAAATAAATACAAAAAAACTCTTTCTTAATACTTTAATTCTTTCGTTGGTTGTGGTATCTGTTTTTTTCTCGATTACCTTTGTTAAAAGAATTCAGAATCCACCTGTTGACTCTAAAAACGATAAAAAAAAGCCAATTGAGGTTCAGGTTTTGAACGGAAGTGGAACAGATGGGCTTGCAAACGAATGTCGAAATTATTTGAGAACTTTGGATTATGATGTCGTCAGTGAAGGAAACGCTGAAGATTATAATTTTGAATCAACGATAATAATTGACAGAAAAGGCAAAGTTCGTAATGCAGAAAAAGTTGCTTACGCATTGAATGTGCCTTACGATAACGTGATTCAACAAATTAATGACTATTTATATTTAGATGTAACAATAATTATTGGAAAAGACTACAAGTCTTTAAAACCATTCAAAAATAAGGAAAAGTTTTGATAGAACTAAATACTTCCGATACTGCTAAATTAGCTGCACAATTCGCTTTGGATAAAAAAGCGAATGACATAAAAATTTTAGATTTAAGACCTTTAACAACAGTAACGGACTTTTTTGTAATTTGCTCGGCAGATTCAACTACGCAAGTAAAAGCCATCGCAGAAAATGTCGCTGACCAATTAAAATTTGAATACGGAGAAAACCCAATCAATATCGAAGGTTTTAACAATTTAACTTGGGTCTTGTTAGATTACGTGGATTTCGTTGTTCACATTTTTCAGAAAGACCAAAGAGAGTTTTTCAGCCTTGAAAGGCTTTGGCAAGATGCTCCAACTCAAATCATTACTGATGAATCATTGAAGGATGAAGAGTAAAATGGCGATTTCAAAAGAAGAAATTTTAAAAGTTGCACAATTAGCAAAACTCGAATTTTCAGAAGAAGAGTTAAAAACATTCGACAAAGATTTGAACAAAATCTTAGGTTATATCGAACAACTTGAAGAAGTTGACACAAGTGGAGTTGAGACTTTAGACTCGATTAATCCAACGGAAAATGTCTTGAGGAAAGATGAAAATATTCCTTCTTTAACGAAAGAACAGAGTTTGCAAAATGCTCCTGAAAAACAAAATGGCTTTTTTAAAGTTCCGAAAGTTGTTCAAGAAGGAAATTAGAAAATTTTCAAAACTCTACTTGCAGAATAAAAGTGCTTGTTGTAATTTTTGCCGAATTTTTTATAAAAAATTTTCACTAAATTTTTGAAAGAAAATCATAGTTTAATCATAATTTATTTTGGGGATTCAAATTGGCTTCACGACACAAAACCAAATACATCTTTGTAACAGGAGGAGTAATTTCCGCACTTGGAAAAGGAATTGTCTCAGCTTCTCTCGGAATGCTTCTGAAAGCACGCGGTTTAAAAGTTACAATCCAAAAATTTGACCCTTACATAAATCTTGACCCTGGAACTATGAGTCCTTACCAACACGGAGAAGTTTACGTTACTGAAGACGGAGCTGAAACCGACCTTGATTTAGGACATTACGAACGTTTTATCGGTACAAATATGAGCCGAAAAAATAATATTACAACAGGGCAAATTTACAACAGTGTAATTTCCAAAGAGAGAAGAGGAGATTACCTTGGAGCAACTGTTCAAGTCATTCCTCACATCACTGACGAAATCAAGAATTTTATTACCGATTTACCACAAAATGAAAATTTTGACGTTGTCATCACTGAAATTGGTGGAACAGTTGGAGATATTGAAAGCCTTCCTTTTCTTGAAGCGATTCGACAATTTGCTTTGGAAAACGATAATTCAATGTTCATTCATTTAACACTTGTTCCTTGGATTCAAGCAGCTGGAGAAGTCAAAACAAAACCAACTCAACACAGTGTCCAAAAACTTCGTGAAATCGGAATCACACCTGACGTTCTCGTTTGCAGAACTCCAAGACGACTTCTTACAAAAGAAATGAAAGCAAAAATTGCACTCTTTTGTAATGTTCCAAAAGACAACGTTGTAGAGTGTTTCGATACAGATTCAATTTACAAAGTTCCACTAATTCTTAAAGGTGGAAGATTAGATAAGATCGTAACAAAAAGACTTCGGTTAAAATGCCACGAACCTGTTCTTGACGCTTGGAACGAATTTGTTGACAAAATTACCAATCCACTTTACCACTTAAAAATTGCAGTAGTCGGAAAGTATGCTGAATTGCCTGATGCTTACAAAAGTATTCTTGAATCGTTCATTCACGCAGGTGTAGAAAACAATTCAAAAATTGAAGTCAAACTCATTGATTCTGAAAATATTAATTCTGAAAATGTCAAAGCACATTTACGAAAATTTAATGGAATCTTAGTTCCAGGTGGTTTTGGAATTCGTGGAACTGAAGGCAAAATTGAAGCAATAAAATTTGCTCGTGAAAATAATGTTCCCTTCCTTGGGATTTGTCTCGGACTTCAATTAGCAGCAATTGAAATTGCAAGAAATGTTTGTAAAATTAAAAATGCAACAAGTGGCGAATTTCAAAAACGTTCACGTTACAAAGTTATTGATTTAATGGAAGACCAAAAATCAATCAAGAAAATGGGCGGAACGATGCGACTTGGCTCTTACATTTGTCACGTAAAACAGAACACAAAAACGCATTTAGCTTACGGAAGAGAAGTAATTACTGAAAGACACAGACATCGTTACGAGTTCAATAACAAATTCAGAGAAGATTTTGAAGAGAATGGAGTGATTTTTTCAGGAATTTGGGAAGAGCAAAACTTGGTTGAAATTTTGGAACTCAAAGAACACCCTTGGTTTGTTGCAACACAATTTCACCCTGAGTTAAAAAGTCGTGTAACAAGCTGCCACCCACTTTTCAGAGATTTTGTAAAAGCGTCCGTAGAAAACTTGAAGATTCGTCAAGAAGAACAAACTAATGATTAATGAATAATTATTAATAGAATCGGTGGTTCTGACTTCAACCAACAATCTTTTTTCTAATCTTTCACCCAAATGACAAATTCTTTTCAGAAAATTTGGAATACCTACTGCTTACTGTCAAATTATTCCTAATTTTATCATTTTTGACCTCAGAGTTGGTCTCGGGAGTTCAAGAATTTGAGCGGCTTTAGTTTGGTTGTTATCAACCGAGTCGAGGACTTTTTGAATGTAAATTTTTTGGCATTCATCAAGGGAAACGAAACCAATTTCTAAAGGCAAAGCACCTTTCTCAGCCTTCTCACGAGTCGAGTAAGAAATACGAATTCTTTTTGGCAGACTTTCTACTCTTAGGAATTTCTCTTTTTCTTTAAGAACCATTTCGCTAATTACTGAACGCAATTCACGAACATTTCCTTTCCATTCCAAAGTCTGCAAATAGTCCAAAAGTCTCTCCGAGATTCCAGTTAATTCCTTGTCGTAAGATTCAGTAAATTCCTTTACAAAATTATTTACAAGCAAAGGAATGTCGCCTTTTCGTTCTCTTAGTGGTGGTAAAGGAATTGTGAAATTGTTTAGCCTAAAGTAAAGGTCTTCTCTAAAATTTCCTTTTTCAATTGCATTGAGAATGTCCAAATTTGTAGCAGCAATTACTCTAACATTAACTTTTTTGTAATTTGTTTCGCCGACTCTACGGATTTCTCTTTCTTGTAAAACACGAAGTAACCTTGCTTGGAAAGAGAAACTTGTGTTTGTAATTTCGTCAAGGAAAATCGTTCCTTCATCAGCTTCTTCAAATAATCCTTTCTTATCAGTAATTGCTCCTGAAAATGAGCCTTTTTTGTGTCCGAAAAGTTCGGATTCAATCATCGTTTCAGGAATTGCACCACAATCAATTGCTACAAAATTTTTGTCTTTCCTATGGCTCTGAAAGTGAATTGCTCTTGCAATTAGTTCTTTCCCTGTTCCACTTTCACCGTTTATTAAAACTGAAATGTCAGTCTTGGCAACTTCAACTAACTCACTGAAAATTTCGAGCATTTTTTCATCTTGAGAAATGATGTTGTGGAAGCTGAATTTTTCTTCAACAGTCTTTTGTAATCGGATTTTTTCTTTAGCAATTTTCTGAAAACTTTCGGCATTTGTCAAAGCAATTACTGCTAAGTTTCCGACAGTTTCAAGGAAGTCAACATCTTCGGCTACGAAGGTTTTCTTTTCAGTTAAAGAGTCAAGGTAAATTGTGCCAATAATTTCTTTGTTCTTCTTAAGCGGAACACAAAGCAATGAGCGAATTTTTAAGTTTACAACACTGACGTTTTGTGCAAATCTTTCGTCTTCGTCAAGTTTGAAAGAGAAAATAGAATTTCCGCCTTCACTAACATTTTTGACGATTGAACGTGAGATTTTTGTTACGTCTGAAATTGTTTCTTTTTCAACATTCCGACCAGCTTTTACTACAAAACCTTCTGTTTCTTTGTCATAAAAAATTATCAAACCTCTGTCGGCTTTTAAGTAAGAAATTGCAGAATCAAGCAAATTATTTAAGACAAGGCTTGGTTCAGAGTACTCATTCAAAATCCTACTTATTTCGACAATTTTTTCAAGGTTAAAGTTCTCAAGTTGTGATTTCTTTGAAGTATCTGAAGTATTAATTGAAACCTGACTTTTTCTTTCAGAGATTTCTTCAATGAACTTTTCTTTTGCTTCTTCTGGAGTTTGAGGAAAGTGCATTTCAAAATACTCATTAATAACTTTGCTTGGCATTACCGATTTAGTAAGAAAGTTCTTTCTGTCCATTTTAGATTGAATGCTCGGAACACTTTGTAAAACAGAGTCAAAAAGTTCTTGCAAGATTTCTTTAATTAAATTTGTGTCTTGTTTGGTCTGAATTGCAATTTGGTAATGATTCCAAAGAATTTCCCAACGTTCCATTTTTGAATGAGAAAAGAAAAATTTGTTGCTTACCAAATTTTCAGATTCCCCAAAGTTGTTTTGAATTCTTGCCAAAAATGATTTTGTTTTATGTTCTCTTTGGGCAAAATTTCTATCCACTTTGCCTTTTAAAACTTCATTGAAAATTTCTCCCGCTTCTTCTAAATTTCCGTTTGAAAGAAGAAGTTTACCCAAATCAATTCTCAAAGAATCTTGCAAACCATCGGAAAGTTGAGAGTTAATTTCTTCTGAAGTAACAAGTTCTTTTGCTTTCTCAAAATTGCCTGTTTGCTCAAGGATTTTTGCCTTCATTGAAACACAAACTTTGAAAGTAGAAGAGTCGTAAAAGTCCATTCTGTTGCCACCTTGAATCACAGGCTCAACGATTTCCAAAACCTTTTCAAAGTAACCAAGTTCAAAGTAATATTTTGCGTAATCCACTTTTGTTTCAATCAAAAAAGACTCGTGTTGAAACTCTTCTGCAAGCAATTCCGATTCTTGGACTAAAGGAAGAATTTTATCAAACTTGTGAAGCCAAATATTGTTTCGTAAGTAGTAACGGCAAGCATAAAATTCTTGCAAAGAAAACCCAGACTTCTTAGACTGCTCGTAAGTTTGTTGAGTACTTTTATGAACAATTTCGGGTGAGAATATTTTCCCAATTAAAGTATTTTGATTAATCTTTACAGCGATAATTCCTGCCATTGAACCAATCTTCAAAACACACTCAAAAGCTTTTTCATAAAAATCTAATGCCTGAAAATCTTCACCAAGCATTGATTCTGAAATTGCAAGGTCGTTCAAAACAATACTTTGAAGTTCGAAATCATTCAATTCATAAGCGATTTCCAAAACTTCTTTTAAAGTCTTAATTCTTTCAGGATTTTGAAAACTCAAGCCTCTTGCTTTTGCGTGTAATAAATCTGCAAAAGGTCTGTTCTTGTCTTTCGGAAGGTATTTTTGAGCTTCTTTGTAAAGCTTTTCAACAGGTTCAAAGTTCCGTTCTACAAGCGAATGGAAATTGCAAGTTTGTGTGTAAGTTTGCAGGATTCGTTTGTTTTCTTTTAATTTCAGTGCAATTTCTAATTTCTTCTGAAGGCGTTCTTTCTGACCTTCAAAGCTAACGTATTGAGCAATTTCATAAAATGAATCTAAAATATTATACTCAAAATCAAGAAGGTCTTTATTATTTCCAGAAGTCTTAGAGAAAATATTTTCAGCTTCGATAAAGTAGTTTTTTGCATTCAAGTAAGCAAAAGTGTTGATTGCCTTTTGAGAAGATTTCCAAATGTAAGGAATTGCTTTTACAGGCTCTTGACTTCGAGTAAGGTGAAAAGCCAAAACTTCGGAATGTTCAATTAAATTTTGTTCAAAAAAAGTTGAGACTAAAGAGTGTTTTTGTTTTTTCTGATTGTCAGGAATTCCTGCATAAATTATTTCTTGAAATTTCGGGTGCTTGAATTCAATTGTATTTTCAGATTCTTCCAAAAATTTGGAATGAATTAAAGAGCTAATCAAGTAATCAATGCTTTTTGAGTGGAAAAATTGTTTTACCCATTCTTTTTCAAAACCATTTCCGAAAATTGATAAATCTTGTAAAAGTTCGGTTTCTTCTTCTGTCAAAACTTCGATTCTTTTTCTGGCAATCTCCTCAAAAGCCTTAGGGATTTTCTTAAGGTTTTCCTTAAAATTTGAAGCGAAATTTTGGATTAAAAACCCGAGAGTTTCCACCAAAAGTAAAGGGTGTCCTTTTGTTTCTTCAAAAATTGCTTCGGCGAGTTCCTTTGCGTCAGTTTCGCCAATTGCAGAAACCAAAAAGTCCTGAACATTTTTTAGAGTAAGTTCTTTGAGTGTAATTCTTTCATCAAAAAATCTTTCTAAAAGTGGTGATTTTTCCTCTTCTCGTTGTGCGGAAATTAGTAAAATTGAAGTTCGAGATTTTCTTTTGAGCCTTTTAATAAAATAATTCCAAAGCTCAATTCCACCTTCGTCTTCGTTTTGAGCGTTGTCCAAAATTATGACAAAAGGTCTAACCAAAGAACACTCGTGAGCAAACTCAAAGAAGTTAAGAAAAACTTCTTCTTTATAAATGTTTGACGAAATTACGTCAGTAGAATTTTTGTCGATTGCTTCAAAAGTTTTAGCCAAAACTTCTTGCCTTTTCTCACTAAGAAGCTCTGAAAAGTCATTTTGGTAAAGAATTTGTGTTAAGATTTTGTTGGCAGTAAAAAAATTTCCGCCCGAGTTTGCTAAAGAATCTGCTGTAAAAACCAACATTTCTTCCAGCTGCAAAAATGACTTGAACTCTGCAAGAAATCTTGATTTACCGATTCCGAGAACGCCTTCCAAAAGCACAGAAGAAGATTTGGATTCAAAGAGTTTGTTGTAACAATTCTTTAAGGCTTCGAGTTCCTGTTCTCTTCCTGTAAACTTTTCTTTGTGAAAGTCTTTACTTTTTTGAAGTTCGTTAAAATCGCCTTGTAAAATCTTAAAAAAGTCCTGCCAATTTTTAAGGCGTTTTATTCTTTCACGTGGAATGAGTTCCAAAATCAACTGACGAAAAACTTTGTCTGAATTTTTGACTAATTCTTCGATTTCAGAAGTTGTGTAGTTAATTTTCTTTCTAAGAATTTCGTTATGATTTTTTGATTCAAAAGGAGTTTTGCCAAAAAGGGATTTTACGATTGTAACCCCAAGTGCATAAAAATCTTTTTCTTTTGGCGTAAAGTCTTTTTTCTCAATTTCTTCGGGAAGTAAGTATTCGAAAGTTCCTGAAATTCTCGTTTTGTCGGTAAAGTTAGAAAGCCCAAAATCAATTAGTCTAACCGAGTAAAAACCTTCTTTTTCAACAACTAAAATATTTTCAGGTTTGAGGTCTCCGTGAATCAGATTTTGCGAATGTAAATATTGCAAAACCCAACCGATTTGCCTTAGGAGTAAAGATTGTCCTTCAGGTTTAAGTTTTGGGAAAAGTTCGTCAACGTGAACTCCTTCAACAAAATCCATTGTAAAGTAAGTCTCTCCTTCGGGTGTGAAACCGTAGTCAAAAACTCTCACAAGGTTTGGTGAGTTCAGAGTTTGTAATTTCTCAAATTCAAACTTAAAGTCTTCTTTAAGTTGTGGCTCGGTGAAGTTTTTAAGCTTTTTCAAAGCAAGAATTTGACCTGTTAGAGTGTCAATTACTTTGTAAAGTTTGTTCTGTGATTTTGTTTGAATTGTCTCAAGAACTTGGTAGCGATTAAAAAGGATTTCAGACATTTTACATACACTTTTTTTATTAACCTACTGACGAAATTTCATCACTAAAATTAAGAACAGAGTTTAGGATTGACAAGTGAATTTGAAAATAAAATGTATAGAATCTATTTGGCAATTTTACTTTATTCAAAATAAACCTTAGATTGTTTTGAATAAAACATTAAAACGTTAAGGAAAGTTTGATGTTAAAAACAAAACTAAGAGTAGTAGAAGTAGCTTTAATTTTCGTTTTACAAGTAAGTTTTTGTTTTGGTGAAAGTCCTCCGAGAACTTACACAGAATTTGAGAATTACCTTTCACGAGAAAAAGTAATCACAAAAAGATACCAAAGTTCTGGTAGTAGTGAAACTTATGTATTAGTTGGAATCACTAATCCTGAGAATGGAGAAGCAACACTTTACAGAAGTTTAGTAAGTGGAGTTCCGACTTATGAATGGACAGTTTTGCTGAAAGACGGTTTCAACTTTTTTGATGAGCCTGTAAATGCAATTTCAGTTAGTGCAAGAAACACAAGGCACATTTTTGTTCAGAGTGAGAGCGGAGAAATTTACTTCACAACTGACGGAGGTTTTAGTTTTGTAAAGTCAGAATCCTTAGAATCTCCAAATGATAAAACAGTTTTTGAAGCACTTGTAAAAGAATTTGACCTGAGTTCAGAGTTTCAGTCTGAGAAAATCAATCCAACAAAATACACAAATCAGATAAATAATTTACCACCTTATGCACCGACAGTTTGGGACACAATTTTATGGGATTCAACAGAGACTTTACTTACAAGTAACATTCCTTCAGGTTGGTTGGCATTTATGCACGGAAGAATAGAAGTTGATGATTCAGGTTTTGTTCACATTGCAGCAGTGATGGAAGATGAACTTTTGAGATATTTCAGAAGCACAGATTACGGAGTAAGTTTTGAACCTGATGTTGTTTTGGAAGATACAATTGGAGGAGTGCCTGAAATTGTGGTTTCTGAAAACAATGTTTATGTTTATTCTGGAAATGCAACATTAACTCATCCGAATCCTCAAATAAATTTATTTATTAGTCAAGACAAAGGAACAACTTGGAACTTACCAGTTAAACATCCATTTGGAGCTCATTTTGGTTTTACAGCTCGTAGTGATACAGCCTATGATTACCAAGAAAGTGGAGCTGGTGGAAGTATTTTTCAAGCAAGAAGTTTTGATTCAGGAATGACATTCCAACCTTACGAAACAGTTGCAGACTCAATTTATGCATCAATTCAAACTCCTAAAATTGCTATCGGTGGTAATTCAATACTTCTTACAAGAACCGGAAGTGAATCACAAGTTGCAGGAACTAATATTTCTCGTTCTTATGATTTAGGTAATACTTGGGAATCAACATTTTATTGTAATGCACCAACACCTTGTGACCAGACAAGTGCACAATTTCCTGATGTTTATTTTCATTCGGGTAAGTTTCATTTTGTGCAGGGTTTAAATTGGTCAGTTTATAATCGAAGTGATGACTATGGAAACAGTTTTACACCTCATTGGTTGCTTTGTCTTTCGATTGATGGTTGTTCTGTTGCTGAACAACAACAACTCACTGCTCACGAAAATAATGTCTTTGTTACTTTTGTTGACCCAAGTGATGCACCAAAAGATTATTTGATAACAAGGTTTTCAAGAGATAACGGAGACAATTGGTCTCAAGTTCAACTCGCTTCTCAACAAGCTCCAAGCTATTTGGGAATAGCTCCTTGGTATTCTACTGCTGTAGATGACAGTATTTTTTATGTTGTTTATGTAGATGATAATGGAACGCCTTTTGAGTCATTAAAACTAAGGTTCCGTCGAGGTTTTTACAAGTTTCCTTTTTTGAGTTTTGAACCAGATACTTTGAAAATCAATTCACAGTTTTTACCAAGTCAATTAAGCACAAACTTTACAGTTAGAAATACAGGTGTAATTGATTTGGAAGTTTCACAAATAGAGCTTCCAAGTTGGATAACTTTACTTTCAGATTCAAGTTTTACACTTCAACCTGATTCAACCAAACAAATCGAAATTCAACTTGATTTGACACAACCACTTCTTGAAGCAGAACTTCTTTTTCACACAAACCAACAAATTGATTCAATCAGAAGTTTTGTTGTTTTGGTTGATACTGTTATTACTGAATTGGGAGAAAAAGAAAACTTACCAAATAAGTTCTCTTTGAGTCAGAACTACCCAAATCCATTTAATCCAACAACTACGATAAATTACGAATTACAAATTACGAATTACGAGAAATCGACTCTTACAATTTTTAATGTTTTGGGTCAGAAGGTTAAGGAATTTGAATTAACTAAGAAAGTTGGTTCAGTAGTTTGGAATGGAACTGATAATTTTGGGAATCCTGTAAGTTCAGGAGTTTATTTGTACCGTCTAAGAAACGGTAGTCTTAGTAAAACCCAAAAGATGGTTTTGTTGAAATGATTTAATTGAGAACTCGACTATAAGTCGGAGTCTCAAAAAATTCTGAGATTCTCACTCAAAGTTAGGCTCTCAATTCACTGTGTTAATAAAACATTAAAAAAATAGAGAAAATAAATGTTAAAAACAAAACTAAGAGTAGTAGAAGTAGCTTTAATTTTCGTTTTACAAGTAAGTTTTTGTTTTGGTGAAAGTCCTCCGAGAACTTACACGGAATTTGAAAATTACCTTTCAAATGAAAAAGTAATCACAAAAAGATACCAAAGTTCTGGTAGTAGTGAAACTTATGTTTTGGTTGGAATCACTAACCCTGAGAATGGAGAAGCAACACTTTACAGAAGTGTAGTAAGTGGAGTTCCAACTTATGAATGGACAGTTTTGCTGAAAGACGGTTTCAACTTTTTCGATGAACCAGTAAAATCGATTTCAGTTAGTGCAAGAAACACAAGGCACATTTTTGTTCAGAGTGAGAGCGGAGAAATTTACTTCACAACTGATGGAGGTTTTAGTTTTGTAAAGTCAGAGAGCTTAGACGAGGCACAGAACAAAACCCATTTTGAAGCACTTGTAAAAGATTTTGATTTAAGTTCAGAATTTCAAGCATCAAAAACGAACCCTTCAAAATACACAAATCAAATAAATGATTTACCACCTTATGCACCGACAGTTTGGGATACAATTTTGTGGGACTCAACAGAGACTTTGTTGAC
>QQUF01000048.1 GCA_008501735.1 Calditrichota bacterium | reverse complement strand
TCTAACTCAATTCAATAAATTGAACTTGAGCCCTCGATGACTATTTCTTCTTGTCATCTTTACACATTCTATAGCGTCTTTTTTTCAATGAACTTGCCCTTTTCTTAAGGGGCTTCAAAGTTAAGGCGTTTTTTTGGGAATGCAAACAAAAAATTAAAATAAAATATTTTTCTTTTTTTTGTCCGCCATCCTCTCGAAACGGGTGGCAAATTTAATGCTTTTTTTCACCCTGTCAACCTTTTTTAAATTATTTTTTCACTTTGATTATTATCTTGATGTAAACTCCCAAAATAAAACTATGTAATGCGAAAATTATCACCTCAACATTTCATCTTATTTGCCATTTTATCTTTGCTTTTGAATTGCGAGAAAGTAAGAGAAAACAATAAGATAACCTCTAACACCCAGATTGAAAAACTTGTACCAATAGAGATTGCAAGGGATTTGGACGAAATAATCAGCAGTGATACTTTAAAGATTTTGACGAGAAATAATATTCTCACTTACTTCCTTTATCGAGGTGAAGAAAGAGGTTTTGAATTTGAGTTGATAAATAAATTTGCAGAAGAGCTTGGTGTAAATGTTAAGATTGTGATTCCACCAAACTGGGACGATTTGATACCTTACCTCAAAGAAGGTAAAGGAGATGTCATTGCCTGTTCGATGACCTTGACGGAAGAAAGGGAAAAATTGCTCAAATTTTCTAAGCCCTATAACTTTGTTCATCAAGTAGTTTTGACTAAAAAGAATGATTTCGGGATAGAAAAAATCGAAGACCTTGCTGGCAAAAGAATCCACGTCATTAACGGCTCTTCTTACCATCACCAACTTCTTACAATTCAAAAAGACTTTACTCTAAGAGGAATTGAGCCAAACATTCAAATTGAAATTATAGACAAAGAACATTTGAAGGGAAATGAAAGTCTCGTGAAACTCCTTTTAGACGGTCAAATTGAAATTACCGTTTTGGACAACAACATTGCCGAAGCTGAGCAAACCTTTTACCCAGATTTACACATTGGAATTCCACTTTCGGAAGAGCAAGAAGTTGCTTGGGCTGTTCGTAAGAAATCGCCAAAGCTGCTGGAAGAGTTAAATAAGTTCCACAAAGATATTTATCGCTCTGAGTTTTTTAACATTCTTAAGAAAAGATATTACCACAAACCTAAAATCGTTTCTCGCTACAAAAAGGCTTTTTATGCTTTTTCGAATGACAACAAAATCTCTAAGTATGACGAACTAATTCAAAAATATTCCGAAGATTACGGGTTTGATTGGGTTTTAATTGCTTCGCAGATGTACGAGGAATCTGGATTTAAGCCGAGTGCGAAAAGTTGGGCTGGAGCAGTCGGCTTGATGCAAATTATGCCGAGAACAGCAAGAGGCTATGGATTCGACGAAGAGCATTCGCTTGAGCAGAACATTGAAATTGGCGTTAAACATCTTCGAGAACTTTACGAACTTTTCGACAACGCAGACTCAGAAAATCGTTTGCGTTTGGCACTTGCTGCTTACAACGTCGGTCAAGGACACGTTAGAGACGCACAAAGTTTAGCAATTTGGGACGGTAAAGATTCTAATGATTGGGAAGTTGTGTCAGATTACTTGAAAAAATTATCTCGAAAGGAGTTTTATTCAAAAGTGAAGTACGGTTACTGTCGTGGTTGGCAAACTGTTCTGTACGTAAACACGATTTTGCAAAGGTATGAAACTTACTCGAATTTGATTAACTTGAATCCCGAATTTACGGAAAGTAATCCAGAACCTGTGAAGGCTACAGAATGAAAAAGAAAACCAAAATCTTTAATGACCCGATTCATAATTTTATAGAAATAGAATACGAGCCTTTTGTAAACCTAATTGACACGCAAATTTTCCAAAGGCTTAGGAACTTGCGTCAACTCGGGCTTTGTTCTTACGTTTTCCCAGGAGCTTTGCATACGAGGTTTTTGCACTCACTTGGTGCAACTTGGTTAATGAAAATCGCAATTGACAACTTGCGTGAAAAAGATGTGGAAATTTCTTCTGAAGAGCGACTCGCAACAATGTCTGCAATTTTGCTTCACGACATTGGTCACGGACCACTTTCGCACACTCTTGAAGGTCAAATCGCCGAAGGAATTAGTCACGAAGCAATTACTAAAAAACTAATTCTAAAACTCCAAAATGAAGTTGAGTTTGATTCTAAATTAACCTTGCAGATTTTTGAGGGAAATTATAAAAAGCATTTTCTTCATGAACTCGTTTCAAGTCAACTTGACGTTGACAGGCTTGACTATCTAAAAAGAGACAGTTCTTTTACAGGTGTAACTTCTGGGAATGTCGGAGTTATGAGAATTCTCAAAAACTTGAATGTTCACGAAAACAGGTTAATTGTTGAGTCAAAAGGACTTTACGACGTTGAGAATTACGTTGTCGCAAGGTATTTTATGTATTGGCAAGTTTACTTTCACAAAACTGTTCTTGCCGGTGATACACTTTTGAAATCAATTTTTCAGAGAGTCAGAGACCTTCTTGACGAGAATCCAAATTTGAAGTTGGAAGGCTCGGAAAGTCTTCTAAGCCTAATGAAATTGAAAAAAGGTGAGTTTGAAATTGACGAGATTCTTGAAAAATTCATTACTCTTGACGACAACGATTTGTTTTTCAGCATTAAACTTTGGCAGGAAACCGAAGACGGAATTTTGAGCGACTTGGCAACAAGGTTTTACAACAGAAGATTTTTCAAGACTAAGCAAATCCCGACAACAAAACTAATTGATGCTGACACAATCCGAAAAATTATTTTTAAACATTTGCCCAAAGAAGTGGGTGAAAACCCTGAAAATTTGAAGTACTACTTTAAAACAATCGAATCCAAGCAAAAGGCTTACAGCTACTTCGCTTCAAAATCGAACACTCCAATCAAAATTATTTTTTCAGACGGAAGCGTCAAGGAATTCGCCGATGCAGTTGACACTTCTTACATTAAAGCTCTCACGCAAGAAGTGAACAAAAATTTTGTGTGTTATTTGAAAGAGGCAAACGAGGAAGTTAGTAAAGTCTTGGGCTTAACTCGAAAGTAAACCCTCTAAATCCAAACGTCATTTTCGGCTTTTAAGTCGCTTTCCATTTCACCTGTGTTGACAACGCCTTTTGGCTCAACAAGAAGGATTTTGCACTCATTTTCGGCTTTTGGTTTGCGCTCAACGCCTTTTGGAACGACAAACATTTCTCCTTCGGAAAGTTCGACTTCTCCTTCACGAAACTCAATTTTCATTTTTCCTTCAACAACAATGAAAACTTCGTCAGTCTCAGAATGACTGTGCCAGACAAATTCGCCTTGAATTTTTGCTAATTTAAATTGGTAATCGTTCATCTCGGCAATGACTTTTGGCTTCCAAATTTCGCTGAATTTTGAGAATTTTTCTTTAAAATTTATCGCTTCAGTTTTCATTTCTTACCAATCTTCTTCAAAATACTTTGTCTTTCAAAATTCACTGTAAGTTGAGTAATGTCAGGTCTTGAGTAATGTCCAGAAGGGTCGAAATTTTGTCTTTCTTCTCTGACAATTTCGTGGTCAATTTCTGCAAACAAAAGTTTCTCTTTATTTTTTAAAGGTTTGATTAGCCACTCACCGTTTGGTTTTGCTAAACAAGAACCGCCGTTTACAAGGGTTTTAGGAGAATTTTTGAGAATCTTTTTTAGGTTAGGAATTTCCTCTGTAAAATCTTTTTTACTCATTAAACCTGAAACAGAAATTACATAAGAGCGAGATTCCTTAGCGATGAATCTTGTTAAATCGAAAGTGTTGTGAGTTCCGCCTGGCCAAATTGCAACGTGCAAATCTTCACCTTGAGCATAAAGAGTTGAGCGAACCAAAGGCAACCAATTTTCCCAACAATTTAAACCACCAACTGTGAATTTACCGAGTTTGTGAGTTCTCAAACCGTTTCCGTCGCCTTGAGCCCAAACCAATCTTTCTTCGTAAGTTGGCATCAATTTTCGGTGAACAGATTTGATTTTGCCAGAAGAATTAATATAAACTAAAGAACAGTAAAGGCTGTGCGAACCTCGATTTTCAGCTCTTTCGATGCAACCTAAAATGACATTAATTTTGCATTTTTTAGCAGTTTTACAAATTGGTTTCAAATCTCCTTTTCTGATTTGAACTGCTTCCTCAAAATACTTTGCAAAAATTTCTTTTTGGATTTTTGAGTTAAATTTTGCTCCGTCAGTAAACGAAAGCCAAAACGGATAGCCGGGAAGAATTGCTTCTCCAAAAACAACTAACTTACTGCCTTTTTGAGAAGCAAGTTTGATGTAGTCAATAATTTTGGAAGTTGTTTTTTTGCGGTTAAGCCAAACAGGTGAGATTTGTGCCAAAGCAACTTTGAGTTTGTTTTTTGCCATTTTCGCCTAAGCTAATTCTGTAGAAATTTTGTGCGAAGCGACTGTTTGGTAAAGGATTTTTTCGTCTCGAATTACGAAAGTGTCAGTTGCAAGCAGAACCCAAGGAGGAGCTTCCCAAGTCAAGTAAACAATGTCTTTTTCGATGACTTTGCGAGTGATTTCAAAAGAGTCCCAAAGTCCTTCGGGAACGTTGTCCAAAAATTTTGTAAAATATTCTCTGACTCCGTCCAAACCTTTGTAAATATTTTTTTGCGAAACGATTACCGACTCTTCCGAAAAATTTGAAACGATTGCGTCCATTCCATCTTCAAAAGCTGCAATGTGAGCTTCAAAGACTTCTTCTGTTGTTTTCATTTTTACCTGAGTTTAGATTTTTGCGTGAACGCCTGCGTTAACTTCAGTGACTTTCTCTTTTCCATAAAGTAGTTCGACAAGTTTGAAAGCTAACTCCATTGTTGTTCCTGCTGATTTTCCAGTTACAATTTTTCCATCGACTTCAAGCCTGCTTTCAACGTAATTTCCTGCAACGATTTTTGCTTTTTCTGCTGGATTACAAGTAAAAGTTTTTCCGTCAAGAATTCCTGCATGTCCGAGAACATTCGGAGCGGCACAAATTGCTGAAACTAATTTTTCATTTTTGGAATGTCGTTTTAAAATTGCTTTTACTGTTTCACTGTTTTGTAAATGAGTTGCTCCAGGAAGTCCACCAGGAAGGTAAACTAAATCAAAATCTTTGTCTTTTACTTCTTCGAGTAAGCAATCGGGAATGTGTTTTGTCTGTCTTGAGGCAGTAATTGTTCCTTCTGTCAAACCTGCGACAGTAACTTCTGCTCCAGCACGTCTGAGAATGTCAATCACTGTAATTGCTTCGATTTCTTCAAAACCTTCTGCTAAGGTTACTAAAACTGTTTTCATTTTTATACTTTCTTAATCTTTTGACTTAAATTTTGCGGCATCAATTATTGACCAAAGGTGGATTATCCAACCCATTAAAATGAACCACAAAGCTCCTGCTAACACAAAGTGAACAATTGCCATTCCGAGTCTTCCTTGTAAAAGTTGTCCGAGTCCTGGAATGAAAAAACTTGCGAGAGCTGCTAAAACATTTCCGCCTGAACCTTGTCCTGACATTTTATTTTCTCCTAAAAAATTTCTGTAACTTCGACTTCAAAACCTTTGAGCAGTTTTGAATTTACTTTACCTTTTTCGCAAGCAATCGAAAAAAGTTTGTACTTGTTTTTCTCTAAACTAAAAACTTCAATCGCTTCATTTTTTGGGTCAACAAGCCAGTATTCTTTGACTTTAAATTTTTCGTAAAGTGCAAATTTTGTGTGTTTGTCCATTCTTAAAGAAGAAGGTGAAATTATTTCTACTATTAAATCAGGTGAGCCGAAAATGCCTCGTTTTTGCAACATTTCAGAATTCTCTTTTGCCACAAAAACTAAATCGGGTTGAAGTGAAGTTTTAACATCAAAAATTACATCAATTGGTGCATTGAAAACTTCACCTAAATTATTTTCTTCAGTAAACTTAATTAATAAAAATTCAAGTTTCCTTGACTGCCTTTGGTGAAAAAGACTTGGTGCAGGCGGTGTCATTTTTCGTAATTCTCCATTTATTACTTCGTAACGATTTTCATCTTTGAGCTTGTAGTATTTTTCGTAAGTCCAAATTTGGGAGTTTGGCTTTCTTGGAATTTCAATTACTGACATTTTTCACCTCTTAGAAATTTACTTTGCTGAAATATCTAACATTCTTGAAAGTGCTAACCTTGCGTCTTTGGCGATATCGTCGGGAACTTTGATTTGGTTTTCGACTTTGCCTTCAAGCAAGTTTTCAAGTGTGCTTGCCAATCCATCTGCAGAAATTCTGTACATTGTGCTACAGTGACAAGAGTAAGGAGAAAGGCTTGTTACAAATTTGTCTGGGTTTTCGTGAGCGAGTCTGTTTACAAGGTTGATTTCAGTTCCGACAGCCCATTTACTCCCTGCTGGACTATTGTTGACTTGATTAATTATGTAACTCGTTGAACCTACAAAGTCTGCATTTTGTATTGTCTCAAAATTGCATTCTGGGTGAGCGAGAATTTTTATTTCAGGATACATTTTTCTAAACATATCTGCGTACTGAGATTTGAAATGTTGGTGAACACTGCAATGTCCTTTCCAAAGCAAAATCTGTGCATCTTGAATTGCTTTTTCTGTATTTCCGCCAAAGTCTTCAAATGGGTCCCAAACAATCATTTTCTCTAATGGAATTCCCATTTTGTAAGCTGTGTTTCTGCCTAAATGTTGGTCTGGGAAGAAGAAAAGTTTTTTGCCTTTTTCGAAAGCCCAGTTGAAAATCTTCTCAGCATTTGAGGAAGTACAAACTGTTCCACCATTTCTTCCGCAGAATGCTTTAATTGCCGCCGTTGAGTTCATATAAGTTATTGGAATTACTGTGTCGTCAGTTGCAGAAGCAATTTCTTCCCAAGCGTCTTCGACTTGTTCAATGTTCGCCATATCAGCCATTGAACAACCTGCTTTCAAGTCTGGCAAAATTACAATTTGCTCATCGGAAGTCAGAACGTCTGCACTTTCTGCCATAAAATGAACTCCGCAGAAAATAATGTATTTTGCATTTTTGACTAAAGCTGCTTTGCGAGAAAGTTCAAACGAATCTCCAAAAATATCTGCGAATTGGAAGACTTCGTCTCGTTGGTAGTAATGACCTAAAATTATTAGTTTATCGCCTAATTTTTCTTTTGCATCTTTTATTCTTTGAATCGTTTCAACAGAAGCGTCTTCACCTGTGATGTTTGCTACTGTTAAATCTTGAGTGTCCATTTGGTAACCTTTGTTAAAATTTAAAAACTTGGTACAAGTTGCAGAATTTAATACTTTTAAAGCAATTAGAAAATACTTTTGAGTTAGTTTGTTCTAATTAAAGAATCCATTTCCAAAAGTTGCAATCTTTAGTAACTTAGGGGCAAATTTTTAGAACAATAATTTGGAGACAAATATTAACGATTTACGAACACAAGTTTTGACTTTTCTCAAAAAAAATCAAGAGAAGTCTTTCAAACTTAACGAATTACAAAAACTACTGAATCTTGACACTGAACAGAGAAGTTCTTTGAGAAAGACACTTTACCAACTAACTCACAGAAACGAAATTAGTAGTAGTAAAACCAAACGCTACAAATTCAAACAAATCATAACAACCATTCAGAGTAAAGTCCAAGTTAATCCACGTGGAAACGGCTTTGCTGTCCTTGATGAAACTGGTGAAAAAATCTTCGTTCCAGAAAGATTTTTGAAAACGGCAATGAATGGCGATTTAGTTGAAATCGAACTTTTTGCACCTTCGGTACGCTCAGGCAAAAGTCGTGAAGGAAAAGTTATCCGAATCCTCGAAAGCACAACGCAAAGAATTGTTGGAACTTTCCAAAAATCACGAAAATTTAACTTTGTAATTCCCGACGACAACAGAGTTAGAAGGGATATTTACATCGACTGGGAAGAGGGAATGGAAGCCGAAAATAAAGACAAAGTTGTTGTCGAACTTTACGGCTGGGAACACGAAAAGGTCAACCCAACAGGTAAAGTCATCGAAATTCTCGGCAAAGCAGACGCTCCTGGAATTGATGTTCTTTCCGTCGCAAGGTCTTACGAAATTTCAGAAAGATTCCCAAAAGAAGTTGAAGAAGAATCCAAAAAAATATCTACGAAAATTCCGCAAAAAGAAATTGATTCAAGAATGGATTTGCGAAATTTGGTCTGTTTTACGATTGACCCTTTTGATGCAAAAGATTTTGATGATGCAATTTCTTTGGAAGTTCTTGAAAACGGAAATCTTGAAGTCGGAGTTCACATTGCCGACGTTAGTCACTACGTTCAAGAAGGAACTAATCTCGACAAGGAAGCCTTTAAACGTGGAACAAGTACTTACCTCGTTGACCGCGTAATTCCTATGTTACCCGAAAAACTTTCAAACGAACTTTGTAGTTTGAGACCAAACGAAGACAAACTCACTTACACTTGTTTTATTGAAGTTACTTCTGGAGGAGTGATTAAAAATCATAAAATCGGCAAAAGTGTAATTCATTCAAACAGACGTTACACTTACGAAGAAGTCCAAGAAGTCATTTTGGGTAAAGAAGATGAATTTTCTGAAAAAATTGCTTTGATGAACAAACTTGCAAAAATTTTTATCAAAAAAAGAATGGCTTCGGGAAGCATTGACTTCGAGACAACAGAAGTGAAATTCAAACTTGACGAAATGGGAAAACCTGTCGAAGCTTTCACAGTTCCAAGACTTGACGCTCACAGATTAGTTGAAGAATTTATGCTTTTGGCAAACCGAGTCGTCGCAGCACACATTCAAGACCAAAAGAAACGAAGAGCTTTGCCTTTCATTTATAGAACTCACGACAAGCCAACAATGGAAAAAGTCAAAGACTTGGTTGAATTAGTTCGAACTTTGGGACACGAAGTCGAAGAGCCCAAAAATATTACACCAAAAGCTTTTGCAAAAATTGTTGCAGCAGTCAAGGGAAGTAGTGAAGAATTTGTGATTAACGAAATTGCAATTCGTTCGATGATGAAAGCAATTTATTCAGAAGCAAACATAGGACACTTCGGACTCGCTTTCAAAAACTACACTCACTTCACTTCGCCGATTCGTCGTTACCCTGATTTAATTGTTCACAGATGTCTTTTTGAATACGAAAAATTGGACGGAAAATTATCCGAACAACGATTTTCAAACCTATTGACACAAATCGCAAAAGTTTGCAAACAGGCTTCTGAGCGTGAAAGAAATGCTCTTGAAGCAGAAAGAAAATCAATTGCGATTAAAAAAGTCGAGTTCATTGAAAATTATGTCGGTGAAGAATTTGATGCAAAAATTTCAGGTGTAACTGAATTTGGGATTTTCTGTCAAATCATTCAATTTGGAGTTGAAGGGCTCGTTCACATTCGCCACTTAAACGACGACTACTACAAATTTGATGAAAAACAGTACAGATTAATCGGTGAAGCGACAGGGAAGATTTACAGACTCGGCGACATCGTGAGAATAAAAGTTACAGACGTTGACCACTACGGAAGCAAAATTGACTTTCTTTTGGTTCGCGATGAAAATGAGACTGTAACTCGAAAACCTAAGAAAAGAACATTCCACAAAAAACGTAAAAGACCAAAAAACAACAGGAAAAAGAAAAGTGAAATTTGAGACTTACCAAAAACTAATAGGTTTAATTGAGGAAAAAGGAGCTTTGTACGTTCCGCTTTTAGACCCTGACAAAAACACTGTTGAAGGAATCGGCGAAGTTGCAGCAAAAGCAGAAGAAGCTGGAGCAGACGCACTTTTGGTTGGTGGTTCGATTATCGTCAGAAATGTTTTTGAGGACTCGCTCAAGCAAATTAAAAAATCAACAAATTTGCCTGTGATAATTTTTCCGGGCTACTTCAATTACGTCTGTAAATATGCAGATGCAATTCTCTACTTAAGTTTGGTAAGTGGTAGAAATCCTGACCTTTTGATTGGTGAACACGTAAAATCTGCTCCTGCTCTGAATGTGATTGGACTTGAACCAATTTCCACAGCTTATATGCTTGTGAGTTCAGGAGTTACAACTTCGGTAGAATTTATGAGCAATACAAAGCCAATTCCTCGTGAAAAACCTGACATCGCAATTGCACACGCTTTGGCAGCAGAATTTATCGGAATGAAATTGGTTTACTTGGAAACAGGAAGCGGAGCAAATCAATCTGTTCCTGATGAAATGATTAAGGCAATTAGCTCAGTTTTGAGCATTCCAATAATTTGCGGTGGCGGAATCAAAACTCCTGACGAAGCAGTTTCAAAAGTAAAATCAGGAGCTTCAATTGTTGTTACAGGAACAATTCTTGAAAAACAAAAAGATTGTTCAAACTTGATGAAAGAATTTGCCAAAGCAATACATTCAGTGAAGAAATGAACGGAAAACTTTACCTCGTAGCAACTCCAATCGGAAACCTCGAAGACATTACTTTTAGAGCGGTTAGAACTTTGAAAGAAGTTGATTTAATTGCTTGTGAAGACACTCGCAAAAGTGGAATCTTACTCAAGCACTTCGAAATTGAAACTCCCAAAACAAGTTATCACGATTTTAGTAAACCCGAGAAAGTGCAGAGAATAATTTCGCTTTTAGAAGAAGGAAAATCCGTTGCTGTGATTTCTGATGCAGGAACTCCGGGAATTTCCGACCCGGCTTTTAGACTTGTGAATTTGGCTTTAGAGGCAGAAGTTGAAATCATTCCGATTCCAGGAGCTTGTGCAGGAATTTCGGCTTTGGTTGCTTCAGGAGCAGCAACAGACAAATTTTCTTTTGAAGGATTTCTGCCTGTTAAAAAAGGTCGGCAAACTCGACTCAAAGAAGTTGCAAAAATTGAACAAACATTAATTTTTTACGAATCTCCTCATAGAATTTTGAAAACTCTTAAAGAACTTTCTGAGTATTTTCCGAATCGCAAAGTAACGGCTTGTCGAGAGCTTACAAAAATATACGAAGAATTTGTCAGAGGCAGTTTTGAGGAAGTGATTGAAGACTTTAAAAAAAGACCTTCAATTAAAGGAGAATTTGTTATTATTATCGACAAGATTTTAAAGAAATAATTTTAGGAAATATTTAAATTGGTTCCAAAGTGGATAGAAAATTTTTGGCGTGGAGTAATTAGTCCTCTTGTCAATTGGTCAATTAAAAATCGCGTTGACCCAAACTTTTTTACAACTCTCGGATTTGTTTTAACAATCTTCGGTGCAGTTCATCTTGCCTGTGGATTTATCTTTTGGGGAGGATTTTGGATTCTTATGGCAGGAACTTGCGATATGATTGACGGAAAAATCGCCCGTGAAACAGGACAAGTTACAAAATTCGGAGCTTTGTACGATTCCGTCCTTGACCGTTACTCAGAATTTGTAATGTTCGTAGGAATCGGAGCTTACTATTACGTAAAAGGAGTTCCAGATTATTCTGCGAATCCGGAGGTGAAAGAATGCCTAATCGCAGCCGAAAGTTTTTTACGTCTTAACGCAGGAGTTTTGACCAAAATACCGCTTACGCTCATTGCAACGGTTCTTGCTGTTGGAGGTTCTTTGATGGTTAGTTACACTCGTGCAAGAGCTGAAGGACTTGGACTCGAATGCAAAGTTGGTTGGCTTCAAAGACCTGAGAGAGTTTTGATTATCGGTTTTGGTTGTTTGCTTTCGGTCATTTGGTACGACTTTGACAATGAAATTTATAAAGTAGAATATCCGTTAATTATCGGAATTTGGCTAATCGCAATTTTTTCAAATATTACGGCGTGGCAAAGACTCAACCACGTGAAAAAAAATTACAAAGAATAAAGGTTTACTTTAAATGTTAAAAGCAAATGTTTACGTTACGTTACGCAAAAGTATTCTTGACCCACAAGGTGTTGCTGTAAAAAATGCTCTCAAAAGTCTCGGACACAGCGAAATCCAATCTGTAAGAATTGGCAAATTTATTGAGTTAGAGCTTGATGAAGTTGCTGAAAATGAAGCGGAAGCAAAAGTAAAAGAATACTGCCAAAAATTACTTGCAAATGAAGTAATGGAAGATTTTAAATTTGAAATCATAAAATAATTTTTGATTTAAATAAGGGGAAAAGCGAATGAAAGTTAGGAGAATTACTGTCCAAAATTTCAGAGCTTTCAAAGAGGAAATCTCAATTGATTTTTGCGATTCTTTCGGGAAACCAAGCAATCTGTTCTTGATTTCTGGTCCAAACACAAGCGGTAAAACTTCAATTCTTGATGCAATTCAAGTAATTTGCGAAACCTCTGCAAATCGTGAAAGACCGAGATTGAGAAAAGGATTATTTTTTTCAGCTGAGAACTTCCTAAATGAGAAAGAAACTATTTCCAAAATCAGTATTACAGTTGACCTTGAGGATTCAGAGAAAAATGAAATCAATAGGTTAATCGAGCAAAATCCAAGAATCTCTGCAAAATGTCTTTTGGACGAATCAGAAGAAACTTACGAAGTTTCTTGGGAATATCCACATTCCTACTCAAACAACAAAATTGGAACTTATTTCACACCTTCAATTCCTTCGGCACTTTCTGGAAGAGGTTACTTAAAACAAGCATTAAAAGTAGGTGAAGCAACAACTCAACTTTTTGAGGAAATTGGTGGCGTTTGTTACTTTGACCCTAATAAAACCTTGCGAGAAACAAAACCTCCAAACCAAAATCGTTACGATAAGAACAAAAAGTTCCAGCAACCCAAAAGACCAAATGACCCAATTCAGAATCTTGCAAATTGGCTTTCAAAGGCTTTCAACAACCATTCAGGTTGGGATAAAGAACGTTTTGGAATTTCAACTTGGGAGCATATTCAAGAAATTTTCAATGACATCTGTTCACCAATTGAGTTGCAAGGTGTTGAAAACGGAAAAGGTGCAAATTGTGTAAAGTTTATCCGTGAAGGTGAGGTTTATGGCTTAAATCATATTAGTTCAGGTGAATTACAAATTTTGAATTTTGCTGTTTCGTTAGTTATGGAAAGCAGTTGGAATTCTGTGGTTTTGATTGACGAAATTGAGCAAAACCTACATCCTGAATGGCAACTTAGAATGATTGAGTTTTTAGAAAATGACACAAGAAATAATCAGTACATTGTTACAACTCATACTCCTTACGTTGTTTCAAAATTCCTAAGCGATGCACATTTCAGCTTAGGTGAATTAGACGAATGGAAGTAACTAATGAACAATGACTAATAACTAATGTTTAATAGAAACGGGAGGACAGTCTTTAGGCTGTTTTTCCTAAAATTAAAAATATGGAAAATAAAAAAATGAAGTTTGGTGTAATTGTTTTTCCCGGTTCAAATTGTGACCACGATGCGTTTTATACAATCGGAAATTTGATGAAAAAAGATGTTACTTTTCTCTGGCACAAAGATCACAGTTTGCAAGACGTTGACGTTGTGATTGTTCCCGGTGGATTTTCTTACGGAGATTACTTGCGTGCAGGAGCGATTGCAAGATTTTCGCCGATTATGGACGAAGTGATTGCTTTTGCAAAAAAAGGCGGACTCGTTTGGGGAATTTGTAACGGCTTCCAAATCTTAACCGAAGCAGGTTTACTTCCGGGAGTTTTGACTCGTAACGCAAACAGAAGATTTATCTGCAAGTACATAAATTTGAAAACTGATAATTTTTCTACTAGATTCACTCACTCCTTAGATAAAAACCAAATCCTAAACGTTCCAATTGCTCACGCAGAAGGAAATTTTTTCGCTTCTGACGAAACAATTAAAAGAATCGAAGACAACGGACAAGTTGTTTTCCGTTACTGTGATGAAAACGGAAACGTAACTCAAGAAGCCAATCCAAATGGCTCAATCAACAACATCGCAGGAATCGTCAACGAGCAAGGAAATGTTCTTGGAATGATGCCACATCCTGAACGTTGTGCTGACCAAATTTTAAGAAATACAGACGGAGCAGAAATCTTTAATTCATTGGTAATGGCATAAAATGACAGAAGAACAAAAAGAACTTTTCTTACGTGGAATTGAGGAATTTAATAACCGAGATTTTTTTGAAGCTCACGACACTTGGGAAGAAGTTTGGGACGAAATCACTGGAGACACACGAAAATTTTATCAAGGTTTGATTCACTTGGCAGTCGGATTTTACCACTTAACTGTGAACGTAAATCCAAAAGGTGGCTTTAGTCAACTTGGAAAAGGAACTGAAAAACTCACACCTTACGGAGATTCTTTTCTTGGAGTTGAGCTAAAAGAACTTCTTGGGAAAGTCCAAACTTGGCGAAATTTTGCAGAAAAATGGCTTGAGCAAGGAAACAACGAAGGAATCAAAATTGACTTCAAATCCATTCCAAAAATCGAATTCTCAGAAAAAGATTAAAAATACTTTGCCCACGAAACACACGAAAATACACGAAAATTTTAGACCTGAAAGGTTTTCAAAACCTTTCAGGTCTTTTTCTTGTGGTGCTAACGCTTCCTGCGGTAGTAACACTTTTTCTAAAAAACCGACTAAAGTCGGCAATCCATTTTCTACTTTTTACAACCAAATTTTGCGGGTTGCACGCTTTCAGCGGGCTTCACGCTTCACACTAAGTTTTTTCCTAATTTTTTCATTCCTCCTTTTCACAAATCTAAAAGCTGAACTTGTTGACGAAGGTTGGAAAGCGTGGATTCAGAACGACCACGAAACTGCTAAGCAAAAATTCAACGAAGCAATTCCTGAAAATCCTGAAAGAGCATTGAGTTCTTTGATTTTGATTGAAGAACAAGAGAATGACTTGAATTCTGCTTGGCTGAATTTTGACAAATTGGTTTCAAGTCCGAAAAATTATCCTTACTTCAACGCTTCGGTCGTGAATTCCTTCTTTTTTAATGAAATCTCGAAAACAAAAAAGAAAAGTTTTTGGACTCGGATTTTTAGTTCAAACAAAAAAACAAAAAACATTTTCGACCGAATTATCGAAAATCCTGACGAACAAGGTTTTTCTTACGCGATTGCAATGGAGCAAAAAGGCGATAAAGTTTTGCTCAAAGGTGATTTTAAAAAGGCTAACGAGAAATTTTACAACAAACTTGGTTTTGTGAAAAATTGGGCTTTGGTTGGTCCTTTTGACAATGTTTCAAACAGCGGTTACAACGAAATTTTTCCGCCTGAAACTGAAGACGATTTCTCCAAAACTTACGACGGCTTGAACAAAATTCCTGTCAAGTGGTTCGTTCCTGCTCATTCTTCTCACAAACCTTGGATTGACTTAAATTTCAATTTCATCGGACAAGCAATTACGAGTTACGCAACGACTTTTGTTTTTTCGCCGACCGAGCAGAAAGTGGATTTACGATTGGGAACAAGCGGTTCTTTCAAACTTTGGCTGAACGACAAACAAATTCTCGCAGAAGAAAAAGAACTCGACAACGGAATCGACACTTTCAACTCGCACACAAAACTTTACAAAGGTTGGAACAAAATTCTACTCAAAATTTGTAAAGAAGAAAGCCCGAACTTCAACTTTGCACTAAGAATTTGTAACTCAAATGGCAAAAAAATTGAAGGTCTAAAGTTTTCAACTGAGTTTCAAAATTACACAAAAGCAGATTCAAGTTTTCAAGCAGAAACTTTTGCAGACCCAACAGAAGAATTTTTCAAAAACAGAATTCAGGCGAATCCAAAACACCTCGAAAATTATTTTTACTTGGCGAATTACTACAACTACCAAGACAGAGGCGACAAAACCGAACTGATTTTGCGAGAACTTTTGAAGGAATTTCCAAACTTTGGTTTTGCAAATCAGAAAATGGCAGACGCAAACCAACGTGAAGGAAAAAACGACGACTACAAGTCTTTGATGGACAAGGTTTTCAAACTTGACAAAAAGTCTTTTACAGCTCTTTTGTTGAAGTTTACGGAATTTGCACAAAATGAAAATATTCTGAAAGCCGAAGAAACTGCCAACTACATTTTTAATTTGAATTCCGAGAATTACCAAGCCTTTGACGTAAAAGCAAGTTTGCTCTCTTTGAAGCGCGATTTTCAGGCGAGAGAAAAATTGATTTACGATTGTTGGGAAGCTCTGCCGAACAACTACAACGTTTTACAGTCGGTTGTTTTGCTTGACTTGAGAAAGAAAAAAGATTTCAAATCTGCGATTAAAAAGATTAAAAAATTCCTTAAAAAACAAAAGTCTTTCGAGGCTTACAACTTGCTTGCACAAGTTTATACGGAGAAAGGCGACCTCAAAAACACTCGCAAAACTTACGAAAAAATGCTCAAACTTTTCCCGAATTTTACCGGACCTGTTCACAACCTTGCAAAACTAAAATTCAATCTTGGAAAGTTTGAAGAGTGCGTGAAATTTTGTGAAAGAGGAATTTCTCTTTCACCTTCGATTGTGGAATTTCACACTTTAAAAGGCGATTCCGAAAAGATTCTTGGCAACAAAAGAAAAGCAGTTGAATCTTTCCAAAATGCTCTGAAAATCGAAAGAGGAAACTACGTTACTCGCGATAAACTTCGTGAACTTCTTGGCAAAACTCCAATTTCAAAATTGATTCCGCAAGTTGACTTGAAAGCAAAAATGATTCTTTCGCCTTCCGCTGATGATTACCCTGAGGATTCGGGTGTGATTTTGGTTGACGACAATTTTCGAGTCGTTTACAAAGACGGTGCTTCGGAGAGCTACAACCAACTTTTTGTGAAGGTTTTCAATTCTTCAGGAGCTGACGATTGGCAACGCTACTACATTGATTACAATCCTTTTAACGAGAAATTGATTGTCGAAGAAGCGAAGGTTTTTAAGACTGACGGAAGAGAAATTATTGCCGACCAAAACCAAGATGAAATTGTTTTTAAAGGAATTGAAGAAGGCGATTTTGTTTACTTGAAGTGGCGAGTGATAAATTATTTTTCGGGTTCTTTGTCGGAACATTTTTGGGACAGGCAATATTTTCAGTCGTTTTACCCTTCGGCTTCGAGTCGTTACGGTTTGCTGATTCCAAAGGATTTTGAGTTTAACGCCAAACTTCACAACGTGGAAATCGAGCCTCAAATCTCGAATTTGGAAGACAAGTTTCAGCTTCAAATTTGGGAACTCAACGACCAACCAAGTATGAAATTTGAACCTGCAATGCCAGACATTAACGACGCAGGAAAATGGATTTTTGTCTCAAGTATCAAAGATTGGAACGAAATTGCGAATTGGTACTACAAACTCGCAAGAGGCAAAGTTAAGTCAAGCATTGAAATTCAAGAAAAGGTTGCTGAACTCACAAAAAATTTGAAAACTGACGAAGAAAAAATCAAAGCGATTTACACTTACATTGTCGAAAATATTCGTTACTCAAGCGTTTCTTTTAGGCAATCGGGTTTGATTCCGCAAAAGGCGAGAGACACTTTGGTCAACAAAATCGGCGACTGCAAAGACACAGCAACTTTGATGGTAAGTATGTTGAACGAAGTCGAAATTCCTGCTTACCAAGTCCTCGTGAACACGCGAAGTGAAGGAACTGTTTCAGTTTTACCTTCGCCAGAATTCAATCATTGCATTGTTGCTGTTGAACGACAAGATTCGAGTTTGGTTTACCTTGACTTGACTGCTGCGAATATGCCTTTTGGAACTTTACCGATTAGCGACCAAAAAGCGAATGCACTTTTGATTAACGGCAAAAAAACTGATTTACAAAACCTGCCTGAAATGAATCACCAAAAGGAAAACGTTGTAATTCGTAAAGTTGAAGCTGAAATTGACGAAAAAGGGAATTTGCTCAAAAAATCGAATTCTACGAAAAAAGGTCTAACTGCTTTTCAAATGCGAAACGGTTACAGAGATGTTGGACAAAAAGAACAAAAAGATTTCCTTAGTCAAATTATTGCAAGTAATTTTGCAAACTCCGAACTTGTGGAATTGGACTTCAAAAACATTGATGAAGTAAACGAACCGTTTGAATATTTTTACAGCTTCAAGGCTGAAAAGTATGCGACTAAAGTTGAGAATTTAATGATTCTAAAAATGCCTTGGACTGACGCTTTGAAGCCTTTGCAAGTTCTCGGCGACAAAGAACGAGAGTACGACTACGAGACTTGGGTTTCAAGTTACGACAATTCTTCGGTTGAGGAATTTGTGTTAGAAATTCCGAAGAAATTTGCTCCGAAAAAATTAAAAGAAGATTTTGAATTAGACACAAAACTTGGAATTTACAAGTTGAGCTTGAAGTACAAAAAAGGCAAAATCTACGGCAAACGAGAATTCCACAACAAAACTCTGCACGTTCCGAAAGAAGATTTCGATGATTACAAAAATTTCATTAACACAGTGATTGAGAAAGACACGAAACTTTTTGTGCTTTGGGGGAAGTGAGAGAAGAATTCAGAAGACAGAATTCAGGAGTCAGGAGTTTTAGTTTCCTAATTCGTGAAACTGCATTCCTAAAGGAATGTCAACAGATATCATATTTGGAATATCTCTTAATGGCAAAGCAAAGTTTAATAGACTATCAGAGTCAGATGTACGTATTAAAAAATGCAAAGACAAGTCAGGAATTTTCACTAAATGTCCATCTCTAACATTCCTTTGAAGTGTGTCAAATGGTGGAAAATACATACGAGAGAAACAGAGAGGTTTATATTTCAAAATTGCTTCCTTAAATTCAATAGAGTTAAAAAAGAGAATGTCTTTTGGTATCTCTTCTCCTTTTAACACTTCAGCACTGTACAGTTTTACCTCCTTAATTATTGAATATTCCGAAATATCCTCAACTTTTGCATCTTTTGATATTTTCGAATAGTCAAAATAGACTCTAAATACATCTTTAGATAAATCGAAAACTTCATCAGTTACACTAATAACAAATGTATTTGAGTGATCACCAATATCACCATTTCGAGATATGGGGAATTTAGGGAAATCAAATCCTTGAGGAAAAAGAAGTTTAGGTGAAGCAGCTTTTCTCTTTTGGATAGTTTTTTTAGGAATTTCTTCATTCTTTTTTTGTGTATAAGCAAAAGAAACCAAACCTGTAAATAAAATTATACAGGATAATTTCAAAATTAAAATTACCCTACTTTTTTTGTTAATTTTCTTCATTTAATTCTCCATTTCTATAATTAATGTACTTTGGCACTAAACGGAATTTGTGAGATTACTTCGGCTTCCTTGTCTTTCAACTCTTCCAAACGAGTTTCAACTAAAGCAGGTTTTTCGTAAAGCTTGGCTAAGTCGATGAAAAGTGAGTGGTGTTTGGCTTCGGCTTGAAAGAAGAACTTGTAAAAATTCCGCTTCTCCTTGTCTTCTAAATTTTCAGACAAAAGATAAAATCTTTCACAACTTCTTGCTTCAACTAAACTTGCAATCAAAAGTTTGTCGGTCAGCAATTCCTTCGGCTTTTTCCTACGAATCATTGTGAAAAGCTCGTTTGTGTACTCGCTTGATTTCACAAAACTAAAACGCACTTTTAGTTCTTGGCAGTAATTGAAAACTTTTTGAAAATGCTCCATTTCTTCCGTCGCAAGCAAAGACATTTTTTGGACAAGTTCTGTGTGGTAAGAATGTTTGCCAATTAAATTCATTGCCATACTTGCAGCTTTTCGCTCACAGTCTGCGTGATTTACAAGAAATGCTCCGAAATTTTCAGAAACTACTTCAACCCATTCGACAGGAGTCTGCCATTTTAAACCAAACAAAATTTATTCTCCAATTTTTTTGAAAAGCAACCACAGAGAACACAAAGAAGGCACAGAGAACACAGAGATTTTTAAAACTTTCTTTGTGAAACTCTGTGCTACCTCTGTGAACTCTGTGGTTAAGAAATCCCAAATTGCTTAATTTTCATTGAAAAAGAAAGATTAAGTGTGTAATTTGAGAAGTTCAAATTTAATCTTTGAAAATCTAAAATTAGAGTAAAAACTATGGCTTCAAAAACAGCAGAATTAATCGACAAACTTACCATTAACTACGAAGAAAATGGAATCCTCAAAGTAAGAGAAAAAGAAAAACACGTGCTTTCAAAAGGTGCTTGGACAACAATTATGTTTCTTTACGAAGAATACAATCCGAAAGACGAAGTTTATAACGCACCGAAAGTTTCAATTCGTCGTTTCAAAAAAGTCGGTGATGATTACAGGAAGCAAAGTCAATTCAATATTTCTAGCGAAAAGCAAGCTAAAGAAATTGCAAAACAGCTCAAAGAGTGGTATGGAAACGAATAATTCGGAAATGAAAAATAAATTAGCGGATTTGCTAATGGATTCATTTATGGAATTTCATGAATCTTTGGAAGAAGACAGAGGTTTGTGTTACGTCTGTGAATCCGACACAAAAGCCAAAGAATTGGCAGAAGAAATAATAGATTTTTTAGAACAAGAACAAAAAGTGCAAACTCACGGAGATTAAAAATGCCTGACTTAGTTTCACAAGTAATTTCAGAAATTTTTAGTGGAGAAATCTCAACTGTAGTTTCTCCTCAAGAATCACAAAAACCTGACTTATCGAATCTTGCAAAATACATTGACCACACAATTCTAAAACCTGATGCAACCGAACCGCAAGTAACCAAAATTTGCGAAGAAGCGAAAGAATACAAATTTGCTTCAGTTTGCGTAAATCCATTTTGGGTAAAACATTCTGCGAACCTTCTCAAAGGAACAGGAGTTGATGTTTGCACAGTAATCGGATTTCCGCTTGGAGCTTCTTCAACCGCTTCAAAAATGGACGAAACGAAACAAGCAATCGCTGACGGAGCAACTGAAATTGATATGGTAATCAATATTGGTGCTTTGAAATCACAAAATTACCAAATGGTTCTTGAAGACATTAAAGGTGTTGTCAAAGCGGCAAACGGAACTTTAGTAAAAGTCATCATCGAAACTTGCCTTTTGACTGACGAAGAAAAAATTCAGGCTTGCATTCTTTCAGCCGAAGCAAAAGCCGATTACGTCAAAACTTCGACAGGATTCTCAACAGGCGGAGCTTTGGAAGAAGACATTTTGTTAATGCGAAAAATCGTCGGACCAAAAATTGGCGTTAAGGCTTCCGGTGGAGTCAGAACTCGCGAAGATGCAATCAAAATGATAAACGCAGGAGCAACAAGAATCGGTGCAAGTGCAGGAATCAAGATTGTAAGCTCTTAGGACTTTTTAGTTTAGTATGGAAAGACTAGTTTCAAAATCTGATGATGAATATTTAAGAAAAATTGACGGAATGGTCGAAAGTATTAAAGAAGCTAAAAACGAACCGATTGAAAAAGGTGTCAAGTTAGACGAATTGGATTGGTAAAATAAAAATATGAAACTAAAATATTTTGCAGACACTGACACTTTGTTGTTTGTTTTTAATGAGAACGAAATCGTTGAAACAAAAGACTTGGACGAAAATTCTCTAATCGAACTTGACGCAAGTGGAAATTTGGTAAGTATGACAATTGAACACGCAAAAGAAAAAACAAACGTAACAGAATTTTCCTACCAACAAATCGCAAGTTAAAATTGGTAAAAAATTATGCACTTAGAATCAATCGAAATTGACAATTTCAGAGGAATTACTCAACCTTCCGAAGTTAAAGGCTTCAACAAACTAACTGTTGTTGTCGGTCCGAATAATTCGGGAAAATCAACGCTTTTGGAAAGTATTTATTTGGGAACGGTTTCACCCAACAATCCTCATTGGACATCAGATAATGAATTAGTCCTAGCAACAGATTTTATTTTAAATAGAAGGGGAAATCTTGGAGACCAAAAACTTATAAGTACTTTTAACCCAACAAAAGAATTAACCTTTGCGACTAAATTTTTAAATTCGAAATCTCACCTAAAACAATTTGTCAATAAATCTGGAAATTTAGAAATTTATGTTTCTAACCCAGATGAGAATAGTCTTTTAGATAATTTATTAAATGACTTAGATGAATTATATGATAGTGAAAGTGACTTTATCAAAATTTTTGATGGACAAAGTTTATATATTTATGTTTCTAAAAACAACTTCATTTCTAAAAAAGGGCTGGATTTTGATAACAAGGTTCATTTTGTTGATACAAAGGAATTAAACGAGACGAAAGAATTAAACGCAATCTTTGAAAAATTTGAAGAAACTTATCAAACTCAGAAATTTGTAAAACTTTTCTCTGAAAATACTCCTTCCTTAAAGAAACTCGTAGATTTCCGAATGAGAAAACCTTTTAAAGAAAATGGTAATCAATCTAACGAATATGTTGTTTTTGCCACTTTTGAAGATTATGGACATCCTGCAATGCATCTAGGAGATGGAGCGAAGAAACTTTTACAGGCTTTTTCAACTTTGCAAAAATGTAAAGATGGAATTTGCCTTTTAGAAGAACCAGAAGCATTTCAGCATCCTAAATATTCTAGACTAATGATTGAGTTTTTTGAAGATGCGATTTACAAAAACAACACGCAAGTAATTCTTTGCACTCACAGTCTTGAGTTTTTAGATGATATTTTAGACATTTTTCAGAGCTCTAAAATTGCTAAAATTGATGACGTAACAATTTTACAAACACAACTTGAAGATGGCAAAATGAGTGCTTACGAATACAAAGGAAAAAGGGCGATTGATGTTAGAGAAAAATTAGGAGTTGATTTAAGAGGATAAAATGAACCATCAAAATATCTTATTGGTCTTAGAGGGAGTTCACGATTTATATTTTTACTACAACTACCTTTTTAAAATTTATGGACTTGAGGAAATTGGTAGAAACGAATACTGCCAAAGAGAAAACAAAAGAATTAAAAATTTAACAAACTCTAATTTTACTTTCAAATTTTTACTTGGAAACTCTAAAGAAGGTGTTCTTCTTGAAAATGACCTCACAAGAGAGCAATATCAAAAAGCATTAAACGAGTTTTCTAAAATCTTAATCATTTTCGACCCTGACGAAGGTAACGAAATAAAGTTTGAAGAAGACAAAAAGCAACTCACCGCAAAACTTGAAAAATTAGCTCCAAACCACAACAAAGAAATCATTTTCGGAGATTGGAAATTTGATTGTCCAAAATTTCACGGACAAAACACAATCGCACTCGAAAACATCACGACATTTTTATTAAGAAAAATTGAACCTGAGAATTACCCCGAAAAAGAGATTGAAGCCTTTCTTAAAGCAACAAACGGCAAATTAATCCTCAAAGAAAAAGTAAAAATTAATAACAAACTTGAGCCAAACATTTGTAAGGTTTTGCTTTCAGACAAATATTTACACGAATTTTATCAAGAAATAATTGAAACAACAAAATTAGAATTTCTTAAAGAGACAGTTACCGACAAATTTGGTGTTGGCGAAATATTTGAATTCTTAAACGATGAAAATACACAGGAAAAATAAAATGCTTACTTCACAGGAAATAAGACAGCAATTCATAGATTTTTTTAAAGATAAAAAGCATACTTTTGTGCGGTCTTCTTCGGTTGCTCCGAATGACGACCCAACTTTGCTTTTCACAAATGCAGGAATGAATCAGTTCAAGGATATTTTTCTTGGAACTGGAACACGTGAGTACTCACGTGCAGTGAATTCGCAAAAGTGTATTCGTGTCAGCGGAAAACACAACGACCTCGAAGAAGTTGGAGTTGACACTTACCACCACACTTTCTTTGAGATGCTCGGAAATTGGTCTTTCGGCGATTACTACAAAAAACAAGCAATCAAGTGGTATTGGGAACTTCTAACAGAAGTTTGGAAATTACCAAAAGACAAACTTTATGCAACAGTTTTTGAAACTGATGACGAAGCGTTTGAAATTTGGGAAAAAGAGACAGACATCAATCCAAAACACATTATTCGTTGTGGTGCAAAAGACAATTTTTGGGAAATGGGCGAAACAGGTCCTTGTGGTCCTTGCACGGAAATTCATATTGACAAAGGTGGTGAAGAAGACATTGATGGAACTCACCCAACTCGTGGTGTGAACAGCGAAAACGAAAGATTTATGGAAATCGGGAATAATGTTTTCATTCAGTACGAGCGACAAAAAGACGGCTCTTTGGTCGAACTTCCACAAAAACACGTTGACACAGGAATGGGATTTGAAAGAATTGTTGCTGTTTTACAGGACAAAACTTCAAACTACGACACAGATATTTTTACTCCAATTCTCAAGCAAATTTCAGAAGTAACAGGAAAAAAATACGAAGGTGAGAATCAAGTTTCGATGAATGTAATCGCTGACCATATTCGAACTTTGACTTTTTCAATTGCAGACGGAGCTTTGCCTTCAAATGAAGGAAGAGGTTACGTTTTGCGAAGAGTTTTGAGACGTGCTTGCCGCTTTGGAAGAAAGCTCGGAATGAAAGAGCCGTTTTTCTACAAAATCGTTGATTCAGTTGTTGAGTCGATGGGAAAAGCGTATCCTGAAATCGTTTCGGGTAAAGAACACATCAAACTTGTTCTCAAAAATGAAGAAGAGTCATTCAACAAAACGATTGACAGAGGAATTGAACTTTTTGAAGAAATCGCTAACAAATCTGACAAAGTTTTTTCAGGAAAAGAAGCCTTCAAACTTTACGATACTTACGGATTTCCTCTTGATTTGACTGAAGTAATGGCTCGCGAAAGAGGTTTGGAAGTTGACAACGAAACTTATACAAAAGAAATGGAAGCCCAGCGTTCACGCTCAAGAGAAGCGACAAAATTCGCAGCAGAAGACCTCGAACTCCAAGTCGTTGACGAAGGAGAACATTCTTACTTTGTCGGTTACACGACTCTCGAAACCGAAGCTCATTTGCGTCTTGCAAAAGTTGACGGAGAAAAAATTAATTTCGTTACAGACATCACGCCTTTTTACGCAGAATCAGGCGGACAAGTCGGCGACAAAGGAAAATTCATTTTTGCAAACGGCGAATTTGAAATTTACGACACACAGAAAAAAGGCGACATTTTTATACATTTTGCAAAAAATCCAAACGGTGCAATTTCAGAAATTCCAAAATCAGGCAAACTTGTAGTTGATTCTGCAAACCGAAAAGCAACTGCACAAAACCACACTGCAACTCACCTTTTGCACTCGGCTTTAAGAGAAATTCTTGGAAATCACGTTCAACAAAAAGGTTCTTTGGTGGAAAGCAATTACTTGCGTTTTGACTTTACTCATTTTGAGAAAGTCTCTGCTGAACAACTTGTGAAAATCGAAAATCTTGTGAATTCTGAAATCCAAAAATCCGTGAGTCTTGAGACTAAAGAAATGGCTTACGACGAAGCTCTTGAATTTGGAGCAATGGCTCTTTTTGGTGAAAAATACGGCGATGTTGTTCGAGTCGTAAAAGCAGGTGATTTTTCGGTTGAACTTTGTGGAGGAACGCATTTACAGAATACAGGCGAAATCGGTTACTTCCGAATTGTAAGCGAATCTTCAATTTCTTCGGGAATCAGAAGAATCGAAGCCGTTACAGGAATGCGAGCAACGGAACTTGCAAGACAAGAAAGTCTTTCGCTTGACACAATCAAACGCACACTTTCAGCGACAAACGAAAATTTGGAAGCTAAACTTCAACAACTTCTTGAGGAAAAGAAAGTCCTCGAAAAAGAAGTTGCAAACCTCAAAAAAGAAGTTGCAAAATCAGGTTCTGACGACTTGTTAAGTGAAGCAGTCGAAGTGAACGGCTTCAAAGTTTTAGCAAAGGAACTTGAAGTTGGCAATGCAGGCGAATTAAGAGATTTTGCAGATTCAGTTCGTGAGAAACTCGGCTCAGGAGTTGGAGTTCTTGGTGCAAAATTCGGAGACAAAGCAAGCATTGTGGTTGTTGTAACTGACGACTTGATTAAAACAGGAATCAGAGCAGGCGACATCGTTCGCGAAGTTGCAAAACTCGCAGACGGAAGCGGCGGAGGAAAACCTCACCAAGCAATGGGAGGCGGAAATCCTGAAAAATTGGAAGACGCTTTGAGTGCTGTTGTCCGGATTTTGAGTTAGATGAATCATTTCAAGAAATTCATTCACAGTAGAATGGATTAGGAAAACTATATGCATTGTAAACTATGCCTTCAAGAAAAGGAATTGAGAAATTCGCATATCTACCCAGAGTTTTTCTACAAATCGGAATCAATGTATGACGAGAAACATAGATTTATACAAAGTAATAATCCTAAATTTCTTCTTCAAAAGGGTATAAGAGAGAAACTTTTATGTCATGATTGTGAGCAATTATTAGCAAACACCTATGAGAGTTATGGAAGAAAAGTTCTTTATGGAGGAGAGGAAATTGAAATTTTAGAAAGCCCACAAGGAAAGTTTTCTTATAATTTGGATTACAAAAAATTTAAAATATTTTCACTTTCCTTGCTTTGGAGAGCAAGTATTTCTACGCGTGAAATGTTTGACGAGTTTAAATTACTTTCAAATGCAGAAGAAAAGTTAAGAAATATGATTCTAAATGGAAATGCAGGGGAAACTTTCAATTTTCCATTTTACAACTATGTTGTCGAAGAAGAAAGATTTGGTTTTATTATGCCACCTGAAAAGTACAAAGACAATTCCCACAGAATAGTCAGAATCATAATCGGACATTTTACTTGGTTTTTCCTCATTTCAAGTCATACTGAGAAATTTGAGAATAAAGATATTCTTTTTAAAGAAGATGGTATTTTGAAAGTTAGAAAAATCAAAATGTCCGATACAGAACTAATAAAACAACTTAATTTAGAACTAATTCAAAAGTAGGTTCAAATGCCAAATTTTAAAATTTTACTAATCGTTTTTTTACTTTCTGTTTCGGCTGTTTTTGGGCAAAGTTCCCAAGATGAGCAACTGATGAAAGAACTTGGAATGAATCAAGAAGAACTCAAAAAACTTGAACTTTTCATTTCACAAATTCAGCAAGTAAACGGAATGATTAAAGAAGAGAATTGGTCGGTCAAAATCTCAAATGCTTTTGCTTTGACAGAAAGCGGAAACGAGCTTTCCAATTCATTGGTCAGAGGAAGCATTGAGCTTTACCACGACAATTCCAATCTCAGAAAAATGAAATGGAATCGTGGCGGTAAAAACGCTTCGAAAATCACAGAATTTTACTACGACGCAAATGGAAAATTATTGGGAATCGGTGAAGAGGACGGCAAAACCATAAAATTTATTGTTCTTGAAAATAACTTGATTTTTTTGGCTGTCGAAATGGAACGAAAAGAGAACTCCACTTTCAAAAGCATTCCAAAAGTTGACTTGAAAAAGGAAGTAGATAAATTCATAAAATTAGCCACAACTTTGCCCGACCTTTTAGACATTCTTCTTGAGCAGGATTAATTTATCCGATGAAACCCAACCAAACACTTTTTGTTCTTTACGTCAAAGACCAGCAGAAAAGCACTGAATTTTATTCGAGAGTTCTTGATGAAAAACCTGTTTTGAATGTTCCGGGAATGACAGAGTTTGAACTTGGAAATAGAGCTCTTCTTGGGTTAATGCCTGAAAAAGGAATGGAAAATTTGTTAGGGCTGAAATCAATTCCTAATTCCAATTCTCCAAAAAGTGAAATTTATTTGATTGTCGAGAATGCCGAAGAGCTTCACAAAAGAGCTTTAGACAACGGAGCTAAAGAATTAAGTCCTTTGCTCCCGAGAGATTGGGGACAAAAAGTCGCTTACAGTTTGGATTCTGACGGTTACGTTTTAGCTTTTGCAGAAGAGTAAATTTTACTCCTTAATTATTTTTGCTAAATTTTCAAAAGTTTCGTCAATTTTAATTCCCGGAATTGCGACTGATTTACCACTTAAGAATTTCAACTTCCCATTTTTGACTGCTGAAAGATGTGGTAGCTCTTGCCAAATTTCCAGAATTTGTTGTTTCTTTGCCTCGTTAAGCTCACTTTGAATTTCTATTAAAATGTCAGGGTCTGTTTCTAACAAAGTTTCTAAAGAGACCGTTGGGTAACGCCCTTCCAAATCTCCGAAAGCATTTTTTGCTCCAAGCATTTTCAGAAGCTCAGTGTAAAAAGTTTCTTCTCCTGCAACGTATATTTCTTCTAAACTTCCATCTGACCTTCCAATTACAATTCCGATTTTTAGGCTATCTTCAAGTTTATTTTCTGTTGCTATACTTTTTAGAGATTCTCTCAAAGCTGTTTCGATTGAATCAGATTTACTTTTGACTTCCAAAGCATCACCGACAATTCTTAAACCGATAAAAATTTCTTCGATTGTTTCGTTTGGGATTTCTACAATCTTTGCTTTTGAAAGCCTTAAGACTTTCTTTAGTTCAGGGTTGCGGATTTCAAGAGAAATGAATTTGGTGGGTTTAAGTGAAACAATTCTTTCGAGGCTTGGATTAAAAAGGTCACCAACAATTTCTTTTTCTTGGGCTTGTGGAGGCGATTTACAAAAACGTGTTACTCCAACTACTCTTTCCTGAACTCCAAGTGCAAAGAGCATTTCTGTAACATTCGGTGCAAAAGAAATGATTCTTTCTCTTTGTGTAAGAGGGATTTCCTTTTCGCCAAAAAGAAAAATTCTCGCCAAAACAAATGCGACGAAAATTAAAAGTAAAAACCAGTGCTTTTCTATTTTCAATTTGCTAACCTTTCGTAAACTTTTAAGAAAGTTTTTTCTTCAACTTCCCAATTTAATTCCTTTGAAGCCTCTAAACAGTTTGCTTTAAGTTGCTTTCTTGTTTCGTAGTCTTCCATTAATAAAACAATCTTTTCAGCTGTTTCCTGAAGGTTTTTAGGATTCGTTTTAACTCCAACTTTATAGGTGTCAACAATGTTGCTAAGTTCAGGGAAATCACTAACCAAAACAGGAACTCCAGCCATCAAATACTGGAAAAGTTTATTTGGTAGAATGTAGTAGTAATTCAAACAAATGTCTTCGGCAAGAACAGTTCCAAGGTCTGCGTGACTTGTGTAGCTCAAAAGTTCGTCGAGTGGGACTTTACCGTAAAACTTTAATCTCTTTTCAAAACCTTTCTCTTGTGCAAGGTCAAGAAGCTCTTTTTTCAAAACTTCGTCTCCTTCGCCAAGAACAGCAACTCCATAGTTTTCGGGCAAAAATTCTAAAATTCTGACAAGGATTTCCAAACCACGACCTTTTCGCAAAATTCCTTGATAAAGGATTGTTTTCTCGAAATGAAAAGGCGACTCACTTTTAGTTTCGATTTTGAACTTTTCCGAAACATTTCTAACAATCCAAACTTTTGGTAGTTTGTACATCTTTTCAAGTTCTTTTCCGATTGAAGCACAAACGGTAATTGTCTCATCAACAAAAGGAATTAGCTTTTTTTCAACCCATTTCCAAATTTTTTGTTCTTTTGGCTTTTGGCTCAAACCTTCTGTTTCTGTATAAATTTCGTGACTGTCGTAAATCAATTTTCCACCTGAAACACTTGAAAGGAAAACACCAATCGGAAGCGAATCCAAGTCGTTTGCGTGGTAAAACTCAGAAGGAAATTTCAGACCTTCCCAAATTCCACGAAGAACGAACTCAATGAATTTGCCTTTTTTCCAAGACCAATCGGATTTTTTTAGAAGAATGACTTTTGCACCATTCCAATCGAAAATTTCTTTTGAATTTTTGCTATTAAAACCAAGTAGGACAACTTTGGCTTTTTGGCTTAGTAGCGAACGAACTTCCCTTTGAACTCGTGCGTCATTACGAAAATCGTTGATTACTGTAACGAGAACGGTTTTATTCGTTAAGCTCAATCTTAAGTCTTACCTTTTGACCTTTTTTCAATTTTTTCAGAATGATTCTTAAGTAAGTTCCGTCGAAGAAAAGTTCTTCTACTGAAGCATTGAGAGTTTCTACTTTTCCGACTTCTAATTTTCCAAAGAAACATTTTAGTGCGAGGAATTCGCAACTTTCACCAACAGAAGCGAGGATTTCGTACCTATCGTCAACGAATTTTGATTCGATAATTTGGAAAGAATCTCTTGCTTTTTTCCAAGAAACAAGCTCTCGAGGTGAACAAATAAAAGCTCGTTTATGTGAACAGATTAAAACGAAGGATTCGTAAAGGAGGCTAAGTTTACCATAATATTTTTCGTCCCAAGAAGATTGATGCCACAAAGTACAAATCGTACCGTTGTTTTCTTCAGCATCAAAAATCAAGTCTTCTAGAATTTCCATTTTCTGTTGGTAATCGTCTTCATCTGGAACTTCTCCAAAGTAACTATCCATAACTGTAAGTGGAATTTCTACCAAGCCAAGTTCCGAGTTTGGTAAGTAAACGTCGTAAGCTCCTGAATAACCAGACCTGTAACCGATTTCATCAGAGTAACCCAAAGTTGTGTCGTACTCAAAGCCTGAATCAGCTAATTTTTTCCAAGATTCAGGAAAAATTGCCCTTAAATAATGGTTTCGATTGCCGATAACTTCATCATCAATAATCTTTTCAATGACTTGTTTTTCTTTGTCATACTTATTCTTTTCATCACAGTAGTAACTTGAATGAAGTCCGATTTCGAATTGACTTCTGTGCAAGTCTTTGAGAAGGTTTTTCATTTTTGAAGATTTGATTCGGTAACGAAGACTGTCTCTGTCCTTTGCTTCTGTCATAAAATAAAAAGCAGAACTTGCGTTAACGGCTTTTTCAAAAAGAGCGATTGTCTCAAAGTTCCAAAAAGTATCTCCTAAATCTTGAAATCCCTCAAACCCTTTTGAAAAAATATTTGTGATTGAACTTCTGATCCCAGACTTTTTAATTCTGTCAATGTCGTGAGTTAAGACGACACCAAAAGTTTCATTTTGAGGAAAAAGTTCTTTTGTTATTAAGATTGGAAAAACGTGTTCGAGGAGCTGACTGAAAAGTCTTATGTATTTATTAATTAGCGGAGTTTTTAAGCCTCCGAGTTTTTGCAAAATCGAAAAAGAAGAGTCGTATCGTTTGTGCATATCTTTTGCTTTATCTTTTTCTTCCGAGCGAGAAAGATGAAAGAAAATATTTGCAAGCAGGTCAAAATCAATAGAAACAAGAGTAAAACCATTTTCTGTTAGTTGGAAACTCACACTTGCTTTTCCATCTTCAGTTGGTCCTAAGACCTTAAAACTTAAATTTCTGTCTTCAAAGTCGTGAATTTCATTTAGCAAAGAAGAAGGTTTCTTATAACCATCAGACTGATAAATTCTAATACAATGACTTTGATTTAAAGGAGCAAAATCACCATAAATAATTTCTAAGTCGTGTTTCTCGCCTTCTCTTGCGAAGGTAAAGCTAACACCTACTGAATTCAGTAAAAAATTGATTGAATACTTTAGCTTTTCAAATGATTCTGCTATTAAATCTGTCTGAACTCTAATTTTCATACTTATTACTTTATCTACTTCCTACTAAACTTTAATCAGTTCTATTTTAAGAAAATCATTTTTTTCGTTTGTGAAAAAATATCTGTCTTAATTTGGTAAAAGTAAGTCCCACTTGCAACTTCTTTACCAAAATCATTTTTTCCATTCCAAACAACCGAACCTTTGGTTTCGGTCAAGCTAAACTCTTTTACCTTTTCACCCAGAGTATTAAAAATCACCAATTTTGCTAATTCGTAATTTTCAATTTCTAATTCGTAATTTATCAAAGTTGAAGGGTTAAAAGGATTTGGGAAATTCTGCTCAAGTTTTATCAAACTTGGCAAATTTGAACTTTCACTAACAGGAACGCTAATATCCACTAATTTTATTTCAAAAAATAAACTGTCCGACTGACTTAAAACATTATCAGTCAAAGATTTTGTGTTGTAACCGTTTGCTGAAAAATTCAAAGTGTAACCTAAAAGAAACCCCTCTTCTGAGCTTGGAAGTTCGCCGATTTTGAAGAAACCATTGTTATCGGTTGTTGTTGTTCGCCCCGTTTCACCAATTGTGATTTGAGCATTTGAGATTGGAATGTCTGTCAATGAGTCAACAACTGTTCCATAAATTCGTCCTGCGTGGATTTGGTTAAATTCAAAAATGTAAAGCCCGTCCGCTCTGTTTGCTCCAATAATTTTTTGTGAAGGAAAGTAAGGGAAAGCTGACCAAAGTCCGTGAAATCCTCCACTTGGTCCACTATAAGTATCGTAAAATCCAACTTCAATCGGAACACTTGGGTCGGCAATGTCAACAATTCTCAAACCTTCTGTGTTGTGAGTGATATAAACGAAATCTCCGAGGATGTAAGGGTTATGAACAAGACTTTGGAAATTTGCAGAGTACTGAGCAACTTCATAAATATTGTTTAAATCTTCGATGTTCCAAATTCTTGCAGGAGTTCCGTCTTCTTCGTCAGTTACAAAAAGATGCGTTTCGTCTTGCGAAGTCCAACAACTGTGTGTAAAAGGATTTGTGTAAGAAATTTGAGTAATTAAAGTTGGGTTTGTTTTGTCAGAAATATCTACGATGTCAAGAGTTCCGTTGTAAAAAGCTGAAGCATAAAGTCTGTTTCCGCGAATGTGTGAATCGTGAATGTAGTAAGGAGAATAGTCTCCAACTTCGATTGGATTTGCAGGGTTTGAAACGTCAAGAATGTGAACTCCACCAAGAGTTTGAGTTCCGTCAACATAAACGTAATTTGAATCCGAATAAATATCTCTGCCAATAATGTGAGCTTTTCCGAAAGTTTGGCTGAAAGTTGTTACAAGTGAAACACTGTCTGGAAGTGTCGCAAGTGAGATTACTTGCATTCCTTCACCAAAACCAGAACCTTCAGTTACAACGTAAGCGTAGTCATTTAAAACTGTAATTTCTCTCCAGTTAGAACTTGGTCCTGTAATAAAATCAACTTCGTGAATGTTCAGTGAGTCATCAATCGAAATTATCGAAGTTCCTGTAAAAGCACCAATTAGAGCGTATTCTTCTCCGTTCGGTGAAGTCCACCCCCAAGAACCTGCGTAATGAATTGGTTCAGGGTTTAGTTGACCGAATAAAGTTACATTTTTGCTAATTTGGGAAAAGGTTAAATTTGTTGCAAACATCGAAACGCTTAAAAAGCAAAAGAGTGTTTTTAAGTTCAAACTTTATTTTCCTTTAGAGAGAATTAGAACCTCTAAATTACAAAATTAGTAATGAATTAGAAAGAAAAACATCTTTACAAAAAATCTTAGATTTTGAGCGGTTAAATTTGTTTTAACCTACTTCTTTTATTAGCTTCACCAACCACTTTAAACTACTCGTAAAGGCAAAATGAGTCAACCACTCCTTTCACAAAAAGAATCAAAAGTTACAATCGTTGGAGCAATCCTAAACTTAATTCTTGCAGCAATCAAAATTTCCGCAGGAACTCTCGGTGGAAGTTACGCTTTAATTTCAGATGGATTTCACAGTCTTTCTGACCTTGTGAGTGATGGAGTTGTTCTTTGCGGAATTTACTTTGCGAATCTTCCGCCAGATGAAAACCACACTCACGGACACGGAAAAATTCAAACTCTTTTGGAAATTGGAATGGGAGTTCTACTGATTTTTGTCGCTTACGAAATTGGTAAAGAAGCAGCTTTTTCGATTTTTGAACAAAAGCAATCTAATGCGAGTTTCCTTACAATCTCAGTTGCTGTTGTTTCAATTTTTATCAAAGAAGGACTTTTTTGGTACACTTACAAAATCGGCAAAGAACTTGACGATTCAATGTTAATCGCAAACGCTTGGCATCACCGAAGTGATTCACTTTCGACAATCGGTGTTTTGATTGGTTTAATCGTAATTTATTTCAAACCTGAATGGGGAGTTGTTGACTCTTTCATCGGATTTGTAATTGCAGTTTTGATTTTGAAAGTCGGTTTTGAAGTGATTTTGGACGCGATGAAAAGAATCACCGACACAGTTCCTGACAAAAGTTTTTTGGAAGATATTTTGAAAATTGCCAATGAAGTTGCAGAAGTTGAACACCCTCACGACATCGGAGTTAGATTTTTGGGAAATAAAATTGCAATCGAAATTCACATTGAAGTTAACCCGAAAATGACGGTTCTACAAGCTCACGATATTTCAGATTTAGTTGCTAAGAAAATCCGAAAATACGATTCCAAAATTACGCAAGTTCTTGTCCACGTTGACCCGAAAGGAATTGAGGAAGACAGAAGAGGTTTGAACTTGGAGTCTTTGCAAAAATAAAATCATTCTTAAACAAAAATGCTTCTCTGCGTTAAATTTTCTATCGAGAAAATGTTTTGTGAATTAAATTTGCAAACTCAGAAAATTGTCTTTGGTTTGGAGTCTTAAAATAAAAATTATGAAAAAAATTACCTTGAAAATATTCCCCTTAATTCTTCTTTTTGCCTTTAGCTCACTCGCCTTTGGTGAATCAAAAGAAGTTTTGAAGTTCAGTATTGATTACGGTTTCATTCACGCAGGAACTGCTTCGATGACTTTGACTCAACTTGACGATTCGACTTATAAACATTCAACTTTGGCGAAAAGTGCGAAATTTTTTGATTGGTTTTTCAAGGTTCGAGACACGCTCGATACTTTTATTGACACAAAAACTTTGCAACCAAGAGCTTTCAGGAAAGTCCAAAATGAAGGACCTTACAACAAAAAGTACCAAGCAGATTTTTTTGCCGAAAGCGATTCACTTTACAAAGTCGTTTCAAAAGACACAGTCCTTACAAACGAAAACCCAATTTTTGACCCGTTAAGTGCATTTTTCTTTGTAAGAAACCAAGCGTTTACTGTTGGTGACACTTTGAATTTGAACTACGTAAACAACAACAAGTTTTACGAAATGGCAGTTATTGTTCACGCTGAAGAAGAAATCAAAGTCAAAGCTGGAAAATTCGATTGTTACAAAATCGAACCTGTTTCCGCACTTCCTGGAGCAGGACTTTTCAAAGCAGAAGGGAAACTTATGATTTGGATTACACGAGACGAAAGAAAAATGCCTGTAAAAGTTGAAGGAAAAGCGATTGTCGGTTCTATTTCAGTCCAACTCACAGATTTTTCAGGAGAAAAAATTGACTGATTCGAAGTTCCCGAAATTTGATAGAAGCAAATTAAAACTCCGAAGTATCAAAACTCGTACAAGTAAAGAGAAAGTCGAAACTTTCGCAAAACCGATAGGTATTCCAAATTTTGAAAAATTCTTGGATTCTTTGCCTAAAATTCTCGCCTCAAAAAATCTTAATTTATTTTTAGAAGAAATCGCAAAAAATTACAATACAAATGGAAGATTCATTCTTGGAATGGGAGCTCATCCGATAAAATGCGGACTTGCACCGATTTTGATAAAATTGATGGAAGAAGGAATCATTTCTGCGATTGCCACAAATGGAGCGACAATTATTCACGACGCAGAACTTGCACTTTTTGGAGAGACTTCCGAAGACGTTGCTAAAGAGCTTGAAACGGGAACTTTTGGTTTGACCCAAGAAACAGGTGATTTTTTGAACGAAGCGATTAACTCAAATTCAAAACTCGGACTTGGTGAAGCAGTCGGAAAATCTTTGCTTGAGGCAAATCCTGAATTTGTGGAATTTAGTTTAGTTGCAAAGGCTTACGAATTGAACGTTCCTTTCACTTCTCACGTCGCTGTCGGAACTGATATAATTCACCAACACCTTTCTGCTGACGGTGAAAAAATTGGTGAGAAAAGCTACGCTGATTTTTTGATTTTTGCCGAACAAGTCAAAGAACTTGGTGAACAAGGCGGAATTTTTATGAATCTTGGTTCTGCCGTTTTGATGCCTGAAGTTTTCCTCAAAGCATTTTCGATGAGCAGGAATTTGGGGATTGATTTTGAGAATTTAGTTTGTGCAAATTTCGATATGATTAACAGTTACAGAGTTTGGGAAAATGTTTTAAGGCGACCAGGAGGAAAGTTTTTTAATTTTATTGGACACCACGAAATTATGATTCCACTGCTTTACGCAGGAATCGAAAATAAAATTTTTGATAAAAATGAAAGTTAGAAAATGAAGAATATTTTAGTAACAGGTTTAATCTTTACACTTTTTAGTTTGAGCTGTGCGGAGAGTCCGAAAGCCCAAGCGGAAACTGAAAAGCCAAGCGAAAGTAAAACCGTTAAGGTTGATAGAGGTGAGTTGAAGCAAATAATGTTTCAGATGTTTGCGAACATTCTTGAGATGAAAGACAAAGCTAAAACCAACGAAAAGCCAAAAGAAGAATCAATTCAAAAAATGCTTGAAATTACCGAGAAACTAAAAGGCACAGATTTTGGAGATACATTTTTGAGAAAGAACGACGAGTTTGCAAAGTCAGTCCAAGCATTTGACTCAACCGAAAATTATAAAGAAACTTACACAAAAATGGTAAACTCTTGCGTCAGTTGCCATTCGGTTTACGCACAATCAAAAGTCGTAATGATTAAAAGACATAATTTAGAAGAGGATTAGTGAGATACTCAAATTACTATTTCTAAATTCCTAAGAATAGGTATAAAATGGAAAATTCTATTTCTTGATTAAATTTTGCTCAATCGCAAATACTTTCCCTTTATGTGTTAACCCAACTAAATCTTGATATTCACCAAAATCATTCATACGACTAAAGCGTTTGATATAACCTAAACTTCCTGCTTTGGTCATGTTAATATCAAATAATATCCTTGAAATATCAAAACTTTTTTGCGAAGAGGAGTAAAGAAAACTTGTGGCTCCATTCTCATACCTACTGACGATTTCTTTCATGATGATGAATAGTAAATCATTTGTTTTTTCAGGTCTTAATTCTTCAACAGGTACAAATGGATTGTTTCCAATTTCTGGTTTCTTAAACAATGGCTTTTTGTGAATTGTTCTAGCTAATTCATCGAAATTAGATTCATAATCATTATTCAAAGAGAAGTCGATAAAAAGTTTTGTTTTAAGAAATGTAGGAACTTTATGTGCTCCGTCTTGTCGAATAATTGGAATTATTTTGTTTGAATCAATTCTACTCATTAAATCTGAAGTAACAATCATTTTTTCATAACCAACTCCTCCTTTTCCTGCATTAGCTTTTTTTACATAATTATCGGTACAAATCATTAAAACATAATCCGATGATTCAAGATTAGTTTCCATAAAATGAGGTAAATCGTCTCCAAGTTTTAGTTCCCATTGATCTAAAATTGCATCAACACTAAAATTCCTCAGTCGAGTTGCCAAATCCATTACCCACATTTTATGTTCTTGAGAATCGTGTGAATATGAAATAAATACTTTAGGAATTTTCATAGTTTTTTCTCTAGTTTTCTTTAAAACTTGAGTCCTTGATTCTATTTACACTCTTTCAAGAGTTCAAAATATTTGTCTCTCGAAAGTTGAGCGGTTTTTAAATTGCTTTTTATAATTTCAGTGTCAATCTCTTTGTAGGTTGGAATAACAATTGGTCTTCTTATTCCGCTCTTTGTGTACGACCTGTGGCTTCCTACTTGTCTTTTAAATTCAAAACCAATTTTTAAGAAAATACACTCTAAGACTTTCCAATTAATTGGTGTTATGCGTGGCATTCTTCTAAATGATTTTTTTGTTCTTGATAATTTAAAAATGGTATTGGAACAGAGATGTCGATTGTCTCAACTTTTTTAGGGGAGTTTTTTGCTCTGGATTCAGAGTGATAACCACATTCTTGAAGCACATCTTCCAAAGTTCCCACTTCAAAACAAGTAATTAAAAACAAAGAAATAGCCTCTCCTAAATTCTGAATCGCTTTCTCTTTTGTTTCGCCTTGTGAAGAAACATCTAAATCAGGGCTTGTTGCCAAAAACCAATTTTTACGTTTTTTAATTTTTATAGGAATTTTGTCAATCACTATTTTGACTTGCATTTTGCACCTCTTTGATTTCTTTTAATCCGATTTATAATTTATGGATTAAAAGATTTAATTTCTATACTTTTTTCAAGTCAAAAATTAAATCGAAAAAAATCTCTTAAACCTTCTCTCTTTGAGTAGTCCCAAACAGACCTGTTGGTTTGAAAATTAGGATTAGAATTAGAATTGTGAAGGCAATTGCATCTCTGTAAGTTGGAGAAATGTAACCAACTGTGAAAGTCTCAACAACTCCGATAATTAATCCGCCAACCATTGCTCCGGGAATGTTTCCGATTCCGCCAAGAACTGCTGCGACGAATGCTTTTAAACCTGGCAAAATTCCCATTAAAGGGTCAATGCTCGGATAAGAAAGTGCGTAAAGAACTCCTGCCGCTCCTGCAAGTGCCGAACCAAGAATGAAAGTAAAAGAAATCACAACACTTGTGTTAATTCCCATCAAACTTGCCGCAACTCCGTTGTAAGAAACTGCACGAATCGCTGTTCCGAGTTTCGTTTTCATAACAATGATTTGTAAGCCAACCATCAGAATTAAAGCCGTTACTAAAACAATCACTTCATTCAAAGAAATGATTACTCCGTTTAAATTCATTAATTCTGTGTTGACGACAAGTTCAGGAAAACGTCTTGGGTCAGCTCCGAAGAAAAGTTGTCCTGTGTATTCGAGGAAAAGTGAAACTCCGATTGCTGTTATCAAAACTGTCAGTCTTGCAGCATTCCGAAGCGGTGAGTAAGCGAGTTTCTCGATTACCATTCCGAGAACTGCACAAGCAAGCATCGCAATTAGCATTACAAGTAAACCACCAAAAGGAGAAGGGAAAATTCCCAAAACTAAAGGAGCGACGTAAAATCCTGCGTAAGCTCCAATCATAAAAACATCGCCGTGAGCAAAATTTATAAATTTCAGCACTCCGTAAATCATTGTGTAACCAAGTGCAATTAGTGCGTAAATGCTACCGAGAGAAAGTCCGTTGATTAACTGCTGTAAAAATTCGCTCATTAAATATTTTTGAATTTTGTTTGTGGGAAATTTAGCGAAAAAGATAAAACCGTAACTAAAATGCTCAAAGCTAAAAATTTGTTTTAAATTATGACCTTAACTGAAAATCAAAGGTAAAAAATGGAATTTGATTCCCTAAAAAAAGCAGAAGAATTACTCAAAAAAGCCTACAAATTGCAAATGAATGGCAACGTTAAAAAGGCAATCGAACTTTACGAGGAATCAATTGAACTTTACCCAACAGCAGAAGCGTACACTTTTATGGGTTGGGCTTACAGCTTTGAAAAAGAATACATAAGGGCAATTGAACTTTGCAAAATTGCAATCGAAGTTGACCCTGATTTTGGAAATCCTTACAACGATATCGGAGCTTACCTTGTTGAACTTAAAAGATTCGATGAGGCAATTCCTTGGCTCAAAAAGGCAATGAAAGCAAAGCGTTACGAAAGTCATCATTTTCCACATTTGAATTACGCAAGGATTTTGGAAAAACAAGGAAAGTGGCTTGAAGCCTTGGAAGAATACAAAGCAACTTTAAGAATTGAACCAAGTTACGAACTAGCAGAAAAAGCTTACTGGAACTTAGTCAAAAAGGTAAATTAGAAAATGTTTTTAGCTAAAGTCGTCGGAAATATTTGGGCAACACAAAAGCACTCCGAAGTTGAAGGACACAAAATGATGTTGATTCAGCCAATAAATTCAGAACTAAAAAAAATCGGCGATGAAATCGTTGCTTTAGATTTTGCAGGAGTTGGAGTTGGTGAAATCGTTTTCTACGTTACTTCAAAAGAAGCAATCGTTCCAATGAAAAATCCTCTTTCACCCGTTGACGCAGGAATTATCGGAATCGTTGACAGAGTTGACAAATAGGGAAACTCAAGGAGTTAGATTTGTACATTCCAAAACATTTTTTAGAAACCGACCTTGAAAAGATAAAAAAAAACATTCACGAAAATAGTTTCGGAACTCTGGTTTCGACTGTTGACGAACTTCCCTTTGCAACTCACTTGCCTTTTTTCCTTGAAGAAAATAAAAGCGAGAAGGGAACTTTGTTCGGACATTTAGCAATTGCAAATCCACAATGGAAAAACCTTGAAGAAAAAGAAGTTTTGGTAATTTTTAACGAAGCTCATTCCTACATTTCACCGAATTGGTTTGACGACTTTGGAGTTCCAACTTGGAATTACACAGCGGTTCACGTTTATGGCAAAGTGAAATTGGTGAGAGAAGAGAAAGCACTTTTTGAGATTTTGGAAAAACTGACTAAGTTTAACGAAAAAGATTTCCCAATTCCTTGGAAACCCGAAATGCCTGAGAAGGTCAAACAAAGCTATTTAAAAGCAATTGTTGGGTTTAAAATCGAAGTAACGAAGATTTTTGGCAAATCGAAACTAAGCCAAAATCACACTGCCGAAAGACGCAAAAAAATAATTGATAACTTGAAAAAATCTGACTTGGAAGATTCAAGAAAAATTGCTTTTTTAATGGAAGAAAAACTGAAAAAGAATTAAACCGACAGGAATTAAAATTGAAAAAAACAATACTTGCACTTTCCTTAGCTTTTAGCTTCAATTCTGCTTTTGCAGGACTTACCGAAACAATCCCGACAAACCACTGGATTTACAAAAATATTCAAGAACTCAAAATCAGAGGCAAACTTGCAAAACTTGACCTCAACAACCTTCCTTTCACAAAAGGTGAAATTGTTAAAGCTTTTGAGAAGGAAACTTGGGCAGATGATTTTAGCTACGAAAAAGTTTTGAGAACCGAAATTGAAAACGAGTTGGAAAGCGAATTTGCTTCTGAAGGGAATTCGAGTCTTCAAGCAGGTTTTACACTTGAACCAAAATTTATAAATGCTGACAAAAATTACCAAAGCAGATTTGATTTGACAGCAGAAAGCCGAACCAAAATAGAAAAAGAAACCGAATCGAAAACAACAGTTTTTTTGCGAACAAACTTAGGCTTTGAAGTAAATGAATACTTAGGAGTTTACCAAAAAATCTTGTTAGATGGAGAACTTGACTACCAACTAAGCTATTCAGGAAACGAAAGATTCGGACTTCGAGGTTACAACGAATCGGCTTACATTTTAGCAGACTACAAATTTCTGACAGCAAAACTCGGAAGAGATTACCTAACTCTCGGACCAGGTAGAACAGGGAAATTAGTTTTTTCGGACAACTCAGAACCTTTCGACCAATACTTTGTGGAACTCAAAAATAGTTTTGCAAAGTTTTCATTTTTCGGAATCAGACTTGACAAGTCTTTTTCTGACGACTCAACTTCAACTCAATTCGCTACCAATCCGCAAAAAGCAGGATTTTATCTTTCAAATCGATTTGTAAACGGTCATCGTCTTGACTTGAATTTTTTAGATGGAAAACTAAATTTAGGGCTTTCGGAAATTTACCTTTACTCTGGTGAAGACCGAAGTTTTGAACTGAATTACGTAAATCCAATGGGATTTTACACAGGCGAACAAGCAAACGACGACTTGAAAGGTGAAGGAGGAAATTCAATTTTAAGCTTTGATTTTGACTATTACTTGAAAAATAATTTGAGACTTTACGGAGGTGTTGTCATTGACGATTACCAAATTGATGATTCTTCACCTGAAGACCTTGAACCAACGGAAATGGGAATTTTGCTTGGAACTGATTGGGCTGATTTTTTCGGATTTTCAGGTTACACATTTTCAGCAGAGTATTTTAGAGTAACAAATAGAACTTTCAACGGTCAAGATAAAGGAGCTGAGAAATTTCTTCACAGAACAAAGGCAATTGCTCACCCTTTTGGCAATAATTTTGAACTTTTTGATTTGCAAATTTCAGGTAGAATTTTGCCAAAATTACAAGCTACTTTCGGCGGGAAATTTTATCGTAAAGGTGATTTGAACATTGTTGACAGATTCAACAAAGCCTACTTGAATTTCACGGCTGAAGAAGGTTACGAAGAAGATTTTCCTTTTGTAAGCGACGATGTAAAAAAAGCGGAAAAAACTTTGGAATATTCACTTGGTCTCGAATACATTCACAGAGAAAATTTGCGAGCAGTTTTAGATGTTGATTTTGCAAGCGTATCAAATTACCAAAATATTTCAGGTGAAAAATTCAGTGGTGTAAGTTATTTCAAGTTTGGAATTTTGTATGATTTTTCAGTGAGTGGAAATTTTTAAAATTCAATTCTTGATTCTTTGAGCAATCGAAGTTAAATTTTATTAAATCAAAACTATTATAGGTTCTAGAATGTTTGTAAATGGTTCTAAAAGAGGGTTCAACGAATCTGACTTGGAGTTAATGTCGGAGAGTGGTTTTTTAGAGAAAAGAAATAACGGTTATTTTTACACAAGTTCAGTTTTGGAAAAGAAGCAAGTTTGCATTGACGACTACTATTCTTTTTTAGAAAAAGTCGCTGAATTGGCAATTTATAAACAAAAGATTGTTGATGACAAAATCAAAATTTGTGATTTTAACGAATTTGAAAAAAAGTCTTTCCTTTATGCTCAAAGGTATATTTACAAATTAATTTTTATTCAAGCCGAACTTTATTACACTCACAAAGCAGACTTTTCTTACGTGATGAGCGAGTGGTGTTTTGCAAGCATCATTTCTGAAAAGGTCAATCGTTTCTTAGGAGAAATTGGTGAAGAATTTCTTGACGAAAATATTAAAGTTGGTGAGTTTCCTTCACTTTTTATTGATTACTTAGAAGAAATTAATGAAGTAACAATTATTGATTTTTTCAATTTCCCAAAAGAGTCAATTGATAAATTTTGGCAGTACACAGGTTTGATTAACGCTCTTACTCGATTCTTCTAAAAAAATTAAAAGCTAAAAATGTTTGTTAAAACTTTTCCTGTTGGTGCTTTAGGCTGTAACTGTTCAATTTTAGGTTGTGAGAAAACTCTCGAAGCAATCATCATTGACCCTGGCGACGAAGCTCAAAAAATCCTAAACCTCATCACTCAGCAAGGCTTTAAAGTAAAAGCAATCTTGCACACTCACACTCACGTTGACCATATTTCTGCGACAAAAGAAGTCAAAGATGCAACCAACGGACAAGTGATGATGCACGAAAAAGAAAAGTGGCTTTACGAAAATTTCCAAAAACAACTCGACTTTACTCGTGAAAGGTGGTTTCAGGATTTTTGGCCCAACTTCAAAGAAATTTCACCTGTTGACCACTACTTTGAAGACGAAGAAATTATCACTTTCGGCGACCACAAATTAAACATAATTTTTACTCCCGGACACACAGAAGGAAGTTCTTGTTTCCAAGTTGAAGGAGACGAAAATTTAATTTTTACAGGAGACACACTTTTTCAGTCAAGTGTCGGAAGAACTGACCTTTGGGGAATTTCTATGGAAGTTTTGGTTGGCTCAATCAAAAACAGACTTCTTACTTTAGACGACGATTCAATCGTAATTCCCGGACACGGACCGAACACGAAAATCGGTTTGGAAAAACGAATGAATCCGTTTTTGGTGTAAAAACTAATCCCTAAAAATTGTCCAAATAATTAGACCAGTTAAAATGCTTCCAGAAATTAGTGAAGAAATTGTTTGAGCTTTGCTGAACTTGTCGTAAGAAACTGTGGTTTCAGAATGTTTAAAATTCAAAGTATCAATTTTACTTTTTCGTGAAACCGCTGCCACAAAAAACTTTTCGTTAGATTCTAAAAGTTCAAAGGAATCAAACTGAATTGTCTCACCGAGTAAAATATCTCCGACAAAAATATTTCCATTTTTCTTATTCTTCGGAAAAGTCTCTTCAATTTCTGTGTTGTCCACAAAAACTCGTTGCGAACAGGAAGTAAATAAAAACAAAGCAATTAAAATTAGACTAATCGGTTTTAAAAAATTATTCAAAGACATTTTGTAACTTTTGGTTTGGTGAAAATTTGTAAGAATTTGAACTCCTAAGATAATTTGCTAAATTGCAAAAGAACAATCTAAAAATTTAAAATTAAGTTAATTAAAAATGCAAATCTCACATAACGAAGTCGAAAATTACCTCGAATCAATCCAACCTAAACTTTCAGAAACTCACCAAAGATTAGAAAATTTTGCTTTAAAAACAGACTTTCCGGTTGTCGGGAAAGTAGTCGGAAATTTCCTTAGCCAACTCGTTTTGCTCACAAATTCAAAGTTAATTTTTGAAGTTGGTTCAGGTTTTGGCTACTCAGCTTTTTGGTTCGCTAGAAACCTTCCTGAAAATGGAAAAATTATTTGTACTGATTTAAACCCGAAATATAAAGAAATGGCTACAGAATCTTTTCTTGAAGAAGGAATTAGTGAAAAAATTGAATTTTGTGTCGGAAACGGACTCACAATTTTAGAAGAACAAACAGAGAAATTTGACTTAATTTTACTTGATTGCGACAAATATCTTTACCCGAAAGCCTTGCCAATTGCCAAAGAGAAACTGAAACTCGGCGGACTTTTGGTAACTGACAACATTCTCAGAGTCAAAAAGAAAAAAGTCCCGCAAAAAATTAACCCTTACCTCGAAACTTACCGAAAAATGTTGCTTGAGTCAGAGGAATTCCACACAACAATTTTGCCATTAAAAGACGGAATTGGTTTGAGCTACAAAATAAAATGAAGCCTTTCTTCAAAATTCTACTCTCCGACAAGAAAACTCTAGCAACAATTTTGCTTAGCGTAATCGCTTACGGAATTTTTAGTAGTTTGGCTTTGTGGAGTGTTTCGCCTCTTTTTTCCGTTCTGTTCGGCAAAGAAAATTTACTCACTGAACAAACTTCAATTTTTAATTTTAATCCAAAAAATTTAATCGCGTTTTTAATTGAGCCAAGCAAAAGCGAAGGGCTTTTTTTTAGAGTTTCCTTATTAATTATTTCACTTTTTGGATTGCGTAATCTTTTTGCTTTTACCTCAAATTTCTCACTTTCACTTTTACAAGAAAAGACTTCCCTTAAACTTCGAAAGCAACTTTTTGAAACGCTTTTGCAAAACCCGCTTAGTTATTTCGAAGCCGTTTCAACAGGCGAAAATATTTCCAAAATTACTCAAGACATTGAAAGATTAATGGCAACTGTTTTTCAAAATTTTGTCATTCTCTTGAAAGAGCCGATTTTGGTTTTGGCTTACTTTTCTGTGGTTCTTTGGATTTCGCCAAAACTCACTTTTTTAACTTTTGCTGTTTGTGGAGTCAGTCTTGTTTTTATTCGATTTTTGACAAAAACTTTAAAATCTCAAGGAAAACTTGGGCAAGAGATTTTTGCAAGAATTACAGAAATTGCCAAAGAAACTTTTGATGGGATTTTGTTGCTCAAGACTTTTAGAAGTGAGAAATTCTTTTTTTCAAAATTTGAGAAAGAGTTACAAAATTACTTCAAAGTTCGTGGTAAAGTAATTTCTCGTCAAAGTTTAGCCTCACCTCTTTCGGAGTTCTTAGGAATTTTGGCACTAACTTTTGTACTAATTCTCGGAAGTGAAGAAGTCTTAGTTGAGAAAACGATTTCGCCTGATGATTTTGTTGTTTTTCTGCTTGGGCTTTTTCAGTTGATGAGTCCGTTAAAAAAGTTGAGCAATGCAAACGCATTCTTGCAAGAAGGAAAAGGAATTGCCGAAAGAATTTTTACAGAGGTTGAACAAGAGGCAGTTAAAACAAAAAGTCCAAAATTTGAAAAAGAGATTCGCTTTGAGAAAGTAAACTTTACTTATCCAAATGGCACAAAAGTTTTTGAGGATTTTGACTTTTCACTCCAAAAAGGTGAGACGAAAATTTTCACAGGTGAAAATGGTTTCGGCAAAACAACTTTAGTAAAATTAATGCTTGGGCTTTTGAAATCAAATTCGGGTAAAATTTTAGTTGACGGAGTTTCAGTCGAGAAATTTGAATTAGGAACTTACTTAGAGTTATTTGCTTTTGTTCCTCAAGAAGTAAGGCTTTTTGATTTTACACTTGCAGAGAACTTGACTTTTGGGAAAGAAATAAATTATGCAAAAGTAGAGAAAATTTTTGCGATTCTTGGCTTAGACAAGGTCTTAGAAAAATTACCAAAAGATTTAGAAACAAAAGGCGGAGAACTCGGAAACAAATTTTCAGGAGGAGAAAGACAGAAGTTTGCGATTGCAAGAGGACTTTTACGTGAAGCAGAAATCTTAGTTCTTGACGAACCGACAACTTACCTTGATGAAAAGACAGTCGAGTCTTTGTTAGAATTTCTGAGAATTGAAAATTGGTTTTCGACGATTCTTGTGATTTCCCACAACGAAAAATTTAAGGAATTTTCCTAATCCTCTAAAACTAACTCTATGTTTACCGAAATAGCTTTTTTTGAGTCTTTACTGAAAAGTAACCCTTTAAAATTTTTCGGTAATTTGTCGTTGTACTCCGAACGTTTGAATTCAACTTCGTAAATTTTTCCATCTTGGGTAATTTTTTCCTCAAACTCGTAATCTAACAACTCCCCATTTTCAGGATAAAACTCCAATTCAGAAAAATCTTTTTCCGACTCAAATTTTAAAATGATTTTTTTGCCATCGGTTTCAGCTTTAAAATTCAAGTCTAATTCTAACGGGAGTTTAGATTTTATCCCGTCAAGAAGTGTTTTTTGCTCTTCCGAAGACTCAATAGAATTCACTTTGGGAAGAGAGAGTTTTGCCTCACCTTTTCCCGGAAGACAAATGTCTTTGCAAACAAGCCAATCAATTTTTGCACCGATTTCGATTGAATTTGGAATTTCTTCGGGAGCTTTAATTTCTGTCAAAAGGTAAAGTTCCCTATCATAAACAAAACTTAAAATTTCACTTTCGACAAGCTTCTTTGGAGTTGGAAAAATGTAGTTGCTTGTTATAAAACCTTTCGGAAGGTTCCATTCAACAGAAGGAGGCAAACCTGCATCTCCGGGATTTTTCCAATAAAGATGCCATTTTTTGTCAATCTTGAATTTTGTTGCCAAGTAGAAACTTTGGTTTGGAGCAATTCCGTTTGTCAATGGAATTAGTTCAACTGAAACGTAATCACTTCCGTCTTTTGGAGCAGAGAACAAAGTGTTTATAAAAATTAAAATGGTAATTAGAATCGTTATTTTTTGTAAAAACATTAAGGTTTCTTCCTTTTGGTTGTAGGGAACAAAAATTTTTGTTCCCTAAGGATAAATTTACCCCGAAATTATTCCTCTTTTCGAGTTTTTGATAAAATTTAAAACTTCTTGCTTTTCATTGGAATCAGGTTCTGTTTGGAGTTTTTCCAATGCTTGTTGAACGTTAAGTTTTGGTGAAAAAATTGTTTTGTAAATTTTTTTCAATTCCGAAATTTGCTCTCTTGAAAATCCTCTTCTTCTTAGTCCGACAACGTTTAGGCCACAAAATTTTAGTGGTTCTTCTGCGGCAAGAATGAAAGGAGGAACATCTTTTGGAACTCTGTAACCTCCGCCGATGTAAGCAAATTTTCCGATTTTTACAAATTGGTGAATCGGAACAATTCCACCAACTCCTGCAAAATCGTCAATTTCGACGTAACCTCCCATTTGCACAGAATTTGCAAGAATTACGCTGTTTCCAATTTTACAATCGTGAGCAATGTGAGTGTAAGACATTACGAGACAATTTTTACCGATTTGAGTTGTGCTTCCTTTTTCTGTTCCTCTGTTCACGGTTACAAATTCACGCAAAATTGTGTTTTCGCCAACTTGTAAAAAAGACTCTTCGTTATTGAATTTTAAATCTTGAGAAATTCCGCCGATTGCTGCACCTGTGAAAATTTTAACTCCTTTTGCAAGAGTTGTTCCTGCTCCGATGAAAGCATTTGCACCGACTTCACAATTCTCGCCAATTTTCGTTTCGCCTTCGACAACGGCAAAAGGTGAAATTTTTGCTGTCGGGTGAATTTTTGCAGATTCAGAAATTATAGCTGTTGGGTGAATCAAGTTTGTTTTACCTGTCAATTACTGCGGCTGTGAAATCAGCTTGAGAAACAAGGTTTCCATCAACAAAAGACTTACCAACGAGTTTGCAAATTCCTCTTCGGAAATTTACTAACTCAACTTCAAAAATTAATTGGTCGCCTGGGACAACCGGCTTTTTGAATTTTGCGTTGTCAATTGCAGCGAAGTAAACGAGTTTTTTCTCAAAGTCGGGAACAAGGTTTTTGAGTAAAACAGCTCCTGTTTGAGCCATTGCTTCGAGAATCAAAACTCCAGGCATAATTGGGTGATTTGGAAAATGTCCCATAAAATGAGGCTCATTAAAAGTTACATTTTTGAGTCCTGTAACTTTTTTGCCGTCTTCAATTTTTAAGATTCTATCAACTAAAAGGAATGGGTAACGATGTGCAATAATTTCTTGAATTTGGTTTACGTCAAGCTCGTAATTTTTGGATTCGTTGGAACTCATTACTAAAAATTTCCTTCAAAATTTTGTGATTTAGTCTGTGGCTTGGCGAAACAGCTTCGACCTTTGCCAAAATCGGAATTTGAAGTAAGGAAAAATCTCCAACAAGGTCAAGAAATTTGTGTGCAAGAGGTTCTTTTGGAATTCTGAAATTATTTCCTTCAGAAGAGATAATTTTGATTCTCGAGAAATCTTGCTCAAAATTAAACTTTGGAAATTGCGACTTAAGAAAGTCTGTTGGTGCTGAATCAACGATTACAAAAGCAGAGTCCAAACTTCCGCCTTGAATCAAACCTGCTTTTAGCAAAAGTTCAACCTCGCTCAAGTAACAAAAAGTCCTTGCTTGAGAAATTTGTGGAAAATCTTCAAGGGTGTAAGTTTCTTCTAAAAAACCAATTTCCCTGAAATTTGAAGAAATTTTTGCTGAGAATGAATCAGAAGGTGAAACTTTAATTGAAGAGCCACTTTCTCGTATTTCGTATCTTTGCGTAATTTCTAAAGGTTCAATTCTCTCGTGCAAAATCTCAGTTCCAACTATGTTGATTTCCCGCCAAAAAGTTTTAGCACTTCCATCTAAAATCGGAACTTCTTCGCTGTCGATTTGTATTTTCGCATCTGTAATTCCAAACGCAAAAAGAGAAGCCAAAAGATGTTCAGGAGTTTGTATCCGAACATCTTGGCTTTGCAGAATGGTTTGTCTCTGAGAATCAGTTTGGACGAAATCCAAAGAAGCACAAACTTGATGATTCGCTTTTAAGTCTGTGCGTTCAAAGATTATTCCCTTTCGGGATTTATGAGGTAAAATTGTTACAGAGCAGTTTTTTCCGCTATGAATTCCTTTTCCTGAAATTGAAAAACTATTCTGTAAGGTTTTTCTTTGCATTTTAAATGTTGACGAAATGTTTAAGAATTTTACTTCTTGAAGCGTGTCTCAATTTCTTGATTCCTCTTTCTTTAATTTGGCGAACTCTTTCCTTTGTCAGACCAATTTCTCGTCCAATTTCTTCAAGAGTCATTGCTTTGTGAGAATCAATTCCAAAGTAAAGTTTGATAATTTTTGCTTCTCGAACACTCAAGCTGTTCAAGACTCTGTCAATTTCGGATTTAATTGACTCCGTCAAAATATGATTGTCAGGTCTTTCCATTGAACCAGGAATTATATCTAAAAGAGAATTTCCATCTTCGTTGTCAAACATTGGAGCATCAATCGAAAGGTAACGAGCAGAATGTTTCATTGTATCCGAAACTTCCTTGACAGTAAGTTTCATTACTTCTGCAAGTTCTTCGATTGTTGGCTCTCGTTCAAAATTTTGCTCAAGCCTGTTATGAGCTTTCCCAAGTTTGGCAATGTTTCCAAATTTATTCGTTGGAAGTCTTACTACTCTTGAATTATCTGCAATCGATTGCATAATTCCTTGTCGAATCCACCAAACTGCGTAAGAAATAAACTTGAAACCTCGCGTTTCATCGAATTTGCAAGCAGCTTTAATCAAACCAATATTTCCTTCATTAATTAAGTCTCCCAAAGAAAGACCTTGATTCACAAATTGTCGAGCAACTGAAACCACAAAACGAAGATTTGCTGTAACTAATTTGTTCGCAGCAAATTCATCACCTTCTTTAATTTTACGTGCAAGTTCAATTTCTTCTTCTTGGCTTAACAGATTCCATTTGTTTATCTCTTGAAGATAATTTTCTAAATTTCTGTTGAAGTTTTTTGTCGAGTTTGAATAACGTACCATTTTAACACCGCCTTTACTTAAAATTAAACATTTTTTAAGAGCTGTTTTAGACTCTTTAACTTAAATGAACACACTCAATCAAAAAGTTCGTGTGATTTAGACCCATAATTTTCACTTTTTTTCAGATAAATTGTCAAAAATCTTTGTCCGTCATCACAAATCAGTAAATTTGAGACCCAAGTCACAAATTTTTCTTAAGAAATTAAAAGTATTACTGACATAAAGGTGTCAGTAAAATTTCTTAACTAAGCTAAATTTTTTTGAATCTAAATCTTTTAGGAAATAAATGGATAACCAAGATTTCATTGTCGTTCAAGGAGCAAGAGAGCACAACCTTAAAAATATTACTGTAAAAATTCCGCGAAACAAACTTATCGTAATCACAGGGCTTTCAGGTTCGGGAAAATCTTCTTTAGCTTTCGATACGATTTATGCCGAAGGACAAAGACGTTACGTCGAATCACTTTCTTCTTACGCAAGACAATTTCTTGGTTTGATGGAAAAACCTGACGTTGACTACATCAGCGGTCTTTCTCCAGCAATTTCGATTCAGCAAAAAACGGTTAGCAAAAATCCACGTTCAACAGTTGCAACCGTAACAGAAATTTACGATTACTTGAGATTATTTTTTGCAAGAGTCGGAATTCCACACTGTTATAAATGTGGTCAAAAAATTGAAAAACAATCCGCTGAACAAATTGTAAACTCCATTCTCCAACTTCCTGAAAAATCAAAAATTCAAATTCTCTCACCGATTGTCAGAGGACGAAAAGGAGAATTCAGAGAACTTTTTGAGCAAATTAAAAAAGATGGTTACACAAGAATCAGACTTGACGGAGAGATCAAAGACCTTTCGGAAGATTTTAAAGTCTTCAAAACAAAAAAACATAACGTCGAAGTCCTCTTAGACAGACTTGTCATCAAAAGTGGAATTAAAAGTCGTCTCACAGATTCAATCGAAACAGCACTCAAACTCGGCTCAGGAATTTGTTACATCGATGTAATCGGACAGGAAGAAATTGTTTACTCAGAACATTTTGCTTGTCACGATTGCAACATTTCCTTTGAAGAAATCGCACCACGAAATTTCTCTTTCAACTCGCCTTTCGGAGCTTGTCCAAATTGCGACGGACTTGGTTACAAATTTGAAATCGACGAAAATTTAATCATTCCCGACCCTTCCCTTACAATTATGCAAGGAGCAGTTGCACCACTTGGAGTTCCAAGAAGAAGTTGGTATTTCGACCAAGTCAGAACTTTGCGAAAAGTTTACGACTTCAACTTCAATACACCTTTTGAAGACCTTTCAGAAGAAGTCCAACAAGTACTACTTTATGGAACAAAAGGTAAAAAAGTGAAGTTCGTTTTTCAGAGTAAAGACAAAAAAAGTCGTTACGAATACGAAGGAAATTTTGAAGGTGTAATCACAGGAATGCAAAGACGTTATAAAGAATCTACTTCGCCAGGTTCAAGAGCAAAAACAGAAAAATGGATGTCCAATCACCCTTGCAAAGACTGTAACGGAGAAAGGCTCAAACCCGAATCGCTCGCTGTAAAAATGGGAAATGAAAACATTACTTCTCTTACAAGAATGTCAATTGAAGATGCTTGTGAGTTTTTTGAGAAACTTGAATTGACTGAAAGAGAAATGGAAATTGCTCACCAAATTCTCAAAGAAATCAAGGAACGACTTGGATTTTTGCTTAGTGTTGGGTTGAATTACTTATCGCTTGACAGAACTGCAAACACACTTTCAGGAGGCGAAAGCCAAAGAATTCATCTTGCAACTCAAATCGGCTCACAGCTTGTTGGCGTTCTTTACGTTCTTGACGAGCCAAGTATTGGACTTCACCAAAGAGACAACGAAAGGCTCATCAAAACTTTAATCAAACTTCGCGACTTAGGGAACACGGTAATCGTCGTTGAGCACGACAAAGAGACAATTGAAGTTGCAGATTTTGTTGTGGATTTAGGACCCGGAGCAGGAAGACACGGAGGAAAAGTTGTCGGAGCAGAACCGCCCAAAAAACTTGAAAAAAACAAAAATTCAATTACAGGTCAGTACCTTTCAGGTGTAAAAGAAATTCACATTCCTGAAAAACGCCGAGATGGAAACGGAACCTTTCTTGAAGTAAAAGGTTGTAGCGGAAACAATTTGAAAGAAGTTAATTTGAAGATTCCACTTGGGACTTTTGTTGCTGTTACAGGAGTTTCGGGTTCAGGAAAATCTTCGCTCATTAACCAAACGCTTTACCCAATTCTTGCCAAGCATTTTACAGGAAGAAAGAAAAATCCGCTTCCTTACAAAGAAATCAAAGGCATTGAAAACATTGACAAAGTAATTGACATTGACCAATCGCCAATCGGCAGAACTCCTCGTTCAAATCCTGCAACTTACACAGGGCTTTTTACACCGATTCGCGAAATTTTCGCAAGCACAAACGAAGCTAAAATTCGCGGCTACAAAATTGGAAGGTTCAGTTTTAATGTAAAAGGTGGAAGATGTGAGCACTGTCAAGGAGGCGGTTTAATCAAAATTGAAATGCACTTTTTACCTGACGTTTACGTTCCTTGCGAAGTCTGCAAAGGTAAACGTTACAACTCCGAAACTCTTGAAGTAAAATTTAAAGGCAAAAACATTTCAGAAGTTCTTGAAATGACAGTCGAAGAGGCTTTGGAAACTTTCCAAAATGTGCCAAGAGTGAAGCGAAAATTGCAAACACTTTTCGACGTTGGACTCGGTTACATTCATCTTGGGCAACAAGCAACAACTCTTTCTGGAGGCGAAGCTCAAAGAGTAAAACTTGCGACAGAGCTTTCCAAAATCGGCACAGGAAAAACAATTTACATTCTTGACGAACCAACAACAGGTTTACACTTCGACGACGTAAAAATGCTGATTAGCGTTCTCGAGAGACTTGTTGTAAAAGGCAACACAGTTTTGGTAATCGAACACAATTTGGACGTTGTAAAAACAGCGGATTACGTTATTGACATCGGACCAGAAGGCGGTGAAAACGGCGGACAAATTATCGCTTGTGGAACTCCCGAAGAACTTGTCAGAAAAAGGAAATCTTACACAGGGAAGTTTTTGAAGAAGGAATTGAAGTAAATTCTGTAGGGAACAATTTTGTAGGGAACAAAAATTTTTGTTCCCTACCCATTCCTTTCTAGAATTTTCAAGAATTCTTCTTCAAAGTTCGGGTAGGAAATTTTAGCAGATTCAAAGTTTTTAAACTCTACTTTTCCTTCACTCAAAAGCGAAAGAATCGCTGAACTCATCGCAATTCGGTGGTCAGAAGTTTCGGGCAAAGTAATTTGTGTAAAATTTGTTGAAGGTTCAAATTCAAAGCCATCGAACAATTCTTGAAAATCTAACTCTAAAGCCTTAAAAATTTTCGTTAAAGCAGAAATTCTGTCAACTTCCTTTACGCGAAGTTCAGAGGCATTTCTCAAAGAAAATTTGCCTTTGCTGAAAATTCCAAGAATTGACAAAATTGGAATTTCATCAATTAAGTTTGGAATTAGTTCTGAAACAATTTCTACATTCTTTGTTTTTGAAGGAGAAATTAAAAGGTCGCCAACAGGTTCATTTCCAAAAAGTTTTTGATTCTTAATTTTGATTTTCGCACCCATCTTTTTTACGACTTTTAGAAAAGCCGTTCTTGTCGGATTCAGCCCAACATTTTTTAAGCTAATTTTTAAATTTCTTTTGTTGGCAATCCCAAACACAATCCAAAATGAAGCGGAAGAAAAATCATTCGGAATTTTGATTTTCCAATTCTTTTGAGCCTTTGAAAATTCTTTAAGAATTAAGTCCGTATGGTTTCGAAAGTTGGTTTTGTGAGAAATTTTACTTTCGCCTGAGTAAAAACTTGCAATTTGGATTGCAGATTTTACTTGAGCACTTTCGACAGGCATTTCGTAGGAAATTGGTTTTAGGGCTGAACCAAAAATTTTTATTGGAGCAGTTCCGTTTTCGGAAAGTTCGATTTTTGCGTTCATCAAACTCAAAGGCTTAATGACTCTTTCCATCGGTCTTTTGGAAAGAGATTTGTCGCCAACCAAAACCGAATCAAATTTTTGCCCTGCAAGAAGCCCTGTTAAAAACCTCATCGTTGTTCCAGAGTTTCCACAGTCCAAATTTTCGTTTGGTTTTTCTAAGCCGTAAAGACCTTTTCCTTGAATCTTGAGAATACTTTTTTCAAGTGAAAATTTTACTCCTAATTTTTCAAGGCAAGACAAAGTGGAAAGACAGTCTTCACAAGTGGAAAAATTTTCAACGATTGTTTCACCGTCAAAAACACTTCCAAAAATTGCAACTCTGTGAGAAATTGATTTGTCTGGAGGTAAATTTATTTTGATTGTTTTCACTTGTCGGATTTAGGTTTGTATTCTTTTTTAACTTTTGGATTTTCCACAAGTTTTCCCCAAAAAATATCGTAAGGGTGAATTTCTTCAATTGCTTTGCCCTTACGAAAAACAGGAAGTTCCGAATTCACCCACTGAAAAATTCCACCGTAAAGATTAAAAACATTTTTGAAGCCTTGTTCTTGGAGTTTTTCAGCAATTTTACTACTTCTGTAACCGATTGAACAGTAAACAACAATCGTGTCAGATTTCGCAAATTCTTTCACCGAATCTAATGAAAAATTATCGTAGCCGACACAAACTGCATTTTCCAAATGACTTACTTCAAACTCACTTTGTTCACGAGTATCAAGTAAGTAAAACTTTGAATTTAACTTTAGAAGTGAATCGGGTTGAATGTGCTGAACATTAAAATCTTTGTAAGTCTCTTGCAAGATTTCTTCAAAACTCTCTTGTCCGCAAGAAATTTTTAGAAAAGAAGCAAGTAGCAAAAATGTAAGTCTGAGTTTCATTTTCAAAATTCATTTTAGTTCTTAAACAAAAAAGGCGAAACCAATTTGATTTCGCCTTTTAAACAAACGTAAAATTTATTCTACGATTCCAACAAGTTTGTTCAAGTTAACGTGCTGTAGGTTTGTGCCATACTTTTCGTTAATCATATCCATTAACTCATTTGCAAGTAAACCGTAACCGAGTGGATTTGGGTGAACTCCATCAAGTCCAAAAATTCCACCACTAATGAATTCTGTTGTTAGAGGGTCAATTCCCGAAAGAACTCCTTTTCCACCATTTTCAGGTAAGAACTCTTCTAAGAAAGTATTTGTATCAAAAACAGGAATTCCGTTTGCACTTGCTACAGTGTTAATGGTAGCGTTGTAAGCTGTTACATAATCTTCAATGATTGCAATTTCGTCAGAGTCTAACCAATATTGGTCATCTAAAGCTAAAGAAGAATCTGAACCAGCTCCTGTTGCCATTACGGAAGCAGCTGTTAAAAGAACAAACTCATCTTCTGTAAGCATTCTAACTGTACCATCTAATAACTTCTTTCCCCAAACAGGAACGTGAACACCTTCTGGGATTGCAGAATTTTCAGCAGTTGTGTAGTAAGGCTTTACAGTTGTAAAAAATGGTGCATTTGTGATTTTAGGAACTGTGCAAGTAAATCCTTTAAGGTCAGGATTTGCTTGTAACAAAGCTCCCCAAATTGCAGTGTAAGATTGTTCAAACAAGGTTTTGTTAAAAGGGTTAAAACCTGCAATTGTTTCATCTAAATCATTAAGACCACCAGCAGTCGCGTAGCCAAGAACTTCATTATTACCAAGCCAAACTGAAACAAAAGATGGATTCAAACCAATTGCCTGTTCGAGAATAGTTTTAGCAGTTGTATCCGCTGGATTGTTTCTCAAAACCAAATCAAAAAATGGATTTTCACCAGCTAAACTATCGGAACTAAATTTAACTAATGGGATTTGAGCTGCAACTGCTCCAGGAACTCCAAGATTATTGTAAGGTCTTGTAAGTGCAACATTATTTAACATTCCCGGAAGTTCAGGGTCAGTGTAAGTTCCGCCAGGTTGAATGTTAGGACTTCCTGTCGCAGTAAATCCAACTAAAACAGTTGTTCCTGTATTTCCACCAAGTGTTGAAATACCAGGAAAATTAATGTAAGGAATCTCAAATTCATCAGCACTTGTCGTTGCACCGTTGTCTGTCGCGATTTTTCCTGCTCCTCTTGCAATTTGTGCAGGGAAACAATTTTCTTGATAATCGTGTCTTAAACCACTGTTTGTAAAACCAGCAGTAAGACTGTTTCCGATTGAAACATAGTTTGCAAACAAATCTTTAGTTGCTTGTGTTGGTTCTTCTGCTTCAAAGGTTGCGTCGTCTAAAGAACAACCTGCGAGGGCGATTAAACTAATTGGTAAAATATATTTGTAATTAAATTTCATCCTTCTTTTTCCTTAGAATTTGTAAGTGAAACTAAGACCAACGAGATTGATTCGAGTTCTGTACTCGCCGTCAATGTTATCGTGGCTTTGTCCGTTAGTGTCTCTGTCGTCAAACAAAACAAGCATATCCGAAATATCTAAATCCATATTTTCATTGATGTGCCAGCCAAGTCCAACAGAAAAATTGTGTCTGTCTGAACCGGGAAGTAAAGGACTAACTGTTCCGTCTGGAACTGGTGAACGGTCGTAAAGATAACCGTAACGAACATCAAATTTTTCGTGAGCTTTCCACTCAACTCCAAGTCTTATGTTCCAAACATCTTTGTAGTCTTCTGGAATTGTTTGGTTAAGGTCGGAGTTCTCAAATCTGAACTCAAGTTTGTCAAAAGATGACCAACCAACCCAAGACCAATCAACTTCTGCATACACTTTTTCAGTAAACTGGTAAGCTAAACCAAGTGTTAAAGTACTTGGAAAAGTAAGTTCTGAATCGAATTTTTGATTCTTTAGTCTATCAAAAGCTATTGGTGCAAAAGGATTTGTAAGATCCATGCTAGTAAGGTCAAAAGTTGCATCTTTGTCATTCACTTCATTCGTTACTTCGTGTCTGTAGCTTAGCCCAAAACGAACATTCTCGAAATTTGCTAAAATTCCCGCATTCCAACCGAGAGTAAGGTCAGAGTTTCCTTCAAGAAGTGTTGTTCCAACATTCACAACTTGAGTTGTGTTTGGGTCAATCGCAAGGGCAATTTCTTTTTCAAGTTTGAATTGTGCCCAAATAATATCAAGTCCAACTCCGATTGAAAGGTGATCACCAGCTCTAAAAGCATAAGAAGGATTGATGTAAAAAGATTTTAAATCGACTTCTCTAAGGCGATAACGACCTAAGTAACCGTCTTCGTCCCAAGCGTTTCCAAGCCCAAAGGGATTAAAGAAACCTAAACCAAGAGTACTGTTTTCATTCAATTGGTGTGTGTAGTAAAAAGTTGAAGGAAAAAAGAAACCTGTTTTAGCCGAAGCACTTGTTCCGAATCCTGGAGAAGGAGCTTTCCCAGCAAACTGACTATCGTAAGTAACTAAAGTTGTTCCTAAGGAAATTTGCTTTCCTTTAACATTGACCAATCCCGCAGGATTATAAAAAACTGCACTTGGGTCATCGGCAGTTGCGACGAAAGTTCCAACCATTCCGGTTTGTCTTGCACCGTGTTCGTTGATCTGAAAACCTCCTGCAAATGCACTTGCCGCTGATAAATTCAACGCAACGAAGAGCAATAGCTTCTGTGATTTCATTTCATCTCCTAAGTTTTATGAATAATTAAACAAAAATTGACAGAAGTCACAAATATTGGAAATGAATGTAGGAATAAAAATTTCAATCACAAAATTAATTTAACAATCTTCTAACACTTCAAATTTACTCGCTTTATAAGTTCTAACTCTTTCTTTAACAAAAGAATTTGAAAAAAATCTAATCTTTTTGTTAAATTATAAAACTGATAAATAAGCAAAAAAAATGAATACAATTATAGATTAAGGTAAAACAATGACTAAAAAGCAAAAATACTCGGTCATCGGCAAAAGAGTTCCGAAAATTGAAGGCTTGGACAAAGTTACAGGTCACGCAATTTTTGTTGACGATATGAAACTTCCTCGAATGGTTTACGCAAAAATTCTCCGAAGCCCGCATCCTCACGCACTAATAAAAAACATCGACACTTCAAAAGCAGAAGCTCACCCAGGAGTTTTAGCTGTTATGACTGGAAAAGAGTTACCAATTAAATACGGAATTCTCCCTTCTTCACAAGACGAAAATGCTCTTGCAATTGACAAAGTCCGTTACGTCGGTGACGAGGTTGCAGCTGTTGCAGCGATTGACGAAGAAACTGCCGAAGAAGCTCTTGAACTCATCGAAGTTGACTACGAAGTTCTTCCTCCTGTTCTTTCAATTGAAGATGCTTTACGAGAAGATTTGCCAATGCTTCACGAAAATCCGCGAAGAGTCAACAACCTTGCGAAAAAAATCAATCTTGATTTTGGCGAAGTGGACAAAGGAATGGAAGAAGCCGATTACGTTTTGGAAGAAGATTATCTTTTTGAAGCAAACACTCACGTTCCACTTGAAACTCACGGAGCAATCGGTGATTGGGCTCCAGACGGAAGAGTTACAGTTTGGTCTTCAACACAAACTCCTCACTACCTTCACAGAGAAATGGCGAAAGTTTTTGAGATTCCAAGAAGTCACGTAAGAATCATTAAACCTCACATTGGTTCAGGTTTTGGTGGTAAGTCAGAACCTTTTGCACTTGAATTTTGTGTTGCTTGGCTCTCAAAAAAATGTGGTCGTCCTGTAAAATTGATTTACACTCGTGAAGAAGTTTTTTACGCTTATCGTGGAAGACACGCAATGAAAATGTGGCTCAAAGTCGGTGTAAAAAAAGACGGAAGCATTACTGCAATTGATTACAAATCTTGGCTTGATGGTGGTGGTTACGGTTCTTACGGAATTGTTACAACTTATTACTCAGGACAATTTTTGACTCTCCCTTACAAAGTGCCAAATTTCAGATTTGAAGCACAAAGACTTTACACAAACAAACCAGCAGCAGGACCAAAAAGAGGTCACGGCTCTGTTCAACCACGTTTTGCAATCGAAGCACATTTGGACAAAATCGCTGAGCACTTAGGACTTGACCCTGTCGAAGTTCGAATCAAAAATTCCGTTGAAGCAAACACAATGACTGTAAATTCACTTAGAATTACAAGTTGTGGTTTTGTTGAAGCGTGTGAACAAGCAGCTGAGAAATTAGATTGGAAAGATAAATTCGGAAAATTACCTTACGGCAAAGGTGTTGGTTTTGCAGGTTCAACTTACATTTCCGGAGCAGGAAAACCAATTTATTGGAACGATATGCCACATTCCGGAGTTGTTACAAAAATTGACAGAGGTGGTGGAGTTGCGGTTTTTTGCGGAGCTTCTGACATTGGACAAGGTTCCGATTCAATGCTCGCTTACGTAACTGCCGAAATTCTCGGAGTTCGTCCAATTGACGTTAGAGTTTGCCAAACAGATACAGATTTGACTCCTGTCGATATGGGAAGTTATTCAAGTCGTGTAACTTTTATGGCTGGAAATGCAGCAATTGATGCAGCAGAAAAATTGAAGAAACTACTTCTTGACGTTGCTTCCGAACACCTTAAAGTTCCCGAAGAAGATTTGGAACTTGCAGACAACGAAATTTTCTCAATTAAAGACGCTTCGATTTGTATGGATTTCATTGACTGCGTTGTTTTGGCAGAAACTAAACACGGAACTCTTTCCGCTCCTGGAAGTTACACTCCTCCAAAACTTGGCGGAGATTACAAAGGAGCAGGAGCAGGACCTTCACCAGCTTACAGTTTTACAACTGCGGCAGCAGAAGTTGATGTTGACGTTGAAACAGGTGAAATCAAGGTTCACAACCTCGTTACTGCTCACGACTGTGGAAAAGCTTTGAATCCAATAATTTGTGAAGGACAAGTTGATGGAAGTGCTTATATGGGATTTGGTGAAGCTGTTTTGGAAGTTCAAAGAATCACGAAAAAAGGACTTTTCTGGACACCTTCTTTACTTGAATACAAAATTCCAACAATTTATGATACGCCAGAACTTAACTCAATTTTGGTCGAATCAGACGACCCTGAAGGACCTTTTGGAGCAAAAGAATCAGGAGAAGGACCTCTTGCACCTTCAATTCCTGCGATTGTAAATGCAGTTTATGATGCAATTGGTGTGAGAATCAACGAAGTTCCGATTACTCCTGAAAGAGTTTTAAGAGCAATCGAAGAAAAGAAAAAAGCAGATGCTTTGGCTCTCAAAAATGGGCATACAAACGGAACTCACACAAACGGAAAAACTGAAAAGAAAGTAGAAACTAAAGTGTAACTTTTAGGGCGAAGAGAAAGATTCGCCCTAAAAAATTTTAAAGGAGTAAAAAAATGCAAAGATTAATTTTATTGCTGATTTTAATTTTATCAGTTTTTTCATTCTCTTGTGAGGAAGATGAATTTACTATTGAAGATGAAATAAATTCAATTCGACCTATTCAGTCTATTTCAATACTAAATTTTGATGGAACTTCTTCTCCAAATTCTTTTGTAGAAAGAACAGATGCTTATGCAAAAGAAGGATTTTTAGTTATTGAATTTACTGATTATGCGATATACTATGAACTAAAAACAGCTGTAAGTATTTTGGTTGATTCAAAGAATCGAGTACTCCATATTACTTACTGATTCAGTTTCAAAATTTGATAAAAAGCCTTCACAATTTCGTGAGGGCTTTTTTATTTTTAATAAATTAATTTTAGCTATTTTACACCCAACAAATTCCTCCTTTGAAGGAGGTTAGGAGGATGTTTTCCTTTAACATCTCCCTAAATCCCTCTTCAAAAAGGGACTTTAAAATCAAACCTTTTAAAGAAGAATTTTAATTTGTCTAAAAGAAAAGACTTACTTGTAATTGCCATTTTCATTTTTGTTTTTGTGTTTGGAGTTTTAGTTCCTGCACAAAGTTACAAATTTGGAGATTTTGCCAACTACTACACTTCTGCAAAAATTTTAGTGGAAGGAAAGTTCTCAAACGAGATTTACGACGTTTACAAGTTCAATCAAGAAGTCAAAAATTGTGGAATCGAAGACGAGTACGTTAGTTTCATTCCTTTTCCACCAACGACTCCTTTTTACTTTTTGCCACTGACTTTTTTTGAACCTTACGAAGCAAAATTTCTGTGGAATCTTTTCAACTTCTTCTTACTCTTTTGGGTCCTTGTCAGGATTTCAAGTTTTTACAAAAAGGATTTTACGCTAAGTTTTTTTGTGGCTTTACTTTGCTTCATTCCTCTGAGAAATAATTTTTACATCGGGCAAACTTACATTTTTCTACTGTTTCTGCTGACCGAAACTTTCTTGGCTTACCAAAAGGAAAAACGGGTTCTTGCTTCAATTTTACTCAGTCTATCAATTCTTTTAAAAATTACTCCTGCGATTTTGCTTTTCCATTTCCTGCTTAAAAAAGATTTCAAAAGCATTTTTTGCACTTTGACTTTCTGCTTAGTTCTTAGTGGTTTGACTTTGTTTGCAGTGGATTTTGAGATTTACAAATTTTACCTCACAGAAATTTTGCCGAGAGCTTCACAAGGATTTTTGCAAAATCCGTTTTCGTGGAGTTTCCAAAGTTTTGACGTTTTGCTCAAAAATCTTTTTTTGAAAGATTCTCTTTTGAACCCGAACCCTTTTGTCGAATCTTTACTTTGGCTTTCAGTTTTGTCTGCACTCTTTAAGGGGACTTTTTTCAGCCTGACTTTTCTACAAAACAAAAATTTGGAAGTCTCTGAAAATGTGAAGTTCGTTTCTTGGCTAACACTCAGTCTTTTAATTTCTTCAACTTCTGCGACTTACCATTTTGTAATATTACTTTTACCACTTTTGGTTTTGTGCTACGAAAACTTAAAGGAAGAAAAGGAATCGGAAGTGATTTTTGTTCTTCTGTTTTCCTTCATTCTTTTCACACTTCCTTATAGCTGGTTTTCAAGTTTTCCTGACTTTTTAAAAATTCCACGATTTTGGGTTTTAATATGTGTTTTTATGTTTTTTGTGAAACCTGTAAAGTTCAAAAATTATGCTTTCGTAAAAGTTGCCTTTGCCTTGTTTTTCCTTTCACCATTTTTGTTTCGGCAAATTACAACTGACACGGCAAAGCCATTTTTCAGCGAAGAAAAAGAACTTTTAGCTTATAAAATTTCAGAAGAAAACGGTTACTTGTTTGCTCATTTCTTGAATTTCAAAGGTGAAGTCGAAAAAGAATTTCTGGGTGAAAAATTTACTGCAACCGATTCACTTCAAGTTGAAAGCAATCAAATTTTCCTTAACAAAAGACAACTCACAAACTCAAAAGGTAGAAATTCACAGCCGTTTTGGTTAGACGAAAAAACAATCGTTTTCTTGAGTGAACGAGGAAGAGGAGTTGGTTTCCCGACAGTTTACAAGCTGGAATTGAAGTAATGAAAATTGCTTCAATGAAAGGTGTTGACGAAAGAATTGGGAATTTTCTGATTCGGTTACTTTCTTTCTTCAAATCCTCAAAATCGAAACAATACCCTGAAAATCCAAAGAATGTGCTTTTCATAAAATTTTGGGGAATCGGAAGTCTTTTGTTGGCTGAACCTTCGATTTCAAAGTTCAAAGAAAAATTTCCAGACTGCAAAATTTACATTTTGACTTTGGCACAAAACAAAGAACTTGAGAAGCTTTTGCCGAACGTTGAAAAGTTTTTTACAATTAAGCTCGGAGATTTCGATGAGTTTTTTTTCTCGTCAACTTTGGCGTGGAAAAAACTTAGAAAAATCAAATTTGACATCGTTTTTGACCTTGAGTTCTTTGCAAATTTCTCAACAATTTTTGGATTTCTGTTAAAGAAGCAAGTTCTAAAAGGCTTCACACACGGTCAGAAAGTTATAAAAGAGAGCCTTCTCGATTTTTCGATAATTTTTGATGAACAAATGCACACCTCACTAAATTTTTTAAAATTAGTCGTTTCCGAAAATGAAACGAAAGTTGAAAAATTAAAAACTCAACACAAAAAATTTCCACAAGAAAATCTTTTCAAAATTCAGGAAGTTCTTAAAAATTTTGAGTTTGGGAAAAAATTCGTTGTGGTAAATCCAAATGCAAGTCAACTTGCTTTTGAAAGACGTTGGGATTTTAGGAATTTTGCAGAATTAATTAACAAAATCACTTTTCTAAATGACTACGGAGTAATTTTAATTGGTTCTCAAAATGAGACAAACTATGTAAAAATGATACAAAATTTGTGCAACTCAAAAGAGCAAGTTTTGAATTTGGCAGGAAAGTTAGAACTTTTGGATTTAGCCGTTCTACTCTCACGAGCTGAAATTTTAGTTACAAATGACAGTGGTCCAATGCACTTAGGTGTGACAGTCGGCACAAAAATTGTAGGACTCTTTGGACCTGAAACACCTCTGAGGTATTCACCTTTAGGAGAAAAAAAATCAGTGGTTTACAAAAACTTGGAATGTAGCCCGTGTATGAGCGTTAATAATTCTAAGACTGTAAATTGTATTTACGATTCTCCAAAGTGTATGGAGTCAATTGAAGTTTCTGAGGTTTTCAGAGAAGTAACTAAATTTTTCAGTAAGAGCTAAGAGAGGAGTTCAAAATGTCAAATTTAATCGTAAACCTATTCATCTTTTGGATAGTGGTAAACGTACTTTTTGTTGTTGGATTAATTTCAACAAGCTTTTTTGTTGGCGACAAAGGAAAAGATTTGTCGGTTTGAACCTAGAAAGAAAACAAGCTTTTGAATAACCTTGCTACACAACAAGCCTCTTTAAGTAAAACTTTTAGAGGCTTTTTTATTTTCGAAAATTTAAAATTAAGACGCATTTTTTGGAAATAAGATGCACAGCCGTGCGTCTCTACTTGTTTTAAATTTATTCCCATTCGATTGTTGCAGGTGGTTTTGAACTAACGTCGTAAACAACGCGGTTAATTCCGCGAACTTCGTTAATGATTCGATTAGAGATTTTGCCAAGAATCTCGTAAGGAATGTGAGCCCAATCTGCTGTCATTCCGTCAAGACTTGTAACGGCACGAAGAGCAAGAACGTTTTCGTAAGTCCTTTCGTCTCCCATAACTCCAACCGATTGAACAGGAAGCAAAACAGAACCTGCTTGCCAAATCTTTTCGTACTGCCCTGTTTTCTTTAGTTCTTCAATGTAAATTGCGTCTGCTTCTTGTAAAACTTTGACTTTGGCTTCTGTAATATCTCCGAGAATTCTGATTCCAAGTCCAGGTCCCGGAAACGGATGTCTGTGAATTACTTCGTCAGGTAAACCAAGTTCGTGCCCAACTTCGCGTGCTTCATCTTTAAAAAGTTCACGTAATGGCTCAATTAAAGACATTTTCATTTTTTCAGGCAAACCACCGACGTTGTGGTGAGATTTTATTGTTGCAGAAGGTCCTTTGAAACTAACCGATTCAATCACATCAGGATAAAGAGTTCCTTGTGCAAGAAAATCGACTTCTCCAAGTGATTTGGCTGTTTCGTCAAAAACTTCTATGAAAGTGTTCCCAATAATTTTTCTCTTTCTCTCAGGGTCTGTTACGCCTTTTAGTTTTTTCAAAAATGTTTCAGAAGCATCAACGTAAATTACGTTCATTGAAAAATGTTTTGTAAAAGTCTCGCGTACTTGTTTCATTTCGTCTTTTCGCATCAAACCGTGGTCAACGAAAATGCAGGTCAGTTGGTCGCCAATCGCTTTGTGAAGCAAAACTGCAACAACAGAAGAATCAACTCCTCCCGAAAGTCCACAAATCACTTTTTTATTACCTACTTTTTTTCTGACTTCCTTGATTTCCGCTTCAACAAAATTATGGGAAGTCCAATTTTGTTCGGCTTTACAAACTCCCACAACAAAGTTTTTCAGAACAACTTTGCCTTTTGGTGTGTGAACAACTTCAGGGTGAAATTGGATTCCAAAAATATTTTTATCTGTGTTTTCGATTGCTGCGATTGGTGCGTTTTCGGTTTTTGCAATTGGGGAAAAGCCTTCGGGCATTTTTTCTAAGTAATCTCCGTGACTCATCCAAACCGTTTCACATTTTTCCAAACCGTCAAAAATTACTGAATCGCTTGTGATTTCAAGTTCTGCTTTCCCAAATTCTTTTTTGTCTGCAACTCCGACTTTTCCGTTAAAAAAATTGCCCAAAAGCTGAACTCCGTAGCAAATTCCCAAAACAGGAATTCCGAGTTCAAAAATTCTTCCGTCGGGAATTGGAGCAAATTCCGAGTAAACACTCGAAGGACCTCCGGAAAGAATAATTCCTTTAGGTTGGAGTTCTTTGATTTTTTCAAACGGAATGTTAAAAGGGTGAATTTCACAGTAAACATTCATTTCACGAATTCGGCGAGCAATCAATTGCGTAAACTGTGAGCCAAAGTCTAAAATTAGAATAAAATTTTTGTGCAACATTTTCGAAACCTCTAAGCTGTAATTTTCGCCCAAATTTAAGGAATAAAATTTTTTCTTTTAGTAAAACTTTCAATCATTTTAACTTGCGTCAAGACCTAACAATTTTTTAAAACCTGTTAGGTCTAAAAATCACATCAACAAGGGTTTAAAATGAAAAAATTTCTTTTACTGCTTTTACTTTCAACAACTCTCTTGAGTTGCGAACAAACTCACGAGCTTACAATTTTCCATTACAACGACTTTCACTCCGCAAACTTGCCTACAAAAGTTAAAACTGACTCGGGAGATGTTTGGGTTGGTGGAGTTGCAGAACTTTATTCACTCTACCACTCAGAAGCCTCAAAAGTTGAAAACCAGATTTTTTTGAATGCAGGAGATGATTTTCAAGGTTCGCCGGTTTCCGAAATCACAAAAGGTGAAAGCCAAATCGAACTCCTGAAACTTGTTAGACCTGATGCTTTTGTACTCGGAAATCACGAATTCGATTACGGAAAAGGAATTCTTTCAAGTTACTTTGGCAAGGTGAATTTCCCGATTCTTTGTGCAAATGTTTGGGATAAGGAAAAAGGCGAACTTCTTGCACCTTTTCCTTATACAGTCTTGAAAAGTGGAGATTTAAAAATCGGAGTAATCGGTTTGCTTGCCGAAGACCTTTTGGAGCTTGTTTTAAAAGAAAACAGCAAAGGAATGAAAGTTTTACCGATTGTTGAAACTGCGAAAAAATACGTAAATGAACTAAAAGTAGGCGAAGTTGATTTTATCGTCGCACTTACACACATTGGCTTAAAGGAAGACATTCGGCTAGCACAAAATGTTCCTGAAATTGACGTGATTATCGGAGGGCACAGTCACACAAAAGTTGACACTCCAATTGTTGAAAATGGAGTTGTGATTTGCCAAGCGGGTTCAAGAGGGGAATTTTTGGGAAAACTTGACCTGAAGATTAAAGAGGGAAAAGTTATTTCGCACAACGGAGTTTTGATTAAAAATGTAGGCTACAGACCTGACAAAGAAATTGCTGCAAAAGTCGCTGAGTTTGAGAGTTTAGTTTCAGAAGAACTAAGCGAAGTAATTGCAACACTCGAAACAGATTGGGTTAGGAATTGGCACGGAGAAAGTAATCTTGGAAATTGGGAAACTGATGCAATGCGTGAGAAATTCGGTTGCGATATTGCTTTTATGAATTCAGGTGGTTTACGAAAAAATTTACCAAAAGGTGAAGTAACAATTCGTGATTTTTGGGAAATTAATCCTTTTGGGAACACTTTTGTTGAGTTCAAAGTCAACGGCAAAGATTTGCGAAAACTTGTTGAATTTCAAGTCAGCGGAAAGAACCGAGAATTTTTGCAACTATCAGGACTTAGTTACACTCACTTAGGAAAGGAAGTGCAAGAAATTCTTGTGAATGGCGAAAAGCCAAAAGCCGAAAAATTTTACTCAATTATTGTCAATAATTATATGATTGGTCATTTTTACAAATTCTTTGGACTTTCGCCTGATAATATCGAATTTCGTGAGTTAGATGTGATTGACAAGGAGCTCTTCATCGAAGTTGCGAGGGAACAAAAAGTATTAAAATCTGTTGTTGAAGGAAGAGTAAAAGAAATTGGAAATCATTGAGTTCCAAATGAAAAGAGTATAAACTTTTTATCGTAAAATTCGATTTAAGGAAAACAAAATGCAAAATAAAATCTTAGGAATAATACTTATGACAATTCTATCTACAAATGCTGCCATTAGCAAGTCAACAAAAGAACCTATTGCGAAAAAACATAAAGAGATTTTGACAAACTTTGACGATAAACGAACTGATAATTATTATTGGATGCGACTTTCAGATGAGCAAAAAGAAGTTGAAAAACCAAACAATCAGACAAAAGAAGTGCTTGATTACTTAAATGCAGAAAACGACTACCTCAAAGCAGAAATGGCAAGTACTGAAGGGCTTCAAAAAAAACTTTATAATGAAATCATTAGTAGAATAAAACAAGATGATAAGTCAGTTCCTGTTTCTCAAAATGGTTATACTTATTACACACGCTTCGAGGAAGGAGAAGATTACGAGTTTTATTGCCGTAAGAAAAATGAAGAAGGTGCCAAAGAGGAAATTATGCTTAATGGACCAATTATGGGAAAAGGACAAAGTTACTTTTCGATAGGTAGCTATTCGGTTAGCGAGAACAATGAATTATTGGCTTTCACTGTTGATTTAGTTTCGAGAAGAGAATACACAATTTCAATAAAAAATCTTGTTACAGGCGAAATTCTTGAAGATAAAATTGGGCAAACTACTAGCGGAATTACTTGGGCGAATGACAACAAAACAATTTTTTACACCAAAAAAGACCCTCAGACATTACGAGCAAATCGAATCTATCGGCATAAAATAGGAACGGATTCATCAGAAGATGTTCTGGTTTATGAGGAAAAAGATGAAACTTTTAGTTGCTCAATTTATAAATCTAAATCTCGAAAATATTTGATAATTAATTCATACAGCACACTGTCTCAAGAACATCAATTCTTAGATGCAGATAATCCGGAAGGGAAATGGAAAATAATTCAACCGAGAGAAAAAGATTTAGAATATTCTGTCTATCATTTTGAAGATCATTTTTACATCCTAACCAATTACAAAGCCAAGAATTTCTGCCTTATGAAAACACCTGTAAATGCTACGCAAAAAGAAAATTGGCAAACTGTAATCGAACATAGACCAAATGTGTTATTAGAATACATTGATATTTTCAAAGATTATTTGGTAGTAAGTGAACGTAAAAACGGTTTGCCTAAGCTAAGAGTTATTAATTGGGAAGATGAGTCAGAGCATAATATTGAATTCAATGACCCAACTTATATGGTTTACACTTCTAAAAATCCTGAATTTGATACAAATCTACTCCGATTTTTTTATTCTTCTTTGACAACTCCAAATACCATTTATGATTACAATTTATCGACAAAAGACCGAACCTTAATGAAACAAGACGAAGTTCTAGGAGGAAAATTTGATTCCCAAAATTACGTTTCAGAACGAATCTTTGCACCAAGCAGAGATGGTAAAACATCAATCCCAATTTCAATTGTCTATAAAAAAGGGTTCGTAAAAAACTCGGATTCTCCTTTGCTTTTGGAAGGTTACGGTTCTTACGGTGCTAATTCTGACCCTTATTTCAGTTCCTCAATGCTAAGTTTGCTCGACAGAGGATTTGTTTATGCAATTGCTCACGTTAGAGGAGGACAAGAAATGGGTCGTGAATGGTATGAAGATGGAAAATTGTTGAAAAAGAAAAACACATTTTACGATTTCATAGACTGTGGGAAATATTTAATAACTCAGAATTATACATCGGCTCAACATTTGTACGCACAAGGTGGAAGTGCTGGAGGTTTGTTAATGGGAGCAATTATTAACATCGAACCAAATCTTTGGAACGGTGTCATTGCTGACGTTCCGTTTGTTGATGTAGTTACAACAATGCTTGACGAAACAATTCCTTTGACTACTGGAGAATTTGACGAATGGGGAAATCCAAAGGAGAAAGAATTCTACGATTATATGAAATCTTATTCACCTTACGATAATGTTGAGGCAAAAGATTATCCAAATCTTTTAATTATTACAGGTTATTGGGATAGTCAGGTGCAATATTGGGAACCTGCAAAATGGATTGCTAAACTTAGAGACCTCAGAACCAATGATAATTTATTACTTATGAATTGTAATATGGATGTCGGTCACGGCGGAGCTTCAGGAAGATTCAAAATTTATGAAGAAATTGCTTTAAAATATTCATTTTTGCTAAACTTAGAAAATGTTAAAGAATAATTTAAACCCTGACATTTTTTGGGTTTACTGCCCCAAATACGCTTCAATCACTTTTGGGTTTTGTTGAATTTCCTTTGGTGTTCCTTCGCCAATTTTGATTCCGTGGTCGAGAACGAAAATGTGTTCAGAAACTCCCATTACAACTTTCATATCGTGTTCAATAAGCAGGATTGCAATTTGGAAATGGTCTTTTACCCATTTGATTAATTCGTTGAGTTCGACTTTTTCTGTCGGATTCATTCCTGCGGCAGGTTCATCGAGTAAAAGAAGTTTTGGTTTGGTCGCCAAAGCTCGAGCAATTTCAAGTCGTCTTTGTTCTCCGTAAGGCAAACTTGTTGCAGGTGAATCCCAATTTTTCTCAAGTTTGAATTTTTTCAGTAATTCAAAGACCTCTTCTCGAATCTCCTTTTCTTCTTGCTCGTAACCTGTTGTTCGGAAAATTGAGGTTAACAAATTCTGCTTCAAACGATGATTAAAAGCACAACGAACATTGTCAAAAACTGTCATTTGTGGGAAAAGTCGAATGTTCTGAAAAGTCCTTCCGATTCCCAAAGAAGCGATGTCAAAACTTGGCGTTCCAACAATTGATTTCCCTTCAAATTTCACTTCGCCTTCTGTCGGTTGGTAAACTCCTGTGATGATGTTAAAAACCGTTGTTTTCCCCGCTCCGTTAGGTCCAATCATTCCGACAAGTTCGTTGTCGCCGATTGAAAAATTCAATTCACAAACTGCTGTTAAACCACCAAAACAAATTGAGCAATTTTCAACTTCTAAAATCTTAGCCAAGTTTTTCTTTCCTCCTGAATTTTGCTAAAAGTTTGTCAAGTTCACCACCGCCGAAAAGTCCTGTTGGTCGTGTGAGCATCATTACAATTATCAAAAGTGCATAAATTATCATTCGGTACTCAGAAAATCCTCGCAGAAGTTCGGGTAAAATTGTTAAAATTATTGCAGCAATTACAGAACCAACAATACTTCCCATTCCACCGAGAATTACCATTACAACAATTTCGATTGATTTGAGGAAAGTGAAGCTTTGAGGGTAAATCGAAGGCAAAAATTGTGAGAAAAGCCCACCAGCAATTCCTCCGAAAAAAGCTCCTGCAATGAAAGCAATTACTTTGTAACGAGTTGTGTTAATTCCCATTGCTTCTGAAGCGATTTCATCATCGTGAACTGCGATAAAGGCTCTTCCGTAAGTTGACTTCACAAGGTTGTTCACAAAAAGAATTACTGTAAAAGCAAAAAAGAAAGTCCAGAAAAAATTGGTAAGTTTTGGGATTGATTCACTTGTTGCAGAAAAACCTCTTGCTCCACCGACCACGTCAAGATTCAAAATCACAACGCGAATAATTTCCCCAAATCCCAAAGTAACAATCGCAAGGTAATCCCCTTTTAATCTCAAACTCGGAATTCCAACGATGAGTCCTGAAAGTGCCGCACACAAACCACCAAAAGTCAAAGAAATTACCAAAATCGCCGAATTACCAAAGATTCCATTTCCAAAGATTGCGACTAACTCGCTTCCAAAGTAGTGAGTTACGACAGCCGAAGAGTAAGCTCCAATCGCCATAAAACCTGCGTGACCAAGTGAAAATTGTCCTGTGAAGCCATTAATTAAATTCAAACTTACAGCAAGAGAAATGTTGATTCCGATGTAAATTAGAATTGAAAAGTAGTACGGATTAATCGCACCCGAAAAGTTTTCAATCACTAAAAGAGCAACGACACCAACTAAGAAAATCAAAATATTTTTGGTAAAAGCGTTCACAAAAACGGTCCTGTAATTTTGTGGGGAAAAATAAAGTTGTAAAAGTTAAAAATTTTTGGTGGAAAAACAAGATTTAAGAAATTGTTTCCAAATTAACTTTTCAGGTAAATTCTTCAAAAGCAACTTTGTTACTTGACCGAAAAACCTGTTACCTTTTGGGAAAGTGAAATTTTAAAGTCCGTTTTAAAGAAGCTTTTGAGTAGAAAAATCATTCGGCACGAAAATTGAAATGTTTTTAAGGAAACAACACGGACACGGAGGATTAAAGTGAAAACAAAATTTCTAAAAGGGATTCTTTTGTTTTGTGTAACTTTACTTTTGGAGCAAGGTAATGCACAAAACTCAAAGAACAAAAATCCTGAGATTTCAGGTACGAAGTTTAATGTTGGGCAAGATTTAGCTTTTACATTCGGAACGAAACAAACCTATTTTTTTGATAATGATGGAAAAATGAGCTTTTTCAGAGATGACAGGTACGATTTTGAGAAAGGGAAAATACTTCATTTCCCCGGAATTGATACTACTTTCTATTTTTTAGAAGAGTATAGATTATTTCCTGTTAGTTATAAAAATCCTGAAATTCCTGAAAATCTAATGTCTGTTTTTTCAGCAGGTTTTTGGGTTGGAGGAATGGTTAATGGAGAAAAAATTGTTTCAACAACAGTTGACGTAGATGACCAAACTGCTGAATTCGGAAGGATTGCTTCTTGGACTTACAGTTCTAGCAAAAATACTCCAAAATATTTTGACGATGATGGAGATTGGAATTTAGATTCCGACTGGAACAAAGATGGAATTCCTTCCGCTGATTTTGACGGAGTTCTTTCACTTGACGATGACAGAGACGGAAGAATTGATGAAGAACTCTGGGACGGAAAAGATAATGACGGAGACGGAAAAATTGATGAAGATGTTGGTTGTTTGTCTTTGGAAGACGGTTCTTTCGTTGATGAAATTTTACTTTCGGAACTAAAAGATTTACGAGAACTTGTGGCAACTTACGATGAATGCAAAGATAGGTTTGATATTGAAGGTTGGATAAAACCAAATGGCTTTTGGCATAGGGAAGTTTTAACAGGCTTAGAATTAATCCATTTTCCAAGCGACGCAAATGGAGATTTGATTTTCGATTACGACCCTGAACCCAAAATTGACGAAGACCCTCCACACGACAAAGCAAATAATTTAATTGACGATGATTTTGATGGGCTTTTTGACGAAAATGACCCAGACTTTGATGGAGATTTACTTCCCTGTTCAAAAGAAGAAATTTTCGATTACCACACAAAAATTAGCGAGTTTAGAAGAACTCAAGAATTTTATACTGAAAATGGTGTGAAAATTTATGAAATGCCAAAAGAACCTCTTTGCTTTGACGACGATAACGACGGAAGAATTGATGAAGACCGAAGTGCTTTAACTACGAATGAGTTTTTCATTGGAGTTGTTGACACAATCGAAAGTGAAGTTTTCAATTCAGATTCAGATGGTTACACTCCAATGGGAGTTTTGGTAACGGAAAAAATCATTGTTTCAGAAGAAAGTTTTGCGGAAGAGTTTTTCATTTTAGAATTCGAAATCAAAAATGTTGGAACAGAAATTATTAGAAATACTCACTTTGGATATTTTATTGATTTTGATGTTTGCTTTATCCTTGAAGGAGGACTTGCGTGCAGTGAAAATGATATAACTTATTTTAGTGAACATGAAAATATGGCAATCGCAACAGGAGAAGTATTTTTTGGAAATGAAAAAATTCCATTTTTTGGTTGTAAAGCAATTTACCCAAACTCAGAAAATTTAACTTTTACTTACAAAAATTATCAGACAAATTCTCCAACCATTCCTACAAACAATGCTGAGAAATACCAAGCAATGACAAGCGGAATTCACGAAAACGATAAATATGAATTAGGAGATTGGACAACACTTCTTTCTTTCGGTCCTTTGCAAGACCTTCTTCCAGGCCAAACAACAAAAGTTGCAATTTCTTACATCAATGCAATGTCTCACGAAGGATTGGTTGAAAATGGAAGAAAAGCCGAACTCTTTTACGAAAGTGGTTTAAAAGGTGCAACTGCTCCGATTTCTCCTGCTTTTAGAGTAGTCAGCAAAGATGAAAATAAAACTGAAATCTTTTGGGACAATCTTTCTGAGAAAAGAACTTTCGATAAATTTTTGCCAAATGTTCCTTCTGAACTTAACTCGGGAAAAAATGCAAGAGAAGACTTTGAAGGCTACCGAGTTTTACGAAGGAAAAAAGGCACAGAAAATTTTGTTCTGCTCAAACAGTTCGACCTCAAAAACAACGGAGTAAACTTCGACCTTGGAATGCCAAAAGACTTTGTTGACTTCAATGGAATCGGTGAATTTTTGCTTGAGCCTTTGGACTCAGAAGGGAATGTCCAAGTTGCTCAAGACTCAGTAAGTGAGAACTTTGGTTTTGCCTACAAATTTGAAGACACAAATTTAGAATTTGAAACAGAATACGATTACGTCGTAACAGCTTTCGACAACGGAGATAACGGAGATGGAATTTTAGTTGAAGGAGATGAAATTAAAATCTTGGAAAGCCCACGAGAATTTGCAAAGAAAATCTCAACAACCGAAGAGATTACAGAACTTGACACTTTTGTTTTTGATGCAGCAGAAGATGTCTTTGTTGTTCCGAACCCTTACTTGGGAAGTCACGAAAAGGAAACTAAAAGTGGAAGTAAGAATTTATTTTTCTACAACGTTCCAGATGAAGCGAAAATCCAAATTTTTACTTTGAGTGGCGAAAAAGTGGCGACTTTACGAAACCAAAGTTCAAATCACATTGTCGAATGGAACTTGAAAAATAGTGAAGAAAATGAAATTAGTGCAGGAATTTATATTTACAAAATCTACACTGAAAGTTCTGAAAGAATCGATAAATTTGTTATAGTTAGGTAGTTGTATTAACTTTGACGAATTAACAATTTATTGACCTATTCAATACAAAAAACCAATAAAAACATAATCATTTGAAAATCTAAGTTTCATAATTTAGTAATAAACTTTCCTTTTCTTTCGAGCCTAAAGTTTTAAAACAAGGACTTTTAAACAACAAGGCGTGAAATGAAAAAAATTTTATTAACATTACTTCTTCTTTCTTTTGTGGCGAATGCTTTTGCTCAAAGAAAAGGGAAATTAGCAGGTCAAATTGTTGACGAGAAAAATGGTGAACCGTTAATTGGTGCAAGTTTAGTAGTTGAAGGTTCGGCTCTCGGAACTTCCGCTGACATTGATGGAAATTACTTTCTTTTAGTTGATGAAGGAACTTACAACGTTGTAGTTTCTTACATCTCTTACCAATCAAAAACTATCAAAAATGTAAAAATCAAATCAGGCGAAACAACTCACCTAAATGTTACTTGTCATTCGGACGAAGTGCTTCTTGACGAAGTTGTTGTTGAAGCGAAAATCTTAAAGAATTCTGAAAACGGGCTTTTGATTGCCCAAAGAAACTCGAACAAAATTTTCGACGGTTTGAGTTCACAACAAATGACAAAAAATGCAGACAGCAACGTTGGAAGTGCTTTGAAAAGAGTAACAGGAGTTTCTGTTGTCGGTGGAAAAGATGTTTTTGTTCGCGGACTCGGAAACCGTTATTCCAATGTTCAACTTAACGGTGCAGAACTTCCTTCCACAAATCCCGACAAAAAAGAAGCTCCCCTTGACGTTTTTTCAGCAAACTTGGTTGACAACATTGTTGTTCAAAAAACTTACACTGCTGACCAGCCCGGAGAGTTTTCAGGTGGTTCTGTCCAAATTGAAACAAAAGACTTTCCCGATTCAAAAACTCTTAGTGTTGGAATGTCAACGAACTACAACACACAATCAACTTTTAACAGTTTTTTGACTTACGACGGTGGAAAAACAGACTTTCTCGGTTACGACAGTGGCGAAAGAGATTTACCTTCATCGGTTGACGGAATTCGTGTTACCGAAACAGGAACAAGTGAAAACAGTACCAAATCCTCTGAAGTGGCAAGTGATTTTCAAAACGTTTGGACTCCAGAAACTTCAACTGCTTTAATCGGTCAAAGTTACTCTGTTTCTTATGGAAATCAATTTTTGATGAATGAAACTCCAGTCGGTTTAATTGCTTCTATAAATTACGGTTACTCAAATAGCTCACGTGATGAAGATTACCGAAATTTATTTCAACCAAGTTCTGTTTCTTCCGATTACAAAGTAAGTAGAGGAAATACCAACACCTCAACAAACGTGATGTTTAATGTTTTTATGAAACCGACTCCAACTTCAAAAATTGGAATCAAAAATGTTTATACAAACAAATCCGAAGACCAAACAACACAACTTCAAGGTTACTACTACAACTCTGATGGTGACTACAAGCAAACCGTTTTAAAATTTACTCAAAGAAATGTTTACTCAACAAACGCAGTTTACGAAACTTTTGCTAAAAACTTTATGGAATCAAAATTCAACTTTGAAGGTTCTTACGCAAAAGCAAGACGTTACGAACCTGACACAAGAAACACGCATTACGCTTACAACGAATCAAAAGAGGCATTTGACATTGTTTTAAGCCTTCGCGGAAATTCACACTTTTTTTTAGAACAAGACGATAAAAATTACAACTTCAAATCAACTTGGGAATTCAAACCAACTTCAAATTTAAAAATTAAAACAGGTGGTTTGTCTTTTTACAAAGACAGAGAATTTACAGCTCGAAGATTCATTTACGATAAAAACTCAAATTACACAACTGAAAGAAGTGAGCTTCCAGAAGTTGCTCTTAATCCAGAATTAGTTTCTGACGAAGGTGGTTTGAGATTTTATGAAAGTTCACAAACTTCTGACTCTTATGACGCTGACCAAGTTCTTTTTGCCGGATTTGTCTCGACAGACTTTGCAGTTTCAGAAAACTTAAGTTTAATTCTTGGAGCAAGAGTTGAAGATTCTGACCAAAGCTTGAACAAAAAATCGGCACTTCACACAACTGACATTTTACCAACAGCAAACGCAACTTATAAACTCAGTAAAAAAATGAATTTGAGAAGTGCTGCTTCGATTACGCTTGCAAGACCAGAGTTTAGAGAACTTTCAGAATTCTTCTTTACAGACTTCATCGGTTCAAGAACAATTTTCGGGAATCCTGAACTCAAAAGAACAAAAATTTACAACTACGATTTACGTTGGGAATTTTATCCGAATGCCGGAGAAATTATCGCAGTAAGTGGATTCTACAAAAGGTTCAAAAATCCAATTGAGATTTTCCACAGAAGTAGTCAGAATCCAGAAGTTTTTTATAACAACGTTCCAAGATCAGATTTGTACGGTTTGGAATTTGAAGCAAGAAAAGAGTTTTTTGAGAATTTGAAAGTAACTGCAAACTTGTCGTTAATTGATTCGGAAATTGATTACGAAGGCGAAGCTCCTGCACAAGCAGAACAAAAACGTCCAATGTTTGGGCAATCTCCTTACACTGTAAACGTAAACGCTTCCTACTTTTTCAGCAAATTGAATACAGAATTGAATGTCGCTTTTAACAGATTTGGGAAAAGAATCGCAGGAGTTGGAAGCCGTCAACAAGCAGCCGATGAATACGAAATGCCTTTTAACAAATTAGACGCTTCGCTTACTTACAAACTTAGCAATTATAGATTTAAGTTTTCCGCATCGAATCTTTTAGACGACGATGTTGTTTACAAACAAGCAGGAATCGTTACAAACAAGTACAATCTTGGAACAACATTCTCTGTCGGTATAACTTATTCTTTATAAATAAATTCGTTCACGCCCTTTAAGAAATGGCTCTCAGCAAATTGTGTTGAGGGCTATTTTTTTAGTGAAAAAATGCTTTACAACTTTATAACAATTTACAAACGAAACTCCAATCATTTTATAAACATAAGATTACATCTTACTAATTTTTACCTAACCTACCTTGCATAACTTTGCACACAAAATTGAATTACTTAATAAATTTTAAACTAAAATTTTGGAGAAACTTTATGCGAATTTGGCATAACATTTTAACTGCTTTGATTATTGCTTCATCACTTTTTGTAATGAGTTGTGGTGATGACGATTATGATGATAAAATAATTACTGGAACACCTGACATTCCTGCGGCTTACGGAAACTTAATCGGAACTTTTATCACTTCCGACACAACTTGGAGTGGAAATCAAACTCTCACTGGAAAATATTACGTAATGCCAGGAGTTACTTTGACAATCGAAAAAGGTTCAACAATCTCTTTCACTTATCACAACAACGACAACACAAAAGTCGGTGCAATCATCACTTTAAGAGCTGATGCAACTAACTACGACACTCCTCAACCAAGTGGAAAATTAGTCGCTGTTGGAACTTCAAATGAGCCAATCATTTTCACTTCTGCAAAAGGAACAAAAGAAGCTGGAGATTGGGGCGGAATTATTTTAATTGGAGAAGCTCCAAACAATATTCCTGGTGGCGAAGGCGATGTCGAAGGTTTTGACACTTCAATAAAATACGGTGGAACAAATTCAACTGATAACAGTGGAAGTTTGAGTTACGTAAGAATCGAATATTGTGGGTTTGGAATTGCTCCTGACTCTGAAATCAACGGACTTTCTCTTTACTCTGTTGGAAGTGAAACTAATCTCGACCACATTCAAGTTTATAAATGTACTGACGATGGTTTTGAGTTCTTCGGAGGAAGTGTAAACACAAAATATCTGGTTTCTGCTTACAACGACGATGACAGTTTTGATATGGACGAAGGTTGGAACGGTAAAAACCAATTTTGGTTAGCTGTTCAAGCTCCTGGAGCAGACAACGGTTTTGAGTCTGACGGAAGAAAAGTTCTTGGTGAAGGAGATGCTTCTAACCCAACAATTTACAACGCAACTCTTTACGGTTTTGGAACAGGAAAAGATGCTTCTGACAAAAATTACGGAATGAGACTAAGAGAAGACTTTCAAGGAATGTTACACAATTTTGTAATTTCAAATTTTGCAGGAATAAATTGGAAACTCGAAAGCAATGATGGAGACGTTACTTCTGCTAACTTTGACAATGGAAACTTACACCTTGCAAACACAGTTTTTTGGGGAAATAACCTTGACGCTGATACTCCAAGTGAACTCAGTGGTTTTGGCTCTGCTGACGATGAAACAAGATTCTTAGCTACTACTCAAAACAATCACTACGCAAGTCCACTTTTCCAAAATGCTTCTAACTTTAACTTTGCACTTCAAAATGCTTCACCTGCTTTAGAAAATGCAGCAACTCCACCAAACGACGGATTCTTCGATGCTTCTGCAACTTACAGAGGAGCTTTTGGAACAACAAATTGGGCTTCTGAGCCTTGGGTTCGTTGGGACGACTCTCTTGGTGAATTGCCAAATGAAGTCCCTGAAGCTTACGAAGGTCTTCAATCAATCGGAACTGTCATCAGCCAAAACACAACTTGGAGCGGCAACCAAACTCTTACTGGAAAATATTACGTTCTTCCTGGAATCACTTTGACAATTGAAAAAGGTTCTAACATTGCTTTCACTTACCACGACGGAAACAGCGAAAAAGTTGGTGCAATCATCACTTTAAAAGCTGATGCAACTAACTTCTCTTCTGCGAGACCAAGTGGAAAATTAGTAGCCGAAGGAACTGAAACTGAACCAATCGTTTTAACTTCTGCAAAAGGAACAAAAGAAGCAGGAGATTGGGGAGGAGTAATTTTAGTTGGAGAAGCTCCAAATAATATTCCTGGCGGAGAAGGTGATGTTGAAGGTCTTCCTGAAGTTGTAAAATACGGTGGAAGCAATTCATCTGATAACAGTGGAAGTTTGAGTTACGTGAGAATCGAATATTGTGGATTTGGAATTGCTCCTGACTCTGAAATCAACGGACTTTCTCTTTACTCTGTTGGAAGCGAAACAAACCTTGACCACATTCAAGTTTACAAATGTACTGACGATGGTTTTGAGTTCTTCGGTGGAAGCGTAAATACAAAATACTTAATCTCTGCGTACAACGACGATGACAGTTTTGATATGGACGAAGGTTGGAATGGTAAAAACCAATTTTGGTTAGCTGTTCAAGCTCCTGGAGCAGACAACGGTTTTGAGTCTGACGGAAGAAAAGTTCTTGGTGAAGGAGATGCTTCTAACCCAACAATTTACAACGCAACTCTTTACGGTTTTGGAACAGGAAAAGATGCTTCTGACAAAAATTACGGAATGAGACTAAGAGAAGACTTCTCTGGAAAACTTCACAACTTCATCGTTTCAAATTTTGCAGGTATTAACTGGAAACTTGAAAGTGGAAGTGGCGATATTACTTCTGCAAACTTTGACAGTGGTGCTTTGGAACTCCAAAACTTCACTGCCTTTGGAAACAATCTTGATTCTTCAACTCCAAGCGAATTCAATGGTTTTAACGATGCGACTGATGAAACAAGATTCTTAGCAGGAGCTAACAACAATGCTGTTCAAGACCCAATGTTCACAGACGCTTCAATAAACGATTTTAGTTTACAAGAAAGCTCTCCTGCTTTAACAGGAGCAACTCCTCCAAATGATGGTTTCTTTGACTCTTCTGCAACTCATCAAGGTGCAATTGGCTCTGACAATTGGACTACAAAATCTTGGGTTCGTTGGAACGACTAACTACCTTTCTACATAAATGCTTTTAAGGCGTAGATTTTTTCTACGCTTTTTTTTTGCCTAAAACTTTCTAAGAAATTAAAAACAATTCCAATCTTTTGAAATTTTGTAATTATTTTTAGGTGAAATTTTACTTCCTCCAAAAGCAAAGGTGATTGAAATGGAAAAAGACTATTCTTTAGAACAACTTAAAAAATTAGCTTTTCACGACGAATTAACGAAAGTTTACAATAGACGTTACTTCAAAGAACAATTTCAAGTCGAAGCTCAAAGAACGACTCGTTACAATAGAGAACTAACTTTGCTGATGCTTGACATTGACCACTTCAAAGGGGTGAACGATACTTTTGGGCATTTAGTTGGTGATGAGGTTATAAAAATTGTCTCCGAAATCTTGCAAAAAGCTGTTCGGGACACTGACAAAGTTTTTCGTTATGCAGGAGATGAATTCGTTGTTCTGCTTCCTGAATCGACAAAAGAAGGAAGTTTGATTGTTGCTGAAAGAATGTTGCAAATGGTTCAAGAAACTCAATACCTCGTCAAGAATAAAAGAGTTCCTATTAGCATTTCTATTGGAATTGCCAACTTTCCATCCGATACAGAGCAAACAGAAAACTTACTTTCACTCGCAGACAAAGCTCTTTACAATTCCAAACAAGCAGGTCGTGGAAGAGTTTCGACTGTAACTGACACAATTGAAGAAAAAGAGAAAAAAGAATACGTCTTCATTGGTCGTGGTCAAGAATTTCAAACTCTTGAAAAAAAGTTTGATTTGATTGAGAAAGGAAAAGGTCAAGCAGTAATCGTTAGTGGTCAAATCGGAATGGGAAAAACTGCAATGATTTACCAATTTGTAGAAAAGATTGGCAAAGGACGCAGACACTCATTTTTTAGAGGAAAGTGTAAACAAACAAATGATGTTTCTTACCAACCAATTCGGGAAATTCTTAGCCGAATTTATTCAAAAAAGGAACTAATCTTTTATTCTTCTTTCAACAACTTGGTAAGTGAACAAAAAGAAGAAATTAAGTCGCTACTTCCTGAATTTGAACAAAAAATAGAAAACAGACGAGCAAGAAAAGCTGATGAACACAGTCTCTACTTTGCAATTTACAAATTCTTGCAAGGAGTTGCAGAAGTTGAGCCTTTAATTCTTTCTTTTGAAGAAATTCAGGTTTTAGACAAAGAAAGTCTTTTGCTAATTCAGTACTTGGTTAGGAATTTAAAAGACAAAAAAGTTTTTTTCATTTTCACAGTTCAGCCCGACGAAAATGTTTTGGAATTCGTCAGTAATTTTCTACTCAAAAATGAAAATGCTTCGCTGATTGAATTGAAGAATTTTACAAAATCTGAAACTGAAAAACTACTTGCTTACCACAACATCCCACTAACTATGACAGACGAAATCCAAGAGCTTTCTGCTGGAATTCCGATTTTTCTCAAAGAACTTGTAAAGTTTTTTAAAAATACAAAAGAGATGAAAATCGATAAAGGAAAATTAATTGAAGAGTTACCACAAACTCTCAAAGAAATAATCCAAAGACGTTTTAATAAATTTGATTCTGAGTTAAGTGAGATTTTGGAAGTAATTTCTGTAGTTGGTGATGAATGTCCCTTAAGGATTTTGGAGGAAGTTTCAGGGATTCCAGAAGGGCGTTTGTACGAGATTTTAGATAAACTTCTTGAGTTTAACATCATTCAAGAAGATGAAAGAGGTACAGCAGAAATTTTTAATTTTAGTTTGCAAATTGAAGCGGATTTTATCTACAACCAAATTTCTGAAGAAAGAAAAAAGGAACTTCATCTCAAAGCTGCTCGAACAATCGAAAAAATTTATATCCAAAGAATTGACAAGTTTTTTGAGCAACTAACAAGACATTATAAAGTCGTTGGAGATTCGCAAAAGACATTGAGCTATGCATTGCTTTCAGCTGCAAAATCAAAGTCAGTTTACTCAAATGAAATCGCTTCAAACTACTATAAACTTGCAAATGAAATTTTGGCAAATAAATTGGAAGCCAATCCGAATGACCGAGATTTGTTAGAAAAGTATTATGAGGCAAACTTCAACTTCTTAGAAATTTTAGAAAAACTTTATGAAACCAAAAAAATTAAAAAGCTTTTAGACAATTTGTTATCTGTTTCACAGAAATTAAAAGATGCCTTGAAAACCTCCGACATTTATTTGAGACTCGCAAAATTTGAACACCAAGTCGGAAATTTTGAAAATAGCAAATTGCTTCTTGAAAATAGTTTAATTCTCAAAGGAGAGTTAAATGACCTTGAAGGAATGGCTCTTGCTTACAGGATTTTGGGAAATTTCAATTTGGACAACAAGTTTTACCTTGAAGCCCTTAAGCATTACAAAAAATCTTTGGAGTTAGCTCAAACTATTGACGACAAAAATCTAATTTGCACTTCAATTGGAAGCGTTGGAATTATGTACGATGCTTTAGGAAATTTTGAAAAAGCAAAAGAGTACTTAAACCAATCGTATAAAATTGCTTACCAAATTGACAACAAAGAAACTTTGATTACAACTGCTTTTAATTTAGGGAACTTGGAAGCAAGGTTAGGTTACTTTGAAAAATCAATTTTGATTTTGGAAGAAGGATTAAAAATTGCCAAACAAATCGACAGCAAACAGGAAGAAGTTAACGCTTTGGATATGTTAGCTGAAACTTACAAAAATATCGGCAATTTCTCAGCGTCAAGAAAAAGATTAGAAAGTGCAATTGCAATTGCCACAGAGATTGGTAACAAAGTTCAAAAATTCTCACTGACTCTAAATCTAAGTGAGCTTTACGCAGAAATTGAAGATTTGGAAAATGCGGAAATCTTTCTCAAAGAAGGGGAAGTAATGTCTAAAGAAATCAATGTACCTGAAATTTTAGAAAAACTGTCTGCCACAAAAATTAAATTTCTCTTTGTAAAGAAAGAATATTCGGAATGCTTAAAAGAGCTTGAGAAATTCGACTCTAATTTAGAAAATTACACATTAATTCATCTTTACCTTTATCAAAGTTACTGCTATTTAAACTTAGGTAACTTGCAAAGAGCGAAAGAATTAGTGAATAAAATGGTAGAGCAATTAGAATTTTACTCTGACTTTACTTCTCAAGAAAACTGGTTTCTATCGTTTAAAGTTTATGACAAATTAAGCGGTAGAATAAACTCTGATTTAGCAGAAGAGTATTTACGCAACGCACATAGAATTGTCTCTGTGTGTAAACGCAGAATGGCTTCTCAGGAAAATCAGAACCTCTTCATTTCTAAAAAACCAAACTCTGAAATTTTGCAGAAATTTCGAGATAAAATTTCCTAAAAAATCACTTTACTAAGGATTTTATTTAGAATGAAAATCCAAGAAATTTTAAATTCTACGAAGCACAGACCTTGGGAAATTCCACAAGAAAATTGGAAATTTTACCAAGAATGGAATGATGCAATTTTTTTACATTGGAAAGTTGAGATGGAGGCTCTTAAAAAGTTCGTTCCTAAAGAACTCGAAATTGATACTTTTGAAGGAGAACCTTGGGTTTCTTTAGTCGCTTTTACTATGGAGAAAATCAGACCAAGAAACTTACCTTCCTTTCCACCAATTTCAGATTTTGATGAAATTAATATTCGAACCTACGTAAAATCAAACTCGAAAACTGGAGTGTATTTTTTGAGTATTGAAGGTGGCACAAGTTTGTCTTGTAAATTGGCAAAAATAATTTCTGAATTGCCTTACAGATTTTCAGAAATGAGTAGAAATGAAAATAATTACAAGTCAAAAAACACTGAATTTGGTGACAAATTTAATTTGAATTTTTTGGTAGGGCAAAAAGCCATTTCTAAAAAGCCAATTGATAAATGGCTTACTGAAAGGTACGCACTTTTTCAGGACACAAAAAATTCCATAAATGAGTTTGAGATTCATCATTTAGAATGGGAAGTTGGTGAAGTTGAGTTAACCGATTTAAATATCTTTTATCCAAGATTCAGTAAATTACTCAAGGGCAAGCCTAATAAATCTCATTATTCAAAAGGAGTGAAGGTAATTGCTTGGGGCAAAAACAAAAGAAAAAAACCAACTGACAATTAGAACGATTTAACCTAACAAATTCGTTAGAATCATTCCCTTTTTCTTCGGTTTTAGAAGCATTTTTGCTTAAATTCAAAGTAAGGCATTTTGCACTACCAAACCAAAATTGGAGATAAAAATGAATTGGCAAGTTCTTGAAGAAATCAATTCCGATAATTTGGGGAAAAATTATAAAATTCAAAATAAAGTTACCGATGAAATTGCTGCACTAAAAGTTTTGCATTCAAAATTCTCATCTGATAGAAACAAGCTAAGAATTAAAAAGAAATTCTTTTCTGCTTCAAAAATCAAACACAAGAATTGTGTAGAAATGTTGGAGTGGTACGAAAAAGAAAATGACTTCGGTTTCATAATGGAATTTGTGGAATCTGTAAAGGCTCAAGGAATTGCATCTCTACAAGAGAAAATCTCAAAAATTATTCAAATTTGTAATGGGCTTGAGATTTTGCATTCCAAAGGAATCATTCACGGAAACTTGAAACCCGAAAACATTCTTTGCACTGCTGACGGAATTGTAAAACTTAAAGACTTTGGTTTGATTAAAACAGAAATGTTTTTCACACTTTTAAACGAAAATTCTTTTTTAGACACAGTTGTTTACGCTTCACCAGAACAGTTTAAAAAATTTTCGAGCATTGACAACCGAAGCGACCTTTATTCACTTGGAATAATTTTTTATGAATTATTGACGGGAACAACTCCCTTTCAAGGAATGAATATTTCTCAAATTGCTTTTGGACATTTGGAGTCTCCGATTGTTTTTCCCGAAAATTTATCTACCCAAATTCCCAAAGAAATTGAACTCGTTGTCCGAAAACTTTTGGAAAAGAATCCCAAAAATAGATTTCAATCCGCAAGAGAACTTGCCTCCAAATTATACAAATTCTTAAATCCAAAAGAACAAGTTGAAATTTCGGGGAATTACCTTCTTCCACCTTCTTTTGTAGGCAGAGAGAATGAGCTTAAATCTTTAGAAAAAATTTTTACCCAAACTCAAAAAAACTTTCTCCAAAAAATCCTAATTTGTGGTGAAAATGGAATTGGGAAAACTAAGCTCTTTGAAGAATTCCAAAAAAATGTTTCCAATAAGAATGCAGCATTTTTCAAAATTAAGTGTAACGAGAAGGACAATCCTTACAGTGTTTTACAAATACTCTTGTTTCAAACTATTGATTCACTCTACAAAGTTTCAGATACTGAAAAAGCTCAAATTTTAGGTCATTTTGCTTGGGACTTGACCAAAATCCTACCACAACTCTCTGCAATGCCATTTATGAACTTAATCGAAAAACTGCCTGAACTTTCTGGAAAAGCTCAAGAGTTAAGGCTGCACCAAGCAACTTTCGACTTCATTCAAAACCTTATGAAGTTTAGTAAAGAGAAAAAATCTTTTGTTTTTCTCTTTGACGATATTCAAAATCTTGATGAAAAAACTTTTGAGTGGTTTGAAAATTTTATTGAAATCTTTAAGGAAAGCCAGATTCTAATTGTTGGAACTTGTAGTGAAATACAAAATCGTTTTGAAAAAGACTTTCAAAAAATCCAACTTGAGCCTTTAGAAATTGAACCTTTGCAAAAGATGCTTGCTTCTATTTTAGGGCAAAGTGAATTTGTAGCAACCGAAATTGCTAATGAATTTTTTAATCGGTCAAAAGGAATTCCTTTGCTTACTGAAACTTTAGTGCAGGAAAGTTTTAGACAAGGAAATTTTAGGTTCAATGGAAACTCTTGGGAATTAATTTTTGACCTTGACGGCAATATTTTCCAGTCAGAAAACCTTGAACAAATACTTTTGGAGAAACTCTCAAATATTTCTGACGACGCAAAAAATTTACTTGAGGTAGAAGCCGTTCTGAACAGCGATTTTGATTTTCAGACTTTGCTCAAACTCAATGAGTTTGAAGAAGCTAAGCTTTTTGCAATTTTGGACGAAGTTAAAGAAATCAATTTGGTTACTGAAAATTATGAGTTCAAGAACGATAAAATTAAAGAAATTTTGCTGAGCGGTCTTTCAGGAAAAAGAGAGAAAAATCTTCACTCAAAAATTGGATTTTTTTTAGAAAGCACTTTTTCGGGCAAAGAAAAACAAGTTGCTGAAAAATTAGCCAAGCATTTCACAGAGGCGAGAAACACCAAGAAAGCGATTTTCTACAATGATTTGGCAGGTGAAATTTCAAAAGAAAAATTCGCAGTTAAAGAGGCACTAAATTACTTTCAAGCTGCTTTTGAACTTGCCGAAACACAAAAATCGGAACTTCAAAAAATAAAACTTTTACTAAAAATTGCTTGGGCTTTAAAGTTCCTTAGCAAAAAGGCAGAAGAACAAAAGACCTTAGAAAAAGCTAGAGAATTAGCTTTGGAAGGTCATTTTGATAAGTGGATTGCAGAAGCTAATATTGCTTTAGCAACTTTATTCAAAGGCTTAAGATATTTTTCTCAAGTTGACCTTTTGCTTGAAGAAGCACTTATGATTGCTCAAAGGCTTGATGATATTTATTTGGAAATTGAAATTCTGAAAATCTCTGGACAAACAGAGCTGGTAAAAATGAACTTCAAAAAAGCCACAAGTGTTTTTAACAAACAACTAAAACTCTCAGAAAAAGTTAAATATGAGCAAGGTCGAATTTCTTCTTTGGTGAACTTGGGAACCACTTGTAGAAAATTTGGGAAATCGAAAAAATCAATTCACTACTTGAAAGAAACTTTAAAAACTGATGACTTACTTATCAAGGCAAAAACTTACTTAAATCTGGGACACGTTTACTTTGAAATTGGAAACAAAAAAAAGGCAATTGAATTTTACAAGGAAAGTGCAAAACTCCACGAGAAGCTTGGAGAGGTTCAAACTCAAGCAATAATTTTTACGAGCCTTGGAAAGTTAAGAGGTTCTCTTGGAAATTTTGGAAAGGCAATTGATAATTTTGAAAAAGCCCAAAGAATTTATAGGAAAATAAGAAGTACAAAAGAAATTGCAATGACGCTTTCTGACATTGGCTTGATTGAAAAATACCAAGGGAACTACACAAAATCTATTGAACTACAAAAGACTGCTCTGAAATTTGCCAAAGAGAATAATTTGGAAAGAATGGTTATTATCATAAACAGATTTCTCGGTGAATGCTTTTGGGAAAAGGGAGATTTTGACGTAGCCTTAAAATATTTTTCCACTTCATTAAAACTTACTCAGAAATTCAAAAATAAAAACGAGGTTATAAATTGTGCTTTAGCAAAAATCAAGACTCTTTTGGTTTTGAAAAATCCTTTAGAGGCACAAAAAATCTTCAACAAGTTTTTTCAGGACTCTTTTCTCAAATTAAAATCCAAAAAATTAATAGTAGAAATTTACAAATCAAAAATTGCTTTTGAACTTGGAAAGAAAAAATTGGCTTTTGAGCAAGTCAAAAATTTGAAAAATCTGAAAAAGCAAAATGAAATTTTAGCCTTTAAGAATTACACACTTTTCGATTTTGCCTTAAAAATGGAAAAATCTTACTCAGAAGTTGATTATTACCGCAAAGAAGCCCTCAGCTTTTATGAAAAAATTTATTTTGAAAAGAAGCGAAATTTTGACAAAGTTCGAATTGAAGAACTCAAATTATTAGGTGGCGAAAAGCCGAAAAAATTACTTACAAAAAATTCAAAAATGAAATTAGACAACCTTTTAAATTTGGTAACTAATTTTCTAACCCCTTCAACAGCATACCAACAATTTTTAGACTTTTTGCTCGACGAGTGCAAAGCAACAAAAAGCCAAATTATCACTTACGATAGCTTCCACAATGAAATTTTAGTGAAAGCAGAGTCCAAGAACCTTAAACCTGAAGAATCATTTTTTAGTAAAAGCATTTTGGAGAAATGTGTAAAAAACAACCAATTCTTATTAATAGAAAATGCGGTTGAGTCAGAAGAATTTGGTGCAGACGAAAGCGTTGTTGGGAAAATTTTTCTCTCTGTAATCGCTGTTCCGCTACGAGTTAGCGAAAAAGTAATTGGTGCTTTGTATTTAGACAGACAAGATTTTTCAAGTGGAAGTTTTGTTTCGGAGGATTTAGAGAAAGTCCAAAAAATTGCAGATTTGCTAACACCCTTGCTCATTCGTCAGGAAGAATCTGTGAAAGCAAAACTTGACTTTGAGATTCGTAATTTAGGAATTTTCATTGGCAATAGTCCTCGTATGCAAGAAGTTTACAAATCAATCGAAGAAGCATCAAAAGTTAATTTTACGGTTTGTATTCAAGGCGAAATAGGAACAGGAAAAGAACTTGTTGCAGAAGCCTTGCACAACTTAAGTTCAAGAAAATGTAATTTCTTTGTTGAAGTAAATTGTGCGACAATTCCAAAAGACTTAGCGGAAAGTGAACTTTTCGGGTACGAGAAAGGTGCTTTTACGGGAGCAACTTCTGATAAGAAAGGAAAGTTTGAACTTGCAAACGACAGCACACTTTTTTTAGACGGAATTGCAGAACTTAATTTGGAATTACAGGCTAAGTTTATTAGAGTTTTACAAAAAAAGGAAGTTTGGAGAATTGGAGCTGAAAGACCAATTTCACTTAATTGCCGAATCATTGTTGCAACCCACAAAAATCTTGAAGAGGAAGTGAAAGACGGTAATTTTCGAGAAGATTTATTTCACAAGCTTGATGTTTTAAAAATCACTGTTCCTCCACTTCGTGAAAGAAGACAAGACATTCCACTTTTAGCTTATCATCTTCTGGAGAGGTATTCCCAAGAACTTGGCAAAAATACTCTAGGATTTACCAATGAGGCGATTGAACGAATGCAAAACTCGGATTGGTTAGGAAATGTCAAAGAGTTAGAAAACACGATTGCAAAAGCAATTGTTAAAACAAATGAAAACTCTCAGGTAAGTTCAAAAGAACTTTTTGGTGAGAAAAATTTCACATCTCAGAAAATTACCGTTGAAAAACTTAGTGACGATTTTGAAGAAACTTACTTAGAGATTTTTAACAAAATTACCGAAGGAAAAAGCCTAAATGAAAAAATTGCACTTTTAGAAAAGTTTGTTACAGAGGAAGCTTTAAAAAAACACAATGGAAACATCACACATTCTGCTGAAGAATTAGGAATTGACACTAAAAGAGTCAGAAGAATTTTACAACGATACGGAATTTCAAAAGAGCAATTTTAAACTACTTCATTTTAAGATTGTCTTTTTCTAAAAAAATTTTAATTTCAGAGACTTTCAAAAAATATTTCTTGTTAAAAATAGGTTACTAAGATTAATGGTTAGAAAAATTTACGATTGGGTTTTGAAATGGGCTGAAACTCCTTACGGTCCATTAGCACTTGCAATTTTAGCTTTTACTGAATCTGCTTTTTTTATAATTCCACCAGATGTTTTGCTTGTTGCACTTGCAGTCGGAAAACCAAAAAAGTCTCTTCACTTTGCACTTTACTGCTCGGTTGCTTCTGTTCTCGGTGGAATGTTCGGTTACTACATCGGATTAGGTTTGTGGAGTGTTGTTAGTGATTTATTTTTCTCATATATCCCAGGCTTTACTCCTGACAAATTTGAAATGGTAAGGACTCTTTACGAAGAAAATGGGTTTTGGGTAGTTTTTACAGCTGGTTTTACACCAATCCCTTACAAACTTTTTACGATTACTGCAGGTGTTTTTGAAATTAACTTTTTCGGATTTGTCTTAGCCTCACTTGTTGGTCGAAGTGCAAGATTTTTCCTTGTTGGCGGTTTAATCTGGAAATTCGGAGAAGAGATTCAGGAATTCATTGACAAATACTTTAACCTTTTAGCAATTGTTTTTACTGTCTTGTTGATTGGTGGATTTTTTGTTGTAAAATACGCTTTACATTAAAAATCATTTTACTTTTCAAAGGCAATTTTTTTGAAAAAAAGAGATAAAATCTTTCTCTTCGCTTTTCTACTTTCGTTGTTTTTTCACGTTGTTTTTTTCTACTTGCCATTCAATGAAATATTTGCTTTTAACTCTTCAGAACTTGACAGAATCAAAAGTGAACCTAAAAAATTAGACTTCGTTTTAAAACCTCCTCCTAAAAAAGATGAATCTAGGGAAAAGATTGTTCGAAATGAAAACTTCAACTCTGAAGTTCCCGAACAGACCAACCTACTTTCTCAGAAAATCTCAAAGGCTAAAGACCAAGAACCAAAAGAGAACTTGAAAAAAAGTGATTTGCCATTTGTCAAAGGTGAGCAAAAAAACTCGTTTGATATTTCAGAACTTGCTGGGAAAGGTAAACCTGACGGTTCGCAAAATCCTCAAGTTGCTCCTTCTCAAGAAACCAAAGAAAGTAAAAAGTCAGAAGCCGAAAAACGATTACTTGAAAAAGGAAGAATACTACAAAAGGAAAGACAAGAAAATGATTTTTATAATCCACGTAAAGAGTCAAAATTTAACCCGATTTTCTTGACGGAATCAAAGGGAAATGAGCAAGGCAAAACTAATTCTTCGGACGGAAGTGGACTTTATAAACAAAAAAGATTCGATAATCAAGAAAGTTTTTCTGGCGAAAGTGGTATTCTTAGTCTAAGCACAAGAGAATGGAAATGGGCTGAGTACTTTGAAAAGTATTTGGCAAAAGTGCAAGAAGGTTGGCAACCGCCGAGTGGTTATGGTTCGCCTTTTTTCTTTTTTGGACACACTGTAGAAAAATTTTCGATTCAAAGAGACGGTAAAGTTAAAATTCTTGAAACAATCGAAGTCATTGGACACGAATCATTTCAATTCTCAAGTGAACAAGCGTTGAAAAATGTAAAAATTCCGTTACCTTCGGGCTTCCCGGAAGATTCTTTGGTGGTAACAATTCAAATGTTTTACCCAGAAACAAGCTACCACAGAGCAAGAAGAAAAGAATGGGAAACTAAATTTGGACCAGGAATTAAATCAAATAACCCTGTGATAAAACAATCGAATGAATCAACCGAATAAAAATGTTGAAGAAATTCTTTTTTCTCACTTTGACCAAATCAAACACTACCTTTTTGGATTTGTCAAAGATGAAGAAACTGCTAAAGACTTAGCCCAAGATGTTTTTTTAAAAGCTCTTGCAAAAGTCAAGCCTGAGGCTTCTAAGCCAGAGATTAAGAGTTTCCTCTACACGATTGCTCGAAATCACGCAATTAATTATCTGAATAAAACCAAACGAACCTCTGACATTGAAAATGAGAACTTAGTTCTTGAGTCAACAGAAGAAGCCGACGACCTAAAAAGCCAAATTCAGAAAGTTCTTGAAAGTTTGCCTCCAAATTATCGAAAAGTCTTGGAATTGAAAGATTTTGAAAATTACAGTTATAAAAAAATTGCTGAAATTTTTGGAATCTCAGAATCTGCTTTAACATCGCTTTTGAACCGTGCGAGAAGAGAATTCAAAAAGCAATTTTTATTTTCAATTGCACCAAGATGGGCGGTAACTGTTTCAGAAGAAAGTAAAAACCAAGATTTACTTGAAAAGCTACACCCGTTTGCACCGCAAGAAGATTTTTGGAATTACTTAAATAAAAAAATAATAGAATATTTTTCATCCGTTTACGAGAAATGGGATGACATTAAAGATGAATTTTTGAAAAAAGAAGTAATCTCAGGGCTTCTCGGTCAATTAAATTTAAATGGGCAAGAAAAAGTGTTGGATGTTGGATGTGGAGTTGGTAAATTCTTGACCGAAATCACAAAGCAGGAAATCTCTTTCGGCATTGATTTAAACAATGACCTTCTTTTTGAAGCAAAGAAGAGAAGTAATCAGAAATCGCTTTTCATTTGTGGTGAAATGGAGAGACTTCCTTTTGATTCAGGAAAGTTTAATCTACTTTTTTGCAACCTTGCATTGCACCACGCTAAAAACCCTCTTGAAACATTAAACGAGTTTCAAAGAGTTTTGGAGCCTAATGGTAGATTGGTGATTTTAGATTTTGTAAAACATAAGAAACCCGATTTATGGGATAAAATGCGTAACATTTGGTTAGGTTTTGCACCTGACGATTTGGTGAAACATTTGAAAAAAATGAAGATGACAAATTTTAAAACTTTCATTAGCGAAGAAGTAAACAATTATCCGAAAATATTTTGGATAATTTGTAGCAAAAAAAGCTAATTCGGAGGAAATAATATTGACTAAAAAATTATGGCTTTTGCTTTCAATTCCACTATTTCTCTTTGGAATTCAAGCTTGTACAGTTCCAGAGTTAGGAACTCCCGAAGCTCCTGAATTTCTCACGAAAATAAAAATTGACCTTCTTTCTAAAGCTTTTTCTGTGCTAAGCGAATTAAATGACCAAACCGCTCCTTCGGATTCAATTTACTTCATAACCGATAAAAATAATGTAGTGATGTCTATTGAACGTGAATCAAGCTCTTCTTTGGAGATTTTTGGTGAAATTGAAACTGACTCAAATCCAACAGAGTCAAAAGTTGGAATCTTTGATGTAACAGTCTCATCATCTTCAAATGATACTATCACTTTTTTAGAATCTAATATTATACCTGATTCAGTTCAAACCAATATCAATACTAACTTCCCTACTTCACAACAACAGGATACTTTACGTTTTTCTACTTTAGGAATTATTGGTGAGACTTATGATTTTGAATCAATCCCTGTGGAAAATGAGTTTCAAGATTTTAATAAAATTGTAATTGTAGAATCTAGTAAAGATGATACAATTAAGTTGAAAAATAACTTTACAAACCCACTTGAGATTAAGGAATTAACCTTTTGGACTACTGATTTCTCAGGAACACAATTCGTTGCATTTAAGAAATCAAATATAAACGAGATTGTTCAGCCAGGAAATACTCTTGATTTGCCACATAGATTTGAAAATCAAACTCTTTGGAGAATTTACTCCGTAGCACTTACTGGATCATACCTTGTCCAAAATGATTCAACTTATGGACAAGAGTTAGATAATTTTGTTTCAATTGAAGTGCAACAAGAAACTGAATATAAAGTTTCAGAAGTTGATAGTGTTCTAATAACAAATAGCGAAGATTTAAAAGTAGACCCAATATCAGATAGTATTGCTATTTATGAGGCAAATGCTCCATTCGACCCTATAAACCCTAATGCAAATGCAATGATAATTGAATGTGCTTTTTTTGATACTTTAATAATTCCATTAAAGATTGAGATGGATTCAAATTTAGTAGATATATTAGCCGATACCGCTTTTGTGATAAGTTTTGAAGAGCTTTATGAAAGACCTGGAAATATATTTAGTAAGCTAGAGATTTGCTCTATAGATTTAAGCACCCCTTTTCGAAAAGTAGTGTTAAAATCTGAAATAGGGCAAAGATTAAATCTAGTCTTAGAAAAAGTCATAATGCGATTTGATAACCCTCCAGAATTCAAACAAAAAGACCAATCTTTAAGTCTAAATATAGATTATAATTTGGCACTCCAAGATAGCCAATATATTTCTATCAAATCTTCAGATGGAGTTACTGTTAAAGTTGATGGTCCTGTAAAGGTAATTTATGCTAATGAATCTTTCTTGGAGGGAAAAATTAGTGACTATACAGATTCAACAATTGTTAAACAACAAGTTTCATACCCTGACGAAATTAAAGATAAAGGTATAGCATTTGAAACATCGAACCTCGGTATAAATATCGAAATACCTAATACAAGATTAAGTGGTTATGCTGACTTAATAGCAAGAGGCATTAAAGACTTGCCTGGTGGCGAAAAAGATACAATCTCAACAAAATTATCAGATAAATCAAGAATTTATTTTGCACCTCATCCTTCCCAGAATAAATCTATTTCAGATAGTTTTATCAAGAATTGGAGAGATTTAGCAAGTGTAATTAACAAATATCCTGAAAACCTTGAATTTATTGTAGACCTGCATATTGGAAATAAGAATAGTGGTGACGATTTTATTTTAGATGGTGAAAAATTAGTAACAAATGCAAAAATTGATTTACAACTACCTATGAATATTTCTCTTACTAAGAGTTTATTCTTTAATGAAGTTGATGTAAATGACCCAAACTCTTTTTCAGAATTTGACGTTAGCGAAAGTTCTGTAGACTTTATAAACGGACAACTTCAAAATATTGAATTAGCAATAGAATTAAAAAATGATCTTCCATTAAAAATGAATTTTTATATTTTTATGGACACATCAAGGCAAAACTTAGTTTCAAATTTCAACAGTATTAAAAATTTAGTAACTAATGAAGTCTCATTTGGAGATAGCACAAAATTTATTACTTTACTTGACAGTTTAGAGAAAATAAATGCCGTTAAATCAATAACAAGTATTTTTCCTTCTAGTAGCATCAAAGATACTATTGCTCTAAATGGCTTTGAAATCCCAACTTCATCAAACTACAAAGATTTTTACTATCCACCATTTACAACACAAACAAATGAAACAAATAAAATTTTTGTTGCAGCCTTGCCTGAACTTGTGAGATTTACTGGTAAATATAATTCTATCCCCAAAGATGCTGTTCTTAGAGCAAATATAAATTTATTGTTTGATTTGGTGATTGACCGAAGAATTGATAATCATTAGAGGTTTTTTAAAAATGATAAGAATTTTTATAATTTTAAGTTTAACAATTTTTATGTTTGCTTGTAGTGCAGACGATACAGATTCACCTAATGATTTTGGCTTAAACTCATTAGATAGAAAATCTATATCTTCCTCTGACTTGAGTGGAAAATGGCTTTTATCTGCTAATAAAAATGAGGAAGATGTTCCTGAGTCAATGGTTATTTCTTGTGGACAAACCGACTTAACAGTTTCTTTGAGTTTCCTTTTTGATATTGCCTCAACGAACTACAATCAAAATACAAATGAGGTTGAATCATTTTCAGGACGTTTGTTTAGATTAAATGGATTGCCTGATGACACTTCTGGTTTTTGTAATATTGATTCTACAAAAACATTCAATCTTGGTAGCAAAAGTGGTTTTAACTACGCATTACAAACAGTATTTAATCAAGGACCTACTTTATTTATTGATATATTAGGAAACCCATTTTATATGGATTCAGTTTATAAAAGAATAAACTCATTCGAAATAAAATATGGAAATTTTATATTTAATACTCCAATTGATACAGCAACAAACTCTCCTAAATTTGGTTTAGATCCTTGGGCTGTTTTTGCAGAAATCCAGTCTCAAAGTTTGATACTCTATGGAACTGAAAACTATTATGGTGAAAGCTCCGAACTAGAAAACAGCACTTGGAAGTCTAGAATTTTAAATTTAGACTCAACTTATGCAATTAAGGATTCTTTTTATTTAAACGGAGTTGAAACTCTAACTTTGGTTGAAGGTTATCATTTTGAAACTAAAGAGAGAGTAACTCAATTTGGAGATGCAACAAGTCTTTTTTATTCACTTTCCGAGAAAATCAATAAGAAAGATTCTGTAATTACCACACAGTTTTTCAGAACGCTAAGTGATACAACCTCTACCACAAAGACAGAAGTTACTAATGAAATAGTTGAAGAATTTACTTCTCCTGGAAGTTATAAAATTCTCTCTGATAGTTTAATCAATTTGAATTTTGAACATAAAGGTAGATTAATAAATTTTGACTACAAGTTTTTCATTAGAGATGGGAACTTAGTAATGTATAAATTCGAAAGATTCGCCTCTCAATACAACCCTTTAAATTAAATGGTACGAATAATGTTTAGAAGGTTACTACTAATCGTTTTATTTTTAGCTTTTAATGAAAATTCTTTTGCAGCAGGAAACGGAAGTGTCCGTTCACTTGGAATGGGAAAAACAGGTGTAACTCATGCTCTCGGAATTGATTCTTATAAGAATAATCCTGCCCGTCTTGCAGCTTCTTGGGTTGATTTACCTATTCAAGTTAGATTTACAAGTCTAAGCATGGTCGCTGGAAACAACTCTATGGATATTGGTACTTATAATAGATACTTCTTTAGAGATAAAGGTGACTATTTAACAGATACACAAAAGCAAGATTTACTTTCTAGTATTGAATCAGAAAGTATGAAATTTAATTTCACAACAGAAGCTACTATTCTCGCTTATGCACAGAACAATTTCTCAATTCATATTCAAGGAGTCGGTTTCGGAGAAGGGAAAGTTCCAAGAGGTGTTTTTGAATATGCACTTTCAGGTAATGTCAATATAGATGATTTTTCAATTGACGGAACGCAAGCAGAAGGTTTTGGTGGTGCTGAAATTGGCTTTAATTATGGTTTTAAATTACCTAAAACTAAGCGAATGAAAATTTTTACGGCTGGAATCGGAGTAAGACATTTTGAAGGACTAAGATATTTCAAAGTTGTAGAAGCAACAGGAGGAATCTTTACAGCAAAAGATGTTAGTGTCTTTGATAATACTACTAACTACTACACCTCAGATTATCCTTTTGCTGAATATAAACATCAAAGAAATTTCAAAACTTTTGCAAGTGTACCTTCAATAAACCCTAACAATCCAAATCAAGTTTCTAGAATCTCTGTCCTTACTTCTGAAGGCGGCAGAACTCTAGTTCCAATTATTGACATTGGGTTATATACAGAAATAAAAGGTGCTCCAAGAACTTCTTACGGACTGACAGTTCTCAATGTATTGGGCTCAAATGTAAAATGGAATAAAAAAGCTGAATTCAAATATACAGAATTTTACACAGAGCCAAATTATTTTGACATTGATTCTGACTCAGTTGATGTTGAAGTTGCTGATTCAACTATTGCAACAGGTGGATTTACAAGCGAATACCCTTCTTTAGTAAAATTTGGAATCGGGAAATCTTGGGATAACGTCACTTGGACTTTCGAGATGGAAAAAGGACTTACCAAAAATGATATTTCATTTTTCAGTGCGGTTCGATATAGCTCAGGAATTGAGTACCGTCTTTGGAAGCAACGAATTCCTTTAAGATTTGGTATCATTTTAAGAGGAGTTGACGGAGTTGCAACAACTTGGGGAACAGGAATTAATACTCGTTACTTCGATTTTGATTTTGCCTATGCAACTCACGAAAGGTTGGCTCTTGACACAAAGGGAATAAGTTTCGGGTTTTCACTCACCGCTAAAATTTAATTTAAAATCATCTAACTTTCTATATTAGATGATTTACTCTCATATTAAAATTCCAAAAATTACCTGCTATAATGCGACAATTTTAACGCTGTTGCTAGATTAAGGCACTTCAGTAATGTTTTATTTCTATTTAAACTTGTAAAATCTATTACAGTTTTCGGCACAGAATTTGTTAAATTAAATACCTATGAACACTTCTCAAAGAAATGAAATGCCAACTTACGACTTGAACCAAAAGATTGAAGATATTTTTGATAAAATGTTAAGACCTGCAATTGCAATGGATGGCGGGATTCTTGAATTAGTCGAAATCAAAGAGGGTAAAGTCAAAGTTGCGATGAAAGGTGCTTGTGGTACTTGCCCAAGTTCTTTAATCACATTGAAAAATGGCATTGAGAAAACCCTTAGAGAAGAGTTAAATTTACCAAACCTAATTGTAGAAAATGTTAATCAATCTGAAACATCTAATGTTGTTTTGGGCTGGGGATAAATTAAGGATTTAAAATAAATGAAACTTCCAATTTACTTAGATAATAACTCAACTACTCCAATGGATCCTCGTGTATTTGAAGCGATGAAACCATACTTTATGAACGTTTATGGGAATGCTGCAAGTAGAAATCACGCTTTTGGCTGGGAAGCTGAAGACGCTGTCGAAAAAGCTAGAGAACAAGTAGCAAAAATTATCGGTGCTTCTTCTAAGGAAATTGTTTTTACAAGTGGTGCAACTGAAAGCGATAACATCGCAATTAAAGGTGCTGCTGAAATGTATGAGCGAAAAGGGAATCACATAATTACTTGTGAAATTGAGCACAAAGCTGTTCTTGACCCTTGTCGCAAATTGGAGAAAAAAGGTTTTGAAGTAACTTATTTAAAACCAGACAAATACGGAATGGTTCACCCTGAAGACATTGAAAAAGCAATCACAGACAAAACAATTCTTGTAAGTTTAATTATGGGCAATAACGAAATTGGAACAATTAACCCAATCAAAGAAATTGGTGCTGTTTGCCGTAAACACAACGTAATTCTCCACACAGATGCAACTCAATGTGTTGGAAAAGTTCCAATTGATGTGAACAAAATGAATATTGACATTATGTCGATTTCTGCTCATAAAATGTATGGTCCAAAAGGAGTTGGAGCTCTTTACGTCAGACGTAAAAGTCCAAGGGTAAAACTCGCAGGAGTAATTGACGGAGGCGGACACGAAAGAGGAATGCGTTCAGGAACTTTAAACGTTCCTGGAATTGTTGGACTCGGAGCTGCTTGTGAAATTGCAATGCAAGATATGGAAAAAGACCACAAAAGAATTATGGAACTTTCTGATAAATTTAAAACCAAAATCTTCGAAGCATTGGACGAAACTTACATAAATGGGCATCCGACAGAAAGACTTCCTGGAAATTTAAACATTAGTTTCGCTTACGTTGAAGGCGAAGGTTTGATGATGGGAATGAAAGATTTAGCTGTTTCTTCAGGTTCTGCTTGTACTTCTGCATCTTTAGAACCTTCTTACGTTTTGAAATCTCTTGGAATTGGCGACGAGTTAGCTCACAGTTCAATTCGTTTCGGAATTGGAAGATTTACAACAGAAGAAGAGGTTGATTACGCAGTTGACAATGTAATTAAAGCTGTAAATCACCTTCGCGAAATGTCTCCACTTTATGAAATGGTAAAAGATGGAATCGATCTCAGCAAAGTTGAGTGGCAAGACCACCATTAATCGAAATAAACAATTTTAAAATATAGGTAAATAAAAATGGCATATTCTGACAAAGTAATTGACCACTTCAACAACCCAAGAAATATGGGAAAACTAGACACAAAATCCAAAACCGTTGGAACAGGACTCGTCGGAGCTCCTGAATGTGGCGATGTAATGAAACTACAAATTGAAGTGAAAGACGACGTGATTGTCGATGCAAAATTCAAAACTTTTGGTTGTGGTTCTGCAATTGCTTCTTCATCTTTGGCTACTGAGTGGCTCAAAGGAAAATCAATAAATGAAGCTCAAGCAATTAAGAACACTGAAATTGTTGAGGAGTTAAGTTTACCTCCTGTAAAAATCCATTGTTCTGTTTTAGCAGAAGATGCGATTCATTCTGCAATTGAAGATTACAAAAAGAAAAATAACTAAGAGCGGTAGAAAAATGATAGAAATTAGCCCAAAAGCTGTAAAGCAAATTAAAACAGTTATGACGGATGAAAGTATTTCTTCCGATTATTTTTTAAGAGTAGGTGTCAAAGGTGGAGGTTGTTCAGGACTTTCTTACTACCTTGACTTTGACAGTGAAGAAAGAGCAGGAGATAAAATTTTCGAGGAAGACGGCGTAAGAGTCGTGGTTGACGGAAAAAGTTTCCTCTACTTAAACGGAACAGAACTCGATTTCTCAGATGGTCTGAACGGTAAAGGTTTCCAATTTATCAATCCAAACGCTTCGCGAACTTGCGGTTGCGGTGAATCTTTCGGTGTTTAGATTTGAGTGAAAATCAATTTTCAAAGATAGAAGTTACAACAGAAAACGTATGGTTTTTAGAGCGTACGTTTTCTGTTTTTGATATTTTAGAAATTTTTCCTGAAGATTCGTTCGGAATGCCGAACGAAAAAGATAATGACGATTCAGTCAAGTATCTCACAATTCATACCGATTTAGATTTCTCCTTCCAAACAGACATTCCAAAAAACAAAATGGCTTTACGTTCAAAAAGTAAATCCGAAGCTGGCCCAAATCGTTGGATTGCGGAAAGTAATTTACAAGCAGGTGATTCGATTTGTTTTGAAAAAATCGGAAGCCATGAGTTTCGACTTTTCAAAAAGACTAAAGGCTAAAATTTTAACCTCCGATAACAAGCCCCATAATAACTCCACCTAAAATTGTTCCAACTGCAATTCCTATCATTGTATTACTAATGCGATTTATCTTATCTTCAATTTTTTTGTTTTGTTCAATTTGAATTTGAGTAAGATAAATTTGAAATTCTCTTTCAGACATATCATCAAACTGCTTCATCAAAAACTTTTGTTCTTTCGTGTCTTTAAGCAAATTTTTCTTTTTAAAATCTAACTTCTTTTTCATAACAGAAGGTGATTCGTAATTGGTTTTCGACATTATGAAATCCAATTTACTGTAACCATTTTCAGTTACATCTTCAATGTTGCCTTTTTTAATTTGAAAAGGTTGACCATCTTTTAGAAGAAAAATAGAATCTTCGGTGATTTTATTGAGTTCACCTTTTAAACTCAACCCTGATTTTAATTTGACTTCAACTTCTGCAAACAAAGCTCCTGTTATTGACATCAATAAAATGAGTGTCATTAATATTTTCTTCATTGCTTTTCTCCGATTTTAAAATTTAAATATTTATTGAATTAAGAAAATTTACTCATCGTTTTCGGGAACAGTAATGTAAACTGTCTCGCCAGGTTTTTGCATACTAAGCTCTTCTCGCGCAACTTTCTGCTGATACTCAGGGTCATTTTGAAGACGTTCAATATTAGTTCTCATCTCAAGATTTTTAGCCTTCAATTCATCAATCTCTTCTGCAAGTTCTTGATTTTCTATCTCCATTCCAAAGATTGAAAAAATGCCTTCGTCGTCTAAAACATAAACAACGATGAAAACAATCGCACCAAGTGCTAAGATTAAGTTTCGGATATTTTTGGGAGGAAGTTTTAGCATTTTTCTCAAAAATTAATTTCTAAAATTTACAAATGCTTAAAAGTTTTTACAATGATTTTTCTTATAAAAAAAGCCTCGAAAATTTTCGAGGCTTTTAATAAAATAAATTCTAGTGTTTGAATCTAATTTCGTATTCCAAAGTTGACTCGCCGTCTTTTTTGACTGGAATTTTGAATTCAATTTTACTTGCACTTTTCTTTGTGTACTGATAGTTCGATTTCAAAATTTCCCAATCCCCCCAAACTCTTGCTTCAACAATTACTTCGATGTTTTCTTCTTTGTGGTTTCTCAAAGAAACTTCAATTGTTTGCTCGTTTACGCGGTTTGAGATTCTGCGATTTTCTTTAGTTCTTCGCTCACCAACAACGTCAAAGGCTTCACCGACTTTAAGTTTTACTTCTTCGTCTTTTGGAGTGTGTTCAATTCTGTCTTCGCCGATTAGTTGGTTGGAGCCTTTCGAGTCTTTTTTATAAATTCTGAACCTTCCTTGTGGAAGCGGTAAACCAAGTCCGTCATCTTTACTGTTTTCAAAAGTGAGAACAACGTCCACATTTTCAGGTTTTCCTGTGTCGTAAGATTTGTCGAAACGGTAAACTTTTTTAGTTTTTACTTTTGAATCCGCAAACATTGTTACTTGCTTTTCTTCATTCGATTTCAAAGTAACTTTTTGTGGAATCGTGTAAAGATGGTATTCAAAAAATGATTCTTCTTGAGCTTGGAAGTGCAACTCATTTCCATCCATAATTGCTGGCGACTGAGATTTTAAATGACGTAAATTTCCGAATTGGTTTGTTGCTTGGTTCAAAGTTCCTGCGATGACTTTGAGTTGTGCATTTTTGAACGTTTTTCCTGAACGGTTGTTGACGGAAACCCAAGAAGTCAAATCCATTGCTGTGTCTTTATCGTTTACTAAAGCAACGTATTCTGCATTCCAATTCAAGCCCGAACTCAAGTAAGAAAGTTCAATATTTTGTTTGCCTGTTTTTTTAGAGTAAAGTTTCCAAGCAAGTTCAGGTTTTGAAATCAAACCTTCAGGAAGTTCCGGAAAATCAAAAGTAATTACTTCATCTGTGTTGATAATTTGAATCCCGTTTTTACTTCCGATTACAATTTTATTTTGTTGCGGAATCGCCAAAAGTTTTCCTTCAAAAACTTCGCCTTTGTCAAGTTTGATGACGACTTTTTCTTCGAGGTATTTTTCAAAAATTTTGTCGATGCTAACGAGGTCGTAACGGTAATTTTGCTCTAAAATATTTACGTCCCAACTTTTTCCGCTAAGATGAACGGAAGTCGGAAGAATTCCCGAAGCAATGTCCTTAAAAGAAAATTCCGAGACACCTTTTGAAAAATTAAACTCTCTTGATTCTTTGATGAAACCTTGATTGTTGTTGTAAACTGTAACTTCGATTCCTTGTGCGGAAAGTGAAGTGGCAACTAACAACGGTAAAACTTTTAAGACTTTCATTGTTACCTCTACATTTTTTGGAAATAATTCTTTTTACACGTAATTTTAAAGATAGATAAAAAGAAGGATTTTAGGTTTGATTAATTTCTGTTTTACTTGGCTGTTAAGTTTGTGTTTGAAATGAATTTTAGAAGCCGACCGATTACTCTTCCATTAAAGTAGAAAAATCTTCTCTTTTATCTACAAAAACTCCGATTCTCACTTGGTTTTCGGGGTGTTCATCTGGCGAAATTTGTTGAACAACAGCTTCAAAGATTTTGTAACCTGCTTTTAGAATTAAAGCAATTTCTCTGTTTTCACCTTTTGGAATGTAACCGATTTTCTTGTCTTGAAATCTAAGTTCGACTGCGTGATCGTCGTAAATATTTTTTTCATCAAGTACGAGTTCGATTTCAGAACCGATTTTCAGGTCTCCAAAAACAAAAGCTCCTTGGTAGTAACTAAACCCTGCGATGTGAAATGATTTTAAAAAAATATTATCCATTTTTAATCCCTCTAAAATTATTGGAAAATTTTCGTTCTTCTTTTTTTTCTTAAAGTAATTTTTAATTTTTGCAAAAGGTAATTCTTTTAAAAGGCTTAGCGGTTTTTCATTTTCATCTTCGCCACCAAACTCCGAATCAAGTTTAGGGTTTTGTTTAAGGAATTTCTCAAACTTTGTTACAAACTGTAAAATAAATTCTTCTTTTGAAAGTTCTATTTCAATTAAAACCTTGTCATCTTTTGTCGCCCAAGTTTCAATTTCTAAAAGAAAAAAATCTTCATTTTTTTGAGGGCTTTCAAAAGCAGTTAAAGTTTTGCCGTACCCTTCTTCGTCAATTGTAATTTCTGTTGGTAAGGAGTTCTCTGCAATTAACTCTACAAAATTAAAAAAACTGTAAAAAGGTGGAAAAGCATTGCTACAATCAATTCTTACTGTTTTTGTAGGAAATTTCAGGAAAAGTTCAACACAAAAATCGCCAATATTTTTGAAAGAAATTTCTATACTTTTGCTCATAATTTAAAAACCAATAAATTTTAAGGCTTCTTCGGAAAAAGTAAAATTATCAATTCTTTGTGAATTTTCAAATCTGTTCCCAACAAGGACAAAATTGTAACCAAGAATTTCAGATGCTTTTTTGTCCCATTCTCCGTCGCCGAAGTAAGTCTTGGTTTCAAAGGTTTGTAAACCTGTTTTCTGCTCAGCAATTTTCATAATTTCGACTCTTTCAAAGTGGTCGGAAGCAGAAGCGATTGGAATTCCTGCAAAGTCAATTCCTGCGGATTCGAGTTTCAGAATTGCAGTTTCTCGCCAACCTCCTGTTGCAATTGAGATTGTAACATCTTTTCGATTTTTGAGATTTTCGATGAATTTAACGGCTCCAAGAATTGGCTCAACTTTGTTATTTCGGACGTGATTTTTTACCCTTTTAATGAATTCCTTTTTCACTTCAAAATGAAGGTTTTCCCTTTCAGTCTGCAAATCCATTCTGCCAATAATTTCATCAAGAATTCCCGAATCGGTTACATTTTGGTACTTCAACCAATCACTTTGAATGGAAGTTTGAAGCACTTTCTCAACTGCTTCAAAGTAACACTTGCCGTCAAATTCGTAAGACTGAACAAGTGTTCCGTCAATGTCAAACATTACTAAATGCAAAGGTTATTTACCTTAAGATTTTAAAAAAGAAATGTTGACACTTGTAAAATCATTTGAGCCTATTTCAAATCACCAATTATCTTCTTAATTGTTTCGGCAAGCAAAGGAATATGTTTTTCACAAACCCAAAAAATTTCTTCTGCGTCAATGTCAAAATAATGATGCGTAATAATATCTCTCAAACCTTTCGCACCTTTCCAATCTACTTCAGGATATTCGATTAAAAGGTTTTTATTCGTAATTTTATCGATATTTTTTAGACTTTCCCCTATGGCAATTAATTGCATACAGATTGAATCAAGTTTTTCCATTCCTTCGGGTGAGTTTGTAAAATCCTTAAAGGTTTTTATTGGTTTGAAACGGAAAATCACTTTTTGAGTAGCATCTAAAATTTGCTTTAGAATATCTGTTACTAATTCTTTGTCATACATAAATTGAATCTTTTTCGATGTATTTCTTTAAATAAGGATTCATACTTTCACGTTTCCGAACGATGTCAACCGTCTTACTGAGTAACTTTTCCAAGTCCTCTTTAATATGAACGATTTTGAATAAATCAGGTTCAAAAGTTTCGATAACAATGTCAATGTCGCTTTCAGGTTTCGCTTCATTTTTTGAATAAGAACCAAACAATCCAAGATTGTTTATCCCATACTTCTCAGAATTCTCATTTTTAAATTTTCTGAGAACTTCAAGAATTTTTGAACGAGTTATGACTTTATCCATTTCATTTTCCATTTTTCGTGAATAATAAAATTAAATGTAAGAGCAGATTAGTTCTAAACAAAATTTTAATTTTTTGAAAATTAATTAACCCAAAAAGCCGAACCTAAAATTAAATTCGGCTTTGAAAATCAATAAAAGGTAACCTTACTTCAAGAACAACATCTTTTTCGTGTCAATAAAATTACCTGCTTCAAGTCTGTAAAAATAAACTCCACTTGCAACTGATTTTCCAAAACTATTCGTTCCGTTCCAAACAACTGAACCTTTCGCTTTGTCCAAAACAAATTCCTTCACCTTCTCACCCAAAACATTAAAAATTACCAACTTCGCATTTTCGTAATTCGTAATTTCTAATTCGTAATTAATCACAGTCGTTGGGTTGAATGGATTTGGGAAATTCTGAGAAAGGTTAAAACCTTGAGGCACAGAATTTTCTTCTTCAACACTTGTTGGAATGTAACTTTCAGGAACGTCTGTTGAAAATTTTACAGCAAGTCCATTTTTCAATTTTGTTCCACCAAGTGCAACTGAATTTGAAAAGCTGTACTGAACTCCGTCTGTTCCGTCAAGATTGCTAATTCCGACTGTTGACCAATTATTGTTTGGGTCAATGTCTTTGATGTTTTGGTAAAAGAAAGCAATTTCACCGTTTCCACTTGTCGCAGTTTGGTTTGAATTTTGACCGTAAAGCACAAGCTGGAAAGTCTCTTCAAAATTCGGGTCTGTAAGTGGAATTGCAGTCGGATTTGTAGTTGAAACAGGAGCGTGTTTTAACAAACTCCACTCGATAATAAAAGCATCTTGAGTTTGGTCGTAAAAGGTAAAAACTCCTGCATTCGCTTGGCTAACTTCTGGTTTCAAGTCGTCCCAAAAAGGAGCTAACAAAGCCTCAGGATTTGCAGCGTAAGGAATTCCCCAATTTCTGAAACTTGCGTCCAAAGGATTTTCAAAACTTGCCCAACCATTTGTGCAAATTGTCAAAGAATCGTAGTCAGTTCCGTAAAATTTGAAATTCCAAGGCAAAGCAACTTTTACTAAATCGTCGTCGCTAAGATTGAGGTTTGTTCCGTTTCCACCTAAATTTGGATTGATTTCTTGCCAAGTGAAAGTCGGTTTTTCGATTTCAGTTGAATCTTCCGAGTCGTAACCAAAGTAGCCGAATTCGTCAGAGCTAACGTAATTTGTCGAATCAATGTAAATTCCTGCTACAAGTTCTGTGTGAAGTTTTTGTGAGAATCCGTTTGGTTGTGTCAAAGTCATTGTAAAAGGAACTCTTGTTCCCCAAGCCATATCTTGAGAAACTGTCATCGCAAATTGACCTGTGTTTCCGCCTGATTGTCCGGAAGGAATTGAAAGGAATTGTAAATTTTGTGGTTGAATTGTTACCAAGTTTGTAGGAGTTTCTAAAAATAAATCAAAGTCGCCACTTGCAACAGAACCTAAATTTTCCAAAACAATTTGGTACTGAGCTCCTGCTCCCGGATAAAAATACAAAGCCGAAATTGAGTCAAACCACTGAATTTTAAAAACAGGTGCTTTAACTTCCACAGAAACTTTTTCTTTCAAAATTTCTCCGTTGTAGGAAAATTCTGCGAGAAAATCCAAAACTCTTCCATCAGGTGCAAAACTTTCGGCTTTTACGGTTTTCGTAACAATTGTTGAAGTTGCTCCTTGAAGAGTAAAGTTTTCGACTCCTTGAGTAACTTCTCCAAAAACATCTTTAGAATTCACTTCAAAACCAATTTGCAAATCTAAAAATGTGTCGTTTCGGATTGCAAAATTCAAAGTCATTTCTTCATTTGGAAAAGCTATGTCATCGTTTCCGTCTGTTACCCAAACACTGTCAACAACAAGTTCAATCGGAAAGTTAATAAAATCCGCTACTCCCAAATGAGGAACAAAATTGTGCTTCATTGCAGTAACTTGCACTACTCCTGTGGTTGCACCATCAGTTTGTAAAAATGCTTTTCCATTTGAGTTTGTGAACTCATTGTCTAAGATTTCATTTTCTTTAAAAATGCTTACCAAAACTTCTTCCAAAGGATTTCCATTTCCATCTGTTACAGTTACTTCAAAAGTATTTTCTAAAACACTTGGACCTAAATCATAAGAAACATTCATCGGTTGTGGAGCATCAGACCAAACTGAAAGTGAAGGGTCTCCAAGAATGTTGAAAAGATAAGCGTAACCGCGAACGTTTGACAAAGTGGAATCCAAAGCAACATCGTTTGGAAATTGTTGGTACTGCAAGAGTTTTGCATTCACTGTAAGTTCACCAAAAGTCTCCAAACCTTGATTCAAAAGTCCGTCGTAAAAACCTACCGAAAGCGGATTTAGCCATTTTGTGTGAAGGTCAGAATGAGAAGCTCCCCAAAATGCAACTCCTCCAGTAGGAATTTGTGGACTTCCAGCCTGTAACCAAGCTTCACCAAAAGAATCTTCTACTTGAAAATTACCTGTTCCACAAACGACACTTGTTACAACAGAAAGTTTGTCAATATTTCCAAGCCCCAAAACGTTGTTCGTCGTAAATTGCGGATAAATCCAACCCGAAAAACTTGCCCAACCTCTGTAATTCACAAGACCTTGTCCTTGACTAAGCAAGTTTCCAATTTGCACAGGACTTGGCGGAGTTGAACCGTCTTTGTAGTCGTAAAGCTCTACGACTTCGGTAAAATTTCCTTTTGTCAGAAGTTCGTTTTTAACCCATTGTGAATTGATTACAGGAGTTACAGCTTGTTCGTTTCCTGCGACAACAACTGCTCTTTTGTACCAATCAGTTGAAGAAAGATTTAGATTTGCTTGGTAAACCATATTTTTAATTGTCATCAAAGTAAGTTGCCCAACGTCTTGCACAGGAAGTCTTCCAATTAGCAAATCGGGAAAGTAGTCGTCTCCTTCATGAAGTGCAAAAGCATGGTCGGAAACGCCTTGTCCGATTTGTCCGTTAAAAAAGAAGCTCGGCATTGCTTCACTTGGCGGAAGAGTTGTGTTTGCAACGTCTCCAACAAGCATAACGTATTCCAAAGGCTTTGAACTTGCATTGTAAACTTGTGAAATGTAGTCGTTAATCGAATCAAAACTTTGAGTTGGAAAAGGAGTTGGAATTTGTGAAAAAGAAGTTGCGATTACTTCAAAACCTTGTCGTTGTTTCAAGTCGATTAGTTGGAACAATTGTGAAAAATTCGTGTCATTGGAAATGAATAAAAATCTGCCTCTTTCAGGCTCCATTCCAAGTGTAACTTCATCGAAATTCAAGATGTTATTTTCGTAAAGGTTTTTGAAAGCGAGTGAGTAATTTGAACTTTTGTGTAATTTTTCATTTTGACCTTTAGCAGAAAAATCAGACTTTAAACGAACTTTCAAATCTTTTAACAAGCTCACTTTTCCGTTTTCAACTTTTATCGGGTTAACAGCAAGGTTGACAAGTCTGAAATCTTTTAAAATCTTTGGTTCGGTAACAGAAACTAAATTTTGGCTTTCAATTTTTGACAGAGTAAAATCGGTTTCTTCAAATCTTTGGCTTAGAACTTCAAGTTCAATTTTGCCTCTTTCAGGAACTGCGATGAATTTTGTTCCAAAAGCATCTTGAAGCAAGTTCTCGGAAGTGCCAATTTTGACAGATTCGAGTTTGCCTCTTAGATTTTCAATTTCGTAGCGATTGAAAGTAATTTCGATTTCAGCAAAACCTTCTGAGCGAGCAGGTTTGACTTGGATTTCAAAATCATTGTTTGCAGGTTTCAACTCAAAAATTTCAGTTGAATTTGCAATTTGCGAAGCCATTAAAAAAATGGCTGTGAGTAAAATTTTAAGACTCTTCATTTTTTTCACCTTTGAGGAAAAGGTTTTAGGTTAAGGATTTAATTTGTAAAGGTTTAAAGGTATAAATTATTCCAATTTTTAAGATTCAATGTTTGCAGCAATTGCAAAGGAGATTGAATCGAACCAATCGAAGTAGTCACCAATTTTATCTTCGATTACTTTAAGTTCTTTCGGTGTTAATTCTCTGCCTAACTCCTGTTCTGCGACATTTTGGACATCTCCAATGTTGATTGAATAAATTATTTTTTCAGAATTCCTTTTCTTTTTCAATAATTTCGTGTGATTCCGTTGCTTCATTTAAAACTAATTCAATTTCCCCGATTTCAAAACCAAACTCTTCACGAGATTTTTGATTTGAATTGTCTTTACAATTACTTAGAAAGTGTTCTGCAATACCTCTTGCTTTTTCTTCAGATTCAGTTTTAACTTCTACTTTGTAAGTTCTTGTAAGATAAACTTCAAAATTTTTCATTTTTTACTCCGCTAATTTTAATTTTTCTTTGAAAAAGTAAACTCCGTCGTCGTCTGCGAGAAAGATTTTGTTTTCGTAAATTGCAATTGCGTTGGCATCTTTTGTGTCGAATCTTTGCACGAAAACAGGGTTCTTTTTGTCTTCCAAATTCAAAACGACTAATCCATTTCCACCGTCAGCAATTAATAAATGCTCATTCCACAAAACAACTTCCGATGAAAAGCCTGAACTTGTGAAATAACTTAGTAAAGCTGGTTTTGTCGAAACAGAATCGGTTTCTAAGAACTCTCGCAAAGAAGTTCTCAAGTCCAGCCAAAAAACTCCGGCACTTCCACAACTAACAAAGGCAACACTGTCAGCAACAAAAACACTTTGAGCTTCACCAACAAGGTCAAAATTCAAAACTTCTTCCGCTTCTGAGGTTGTAACAGTCAAACCAAATTCTCCGTCTGCAATGTAAACAAAACTTGTGTCGGCAAAGATTCCGTTGGGTTCGCCTTTGCTCAAGTAAAAACCTTGCCTCTCCCAAAAAGAAAGCGGAAAATCATTTGAACTCGAGACTACAAAGTAGAGTGAAAACGGACTTTCTTCTTTTGGTTGAGTTGCGTAGTAAGTGAAGTATTTTTTCCCTTTTTTCACAACTGACAAATCTCGTGGAATTTTGCTATTGGTTGAACCTAATTCGTCAAGGAAAGCCGTTGAATCGCCAAAGTTTTTGAAAGCGTAAAGTCTCGCCAAATTTGGCATCACAAAAAGCAGAGAATTTTCTTCCAATACTTTAACTTTTTTGTGCCTTGAAACGCCTTTTTTGAAAGATTCAGAAATGAAAACAGAGTCGTTGAAAGTCGTAAAATCAAGAACTTGAATTCCAGCTTCGGAGTTCGCCACAAAGGCTTTACCGTTCAAAACTTCAACGTCAAGTGCAAAACCTGCCGTTGGAATGAAATCCGTTAATTCAAAAATGTCATTTCCAGCACTAAAATCTTTTGGTTCATTCGGTTCACCACAACTTGAAAGCACTGTAAACAAAAGACTTAGTAATAAAATTCTAAAAAACAAAAACCTTCTCCATTTTGTGTAATAAAAAAGATAAGCAATTTTGGTTCCAAACAAGAGTCAGAAGACAAGAGCCAGAAATTAGAAGTAAAAAATATTTACCTATCAGATAGTTTTTAGCTATCTGATAGGTCTTACAAATCATTAAAAGGTGTCAAGGCAAAAGAAAAAAAAATTCGGCTTTTGACCTTAAAAATTTATTTCTATTTTATGCCTAACTTTTCCAAAAACATCCCAATTTTACGAAAAAAAAGAAAGCTAAAAAATGCCACAAGACCAGTTCATTCACCTTCACAATCATTCACATTACAGCCTTCTTGACGGGCTTTGTAAAGTCAAAGAATTTGTAAGTAAAGCAAAAGAATTCGATATGCCCGGAATTGCTTTGACTGACCACGGAAATATGTTCGGAGCAATTGAATTTTACAACGAATGCACCGCTCAAGGCATCAAACCGATTATCGGTTGCGAAACTTATATGACTCGTGGAGGAAGAACTGACAGAGGAAAAAATCGTGGTGGCGGAATGCACCACTTAATTCTTTTGGCGAAAAATGAAATCGGCTTTCAAAATTTGATGCAACTTTCTTCAATTGGTTACTTGGAAGGCTTTTACTACAAACCGAGAATTGACAAAGAAGTTCTGCGTAAACATTCGGAAGGTCTTATTTGTTTGACTGCTTGTCTGAAAGGAGAAGTTGCTTCTCTGATTAACAGAGGTCAATTCAGCGATGCAAGGGCAACTGCGAAAGAATACAAAGATATTTTTGGCGATGATTTTTACCTTGAATTGCAAGACCACGGAATTCCTGAAGAAGACAATGCAAGAAAAGGTGCAATCGAAATTGCCAAAGAACTTGACATCAAACTTTGCGGAACAAATGACATTCATTACATCGAGGAAAAAGATTGGGAAGCTCACGACATTATGCTTTGTATGCAATCGGGAAAAGACCTTGACGACCCAACTCGAATGCGTTACGAAACTCACGACATTTACTTTAAGTCCGGCGACCAAATGTGTGAGCTTTTCAAAGACCAACCTCAAGCAATCGAGTCAACTCTTGAAATTTATGACAAAATTAACCTGAAACTTGACTTCGGTTACAAGTACCCAAGTTTCCCAATTCCTGAAAGTTCGGGTTGTAAAACAGACTTGGAGTTTTTTGAAAAGATTTGCCGTGAAGGCTTGGAAGCTAGACTTAAAACCTCAAAAATTCCAAAAGAATACCAAGAGCGTTTTGATTATGAATTTGGAATTATAAAAGATATGGGATTTGCTTCTTACTTTTTGATTACTCAAGATTTCATCGGTCAAGCAAGACTTCAAGGAATTCCTGTTGGACCCGGAAGAGGTTCTGCCGGAGGTTCTTTACTCGCTTATTGTATGGGAATTACGAATCTTGACCCTTTACCTTACAACTTACTTTTTGAGCGTTTTTTGAATCCTGAAAGAGTAACAATGCCTGACGTTGACATTGATTTTTGTATGCGACGAAGAGGTGAAGTAATTGATTACGTGAAAGAAAAATACGGCGAGCCAAACGTTGCTCAAGTCATCACTTACGGAAGACTTGCTCCAAAAGCTGTTCTCAAAGACGTTGCGAGAATTTTGAAAATTTCTTACGGAGACGCTGACAAACTTTCCAAAGCAATTCCTGTTACTTTCGGGAAACCGCTTTCAATCCAAAAATCAATGGAGCAACTGCCTGAATTCAAAGAAAAAATTGCCCTCAACGACGAGACCTTCAACAACCTTTTTGAATACGCAAAAACACTTGAAGGTTTGAACAGACAAACAGGAAAACACGCAGCAGCAGTTGTAATTGCTCCTGACAAACTCGTGAAATTTTCTCCCCTTTACAAAAGAAACGGCGAAGAAGATGTTGTAACCCAATTCGATATGAAAGCTGTTGAGGGAATCGGACTTCTGAAAATGGATTTTCTTGGTCTCAAAACTCTAACGGTAATTTACGATACTTTGGAACTTCTCAAAGCCGAAGGAATCGAAATTGACATCGAAGAAATTCCAATTGACGACGAAAAAACTTACCAACTTTTTAGTGACGGTTTAACAGTCGGCGTTTTCCAGTTTGAGTCCGCGGGAATGCAAGAGTATTTGAAACGTCTCAAACCGACGCGAATCGAAGACCTGATTGCGATGAACGCACTTTACAGACCTGGCCCAATGGACAACATTCCAAGTTTTATCGAAAGAAAATTCGGTCGTGAAGAAGTTACTTATCCGCATTTTTGCCTTGAAGAAATCTTGAAAGAGACTTACGGAATCATCGTTTACCAAGAACAGATTATGCAAATTGCGGCGGAACTTTGTAACTTTTCACTTGGAAAAGCTGATATTCTTCGCCGAGCTATGGGTAAGAAAGACCTTGGTAAAATGGAAAAAATGAAAAAGGAATTCATTCAAGGTGCAGTCGAAAAACACAATGTTCCTGAAAAGCAAATCAATGAGATTTGGGAATTGATTTTCAAATTTGCAAATTACGGTTTCAACAAATCTCACAGTGCTTGTTACTCTTGGGTTGCTTACCAAACTGCTTACTTGAAAGCTCATTATCCTGCACATTTTATGGCGGCAATGATGACGAGTGAAATGTCCACGAAAGACGGAGTTCCGAAGCTCATTGAAGAATGTAAAAAGATGGAACTCGAAGTTCTTCAACCAAATGTAAACGATTCTTTTGATACTTTTACCGTTCACGAAAACAAAATCAGTTTTGGAATGGCGGCAGTAAAAAATGTCGGTTCTAAAGCGATTAACGAAATTGTCAGAGCAAGAAAAGAGTTTGGCAAATTTAAAGATATTTTTGATTTAACAGCAAACATTGACACAAAAATTTGTTCTAAAAAAGCACTCGAAAGTTTGATTCTCGGAGGAGCTTGCGATTCTTTAGAAGGAACAAGAGCAGAAAAATTTGCTTCTGTTGAAATTGCCATTACTTACGGGCAAAAAATTGCGGAAGAAAAGAACTCCGACCAAGTTTCAATGTTTGACATTTTTGCCGAAAATTCGGAAAGCAGTGCAATAAAACCAAAACTCGCTTTTGCAGCACCTTACGCAAAGGAAGTTGAGTTACAGAACGAAAAGGACTTAATCGGTTTTTACGTTTCAGGACACCCTTTGAACAATTTTAGAGCAGAAATTATTGCCTTTTCAAGTTTGACACTTGATGAAGTTGATAAAAAAAGATGGGACGGAAAAGAGGTTCAAGTCTGTGGAATTATTAGCAAATTCAGGTCTTTGACAACAAAGCGAAAGCAAGAGAAAATGTGCTCTCTTGAGCTTGAAGATTTCGTTGGAAAAATCAAAGTTCTCGTTTTTCCAAGACCTTACGCACAGTGCCAAGATGCAATCGGAGATGATCTTATCGTCAAAGTTTCAGGAAGAATTGAATTTGAAGACGAAGACAATTATAAAATTAATGCCAACAAAATCGAGTCAATTGTTTCTGCTTCGGAAAACGCAAGTTGGATGAATTGTGAAATCCCGACAGACATTGTTAGCAAGGAAAACTTGCTCAAAGTCAAAGAACTTCTCGAAGAATCTCCGGGAACTTGTAAAGTCAGATTCAAATTAATTGCCAACGACGGAAATTCATACTTGGTCGAACCAAGCGGATTCGGAATTAATCCTTCACAAAAACTCATCGCAGAGATTCGCCAACTAATTGGAGAACAAAGAGTTTGGCTGAATTAAAATTAAACTAAGAATTTGGTAATCTTTAATATTTTTGGGAACCAAGTTTCGAGTGGAGTTTATTTTTATAAAGTAATTTCAAAAGGCAAATCTTCAAGCGTAAAGAAAATGGTATTTTTGAAGTAAGAACTAAAAAGCCAAAACTGTAAAAGTTTCGGCTTTTTTAATTTTAACCTGAAAATTTTGGTAATTTTCTACTTTAAGAAAGTCATTTTTTTGACTTGAGAGAAATCTCCCGATTCTATTTTGACAAAGTAGATTCCACTTGAAACTGTATTTCCATTCTCATCGATTCCATTCCACTTTAAATTGTAGTAAGAGGCTTCTAAAGTCTTGTTAACGAGAATTTTCACCTTTTGTCCTAAGGCATTGTAAATTACAATTTTTGTAAAACTTCGCTGTGGAATTCCAAATCGAATTGTAGTTGTTGGATTAAACGGGTTTGGATAATTTTGCTGCAAACTGAACTCTGTTGGAATCAGGTTTTCACTTTCGCCAATGCTTACAACTTGAACATTTGCAAGTAAATTTATGACTCCAAGTGTGTTGAGAGCATTACTTTCAATTTCAAGATTTGTACTGAAAATGCTAGGATTCTGAACTGTTCCGAGTAAAAATACAAAGTCAACTTGAGAAGTTTGGTTTGCAGAAATTGTAATTGGAAGTTGGTTCGTATTTGCAAAAAATGTTGGATTTGAGCCACTAAAATTAAACCCTGAAATTACCAAATCAGTTGTGCCATCATTTGTAACACTAATTGAAGCAAAAACAGAATCTGCTGAACCAAGCCCTAAAACCCCAAAATCAATTAAAGGTGAATTAACTGAAATCTGAGGGTTAATCCCTTCAGCGACTAAACTCACTGAGTAAGGTGAAAGTGGTGAATCATTTACAATGTCAACTGTTCCTGTTTCAACTCCAATATTACTTAAAGAACAAGAGACGGAAATTGTAACCGAATCAAAAGCAGTAATTGTAAACGGAGGAGCTAAAGGAGAAGTTGAACTTAGCGTAAACGGTGTGCTAAAATTCATTGCTGAAACATTTACATCAAGATTCCCGATGTTATGAATTACGAAATCTTTTGTCTCAGATGTGTTTTCTGGTATTCCGCCGAAGTCCAAAGTATTTGCAAGTAAGAAACCTCCATTTGGAAGCGGAGTTCCAATAACCAAGTTTCCGGGTTCAGAAAATGCATTTAATCCATTTACGTCGTAAGTAACGGTTATCGCGTAGCTGTAAAGATTTAGTGGCAAAACATTTGTGTCATCAAAAAACAAATCCGTTCCGACATAAATTACAGAACCGTTTGTAACTACTTCGTTAGCATCGTTTGCAGAGCCGTTCATTTTATAAAGATTGTATTCTAAAACTGTGTAAGAAGGATTTTCAAAAATTTGATTCGAGTCTTTTTGAGAAAGAAGATTTACTTTTGAAACTGATTTGCTTTTTCCTTTAAAATTCAAAGACTCAAAAGTAATTTTATTCGCCTTTGAACTTGCAATTGGTGTAGTTACAGGTTCTACAAAACAACGAATCATCGGAATTACTTGACCATAAATCGGCGACAAAAGTTCAGTTGCAGACCAACTCGTTTGAAACCCTTGAATGAAGTGAGTGTTGTTGTTAAAGCCATAAGGAAGTTGGAAAGTTGTATCTCCTCCAAGTGAGATTTGGTTTGTTGTGGTCTGCTCTACTCCAACAAAAAATAATCCATTTCCAACATTTACAGGGGTTGGAAGGTCAAACAAAATGAAATTACCAAAAATTGATTGAGTTGCTAAAGTATCCCACAGGACAACGTCAGGAAGTAAAGTTATTGGGTCAGCAGAATAAATTTTCACTTTAAATTCCGCACCAGCACTTCCGCCGTTTGCAAAAAAGATTTTGACAGAACTAACTTGTGCATTTCCACTAATTTGTGTTTGTGAAGAAATATCAAATTTGGTTGCAAAGGTCGAAGGAGAAGGATTGTTAAGACCTGGCAATGAACTTGGAATTGGTGACTGAAATTCACTTGTTCCGTCATCACGTTTTAACTCAATTCCGTTTGCACCTGGAATTCCCCATTCTAAATGAATATTTCCAGGAGTTGGTTCAAAAGTGAGAGTTCCAGAAGGAAGCAATCTAACTACGTAAAAGTGTAAATTTGAATTTGGGTTATTCAAATAATTAGACGGAGAATGACTTGTATTCAAACTATCTGAGAGGTCATTAGCTTTGAAAAAATACCAAACTGTATCAGAAGTTAAGTTTGTTGGTGGAGGAATCGAATCAATGTAGGTGTTTCCGCCAGAAAAAGACATTGCTTTGGTTGTGAAATTTCCTGTGTTTCCTACTCGGTAGTTTAACCAAACAGAATCAATCCCAGAAGGGTCTGAAACCGAAACTTGGATAACTTGGTGATTTGTAAAATCATCTGTTTTCCCGATTTGAGTTTCGTTTGCAAAAACTGGTCCTATTAAATCTGCTGTCGTGTAAATTCCCAAATTATCAATGAACCAACCTGCTCCGCCATTCCCAATTCCGTCAATAGAATCAAACCTAAATCGCAACTGAATTTGTTGCCAAGAAGAATCAAGAGCAATTACAGTTGGAACCCAAGTTCCTGAGTTAATATTTAGCACAAAAAGTTGTGTGTCTAAGATTGTAGTTTGAAAATTATCCGTACTGATTTCCACCCACTTTTGGTCGTAATTACTTCCGAATTCTGATTCGTAAAGTGTCCAAAAGAAAAGATTCGGCGATACAACACCTGTTAAATCAATTGTTTGGTTCAGTACAACACTTCCACTGTTCGGACTTCCAAAAGATGAGAAATCAACTCCATTGTTGTAATTTAAACAGGCGTTTCCAGAGTAAGGAATTGCCGTTCCTTGGACATTGCTTGGTGTTGCGTCAACATTCCAAATTACACTTGGGTCGTTATTAAAAAAAGTCCAATTTGAAGGGCTTTCTAAGCTGTCTTCAAAGATTGGAGTTCCAAGACCTGCGATGTAAAAAGTGTTTGCTGTGTTAGTTCTCTGACTTTCATTTCCGCCCAAATCAACTGCCACAACATAATAAGTCGCATCAATTGGCGGATTTACATCAGTGTAAGTTTCATTCGGAGCAGCAACAGAATCGTAAAGAACAAAACCGTTCTGCTGTGCGTTGTCTCGTCTGTAAATTCTTGCTCCGATTAAGTCATCAACAGTTGTACTGTCAACGTTTAAAGTCGGATTTGTCCAAGCTAAATCCACCAAAGAGCCATTCAAAATTGCTGAAAAGTTTGTTGGTGCTTGAGTTGGAATTACATCTAAAGGAGTCGCCGAAGCAAGATTTGAAGGACTGCTTTCAATTACTTGTCCTGAAACGGAATCTATAAAAACAGAAGTTCCAGCGTAAAAATACTCTGTTCCATTTACCAAACTTGGGTCATTGTCCAAATAACTTAAAACCATTGCATCTGGCGATTCATAAATGAGAAAATTATTCGTTGGAGAGACTAAATCAGTTGGATTAGTTGAGCGATAAATTTTGAAAGCTGACAAGCCTAAAGATAAAATTTGATTTCCTGTCTTTTTGCCACTAAAATTAATTCCTTTCGATAAAAATCTTGCAACTGAAATAGCTTTCACTTGAGAGTTTTTAGGTTTATTAAAACTCAAGTAAGAAGTAATGTTTTGGGATTCTCTTAAATCTTGTTCTGAAAGTTTTAACTTCGGGTTTTGTCTCTCAGGAATGAATTTATTTTCGTGAGTTAGACTTTCAGTTTTGATTGTTATTTGCGGAATTTTGTTGATTGAAACGGACTCGAAAGACTGCCAATTTTCAAAACCTTTTCCACTGACAAAAAATGTGTTTGCAGGAATTTCGTTTTCCGTTTCAGAAGCTAATGCGAAAGAGTTTTCACTGTCTTGAGAAATTACTACGAAGAAACTTCCTTCAGCGATTTGAGAAGGGTTTTCCAAACTTAATTCTACTTCTTCCTCAAAGCCTTCTGTTTGCCCTTGACCGATAACTCCAAGAAATTGATTTGGCTTTCCGCCTCTTCCAACATCGTAAAGACTAACTGTGTAATTGCTAATTTCATTTTCCAAAAACCTAAGTTTGATTTTTGAAAGCCCTTGAGTTTTGCTTAATGAAAATTTTGTAGCAAACATTCCTTCTGCACCGTTGAAACCAATTTGTGAATTTCCAACTTTGGTGTAAGCAAAACTGTTAATTGGAGCAATTGGAGGAGTAACATTTGAGTTTGGGATTTCCCAAATTAATGGAACTTCTAAATCAATATTTGAAAATGCATAAAGATTTTCAGGCGGTAGAGTTGCACTAACGATAAAATTATGAAATTCATTTGGAGCGTTTGAAGGATGCAATGTTTCGTTCAAATCGTTGTCTTCTGTGCGAATGTAGTACTGAATTGTTGTTCCGTTAGCTTGTGCTGGAATTTGAGTTTGGTAAATCGTTCCTCCGACATTTAGCATTGACTGAACAGTGAAACTACTTGAGGAGTTCGTCCTCCAATAAAGTTCTGTAAAATTAATAGAACCTGTGTCAAGAACGTGTGCTGTTATCGTGTAATTATTTGAAGTGTTAGTTGTGTTTTTCAAAGGAGAATGACTGATGATTGGTGAACTGTCAGCAAAGAAAATGACTCCAAGACTGTCTTTCAAAAAAGGTTCGTCGTTTGCAACTTGTAGTCCGTCATTTCCTGCATAATTTTCGATTCCGATTGTTGCTGTTACATTCGAATCGTTCACTTCTTCGTACTGAAATTCAATAGTCCCATTTTGCCAAAGGATTACTTGAAAAGTATTTTTGGGGTTTGTTGGATCGCAACAAATTTGTGATTCTTCCCATTGGATTATGACTTTTTCACCGTCTAAAGATTCGTAGTACCAAATATTTCCGTTAGCATTCATATTATCCCAAAATGGAGCAATTGCATTATTTGGGTTATCGTTATTTGGAAAAGCTGGAGGAGTTCCACTAAATCCATTTGAGACGTAAATGAAAGAGAAAGTAAATTTTATAACTCCAACACTGTAAACGTGAATTTCCGTGTAAGTGCTGTCGTAAAATGGAAAACTCCAAGGCAAGGTTACAGTTTCGTAGTCGTAGCCAAAAAGATTCAAATTTGTTGCAAGTGGGTCGTTTGAAATATCAGTAAAGTTTACTTGTGCAGAACTGTCGTAACTACTTTCCCATTGATAACCAAAATTATCAGGTCCACTAGAAAACATTGTATCAGTTGGATTTGAAGTTGAAGTGTAATCACTACTGTTTACTTCGCTAAAAAAAGCGTTACCAATTTCATTCTCATCTTCAAGTTTTAAGTCAATAGTTTTGACTGCTTTTGCTTCAAAAATACTATTTCTAAAAGTTGAGTCAAATTGCAAAGTTTCACTGTTCTTCTCTTTTAAATCGTCTTTGTCGATTGTTTGAGCGTTAACTCCTGAAATGTAAAATGTCAAAAATGTTAAAAGTCCGAGTCTCCAACTTTTATAATTTAAGAGCATTCAAAACCTCCCAAGGTTTTAATTAGTTAAGTATTTCCAAGATCTCGAAATACTTATAAGCAAAAACAATACCAATTTAAAATCGTTTGTGGAGAAGAAGTTTCATTCAAACTCATCAAAATAAAAAAGGGCAAGATTAATTAAAATCTTGCCCTTGAAAAAATCAAACTTTGATTTCTTATTTCAAGAAAGTCATCTTTCTTATTTCAACAAATTTACCTGCTTCCATTCTTGCAAAGTAAATTCCACTCGCAACAGTGTTTCCGTTGTTGTCAGTTCCGTCCCATTTGAGCTCGTAGAAAGAAGCTTCAAGAGTTTCGTTGACTAACGTTTTAACAGACTGCCCAAGTGCGTTGTAAACAACTACTCTTGTGAAGTTCTTCTCTGGAATTCCAAATTTAATCGTTGTTGTCGGATTAAATGGGTTTGGATAATTCGGAGCTAAACTAAACTCTGTTGGAATTGCATTTCCTAAATCTTCAATTCCTAAGATAAGAATATCAGCACTTAAGTTCACAAAAACATTTCCACTTGGAGCGTTATTTACAATTTCCAAAGTAGCGTTGTAAGTCCCAGTTGCTGTTATATTTGCAAGGTCAACAATTATATCAACACTTGAATTAGGAGTAACAGTAACCGGAGTTGTATTTGTGACAGCAAAATTATTTACATTTGTTCCTGAGATATTTAAAGCAGAGATTGTTAAATCTGCACTTCCTGTATTTGTAACAGTAACTGTATCAGCTCCAACAACTGGCGAACCTTGTGGGAAAGAAAGTTGTCCACCAAAGTTTAAGAAAGTTGAACTTACTGAAATATCAGGAGAAGCTCCGTCAGCAGTCAAGTTAACAGTGTAAGGATTGTTGTTTGCAGTGTTGTTTCCAATGTCAAGAGTTCCATTTACAACACCAGCAGTTGTTAAGAAAACTGCAATGTCAATTGCCGCACTATCTCCAGCAAGAATTGTGAAAGGAAGTGTTGGCGGATTTTGGATTGTAAAAGGAGCAGAAGGAGTGAAAGAAGTAATATCTAAATCTCCATTACCTGAATTCTTGATTTGTAAAGTCTGAACACTTGCTGTGTTAAGTGGAATTTGTCCAAAGTCAACAGAAGTTGCAGTTGTTGTAATGTTAGGATTACCAGTTGTACAAGTTCCTGTTGTTGCAACAACGAGATTTCCAGGAGGAGACTCAGTACTTGTTCCATTTACGTCATAATTAACTGTTACAGCATAACTGTAAGTTGAATCTGACATTACACTCGTATCGTCAAATTGTTGTAAAACACCCGTATAAATCATTGTTCCAGTATTTACAACATCTTGAGAAGTTGCGGCTGAACCAGGTAATTGATAAAGGTTATAACCTAAAACTGCCCAAGAAGGAGTAACATTAATTTTGTTACTTCCTTTACTCAAACCACTAATACTGTTTGAGTTTTTGTTAACTTTAATGCTTTGAGTTCTTTGTCTTTCGATTCTTGTTCTACGAACTTTAGAGTTTGTTCGAGCTTTGCTTAAACTTCCTCTTGCTGTTGTTAGAGATTTTGTAACACTGTTGCTTGCTTTAGAAAACTGTGGAATGTCATTTTGTGAATTTTCAATAGTTTTCTTAAAGTATTGTGATTGGAATGAAGAAACAGAAGGTGCAACAACAATCAAAGGCTCAACAAAACAACGAACCATCGGAATTGACGGACCGTAGAAAGTTCCTAAAGATTCAAGAGTTGCCCAAGCAGAACCAACAGCCTTAATGTAAAAAGTATTGTTTACATAAGTAAATGGAGGTTGTTGTGTCAAATCTCCACCAAGGGAAATTTTTGCTGCTGTTGTTTGTTCAATGATAATAGAAAATTTTCCATTTCCAACAGATGGACCAACTCCTGTTACAGGGTCAGCAATATCAAAACTTACAAAACTTCCTGCACTTCCTGCTTGAGTTTGTAAAGGAGATTCAAAGATAATGGTGGTTCCAGGGGTTCCTGCAACATCATCAAAATCTACTACCTTAACTTTGTATTCAGAAGCCGATAAAGCATTGTTATCAACATAAAATCTCAATGAATTAATCTGTGCATCACCGACAATTTGTGTCTGATTTGCAATATCAAAAACACTTGCAAATTCTGCTGGTCCAGGAGAATTTAAACCTGGTGGAGTACTTGGAATTGTTGACTGAAACTCACTTGTTCCATCATCGTATTTCAGTTCAATTCCGTTTGCACCTGGTTCACCCCAATCAAGAGGAATCGAACAAGGAACATTAGATTGGGCATTTAAGGTTCCGGCAGGAATTAAACGAACATCAAAACTATATGGAGGAAAACCGCCTGGAACATCAGGAAGGTTTGTTACATTCATACTGGAATCTAAATCAGTCGCCGTAACGTAGTACTCAATCGTAACATCAAATTGATTCGGTGCTGGAATTTGTGCAAAGAAAGAATCAAGAGGAGCTGGAGTCATTGGAATTACATTGTAATTCGCATCAGTAGAGAATTTCCAGTTTAACTGAACACTTGGAGTGTCAACTCCTGAAGGGTCAGTAATTTTCGCCCAAATGTCAAATGGTTGGTCATTAATATCTGTATCTTGAAATTCAACCAATCCGTTAATATTTGGACCTTTTAAGTCATTATTTGGAACTAACTCAACGTCATCAATTGCCCAACCGTCACAAGCACAGACTGTTCCGTTTGCAGTAAATCTCAATCTAAATCCTGCGTGATAAGCATCTGGAGGGAGAAGGGTATCAACTTGAGTGAAAGTAGTTTCCAATGTACTATTTCCAACAAATTCACCTCCAGGAACTTGCGTCCAGATGTTATTACTGTTTAAATACCAGGTTCTTAAAAACTCATTTGCATCAGGAGCTTCAAAACCTCCACCTCTTTGATACCAAAATTTTAAAAACACTCCACTGTAAGGAGAAAGGTCAAAAATTGCAGAAGTAATTGTATCTGAGCCCGTTGGGTCAGCATTAATTAACATTGCATTTGGTGGAGAAGGTGGATTTGGTGCATTTGTAGTAATAAATCCAGCTGGATTTCCTGTTCCATTACCACCAACTTGTCCAGGCCATAAATCAGAGTTTAAAGTAGTCACACCAGCAACTCCAAAAGTATCCAAGAAAGGAACTGTCGCACCCTGAGCAACTGAGAATTGATTTGAGACATAGTCATTTGCAGTGAATTGGTCATTTGACAAAGTTGTTTGAATTTCTGCAAGATGAGGACCAATCGTTGGAGTTCCCCAAGCAAAAGAAATTGTTGAATCTGCATTTCCTACAAGAGTCAAATTTGTAACCCCTAAATCAATTCCACCTTGTGCAGAACCACCATCAAGTGTTGCAACAACATCAAAAGTTTCAGTTGTAGCAGTGAAGTTACTAACTGTAACAGTTAAAATAAGTGGGTCAATGTTCGTTGGTGCAGAAGGATTAAGAGTAATCGGACCAGAAATACCAACATCATTAGCTAACTGAACACCTGAAAACTCGTCAACTCCAATATCTGGAGCGTTTGCGTCTCTTGTGTCTCCATCAATATCAACAGTAACACTCGCAATTGGAACTCCATTGTTGTCAGCTGGAGAATATTGAGTTGGGTCAATGTGTGGGTCTGTTACACTAATAAACTTTGGATCAGCATTGAAGCTACTAAAATCTTGTCCCGAAACAGTTTGCCAATCTAAAAGTGATTGCCCACTAATTCCTTGGAAAATACCAACAGAAGCACTTTGATTTGTTGGGTCAACAAAGTAAACATTGTTATTGTAATCGCCAATTGTGCCATTTGGTTTATTTTGACAAACCGCTTGTCCTTGAGCTTTTTCAATTGCAATTATGTTGTTTTTAAAGATTGTGTTTTGTGCAGAATTATTAAAGAAACCATAAGCTGCTTGTGTACTATTTGTCTCATTAATGTAAATTGTATTGTAGTAATATTCATCACCACTACTTGCTCCTGCATTAAACATCGCTAAATTTTGACCTGTTGTTGAGAAGTCATAAATCGCATTGTTGTAAACAAGTTTCTTAGATGAACTTCCACCAAAATGTAATCCACGTCCACTACTTCCTGCGATTCCGTGAATTTTGTTGTCGTGAACTTCGATGGTTGTGTTAGCACTCGAAACCAAAATATTCATTCCATAAGTCAATGAATTTGTGCCAATGTCGTGAATATCATTACCCCAAAGGTTAACTGTTTTTTGGTAGTAAAAATAAATTCCGTGTTGTGCTACATCGTGAATGTCATTTTTATAAACTGTGTTTAATGTGTCGTAGTTTGTACTTGCTCCAGAAATGTAAATTCCTGAGTAAGCTGTGTGGATTTCGTTGTCGTGGTAGCTGTTTGAGTTGTTCGCAAGTCCACCTGTTTGTGTTTGGTAAATTGCTCTGTAGTTTGAATTATTGTTGGCTGCTGAAGAAATATTACAATTTTTTATTTCATTGTTTTCAGAACCGCCAGTAAGGTAAAATCCGTAATAACCTTGTGTGCTGTTTACGTCTGGGGCTGTGTCGATTCCATCAAAAATCAACCAATCTGCTCCATTTAAGTAAACACAAGCATTTGGTGCTCCATTCAAAACTGGACTAATTACTACGTCTCCACCACTTCCGTCATTTTGAAAAGTGATTGTATTAGTTGCACTTGCTCCTGTGATTTGAGGAATACCGTTTGGTCCACCTGCTGTCTCTTGATAAACTCCAGGTTTTACATCGAAAACTACAGCTCCGGTAATTCCGTTCAAGTCCATCGAAACTGTTGCCGAAGTGAAACTTGTGAAATTGTTTGCACCACTTCCGTTAGGGTCGATTGTGTAAGTTCCTGAAAGTGGATTGAAAATAAATGGGTCGTCGTTGTAACTGATTGTTCCCAAATCAACTGCATTTGCTTGACCGTTTACAACTCCATTTCCATCTAAATCATAAGCACTTGAACTCACAACTTGCGAGAATTGAATTAGGTTGAAGTCATCAATTTGAACCTCAAAAGTAAAAGTGTGGTCGAAGCCGTTTGGCAAATATTCTGAACCGAGCATATCAATTGCATAAAATGAAATCAAACCTGTTGACTCGTCGTAAGTAAAACCTGTGTCAGAAGTGTCGATTTTTG
>QQUF01000011.1 GCA_008501735.1 Calditrichota bacterium | reverse complement strand
CCGAACAGAGTAGTTAAGACCACTAGCGCCTATGGTACTGCCTTATAATGAGGTGGGAGAGTCGGTCATCGCCAGCTTTTAGTTTCTTAAAAGCCTCTTTGGAGTAATTCAAAGAGGCTTTCTTTGTGTAACTAAGGAGAGTTTTTTCATTTTTTATAAAAAATGGGAATTATTTTCCGTTTTTTGCAATTCTTAATTACCTTAGAGATTACAATTTGCTACTTCTACTAAAGATCAATTAAAGTAGTGGACGATTTTATATTGTTCGCTACTTTAATGATTAGTTCTTTTGTAGTAAATTAGTTCACCCCCTTTTGAAATCCATACATCATTAATTATACCTTTTAAGAAATACCACTTTGTATTACTATCTCTTATTTTCTTTTCTGAAAATTCTTTTGGTGGCTCTTTAGCCTCTTGAAAGTTAATATTTTCAGAACAAGTGTTGCAGTAGTGTAAATCTAAGTTACCTAATTCGGTTACAAAAGTTTCTCTGAATTCTTTCCCACAACCATTACATTGTTTTGAATGCTCTTTACAAAGAGTAGAATTACTCATTGAACATTGGTGAGAATGATTTTTGCATAAACTTTTGGCACAAATATTACAGTTTGATAAGTGAGATTGGCAATTATTTCTTTCACAGTAAAAACATTTTTGAGAGCAATCTTCACAATAAATTTGTCCACAGTGGGTGCATTCTTTTTCATAATTTTTTAAGTATTGCTTTTGGCATTTAGAGCAAACATTTAAGCAATTTTCACAAAAGAAAGATTCGTTGGAAACTGAACAGCCTCCAGCGTGGTCAATTGATACTTTAGATTGACAATTCTTGCAAACTATTAAACAATTTTCGCAAATTAACTCGTTTTCTTCTTGTGAAAAATGTGAGTGATTATCGCAAGTTGCTTGTCCACAAGAATCGCAAATTTTTTGGCAATTTTGGCATAAAATTTCGCCTGAAACAGAACAAGTTTCGACTCCACAACTTCGACAAGCCATTTCTCCACATTTTTCGCAAACGGAAAGGCAATTAGGGCAAAGTAAGTGTTTTGAATCGCAAAGTTCAATTTTAGAAGTTTGTTCACCACAACCTTCGCAAGTTGGGTAAGTGAGTTTCCCATTGAAAGTATCGAAACTTGCTGAAATATTTTTTTCTAAAGTTGAACTTTTGAGATGGAAATCAAAATGGTAAACTTTTCTTTCTAAAAGCTGGAAACTTATTAATTGTAATTCGACTTTGAGAGAATGATTTTTAACTTCCTCAATTTTCTTCTTTTTCAGCTCCATCTCTATGAATTCTGCTTTTTCGTCTGTACCAGGAACTGAGCTTCTTCGGAAAGCTGCAATTTGCTCACCGTAGTAACTTTTAAGTCTTTTTAAATTTTCGTATAGTCTTTTTAAAACTTCCTTTTCTATCTCGGAAGTTCTTTTAGTGAGATAATTTTGAAGTGTTTCGGTTGCAAAAAATAGTTTCGCTTCGATTTCTGCTTCAGAAATCACTCCAGAGTCTCTGTGTGTTAGTTCTTCGACTTTCTCGTTTTTCACAAATTCAATTTTTGAGACTTTGGCTTTTTCCTCGAAAAGTTTGACAGAATAGAGCTCGTCGAATTTTTCGTCTGAAACAAAGGTTGCTTTGAAATTAAAAATTAGCTCGTAATTCAATTTTGTTGTTCGAGTTAATTTTTTGATTTCTGAACTTTTAGTGGAAAGAGATTCTTGAAAAGCCTTTTTCGATAAGGTGTTTTGAGAAGGTAATTTCCCAACAACCTTTTGTCCTTCTTCAGATAAAATTGATAAAATCTTTGTTGGAATGTAACTTCCGTGAGTAACGAGTTCCGAATTTTCGGTAAGGCTTTTGGACGTAAAAGCAAGGTGTAGTTTTTCAGAGCGGAATTCTGTTTGGAGTTCAGGAGTGAGTTCTACAAGTAATCTATTTTTGACATCTTGGACTTTACAATTTCTTGCTTCAAAAAAATGTTGGATAAAATCTTTCAAGTTTAGCGACCTCTCGGGTGGTAAGTTTTGTGAATTTCTTTTAAAAGCTCTCTGTCAACTCTTGTGTAAATTTGTGTTGTGGAAATGTCTGCGTGACCAAGCATTGCTTGAACTGCTCGCAAATCTGCTCCACCTTCTAACAAATGAGTTGCAAAAGAGTGGCGAAAAGTGTGTGGAGTTACTTTTTTTGTAACTTCTGCTTTTTGAACGTAATTTCTTAAAATTTTTAAAAACCCCATTCGTGAAAGAGATTTTCCTCGCCAGTTTAAAAATAAAAAATCAAGGCTAATTCCTTGTTTCTTCCAACCAAGTCTAACTTGGTTTTGGTAAAGTTTAATCCAATAAATTGCCGTTTCACCGATTGGAACAAGTCTTTCTTTTGAGCCTTTGCCCTTCACTCTAATCAATTCTTCGTCAAAAAACAAGTCTTCTTGCTGAAAACCAATCAATTCCGAAACTCGTAAACCACAACCGTAAATCATTTCTAACATCGCTCTGTCTCGAAGTCCGATTTCAGTTGTTGTTTGTGGTTGTTTAAAAATGTCATCAACTTCTTCTTCGGTTAAAACATCAGGTAATTTTCTTGGATTTTTTCGAGTGGAAACTAATTCTAATGGATTTACTTCAACAACTTCTTCGCGAAGCAAAAATTTGTAGAATGATTTTAGAGAACTGATGTGTCTTGAAATACTTGTGGAAGAGTAATTTTCTTGAGTGAGTCTTTCTAAGTAAAGTGTAATTGATTCGGGTGAAACTTTTTCAAATGAGTTTTGTGAATCGTTTAAAAAACAGCTGAATTTTACTAAATCGAAGTTGTAAGAAGCGATTGTGTTTTCGGAAAGCCCTTTTTCGAGTTTGAGAAAGTTGAGAAAGTCACGGAGGTACAAGTTCATTTAGTTTTTAAACTTTAAAGTTTTGTTTGAGTGTGGCGAAAAATTAACCAAAATCCAAATTAACTCAAAGTCTAAAAAACGCTAAGCTAATTCGATTTAATTTTGAAACATAATTTCTTAAATTGAGGCTTCATTTTTAAAAAAGAAACTAAAAATTTAAAATAAAAATTCGGAGTTAGATTAATGAAATTCGCTGAAAGAATGTCAAGACTTGGTACCGAAACAGCTTTTGAAGTTCTTGCAAAAGCAAAAGGACTTGAGGCACAAGGAAAACACATTGTTCATCTTGAAATAGGTGAACCTGATTTTGACACTCCAAAAAATATTCGTGAATCTGCGAAAAAAGCAATTGACGACGGTTGGACTCACTACGGACCTTCTGCAGGACTTCCTCACGTAAGAGATGTAATCGCAGAAGAACTTTCAAAAACTCGCGGAATCGAAGCAACAAGAGAAAACATCGTCATTACTCCAGGTGGAAAACCCATAATGTTTTTTGCTTTGATGGCTTTACTCGGTGAAGGTGATGAAGCAATTTATCCAAATCCAGGATTTCCAATTTATGAATCTGTAATTAATTTTTCAGGAGCGAAAGCTGTTCCGATTCCTTTGCGTGAAGAAAAAGGCTTTGGCATTGACGTAGATGAGCTTAGAAGTCTCGTAACTCCGAAGACAAAAGTTTTAATTGTTAATTCTCCTGCAAACCCAACGGGTGGAGTTTTGGCAAAAGAAGATTTGAGAGAAATTGCAAAAATTGCTGTCGAAAATGACTTGATTGTAATGTCGGACGAAATTTATAGCCGAATAAATTACAAAGGAAAATTTGAGTCAATTACTCAGTTTGAAGGAATGCCTGAAAGAACTTTTATTCTTGAAGGACTTACAAAAACTTATTCGATGACAGGTTGGAGAGTTGGTTACGGATATTTTCCACTTCCACTTGCGGCTGCAATGACAAAATTGATGACAAACTGTAACTCTTGCACAACTTCTTTCAACCAAATTGCTGCAATTGAGGCGTTAACCGGAGACCAAACAGAAGTTGAAAATATGGTTGCAGCTTTCAAAGAAAGGAAAGACATTATCGTCAATGGATTAAACAAAATTGATGGAATTAGTTGTAAAGACCCTGAAGGTGCTTTCTACGTTTTTCCAAACATCAAAGAGACAGGGAAAAGTTCTAAATTTTTACAAGATTATTTGTTAGAACAAGGCGGAGTTGCAAGCCTTGCTGGAACTTCTTTTGGTGCTTTTGGAGAAGGTTACTTGAGATTTTCTTATGCAAATTCTGTCGAGAACATTCAAGAAGCACTTAGCCGAATTGAAAATGCTTTAGGCAAACTTTAAAAAATGTCAGAAGAAATCGTAAAAAATAAAGACAAGGTTTATAAAATCTATCTCATTTCTGACTCAACAGGAATGACCGTTGATAATTTACTTAAATCTGTTCTAACTCAATTTAAAGACCAAAAAACGGAAATTTCTTATTTAAATAAAATTAGAACAGATGCTCAAATTGAACACATTCTTGAACAAGCAGAAATTGATAAACCTTTTCTGATTTACACTTTGGTAAACAAAGACCACAGAGCTAAACTTTTTGAGTTTTCTGATAGAAACAGCCTTTATTCGGTTGACGTTTTAGGTCCGATTTTGAAAAAAATGGCTGCAATGTTTGAAGTAAAACCTGAATATTTGCCAGGACTTTTTCACTCATTAAGTGAGGAATATTTTAACAGAATTGAATCAGTTGAATTTGCTGTAAAAAATGATGATGGAAAAAATCCGAACACTTTACGAGATGCTGACATAATTTTGGCAGGAGTTTCGAGGACTTCAAAAACTCCGCTTTCGATTTACCTTGCAGGACTCGGTTACAAAGCTGCGAATGTTCCTTTGGTTCTTGGAATTGACCCTCCAGAAGAGTTGTTTAAAGTGAATCAGCGAAAAATATTTGGTCTAATCATTAGTCCTGATAAACTTAAAGCACTTAGGCAAGAGCGAATGAAAAGGCTTAATCAAACAGATTTCACAGATTACGCAGATGAATTTCACATTTACGATGAACTTGAGTACTCAAGAGAAATATTTAAAAAGAATCAAAAATGGATTGTAATTGACGTTTCAAACAAATCGGTTGAAGAAACAGCTTCTGAAATTTTGAGGTACGTCAGAAGAATTAAACCAAATTCACGGAGTTAATAAATTTAATGGAACCAAAAAGATTAGCACTTACTCACGTTCACGAGTCTTTGGGTGCAAAAATGGTAAATTTTGGTGGATATTTAATGCCTGTTCAGTATTCAAAAGGCATAATTCACGAACATAAAATAGTGCGTAGTTCAGTTGGAGTTTTTGACGTTTCGCATATGGGAGAAGTGATTGTTTCTGGTGAAGGAGCTTTAGACTTTGTCCAAAAAATTACTGTAAATGACGTTGCTGCACTAAAAATTCACCAAGCACATTATTCGGCAATGTGTTACGAAAATGGCGGAATTGTTGATGACTTGTTGGTTTACCGAATGTCAGAAGACGAGTTTTTTCTTGTAATCAATGCTGGAAATCGAGACAAAGATATTGCTTGGATGAAAAGTCATTTAACAGACAATGTTAAGTTTGAAGACGTTGGCGACAACTACACACTTTTTGCAATTCAAGGAAGAAATGCTGAAAAAGTTGTGCAAAAGTTAGTTGATTTCGATACTACTGAAATTAAATACTACTACTTCACTGTTGACAAAATTGGCGGAGTTGAAGCAATAATTTCAAGAACAGGTTACACTGGTGAAGATGGTTTTGAAGTTTACTTACCAACTGAGTATTCGGAAGAACTTTGGAAAAAAGTTTTCGAAGCAGGTGAAGAATTTGGAATTGAACCTGTTGGTTTAGGTGCAAGAGATTCTTTGAGAATGGAAATGAAGATGGCACTTTACGGAAATGACATCGACGAAACAACTAATCCGATTGAAGCTACTTTGGGTTGGATTACAAAAGTTGACAAAGGTGAATTCATTGGAAAAGAAGCAATTGCAAAAGTGAAAGCTGAAAAACCAAGTCGGAAATTAGCTGGGTTTGTGGTAAACTCAAAAAGAATCGCAAGGCAACACACCAAGATTTTTGCAAACGGTGAAGAAATTGGTGAAGTTACAAGCGGAAACTTTTCGCCAAGTACAGAACAAAACATTGGTTTAGGTTACGTAAAATCTGAATTTGCAAAAATTGGAACAGAGCTTGAAGTGAAAATAGGTTCTAAGTTTCTTCCGATTACAATTGTAAGACCTCCTTTTTACAAAAGGGATTACTAATTTATAGAATTGAAGATTTAGAGAATTTGTAGTAGGGAACGAAAATTTTTGTTCCCTACTATCTTAAAATTATTTATTGACTTGAAGTCGTTTGAGTGTTAAATTCGGCTTCCAATTTTTAGAACTTAAATAAAATTAAAAATATTTCGGAGCAAAAATGCCAAATTACAAATCTGCTTGGAAAAGACTTAAGACTTCCAAAGAAGCAAGATTGGTGAACAGAGGTAACCGTTCAATGTTGAATACTGCAATCAAAACAGTTTTGGAAACAGAAGCTAAAGAAGATGCACAAACTGCTTACAATAGAGCTGCAAAACTTCTTGACCACTTTGTTGGAAAAAACTTGATTCACAAGAACAAAGCCTCTAACCAAAAATCACGTCTTGCAAAACACGTCAATTCTCTTGGTTAAGAAAACAAGGGATTGTAACTTTTCTTTTTTACAGTCCCTCTCTTTTAATTTTCCTCTTTCCTTTCACATTTTTCCAATTAAATTTTCTACTCCATTTTACAAAAAATTAATTTTCAAAATTAAAATTCTGTTTTTCATTGAATTTTGTCAAAGATAAAATTTATTCAAAAGAAGAAGCCTTCGATTGGTGTGAGAATTTAGCAAAGTCTCACTACGAGAACTTTCCTGTTGGCTCAATTTTAGTCCCAAAAAAGATGAGACCGCATTTTTACAACATTTATGCTTATTCACGAATGGCTGATGATTTGGCTGATGAAGGAGATTTTAGCACTTCTGAAAGACTCAAAAATTTAAATGATTTTCGAGAGAGTTTTTTGGAATGTATTAAGGCAAATTCAAAACCTCAAGAGCCTGTCTTTGTGGCTTTGAAAGAAACGATGAGTTTTTTACAACTTCCACAAAAACCGTTTTTGGATTTGGTAAAAGCTTTTGAAATGGACACAACTTTTACGGAATACGAAAACCGTGAACAGCAAATTTTTTATTGTAAACATTCTGCAAATCCTGTCGGAAAATTGGTTCTGAGTTTGTTTGGAAAATCGAATCCTGAAAATGATTTTCTGTCTGATAAAATTTGCACAGCACTTCAAATTGTAAATTTCTTACAAGATATTTCAGTCGATTGGGGAAAAGGAAGAGTTTACATTCCTCAAAGTATTTACAGTAGTTTTGGACTTGAAAGAGAAGATTTTCACAACTCAGACAAAACCGAAAATTTCAGAAAAATGATTTTGTCTGAGGTAGATTTTGTAGAAAAAATGTTCTACGAAGGAAGCGAGTTAATTCACAAAACTTCTGGTCGTTTGAGCTTGGAACTTAGGTTTGTTGTAAGCAGTGGGTTAACAATTCTTGGAAAAGTGAAAGAGTTAAATTCAAAACTTAGATTTGAAAGACCTCATTTGAAAACTTCAGACAAACTCAAAATTTTAAAAAAAGTGATTCAGTTTTAAAAACTATCGAAATATTTTAAAAGAGGTTAAATTTGGCTCTTATAGGAATTTATGAAAATAAATTTTAGTTTAGTGTGGTAGTAGGATTAGAAAATTAATTAACGAATTAAGAAAATGACAAAAAGAATTTTAATAATGGACGACGAAGACGCGATTCGCGATGTCCTCAAGGAAGTTTTGGAAAGATTGGGTAACACAGTAAGTGTTTCTAAAGAAGGAAATGAAGCATTGAGTCTTTATGAGAAAGCTTTTAATTCAGGCAAAACTTTTGACGTTGTCAGTTTGGATTTGACAGTCGAAGAAGGAATGGACGGGAAAGAAACAATGAAAAATCTGTTAAGATTTGACCCAAAAGTTAAAGCTGTGATTTTCAGTGGAAACATCACTGAGGACATCGAAAAAAATTACGAATCTTACGGAATCAAAGGAATCATCAAAAAGCCTTTCATCAAAGAACTTGTAGATTTGATTGACAGTTTGTAGAAGTGGAATTAGAGAAAAGGGTAAATCTAAAAAAAAATTGACTTAAAGGTTGCTTAGGTATATCTTATACAAATAGTTTTTTAGATATTTTATTATTTATAGGAAAAAATAGATGAAAAAATTTTTACTTATCTTGATTTTGTTAATTTCTGGAAGTTATTCTATTGCTGCAACTCTAAGTTACTCAACCTATTTGGGAGGAGCGAATACTGATTTCTGTCATGATATTTATGTAAATAAAAATGGCGAGGCTTTTATAACAGGAATTACATATACAAATGATTTTCCAACAACTGTTGGCTCTTTTGATACTTTGCACAATAGTGTAGGAAATAATGATATTTTTGTTACTCAATTATCAGTTGATGGTTCTTCTTTAAATTTTTCGACTTTCTTAGGTGGTGCTTTTGATGATAGAGGTTATTCAATAGCAGTAGACACAAGTGAGAATGTTTTAGTAACTGGTAAAACTTCTTCTCCTAACTTTCCACAAATTAATGCTTTTAGCAATATCAATAATGGTTTTGAAACTGCATTTCTAACTAAACTTTCAGGTAATGGTTCTATTTTAAGCTATTCAACATTTGTCGGAGAAGGTGGTGATAGGGGAATTGCACTAAATATTACTGAAAGTGGAAATGGAATTTTAACTGGTCGTACTCAATCTTTATATTACCCAGTTACAGTAGGTGCATACGACAACTCATATAATGGCGGTACAGATATTATAGTTTCAAAAATGACAACTGATGGAGCATTACTAGTTTTTTCTACTTATTTAGGAGGTTCAGGATGGGATGGAAGTTATGGGAATGTACTTAATGCTAATGAAGATATATTTTTAATAGGTGAAACTAATTCAAATAATTACCCAGTTCAAAATCCTTACGATAATTCATATAATGGTGGCGTTGATATTTTTGTGACAAAAATATCAACTGATGGCTCTTCTTTGCTTTATTCAACTTTCTTAGGTGGTGCTTTAGATGATAGAGGTTATGGAATTACACTTAATTCTAATGAAGATATATTTTTAACAGGTGAAACTAATTCAAATGATTTTCCGACTCAAAGTGCTTATGATAGCTTAAAAGATGGTTACGATGATGCATTTATGACAAAAATTTCAAGTGATGGTTCTTCGTTAATTTACTCTACATACTTTGGCGGGCTATATAATGATGCAGGATGCGGAATCACACTTTATGAAGATAATAAAGTAGTTATAACTGGAAATACGTCATCAAACAACTTTCCAATGCAAAATGCTTTATTCTCAAATTTTAATGGAAACGGTGATTTTTTTATAACCCAGTTTGATACATCAGGTTCAAATCTAGAGTTTTCGACATTTTTGGGAGGAAGTGGTAATGACTCACAAGGTTTTCAAGGTAACCCTGTAGCATTTGATAAATGCAATTTATACTTTTGTGGAGGTGTAGCGTCATCAAATTTCACAGTGACAAATGAAGCATTTGATGGGACTTTTAATGGAATAAAAGATGCTATAGTCGTAAAACTTCAATTCCCTAATACTTTGATTTCGAAAATCTCAAACTTTGAAATTGAAGTTTCTGGAAGTGATATAGTTCTTACATGGCTTGAAAAACAAGATGCAACACTTTATAAAATATACAGAAGCACAAACCTTGAACTCACAAATTCAACTCAAATTGGAACTTTTACGTCAAGCGGAAGTCCTCCAACTTTTATAGATATTGGTGCTGCTCAAAGTGCTGAGAAGTACTTTTATTTTGTAACGTGGGAAAATTAGCTCCGCTCAACGACCAAAATTGTGATGGTTTGACTTTTAGCCAAACTATCACTGAAAACCAACTGAGAACCTCACTTTGAGTGAGAATCTCAGAAAATAATTATCCTTTGACACTTCCTAAAGTCAAACCTGAAACCAAATATTTTGCTAAAGCGACGAAAAGGACTGTTACAGGAATGCTGACAACAATTGCTCCTGCGGCGTACAAACCCCATTGTGTTGCCAAACTTGCTTGGAAAGATTTTAGTCCGAGTGGCAAAGTGTAAAGTTCTGGGTCTTGAAGCACAACTGCCGCAACAACGTATTCGCTCCAACTTGCCATAAAACTGAACAAAGCAGTAATCACCAAAGCAGGTGCAGAAAGTGGCAAAATAACTTTGTAAAATGCCTGAAATCTTGAACAGCCATCAAGTCTTGCAGCTTCTTCGAGAGCCGGCGGAATTGTGTCGTAGTAACCTTTCATTTGCCAAATGCAAAAGGGTAGAGCAGTTGAGGAATAAATTATGATTAATCCAAGGTATGAATCAATCAATCCAAGTTTTGAAAGAATGATGAAAAATGGCAAAAGCAACATTGTTGCAGGAAACATTTGCGTTGTCATCAAAGAAATCATTCCGAATTGTTTGCCTTTAAAATTGAACCTTGAAAGAGCATAACCACTTGTCGAAGCCAAAGCAACTCCTGTCAAAGTAACTACCAAAGTTATCAAAAATGAATTCCAAGCCCACTTCAAGAATGAAGTTTCAGTGAACAAAATTACGTAAGAAGCAAAACTTGAACCTTCGTCCCAACGACCGTTTGTATTTTCGTCAGTGAATTTTTCGCCTTCGTCCCAAGTTCCGTTTAAATTTGTGTCCTCAAAAGGTTCGTCGAATTCCAAGAAGGACAAAGATTTTGATTGAAAAGCGTTGTCGGTTCTGAGCGAAATACTAACGACATTCAAAACAGGATAAATTGTTGCCAAAGTGAAAAGGCACAAAAATCCAAAAACTAACCATTTTTCTAAAGGTGTTCCTTTCATTAGTAAACTGACTCCGTTGCTTTAGTTTTGCGTAAAAATGTAATTCCGAATGCCAAAAGGATTAGGAAAATTACCATTGAAAGCGACGCTGCGTAACCGTAACGGTAGAGATTAAAAGCCGCTTTATAAACGTAACTTACCAAAATGTGAGTTTGGTCGGAAGGTTCGCCTCCGTTACTGACGAGCCAAACAACGTTGATGTTGTTGAAAGTCCAAATCGTTCCAAGAGTGATTGCAGGAATCATCACAGGTTTCAACATTGGAAGTGTGATTTTCCAAAATTGTTGTAAGCGTGTTGCTCCGTCAACTCTTGCGGCTTCGTAAAGGTCTTTCGGAATCGACTGTAAACCGCCGAGTGCAATCACCATCATAAATGGAAATCCAAGCCAAATATTTGTAATTATGCAAGCCGAAAATGCTTCAAAAGGTTGGCTCAACCACTGAATCGGTTCCATTGCAATGAATTTTGCCAAAACCAAATTCACTGAGCCGTATTCTTGGTTGAACATTCCTCTCCAAGTCAAAGCTGTAATGTATTGCGGAACTGCCCAAGGAATTATCAAAAGTGTTCGGAGCATTCTTTTGGCAGGCAAGGTTCTGTTAATCAAAATTGCGAGAAAAATTCCGACTCCAACGTGGAAAAACAAGTTTACAACTGTCCACAAAATTGTTTTGAAAAAGTAGGAGTAAAAAATTCCTTCTTGGAAAACTTGAATGTAATTTTGGAATCCCACAATTTGCCAATCTTGAAAAGTCCTTAGCGAAAAATTGGAAACTGAAATCAAAAGGTTGTAGAAAAACGGATAAATTATTACTGCAAAAATTCCGATGAAAGCAGGTAAAACCATAAAATAAGCGAAACTGTTAGTCTTCCAATCTTCCAAAAACGGCTTGAGATTTTTAAAAACCCAAAACAAAAATCCTAAAAGTAAAAGCGGAATCAAAATCTGAATTACTGTTGCTTGTTCGTCAGGTTCGATGATTTCATTCATCGTTTTGATTTGCTTTTCTGCATTCACTTGAGCGAGTTTTGCGGCTTCGGTTGAAGAAACATTTCCGCCAAGAACTGCTTGGTACTGAGTTCTCAAAGCGTCCCAAACTGCACGAATTTCCGGAACAACAGGCATTGGTCTTCCAAGTTCCATAACTTTTGCAGATTGTTTGAGAAGTGCATTTTCTGTAACAATCGGGCTTTTTCGTGCTTCCAAATGAGAAGGCATTTGGCTTACTTGGTTTGTAAACTCAAGTTGAGTTTCTTTGCTCAAAAGGAATTTTAGGAAGTCCAAAGTCGGCTGAATCTTTTCTTCTGCAATATTGACGTTAAGCGAAAAACCTTTTGTTCCGACTAAAGAAGCAGGATTCAAACCTGTCGAAGAAACTGTTGGAAGCGGAACAATTCCGAAATCAATTCCTGCTTGTTGGTAATCTCCCCAAGACCAATCTCCATTAATTATCATCGCAGCTTTTCCGTCTTTGAAAAGTGCGTTTGCAATTTCGTAATCGCATTCTTTTGGGATAATCTTGTGTTCGTCTCGAAGTGATTTTATGAAATCAAAACCTGCTTTGTTTCCTTCGGTTTGAAGATTCGGCAAAGAATTTTCGTCTAAAAACCAATCTCCAAAACCATTCGTCCAAGGCACGTAAAAAAACGGTTCTGTGAAATTCCAAACAAGTCCGTATTGGTCAATTTTTCCGTCGCCGTTTAGGTCTTTGGTTTGTTCTTTTCCAAACTGAATTAATTCGTCAGTGTTCGTCGGTGGAGTTTCGAGAAGTTTTTTGTTGTACATCAACATCAAATGATTTCCAACCATATCGCCAACCATATACAAATTTCCGTTCAAAGAAATTCGTGCATTCGGGTCAATTTGGTCAAGAAAATCTTTGGACAAAAGTTCTTGCAAAGGCTGAATAATTCCCATTGAAGCGAAAGGGCCAACTTGGTCGCTTGGACCGTAAATTAATTCCGGACCACTTCCGCCCATTGCAGAAGATTGGAAATTTGAACGAAGTTCTTCTGTCTCTCTGTAAGTCAGCTGGATTTTTATGTTTGGATTTAGTTTTTCATACTCGTCGCAAACTTCACGCAAAACTTCACGATTTGCGTAAAGCATTGGATGCCAAAGGCTAATCCGAACTTCTTCGGCAAAAGCACTTTGGGCGAAAAGTAAAAATGTAAAAAGGAAAAGAAGGTTTTTAGCTTTAAGCATTAGACTTTTTATTTCAAATTGTAAGATTTGTTTGCGTAATCTTGAACCATTCTTTGTGCAGTAAAGTCAACAGCAGTTTTAATCGCTTCTTTCATCAACGAAATCCATTTATCTCTGTCGTTGTAGTAAGTTGGAATTACTTCATTTTCTAAAAGCTCGTAAAGGAAATTCGCATCTGCTTTGTCAGTTGAATCTTTGTGGTCGCCGATTGCCCAACCGTTTTCGTTGTGTCTGCAACCTTCTGACCACCAACCGTCAAGAATTGAAAGATTCGGAATACCGTTCAAAACGGCTTTCATTCCGCTTGTTCCACTTGCTTCGTTTGGTCTTTGTGGAGTGTTCAGCCAAACGTCAACTCCTGAAGTTATGAGTCTTCCGATGTGCATATTGTAATTTTCCAAGTAAGCAATCGAAATGCTATCAAAAAGTTCTTCAGATTTTTTGAAAATCTCTTGAATAATTTCTTTGCCAGGAAAATCCTTGGGGTGAGCTTTTCCTGAAAAAATTACTTGGAGTTTTCCACCTGCAATTTTTGCTAATCGTTCAGGGTCGCTAAAAAGCAATTGAGCTCTTTTGTAACCTGTTGCACGTCTTCCAAAACCGATTGTTAAAATGTCGGGAGAAAATCCTCTTTGAGTAGCTGCGTTTGCATAAGTCAAAAGTTCTACTTTGTTTTTTTGATGTGCTTTCCAAAGTTCTTTGTCAGGAATTGCATCAGCTTCGAGCAATCTTTCAGGATTCTTTTTCCAACCACTAACGTACTTGTCGAAAAGTCTGACGGTTTCGTCTCCGTGCCAAGTCAAATGGTGAATTCCGTTTGTAATCGAGTCAATTTCATCTTTCGGAAACATTTCTCTTGAGACTTCACCGTGAAGTTTCGAAACTCCATTTGCGTAACGGGCAAAGTAAAGTGCCAAATGAGTCATATTTAATTTCGATTTTGGGAATGATTTGTTGATTCGTTTTTTGAAATAGTTTCCAAGAATTTCTTTGACTAATTTTGTGTCAAAAATATCGTGTCCTGCAGGAACAGGAGTGTGAGTTGTAAAAACACAACGTTTTTTGACTTCTTCATCTGAACCATATTTTTCTTTCAAAGCTAAAGTCAAAAATGCAGAATGACCTTCATTCATATGGTAAGTTTCAATCTCGTGTCCGAGTTGCTCAATGAGTTTTACACCACCAATTCCAAGAATCGCTTCTTGAAGACAACGCATTGTTGGACCACCTGAATAAAGTCTGCGAGTAATTTTTCGGTCTTTCTTTTTATTCTCTTTAACATCTGTGTCTAAGAAATAAATTGGAACAGTTTTGAATCCAACACCTCTAAGTTTGTATTCCCAAACTGCAATTTTAACATCATTTCCTCGTAATTTTATGGAAAGCTCAATTGGTAATTTTTTCAAAAGGTTTCGCGGATGAAATTTTGGATAAAATTCAGTTTGAGTTCCATTGTTATCAAGTTTTTGTTTTACGTAACCTTCGCGGTAAAGTAGAGTAATTCCACAAATTGGAAGACCTAAATCTGCTGAGGCTTTTAAGTGGTCGCCTGCGAGAACTCCAAGTCCTCCTGAGTAAGTTGGTACATTTGGTGAAAATCCGATTTCCGCTGAAAAGTAAGCGATTGAAACATTTGAAGCCATTAAGCTATCCTTAAATTATTTTCGTTTGGGGTAAAAGAAAAGCTAACGCGAAAAACTCGTTAGCTTTGTTCGAATTATTTTAAAAGTAACATTTTCTTAGTTTGTTTTAAACCTGTTGAAGATTCAAGAGTGTAGAAGTAAACTCCACTTGAAACAGCCTTTCCAAGTTTATCAGTTCCATTCCAAACAACACTTCCATTTGGTTGAGTGAGTGTAAATTCCTTAACTTCTGCACCCAAAACATTAAAGATTTTCAATTTGGCAAATTCAGAGTTTACAATTTCCAATTCATAATTGATTGTGGTGCTTGGGTTAAATGGATTTGGGAAATTTTGTTTTAATGCAAATTTAACAGGTAAGTTTGAAACTCCAATTTCTTCAATAGAAGTTGGCATA
>QQUF01000028.1 GCA_008501735.1 Calditrichota bacterium | reverse complement strand
AAATCTTTTCAAAAATGAAACTATAAAGCAGATTTTTGGAACAGCTTATCTTTTTGAAATTGAGCGTTTAAAAGACCAAAATTCAAAACAAATGAATCATCGCTCAAGTAATTACTTTCTTACAAAAATTAACTTTGAAAAATTCGCTTTTCTCAACACAATTTACTTTCAGCCAAAGTTCAATGACTTTAAGGATTTTCGAATTTTGAACGAATCATCTCTAATTTTTGACTTAACGGAAAGTCTTGGGTTTAAGTCGTCTTTCAAAATGAGACACGACAACAAACCACCAATTCAAGTCAAGAAAACAGACCTTGAAGTGAAGAACTCGCTAATTTTTGAGTGGTAATTTTTAATCAAGGTATTGATCGTATTCTTCGCGGTTCGAGATGTCAATTCCTTTAAGTTTCCTAAAAGGAACGTCGCTTTGGAATTGGCTGAAAAAATCAATTAAAAATTTGCGATTTGCATTGAGGAAATTGGTAAGTTCAACACTGTTTGGAGCTTGTGAACTAGCTTCAAGCATTCTGTCCAAACATTTCTCCAAAACCTCTTTTGCTCTCGGAATGTCTTGCCTAACGTCGTAGGAATATTTTCCGAACTCGAAAATTGCTTTCATCTGTCTGTAAGGTTTTAGTTTCTCTGAAAGAATGTCCTCAACTAAAGTCTTTCTTCTGTCCCAACCAGAGCTAAAAGGAGTTTCTGCAAAAGTTCCTTTTGAACTCAAAGTAAGTGCTTTAGTAAAAAAAGAAGTTCCAAGCAAAGGACCGTAACCGTCGTAAGCACTTCCACAAGCGTAATAAACGTAAAAATCAATCACACTCAAAAGGTCGTCAAAATTCTGTTCTCTGTTTGAAAAACCTTTTCCAGAAGGCGAAGTGAAACTCCAACCTCTGTCGCGAGTAAAAAGGTCATTTTTATTACTAACAATTATGTCTGCACTGAAATAATTTTTTGAACCTTTAACGTAATTTGTTAGTTGAATTTCGATTCTTAACTCAATTTCATCTTCGTATTTTTCTTTAGTCCAATCGTAATTATTTACGTACTGAGTTAAGTTAAATTCAAGGTCACGAAGTTCATTTTGATTGACGCTCGGAAGTCTTTCGAAATTAACAGAAATTTCGCACTTTACAATTTGTCCGAAACTCAAAAGAGGAATCAATAGAAAAAAACTTGTAAAAATTAGAAGTTTTAAATATTTTGTTTGCACTTAGTTTCCTAATAAAATTTTTAGAAGGTGAAAATATGAAACGAAAGGCTAATTTACTTTTCCACTTTGGTTTTGTCAAGTTACTACTTGTTTTTATACTTGGAAGTTGGCAAAACTCATTCGCTGCTTTTGAGTTTAATTCTAACGGAGCAGCAAGTTCAGGACTCGGAAAAATCCATTTTACTTTGCCGAGTCAGGTTTGGCTTCCCGGAAATTCATTTCTTTCGAGTGAACAAAACGGTGTTGCTGTTTCTTTGCGGAGAAAATTCGGACTTGCCGAACTTGACGAAGGAAGTCTTGGTATTACTTATAAAAAGTTTGGTTTGGATTTTGCACTTGGTGGAAGATTTTTCGGCGATGAAGTTTACCGAGAAACAGAAATTTTATTCGGTGCTTCTTATCCAGTTTTGGAAAATTTAAAAATCTCTTCAACTCTCCGCACACTTTCCTTGAAAATCGAAAACTATGGTTCTTCTACAGCTTTTGCTTTGGACTTTGAGGCTTTGGTCTCTTTTGGAGATTTTATTTTCACAAACTCGTTCTCGAATTTTACTTTCACAAAAGTTGGCAATGAAACGATTCCACAAGTTTTAGTAAGTTCGCTTTTCTGGAAAGTAAGCGATAGAATCCAAACTGTTTTTGAAATTGAAAAAGATGTGGACTTTCCACTAAGTTTACACTTTGGGACACAAGTCTCAGTTGTTAAAGGATTTTACTTGAGACTTGGAACGCAAACAGAACCTGAGTTTTACACAGGTGGTTTTGGAGTAAACTTTAGACGTTACAGTTTGGATTACTCTTACTCAGAACACCGAGAACTTGGTGGAACAAACGAATTCACACTTTCAGTAAATTTTTAAGTTCTACTTTACCGCTGTAACAATGTAAAAATATTTATCAGAATTTGTGTTCGCTGAGTCTGTAAATTCTGTGCTTGTAGTTGTTTGAACAAAAGAGTAGTCGTTTGGGGAATTCGAGGGCAAAATAGCTCTGTAAATCTTGTAGCTTGTTGCCCAAAAAATTTCCGACCAAGTTAGTTTTGTGCCGTTGGAAGTCATTTCAATTTGCAAATCCGAAATTAAACTTTCACCAAGTAATTCTAAACCTGCATCAAGAACATTTAATTTACCACTTCCCCAAGAAGTGTTCGGTAAATTTCCAAAACTTGTTGTGTTTTGGTCTGAGTATGCAAATAAAGCTAAAAGAGAATCGGCTTCTTCAAAATCCAAGTCAGGTTTAATTTGCAAAAGTAAAGCAACTGCTCCGCCAACACAAGGTGCGGAAGCACTCGTTCCACCAAAAGAAGAGTAACCTAAACTTGTGTTTGTTGTTACTATTGATGTTGCCGCAGTTATTCTTGGCTTCAAGAATCCGTCTCTTGTTGGTCCTCTGCTACTTCCACTTGAGAAATTTCCATTTGAAGCAGTGTAAGCTCCGACACTAAAAATTTTTTTTGCTGTTGAAGGTGTTGTAATTGTAACTGCTGAAACAATGTCTGAATTTATAAAACTTGCTCCTGACATTCCCCAAGCATCAAATTGTCCGTCAGAAATATTGATTGAATTCAAAATCACTTTCCAATTTCCACCGACAGTTAAAACTGTTTGAGTTGAATCTATAACAACATAAACTTGATGGTCACCATTTTCAGGGGCAGAATAATTTGAAGAGTAAACAGTTACTTCTCCGTCAGATGTTTGCACCGCTAAGTCAATTCCGGGTAAAAATGGACCAGTTAAAATTCCTGTTGGAGTTTCAACGTAAATTTCAATTGAATCAGGTGAGTTATACCAACAGTTTAAGTAAGCGAAGTTATCAGAATTACCGATAGTAAAGGTCAATGAATCGCTTCCTGCTGCAAGAATATTTTTTTGAGAATGGATACTTGAACTTCCACTGTTTCCTGCTGCAAGCGAAAAAACTACACCTTCATCTGCCAAAGTATCCATTACAAGCTCAACTGCACGAGTTCCGTCGTGTGCGTGACTGTGACCTCCAAGTGACATTACAATCGAAATTGGTAAGCCTAAGTCTTGTGCTATTTGAGTCATCCAAACAAAAGCGTCAATTTCCTCTGCGTCATCAGCAGGAGATTTGACATAAAGAATTTTTGATTTTGGTGCAAAACCTGCTAAGGCAGTGCTATCACTTCCGTCTCCAACTGCAATTCCTGCGACAGCATTTCCGTGTCCTCCAGGACTTTGTGTCGAAACTCCAGCATCAATTTGGCTTCTTGTCCATTTAGAGCCGTAAGAGAATCCGTTTGGTGGAGTTCCTGAATTTTGAGTTTGGTCCCAAATGTAAAGAATACGAGAAGTGTCAGGAACGTCATCGCGAAAACCCAAGTGGTCAAAAGCAATTCCGTGAACGTCAACAATGCCGACCAAAACATTTTCACCGTTGAAACCGAGTGTTTGCAAACTGTCTGCGTTTGCACCAAGAAAAACTCCATTGTTTAGAACTGAGTCCGAAGTTGCAATGTCAAGAAGTGGTTTGTCTTTTGAGGAAAGTGAGATTTGATAAATCTTTTCTAATTTGAGGAATTTTTTTAAGTCAGAAAGAGTGAGCCTTGCAGTTGTGATTTTTCCAACAACACTTCCGATGCGAAAACCTTTTTGCAAAAGTTCGGCTTTGGTGTAAGAATCTTGAAAAATTGTTACACTGAATTCTATTTCATTATTTTTTCCTTCATAAATTCCCCACAACTCTTTCCACTGTTCTGGCACTCGTGAGAATTGAAAACTTTCAGGAATTATTTCCTTGGCTCCGATTTGGTTAAGTACTAAAATAAAAGCAGGGTTTAGCTTCTCTTTTCCCTCAAAATTAATTTCAGTTTGAGAAAAAGAATTTTGCAAAAATGCAAAAATAAGCAGAAAAAATATTAATCCTTTTTGCATTGGAGTTTTCCTTGATAAATTGTGGGGCAAAATTAACGCATAACTAACTTTAGAAAATATTAAACAAATGGATTTTAGAAAAGACCTTAATCAAATTTATTCAGTTTGTCTTGAAGCTACTCGTACAGCAGGCAAAATTCTTAAAGATTCTTACGGTGAAGTCAAAACAATTGATTTCAAAGGTTCGATTGACATCGTTACTGACGTTGACAAAAAAGCCGAAGATGAAATTATAAAAATCATTAAATCTCATTTCCCAGAACACACAATTCTTGCAGAAGAATCAGGGCTTTCGGATAAACATTCAAAAGTTAAGTGGATAATTGACCCGCTTGATGGAACAACGAATTTTTCCCACGGTTACAAATGTTTTTCGGTTTCTGTTGCTGTGGAAATAGAAGGTGAAGTTGTTGTTGGAGCTGTTTTTGACCCAATGGCTGACGAACTTTTTTCTGCTCAAAAGGACAAAGATGCTTTTTTGAACGGTGAAAAAATTAATGTGAGTGAAGTAAAAACTTTAAAACATAGTTTGCTTTGCACAGGTTTTTACTACAATGTTGAAGGTAAGAACTTCGCAGAAAATATCGAAATGTTCAAAGCTTTCAGTAAACGAGCCCAAGCAGTTCGTCGCGATGGCTCTGCGGCTTTAGATTTGTGTTATGTTGCCTGTGGAAGGTTTGAAGCATTTTGGGAAATGGACTTGAAGGCTTGGGATATTGCAGCAGGTTCTTTAATTGTAAAAGAAGCAGGTGGAAGACTTTCAGATTACTCTGGAAATGTTTTTTCTATTTACAAAGAAGAGGTTTTAGTTTCAAACGAAAAAATATTTTCAGAAATGTTGGAAGTTTTGAAACCTTTTAGGAGTTAAAGAATTAAATTGTTTGTAAAATCAAAGAAATAATCAGTTTTGATTAAAATTAACTTAGAGGAAATCAAATGAAAAAATTGCTTTTAACTTTAGGCTTTTCAGCCTTATTATCAACAAGTGCTTTTGCACAATCTTTTAGTTTTAACGTTGTTTCAGATCCAAACATCGCAAATGCTCAACCTTGGGAACTTTTTGAAATTCACGGAGATTTGACAAATCTTACAAATGATACTTTGTTTGTTTTATTCGAAAGATTAACAAATGACCTTCCTGGTCCATCTTGGCAAAGTTCAATTTGCGTAAATATTAACTGTTTAGCACCTTTTGTTGATTCTGATGTTTTTCCTGTTCCTCCAAATGAGACTTATGATTTTAGAATGAACATTACTCCTGGAACAACAGCTGGTCAAGGACACGTAGTTGCTAAACTTTCTAACAATGAAAACCTTGCAGAATTTTTTACTCAAGATTACTACGTAACAACAGACACGGCTGTAGTTTCTCTTGAAGAAAATTCTCAAGTTCTTCCGACTTTTGTTTTGGAGCAAAATTTTCCTAATCCTTTTAACCCAACAACCACAATTAATTACGAGTTAGAGATTGCAAATTCTGCTTTAGCAAAGTTGACAATCTTTAATGTGCTTGGACAAAAAATTAAAGACTTTGCTTTAACGCAACCAAAGGGTTCTGTAACTTGGAATGGAACTGATAATTTTGGGAATGAAGTTTCAAACGGAATTTACTTTTACAGGTTAGAAGCTGCGAACCAAATCGAAACTCGAAAAATGGTTTTGATGAAATAAAAATTATTCTTTAAAACAAAAAAGGCGACTCCATTTGGAGTCGCCTTTTTTTATTCTGAAAAATCAAAATCTAATTTTGTTCGATTAATTCTTTAACAATTTTCTCAACTTCTTTTTCGTCTCCTGGTTTAAAACCTGTGTGAGAGTAAACGATTTTACCGTTTTTGTCTAAGATGAAAGTGTAAGGGACTTGGAAGACTTGAAAAGCATTTTGAGCTACTTTTTCAGCGTCTAAAAGAACTGGGAAATCGAATTTCTTACGTTTCGCAAAAGGTTTAACTTTTGAGATATTTTTTGAGTCATCGACAGAAATCGCAAGAATTTGAACTTTATCACCTTCTTCTATCTCTCTATAAGGTTTTAAGATTTCTTTGAACTTTTTGATTTCTTTAATACAAGGCTTGCACCAAGTTGCCCAAAAAGCAATTAGGATTGGTCCTTTGCCGTAGTAATCTTTCAAAGCAACTTCTTCACCCTCAAGATTCTTGAGCGAAATTTCAGGTGCGGTTTTGCCTTTGAGCGATTTTTCTTCTTCTGCTTGAACAAGCATTAGATTTCCGAAAAGTAAAAATACAATTAAAGCTAAGAAGTTTTTCTTTAGCATTTTATCTCCTTGAAGTTTAAATAAAAAAAGGTGGTAAACCTTAAGTAAGCTTACCACCTTAAAAAAGTTTAGAAAAATTTTTATTTAACTAAAAGCATTTTTCTTGTTTCTGTAAAAGAACCTGATTCAATTTTGTAGAAATAAGTTCCACTTGAAACCAAGTTTCCTTTTGTATCTGTTCCGTCCCAAGTTGCAGAATGTCTAATACCAACATTTTTGAAGTCATTGACTAAAGTCTTAACTTCTTGTCCTAAAGAGTTGAAAACAGTAATTTTAACATTTCCATTTTCTTTAAGAGTGTAGTTAATATTTGTTGTTGGGTTGAATGGGTTTGGATAGTTTTGAGAAACTGAGTATTCAACAGGAACATTGATTTCATCGTCGATTCCAACAGTAATTACTTTGAAGTAAATTGGAATATAGATTGAACCAGTGAGCGAGTTGTCAATTTGAAGATTAGCGTAGTAGTTTCCAAGAGAAGTTGCAGAGAACTCAAGTTCAAGGTCAATACTTTCGCCAGCATTTAGAGTAAGTGGAGCAGTTTGGTTATTAATTTGGAAGTTATTAGCACTTCCACCAGTAATTGCCCAATTTGTAACATCAAAAGAACCACCACCAGAATTTGAGATTGTCAAATTATAAGTATAATTTGCTTGTCCGTTTACAAACTCAACATCGTCAACAGAAATATCAGTTGAGCTAATTGTTAAGTTTGGTTGTAATCCGAACCAACCAAGAATGTTACCCATTACTGCTGCTCTATCATTTCCGCTACCAATAGCTTCAAATGGGAATGCAAAATAAACAACCTTATAAGTTCCGTTATCTCTTCTAACAGCAGAAAGTCCAACTCCACCAGTGTAGTTAAATATTTGGACAGGAGTTGATAATGGGAAAGCAGAAATAACATCAGGATAAACATTGTTACTTGCACCGTTTCCACCGTTCAAACTCATAGAAATAAAGCCATCACTAATTGGGTCACCAGCAACACCATCAACAAAGTTGACATTAGCATCATCACTTACATAGTTAGCACCAAGATAGTTTTGCATAAAAGTTGTTCCACCTGAAAGAGGAGAATCTCCAACAATGTCATAACCAATGTCTTGACCTGAGATGAAAAGATTTCCGCCATTGTCTAAATAACCTTGAATTGCTAGAAGGTCTCCGTCATCAAGAGTAGAAGAAAAATCATCACCAGTGAACCAAATCACAGCTGTAAAATTGCTAAGAAAAGCTGCGTCAACAGGAGCTGCACCACGACTCCAAACACCAGCAGCAACTGTTGGACTAATTGCACTTAAGTAAAGTTGTTCATAGTCAGCACCAGCATCATCGTCAATTACTAAAACGTCAACACCTGAAAGAGCACTATAAGTTACGTGTTTTGTGTAAGCTGGGAAAGATGCAGGAGAAATTTCAAATTCAAATTCACCACTGCCACCGTCTCCGTCAGGAGTAAGGTTCATTGTTACTGTTTTACTTGCACCGTCAGCTAAAGTAACTTGCGAAGTTCCTGTGTAAATTGTTCCGTCAATATCGTATTCAACAGTCCAACCATTAGGGGCAGTATTTGTAAAATCAATGTCGTAAGTATCACTTGCACCACTATTGTTTGTAACGTCAAAAGAGAATCCTTGATAAAGTTGTTGCCAAGGTAAATACTCACTTGTAGAACCAACAGCAGTTACTGAGTAATCAGGTAATCCAGAGATATCTTGAATTTTTGCTTGGTAAATTTCTTGATTTGAGTCATCTTGAACAAAGAAAACAACAGCTAATTCTGGGATATTCCAAGCAGAATTAACACTTGCTGAAGTTAAAAGTTCATTGAAGTTATAAGTTCCTGTATTTAAATCAATTGTACTTCCAGCACTTCCTGTAACAAATTTTCTAAATGCATTTACGAAGTGAGTTTCACCATTACTTCCTGGAGGAGTTGCGTAAATAATGTCCCTTTCGACAATTGCCATTCTTAATTTTAAATCTGTTGGAACAGGTGGTGCACCTGCTTCTAATTCTACAGAACCTGAAACTGTCATATTGCCTGTTGAAAGGTCAACGGAAAAGTCTACATTGTTAAAAATTACAGGTGTTGGAACATTAGCAGCATTTTGCCAATAAGTGTTTAAAGTACCGTTTGCTCCACTACTCCAAGGTTGAGCAGGTTGGTTTACACCATCAGAGATTAAATCTGGAGCAGCGTTAATGCTGTAATAACCTATTCTGTCTTGGACTTCAGCTTGGTTCAAGTCATACATTGGGTCGCCTGCTGCTGGCCACCAAACGTGATAGGAAATTTGAACAGCAACATTGTCACCCAATTGCTCAAGAGCTTCTTCAATTGTTGGATTTAATGCTGCACAAGGAGGACAAGTTGAACTTGTTGACTCCTCAACTAAAACTGTTCTCGGAGCTGAGAACGCAACAGTAGCGATTCCGAGAAGGAAAGCTGCTGAAGCCAAGTTTTTGTGAATTTTTTTCATTTGATTCTTCCTGTTCTTAGGTTGAAAGTTAAGTTAAAAAATTAATTATGATTTACTCTGTGTGTTGATGCAACTTGCAGAATTTCTTTAGTACTTTGTGATTGGACAAAAACAACACACTCAAGTTCGTCAACATCAAAGTTAGAAGTGTCGAAAGTGTAAGAATGAGTTTGCTCAACACCAATTTCAAAAGTAATTGGTAATCCTGTTCCGTCAGGTTGCATATCTCGCATTACATCTCTGAAAAATGTTTCGCCGTTGCTCCCTGGAGGTTCTTCAAAATCTTCATAAGTTTCAATCATCACGAAGAAAAGTCGCCAGTCGTCAGTAGTTGTTGATTTTACTAATTTTAAATTAGCATCTACTTTTAAATCTGAGCCTGTTAATGCAGAAGTAACAGTTATTCCGAGTGGGCTAACTTTGCTTTGTTTGTCATTGATTGAATTTAGAATGTCAGATTTACTTAAAGGATTTGGGCTAACATTTCCATTCGTGTAAGTTGTTGGAGCTTGTAGAACTTGGTAGTAAGTGTAGCGTGAAGCATTGTCGCCTGTGTTTGCTTGAAAAAATGGGTCAGTAACTTGGGGCCAACTTACAGCGTATTTTATTCCGTAAAGTCTGTCGGTTTCATCTTCATCAAGAATTTCGTAAAGGAAAATATTTGCTTCGACGCAAGGAATACAACTTGTGTTAGAGAAGTCCTCAACTAAAGCGTTTGTGAGAAATCCGGGAATTAAGTTTGCAGCGTAATTAATTGGCTCATCTGCTGCTAAAGTGAAATTTTCTTCCCAATGGACAAACTCATCTTTTTGGAGTTTGACAGAATAATTCCCTTCTAAAAGAAGAAGAGTTGTAGGAGGTTTCAAACTTATGAGTTCATTGTTAATGTAAATATTTACGTCTTCTATTTCCTCTGATGTCTCTGAATTAATAGCAGAAATTGCAATTGTTCCGAGTTTTACAACAAAATCCTTAGTAATTTTTACGTCAGGTTCAACAGAAAAAGTTGAATTAATCAAAGTGGTGTTGAGTGCTGTTTCACGAATGTTCAAAGTGTGAGAACCAATAGTAAGATTTTCGATAGAATGAGGGATTGAAAAAGTTCCGAGTGAGTCTCCGTCAAGGTAAAAAATTGCCTCCTCTAAAAGAGTGCCGTCTAAATTTTTGACAGAAGTTACTTCGTAGCTTCCTGTGTGAGGTTCTTCGACAGTACAACTTACAGCGAAGCTAAAAGCTAAAGTGGTGAGTAAAAGTTTCGAAAAAGATTTCATTAAATTTCCTCTAAGGTTCTAAGGTTAAGAGTCTTGTTTCATTTTGTCAATTTAGGGTAATTCAACCCAAATCGACTTTTGTAGTAAAATTTTGTAAGTAGGAAAATTACTAATAAAAAAAACAAAAAGTAAGGGAAAATTAGTGCAGAAATTACAGTGTAAGACTCAGTTCCGAAAAGAACAGATTTTAAAGTCCATTCTTGAGTTTTGGTAGAAAAAGCTTTGTAGAAAAAGAAAAAACTAATTAACCCCATTCCTAAGCTAACAAATTCCTGTAAATAAATTGCAGAAACAATCCCTAAAATTAATAAAAATAACGCGAAAAGCAATACCTTAGTTTGTCCGAAAAAAACTGCCGAAGTGATTTGGTTTGTCTTCTTATCACCTTCGTAATCTAGAAAAGTTGTGTTCAGAAAAACTGCTCCAGCACAAAAAAATGATGGAACTGAAAAAATTAAATCTTCTAACGCAAATTCTGTCACAGAATTCCAACCTGCAAGAAAAGAAATTGTTCCATAAGCTAAAGCATTTGCTAACAAGTCAAAAATCGGTCTTGCTTTAAGTTTGATTGGTGGAACGCTGTAAAAAATTCCGAGAATTGTGAGCAAGATGAGTAAAATTATTCCGTTCAAGTTCATAAATGAAGAGAGAAAGAATGAAATTCCGAGAAGGATGAAAATTTCGATGGAAGCATTTTTTACAGAAATTATACCTTCGGAAAGGAAGTAAAGTTTGTCATTTTGTTTGTCAGTCTCTCTATCGAAAATTTGATTTAAGATGTAAACGGCTCCCATTACGAGCGTGAAAGCTAAAAAATAAATCAAGATTTTGGGTGAAGGTGAAAAATGGTTCAAAGATAAATCTTTTACTTGCGAGGCTTTAAAAACACCTGCAAAGAAAAATGCCCAGACAGGGACTAAAATGCTTGGTCTGAGGACAAAGAAATAATCTAAAAATTTGAGTTTTGAGTTTCTAACTTGCATATTTTTTAGAGTTATGAATAAAAAATAAATTTTAAAAATTCACTAAAGTTAATGCTAAAACCCTTTTATTCGTTACTCATTGTTAAAAAAATAAGTTTCTCGCTTGTTAATATTTTAAAATTGGAATAACTTTTGTTATGTTTTTTGTTATGTTATCAAAATTCTAATTTTGTAGGAATGAGTTGCGGTTTGACGATTGAAAACAAAATCACTCTTAGTTCGAGTTCTCTTGTTAAAAAATACGGAAAAAGAACAGTTGTAAACGATGTTTCGATTAATGTTTCTCAAGGAGAGATTGTTGGACTTCTTGGTCCAAACGGAGCTGGAAAAACGACAACTTTTTATATGATTACAGGTTTGGTTCGACCTACAAAAGGAAAAGTTTTCTTAGATGCAAAAGAAATTACAGGTCTTCCGATGTACAAAAGAGCAAGACTCGGAATTGGTTATTTACCGCAAGAGGCTTCGATTTTTAGGAAAATGACAGTGGAAGACAATTTGATGGCGATTGCTGAAACGCTTAAAATTTCAAAATCGGAACGAAAAGAAAGGGTTGATTCATTGCTTGAAGAACTGAACATTACTCACATTCGCAAAAGTTTAGGTTACAATCTTTCAGGTGGAGAAAGACGAAGAACCGAAATTACAAGAGCTTTGATGACTAACCCAAAATTCATTCTTTTAGACGAACCTTTCGCAGGAGTTGACCCAATTGCAGTTGAAGACATTCAGTCAATTGTTTACAAGCTCAAGCAAAAAGGAATCGGAGTTTTAATCACTGACCACAACGTCCACGAAACACTTTCGATTACTGACAGAGCTTACTTGCTTTTTGAAGGAAGAGTTCTGATGAGTGGAACTGCTGACGAACTCGCAAATGATCCAAATGCAAAAAAACTTTATCTTGGCTCTAATTTTAAACTTGAACGCTAACTTCGGAGACTAAATGAATCAATGTTAGGACTTTACCAAAATCTTTCACTTTCTCAAACACTAGCACCACAACAAGTAATGCTTTCGACAATTCTTCAATTGCAAGTGATGAACTTGGAGCAAAGAATCAATCGCGAACTTGAGATTAATCCTTTGCTTGAAGAAGAGGAAGCAGAAAACGAAGAAATTCCAAACGATGATTTGAAGGAAAAAGAAGAGAAAGATGAAAAAGAAGTTGACGACGACGATGAAATTGATTGGGATAAATTAGGCAACAGCGATGATGATGATGATTATGTTCCGCAAAAACTTGGCAAAGATAAAAATATTGAATCTATTGACCGACCCGACGCAGCCAAAGTTACTCTAACCCAACATCTTTTAGAGCAATTTTATTTACTGATATTGACTCAAGAACAGTTAGAAATCGGCGAATTTATCATTAACAGCCTTGATGATAATGGTTATTTTTCACTTGAGTTTGAAGTTGTGATGGAAGAGCTTGGAGTGAGTTTTGAAGCTGTTGAAGGTGCTTTAGAAAAAGTTCAAAAGCTTGAGCCAAAAGGAATTGCTGCAAGGAACCTTCAAGAGTGTCTTTTGATCCAAGTCAAAAGAAGTGAAGTTCGACTTAATCCAAATGCTCGTGAGATATTAGAAAATTATTTTGAAGACTTTATTAATCGTAGATACGACAAAATTGCAAAAGATTTAGACGCTCCAATGGAAGTCATAATTGATGCAATTGGTATAATTGCTAAGTTGAATCCAAAACCAGGTGAAGCTGAATTTGAAGCAAAGTTCAACTACATCGTTCCTGATTTTATGGTTGAATACGATGTAAAAGAAAAAGACTTTGTGATTGCGATTAATGACTACAATATTCCTGCTTTGCGGATTGCAGGCGTTTATGAAAGAATGTACAAAGACAAGAAAAATACTGACCGTAAAACTCGTGAATACATTAAAGAAAGAATGGAAAAAGCCAAGTGGTTCATCGCTTGTTTGATGGAACGAAAGCAAACAATGACAAAAGTTATGGCAGCAATAATTAATCGTCAGCGTGAATTTTTTATGAAAGGCGACTCGGACTTAATCCAGCCAATGAGACTCAAAGATGTTGCAGAAGATATTTCAATGGATATTTCTACAATCAGTCGTTCTACAAGCGGGAAATACGTGCAAACAGATTTTGGAACTTTTGAGTTAAAATATTTCTTCGGTGAGGGTTTGGAAACTGACGATGGCGAAAATATTTCTACAAGGAAAATAAAGTCTAGAATTGGTCAACTTGTCGAAAAAGAAAACAAAATGAAACCACTAAGCGATGATAAAATTTCCAAAATGCTGAAAGCAGAAGGTTACAGCGTAGCACGAAGAACTGTCAATAAATATCGCGAACAGTTAAACATTCCAGCAGCAAGGTTAAGAAAAGAATTTTTAAAGAGTTAAAAAATAAATTAGACAAGTTAAGTTACTTAATGCTTGGTTTGTTTGCGATTCTGATGGCAGTTTTGCCTGTGCAACCAGAACCACATTTGGTGGAAAAATGGCGAATGCTTCTTGAAGGTACTTTGACAAGTCCACTTGATATTTTCGATGTCTTTTGGCACTTACTTCCTACTTTTATTTTAGCTTTAAAGTTTGTATTTTCAAAAATTGAAACTTAATACAACCTATGGGTAATAAAAAATTTTGTTATCAACTGAATAAAATATCTAACTTTAAGTTTCTTACATTCACCTTAATCTTAATTTTCTTGCGGAGAATTCTCAAATGCAAAAATCAAAACTCATACTTTCACTTTCCACAATTTTACTTGCAACGACGGTTTTACACTCTGCTCAAATCTACCGCCCAAAACTTGAAAAAACAGTTACAAACAAATTGGAAAGTTACTTAAGCCAAAGAACTGAAAAAGATGTTTTGGTTTGGATTTATTTTACTGACAAAGGTTTTACAACAAAAGAAGATTTAACAAGAATTCTTGCAGAAAGCCCAAAAGTTGTTTCCGAACGTTCACTTAAAAGACGCTCAAAAGAACTTAAAAAAGGACTCAATTTTCAAGATTTACCTTTGAACAAAAGTTACTTGACTGAACTCCAAAATTTAGGAGTCAAAGTAAAGAAACAAAGCAAATGGGTCAATGCAGTTAGTTCTTGGATTCCACGCGAAAAAATCTCTGAAATCCAAAACTTGCCTTTTGTTCACAAAATTGATTTGGTAATGCGAGGGAAAAGTATCACTAAAGAAACCGTAGAAAGTGCAAAGATTTTAAAACCAACAGAGCAAAATTCAACAAATGAGTTCTTTTTAAACTACGGTCAATCTTTTCCACAAAATGACCAAATTAACTCAATCGCTTTGCACGAAGCTGGTTTTTCTGGAGCAGGAGTTTTGGTCGGAATGTTTGACACAGGTTATATGACCGAGCACACAGCTTTTTCGGAAGCAGACGTAATTGCAGAATGGGATTTTGTGAACAACGACTCAAACACAAATTATGACCCAAACCAAGACGGACCAACTCAATTTAATCACGGAACAGGAACTTGGGGAACTCTCGGAGGGTACGAAGACGGACAACTTATCGGACCTGCCTTCAATTCATCTTTCATTCTGGCAAAAACGGAAGACGTTGCTTCTGAACTTCCTGTCGAAGAAGACAATTGGGCTGCAGCAATCGAATGGGCTGATAGTATCGGAGTTGATGTCGTGAGCTCTTCACTTGGCTACAAAAATTTTGACAATGGTTTCACTTACACTCCACAAGATTTGAATGGAGACGTTGCAGTTACAACAATTGCTGCAGATTATGCAGCTTCAATCGGAATTGTAGTTTGTAATTCTGCTGGAAACAGTGGTGGACAAGGAGCAAGCAGTTTGAACCATCCAGCTGACGCAGATAGTATTTTAACAGTTGGTGCAGTAAATTCAAGTGGACAAATTGCAGGTTTTAGCTCAAGAGGTCCAACTTTTGACGGAAGAACAAAACCCGAAGTTTGTGCTCAAGGAGTTGCAACAGTTTGGGCAAGTACTTCTGGAGTCAACAACTTTGGGACTGCAAATGGAACTTCGCTTTCCTGTCCTTTGGTTGGTGGAGCAGCAGCTTTGCTAATCGAAGCTCACCCAGAATGGACAGCAATGGAAGTTCGTGACGCTTTGATGAACACTGCAAGTCAAAACCAAAACCCTGACAACGATTACGGTTGGGGAATTATTGATGTTGAAGAAGCAATGAGCGAATCACCAATGACTTATCCACTTCCTTTTGATTTGGTTTCACCGATTTCAGCAGGAGTAAATGCCCCTTTCATAAATTTTGAATGGGATTGGACAGAAGATTCAGATGGTTTTTCAGTTACTTACACTTTGAAAATTGCAGACAATCCTAATTTTACAAACTCAACAGATTATCCAGGATTAACAGATACTTACTTTGCAGCAACAACAAATGCAAGTTACGTTTGGTGGCAAGTTGTTGCCGTTGACATTGATGGAAACGAAAGATTTGCAAGAAAAGCTGGTGGTTTTACTTACGTACAAACGACTCAACTTTCAGGTGACGTGAATGGAGACAATGCAGTTACAGAAGCAGATGCAGATATGATTTTGGAACATATTGTCGGAAACAAGGCTTTGACGGGAGCACAATTAATTGTTGCTGATGTGAACCAAGATTCTGAAATTCGTGTTGATGACGCTTCTGCAATTATTGATGGACTTTAAAATTAAGTAAAAATTAGCAATTGAAATTAACGAATATTCAGTAATTCGCGGACTTTGAAACTTTACTAAAGAAGGGTAAAAAAAGTGAAGTTCTTAACATTTACATTATTTTTGTTTTTAATCCAATTTAGTTCTGCTTTTGCAGCAGAGTTAAAACTTGAAGAGATTTCAGGGAATCAGCCGTATTTTTTTACTGACGTAATTGCTTTCAAAAATATTGAAACAAGTACCGAGGACGAGGTGCGTTTGGAAATCTTTTTAAAGCTACCTTACGACTCAATTCAGTTTTTGAAGAAAAAAGACTCTTTTGAAGCAAAGTGTGAAATTGCCTTTACAGTTCTTGATAAAAATGGAGAGCAGCTTGGCGGACACGTTACACAAAAAAATATCCAAGCCAAGACCTACCGAGAAACAAATTCAATCCGAAACAGCATAATTTATTTTTACGCCTTTGATATTCCGAGTTTAGATGAATACACGATTCGTGCTGCGGTAACGGATTCTGATTCTAAAGCAGAGTGTGTTCAACGATATACTTTGAAAAATAAATTTGCTGGAAATAAAAAAATTCAAATCAGCGACCTCGTTTACACTGATAAAGTTGCAATGGATTCACTTCACGAAATTTCGCATTTTCGCCCAAGTGTGATCCGGAATTTCGATGATAAATTGGATAAATACTTCCTTTACTACGAAATATACAACAACACTGACGAAAACGAACTTGATGTTTCTTATTTGATTCGTGCCCCGAAAACTAAAGGTGCAATCATTGATTCAACTTTTAAAGTGATTGCTGAAACAGGAAAAATCAAAAGACAAGTTATTGAACTTCCTTCAGACAGTCTTCATCTTGGTGAATATTCAATTGAGTTGAAAATCTCAAATTCAAAGGCAAGATTGAACTACAAAAAGCCGATTCAAATCCGTTGGAGACAAATTCCATTTTCGATTTCTAACCTTACAGAAGCAATTGAGCAACTACGTTACATTGCTCCGAACAAGGAATATCAAAAAATTCAAAAAGCAGATGAAATTGAGCAGAAAGAACTTTTTCAAGAATTTTGGAAAAAACGAGACCCAACAGACGGAACTGCTTTAAATGAAATTATGCTTGAATATTACAGAAGAGTCGAACATTCAAACAAAAATTTTTCAAATGTAACTCCAGGTTGGAAAACCGACAGAGGAATGGTTTACATACTTTTTGGACCTCCAAGCGATGTTGAAGACCATTCTTTTGAAGCAAACTCAAGACCTTACTTAGTTTGGTACTACTACTCTCTGGGTAGAAAATTTACTTTTGTGGACTTTCGTGGATTTGGAGATTATGAGCTTTTAGAGCCTCTTTCTTCTTTCGATACTTACTTTAATAACTAAAAATATTTTCATTTAAAACTCCATTCTTCAATGCTTGACTTCTAAAGATATTTATTTTAATTTGGTTGGCTTTCAAACTAAGATAAATAACAAGTTAAGTAGTCTTAAATACTAACGTAAATTTTAACCTCACTTTTTAGGTAGGGAAATACTTCCGATGAATCAACAAAGTTCCGCAAAGCTAATTGTAATCCTTCTTGCACTCGTTGCATCAGTTTACTTCCTCATTCCAACTTATAATTATTACTCTCTTCCTGAAGAAGAAAGAGATGTTAACCCAACAACAGAAGTCAGAGATTTGCAAAAGAAATCTTTAAATCTTGGTTTGGACTTGCAAGGTGGAATGCACGTAGTTTTAGAAGTAAATCTTCTCGAATTAATGAAAAATATTGCTGACCACACTGAATCAAGTTCAGGTGTTCCTGTAGCATCTTTCAAGAATTTTTTCGAACTTTTAGCAGCTAAAACAGCAAATTCGCAAGAAGACTTTTTTGTCCTCTTTGAAGAAACAGTTTCTGAAACAAACATTAACCTTGCAGTCTTTTACGGAGACGGTGACAGAGGTATCTCGAATGCTGAAATTATTACAAAACTAAAAGAAGAAACAAAAGATGCTGTTGACCAAGCTCTTGCGATTTTAAGAAATCGTGTTGACGAATTTGGTGTTTCTGAGCCAATCATTCAAAAACAAGGCGATAGAAGAATTATCGTCGAACTTGCAGGTGTAAAAGACAGAAAAGCTGCTTTATCGCTTATCGGTTCTTCTGCACTTCTGGAATTCAAGCTTGTTGGCGATGACGAAAAAATCCCTAATTTCATTTCAAGAATTGACGAAAGACTCAAACAAAATAAATTTGAATTTTCTGCCGAAGTTACCAAAGCAACTGACTCAGCTGTTTCTTCAACAGAAGGAAGTCTTACTGATTTTTCTTCGATTGACGAAGAAGAATCAACCAATGATTTAGAAAGTGGAAACGATTCAACTGATGTTGCAAGTTCTGACTCTGCAACTTCTGTAGATGAAATTTTTGACCCGCAAGCTAGAAATACACTTTCAAGTTTAGCAATTCACAATCCAGGTTCTTCTGAACTTTATGTTGACAACAAAGACATTGCAAAGGTTCTTGAGATTTTTGAACAACCTTACGTAAAAGCAAGTCTTGTTGGTTATGAATTTTTACCATTCAAAAGGGATTCAGAGTTAAACCCTGACGCTCCTTGGAGAATGGTTTTAGTAAGACGTTCTTCTGAACTTACAGGAAAAGTTGTTACTGATGCTGCTGTGAGTTTGAACAACGCAACTCCAATTCCAGTTGTTTCACTTGAAATGAACGGAGAAGGAGCTCACACTTGGTCAAGAGTTACAGGAAACAACATTGGTAAAAGAATTGCAATTACTCTTGACGGAAAAGTTCACTCTGCTCCAGTTGTTAGAGGAAAAATTACAGGAGGTCGTTCTGTAATTGAAGGAATGGGAAGTATTGATGAAGCAAAAGCTCTTGCAATTGTTATTAAAGCTGGTGCTCTTCCTGCTCCTGTTGACATTGTTGAACTTAGAACTGTCGGAGCTTCACTTGGACAAGACACGATTGACAAAGGTAAAACTTCTTCGATTGTTGGTTTGGTTCTCGTAATTCTTTTAATGTTAGTGATTTACAAATTTGCTGGAATTGTAGCAGTTGGTTCACTCGTAATAAATATTATTTTGGTTTTTGCGGTTCTTGCAGGATTTCACGCAACTCTTACACTTCCTGGTATTGCTGGTTTGATTCTGACAATTGGTATGGCGGTTGATGCGAATGTTCTGATTTTTGAAAGAATTCGTGAGGAAATGGCAGTCGGGAAAACTTTACACTCGGCAATTAATGCAGGTTTCGAAAATGCAAAAAGTGCGATTTACGATTCAAATATTACAACTTTCCTTAGTGGTATCATTCTTTACACTTTTGGAACAGGACCTGTTAGAGGTTTTGCACTGACTTTGATGGTTGGTATTATTTGTTCAGTCTTTTGTGCTTTGGTAATTTCTCGTTACTTCCTTGAAGCGATGACTAAAGACAAAGATTCTTTCAAAGTAGGTGGAATGAATGCTTTAATCGGAGATACTAAAATTGATTTCTTAAGCAAAAGAAAACCTGCGATTGTTCTTTCAGTTGTATTAGTTACTCTCAGTCTTTTAGCTGTTACTTTTAAAGGTTTAAATTACGGAATCGACTTCAAAGGTGGAACTTTACTCGAATACAAATTCGATAAAGCTGTAAACATCGAAGAGGTTCGTGCCTCTTTAAATGAGATTGGTTTTGGCTCTGCTGAAATCCAAACTTTCGGAGACCCAGAAGACATTGTTGTTAAAATTGACACTCCAAAAGATTTGGAAGAAACAACAAACATCATTAAAGGAAAATTGATTCAAACTTTTAATCAAGAAAACAATCCCGCTTTAGAAAGTCGTGTTGAGACAGTCGGACCAAAAATTGGTGAAGAGTTAAAAGGCGATGCTTTTAATTCAATTCTTGGTGCATTAATTGTGATTCTACTTTATATGGGAATTAGGTTCCGTTCAGTAGCATTTGGTGTTGCAGCGATTGTTGCACTTTTTCACGATGTTTTGATTACTCTTGGTGTCTTTGATATTTTTTCTTTAGAAATTGACCTTCCTGTAATTGCGGCATTTTTGACAATTGTTGGTTATTCGCTTAACGATACAATTATTGTCTTTGACCGAATAAGGGAGGATAGAGAGCAAAGGAAAAATATGAGCTTCCTTGAACTTATCAATCACAGTATAAATATGAATTTAAGTAGAACTTTGATGACTTCGATTACGACGTTCTTAGCTGTTCTCTCATTGTTCGTGTTTGGTGGTGAAATTATTCATAACTTTGCAACAGCGTTGTTAGTTGGTATCATAATTGGTACTTATTCTTCAATTTACATCGCAAGTCCAATCTTGACACTTTGGACAAAATTTAAAGACAATTAATCTTAGGTGAAATTATGGAAATTTCCGTTTCCCAAATTAAAGAAGTTGTTGTTTTAAGTCTTTCTGGAAAAATTATGGGAGGACCTGACGGAACTCTTATGAATGACAAACTTCACGAGTTGCTTGACGAAGAAAAAAAGTTCGTTGTAATTGACTTGAAAGAAGTAAGTCTGATGAATAGCTCAGGGTTGGGAATGTTAATCGGTGGTTTAACAACAATGCGAAACAATGGTGGAAATCTCAAACTCGCTTGTGTTACCAATAAAATCGAATCATTGATGACGATTACCAAACTCAACAAACTTTTTGAATCTTACGGTACTGTTGACGAAGCTGTGAGAAGTTTCGATTTTTCTTAAAGAAATTCTGAAAACTTTTATTAATTTTTCAAAGGGAATGGATTTATTTCTATTCCCTAATTTTATTTATTTAATAACCAAAGACGAGTAAAAATATGCCTGTTAATTTAGTTGTTGGAGCTCAGTGGGGCGACGAAGGAAAAGCAAAAGTAATTGATTACCTAAGTAAAGATGTTGACTTTGTAGCACGTTTTCAAGGTGGTGCAAATGCTGGTCACACTGTAATTTTCGATGGTAAGAAATTTATTCTGCACTTAATTCCATCAGGAATTTTGTATCCTCACACAACTTGTTTAATCGGAAATGGGCTTGTTTTTGACGTTGAAAAATTCTTTGCTGAAATCGACAACCTCGAATCACAAGGAATCAGCACGGAAGGAAGACTTTTTGTAAGTCCTGACACACACCTCGTTTTACCTTACCACAAAACTCAAGACGCTCTTGAAGAAGAAAAATACAAAATTGGAACGACAAAACGCGGAATCGGACCTGCTTACACTGATAAAATCAGTAGAAAAGGAATTAGAGTTCGCGATTTGTTAGACGGCGAAAGTTTTGTTACAAAGGTTAAAATGAATGCCGAGACAAAACTCAAAACCTTCAAAGCACTTTACAGAGAAAACTTCGACGAAGACCTAACAGCTTTTATTGACGATTACTTGAAATTGGCTGACAGACTCAGACCTTACGTAAAAAATATTACTTATTTTTTGAACGACCAAATTGCTCAAGACAAAAATGTTTTGATTGAAGGTGCTCAAGGTGCTTTACTTGACATTGATTTTGGAACTTATCCTTTTGTTACTTCTTCAAACTGCACAGCTGGTGGAGCAGCAACAGGACTCGGAATTCCTCCTTCAAAACTCACGAAAGTAACAGGCGTTTTTAAAGCCTACTTGACGAGAGTTGGTAGCGGACCTTTTCCAAGTGAAATGGAAGAAGAACAAGCCGAAACCGTGCGTAAAGCAGGTGGTGAATTTGGTTCAACAACAGGAAGACCAAGACGTTGCGGTTGGTTCGACGCAGTTGCAGGAAGATTTTCAGTAATGATTAATGGAATCACTGACGTTGCCTTGATTAAACTTGACGTTCTTGACCAACTTGATAAAATTAAAATTTGTGTTGCCTACGAATTTGAAGGAAAGAAGATTAAAAGATTTGAATCGGATTTGAAAATCTTAGAGAAATGCAAACCAATTTATGAAGAATTTGACGGTTGGAAATCCGATACTTCCGAAGTAAGAAGTTTCGATGCCTTGCCCAAAAATGCTCAAAAATTCATCAATCGAATTAGTGAACTTCTTGAAGCAAAAATCTCAATCATTTCAATTAGTCCAGACCGAAAAGCTACCTTTGACGTTTAGTTAAAATAATTTTTAACAAAAATCATTTCATCTTTGCTCAACAAACTTCAATTTGTCCATCGAATAGCTCTAAGCTCTCCGATGGATTCACAAACTTCCTTCTAAAAAAATATGAAAAAATATGGAAATTGGGCTCTTGTAACAGGTGCTTCTGCTGGAATTGGAGAAGCCTACTGTTTTGAATTAGCAAAACTTGGTTACTCAATTGTTCTTGTTGCAAGGCGTGAAGAAAGAATGAAGGAGATTGCCTCCAAGCTTGAAAAACAATTTTCAGTCAAAACTTTAGTAATTCCCGTTGACATCACTCAAGAAGACTTCTTAGAAAAAATTACCGCAAAAACTAAAGACCTCGAAATCGGAATTTTAGTAAGCAATGCAGGTTTTGGAAAAGGTGGAAAATTCATCGAGCTTGACCAAAACAAAATGGCTGAAATGGTCAAATTAAACTGCGTTGCACCAACGATTTTAGTTCATCATTTTGCAAAAGAAATGGCTAAGCGAAAATGTGGAGCGATAATTCACCTTGCTTCTGTGGTCGCTTACCAAGCTGTTCCTTATTACGCTGTTTATTCGGCAACGAAAGCCTTCAATTTGATTTTTGGTGAAAGCCTTTGGCACGAACTCAAAGAAAATGGAATTGATTCTTTAGTCGTTTCGCCCGGAAGTACAAAATCAGAATTTCGTCAAATCGCAGAAATTCCAGAAAACCCTCACGGAATGGAAGCCGAAGAAGTTGTAAAAATTAGTTTGAAAAAACTCGGAAAACGCTCTTCAATTGCAACTGGATTTATCAACAAACTCCCTGAATTTTTCTCACGAATTTTACCAAGAAGACTTTGGATTAAAATTGTTGCCGACCAAAGCAAAAAGAATGTTGGATTGGACTAAGTAGAGGACAAAGATTTTGTTCTCTACTTGACTTTTTGTTTCTTGTAAATTTCTAAAGAAATCATTTTCTTTAGAAATCTCTAATTTGTCTAAGGCATAAAAAATGCAAACAAAAGAAAAAAAGCAATTTTATACGATTCAAGAGTACTTGAAATTTGAAGAAAAATCCGATACTAAGCACTAATTTTACAAAGGTGAGATTTTTGCAATGTCAGGTGCGACTTTGAACCACAACATAATTTCTTTCAATTTTGGAAGTGAGTTAAGAAGTAAACTTAAAGAAAATCCTTGTATCGTAATAGGGGCAGATTTAAAAATTCAAATTGAAAAAAATGGTCTTTTTGCTTATCCTAATGTTAGCGTTTTTTGTGGTAAACCTGAGTTTTTCGAAGATAGAAACGACACAATCACAAACCCGATTTTAATTGTCGAAGTACTTTCTGATTCTACTGAAGGTTATGACAGAGGTAAAAAAATTGAACTTTACAGAGAGCTTGAAACCTTACAGCACTATTTCTTAGTTTCGCAAAAGAAGACGCACGTCGAACATTTTTACAAAAATGAAAAAAGGAATTGGGAGCTTGTTGAGTCCAAAGATTTACAAGGTATTTTGGAAATTCAAGACTTAGAAATAGAAATTTCTTTAAGCGAGATTTATAGCAAAGTTGAGTTTGAGAAAGAAATAGATTAGTTTTTAAACAAAGGCAAAAGAATGTAAAAATTTGTGCCTTTATTTTCTTGTGATTCGACTTGAATCGCTCCGTTGTGTAACTCTACAAATCTTTTAACAATTGACATTCCTAAGCCAACTGAATTTTCACCTTTAATTCCTTTTCTTCCTGCTTGAGTAAACTTGTCAAAAAGAAATGGAATTTTGCTCGCAGGAATTCCAACTCCAGTGTCTTCAAAATGAATTTCCACAGAATCTTCATCAGTTGCTAAAGAAATTGAAATCTTTCCACCGTCATCAGTGAACTTTATTGAATTTGAAATTAGATTCTCGCAAATCTCAAAAAGTTTTTCCTCATTCGCTTCAACCATTATTTTTTGACGGGGTAACTCCAAACGAAAGTCAATTTTCTTATCTCGTGCAAGTCCTGTAAAAATTTCTTTAGTTTTTTTGAGAAACTCTACTAAGTCAATTTCTCTTAATGGAAGTTGATAATTTTGGTTATCAATTTTTATCGTTTCAAGAAGGTCATTCAATAAATCGTCCATTTTCTTGCAATTTCTTTGGATGATTTTCAGATGTTCTCTTCCCGTTCCACCTAAAATATTTCGGTAATTTTTGAAAGTAAGTTCGCTGAACCAATTAATAGCACTAATTGGGTTTCGTAAGTTGTGGACGACAATTCCAAGAGTCTCGTGAATGAAATTATTTTTGTATTCGAGAGAACCTCTTTTAGCTTCAAGTTCCTCGTTTTGTGATTGTAATTTTGGAAATTCATTTTTGTAGTAATCAAATTTTTCCATAATATCTTTAGACTCAATTCCAGCCAAATTTTTCGCAAGCTCTTCGGCTCTTTTTTCTTCCCAAAAACTTTCTTTGATTTTTGTGTAAGCCTTAAGCTCTTCGTAGGCTTTTTCAAAATCACCTTTCTCAGCGTGGATTTCAGCGATGTCGTGAAGGTTTTTCGCTTCAAGCGATTTTGAACCAATTTCTTTTGAGAGGTTTAAACTGTTTTCCAAGAATACAATTCCTTTATCTAACTTTTCTAACTTTTGATAAATTCGTCCAATTTTATTCGAGACTTTTACGATTCCGATTTTGGAACCAATGTCTTTGTAAGCTTTGAGTGATTTCAAATAATATTCTAAAGCTTTTCTGTAATCTTTTTCGTTTTTGTAGATTTTACCCAAACTCATTAAAACATTTGCAAAAACATTTTTTTGATTTAGTTGTTCGCTAATCAGTAAAGATTTCTGTAAATATTCAGAGGCAATACTGTGTTTGCCCATTTCAACATAAACTCTGCCAACGTTATTAGCTGTCGAAGCGATAAGTTCTTCGTTTCCGATTTCCTCTTTAAGTTCCAAAGCCTTTTTAAAATTTTCGAGAGCTTTGTCGTAATCGTTTAAAAACTCATAGACAAATCCGATGTTGTTTAATGCAAAAGCAATTTTAGATTTATCATTTTCTTTTTTAGCTTCTTCAAGAAACTTCAAGTGATACTTTAAAGATTCGTTGCAATCTCCAAGCAAGTTGTAAATTCCGCCTAAATTACTAAGAGCAATGCCGTAGAGTAGGGAGTCTTTTTTATTCGTTTCATAGATTTTTTGGAAAAAATTGAGAGCATTGGAAATTTTGCCGCTTTGAATGTAAGCTGTTCCGAGACTGTTTAGAAAGAAAATGAGACTTTCTTCATCTTGAATATGATGAGCAAGGGCATAACCTTTTTGCAAAAGAATTATTGTATTCCCATAATCGTCTGCAATGAGATAAAGTTTGCTGAGCTCTTTTAAAAGTTCAATTTTTTCTTTGCTGGAGTTACTTAGGTTTAGTTTTTCTTTGAGAAGTTCGATTTGTTTTTGCAAAACTCATTTTCCGTAAGTGGTCAAAATATAGATTTGTAATTAAGTAAAGATTGGTGGGTTTTCATAAATAAAAAAAGCAGAAAGTCAAATTTTTAAAATAAAGTCATCTGACCTTTCTCAACTTTCCTAAAATGCTTTGTTGAAAGTCTAAAATCGCTCTCTCTTAAACCTGCTTTGATTTTTGATGCTTTAAAAAGTGCTTGAACTTGTTTTGCAAAAACTCCTTCTCCTGACATTCTTCTGAAAATCTCTGAATTGTTTAAACTTCCTTCTCCAATCGAATAAACTCTGTTAAGGATTTTACTTTTTTGTAGTGGCAAATTTCTTTCAAGCCAATTCTCAAAAAGTTCTTTAACTCCGTAAGGAAGCTGCAAAATGGAATAATTTACTCCGATTGCTCCTGCGTCAACTGAGCGTTTTACAATTTGTGGAATTTCGTGGTCATTGAGTCCAAGAATCACAGGTGCAATCATTACTGAAACAGGAATTCCTGCTTTTGCAAGTTGGCTTACAACTTTGAAACGAAGTTCAGGACGAGCAGTTCGAGGTTCTAAAGTTTCAGTGAGTTTTGGGTCTAAAGTTGTAATTGAAAGAGCGGTTCTTACACAGTCGAATTTTGCCAATTCTTGCAAAATATCAATATCTCTTGTGATTAATTTATTTTTTGTGATGATTCCAACTGGATTTCTAAATTCTGCTAAAACTTCAAGGCACTTTCTTGTAATCTTAAAGTGTTTCTCGCAAGGTTGGTAACAATCTGTTGCTCCACTCATAGAAATTGTTTGTGGCTTCCAATTTTTTGAAGAAAGTTTTTTTCTCAAAAGCTCGGGAGCATTTTTTTTAACCATAATTTTTGTTTCAAAATCAAGTCCTGCCGAAAAATCAAGAAATTCGTGGTACTGTCTTGCGTAACAGTAAATACAACCGTGTTCACAACCTCTGTAAGGATTTAAACTGAAATTGAAAGGAATGTCAGGACTTGTGTTTTCGGATAAGATTGTCTTGGAAGAGTCGTTGTAAAAAGTAGTTTTTGGGGAAAAGTCTTCATCTGTTTCGTCTGGAACAAACTCCAATTTGTGAAATCTACTCTTCGGATTTTCAGCTGTTGCTCTACCTTTGATTTTAGAATCTTTATTCATTAAATTCGTTGCTTCAAATTTTTACACTTAGTAAAAGTTTAGAAATAGTTTTTGTTTCAAAAGTAGAAGAAAAATGTTAAAAATTGGCAATTTAAAATTTGAAAAGGCTTTACTACTTGCTCCGATGGAAGAAGTTAGTAATCCACCTTTTCGTGTTACTTGCAAAAGGCTTGGCGGACTTGACCTTGCTTTTAGTGAATTTGTGAACTCCGAAGGCTTGATTCGTGATTCCGACAAGGCTCTGAAAAAACTCACGATTTATGAAGAAGAGCGTCCTGTTGGAATTCAAATTTATGGTCCGACAATCGAAAGTTTAATCAAAGCAGCTGAAATTGCCGAAGAGGCAAAACCTGATTTGATTGACATAAATTGTGGTTGTCCTGTGAAAAAAGTTACTGCTCACGGTTCAGGAGCAGCTTTTTTGAAAGACATTGAACTTATGGCAAAAATGGCTGAAGCAATCGTTAAATCTGTAAAACTTCCCGTTACTTTGAAAACAAGAATTGGTTGGGATATGAACTCGATTGTGATTGTTGAAGCTGTAAAGAGGCTCGAACAGGCAGGAATCCATTCAGTTGCAATTCACGGAAGAACTCGTTCAATGGGCTACAAAGGCAGTGCAAATTGGGATTGGATTCGGCAAGCAAAAGAAGCTGTAAAAATGTCAATCATTGGAAACGGAGACGTAATGACTCCTCAAGACGCAAAAAGAATGTTCGATGAAACAGGTTGTGACGGAGTGATGATTGGTCGTGGAGCAATTGCAAATCCTTGGCTTTTTAAAGAAACAAGGCACTTTTTGGAAACAGGAGAAATTTTGCCCGAACCAACTTTGCAAGAAAAAATGAACGTGATGAAAGAACACTTACGACTTGGTGCAGAGTTCAAAGGGGAAAAAAGAGCAATGATTGAACTTAGGAAACATTTTTCAGGTTATTTGCGAGGAGTTCGTGGAATTGCAAAATTAAGAAGTTCTTTGATGCAAGAAACAGAACTTGCTCCAATCGAAGAAAAGTTAGATGCATTTTTGGAGAAACAAGAACAGGAATCATTTTTGCGGGTTTAAATCCCAAAAAAATCTTGGTGAAAAAGAGGCTAACTTTAACTAAATTAGTTAGCTATAAAATTGTAAAATTATTAAGGAAAAAATAAATGATTTGCTTTGATTTAAGTGAAGACCAAAAACAAATTCAGGAACTTGCACGCGATTTTTCTCAAAATGAAATTTTGCCAAAAGCTCCACACCACGACCAAACAGGAGAATATCCGTTAGAAATTATCAAGAAAGCTTGGGAACTTGGACTCACAAATCTTGCGATTCCAGAATCTTGTGGTGGACTTCAATTCGGTGTTATGGAAGATGCGTTAATCTCAGAAGAATTTGGTGCTGCTTGTACAGGGATTTCAACAGCAATTTCAGCGAACAACTTAGCAGAAGCCCCAATCATTGTTGGTGCAACGGAAGAACAAAAACAAATGATTCTCGGACCAATGACGGAAGAGTGCATTTTAGGTTCTTACTGCGTAACTGAACCGAATGCTGGTTCTGACGTTCAAGGAATCCAATCAACGGCTACCAAGAAAGGAAATGATTACGTAATCAATGGAACAAAAATGTGGATTACGGGAGCAGGTCACGCAAATTGGTTTTTTGTTTTGGCTTATACTGACAAGGAAAAAGGCTTTCGTGGAATGTCGGCTTTTTATGTTCCTGCTGATACTCCTGGAATTACAATTGGTAAAAAAGAACAAAATATGGGGCAAAGAGCATCTGACACTCGTGAAGTAATTTTTGAAGATGTTGTTGTTCCTGAAAATTATAGAATTGGGCAAGAAGGAAAAGGTTGGCTTTTAGCAATGGCAGCTTTTGACCACACAAGACCAGCAGTTGCTGCAGGAGCAGTTGGAATTGCTCGTGCTGCAATGGAGCATTCTGCTCGTTACGCAAATGAAAGAAAAGCCTTTGGCAGACCAATCGGCAAGTTTCAAGGAATTAGTTTTATGATTGCCGATATGGTTAAAGATATTGAAGCAGCAAGACTATTAGTTTGGAAAGCTTGTTACGAAAAAGATCAAGGCAGAAAAAATACTCGTTTCGCAGCAATTGCAAAAGTTTTTGCAGCAGATATGGCAATGAGAATTACAACTGATGCAGTTCAGGTTTTCGGTGGTTACGGTTACTCACAAGAATATCCTGTTGAAAAATTAATGCGAGATGCAAAAGTTTTCCAAATTTATGAAGGAACAAGTCAAGTTCAGCGAATCATCATTTCAAGAGATGTTTTGCAAGAATACCGTTAGAAAATTATAAAAATTAAAAATAGATTAATCAGGAGATATTTTAATGGATTACGGATTAAACGAAATTCAAATACATTTTAGAGACTTAGCCAAAAATTATGCTGAAACAAATGTTAAGCCCGTTTTTGACGAGTTAGACAAAGCAAGAGCTTATTCACGAGATTTGGTAAACGGAGCTGCAAAAGCAGGTCTTTACGGAGCTTTCGTTCCTGAAAACTTTGGCGGAAAAACTCACAGTCCGATGTGTGTTGCTTTAGTTGTCGAAGAACTTGCAAAGGTTTGTGGCGGAACTGCAATGAGTTTCCTTGCAAACCTACAAGGTGCAATTCCAATTTTAATGGGTGGAAGTGATTCTCAAAAATCGAATTTCATTCCAAAATTAAATTCAGGTGAAGCAATCTTTTCTTTGGCAGTTTATGAAAAAGAAATTAATGACTTGAGTTTAGTAAAAACAAATTTTGAAGCAGATGGAGATGGTTTTGTCCTTAACGGAGTAAAAACTCTTGTCATTGGTGAAGCTGATTTTTATACAGTTTTGGCAACAAACTCAGAAGGCGAAAAATCTTTCTTTGTCATTGCAAAAGATGTCGATGGAGTTTCATTTTCAGAAAATATTCATATGCTCGGACTAAACACAGCTACTACAAGAGAAATGACTTTGAACAACGTCAAAGTTTCAGCTGATTCAAAACTCGGTGGAAAAGACGGTAAAACAATGTCAGAAATAATTTTAATGGCTTCAAGACTGTTTATGTCTTCAATTTGTGTTGGTGTTGCAGAAGATGCTCATCATTTGGCAATTGGATTTATCCAAACAAGAAACCAATTCGGAAATCCTGTTTCTGAAAAACAAGCTGTTCAGTTTATGCTCGCAGATAATATGTCTAAAATTGAGTCAAGTCGTGCGATGATTTACGCAACTGCTCGTGCAATCCAGAACGGGAAAAAAGGTGTAACAGATTCTGCAATGACAAAACTTTTGGCAGGCGAAGCTTGTATGCTCACAACAACTGACGCAGTTCAGCTTTTCGGTGGTTACGGCTATATGCGAGATTATCCTGTTGAGAAGCATTTCAGAGATGCTAAAACAGCTCAAATTCTTTACGGAACAACACAGACTCTCAAAGACTTTATCGGAAAAGTTGAATCAAGAAAAGAAATCTAAGAACAAAGATTTTTGATAAATTTTAAAGCGACATTCTTTTGAGGGTGTCGCTTTTTTGTTAGAAAATGTTCTTGAGAACTAATGACACTCCGTTGAACTTTGATTCTATATCACTTCCGTCAAAAAAACTTGAGTGAAAATATTTTAGCTCAACATCTTGAGATAAAAATTCAAAAATTTCATTTTCATCTTTTGAATAAAGGTATTTAGAAATTCCTTTGGAAGAGAAACCAAATCCAATTGTTTTTCTTCCATCAAACCCATCTCCGTCAAGGCTTCCTTTCATAAATGAAAATGTTTCAAATAGTTCAACTTTGAAGCCCAAATGCCTTATAATTTTTGAACTTCCCTCAGCGAGAATGATATTTTTCCAAGGATTTGTATTAGCCAAAATATTTTGGTATTCCTCTTTTAAGGTAGATTTACCATCTGTTACAACAACTACTTTTTTCGTCAAATCATCTTCGGCATCAACTGACCAACTCAGTTTCACAAAATCAAAAGTTTCTCCGTTAATTTCTCCTTCGTAACCTCCAACTAATGAGTAACCTAAGACAGAGGTTCTTGGCATAAGTTCTGATTCTTCTTTATCTGGATATTTTACAGAGCCGCCAAGATTACGAACTGAGAATCCTAATGAGGCATTTAAAAAATATTTTCCATCATAAGATTTTGAAGATATTTTCCCAAAAGGAATAGTGGCTAAAATACCGAAATCAAAAGTCTGTGTTTTAAGTTTTACTGTATCTTGTGGAATGAAAAACTCATTGTAGTTAAGAAGTAAGTTTTTGCCTTTAATATTTTTAAAAGTAACACCAGCATTAAAATCAATTATCCAGTCATAGTTTATTCCAAGGCTAAATGCTTGATAACTGTATGTTGGTCCTATAATTTTTTCATCTTTAGTTCCAAATTCATTAGTATAGTCAAAAGTTCCATAATCGAAATGGCTGTGTAAAAATCCAAAACCAAAACTAAAAAGAGAATTTTCAGGCTTGTAACCAACACTCATTCCAAAGTTATTTAACTCTGGACCCAAATCTTTCTGCCAATCTGTTTTTTGAGGATAAAACTGAAAACCGAAATTATTGTTTTTTGCAAAATTCCCAAGCTGAGCAGGGTTGTAATAAAATCCAAAAACATCGTTTGTCGGTAATGAGTTTCCGACTGAACCCATTCCATTGAACTGAGATGAAGGTGAAACTTTCAGAAACAAGAACTCGGTAGCAAATGAAGTATTTCCGAGACACAAAAGTAAGAGTAAAATTATGACCTTTTTCATAGATATTTCCTCAAAATTTTAAATTTGTAAATTTCAATTTAAGTTAAACTTCATTAATTTTCATTGAAAAATTTGACTTTCAGAAAGAAACAAAAATGAAAATCGGAATCCAGACTTGGGGCAGTGAAGGAGATATTCGTCCTTTCATCGCTTTGGCAATTGGTTTGCAACAAGAAGGGCATCAGGTAACTCTTGCACTAATCGAGCCTGAAAACAGAGATTACCAAAAATACGCTGATAATTTCGGGTTCAAACTTATCAAAATTCCAATTGATGATTATTCATTGGAAGACTTGGAGCAAGTCATTCAAGATTGCATCAGCGAAAAAAATCCAATCACTCAAGCAAAAATAATTATCAACGAAGGCTATTTCCCTTTAGTTGACAGAATGTACAAAGTGTCAGAAGAACTTTGCCAAAATAACGAACTGGTAATTCGGCACTTTTTTCTTCATACTTTGCAAGCTGCGGCAGAAAAATTTGGTGTTCAAGAAGTAAGTGTGAATATTGCTCACAATTCAATTCCATCAAAAAATATTTTGCTTTCAGGATTTCCAAATCTTGGAAAATGGATTAATCCAATTTCTTGGAAAATTGGCAGGAAAGTAATTAACAAAGCACTTTTGGAAGAATTTAACAAGCTCAGAAAACGTGAAAACTTGCCTCCCAAAAAAGATTTAATGACAGAGATTTGGGCTTCTGAAACTTTGAACTTAATCGCTGTGAGCCGTGAGATTTGTAAAAAACAAGACGATTGGGAAAAGCTTTACGAAGTCTGTGGTTTTCTGAACACGCCAACAGAAGATTTAAATTTTGAATTTCCGCAAAGTTTAGAAAAGTTTCTCGAAAGTGATGAACCAACAGTTTACTTTTCGTTCGGAAGTATGATGCCGACAAGTGCAGTAAAAATCCGAGAAACCGTTGAAATTTTTAGAGAAGCGACTAATTTAGTTGGCTGCAAAGCGATAATTCAAATTGCCGAAACAGAGCTAAGGAATTACCAAAATGGCGAGAATTTTTATTTCCTAAGTTACTTTCCTTATAGTTTAATTTTCCCGAAATGCAATTTAGTTGTTCATCACGGAGGAGCAGGAACTACACAAAGTTCGCTACTTGCAGGAACTCCTTCGTTAATCGTCGCTCATCTCGCAGACCAATTTTTTTGGGGAGAAGAACTTCACAGACTTGGAGTTTCGCCAAAACACCTGCTTCGCCGAACACTCAAAGCAGAAGATTTAGCAGCGAGAATTAAAACTGTTTTGGCTTCGCCTGAAATGAAAGAGAATGCAAAAAGCATTGGACAAAAAATGAAAAATGAAAATGGAGTTCAAAACGCAATAAAAATTTTACAAAAGAAATTTGGGATTAAAAAATGAAAGTAGAAGAAGCCTACAATTTGTGGGCAAAAACTTACGACAGTGATTCAAATAAAACGCGAGATTTGGATAAAATTGTAACTCGAATTTCACTTACAAATTTAGAAGACAAAAATATTTTAGAATTAGGCTGTGGAACAGGAAAAAATACTGAATTCTTAGTTGAAAATTCTAAGTCAGTCTTTGCAATGGATTTCTCCGAAAAAATGCTGAAAGTCGCGAAGGAAAAAGTTAAAGCCGAAAATGTTACTTTTAAAGTCCAAGACTTAACCAAAAATTGGGAATTACAAAATGAAACTTTCGACATTGTTTTAGGAAACTTAGTCCTTGAACACATTGAAAATTTAAAACCGATTTTTCAAGAATCGTTTAGAGTGCTGAAATCAAATGGAATTTTGTTCCTTTGTGAACTTCACCCTTTCAAGCAAATCGGAGGTTCTAAAGCAAAGTTTTCAGAGGAAGAAATTAGAATCAATTCCTTCATTCACGACATTTCAGAATTCATTTCGGCGGGGCTTGAAGTCGGCTTTGAATTAGTAGAATGCAAAGAATGGAGAAAGAATAAGAATTCACCCTTAGAAGAAACTCCAAGATTAATTTCTTTCAAATTTTCCAAAAAGGTAATTACCTAATTTCGATTTCTTTGTGCTTTCGCATAATCGAATGGTGTTGAAAGTCATCTTCGGTTGAGTAGGCTAAAATCAGCCAAAATTTTTTGTTCGGTTCAATTTTAAAATCAAATTTGTCTTTTGAAACCATCGGAATTTGAAAAAGTATTTCAGTAAATTTTTCGTTTTCGGAACCAGAAATTATTTTGACGTTTGAAGTTCCTCCAAGCTCTGAATCTTGAGGGTGAATTCCAAAGCCCGTCGTGAATTGGTCTTCAAATTCTACTTTCCCACTCACGACTCTGAACATTTTCAAATCACTTCCAACAATTGAGTTTTCAGAATTTAAACCGACAGCAAGCCAACCTTTTGTCGGAGCTTTGATTAAAACTAAAATTGAGTCCTGAACGATTTTGGCACTGAAATTCATTTCCCCAAAAGTGTAAGAGTTTTTACTTTCTGCAAACAAATTCGCAGAAAGTAAAAGACACGCGAGCCAGATTTTAAGTTGTAATTTTAGCATTATTTTTCACTCTGAAAATCAATTAGAATCCCAATGATTTTCCATTCGTTGCCAAACTTTGCGAGAGAAATGAAATCGGTAAAAGTATGTTTCTCCGAGTAGATTTTTACTTTAGCCGAAGCTGTTTGGTTACTGACCTCAAGTGAACTAATTTCAAAAGTTCTTTTGTCGCCACCGATTTTCTTTTCGTCTAACATCTTTAGGTAAACACTTGTTGGCATTTCCATAAAACCTTTTTCGGTCTCGCCAATGTTTCCAAGAATGATTTGTTTGCAGTCTTCGTGCAGGGATTTTTTGCCTAATTTAGAGCTTTGAGTGTCTCCGCTTTGAACAAAGTAAGAAATCGTTTGCCGAATTGCTTCTCGGTCTTCCTTTTCAGAAGCGAAAACATTTGTTAAAAGAATTGTTAAAATTGAAAGTGTTGTTAGGAAAAAATGTTTTTGAAAATTCATTTTTTTCTCCTTATTGGTTTTGAGTTAAAATAATTGTTGCTTAGGCAACTAATAGATTAAATTTTTTTTATTCGAGAATATTTTTTTCAAATTTTTGTAAGAAGTTACTCAATTGTTCAAGTTCATTTTCTGAGATTCCTTTGTAAATCCTTTCCCTTTCCTTTTCGACGACTTTGGTAATTTTTTCAACGAAAATCTCACCTTCCTTAGTAAGAAAAACATTAAACTTTCTGCCGTCATTTGCATCTTTCCTGCGAGTTACAAAATTTCTTTTTATGAGGGAATCAACAATTCTTGTGATGTTTGGTCTATCATTAAAAACACTGTCAGAAAGTTCAGTTTGTGAAATCCCTTCTTGGTTTCTAATTCGGTTTAAAATTAACCACTGTTCTTGAGTTAAGTCATTTCCGCTGTTTTTCATCATTTTGATAAAAAACATTCTCAAAACTCTAGCAGTTCTGTAAATCAGGTAAGCAGGAGCTTTTTCCATTCCTGCTGATGTAAAATCTTTGGGTTTCATAAAATCTTTATTTTGTTGCTTCGGCAACTAATTTAAAAAATAAATTTTGAAATCAAATTATTTTTTTATCTACGTAAATCAATTAATTTTAAAACTCACCTTTTAAAATGAAATAGGTTTGAAAAATTAAAAGTCTAACAGAAAATTTCAAGGAACTCAAAGTTCTTGTAATCGGCGATTTGATGCTTGACCACTACGTCTTTGGTGATTGCGAAAGAATTTCGCCCGAAGCACCGATTCCTGTTTTTAAGGAAAAATTTGAAAGTTTCACTCTTGGTGGAGCGGGAAACTTGGCTTTGAATTTAAAAGCCTGTGGAGTTGAAGTTTCAGTTTTGGGAGTTTTGGGAACTGGTAAAAATGGTAAAAGGGTAAAACAGATTTTGGAAGAAAAAGGCATTTTAGCCGATTTTTTACAAGAGCAGAAATACTTCCCAACGACTACAAAACGAAGGTTTATCGCTCAAGGACAACAGCTTTTTAGGGCAGATTTTGAGCAAACTGAAAGACTAAACTTAGAACTTCCGCAAAAAGATGAACTTAAAAATTTTGATTTCTTCATCGTTTCTGACTACGCAAAAGGTGTTGTCTCAAAGGAGCTTGTTCAAGAAATTTTGAAAGTTGGAAAGCCTGTTTACGTTGCTCCGAAGTCTAAGGATTTTAGCACTTACCAAAACTCGACTTTGGTTCTCGCAAACCAAACAGAAATCTCAGAAGCAACTAACGAAAAATTTACTTTAGAAAATGCCTCTAAAATTCTTGAAAAAATTCAAAGTCAAAATGAAATTTCTAATGTTGTCGTAACTCTTGCTGAAAAAGGTGTTTGTTTTTTAGAAAACGAGAAAGTCGTAAGCGAGGAAACAAAAGCAAAAGAAATTTTCGATGTTACTGGAGCTGGAGATACTTTTTTAGCGGTTTTAGCTCCGATTCATTTTTTGACAAAAGACTTGCACTTCGCTTGTAAAATCGCAAACCTTGCTGCTGGACAAGTTGTTTCAAAACAAGGAACTTCGGTTGTGAATTTTGAGGAAATTATTCAAGAGAAAACTAAAACTTTGACCTTAAAAGAAGCATTAGAAATTCGGAATTCTTTGCAGAAAGAAAACAAAATTTTTGTTTTTACAAACGGCTGTTTTGACGTTCTGCACAACGGACACATTCAACTTTTACGAAAAGCTAAAAGTCTTGGCGATTACCTTTTTGTTGCTGTGAATTCCGATAGTTCCGTTAAAAAATTGAAAGGCAACTCAAGACCAATTTTTGAACTTTCGGAAAGGTTGGAAATGCTTTCTGCTTTGGAATTTGTGGACGGAATCTTTGCCTTTTCAGAAGAAACGCCTTTGAAAATTATTGAGAAACTAAAACCCGATTTTTTAGTAAAAGGCGGAGACTACAAACTTGAAGAAATTGTTGGAAAAGAAGTTGTTGGAGCAAACGGCGGAAAAGTTGTTGTTTTTGAATTTGAAAGCCAACAAAGTACTTCAAAAATTTTGGATAAACTAAACTAAAACTCAGTTCGGAATGTTAGAGATTAAAGAGGAAAAACATTTTTTAACTCACCAACTAACTCCACTTTTTGGTGAAATTTCAAAATTTAAACAGAGAAAAAATTTTGAGAATTCTCCACTTTATGCAAAGTTAAAAAATCAAATTTCAGAAGTGGTAAACGGAATTGAGTGGGATAATTCAATTTCAAAAAATTGTGAAACAAAAGAAAAAATTCGTGTTGTTGCTTGGAACATCGAAAGAGGCAAAAATTTAAAAGGAATCATTTGGGCTTTGCAAAACGAGTCGATTCTTGCAGAAGCAGATATTTTACTTTTGTCAGAAGTTGATAATGGAATGGGAAGAAGTCAGAACAAAAATGTTGCAAGAGAAATAGCACTTGCACTTCAAATGAATTACTGTTTTGCAAACTCTTACCTTGTCCTTTCAAAAGGCACTCACGGAGAAACTTCTCATAAAATTCCAAATTCTTTGGGGCTTCACGGAAGTGCAATTCTTTCCAAATTCAAAATAACTCATTGTGAAAATGCTATTTTGTCAATTCTCAAAGACAAGTTTACTAGCTCTGAAAAAAGACTCGGAAGTAAAAAATCTTGCGTGGCAAAAATTCAGATTGGGGAAAAAAGTTTAGGGTTAGGAGTTGCCCACTTGGATTCTGGAGCTTCGCCGAAACAACGAGCAGAACAATTACAAGGAATCTTAGAAAGTTTGGGAAAAACAAAAGCCGAAACTCAAATAATTGGTGGAGATTTTAATACAACAACTTGGGATTTTAGTAATTACTTTTCGACAGTCAGAGAAATGCTTTACAAAGGTTTTATTTTTGGGATTGACGAAACGATTGAAAATTATTTAGTGCCATTCAAAAGATTTGAAAAGCCAATTTTTGATAAATTAAATGAATACGGTTACAACTTTAAGGACTTCAATGAAGAGCAAAAGGGAACTTTGTTTTTTGAAGTTGCTGATGAAATTGCGAGTAAAAAGGCACTTGAATTAATGCCAAAATTTCTTTTGAATTACGCTAAAAAGAGGCTTGCAAAATGGGACGGAAAAATCCCGATGAAACTTGATTGGTTTGCTGTCAAAAGCGATTTAGAAGATTTTAAGAGACGAAAGAAAAATATTTTTACAAAAGTAATTGAAACTCAAGATTTTGAAGGTTTGAGGATTTCAGACCACATTCCATTGGTGCTTGACTTAAACATCTAAAAAATAAAAACAAAATTTCTTACAAAGTTTAATGAGAATGTTTTATTTTTAGAAATCTTTCTAATAACACAAGGCTAAGAAATTCAAATGTTAATGAACTGTATTGTAGTTGATGACGACGATATGTCAAGACATATGGTAAGTCGTTGTGTGGAGCAAACTGATTTTCTAAAATTAGTGAAACTTTGCTCTAACGCAATTGAGGCTTCTAATGTTTTACGTACAGAAAAGGTTGATTTAATCTTTCTTGATATTGAGATGCCTGAAATGACAGGAATTGAATTTATCAAAAATTTTAAAGAAAAACCGCAAATCATTTTGATAACTTCGCACGAAGAATATGCTGTTGAAGCATTTGAACACGATGTTACAGATTACATCTTAAAGCCAGTTAATTATGGAAGATTTTTAAAAGCTGTTACAAAAGCTAAAGAAAGTTTTGATACTGAAGAGCAACAAAATCATTCTACTTCAGAAGACACAAATATTTTTGTAAAAGTTAATTCACGACTTGTAAAAATTAGTACAAATGATATTATGTGGATTGAATCGATGTCTGATTATGTAAATATTCTTACCCCAAATGGAAAATTTACAGTGCATTCGACAATGAAGGGAATTATTGAAAAACTTCCTTCTGATGATTTTGTCAGAGTTCATAGATCTTACATTGTTAAGAAAGATAAGATTTCTGTAATTGAGGATAATACTTTGGTAATTGATAAAAAATTAATTCCAATTGGAAAGTCCTACAAAGATGAATTAATGAAAAGCCTAAACCTAATTTAGATTGAGTTTCTGAGAGTGGAAAAATTATTTAACCTTTCTTATTTTGAAGGCTTTTTAAGCGGAAATTCCAAAGATGACCGAGAATTCTTGAAAGAAACTCTTGAAATGATTATCAGAACTAATCTTTCAATTCTAGAAATAATCAAAGAAAATTTAGCTACTAAAAATTATGAGGGAGTTCGAGAAATTGCCCACAAATACAAACCAACAGCGAAGACTTTAGGAAATAAAGACTTAGATAGTATTGTCTTGAACATCGAAAGATTTTCTGCACAGAAAATAAATTTAGAATTACTCCCAAACTTAATTGACGAACTTGAAGTTTACTTCATTCAAGCAAACAAAGAACTTGAAGAAGAATTACAGAAAATAAACTGAGCCTTCTTTTTCTATTCAGAAAACTTATATTACTCATCATTCACCTTTCAAAAAAGAATGTTCATCGAAAACGAGAAATTTTTGAGTATTATTTTTTATTTTAGTTTCCGTAAGACAACACAAGTAAATAATTATTTAAATTTATAAATTAAATCAATGTAGAGCAAGACCATGAAAACTTTTAACTCTTTAGCAAAGTTAAGTTTGGCAGCGTCAGTACTTTTGATGATTGGTTGTACAAATGATGATTCTGCTGAATTGACTCCTGATACAACTAATGAAATAAAAGTTGCAGAAGGATTTAATTTTGAAACTGTGGAAACAGTAACAATAAAAATTACAGCACCTGATTTTGATAACCAACCAATTGATGGAGCAGTTTTTAAAATTTATAATGATGACCCTGAAAATGGTGGGCAATTATTAACTCAAGGAGTAACAAACTCACAAGGTGTTTTTCAAAGGGATTTGAGTTTGGCAACTTACCTTGAAAGTATTTTCGTGGCTACTAATCATTCTTCAATTTATTACAAAACAATTGAAATTCCGATTCTTAGTGGAGAGGCTTCGCACACTTATTCTTATCCTGACGAGAATACAATTCCTCAAACTAGAACAGGAAATTCAAGCCCTTCAAATAATTCAGGTGATAGAGCAGAAGTTTCAGAAGCGGTATTTAGCAAAACTACAAATAGTGTCGCTGGAACTGACACAATTACACTTTTCTTCGAAGATTTTGAAAGTGGAATTGGTGGTTGGACAACTCAGGTTTATTCTGGTAATGATGACCTTTGGCATATTGTATCGAAAAATCCTGGTCCAGAAGGAGGTTCGACAAATGCAATGTGGTGTGGAATTAATAGTTCTGGAAACTATGCTACAGGGAATAGAATTAATACAGCAGTTGTATCGCCTCAAGTTAGTTTGCCTAATGATGATGGTTTAGTTTTAGTTTTTGATGAAAAATATAAAACTGAATTTTGGTGGGATTATTGTATGGTTAGTGTTTCTAACGACGGTGGAAGTAATTGGACAGAACTTCGTGGAATCCCAAAACAGAAATCTATTTCAGGTTTAGCTCCAAGTGGAAATAGTGGTGGATGGATTTCCACTGAATTAAGTTTATCAGACTTTGCTGGGCAAAACATACAAATTAGATTTTACTTTGATACAGTTGATGGAATTGCTCAAAATTATTCTGGTTGGTTTGTTGATAATATTCACGTAATTCAACCTGATGCTGATACTGATGGAGATGGAATTTCTGATAAAGTTGATGATTATCCAAATGATGCTACAAAAGCATTCAATCTTTTTTATCCTGACAATGGGAATTTTGGAAGCTTGGTTTTTGAAGATAGATGGCCAAATCAAGGAGATTTTGATTTCAATGACTTAGCTATTGATTACAAATATCAAGGAGTTGTAAATGCAAGTAATGAGTTAGTTGAAGTAAAAGCTACTTACGTTGCAAAAGCTGTTGGAGCGACATTAAAAAATGGTTTTGGTGTTGAGATGAATATTCCACAAGCTAAAGTAACAAATTTTGCAAGGTCTCAATCTTTAACTGAAAGCTTTATTAACACAAATGCCCAAGGACTTGAAGCAGGTCATGCAAGTGATAAAACAGTTTTCATAGTTTATGATAATGTTAGTAATATTATGCAACCACCAAACGGTTCGATTTTTGTAAACACAGAAAGTGGAGTTGCTTACGTTGAACCTGATACTACACAAATTAGTTTCACTTTGAATCCACCTCTTTCATCTTTAGAGTTAGATGCTTTGCAACCTCCTTTTAACCCATTTATGTTTGTTGACAGAGACAGAACTCACGAAGTGCATTTACCAGATACTGAACCAACAGCTTTAGCTGACCTTTCACTTCTTGGAACAGCAGATGATGCAAGCAATCAGCTAACTGGCAATTACTACAAAACTGCGAGTGGATTACCTTGGGCGATTTCAATGCCAAACTCTTTCGACTATCCAAAAGAAAAAGTTGACATTTTAAATGCTTACTACAATTTTGATGATTGGGCTCAAAGTGGCGGGGAAAATAACACAGATTGGTATTTACCAACTATTGGAAATATTAATATTTTGAATATTTTCCAAATTCCTGGATTGATAAAACAATAAATTTCTCAAATACCTCATTTAAAAGGCAATTTGTTAATTCAAATTGCCTTTTTTTATTTATAAAGTTTAGATTTTAAAAAAATGACTTTCTAAAGAACCCAGTTGATTAATTTGCTTTACAACTTCCTGTGGTGATGCAATGCTTTCGGAACAATCAATCGAAAAATGTGTTACTTGCCTATCTCTAACGTTAAAGCTTTGTTCAACAAAAATTTTACAGTGTGAGCTTTTTATTAAACTTCTAACAGAGTCAAGTTTTTCTGAATTACCGACGACAGTTAAAATTCCAGTCAGTTTTTCTGAAAATGTATTTTTTGTTTGGGTAGCAATTTCATTATTTCCCATCAACTCCAAAGTTCTTCTTACCACTTTTTCAACTAATTCAGGTGTTGCTTTCTCGCCGAGTTTTTGTCGTGCTTCAAAAGCGATTTGTTTTACTGTATTTTTATCCATTTTAAAATCTCATTTTACTAAAAAGTTAGAGTTCCGCCATCAATATTAATTCCTTGACCTGTAATTCCCTTTGCCTCTTTTGAGCAGAGAAAGACAGTCAAATCGGCGATTTCTTGTGTTTCTAAAAGTCTGTTTTGTGGTGAAAGTCTCGACAGAGTTTCGCGTGCTTTGTCTTCTTTCATTCCTGTTGTTTCATTTATTTTTTGGATACTTTTGCTCACAATTTCTGTGTTTACAAAAGAAGGACAAACTGCATTTACGGTTACACCTTTTTTCGCAAATTCAAGTGCAGCAACTTTTGTCAGACCAAGTAAAGCGTGTTTGGAAGCAGTGTAAGCAGCAGTGTAAGCGTAACCAACTTTTCCCGCAGTTGAAGCAACGTTCACAATTCTTCCCCATTTTTTCACAGCCATTTCGGAAATAAATGCTTGAGTCAAAAGGAAAGTCGAATCAACGTTTACAGCAAAATGCCTTTGCCATTCTTCAAAACTTGTCTTGAGCAAAGGATAGCTTTCTGCAATTCCTGCATTATTGATTAAAATGTCAATTTGTGAATGATTTTTAACTTGTGAAATCAGGTTTCCAACTTCACTTTTTTTCGCAAAATCACAAGAAAAAACTTTGCCTTTTATACCAAATTTCTCTGCTTCTGCTAAAGTCAAATTCAATGAATCAGTGCTTCTTGCAGTCAAAATTAAATTCACACCTTGTTTTGCTAAAGTCAAAGCGATTGCTTTTCCAATTCCACGACTTGCACCTGTTACGAGTGCAGTTTTGTTTTTTAAAGTCAAATCTATTCCTTAAGATTGTTCGTGTCTGAGAATTTCTTTTATGTCTTGTTGAAGTTTTGGAATTTTATTCTTTACAATGTCCCAAAGTATTTCTTCGTCAATTCCGAAATAAACGTGAATTAGGTAATCTCGAAGTCCTGCAATTTTTCTCCACTCTATATGAGAATGCCTGTCTTTTACATCAGTTGGAATATTTTTAGCCGCTTCGCCAATAATTTCCAAATTTCTAACAAGTGCATCCAAAAGCATTTCTTCAGAAATCAAATCCTCAAAGTATTTCTCTTTAGTGTACTTTTGAATTTTTCTACAAGATTCCAAAATATCACTAAGAAACATTAAGTAATTTCTTTTTGACTTAGAAATAAATTGTGTCCTCTAATATTTCATCTTTAATTTCTTCTCTTAATGCATTTTTGAGAACTAAATCTATTTTTTCTTCAAGAAGTTCTTCTAAGTAAAATTTCAAGTCCATAAAATTATCGAAAGATTTTCCGTCTTTTTGAAAAAGGACTAAAACGTCAACATCGCTCGAATTACTTTGTTCATTTTTTGAGTAAGAACCAAAGATTCCAATCTCTTGAACTTTAAAACCATTCTTAATTTGGTTTTCATGCTTTATTAAAATTTCTTGAATTTCTTTTAGTGTCTTCATTTTAGAATCTAATTTCTGCAACATTTGATTTTACACTTTTGTTTCCTGCTAAATCGTAAGCTCTGACAAAGTAAGAGTAAGAATTTCCGCTGAAAGCTGTGTTGTCTTGGTAAGAAGGTCTTTTTACAGCGTAAATTCTTTCAAAATCTAATCCGTTTTCAGAACGGAAAACATCGTAACCCATAATTTCTTCGTCGTCAGTTGCAGTTTCCCACTTCAAATGAATTGCACTTTTTTTGATTTCTGCTTTTAACTTTCCGTCGGTTTCCCATTCAGGAATGCTTTCATCATTGCTTTCAGGAGCTTGAACTGCACCTTTGGGCCAAAGTCCGCAAGTTACTTTTTTGAATGCTTCGTCAAGTCCTTTACAAATATTCCAGTAAATACACTCAACAACTTTGTCTTCTCTTCCTTCACGAATTTTCTTCGGTAAATCTGGGTCAGCGAGAAGAGCTCTTGCCATTCCGATTAAATCCGCTTGTCCATTTTCAAGAATTTCTTCCGCAGTTGAGCTTTTAGAAATCTTTCCTGCACCGACAATCGGAGTGTTGTAACCATTTGCATTAATGTATTTTTTGATAGCTTCAGGTAAGTAGATGTTGTAAGCGTCAGGATATTGACTTCCTGGCATACATTTGTCTCCGCTGTAACCTGTGTAAGGATAAGGTGGTTCACCTTCCTTTTTTACTGCATCTTCAAATTTTCCGCCTGCTGAAACGCTGATGTAATCGAATCCAAGTTGAGCCATTTTTAGAGCGATAATTTTTGAATCTTCTGTTGAATAACCACCTTTAATTCCTTCTTCACCGACAAAACGAACTCCAACTGGAAAATCTTTGCCAACACTTCTTCGGACTTCCTCGTAAACTTCGCACATCAAACGCATTCTGTTTTCGATTGATTTTCCTCCGTATTCATCGCGTCTTGTGTTTTTGCGAGAAAGGAAAGATGAAACTGTATATGCGTGAGCCATATGAAGTTCAACTCCGTCAAATCCACATTCGGCTGAACGGTAAGCGGCTTCTCCATAATTTTTAATAATTCCTTTGATGTCTGCAATCGAAAGGTCTTGGATTTTTTGTCGCCAACCTGAACGTGCAACTTTAAGAAAGTGAATAATTTGAGGCACAACTTTGGAAGGACTGATTTCGTGAATTTCTTTTGCTAAGTCTCGAAGCCCAGGGATAAATTTATCATCTGAAAGTCTGAGTAATGGACCACTTTTTGCCGTGTGAATTGCCATTGCTTCGACGACAATCAAACCAACTTCGCCTTTTGCAAAACGAATGTAACGGTCGTGAATTTCTTTGTTGACAAATCCGTCTTCTCCGCTGAGTCTTGTAACCATTGCAGGAAGAACGATTCTATTCGGAAGTGTCATTGAATTTATTTTGTAAGGTTCAAAAAGCATTTATTTTCCTAAAATTTTTATGCGACTTTTGAAAAGTCGTTTGTTTCAGAGTCAATCTTTTCTAACAATTCTTGGATTTTTTTAACTTCATTTTCTTCAAAATACTTTTCTCCACATTGTGTGCAAACCCAAGCAGGAACTTTTTCTAAAGTAAAGTGGTAATTTTTTCTATCAATTTGGAAAGGTGCAAAACCTTTTTCCATTGTTCCTTTGCAAAAAATACATTCCATTATTTTTTCCTAATTTTGAAGTTGCAGTTACTCGGAATGTTTTTAACATCTCCCTAAATCCCTCTTCCAAGAGGGACTTTTAATTCTGTGAATTTTTCAAGACAGTTTTCACAAATGCAAGAAAGTTCTTTTTCGCTGACGAGTTCCAAAAGTTCAGGTGGAAATTCTCGGTTGAAGCACCAGCATTTTGATTTACCTTGAAGTAAACTGCAACTGTTTTCTTGTTCGCAAATTGGGCAGATTTTTTTATCGTTTTCAGTATTCATTTGGTCAAATTTCTTGAAATAAAAAATATACTTCGTTGTAATTTTTTGCACAAGATAAAACTTTTTTGAAAAATTAATTCACCTTTTGCATTTCAATTGGCACTCTAAAATAAAAACTTAAGAAACTCCTCAGAAATGATTGAAAATTTAGAAATTCTGATAAATAAATCTAAAGAAGGTGATGCAAAGTCATTTTCTAAGATTGTGGTTAGATTTAGCCAAAGTTCTTATTTTATAAGTTACGAAAAAGTTAGGGATAAAAATTTTGCAAAAGACGTTACGCAAGAAGCATTTATTGAAGCGTGGTTGAAATTGCAAAATCTGAAAGAACCAAAAGCTTTTTCGAGTTGGCTCAAAAAAATCATAATCGGTAAATGCGAAAGGTTTAATCGTAAAAACAAAGTCCAACACACAACTTTGGATTCACTCAAAAATTTTCGTTACTCTGAAAAAAATGAGCAGTTTGAAGAAATTGTCGAAGAGTTGGACAACTTACCTCCAAAAGAAATCGAAATCGCAAAATTATTTTATTTATCGGGTTACTCGCAAAAGGAAATTGCGGCAAAGTTCGACTTACCGCTAACAACAGTCAAGAAAAGGCTGCAACTCTCAAGAAATAAAATAAAAGAAAGATTTAACCAAATGCCTCAAAAACAGGAAAATTACTTTGCAAAATCATTTGAACTTTTTTATGCAATCAGAAACGAAAATCTGCCAAAAATAAAAGAGATTGTTGCAAAGAATGCAAACTTGCTCAACTACCAAGAAAGCAAAGAAGGAACACGTTACTCGACAAGAATTCACTTCGGGCAAACTTCTTACGACGCAAGCACAAACGAAAATGTAACGAGCAACCAAGACGGTTGGACAGCTTTACATTGGGCAGCTTTTTGTGGAAATGTCGAAATTGTAAAATTTTTAATTGAGCAAAAAACTGAAATCAATGTTTCCGATTGGAGCGGGAAAACTCCACTTTTTACTGCGATTTCATACAACTTTACAGAAGTCGCAAAAATTTTAATTAAAAACGGTGCTTCTTCGGAAGACAAAAAATCTCACGCTTCAGCAATTCATTTTGCAGTCGCACAAAGGAATGAGGAAATTTTGAAAGCACTTTTGGAATGCGGAATTGATTGCAACACAAAAGACAAATTCGGTAGAACTCCTTTGCATTGGGCAGCAACAAACAATTCCATTGGAATGGTGAATTTGTTAATCCAAAATGGAGCAAAAACCGAACTAAAAGATTCAAACGGATTTACCGCTTTGGATTGGGCAAAAATTAATGAAAACACAGAAATCGTAAAAACTTTGGAAGGTAAATAAAATGCAAACTCAAGAAATGTTTGGTCAAATTTTTGACTACAAATCAAATTTATCAATCGGAATGGTGGATTTGCTTGTCCAAAGTGGAGCAGAAATCAAACTAAAAGATTCAAATGGACTTACTGCTTTGGATTGGGCAAAAATTAATGAAAATGCAAAAACTGTAAAAACTTTGGAAGGTAAATAAAATGAACACTCAAGAAATCTTTGGTAAAATTTTTGATTATAAATTAAATGGAATTGATTCAAGCGACAGAATCGAAATTGAAAAGAAAAACTATGATTTTTCTACTAATTCAAATTCAGAGAAGACAACTTTTGAATCGGGAATTAAATCAATTGATGTTTTTACCCCTCTAACTTTTGGTGGAATTTCAAAAATTTCCGGACCTTCTTGGTGTGGAAAGTTGGTCTTGGAAATGGAGTTAATCAGAAATTTCCTCAAAACAGTTGGAGGAAAAGTCATTTGGCTTGCAGTCGAAGAAAGAAGTCGTGAGTGGCAAGACATTCTCTTAGAATTCAAAGAATGCAACCTTGCAGGTGAAATTGTTTCGGTTCTAACAAAGGCAAACGATTCACAGGAAATTTTTAGTGAAGCCTTAAATAACACAATTTCACTTGCGGAAGAATTGGCAAAAAATGAAAAAGTTCTGTTAGTAATTGACGACAGAGTTTTGGACGGAGAAATCAAATTTTTCCCGAATTTGCAAAACGGGCAAGTTCTGACTTTGGTAAGTTGTTTTCCTGAACACAAAAACAGCGAAAATTTAAACTTTGATTCTGAAATAATTCTGAATGGAAAGTTGGCGAAGAAAGGAATTTATCCAGCAGTTGATGTAATTGCTTCAAAATCAAAAGTTTTGAGTGAGGCACAAAAAGAAGTAACTGCAAAAGTTCAAAAACTTTTTGTAAATGGAAATTTTCCAGATTTTGCAGAAAGTGAAACTCAAGCTCAAAGAATCCAAAATTTCTTGACACAGTTTTTCTTTGTTGCACAACTTTACACAGGAAAACCCGGAGTTTTTGTAAAAAAAGAAGAAGGTCTTAAAGATTTACAAGAACTTTTAGAAAATGGTTTTCAAGGCTTAGATCCAAAAGAATTTCTTTACAAAGGAAACCTCGAAAGTATTACAGAAACTGCCTAGAATACTCTAACAATACTAAAATAGAAAATGCTCCAAGTTCTTTAAAGTTTTGGAGCATTTTTTATTTTAAGAACAACTTGCGTAAATTTCTTACTTAAATTAAATTTTCTGAGACAATTTAATTTTAAAGGCAAAACATTGAACATTGACGTAACAGGTTTAGAACCAAAAGAAATTGAAATGCTCAAAAAGATTGTTGAAAGATTAAAAAACAAATCTTCAATTTCAGAACAGGATTTAGAGTGGTTTAAAGTAGCTTCAAGTTCTTTTGAAGAAGATTGGGAAAATGAAGAAGATTCCGAATACGACAATTGGCGAGAAATCTACAATGTTTGAGCAAGGAGACATTGTTTTGATTCCTTTTCCCTTCACAGATTTAACTTCCTCCAAAACTAGACCAACTGTTGTTCTTAGCACAAAAGTTTATCAAAAAATTACTGAAAGTGTTATTGTAGCAATGATAACTTCTGTTCCGCATTCTACAATTTTTGATTATGAAATCAAAGAGTGGGAAAGTGCTAATCTAATTAAATCTTCTTGGGTAAGAATAAAAATTGCTTCTCTTAGTCCTGCAATGGTTCGTTACAAAGTAGGAAAATTGAGCTCAACTGATTGCATTGAATTACAAAAAAGAGCCAAAATGGCTTTTGATTTTTAAAAAATTATGAAATTCAAATTCGACTACCCAAAACGAATTATTTGTTTAACAGAAGAAACTACAGAAATTCTTTACGCACTTGGAGCAGGAGACAAAGTTGTTGGAGTTTCCGCTTACACAAAAAGACCTATCGAAGCACGAAAGAAACCGAGCGTTTCAGCTTTTATTCAAGCAAATTATGATAAAATATTAAGCCTAAAACCTGACTTAGTTTTAGCATTTTCAGACCTTCAAGCAGACATTTCTAAAGACCTTGTAAAACTCGGAGTTCCTGTTTTTACTTTCAACCAAAGGTCTGTTGAAGAAATCCTTTCGTCGATTTTGGTAATCGGTGGAATTATCGGAAGGGAAAAGAAAGCTCAAGAACTTGCCGAAAAAACAGCCTTAAATCTTGAACTAATTAAATTGGAATCCTCAAAATTAAAGCGAAAACCAAAAGTTTATTTTGAAGAATGGGACGAGCCGATAATTTCAGGAATTCGTTGGGTTAGTGAATTAATCGAAATCGCAGGTGGAATTGACATTTTTGCAGAATTACGAAAAGGGCAATCAGCAAAAGAAAGATTCGTTACTGCCGAACAAGTAATCGAAAGAAATCCTGAAATTATTTTCTCTTGTTGGTGTGGCAAAAAATACGACGAAACAATTCCGAATCGCAAAAATTGGCAAAAAATCTCTGCTGTAAAAAACAACAAAATATTTGAAGTTGACCCAATTTTGATGCTTCAACCTGGTTTAGCAAGTCTTACTGACGGAGTGAAAGTTTTAGCTAAAATTATTAGAGAGAATTGTTAGCAAAGTTCGTTGAATGGAGACGAAACGAATTTTAAAAAGACTAATGCAAATTTAGAAGTGTGTCAAACCACCCCCGAAATTAGAATTTCACAAACTGAAGTTCGTAAATTCTAATTTCTCCCCTCCTTGACAAGGAGGGGAAGTTTTTCGTTTCAAACTTTAGTTTGTGAAAACGAAAAACTGGGGGTGGTTGAAGAACTTAAAAATTGCAATGAAATTTTAAAAAAGCCAAAGTAACTTAGAATTTTTAAAAAAATGTTGATGAAAGCTTTCCTTAAAACACCTTGAGTTTTAGGAGTTTGAGAGATAAATTTAGAAGACATAAAAATAATTGGAAAGACATTATAAAGATTTCTCGGGAGGAGAAGATGTCTAGATATTTTCGAATATTATTTCTTGGGTTCTTATTCTTGAGTTGTATCAAAACAGTTTTTGCAACAAATGTTAGTGGAACAATTTCTACAAATGAAACCTGGACTTTAGCAAACAGTCCTTATGTTTTAGTTGGAGATGTTACGGTTTCTAATGGAATTACTTTGACAATTGAACCGGGAGTCGAAGTTCAATTCCCAAATTATGACAAAGAACTTTTCATTTACGGAACTTTAATTGCTGACGGAACTTCTCAGGATTCCATAAAGTTTTATGGAACTAATCCAGATTCTTCGATTTATGGCGGTTATTTGAGATTTGGTTCAGTTAGTTCGAATTCAATTCTTGATTATGTTTTGGTTGAACAAATGGGAGATAGTAATGCTTCTTATCAAAGTGGAGTTTTTGTTCAGACATCTTCAATAACAATTACAAACTCTCAATTTATTGGCTCAGAAGTTTATGGCTTGAGAGTTGACTTGGTTTTTCCTACAATTCAGAACTGCAATTTTATTAATAACTCAATTGGGCTTTTCTCAAGCTCAGACTCTTTAAAAGTTCAAAATTGTACTTTTATAAATAATGTTTCAGATTTGAAAATTCATCCATCAAGTATTCCCGATACAAGCAATTCTTTCGAGAATGTAGAAGTCTTAAGTGGAGTTATGACAGAATCTTCGATTTGGCAAAATGCGAATTACACTTTGTTAGGCGATATGACAATTGCCTTTGGAAACACTTTAGAAATTGATTCGGGGTCAGAAATAAAATTTCCTAATTCAAATATTGGAATTATTATAAATGGAACTTTAATTGCAGATGGAACTCCTCAAGATTCTATAAAATTTTATGGAAGCAATTCAAATCCTTCTGTTCACGGTGGGAATTTGATTTTCAATTCAAGCAGTTCAGGTTCGGTTTTAGATTATGTTTCGGTTGAAAAAATGGGAGACGAAGGCTCAAGTCTTGACTGTGGAATTTTTGTGAATTCTTCATCTTTAACCATCACAAATTCTCAAGTAATTGACTCAGAAGACTATGGGATTTGGATTTTTTCAGGTTCACCAATTATTCAGAATTGTAGCTTTTCCGGAAATTATTTCGATGTCCTATCTCACCCTGAAAGTGTTCCTGATACAAGTAATATTTTTTTCAATGCTGAGGTTTCAGGTGATACCATAACACAATCTGTAAATTGGCAAAAAGCAAATTATACTTTAAAAGGTGATGTTACGGTTTCAAATGGAAACACCTTGACAATTGAAAAAGGAACTAATGTTAGGATTGGAACTTCGGGTGGAAGTTTGGTTGTTGAGGGAACTTTGATTGCAGATGGAACTCCTCAAGATTCGATTAAATTTTATAGAGATAGTTCAGATTATGGCGGGACAATTTATTTTACTCAAAGTAGTACTAATTCAATTTTGGATTACGTTTTATTAAATAGAATGGGAGGCATTTGGACTCAGACTTCTTCTCTCTCTATTACAAATACAGAAGTAATAGATTCAGAATGGAGTGGAATTAGCGTTAGTGGTAGTGGTAGTAATCCAGTTATTGAAAACTGTCTAATTGCAAATTGTCAAATAGGATATTATGGTAATACTAACCCGACCTTAATGAAAGATTGTATTTTTCTGAACAACGATTATGATATTTTTTCAAATGTAGCAGGTGTGCCAAATAGTAGTAATTCATTTGAAAAAGTTAGACTTGAAATAAGTATTGCAACAGAATCTAAGTTTTTGCCAAAAGCTGTTTATGAGTTGATTGATTTTGTAGCAATTGCAAATGATGATACTTTGACACTTGAGCCGGGAACAGAATTTAGATTTCCAAATTATACAAAGCAATTAATCGTTATAGGAACTCTTATTGCTGACGGAACACCACAAGATTCTATAAAATTTATCGGAACTAATCCTGCTCCATCTATTTATGGAGGAAGTATAGTTTTTGATGCGAACAGTTCAGGTTCAATTCTTGATTATGTTTTAGTTGAAAGAATGGGAGATGGCGGTACTATTAACGGAAGTGCAATTTACAGCGAAGCATCCACGCTTACGATTACAAATTCTAAAATTATTGGTTCAGAGGGAAATGGAATTAGGATTGGTGCAGGTTCTCCGATAATTACCGAAAATATGATTATGGGAAATAATACTCTTGGGCTAAGTAATTTTTATGGTTTGCAAAATGAAACCTCTGCAACTCTTGATGTAACCAATAATTGGTGGGGAGATTTATCAGGTCCTTTTCATTCAATTCAAAGTCCAAATGGGCAAGGTGAAAGTATTTCAGGAAAAGTTTCTTTGTCGCCTTGGCTTGTGAAGGAACCTGAATTTCCAACTGCTGACATTTCTCCAACTCAACTAATTTCGCAAAATAATTTTGAAGCTGGTCAAGGTTACTCACCACAAATCGAGATTTCAAACTTGGACACTGTTTTTACTTCACCGCTTACTGAAGTTGAAATATCTATTTCTTTGAATAATTCTCAAGTTTACAATAGTTTACAAGATGTACCGTTTATTCTACCCATTAGTAGTTCTACTGTTGCTTTCGATTCATTAAGGTTTTATAAAAGTGGAATTTATGATGTAAAAGTAATAACAAAATTAAACCAAGATATAAACCCTGATAATGACACTCTTTTAACGAATTTCCAAGTTTTAGGTGATATTGCCATTTCTGAATTCCTTAATTTCGGTCTTTCGCAGACAATTTTTGATTCATCTGAATTTTTTGAAATTGCTAATACGACTTCACAACCAATTGATATGTCTTCTTGGACAATTACAACTTCTACAGGACAGGTTTTTGTAATAAATAATTTTGTTCTTCAAAATAATGATTTCTCGGTTTTTACTAAGTATGCAAGTAATGGTATTCCTTATGACTATTTATTAGGCGGATACTTTTCCTTAGATAACTACTCAGATGTGATTATTTTGGAAGATTCAGAAGGGAGAACAGTTGACTCTATTTATTACAACCCAACTTGGAACACGATTCAAGGAAAATCTTTTGAACGGATTAGCCTTACCGAAAACTCGTCAGATGCAAATAATTGGTGCAAAGGCTCGATTGCTTTTGGAACTTTAGGTAACGAAGGTTCACCTGGAGAACCTTCTAATTGCACAATTCAAAATTTAAATATTCTTACTTTTGGAAATTCAGCCATTTTGAGTTGGGAAGAAAAAACAGATGCAATAATTTACAGAATTTACAGAAACACAATTTCTGATTTCTCCACATCAACAGAAATCGGAACTTACTCCCCAACTTCAACAGGCAATATTCCAAGCTTTATAGATACAAATGCAGTTACAAACGGTCAAAAGTATTTCTACTTTGTAACGTGGGAAAACTAATATTAAAAAAAGAAAAGGTTGTTTCGAATACTTTCAACGACCTTTTCTTTTTTCTAACCATTAACGAATGAGAGTCATTTTCTTAGTTTCACTAAAATTTGGTGCTGTTAGTTTGTAAAAATAATTTCCACTTGAGACTTGATTGCCATTTTTGTCAGTTCCATTCCAAGTAACAGAACCTTTTGAGTTCCTTAACTCGAAATCCTTAACTCTTTCTCCAAGAGTGTTAAAAATCACCAATTCCCCAAATTCGTAATTCGTAATTTGTAATTCATAATTGATAACCGTTGAAGGATTGAATGGGTTTGGAAAATTTTGTTCTAAAGTGTAGTTCGGTAATGAAAGGTTCACTTCTTCTTTTACATCTGTCAAAATTCCTGTGATAATTCGGATTCGCCGTTGAATTGTTTCTGCAACGTAAAGTGTGTCGCCTGTAACTGAAATTGCAAGTCCGTTCGGTTGTTGAAATCTTGCCAAACTTGCATCGCCATCTTCGTAACCTGCAATTCCCAAACCTGCCAAAACTTCGAGTTGATTTGTAAAAGTGTTGAAAGAGTAAACTCTGTGAGTTCCAAGCCCGGTGATGTAGAAAATCCCGTTTCTGTAAACAATGTAACCAGCTCCGAAACCTCCAGTTGGCGGAATTGTCGTTAAAACCGAAACTTGCCCTGTTGTGTCAATTCGGTTGATTTTTCCATCAGTCCAATTTGCAACGTAAATATTTCCAGTTTCATCGAAAGTGATTCCGTTTGCATTCAGCAAATCTGGGTGAGAAGCGTAAACTTCCACTTGTTTGTCAGGAGCGATTTTGTAAAAAGAAGTGCTACTGAAATTTGCGATGTAAACATTATCTTGCTCGTCAATTAACATTCCTGTCGGACTCACTAACTGTTGTGCAAAAGTATCAACAACTCCTGCCGGTGAAGTCCGAATTATCAAATTGTTACCGTTACTTGCAGAATAAAAATTACCTTGTGAATCAAAAGCATTTCCGACTGGCAAGAGCAAACCCGTTTTGAAAGTTTCAATTTGGGAGCCATCAGGAGAAATTTTCCTGACAATTGTTCCATTGATGTTATTCCAACTAGTTCCCGTTCCAACAATGTCAGAAGCGTAAACATTACCAACGCTGTCAGTCGTCAAACTTCCCGCAGCAATTGAATTAAAAAGCGTAGAAACTGTCTGTGCATTAATTTGCACGGAAACTGAAACCACAAACAAAATGCTTGTGAATAGTTTTTTAAACATTCTTTTTTCCCTTGAAATTTTTTTACCCGTAAAAATTCAAGCTATTTTTAAGACTTTAAAAATTGTTTTGGAAATGGTTTGTGATGAAAAGGATTTTTTTGTGGTTCAAAAGGTCAGATTTTAAGTTCCAAAGCCTTACAAAATTTATCTTTGTAATTTCGGCTTAAAGTTAGCTTGGTCGAATCTTTTAGTAAAATGTGGTAATCTCCGTGAGAAGCAGACTGTAGCTCTTGAATTAAGTTTGTGTTCAGAATGTAAGATTTATGAATACGTTGAAATTCTTGTGGGTTGAGTTTCTTCTCTAAATTTAGGAGTGAATCACGAATCAAAAAATTTCCACTTTCTGCAAAAATCTTAACGTAATTCCCTTCTGCTTTGAACCATTTAATTTCTCGAACTTCCAAAATTGAAATCTTTTTGCCAAGTCTTACAGTTATTTTTTCTAAAAAAACTTTGCCTTTTTGAGACTCCAAAAGTGATTGAAGTTTTTCAGCAAATTCGAGATTCTCAATTTGTTTGAGTTGGTCAATTGCTCTCAAAAATGCATTCTCAAATCTCTCTTTGTCGAAAGGCTTGAGCAAGTAGTCCAAAGCATTTACCTTAAATGCTTCGATTGCGAACTTGTCGAAAGCAGTTACAAAAATCACAAGTGGTAATTTTTCAATTTTTTCCAACAATTCAAATCCACTCATTTCGGGCATTTGAATATCCAAGAAAATCAAATCAATTTTAGAACTTTGAGTCAACTCTACTGCTTCAAAGCCATTTTGAGCTTCTTGAACTTCGGCAACTTCGTCAAATTTTTTTAGCCAATTTACAATTTTGCTTCTTGCCAAAGGTTCGTCGTCAACGACTAAAACGCTAATCTTCAAACCGAGTCTCCTTCAATAATTTCAAGCGGAATTTTAATTTTTACCTCAAAACCTTTGTCTTCAATTTTGCCAAAACCAAAAGTAAAATTATCTCCGTAAAGCTGTTCCAAGCGTGATTTTGTGTTCCTAAGTCCGATTCCTTTATTTTTGGTTTTTACAGGAGTTTGAGAATTTGCTCCACTGTCTGCAACTGTAAGTTTCAAATCGTTTTGGTATTTTTCAGCAATAATTTTAACCCAACCTTTTTCGATGTTTTTAGAAACTCCGTGCTGAATTGCATTTTCTACCAAAGGTTGCAAAATCAAGTTTGGAACTCTTGCTTTCAGAATTTCATCTTGAATTTTTAAGATTACTTTTAGCCTTTCACCAAAACGCACTTCTTCAATTTTTAAGTAATTTTTAGTGAACTTTAACTCTTCTTCCAAAGTCAAGAAAGAATCGTTTTTTCGTTCCAAAGTAAGCCTCAGAAAATCGCCAAGAAGTGTTAACATTTTATCGGCTTTCTCAGTGTCAGTTTGCAAAAGTGCAGAGATTGAGTTTAGAGTGTTGAAAAGAAAATGAGGTTGAAGTTGCATTTTTAAAGCTTGGAATTCAGCTTTAGAGAGTTCAGATTCTAATTTTAAGGTTCGGATTTCTTGCTCAACAAAATTTTCGTAGTAGGATTTTGCGTAAGAGGAAATTATGAAAGTCCAGTAGATAAAAAATCCCAGAATGAAACCTTGACCCAAAATGTAAGTGTGTGAAAGATTACTTTTGACACTTTCAAAAAATGAAATTTTGAATTCAGGGTTCGGAAATTGGAAGATGAATTTGAAAAAAAACATCAGCCAAAGGTAAAAGATGAACATCAAAAGAGGAATTAACAGGCTTAACGGAATGTGAACTAAAAGTGATTTGAAACTTAAGATTTTTTGCGAAGGAAATTTCTCAATGATTTTGTTTGACAAAATGAAAATTGCTCCCCAAACGTTCCAGTAAACAATTTCAGGAAGGAAAACTTGATACCATTCAGCTTGAAAAGAAGAGTAATTAAATTGGAAATAATAAAATACACCCGTAAAAATTCCGAAGAGAGTGCAAACTGCGAAAATTTGGGAATTACTAAATTTGTTTTTAAAAAGACTCATAAATGTTTGTAAACAAAATTTGTTTGTAAAAAAAATCTGAATGCTTAATTTACAAAAAAAAGAAAGTCAAACAATGCGATACAAATTTACAAAATACATTGAAAACCAAGACCTAAGTGCAACGAACTTCGACCAGCTAATGGACTTGTTCCGCAAACTTTTGATTGCGACAAGTGGAGACGTGAACGAAGCACTAAATTGGCTAACTCAAATTGACAAAAAATATGGAGTTTTGGGCGAAGGGCTTTCGATGGGTGATTTCATTGAAGACCTAAAGAAACAAGGAATGATTAAAGAAAATAATGATGTTCTGGGATTGACTTCAAAAGGTAACAAAAAGATTCGCGAAGATTCCTTGCGAGATATTTTTTCCAATATGGACAAAAAACAATTTGGCTCACACGAAACACCTTTTTCAGGAAAAGGAATCGAAAGAGACAACTCAACTCGGAAATTCAATTTTGGTGATTCACCTTCAAACATTGATTTTACCCAAACAATTAACAATGCAATCAGCAGAGCAGGTTTGGACAAATTTTCACTTTCGGAAGATGATTTTGAAGTTTATGAAACTGAACACCAAACGACTTGCTCAACAGTTTTGATGATTGACATCAGCCATTCGATGATTCTTTACGGAGAAGACAGGATTACTCCTGCAAAAACGGTTGCAATGGCTTTGGCAGAACTGATTCGCAGAAAATTTCCAAAAGACAGTGTGAATGTGATTGCTTTTGGCGACGAGGCTTTTGAACTCAAAATCGAAGAAATTCCTTATCTGAGTGTTGGACCTTTTCACACAAACACAAAAGCAGGTTTGCAGTTAGCACAGAAAATTCTCAAGTCTAAGAAAAACGACAACAAACAAATTGTGATGATTACTGACGGAAAACCTTCGGCAATCAAAGAAGGAATGAAAATTTACAAAAACCCTTTTGGCTTAGACAGAAAGATTGTAAATCGAACTCTTGACGAAGCAGTGATGTGCCGGAAAAGCAAAATTACAATCACAACTTTTATGATTGCTCGCGACAAAGTTCTCGTGGATTTTGTAAACAAACTGACGCAAATAAACAAAGGAAGAGCCTACTTCTCACAACTCAACAAACTTGGTGAATTTCTTTTGGTTGACTACATCAAAAATCGTAAAAAAAGACTTAGGTAAATTTCGTGGATTGGTTTGAGAAAATTTCTTTTCTAAGGAAAAAAGATTCAAGAATAATTTTGGGTTTGATGTCAGGAACTTCGGTTGACGGTCTTGACATCGCACTTTGCAAAGTTTCTGGAAAAGGGATTTCCACTAAAATTGAGCTTTTGGAATTTTCAACTTACGAGTACGACGAGTTCACAAAAAAGCAAATTCATAAAGCCTTTGAAGGAACTTCCGAACAAATTTGTAGGTTAAATTTTACAATTTCGAGAGTTTGGGCGAGTTTCATTCAAGACTTTTTGAAAGAGAAAAAATTTCCGTTTGACGAGTTGGATTTAATCGCTTCTCACGGACAAACGATTTACCACATTCACCAACATTCTACTTTACAAATCGGAGAAGCATCGGTTTTGGCAGAAACTTTTGGTGTTCCCGTGATTTCGGATTTTCGAGTTAGAGACATTTCTGCTGGAGGTTCAGGAGCTCCTCTTGTTCCTTTTGTTGACAAACTTTTGTTCTCACACCCTTTCAAAAATCGCGTTTTACAAAATATCGGTGGAATGTCAAATTTGACTTTTTTACCTGTCAGCGAAGAAGAAAAAATTATCGCTTTCGACACAGGACCAGGAAACGCAATCATCGACGAAGCAGTTTCTTTGGCAACGAATGGTGAATTAAAATTTGATAAAGACGGAAAAATTTCGATGCAAGGCGGAGTTCGTTTTAAGTGGATTGAATTTATGGTTGGGAATCCTTACTTTTCGCAGAAACTACCAAAGTCCTGTGGTAGAGAAGATTTTGGAAAAGAGTTTGTACACGATTTCATAGTTTGTTACAACGTGGATAATTTTATCGATTTTGTTAGAACTTTAGTTTACTTCGTCGCTTGGTCGATTAGTTCATCTTATTTGAATTACCTTCCTTTTCCACCTGATGAAGTTTTCATTTCAGGAGGTGGAGCTTTGAACCCAACTTTGCTTTATGACCTCAGAAATTTACTCGGAAAAATTCCTGTCAAAACCGCCGATGAATTAGGTTTTTCACTTGAAGCAAAAGAAGCAGTTTCATTCGCAGTTCTTGGAAATGAAAGTCTTTTCGGGAATCCTTCTAACTTACCCGAAATCACAGGTGCAAATCGTCCTGTCGTTCTGGGGAAATTTTGTTTTTGAATTCTTGTAGAGACGCACGGCGGTACGTCTAAAAATAATGTTTTTGTAAAAATATCAAAGACGCACGGCGGTGCGTCTCTACGGAGTGTAGAATTTATCTTTATTCCATCTTTTGGGATTTTCTAAAATGTAATTTTTGATTCGGTGAAGTTCTTCGGGGTTTCTGATAATATGGTCGTGAAATCGCGTTTGCCAAACTGCTAAACCAAATGAATTTCTGTGTCTGTTAATTTTTTTAGTAGCCGAAGATTTGAAACCTGCAACAAAAGAAGAAATCGATTTCGGTGCTCGGTAAGCAACTCCAATTTCCTTCTGTAGAGACGCACGGCGGTGCGTCTTTTCGTTTTGTAAAATCCGCAAAATCCCGTGAATGTGATTCGGCATAACAACAAAAGCCTCGCAAAATAATTCAGAACGAATTTCAAAAGATTTGTACCATTCTTCTGAAACAATTTCACCAATCTTAGACAAAATCATTTCATCTTTTTGAATTTCACCAAACAAATTTTGATGTCCAATCGAACAAATTGTTATGAAATAAAAACCATTTTCATCATAGTTTGCCCAAGTTGCTCTCGCAGATTTTACACGATATTTATTTTTATATTTTTCCATTTATAAATTTTCCTCAAAATATTGTAGAGACGCACGGTTGTGCGTTTAAAAATTTAAAATATAAAAATAAATATACAAAAAAAAGAGACGCACCGCCGTGCGTCTCTACAGAAAATCATTTCGCTTTTTCAAACCAAGAGTAGAGACTTGGTAAAATTACTAAAGTTGAAAATGTTGAAGTTACCAATCCTCCGACAACCACAATTGCCAAAGGTTGCTGGATTTCAGAGCCAATTCCTGTTGCAAGTAACAAAGGAATCAATCCTAAAATTGTTGTGAGTGAAGTCATTAAAATCGGTCTTAGTCTTAGCATTGAACTAATTTTTATTGCGTCTAAACCTGAGTGACCCTTTTCACGATGTTCGTTGATGAAACTAACCATTACAATTCCATTTTGAACTGCCGTTCCAATTACTGCGATGAAACCGACGGAAGTTGGAACTGAAAGATAAATATCCCAAAGCCAAACTCCCAAAACTCCACCAACCAGAGAAAATGGTAAATTCAAAAGAACAAGTGCGGAATTCTTAATTGAGCCAAAAGTTATAAAAAGTAAGACGAAAATCAGTACCAGAGTAAATGGCAGAATTAATTTTAATCTTTCATTCGCTCTTTGTTGATTTTCAAATTGTCCGCCCCATTTTAAGTAGTAACCAGTTGGAAGCGAAATAGTTTTTAGCTTTGTTTGTGCAGCTTCAACGAAAGTTCCGATGTCAACACCTTCAACGTTAAGTTCAACTGTAACTTTACGTTTTCCATTTTCACGGCTGACTTGAGAAGGTCCGTCTTCAAAGTAAACTTCGGCAAAAGTTGAAAGTGGCAACCTGTAACCTTGTGGAGTTGAAACCAAAATGTTCGAAATCGCTTTCAGTGTGTTTCTTTGGCTTTCTTCCAAACGAACAACAATGTCAAATTTCTTTTCACCGTCGTAAAGAGTTGAAACAGTTTCACCGCCAATTCCGATTGAAATGTATTCTTGAATTTCTTTAACATTCAATCCGTAACGACCTAAAGCTTCGCGATTGATTTTAATTTGTAAGTAACCAAAACCTGTTGTTTGTTCAACTTTTGCATCTTGTGTGCCTTTCATCTCTTGAAGTTCTTTGATGATTTGTTCAGCAATTTCATTCATCACTTCACTGTCTTCACCAAAGATTTTTACTGCAAGTTGGGATTTTACTCCAGAAATTAATTCGTCAACTCTTAGTGCAATCGGTTGGCTGAAACTGTAAAGAACTCCCGGAATTTCTTCCAACTTCTCACGCATTTCGTTGACAATCATTTTTTTCGTGTAACCTTCTCGCCATTCTTCAAGCGGTTTCATCATCACGTAAATGTCAGAAATGCTCGGTAACATTGGGTCAGTTGCAACTTCCGCTCTTCCTGTCCGCGAAACAACAGTTGTAATTTCAGGAATTTCTTTGATTCTTTTTTCGATTAGGTTACAAATTTCAACCGAACCTTTTGTGGAAATACTTGGAAGTCTGAAAGCCTGAACAGCAATCGAACCTTCTTCCAAAGGAGGCACAAATTCTGTTCCTAAGCGGCTGAAAAGGAAAGCCGAAAGTGCAAAAATTATTGCTGAAATTCCAACTGTTAAGCCTTTTTTGTTTAAAGCAAAATTTAAAATCGGCTCGTAAATTGATTTTGCAAAACTTAAAAGTGGGTTTGACTTTTCACTTGATTGCTTTTTCGATAAAAATGTTGCAAAAGCAGGAACCATTGTCAGAGACAAAAGTAAGGAAATTAGCAAAGCAACGCTGATTGTTATTGCGAGTGGAGTGAACATTTTTCCTTCCAAACCTTCCAAAGTGAAAAGTGGAATGAAAACCGTAATGACAACAAGAACAGCGAAAAATGAAGGTCTTCCAACTTCTTCCGCACCACGAATTACAAGTTTTGCAAAAGATTCTTTTGTAACTTTTGTCTTGTTCTCTTGAATCAATCGGTTAATGTTTTCGATTACAACAACGCCTCCATCAACCATCATTCCGATTCCGATTGCAAGACCTCCAAGACTCATCAGGTTTGAGGAAAGTCCAATCATTTTCATTACAATAAAACTTAGCAAGACCGAAATAGGAAGCACAAGAGACACAATTAACGAACTTCCGAAATTTCCCAAAAATAGAATCAAAATTAAAACAACCAGAATCCCACCAATCACCAAAGCATTTGTAACGGTTGAAATTGCTTTGTCAACAAGTTCAATTCTGTCGTAGTAAGGAACGATTTTTAAGTCTTTGGGCAATGAGTTTTCTAAAGTTTTAAACGCTTCTTTGACTCGCAGAACAACATTTTTTCCACTTTCGCCTTTCAGCATCATAATTATTCCTGCAACTGCTTCACCTTTTCCGTCTTTTGTTGCTGCTCCGTAGCGAACTTGTGCTTCGATTTTCACTTCGGCAACGTCAGAGATTTTTACAGGAATTCCGTTTTCAGTTTTTACAACAATGTTTTCGATGTCAGAGATTTTTTCGATTAAACCGATTCCACGAACAACGTACTGCTCGAAGTTCTTTTCGATGTAATTTCCACCTGCGTTTGAATTATTGTTTTCTACCGACTCCCAAATTTCGTCTAAAGTAACGTCGAAATTCTGCATTGAAGTTGGGTTCAAAACGATGTGAAACTGCTTCACAAAGCCACCAAAGCTGTTGACTTCGACAACGCCTTTTACGGAACGCAAAACAGGAGCGATTACCCAATCTTGAATTTCTCGCAATTCCATCGGCGACAAAGATTCTGATTCCAAAGTGTATTGGTAAATTTCTCCAAGTCCAGTCGAAACAGGTCCCATTTCGACTTCTGCTCCTTCGGGAAGTTCTTCGCCAACGACGATTAATTTTTCGAGAATCTGCTGTCTTGCCCAGTAAATGTCAATTTCGTCTTCAAAAACAAGCGTGATTGCCGAAAGCCCAAACTGTGAAATTGAGCGATTTTCGACTAAACCCGGAATCGAACTCATTTCAACTTCAATCGGGTAAGTGATGAGTTTTTCAACTTCGAGTGGCGAGAAACCATTGATTGTTGTGAGAATTTGAACTTGGTTGTTTGTTACGTCAGGAAAAGCGTCAATCGGAATTTTCCTGTAAGAATCAATTCCCCAACCGATAAAGAAAATCAGTGCCAAAATTATCAAAAGTTTTTGGCGAACTGAAAATTCTATGATTTTGTTAATCATTTTAATTCTCCTTTAGTGGCTGTGTCCGCCAATGTTTTCGCCTGCAAGTTTTGATTTTAGGTAAAAACTTCCTTCAACAACAATTTTGTCGTTTTCAGTCAAACCTGAAAGAATTTCCGTGTAATTGTCAAATTTCTGCCCAAGAAAAACAGCTTTTCTTTCAAATTTGTTAGGCTCTTCTTCTACAAAAACAAAATTTTCGCCACCTTCAAATTGAAGTGATTGGTTTGGAACTGCAAGTGTCAGCTTTGAATTTGAAAAAAGATTTACCTCAACAAAGGAATTCACAATCAAACCTTGAGGCTTCTCAAGTTCAACGAGTAAAGGAATCGTTCTGTCAATTTCCGAAAGTGTTTTTCCAATGCGAATGATTTTTCCGCCCAAAATTGAATTTCGCATTGGAAGTTTGACTTCGACTTTGTTACCGTTTTGGACTTTTCCGAAATCCTTTTCAAAAAGCGAGACTTCAACCCAAATTTTTGAGTAGTTAGTAATTTCAAAAACAGTAACTTCTTCGGAAATAAATTGTCCGAGTTTAATATCTGAAAATGAAATTTCTCCTGTAATCGAAGCACGAATTTTAAACAAAACTTTTGAGTGTGAATCGGATTCAAAAATTTCATCTAAATCTTTGTCTGTAAAACCGATTGTGTGAATTACAAGGTCAGCAGCTTTGAACTTTGCGGAAGCGATTTCAAATTGAGCCTTTGCTTCGAGTAAGTTTTTAGCTGAGCCGATTTCAGATTTTTTCAGATTTTGCAAACGTTCAAAGTTTGTTTTTGCAACTTCAAGCTCGCTTTTTGAAGAAATGAAATCTGAAATTACGCCAACAATTTCGGTGCTTTCGATTTCAAAAAGAACGTCGCCTTTTTTCACAAAATCGCCGAGTTTTGAATGAATTTTTGCAACTCTGCCCGAAATCAAAGAGCCGATTTTTGCAAAATTATTTGGATTTGTAACAATTTTACCTTTTGCGGCAACTGTTTCACCAATATTTTTTTTCGTAACGGTTTCTACTGTGAGTCCGATTTCGCCGATAATTTTCGGAGAAAGTTTTAAATCTTCTTCGTGTTCGTCGTGTCCGTGTCCACTGTGGTCGTCGTGAGATTCTTCGTTTTTGCTGTGATTGTCGTGGTCGTGTCCTTCGTGGTCATCGTGTCCATTTTCAGAAAAAATCAAACTTGTTAAGCCTAAAGCAAGAATTAGGCAAATAAATTTTATTTTCATTTTGTCCTCTTTTAGTTTTGTTGGAAGCCGATTAAGGTGAGTAAATCAGCTTTTGCGACTTGGTAATCAAATTGTGCGGTTAAGTATTCTTTTTGAACTTCAATCAAAAGTTGCTGTGAATCGAAAAAATCTAAAAATCCGATTTCACCTTCTTGGTAGCTTTTTTCGGCTACTCGAAACGCTTCTTTTGCCTCTAAGAGAATTTCGTTTTTGAAAAGTTCGGTTTGTTTTTTGGCTTTTTCAAGCTGTGATTCGACTTCCCAAAACTCATTCTTCAAGTTTAGTTCTACAAATTCTTTGTTGAACTTTGCTTGTCTTAATTTTGCCTTTGCTTGTTGAATGTTTCCTTTGTAGCCGATTAGCCAAATTGGAACTGAAATTCCTAACTCAACTCCCCAAAATTTTTCCGAATTTTCTGTTTTATCCTGAAAGTAGGAAAATGAAAAGTTTGGTAAAATCTCACTGTAAGTTAGCCATTTGTCAATTTTGGCTGAACCTTTCTCAAGTTTTGTGAGTTGCAAAAGTGGATTTGTTGCAAGACCTTCAACTTTGTTTGAGTAAGAGTTTGAACTCGATTCAAGAGAATCAGTAAGTTTCAATGAATTTATTTTTTCAGAGCTGATTCCGAGCAAGTTCAAGAATCTTTTTGTGATAAAAATTGAGTCTTGAATTGAGGATTCAAGTTCGTTTTGGGCAATTGATTTTTTGACTTTCGCTTTCAAAACAGAAAGTTTGTCAGTTTCGCCGAACTCTTCCAACTTCTTAACATTTTCGTAGAACTTTGTTGTTTGGACAAAATTCTGCCTTGCCAATTTATTGAGTTCCGATGAAAGGACAACTTCAAAGTAAGTTTTCATTACTTCATTTTTGAGGTTGTTTTCTTCGGCTTTAGTTTCGATTTCAGCAACCAAAATTCCAGAGTTTAAGGCTTTTGCTTTCAAAAAGTAGTTGGTTGGAAATTCAAATTCTTGAGTGATTGCGAATCTTTGATTTCCGTAATTTTTGAAAGGCTCACCTTTTGGGATTTCTTCAAATTCCCAGCTGATTTCGGGATTTGGTAGAGAAATCTTAGACCAAAATTCGCCTTTTTTAATGTTAATATTTTCTCTCCGTGAGAGAATATTTTTGTTGCCTTCGAGTGCAATTTGAAATGCTTCTTGCAGACTTAGATTTGCAAAGTCTTGTGCAAAAAGAGGCGTACAAATTACTCCAAAGGCTAAAATGAAAATTAAAATCATTTTTAAAATTTCCTTTTTTGTGTTGAATTTGTGAGAATTAGATTCTCACTTTTGAACAGTAATTTCTAAAAAAGGAAAATCAATTTAGATAGGAAGAGAGGAACTTGAACAAAGGAATTTTGTTTGAAAGGAGTTTCCCAACAGTTCTAACTTTTAGAAAGTTTAATTTCTCATAAAGTGTTTTTGTTTGAATTGTTGAAAGAAATTTTAAAAAGTTTGTGGACTTCTTTTCTTTAGTCTGATTATTTGAGTTTTGTGAGTCTGTTATAAATTGGTGAAGAGATTTGTGGCTTGATTCGCAGAGATTTGTAGCACATTTATGCTCGTGAGTTTGGTTTTCAAAGCTAATTTGGGCAAAACATTCAAGAGACTCTTTACAATCTAACTCACAAAGTAAATTGCTTTCTATAGCGAAGAATGAAAGTAAAAAGATTGAGATTAAAAATTTTCGGAAAAAAGTTGAATTCATTAAAATATAAAAGTCCGTTAAAATGAGTGAACAAGCTAAAACAAGAAAATTTTGAAATCAAGAGCAGAAAATTCGTTTCTACAAGAAGTGTGAAAAAATTCACACTTTAGCTGTGGCAAAAAATATACAGTGTTGTGAAAAATCACACAGGTTTTTACTAAAAAGGCATTTCAGTAGCTCAAGACTAAGATTCTGAAAGTTGGCACAGATTTGGAAGAAGGAAAAGTAAAACTTAAAACTTTTACGGACAAAATGAGCCAACCAACAAAATATTTCATCTTCTTACTCACGTTTCTACTTACTCATTTGATTTTTACCAAAGTCGGTAACTCAATTGTTGCGAGTGAAAACTCAATCCTTTCTGTAGAAAAAATCAACTTTAAAGATAATTTAATTTTCGTAACAGCAAAACTTGCTGACGGCGAAGTTCGTGAATTTCTTTTGGATTCAGGTTGTGAAGCAATTCTTTTGGATGAAAAACTTGAAATTTCAAACGGACTTGAGACTTTACCGATTAAAGTTCACGGAGCTTTTGGAAAATCAATCGGTTTGATTACTAACGTTAATTTTATTGAATTTGCAGGAATCAAGTTTCAAAATGTTCCTGTTGTTCAAACTGACTTGAGTAGAATTCAAAAGAGATTTCCAAAGGTTGCTGGAATTTTGGGTAAAACAATTTTTGACTTAGTTTCAATTGAAATTGATTACTCAAAAGGTTTTTTGACTTTGCACGAATCTGAAAAGGTTGCTCGAAACTTAGAAAATACTAAAACCAAAAAAATTACTTTCGACTCTTCTTTACTTTCAGGTCAAACTCCACTTGCTCAAGGTGAGACGGATTTTGGCGATTCATTTTTTATTTTTGATACAGGTTTTAGAGGAAGTCTTCTTGTAAACCAAAATGAAAATTCTGAAAATTCACCCAAAAACATTAAGTGTTCAGGTTTGAACTCTGACATTTTTGCAAGCTCAGTTACTTTGGAAGATGTTTCGATTGACGGTTTTGAACTTGAACAAACAAGTGGAATTTACACTGACAGATTAAAACCGCTTGTAAATTCAAATGTTGGAGTTGTTGGTAACGAGATTTTAAAAAATTACCGTGTTGTTTTTGATTATCCAAATTCAGCCCTTTGGTTGACAGAAAACACTGAAAGATTCTAAAATGAAATACATAAATAATTACATTCAATTTACTAAAGAACAAACTCGTAAACTTACTTCTGACTGGTTTTTTCAAGAGGCTTTGGTGGTTTTAGGGATTACTTTGGCTTACCTTGTTATTTCCAAAATAATTCTTGATTTCATTTGGTAATCTTGGTAAATTCGCTGCTCTTTAAAATTAAGCATAAGCAAGGAAAATAAAAATGTCAAGAAAGTGTGAAGTTTGCGGTAAAGGTCCTTCAGTTGGAAACAATGTTCCGATTGAACGTAGCAACTCTGGTGTTAGAACTAAAAGACGTTGGTTACCTAATTTGCAATCGGTAAAAGTTTCTGAAAATGGAACTAACAAAAGAATGAAAGTTTGTACTTCTTGTATTTCTGCTGGTAAAATTGCCAAAGCAGGAAAAAGAAATTTACAAAACGTATAAATTTAGCCTATTCGTCCTGAATGGGCTTTTCTCTTTCAAATTCAAGTCAAAAGTTGTCTTCTGATTCACCAATCGGAATTTTCGATTCAGGAATTGGTGGTCTTACAGTTGTTAGGCAACTTATCTCGGAACTTCCAAATGAGAATCTAATTTACTTAGGTGACTCTGCGAGAGTTCCTTACGGCTCAAAGTCTTCTAAAGCCGTAATCCAATTTTCAATTCAAATCTCAAATTTCCTCTTAAAACAAAATGTAAAAATTATTGTTGTAGCTTGTAATACAGCATCGGCAAAAGCACTTTCGATTCTAAAAGAGAAATTCCAAATTCCAATTATTGGAGTAATTGAACCAGCTGCAAAAAAAGCTGTTGAAACAACCAAGAACGGAAAAATTGGAGTTATCGGAACAACAGGAACAATTTTGAGTCAGGCTTACTTTAGAGAAATCCAAGATTTGAACCCCAAAATTGAAGTTTTTTCAAAGGCTTGTCCTTTGTTTGTTCCGTTTGTCGAAGAAGGTTGGATTGAAGAAGAAGCTACTTCATTAGTTGCAAAAAAATATCTTGCTGAGTTAGTTGACGCAGGAATTGATACTTTAATTCTTGGTTGCACTCATTACCCTTTGCTCAAAAAAGTAATTCAAAAGGAAGTTGGAAGCTCTGTAATTCTCATCGATTCAGGACACGAGACGGCAATTTTTGCGGCAAAAGTTCTGAAAGAAACTAACTTGCTGAACTTTGAAAAAAATGTAAAGCCTTCGCAAAAATATTTTTTGACTGATTTGCCTTTGAAATTCACAGAAGTTGGAAGTAATTTCTTGGGCAGTAAAATTGAATCTGTCGAACAGGTTTCACTTGACTAAAACTTTGGAGAAAAATTTTGGCTGAATCTTTAGGTCTTAGCGGCTTTGACTTTTTCATTCTTATAACTGTTCTAATTTTTGCCGTTACCGGTTTAATCAGCGGAATAATTAAACAAGTCTTTGGTGTCTTAGCGATACTTTTGGGTTTTGTTTTTGGAACTGCTTTACTCGGAACAGCAGTTCAAATCTTCAATGAATTTTTACAGTTAACTCCTGTCGTTTCAGTAATTTTATGTTTTAGCATTCTTTTCATTTCTATTTGGTTAATTGTTGTCGCAATCGGAAAATTTGTTGTGAAAGTAATTTCGATGGCTTTTTTGCGTTGGGTTGACAGACTTCTCGGAGGTTTGCTTGGAGTTTTTAAAGGATTGTTGGTAGCAAGTATCGCAATTCTAATTCTAAATTTTATGCCTGTTACCCAAGAGTTTTTGAAAGGAACGCGAAGCTCTTTGCTTTATGACTTCACAAGCAAAGTTGCACCAAGAACTTACAATGGAGTTCAATATTTAATTCCAAAAGCCAAACCTTTCTACGACGAGCTTCAAGAGATTCTCACGAAAAATGGGACAATCTCAGAAGAGTCGAAGAAATTCCTCAAGTGGTTAAAAGAAAATTAAATTAATGTTATAGATTTTTTTTAGCCCTCGAAACACGAAAAATACACGAAATTTTGTAGAAGCTAACCTACGTGTTCGCCTAAAAATAAGAATGTGTAAATTTTTACTTGACAAACCTTCCTCTATAAATTTATATTTCGTCAAATAACGAAATGAAATTTTATGGACAACTTACTTAAAACTTTCAAAAGCCTTTCTGATAAAAACCGAATGCGAATTGTAAAAATGTTACAAGTGAGACCTCTTTGCGTCTGCGAAATGACAGTAGTTCTCGGACTTTCGATGTCAACAGTTTCTGCACACCTTTCTTTGCTTAAGAGTGCAGGTCTAATCGAGAGTTTCAAAGACGGAAGATGGATTTACTACAATCTCGTCAAAAATCCTACTTCTCAAGAAATTGCTTCACTTTTACCACTTTTGAGTTACTGGTTGAATGACGACGAAATCGTAAAGAATGACTTTGAAAGATTGAAGACAGTTGACCGTGAAACTTCAATGAGTTGTTGTTAAAAAAAATTAACTTGAATATTTCGTTATTTAGCGAAATATAAAAACATAAAGGATAAAAAATGTTAGAACAAAAAAATGACCAAAGCTGTTGTGAACCTACTTGTTGTAGCACAGAAATAACACATTCAGAAACTACAATCAAAAAAGCAGTGCAAACTAACTACGCTGAAATTGCTAAGAAGCAAAGTTCAAGTTGTTGTGGAGAAGAGGTGGATTTCAAAAAAGTCTCTGAAAAATTAGGCTACTCTTTAGAAGAGCTTGAAAATGTCCCCGAAGGTGCAAACTTAGGACTTGGTTGCGGAAATCCTCAAGCAATCGCAGAAATGAAAATTGGAGAAACAGTTTTGGATTTGGGAAGTGGAGCAGGTTTCGACTGTTTCTTAGCTGCAAGACAAATTGGTGAAACAGGAAAAGTAATCGGAGTTGATATGACTTCTGAAATGCTTGAACTTGCGAGAGAAAATGCGAAAAAACACAACTACAAAAATGTAGAATTTAGACTTGGAGAAATCGAAAATCTTCCTCTTGCCGATAATTCCGTTGACGTTATAATTTCAAACTGTGTGATTAATCTTTCACCTGAAAAGCAAAAAGTTTATAACGAGTCTTACCGAGTTCTCAAAAATGGCGGAAGAGTTGCATTTTCTGACGTTGTTGCTACTGCGAAAATTCCAGAAGACGTGAAGAATGACTTAGCTTTAATTTCAGGTTGTGTCGGTGGAGCAGAACCAATTGATAAACTCGAAGGAATGCTTCAGAAAGCAGGTTTCAAAAACATTAGTATTACTCCAAAAATGGAGAGCCAAGAATTTATTAAAGAATGGGCTCCAGGAAAACGAATTGAGGAATACACGATTTCAGCTTACATTCAGGCAGAAAAATAATGTTCGAGTTTTTGGTTCTTACAACAATTTTGTTTACTCTTTTGAGTGTTGCTGTTTTTTACTTTTGGGATTGCTTTCTTTGCAATTGTAAAAGTAAATAAAATCTAAGGTCTGTTTTTACGCCTTTTTTCGCGAGCAACTTTTCTGCGAACTGCATCGAATTTTTCTTTGGCTTTAAGGTGTTCTTTTAGAGTTTTCGTAAAAGTGTGTCCGCCGTCTCCTGTTGCAACAAAGTAAATGAACGGAATTTTCTTCGGATTCAAAGCCGCAAGAATAGAGTTCTTTCCCGGATTGTTTATTGGAGCTGGCGGAAGACCTTTGTAAAGGTAAGTGTTGTAAGGCGAATCAATTTTCAAATCTTTGAAAAGGAGTCGCTTCGGAGCATCTGGCAAAATGTATTGAATTGTTGGGTCTGCTTGAAGTTTGATTCCTTTTTCAAGTCTGTTCACGTAAACTCCTGAAATGGTTGTTCTTTCCGAATCAATTATTGCTTCCCCTTCGATGATTGAGGCGAGAGTCAGAATTTCATTTTTACTAAGTTTGAGTCTTAAACTTAAAGTTTCGCTCAAATAATTTTTCTCCCAAAATTTTTTCTGCTCTTGAACCAAAAATTTAATCGCTTCTTTTTCGGTTAGACTTTTGGGAAAGAAGTAAGTTTCGGGTAAAAGAAATCCCTCCACATTCTTTTGAGGAATCTCAAGTTCTCTCAAAAAAGTTGAGTCTTCGCAAAGCCCAATGATTTTTTCAGAATCTAAACCAAGTTCCTTTTGAAAAATTTTAGCAATTTGTTTGTAAGTTGTGCCTTCCGGAAGTGTAACTTTTACCAAAACTTGTTTGCCACTAACAAGAGTTTCAATTAGTTCTTGATTCGTTTTTCCTTGTTCAAAACGGAAAGTTCCAGCTTTGAATTCAGGTGCTTTCTTAGAAATCTTGACTGATAATTCAAACCAAAATTCATCTTCCAAAATCAAACTGTCAGCTAAGATTTTTGAAATCTGCGGTAAAAGTGAACCTTGTGGAATTGTGACAATTTTAGATTCGGTTTGATTAGGAAAGTTCATTTTCTCAAAGGCATTCTGGTAACCCCAAAATGCTATTCCGATTCCTGTTAAAACTAAAAGAATAATTCCAATGATTGTTTTTCTTACCAAGATTTTTCCTTAAAATTTTGGACACTTAGAAGTTGCTTTCAAAGTGTAGCATTAAGTTTTAAATTTGACATTTCGTCGGCTAAATCTAATTAAAAGACTAAGGAAAAAAAATGATTTCAGTTTCAGAAGCCAAAAGATTAATTCTTGAAAATACTAACACTTTTTCACCGAGTCGGAATTCACTTTCTGAGAGTTTAGGCTTGGTTTTAGCGGAAAATGTTTTTTCAAAGGACAACATTCCATTTGCTGACAATTCTGCGATGGACGGTTATGCAGTGAAATTTGAAGACACAAAAGGTGCTTCAAAAGAAAATCCGGTTAAATTAAAAATGTCGGAAGTTGTTGCCGCAGGACATTCTTCAAACCAAGTTTTGCAAAACGGAGAAGTTGTAAAAATTATGACAGGAGCTCCGATTCCTAATGGAGCAGATTCCGTTGTAATTGTTGAGCAGACTGAAAAAAATGGCGACGAAGTTTCAATTTTTCGAGAAGCAAAATTAGCCGAAAATATTAGACGAGCAGGTGAAGATATTTCTGTTGGAATGCAAGTTCTTAAAAAAGGAAAAATAATTTCTCCTGCTGACTTGGGAGTTTTGGCTTCGGTTGGAAATGCAAATCCTTTGAGTTTTCGCAAACCCAAAATCGCTGTTCTTGCAACAGGAGACGAAATTATTTCTCCCGAAGAGCCACTTAGTTTAGGTAAAGTTAGGAACTCAAATGAGTTTACACTTTGTGGATTAGTTGAAGAATTTGGCGGAAAAGCAATTTCGTTCGGAATCGGTAAAGACTCAAAACCTGAGCTCACAAAACAAGTTCTTGAAGCTCTCGAAACCGCTGATATTTTGGTAACTTCGGGCGGAGTTTCGATGGGAGATTTTGACTTTGTTCAAGAAGTGTTCCCTGAAATTGGAGTGAAAATTGTTTTCCACAAAATTAACGTTAAACCCGGAAAACCTGTTCTCTTCGGAACTTTCGGCGAAAAATTAGTCTTTGGACTTCCCGGAAATCCTGTTTCTTCGATGGTTTCATTTTTAAAGTTCGTTGTTCCTGCAATGAAAAAAATGAGTGGAAATGCGAACTTTTCTTTGCCAAAAGTTCAAGCAAAATTTGTTGGTAGTTTTAGTAAAAGAGACAACAAAACTCATTTTTTAAGAGGCATTTTAGAAAAAAATGAAAACGGCTTTTCAGTGAGTTTAACAGGAAGACAAGGCTCGGGAATTTTACGTTCAATGAGCCTCGCAAATTGTTTGATTGAAATCGGGGAAGAACAGAAAGAAATTTCTGAAGGACAAGAAGTAACAGCCCAAATTTTGGACAAGATTTTTTTATATTTGAGTTAGAAATTTGATTTGTTGAAGTTCTAAAAATGTTATCTTTGAGTTCAATTTTCGAGTTTTACAAATGAATTTTAAAGGTTAAAAAAATGGTTACAATTGGAATGAATTACTTGGTTTTGCCAGGTAAAGAAGAAATTTTTGAAAATGCTTTTCGTGGCGTAATAAAAGTAATGGCTGACATCGAAGGTCATTCAGAAACTAAAATGTTCAGAAATATTGACAATTTAATGGAATACTCAATCGTTTCAGATTGGAGTTCGGAAGATGCTTTCAACGGTTTTATGCGTTCAGAACAATTCGCCAAAGTCGCAAATTGGGGCAAAGAACAAATTCTCGCAGGAAGACCAAGTCACACAGTTTACAAAAAGTAAGTAAATTTTTTTAACATAAAACCCCAAGCCTTTTGAACTTGGGGTTTTATGTTTATAATATTTAAAGTTTTTTATAGAAGAATTAACAAAAGTAAAAATAAAATTTCGAGGAAATAAAAATGCCAAAATACAACGTAGTTTCGATGCCAGGAGATGGAATCGGACAAACTGTTTTACCAGAAGCAATCAGAGTTCTTGAAGCAGCAGGATTTGAAGCAGATTATCATCACGCTGACATTGGTTGGGAATTTTGGAGAAGCGAAGGAAATCCATTACCTGACAGAACAATTGACTTGCTTGAAAAATACAAAATCGGTCTTTTCGGAGCGATAACTTCTAAGCCAAAAGTAAAAACAGCTGAAGAGTTAGACCCAAGTCTGCGAGGCAAAGGTTTGGTTTACTTTTCGCCAATCGTAAAAATGCGACAACATTTTAATTTAGACGTTTGCATTCGCCCTTGTATTTCTTTCCCAAATAATCCTTTAAATTTTGTTCTTCGTGACGGAGATGGACTTTTTGAGCCAAAAATTGACACAGTAGTTTTTCGTCAAAACACAGAAGGACTTTACGGTGGTGTTGAATGGACAAATCCACCAGACCAAGTTTACGATGCTTTGATGACTCACCCGAAAATGCAAGGTTTTGCTGATTGCCCTCGTGAAGATATGGCGATTTCAACAAGAATTTTTACAAGAAAAGCTTGCCACAGAATTATGCAAAGTGCTTTTGAATACGCAAAAAAATTCGGTTACAAATCAGTTACTCTTTGTGAAAAACCAAACGTTTTGCGTGAGACTTCGGGAATGATGGAAGAGGAAGGAAAAAAAGTAGCTGAAAATTATCCTGACATTCAACTTTGGTCAACAAATATTGACGCTCAAATGATGTGGATTACAAAAAATCCTCAAGACTACGGAGTGATTGTTGCAGGAAATATGTTCGGAGACATCATTTCAGACGGATTTGCAGGACTTGTTGGTGGACTTGGTTTCGCTTGTTCGGCAAACATCGGCGAAGAAGTTGCAGTTTTTGAACCAACTCACGGCTCTGCTCCAAAATATTTTGAATTAGAGCCTTCAATCGTTAATCCAATTGCGATGATTCTTTCTGCTTGTATGATGTTAGACCACATCGGCGAAACAGAAAAAGCTACAAAAATCAAAAATGCAGTTGCAAAAGTAGTTGTAGAAGGAAAAGTCAGAACTTACGATATGCTCAAACTTCGTGGTTCTACAAAAGCAGTTACCGAAGGTGGTGCTGCATCAACCCAACAAATGACAGACGCAATTATTGCCGCTTTATAATTTTTTTCAGACCTTACAGGTTTCCAAAACCTGTAAGGTCTTTTTCTTTCCTATTGAACTTTCCCCAAAAATTTGTTTTGTTACCTGTCAGCTTTTAACCCCAAACTTATTTTTGAAAAATGACTGACTGGAAAATTTTAGAAAAAATCGCTGAAGGAACTTTCGGGAGCCTTTATAAAGTAGAAAATCCTGAGAATGAGGATTTTTGTGCCTTGAAGATTTTTCATTCGAAATTTCAGAATGCAGAAGACAGAAAAAGATTTTTCAAAAGTTTTCAAAACGCCTCAAAAATAACTCACCCAAATTGTGTAAAAATAATTGATTGGTACGAGCAAGATTCACAATTTGGAATTGTGATGGAGTTTGTTCAAGGAAAGCCAATTTCTTCACTCAAACGCAAAACTGACGACAGCAGTGTTTACTCAATTGGTAAAATTGTTCAAACTATGGTTCAAGTTTGCAATGGGTTAAGTGCTTTGCATTTGCAAAAAATTATCCACAGAGATTTGAAACCAGAAAACATTCTTCTTGACAAAGATTTGAATGTAAAAATCACCGACTTTGACTTTCTCAAAAACATCGATGCAACGAACCTCACGACCCAAGGAACTTTCATCGGAACTGTCAAATATGCTTCACCTGAACAATGCGAAATCAACACAAAATTAGACCAAAGAAGTGACCTTTACTCGCTCGGAGTTATTTTTTATGAATTGCTGACAGGGCAAGTTCCTTTTGATGGAAATAATTTTGCAGAGATTGGAATTGCTCATCTAAAAAAAGAACTTCCAAAACCTGAAAACTACTTTCCGCAGATTCCAAAAGAGATTTCCAAAATTATCACGAGACTTTTGGAAAAGAAACCAAAAGACCGTTTTCAGTCGGTTGAAGAAGTAATTTCAGACCTAAAAGATTTTCTTTTAAAAAATAAAATTGAACTTTATTCTTCACAAGTTTACACACTTTTTCCTTCTGAATTTTATGGTCGAAAAAAAGAACTTTCAAAATTACAAAAGTCTGTTTCAGAAGTTGGTACCACTAAACTTACTCTAATTTCTGGTGAATCAGGAATTGGAAAAACAAGACTTTGGAACGAATTTAAAACCCAAAATAATTTCACTTACTTTGAAACCGATTGCCAAAAGGAAAGTTCGATTTATGGAGCTTTGCAAGAAATCGTTTTACAAGCAATTAACTCTATAAAAAGTTACCAAGACTCTCAGAAAACTGCACTTGTCGGTAATTTTGGTTGGGATTTGGTAAACGTCGCTGTTCAAGTTGCCCAAATGCCTTTTATGCAAAATTTGGAAAAATTGCCAGAGCTTAGCGGAAAAGAAGGTGAAATGAGGCTTTTCCAAACAGTTGGCTCAACTCTGCGAAATGTTGCTGAAAAGTTGGATTCTAAACTTGTAATTTATTTTGACAATTTGCAGTGGGTTGACGAGGTTAGTCTTAGATTTTTAGCACATTTTTTGAAAAGTATGGAAAATGAAAACATTGTTTTTGTCGGGGCTTGTAGGAAGGATTCTTTTGAAGAATCTTATTTTTTCAAAATTTACGAACAACTTAAAAATGAAAATTTTCTCACTGAAATCGCTTTAAATCCACTTTCAGTAAAAGCCTCAAGAAAAATTGTTGCTTCGTTACTAAGAACAAAAAAAGTAAGTGAAATTGGGTTTAAAGAAAAACTATTGAACCAAACTTTTGGCAATCCACTTTTTATTCGTGAATTTGTCCATAGTCTTTTGGATAAAAAACACCTCCAGAAAAAAGACGGGAACTGGATTTTAGAAATTGAAAAGGAAAGTGCAAATTATGACTCTGAATCACTCCACACACTAATTTTGAATCGACTTAAAACTTTAGACAATGAGATTTTAGAAGTCTTAGAATTTAGTTCAGTCTTAGGTAAAGAATTTCTAATTGAAGACTTAGTTACTTTAATGAAAACAGAGTTAACAAGTTTACAGAGAATTTTAGAATTTTCAAAAAGTTTTGGAGTCTTGGAAAAATCGAAAGATTCTAAGAGTTTCAACTTTGTTCACGATGCAGTTCGGGAAACTTTGGTTGCAGATTTGGACGAAGAATTAAAGCAAGAAATCAATTTAAAAGTCGGCTTGTTTTTAGAAGCCAAAGGTGAAAATGAAAATCTCACTGAGAAACTTGCAAATCACTTTTTTATAGCCAAAGAATCGGAGAAAGGTTTTAAATACAATTTTGAAGCAGGGAAAATTTCACAGAAAAAATTTGCTTATGGAAAGGCATTGGAATATTTCAAAAATGCGATTCTACTGTCGGAAAGTGGAAAAGATTCGCAAAAATTATTGGAAGCAAATGAACAAATTACGAATGTATTGATTGAGCAAGGTGAGTTTTCAAAAGCCACAGAGCTTTGCAAAAAAATGATTGAAGTTTCAAAGAGTCAAAAGAATGAGAGTTTCTTAATCATTTTTTATCGTCAACTTGGTAAATCTTACATTATGAGTGGATTTAACAAAGAGGCTATTGAAACACTTGAAATCTGCCTTAAAATTTGTGTAGAAAAAAATGATGTTGAAAATATTTGGGAGGTTAAGGGAAACATTGGAGTTGCATTCCAAAACTTAGGAAATTTTGCGAAAGCAATCGAATACTACAAAGAAAGAATTAGTGCGGTTTCTAAGCTAGAAGGTTTTAAAGAAGACTCAAAAATGGTTTTAAATGACACCTTCAATTTAGCCACAATTTATATGCAAAAAGGCGAATTTCAAATTTGTTTGGAATACATAAACAAGTATATGGAGATTTCTAAAAAACTAAACTTACAGAGTGAAATTGCAAGAGCAAATGGATTAATAGCAACTGTTTTACTTTATCAAAGGAATAGTGAAGAAGCTGAAAAGCACTTTCTAAAAGCGTATAATTTTTATGAAAAAAATGGGATTTCCTACAAGATTGCTCTCATTTCCAATAATCTTGGTTTGTTAAATTATTATTCAGGAAACTTCAAAAAGGCAATGTTTTATTTTGAGAAAAAGTTAAGTATTTCCAAAGAGATTGGAGATGAAGCCGGAATTGCTTTGGTTAAAGGAAACATCGGTTTAATCCTTAGAGAAAAAGGTGAATTTGAAAAGGCTTTGGAATACTGCCAAGAGTTTTTTGAAATGAATAAAAAACTATCAAATAAAATGGGAATTATGTATGGTTATGGGAATATTAGTGGAATTTATACCTTGCAAAAAGACTACGGGAAAGCCTTAGAATACACTGAAAATGCTTTAGAACTTGCAAAAGAATTAGGAAAGCAATTTTATTCGGGATTTAATTTAGACAAAGCAAATATTTTATATGAAATTGGTAAACTTATTGAAGCAGAAGAATCCTGTAAAGACGGGTTGGAGCTTGCGAAAGAAATTAATGATTCTGAGAATGTTTTTAGGGGTAAATTTTTGAAGATAAAGATTAGTCTCAAAAACTCACCTTTAACGAATGAAGTCGCAGAATCATTGATTAAACTACTTTCTACCACTAAAGATGACGAACACAAAGCAGAAATATATTTTGAACTTGTAAATATTTATGAAAATTTAGGTAATTCAAAAAAGGAGTTTGAATACAAAGAGAAAGCAAAAAAATTATATTCAAAACTTTATGGCAAGACACCAAAATTCATTTTTAAAGAGCAATTAGAAATTTTAAACCAAGAAAAGAAAGTGGCGGAAATGCAAAACAGTAATAAACTTTTACAATCAATTTTCCGTTTCCTGAATCCACAAACAGCATTTTCAGAACTCTTAAATTATTTAGTAGAGCAGTGCGAGGCTGATTCTTGTCAGATAATTTTTAAAGACGAAGCAAGTGGTAATTTTGAACTAAAAGCCATTTCGCAAAGTTTAAGCAAAGATGACATTACTTTTAGTCGTGGAATTATCGAAAAATGTATTGAAAAAGAAGAGCCGCTTAGAATTGAAAATGCCGTTCAAGAGGAAGAATTTCAAACTAACCAAAGTGTCATCGGAAAACCTTTTCTTTCAATTATTGCTTCACCACTAATTTCCACTAAAGAAGGTATTTCTGGTGCAATTTACCTTTCACGAGAAACTTTGAAAATTGGCTCTTTTAGTTCAAGTGATGTCTCAGAAGTTCAAAGAATTGCGGAACTTTTAATTCCACTTTTAGTTAGGCAAGAAAATGATTCTCAAGCAAAACTTGATTCCGAAATTCAAGAGTTAGGAATCTTTGTTGGAAAAAGCCCGAAGATGAAAAAGGTTTACGAGGAAATCGAAGAAGCTGCAAACGTGAATTTCACAGTTTACATTCAAGGTGAAACAGGAACAGGGAAGGAACTTGTCGCAGAAGCACTTCATAAATTAAGCCCAAGAAAAAATGAGCCTTTCATTGCAATTAACTGTTCTGCAATTCCAAAGGGTTTAGCAGAAAGCGAATTGTTTGGGCATACAAAAGGTGCATTTAGTGGTGCTTTATCCACTAAAAAAGGAAAATTTGAATTAGCTCAAAACGGAACTTTGTTTTTAGACGAAATCGCAGAATTACCTTTGGAAATTCAAGCCAAACTTTTGCGAGTGATTCAGAAAAAAGAAATTTGGCGAGTCGGCGGTGAAAGAGCCATAAAAATTAATTCAAGAATTGTGGTTGCTACGCACAAAGATTTAAAAGAAGAAGTTGTGAATGGAAATTTTAGAGAAGATTTGTTTCACCGATTAGATGTTTTGAAAATAGTTGTTCCACCACTTCGAGAAAGGAAAGCTGATATTCTTCCTTTAGGTTTTCATTTTTTAGAAAAATTTTGTAAAGAAACAGGAAAAGAAATTAGTGGTTTTAGTGGAACAGCGGTCTTAGGAATGGAAAATTATGATTGGAGAGGAAATGTTCGTGAATTGGAAAATACGATTGCAAAGGCAGTGGTAAAACACAAAACAGGTGAATTGCTTTTTGTTGAAAATATCTTTGATGAGGAAACTTTAAAAAATGTAAATAAAGTGATTCTTGCCACTAAAAGTGGCGACTCTGAAATAAAATCACTTTACGAAAGAATGGTGAATTTGAAAGAAAGTTTTTGGGAAGTGATTTCTGAGCCTTACTTGGAACGTGAACTAAATCGTTCTCAAGTAAAAGCAGTTCTCGAAATTGGAATGAAAGAGGTGAACGGAAGTCTTAAAAAATTATCGCTTTTATTCCAAATTCCCGACACACGACAAGACTACATAAAATTTATGAATTTCCTAAGAAGGAATAAGTTAAAAGACTAGTTTCTTTATAGGGAAGCATAAATTTGTTTCCCTATAAAGAAACAAATAAAAATTAGCTTTTTTACTTTACTTTATAGATATTTTGTTTCAAAATTATGTAAATAGATTAATAATGTTTCCTCATAAGGAAACATTATTAATCTATGAATTTTTGTTAAGTCCTTTCTAAATAATAGTTTAGCTCTTTGGTCGTAAAGTGGCATTTAATTTGTGTCTTTGTTTGTTGAGTTCAGGTAATTCAGGCAAACAAATTTTGGAGCACAAAATGCAAAACTTTACTAAACACTTTATTCTGTTTCTACTTTTAGTAACAAACTCTATTCTCTTTGCTAAGGGTGGAAATTCTATCAATATAATTTGTCCCGACCAAGGTGATGGAGCAAATTATTCTCACGTTCCAAGCAACGATGTTTCTCTTCCATTAACAATTAATGCACCTTTTGACGGAAGTTCTACTACAACTGTTTCAGGGTTTACAGGGCTAATTAAAGATATGAACTTGTCCATTGATGTTGATTATAACATAACGTTTGAGCTTCAGTTTATTCTCAAATCTCCTTCTGGGACAAAAGTTCTTTTAGTTTCTTCGCGTGGAACGGGTTCGGATTTCGATTGCGTTGTCTTTGATGATGAAGCTTCGACAACTATTATTTCCCAAACTTCTTCATTCGCAGGTGCTTTAGTTCCGCAAGAATTACTTAGAAAATTTGATGGAGAAGATCCAAACGGAACTTGGGAATTAGAGATTTTTTCTGAACAGGGATTTTTCGGACCAAATGCAAAAAAATCTACGGATAAAATTTCTGGAACAGGAACATTAAATGATTGGGGACTTCATTTCGATATCGCAGATGGAGTTGGAAAAGATTTTATAACAAAGCCTTATGAAATTACAACTTGCGGAGTTGAAGGGCAAACGGTTGAATTTGATTTGGAACTTAAAAATATCAATTCAAGTGATTCTTACACAATTGCTAATTCAGGAGTTAGTCAATTTACACTTTCTACAAACGCAATTCCTGCTCTTGGAGGAACACTTGCAAATGGTTCAAGCGAAAACTTTACAGCTTCTTTCAATGTTCCAAATGGGACTGCAATAGGAACTGAGTTTAATGGTGAAATTACAGTAACATCAGTTGGTGGAGCAATTCCGCAAGTGATTCCAATAAAAATTAAAGTTGCTGACCCAGGTGACGGAGCTGATTACAATTATTTTGTAAGTCAAGACAAGAATTTACCCTTTGTTATGCCTGATTTAGATGAAACAGAAAGTGAATTAATAATTACAAATGTTGCAGGAAATGTGCAAGATTTGAATATTTTTGTTGAAGTTGAACACGCATTTGCAGATGATATGATTTTTTCTTTAATTTCTCCAAGTGGAACAGAAGTTCTCCTAAGTGAAGGTAATGGTGATGATGAGAATTATGAATGTACGGTTTTTGACGATGAAGCAAATACTTTAGCAGAAGACGGCGAAAGTCCAATGACAGGAACTTTTGTCCCTGATAATCCACTTTCTACTTTTGATGACGAGCCGATTAATGGAACTTGGAGACTAAAAGTTTTAGATGATATTATTGCAGATTCAGGAACACTAATTTCTTGGGGAATGATGGTTAAAAGCCCTTCTCCGGAAGATTTGAAAATGGTAGAGTTCAACGCTCCTGCAAGTCCAAAAGTGAATCAAACACAAAACTTTACTATAAAAATTACTAATCTTGGAGCTTTGGGAAATCCTGCAAATGGTAAAGTACATTTTACTTTAGACAATCCTGCTACTCACGATTCTGTTACGTTTGCAAACTTGGCAACTGGTGATACTTTGACAGTAAATTTCCCAATTACTTTTGGTGGAACACTTGAGACTTTAACAGCAAATGCATTCGTAGTTCTTGAAAATGGAACTGACGGAGATGCAGCAAATGATTCACTAACAACAACTTTTGAACTTTTACCAGGTTGCGTTTCCACTTTTCCTTACACTGAAAATTTCGATAATTCGGCTTTGTTTGACGAAGCTAATTTCGACCCTTCAACAGGTTGGGTTAATCTTTCCAATGATGATTTTGACTGGGAAAGCGAAACATTTGGAACTATTTCTGGTGATACAGGACCAACAGGAGACAACACGAACGGAAATACACAATACCTTTACACAGAAGCTTCAGGAAGCAACAACCCAAGTAAAACAGCAATCATAAGGTCTCCTTGTTTTGATATTTCTGCTTTGGTAAATCCGCAAGTTTCATTCTTCTACCATATGTTTGGAAGTAATATGGGAACTTTGAATGTCGATGTTTTGGACGGCAACAACAATGTTTTGCTAGACGATGTTGTTTCATTGACAGGACAACAACAAGCAACAAGTGGAGCGGATTGGAGAGAAGCGGTTTTCTTGGTTGGAGGTTTGGGGAGCGATGAAATAATTATAAGGTTCGAAGGAATTACAGGTTCATCTTTTAGAAGTGATATGGCAATTGATGATTTTTCATTGTCTTCTCAGCCGAGTAACGATATTGAACTTGTAGAGTTATCTTTGGTGAACAACTTTCCTGTTGTTGCAGGAAAAGATTTTGATATTCAAGTTATTTTACGAAATAAAGGTTTAAACACTGCACAAAGTGTTGATGTCAGTCTTGACCTTGATGGAGATAGTGTTAATGACACAACTGTAACAAATGTTTTTACGAACATTGTAACAAATGCTTCTGACACTACAACTCTTACAATAACTGCCTCCGTAAACATTGGCACAAACACTTTGAATGGGACTGGAGTTTTAACATCTGCAACTGATGAAAATTTAAGTAATAATTCTAAGAGTTTGGACTACACTACTTACCAAAACCCAAGTTGTAATAATTTAGTGGATACATTTCCTTACAATGAGAATTTTGATAATGTTACAGATTTTAATGGAGCAAGTTTTGCGACTGCAACTGGTTGGTTAAACATTGTAGGTGATGACATTAATTGGACAGCAAAAAGCTCTTCAACTCCTTCAAGTGGAACTGGTCCTTCTGGAGATAACACTTTAGGTTCAGGTCAATTTATTTATACCGAATCATCAGATGCAAGCAATCAGTTTAAGAAAAATGCTTTAATGTATTCGCCTTGTTTCGATTTGACAGGATTAACAAATCCTTCACTTAGCTTCTTCTACCATATGTTTGGAGTAAATATGGGAACTATGGCAGTTGATGTTATGGACATTGACGGAACAGTTTTACAATTAGACGCAATCCTTTTTGACGGACAGCAAACTAATTCAAGCAATTCAGGTTATTCGGAAGCACAGCTTGACTTATCACAATTTGTTGGTGAGCAAATCAGATTTCGTTGGAGAGGTTTTACAAGAGGGTTCACTTCGGATATGGCAATTGATGACGTGAGTTTGATAGAGAATTTAAATGCAAATGATGTTGGTGTTACACTAATCAACAGTGGAAAATATTCAGTTATGGCTAACTGCCAAAATTGTGAGGAAGTAACTGCAACAGTGAGAAATTTTGGAACCAATACAAATAGTTTTGATGTCATCGCAACGGTTCCGGGAAAATATTCAAACACTGTTTCAGTTACTAACCTTGCAAGTGGTAGCACTGAAATTGTAACTTTTCCTGATTTGGATTTGAGCTCATTCAGTACAAATTCTTCTTTTACTTTAACTGTGACTACAAATTTAGGAAGCGACCAAAACAACTCAAACAATGCTTTAACTCATAATTATGATGTCAGTTCAAATGTTTTTGCTTACGACGATGGCTCAAAAGATGCATTTAATGTTGGTTTTGACCAAGGTGTTGGAGTGCTTGTAAATTCTTTCACTTTTTGTGATACAGTAGTTGTCGATACAGTTTCGATTTTTATGAATGAGCCTTCTGATAACTCTGAAAAGTTCCGAATTACTCTTTGGGAAGGAGATACAACAGATGTAATTCCTTCAAGTTTAAATCAGAATGTTACAGAGGATATGACTTACAATGAGTTTTTGGCAGATGGTGGAGTTTTTGATGCTTGGAACAAGTTCCCGATTCCAGCTCCTGTTTTGCTCACTCCAGATAAAAGAATTTTTGCAGGAATTTCACAGTTAACACCAAGTGTTTTAGGAAGTTTTCCCGTTGGAGCAGACACAAGTAGAAATTTATTGGGTGAATTGTCAAATGTTTCTTTTTCAGGAGACACTTTAGGAACCGCTTGGATAAATGCAAAATTGGGAATTAATAAAGTTCCAATGATTCGAATAACTGCTTGTAACTCAATTCCACTAATCGCTCACACAGAGTTGGAAGAAAAACAAGAACCAAGTTTACCAATCACGATTACTGCCTCAATTCAAGCATTTGGTAGCAATCCTATAGTAACAACAGGAAATGATGTTCCAACAGTTTGGTTTCGTTCTGCAAAAACAGGTGGAAACTTCACTCCAGTTCAAATGTCAACTTCAAGCCCTGCAAATTCAATCAGCAAAAATCAAAACCAAGTTTTAGAAGTGTCTCAGAACTTTAGAAAAACAAAAGTAAGAACTCGAAAAAGTGTAACTCACGGAAATAATTTCCAAGCCAGAGCAAAATCTCAAATTTCATCGAATAAGTACGATAGCAACGAAATCTTTGCTGTCTTTACCGCACAAATTCCAGTTCAATCTGTTGGTGATTCCCTTGAATACTATATTGCTGCGAAGTCTTTAAATGGAGCTATTATTACAGCACCTTTTGGTGGAACAGGAACAAATTTAGTGGGTAAAAATGCTCCAAGCTCATTTTTCTCATTCGAAATGAAAAATATTGGAAATGACTTTTGTGAAAATGCAATTGAGATTACAGATTTTGTAACTCCAATTGAAATTGATAACAGAGATGCGACTGCTGACGTGAATAATCTACAAAGTTGTGGTATTCCAGATGCAGAATTTAATAAGACAGTTTGGTATAAGTTTACAGTTCCCGTAGGTGAAACTTGGGAAGTTAGTTTTACAACGCAAGACTCTCTCAAAGAAGTTCCTACTGTTTTAGAACTTTTCACAGGAAGTTGCGGAAGTTTCACAAGTCTTGGTTGTAATGACATAGCAGTTGTAAATGAGGTTCACTCAAGACTTCCACAAACAGGTTTCTTGACTTTAGCTGCTGGAGAATATCACTTACTTACAGGCGGTTTTGCATTCCTTTCAGGTGAATTTGTGCTTAAGGTTTTCCGCAAACAAATTTTACCTCCTGTTACAAACGGTGGAAATCCGATTCCAAATACCACGAATAATTTTACTGCTAACGAAAATGGCGGAAACCAAAACGTAATGGCAATCGAACTCACAACAAACGGAGGCGGAACGAATCCAACTCAAATTACCGTTCAAACTGCTGCGGGACAAAATCCAACGGATTTGCCAAACAGTGTTGCAAGAACTTTTAACGTCGCAACTGTTGGCGGAAATAATTTTACTGCAAACCTAACTTTCTTCTTCCTCAATTCAGAAGCTCCAGAAGGACTTTCTCACGGAAGTGTTGCAAAAATTTTCAGATTTGACGGTGCAAATTGGATTGAACAAGGAACAGCCTTAGTTCAAGATGCTGGAAATGGACAGTGTTCGGTAACTATTACGGCAACTCAAAATTCTTCTGCTCCTTCAAACCAAAAGCACACAAACAACGTTGCAGAAGTTGCTGGAGATTTCGGAATTGCTTCAAACGACTCACCACTTTTCATTGAACTTGCAGATTTCACAGCGACTCAAATTGAGAATAAAATTAAACTTGAGTGGACAACTTCAAGCGAGTTTGAGAACTTAGGTTTTGAAATTCACCGCTCACAAAACAAAGTAGAAAATTTTGTAAAAATCGCCTCTTACGAAGGACACGAAGAGTTGGAAGGAAAAGGAAGTTTTGCAAACGAAACAAACTACAATTTCACAGACCGAAATGTAAAAATCGGTGAAACTTACTACTACAAACTTGTTGACGTTAGTTTCGATTTGTTCAAAACAGAACATGAAGTGATAAAAATCATCACTGACATCGAAAAAGTGCCAGAATCTAAAAGAGTAATTTCAAGGTTTGCCTTAAATCAAAATTTCCCGAATCCTTTTAATCCGACGACAACGATTTCTTTTGAAGTTCCAAATGTTAATTCAGGCTTCAAATTGGTTCAACTTTCGATTTTCAATGTGAAAGGTCAACTTGTTAAAACTCTGAACAGTGGATTAATTAAAGGTGGAATTTATAAAGTGGAATGGGACGGAACAGATAATTTAGGTAAAAGAATCAGCTCAGGTGTTTACTTCGTTAAAATGAAAACAAACACCGAACAATTCACACGCAAAATGCTCCTACTAAAGTAAAGTCAAATTACCTGACTTTCTCTCTCCCTCAGGAGAAAATACTTGCCTGTTTTCTCCTGTTTTTTTGGGCGAAAATCTCTCTCTTACTAAAAAGAAGTACGGTTTTATTAACTGTGCTTCTTTTTATTTAGGCTTCCAAAAGAAAAGTAAACTTTTGTTTTGTGACTCCATTTACAATTATCTCTAAAAAGTGTTCGCCTGAATAATGTTTTCGTGTTGTTAAATCTTTGAATGAATGTTTCTTACTAAAATCAGTTTGAGGTTTTGAAAAAGTATTTTCAGAAATGCTGAATACTTTTTTTGAAAGACTTCCGTTAGCTTTGCAGAAGTGAATTGCGTACTCAATTCGTAATTTTAAAGAAGAATCTTTTGGAATTTGAATTTCGAAGCTAAAATTAAACTCCTCTCCAATCCTTAAATAATTTTTGTCCAAAACTAAATTCGAGACTTCAACGTTTTCAGGCTTTCCAAATCCGAACAAAATTAATGCTCGCGGATTTCCTTTTTTTAACAAACCTCTTAGAGCGTGTTTGACAATCCAATTTGTATTTTTGTGTTTGCCGTACCAACCTTCACAAATTTCAAGAACCAAATCTGGAAAATCTTTGGAAATGTCGTTCAAATTATTTGCAACACTTCTTCTTACGTAATCGGTTTCGTCTGCTTTGAGATTTTCGAGAATTGGCAAGATTGGTTTTGGGTTCTTTTTTAGATTTGGAACTCCGATTGCCCAAGGAAGTCTTGGACGACAACCTTCACTTGCCAATCTTCTGACGTGAAAATTTTCACTTTTCGACCACTTGAGCATCAAATCAATAACTTTGTTTTGGTCTTTGAGCAAAAAATGTCGAATTGCAAATTCTGAACTTGAGAACTTGGTTAAGTGTTCCAAAGCTTTTAAAGATTCGTAAAAATTATTTAATCCGTAAACTTCCACAAAGTCAGGAAAAACCATTCCATCAAAACCTGAAAATTCAGGAGCGATTTTCTGCAAAATTTCTAAAGCACTTTCATAATTTTGAGGAAGAGTTTCACCAAGGCACAAAGTAATGTGCCGCATTTTTTCTTTGAGTTCTTTTGCGTTCCAATCTGAAGAGAAGACTAAACTTTTGAATTTCGATTTATCAAAATCGGAGTAATTCTTGTGAGTAACTTCGGCGAGTTCTTCGATGAAAGTTTTTGTAAAAAATCGGTCTTTGAGGAGTTCAGGCATTTCTTTTTTTCAGCATTTAATTTTGGAGTAAAAGAAGAAATTGAAATTAAATTTTCTTCTTTTACTTGCTAAGGTAAATTCAAAAATAATTTTTATCAATGGAACTCTTGTGTAACTAGTCAAGAAGTAGGAATAAGGTATTGTCTTGTCGTTACAAAATCTAGTTGAAAAGAATTAAAATATAAATTAGATTTAATTATGAAGTATTTACATTTTGAATGGGATTCAAATAAAAACCAAGAAAATAAGAAAAAGCATAAAATTTCATTTGAAGAAGCTAAAACGGTTTTCTATGATGATAATGCAAGGTTGATTCCTGACTCTGACCACTCGGAAAAAGAAGAAAGATTTATTCTTTTAGGATTTTCTGAAAAATTTAGAATATTAATAGTTGTTCATTGTTATAGAAAAAATGAAGAAATAATTAGAATTATTTCGGCAAGAAAAGCTACCAAAAAAGAACAAAATCAATACTCAAGGTTTTAAAATGCGAGAAGAATACGACTTTAAGGATTCAATAAAAAATCCTTATACCAAAAAATTAAAAAAACAAGTAACCATTCGATTGGATGTTGCGACAATAGAATATTTTAAAAGTCTTTCTAAAGAAACGGATATTCCTTACCAAAAATTGATAAATCTGTTTCTCAAAGATTGCACTGAAAACAAATTAAAACCAACAATCAAATGGTCTCATTAATTTCTAATCAGAAATTTTGCTCCAAGTCTGAAACGAAAACTAAACTTTTGAATTTCGATTTGTCAAATTTAGAGTAGTTCTTTTACGTAACTTCATCAAGTTCTTCAATGAATAATTTTGTGAAAAATCGGTCTTTGAGGAGTTCGGGCATTAGCCACCTTTTTCGAATCTCATAGTTCTTACCAAATCTTCAAGATAAAATGTATGAGTTTGATAATTATCTATATCAATGTCTCCTAGAAAAATTTCTTTTTTTTCTAGGTCGTAAACAAAATATTTATCAAATAATTCAGAAACATCTTGAGGAGGTTTTATTGTAACCTTTTTGAAATCTCCCAAAACAACAGAAAATGTCATTGTACCAAAAAGGTTAACAAGTGCAACTAATGAGTCATCTATAAGGCTAATTCTAACACTATGAAATGGAAGATAGTTTAATTCATCAGGATCTTCTTCTCGTAAAAAGGAGTGAATCATTACAAAGTAATTTTCACCTCCATTTAAGATAAATTCTTTAATTTGGTCTAATTCGTCCACCATAGCTAATGGATAAAATAAAAATGATAAATGTAAGAGAGCAATTTTAGCTATAACTTCAAATGGTATAGGATTATCTAAACCTAATATTCTTGCTCTTCCATTAGAATTTTTACGTTTAATAAAATTAATATCTGTTGGGTATATTGGAATTGCAATATCAAATGGTAAAGAGTCGAATTCTTTATCTACATCAAACTTAACTTCAATTTCATGTTCTGTCTCGTATCGTTTAATTTGTTTCTTCAAAGTAGTTTTAATTTGCTCATTTGAAACTACTAAGTGTTCTTCTTTTGTATCTTCATTTTTATATTTTTGAGTTCTAAATTTTACATCTTCATTTTTATCTATGAATCCCACTAAATTTTTTTCTTCTAATAAATCAATTCTAAATTCGGCTTGGTCATAAGCGATTTTTTTCGGTTTAATTCTTAAATTATCTAAGGCTTTAACAATAAAAATATTCTTCTTTAGTTTACTCTCAAAATTAGTACCAAAATCGTTGTTATGTTTCTTGCAAACGTAAGGTAAAGTTTGAAATCCTCCTAAAGTTTGGGGAATAATATGTTCTTTCGATAGTTTGCTATTTTGTTCATCAACTTTACAAAAAATACAACATATACACATCTTCAAGGTCTCCTTTTAGCTTCTTATAAAGATATTTTTATAGATATTAGATAAGGAAATACCTGCAAGGTTTTTAAAAACCTTGCAGGTATAAAAAATTATTTTCCGAAAAGAGTTGTGCCTACTGATTTAAGGTCTTCACAACCTTGACAGATTCTTGCTGTCATTGCTTTTTCAGCTGCTTTGAGGTAGCTTCTTGGGTCGTAGAATTTTTTGTTTCCAACTTCGCCTTCAACTTTCAAAACTGCATCGTAATTTCTGAACATTTGGTCAACAATCGGACGAGTAAACGCGTACTGAGTGTCAGTGTCAATGTTCATTTTAATCACACCGTAATCAAGTGTTTCGTGAATGTCAGAAAGGTCAGAACCGCTTCCGCCGTGGAAAACCAAATCCATTTCTGCTTCTTTTCCGTGTTTAGCCATTACAACGTCTTGACCTTCTTTTAAGATTGTTGGTCTGAGCTTAACGTTTCCGGGTTTGTAAACTCCGTGAACGTTTCCGAAAGTCGCTGCAAACATAAATCTTCCACCGACTGGCTTAAGTTTTTCATAAACTTCAAGCATATCTTCTGGTGTTGTGTAAAGTTTTTCTGCAGGAGCATTTTCATTGTCAACTCCGTCTTCTTCACCACCAACAACTCCTGCTTCTACTTCAAGAATGATTTCGTTTTCGGCACATTTTTGTAAGCACTCAACTGCAAGTTTCATATTTTCTTCGAGTGGTAAAGCACTTCCATCAAACATATGAGATTGGAAAAGATTCGGCAAACCGAGAGCTCTTCTTCTTGCAGTTTCTTCGATTAAAGGATAAACAAAAGATTCGAGTTTGTTAGCTTGGCAATGGTCAGTGTGAAGAGCAACGTAAACGTCATATTTTTCAGCTACAAGGTGAACGTGTTGAGCGATTGAGATTGCTCCGAGAGCAGCACTTTTTACTCCCAAACCTGAAGCAAATTCTCCACCACCAGTTGAAACTTGGATAATTCCGTCAGATTTCATTTGGGCAAATGCTTCGATAGCGGCATTTGCAGTTGCCATTGAAGTTACATTAATTGCTGGATAAGCGAATCCGTTTGCTTGTGCGTTGTCAAGCATTTTACAGTAAGTTTTAAAATCTGCTACTGGCATTGATTTGTCTCCAAAATTTATTGTTTTAATTTAAAATTTATGCAATCCACTAATTTAATAAAAAAACTTATTTTACGAAGAAATAATGGTTTTTTTTACCCACTTCACTTCTTACCTTTTGGCTCTTCAATCAAGAGAAAAATTAAAACAAAATATTCGATAAAATCAAAATGAATGAACCAAAAGTAAATTTAGAACTTGCCAAAGAATATGGGCTAAACAAGGAAGAATACGAGAAAATTCTTGAAATTCTTGGTAGAATTCCTACTCACACAGAACTTGGAATATTTTCTGTAATGTGGAGTGAACATTGTTCTTACAAAAATTCAATAAAATTACTCAAAACACTTCCGCGTGAAGGAAAACATTTGCTCGTCGAAGCAGGTGAAGAAAATGCTGGACTTGTTGACATTGGCGATGGACTTGCAGTTGCTTTTAAAATCGAAAGTCACAATCACCCTTCAGCAATCGAACCTTATCAAGGTGCAGCAACAGGAGTTGGTGGAATTCAGCGAGATATTTTTACGATGGGAGCAAGACCAATCGCTTCTTTGAATTCTCTTCGCTTTGGAAATTTGAAAGACGAAAAAGTTAAGTGGCTTCTTGACGGAGTCGTCAGAGGAATTGGTGATTATGGAAATTCTTTTGGAGTTCCAACAGTTGGTGGTGAAGTTTACTTTGAAGATTCTTACTCAGGAAATCCGCTTGTAAATGCAATGTCTATCGGAATTGTTGAACACGGTAAAACAGCCTCAGCAGAGGCTAAAGGTGTTGGAAATCCTGTTCTAATTGTTGGTTCAACAACAGGACGAGATGGAATTCACGGAGCAACTTTTGCTTCGGAAGAAATTTCTGAAGCCTCAGAAGCAAAAAGACCTTCTGTTCAAGTTGGTGATCCTTTTACTGAAAAATTACTTCTCGAAGCAACACTTGAAGCAATCGCAACAGGTTTTGTTGTCGGAATCCAAGATATGGGAGCAGCAGGAATTACTTGTTCGACTTCTGAGATGTCTGCAAAAGGCGAAGTCGGAATGGAAATCGAACTTGCACTTGTTCCACAAAGAGACGGCGAAATGATTCCTTACGAAATTATGCTTTCAGAATCACAAGAAAGAATGCTTGTTGTCGCTGAAAAAGGTAAAGAAGACGAAGTAATGGACATTTTCAAAAAATGGGACTTGAACGCTGTCCAAATCGGAACAGTTACCGAAGATAAAAATGTAACAATAAGATTTCACGGAGAAGTGATTGCAAAAGTTCCTGCTTGGGATTTGGTGCTTGGAGGAGGAGCTCCTGTTTATGAGAGAGAAACTCGCAAACCAAGTTATTTAGAAGAAACTCAAAATTTTGATTTAAACTCAATTCCTGTTCCAAAAGACCTGAATGAAGTTCTCAAAACTTTAATTGCTTCACCAAACATCGCAAGTAAAGAATGGATTTTTGAGCAGTACGATTCAATGGTTAGAACAAACACAGTTGTTGGACCTGGCGAAGCAGATGCAGCAGTAATCCGAATCAAAGACACAAATAAAGCACTTGCGGCAAAAACAGATTGTAACGGAAGATTCGTTTACTTGAATCCAAGAAGGGGTGGACAAATCGCAGTTGCAGAATCAGCAAGAAATGTTGTTTGTTCAGGTGGTCATCCTTTAGCTGTTACAAATTGTTTGAACTTCGGAAATCCTTACAAACCTGAAATTTATTGGCAATTCACAGAAGCTGTAACAGGAATGGGAGAAGCTTGCAGAGTTTTTGAAACTCCAGTTACTGGTGGAAATGTAAGTTTTTACAATGAAAATCAAGAAGGTGCAGTTTATCCGTCTCCTGTAATTGGAATGCTTGGACTCGTCGATAAACTCGAAGATATTACAACAATGTCGTTCAAAAATGAAGGTGACGTAATTCTACTTCTTGGTGAAAATAAAGAGGAAATCGGCGGAAGCGAATACTTAAAAGTCATACACGGCAAAGTAACAGGTGAAATTCCTGAACTAAATCTGGAAACGGAATCAAAACTTCAGAAAACACTTTTGCAAGCAATCAGAAACGGTTGGATTGAATCTGCTCACGACATTGCTGACGGAGGTTTGGCAGTAACTTTAGCAGAAAGTTGTTTGACAGGTAATTTGGGAGCAAAAGTAAATTTTGAAGCTAACCGTGAAGATTTTGCACTTTTCGGAGAAACGCAATCTCTCGTTGTCGTGTCTGTAAAAAAAGATAATTTAGAAGAAGTAGAAAAGTTTTTGAAAAATGAAACTTTAGCTTTCTCAAAAATTGGTGAAGTAATACAAAATTCTCTTGAAATTAATGACTCTGTGAGTGTTAAAGTGCAATTTTTGAAAGAACTTTATAAAAATTCAATTTCCCAAAAAGTTTAAACATTTAATTAACTTGACTTGGAAATTCTAATTTTTTAATTTCGCCTTTTATCTATGTTTGGAGCTTAATTAATTTATAATTTTTACTCAAATTTCTTTGGAGGAATTTAGCAAGTGAAATTCAAAAAAATATCTTATGCTTTGATGCTTACTTTTGGAATGGCTCTTCTTTCCACAAGTTGTACAAAGTATGCAACTGATGAGCAAATTCAGAAGTTGGACGAAACAAAAGAAGCGGCAATGGCGGCTGATAAAACAATCGCTGAAAAACGTAAAGTTCGTGATAATCTCAAAGCTGAGCTTGATGCAAAAGTAAAAGAGCTCAAAAAATTAGAAGCTAACAGAGATTACATCAAAAGAAAAACAGGAAAGGAATAAGTAGATGACTAATAGAATTGCAATTTTTATCCTACTTTCTTTTGTAACTTTTTCTTTCGCACAAGAAAGAAAAATGAAGTATGAAGACTATAAAGTAGAACTTCAAAGATGGGAAAAAACTCAAGCTGATAAAGATACCGAAATCAAAAAACTTGATGAAGAAATCGCTGCTCTTAAAGCACAACTCAGCACAAAAAATACTGAAATCTCTTCTGTTTGGGAAGAAATCTATGCAGCTGCTGGAACTTCAAGTGCTTCTCACCAAGGTTATGTAAGTCAACTTGATGCTTTAACTGACAAACTCAATGGTCTTTTAAATCTTGATAACGAAGAACTTTATGCAAGAAAAGGTGAATTAGCTGGACTTATTGAGGAGTTTGAAAAACTTAAAGAAGACCCACAATCACTTATTATTGGTGCAGATGGAAAAGTTAGTGAAATCGAAAGACTCATTAATAGACTTGAAAGCAGAATTCGTGGAATCAAACCTTCTACTTACAGTGTTGTTAGAGGAGATAATCTTTGGAACATCGCAGGTAAAAAAGAAGTTTTCAACAATCCTTTCAAATGGGTTAGCATTTACAGTGTAAACACTGACCAAATTAATGATCCTGATTTAATTTTCCCTGACCAGAAATTCAAAGTTCCTCACGTTTTAGACAGAGACCAAGTTGTTGTCAACAGTGGTGAAAACCTCAAAAAAGTTGCAAGCCGAGTTTATGGAAATGCAGCAGACTGGACAAAACTTTACGACTCTAACAGAAAACTCATTGATACAATGAACGCTCACGTAGCTAAAACTACTAACGTTGAAGGTTCTTCTGACGGAAAAACAATTTATCCAGAAATGATTTTATCTATCCAAAGATAATTTCACTTTTTTTGAAAATTTACCCCTGATTTCTTCGTGAAACTCAGGGGTTTTTTGTTTAAAGGAAAATCTCATAAAAGAAACCATCAAAAAAATTCCTAAAGGGTTGCAGAAAGTTTTTCTGGGACTTTCTTTTGGTATACTTTCGTTAATTCTTTTGTTCCTTGTAAAGGAAATTCGATTTACAAATTCGCTAATCGAAAGTAATAAAAGCAAAGCCCTTGATATTTTTCTTCAATACAAAACTCCTGAAAAGCCAAAAAGAATCAACGAAATTGTGATTCTGGACATTGATGAAAAAAGCCTAAAAGCTCTTGGTCGCTGGTCAAGTCTTCCTAATCTTTACTTCGCTAAAGTTGTGGATTTTATTTCAGAAGGTGGAGCAATGGCGATTGGTTTCGATATTTTTTTTACTGAGACTGACTCATTGCCGCAACTTTCTGTTGAAGAATACACTGCTAAAATTAAAGGCGAATTTCCTGACTTAGAGGAAAGTGAAATTCAAAACATTCTTTCGGCAGTAACAAGCGACGAAATATTTGCTCAAAGCATCGAAAACTCTGGAGTGGTTTTTCTTTCGATGTTTGACAATGCTTACGAAAAAGACACTTCCAAAGTTATCCTTCCCGAAAATTTAATCTCTTATAAAATTCAAAATTTAGAAAACCCGAACTTTACGAAACTTCACTCACCAAAAAAGGTAATTGACCTTCTTTCCGAAAAGGCTTTTGCGGTCGGTTTTGCTCACGTGAATCCTGACCAAGACGGAGTAACGAGGCACTTTCCGCTTTTCTTCGATTATAAAAATGAATTTTATGTGAACTTTAGTTTTCAGATTTTACTTGATTTACTTGGAGCGACAAAAGTTTCTTTTGATGAAAATGAAAGCTCATTTGTTTTAGAAAGTGATTCGGAAACTTTACTGAAAATTCCAGTGAACGAAAATCTCGACTACCTTTTGAACTTTTATGGAGAAGGGAAGACTTTCCGTTATGTTTCGTTTTCTGATGTTTTGACCGAAAGAATTAGTAAAAAATTCTTTAAAGACAAGATTGTTTTGGTTGGAAGTTCAGCATTCGGATTGCAAGATTTAAAAACAATTCCTGTTTCGGACGAACTATTTCCAGGAGTTGAATTGCACGCAACATTTTTGTTCAATGCCTTGAACGAAGATTTTATTTTGACAAATTCCTATTCGCAAAAAATTATTTTGTTGATTTTAATCGGGTTACTTTCAGGTTTGATTTTTAACTTTTTACCTTCGATTAAATGGACATTTTTTGCTCTATGTTTGGTTGGAGTTTCATTCTTTGTAGCACTCGAAGTTTTCTTACAAACTAACTTTTTGTTTGAATTTGTTGAGCCAATTATTCTTGTTGCTCTAAATTTCGTTCTCGTAATGATTTACAAGCTCAGAATTGAAAAACGTGAACGCCAACAAGCTGTTAAGGCTTTTGCTCAATACATTCCGAAAAAAGTTGTAAATGAACTTTTGGCAAAACCTGACCAATTGAAACTAGGTGGTGAAGAAAGATTTATGAGTGTAATGTTTCTTGACGTTGCAGGTTTTACAACGATTTCCGAAAAACTCTCTCCAACAGAGCTTACCGGACTTTTGAATGAATTCTTGACAGCGATGACAGAGGTAATTTTTTCTTTTGACGGAATAATTGACAAGTACGAAGGCGATGCAATTATGGCAGAATTTGGAGCTCCGCTAAAAGATGAAAAACACGCCGAAAAATCCTGTTTCGCAGCTTTGAAAATGCAAAAAAGACTTGAGAAACTTCGCTTAAAATGGAAAGCTGAAAATAAGCCCGAACTAAATGCAAGAATCGGGATTAACTCTGGTAAAATGGTTCTTGGAAATATGGGTTCTGAAATTATTTTTGATTACACTGTGATGGGTGATTCTGTGAATCTTTCTTCAAGGCTCGAAGGAACGAACAAAGTTTATGGTACAAAAATTATGCTCGGCGAAGCTACAAACGAAATTGTTAAGGATAAATTCTTTACTCGGAAATTAGACAGAGTTAGGGTTAAAGGGAAAAATAAACCTGTTGAAATTTTTGAACTTGTTTCTTCAAAAGAAGAATCACTTTCTCAAGAAACAAAAGCATTCGTTGAAAATTATGAGAATGCACTCAAATTTTATTTCGGGCAAAAGTTTGATGAAGCAATTTTGGGCTTTACAAAATGTCTTAAATTCAGAGAAGATTTAGCATCTGAGTTAATGATTCTGACTTGTAAAGAACTCCAAAAAAAACCTCCTCCAAAAGATTGGGACGGAAGTAGAGAATTAATTTCCAAGTAAAACTGACCTTAATTTATTCCTTTTCCGCTTGTTTAAGTTCTAATAAGTAAATTATATTGCGAAATATCGCAAGTCTTTAGTAAGTCAATCGGAACAGAAAATGGATAAAATTCTTTTTAATCGTTACAAATCTCTAACCAAATTTGAAACCAAATCCCAAAACGAAGTTTACAAAGTTTTAGATACTTTGACAGGGCAAGTTTTAGCTCTAAAGGTTCTAAAACAATTTGAGGACTCAGAAGTTAAAGAAGATTTTAAGGTTGAGTTTGAAAGACTGAAAAACCTTAATTCACCTGCACTTGTTAAAGTTTACGATTTTGCTTTTACTTCTGATGGGCAAGTTTATTATACGATGGATTTTATCAACGGAACTCACATTGACGAATTTTTTAAAGAGGCAAATCAAGAAAATCAGATTCTGATTTTACGACAAATTATTTGGGTTTTACAGTATTTGCATTCGCAAGATGTGATTCACGGAGATTTGAAGCCTGAAAATATTCTTGTTACAGAAAATGAAGGTTTCCATTCGGTCAAATTGATTGATTTTGGTTTGTCGAATTTTAAGTTTGAAATTAATATTTCAGGAACTCTTGAATACCTTTTACCAGAAGAGATTGAAAAGAAAAGTTTTGAGCCTCAAGAAAAAGATTTTTATGCTCTCGGTGTGATTCTTTACAAATGTTTTTTAGGGGAAACTCCTTTTAATCACGAAAAAAATGATGAACTATTAAAAGCGAAGATTTCTTATAAAACAGAGGAAATTCAAACTGAGTGTAAAAATTTAGTAAAGCCTTTTGACAATTTAATTTTTCGCTTATTGAAGCGAAAAAGAACTGAAAGGCTCAGAGATTACGATGAACTTTTCAGAATCTTAGAAGGTAAAACCGAATTTGTGAAAGCTAAAGATTTTCACAAAGAAAAGTTTACGGGGCGTGAAAAGGAATTTGCAAAACTCAAAGAATGTTTCGAGGAAACTCAAGGTTACATTCCGCAAGCAATTTTAGTTGAAGGGGAAGCAGGAATCGGGAAGTCTCGTTTGGTTGCACAACTTAAGTCATTTTTGCAGTTACAAGAAACTTACGTCTTTTTTGCTAACTCACTCAATAATTTTGAAGAAGAAAACTTTTATTCAGTTAGTCAAATTCTCAAGCAAATTCTTTTTGTTGACGACTTCAAAAAATTGCTAAAACCTGAACAAGAGGAAATGTTTAGCCTTGTTCTCAAAAATTTTTCGAAAACAAAAAAAACAAACCGTGAAATTCTTAAAAGCCAATTCTTTCTAAACTTTTACGAATTTTGTTACGAAGTTTCAAGAGTTCAGCCGATTACTTTACTTGTTGATAACATTCAAAACGAGGATACTGGTGGAGTTGAAGTTTGGAATTATTTTACGCAAAAACTTGCACAGAAAAAAAATGCTGGAATTTTCCTGATTTTTACTCAAAGGTCAGAAGAAGAGTCTGAAATTGATAGAGCAAATCTGAATGAAATCCTTGCTCTCAAAGAGTTCACGAAAAATGAAGTAAAAGATTTTATCAACTCGGCAATTGGCGAGGAAATTTCTACTAAGATTTATTTAGAAATCTTCAGACAAACTAAAGGAAATCCGCTTCTTGTTGTAGAAATTGTCAGTTTCTTAGCTCAAAAAACAGACACAGATTTTTCACAAAATTTGGAAGGAATCCCAAATGCTTTCGGCGAAATTGTCGAAGCGAAATTGCAAAGTCTTACAGAAAATGAAACCGAACTTGTTCAAAACCTTTCTGTTCTTGGAAACAGTTTTGAAGTCGAGTGGGTCGAAAATATTTTTCCTAAAAATGAAAATTTAGCAGAAGAACTTGGTTCTTTAGCAGAAAATAATTTTTTAGACGAAGAGCAAAGTCGCTTTGAATTCAAGCACCCAAAATTCAGAGAAATAATTTATTCAAAAATTGCTGCAAAAGACAAGTCTGAAAAGCATTCTGAGATAGCGAATTTCTTTTTAAAGAAAAATCAAAGTCTTGCCGAACTTTTGGCTTTTCATTTGTCAAGAGGGAAAAACCCTGAAAAGGCAATTCCATTTTTGCTAACATCAGGGCAAAATGCCTTTGAGGTTTTTGCTTACCGAAACGCTCAAAATTATTACTTCGAGTGCGAGAAAATTCTTGCCAAACAGAAAGAAACGAAAGAGAATTTGGAATTTCAATTTAGAGTAATTGAAGGTTTAAATGAACTTTCTGAGTTCCTCGGGTACAGTGGAATGGAAAAAAGACTTGAAAAACAGTTAGAAATTGGTGAGAAGAAACTAAAAGACGATAGAAAAGTTTTAGTTGCTTTGCACAATTTTATGAAATTTTACAACAAGTATAAACTTTTGGAAAAAGAACCGTTGGAGTGCTTTGACAAAGCAATGACTTTTTATGAAAAAGGTTTTCTAAAAGATAAACTTTACGTTGATTTTCTTCTCCGAAAAGTTATCGGTGGAATTTCGGTTTTAAAACCTAACGAAACTTATGGGCTTTTGAGAGAAGCCTTTGAACTCACAAAAGGACTCGAAAACAGCGAAAGAACTCTGTGTTCAATTCACAACCTTTTTGCAGTTGTTCACGAAAAAGACGGCAAAGGTTACAGAGCAATTGATAGCTACGTAAGTGCTTTACAAATTGCATACGAACACAACATCACTTCCGAGATTATTGTTTTGCAATCTAACCTCAGTGACCAAGTAAACAAAAGAATTGGTCCTGAAATAATTCAGAAAATGTTGGAAAATTCTTATGCTTTAGCTCAAAACATTGGAATTCCTTACTACGCTTTTAACACAGGGTTTTCACTGAGTCAAGTTTACAGAAAACTTTATCTTTTTGACGACTCGAAAAGAATTTTTAAGGAATTATTGGAATTTGAAAAAGAGCTAAATGTTGACGGATATCCTTTTCAAATAAATATGCTTTCATTTTGGCAAAAGTTAGACCTTGGTTACCTTGACGAAGCATTGGAAATTGCAGAGGAATTAGTTAAAGAAATTGAAAATGCAGATTTCTTTGTCCCTATTTCTTTGGGATTATTTCTTTTAGTTAAAGGTGCAAAAGCGGAAATTTTGTTAGAAAAAGGTGAAGAGAAAAAGGCATTAGAATGTTTGAAAGAGGATAAAAAAGGAAATTTCCCATTTCCGAAAATGCTCACTTTACAAAAGATTTTTTATGGAATTATACTTTTTAAATCGGGGAAATTAGAGAAGGCAAAAGAAGTTCTTGAAGCTTCTATTTTAGAGGAGTTTTCGATTTTGCCACAAAACTTTAAGGACTTTGCAATTTCTTATCTTGCAAGAATTAATCAGGATTTTGAGATATCGGAAAGAATTATCTTGAGTAAGGATTTTAGGGTGAATTCAATGTCTGATCGTTGGCGCTTGCTTTGGAATCATTTTGTTTTGGCGAAAGAAACAAACCAAGAAATTGCTTCGCAAAGAAAAATCTTGAACGAACTTTTTAGCTCGGTGGTTCGCTGTGCTTTTAATGTTACTTCCAAAGTTGACAGAAAGAATTTCTTGGAAAACAATATTTTTGCCAGAAAAATTTTCGATGAATACTTTCAATTTTTTTATGGCGAAGAAGCAGAAGAAATCGGGCAAAATTTCTTTGAAAATCTTTTAGAGAAGAAAACTCCGATTGAAGATTTGCTCGAAAGTTCGGCTGAAAAGAATAAAAGTTCAATTTTGGAACTTAACCAAATCGTAAAGATTAGCAACATTCTGAACTCGTCTTCCGAACCGCAAATTATTCTTAACAACCTGATTGACCTTGCGATTGAATACCTTGAAGCAGAAAGAGGTTTAATTATTCTTCACGATAAAATCAATGACTCTTTTTCTGTTAAGGTCGGGAGAAACATCGAAAAGCAAACAATTCTTGACGTTACAAAAATTTCTCAGACAATTGTAAAAGACGTTACACAAGGTGAAAAATCTGTTTTCTCTTTCAAACTTGACGAAGATGAAAGATTTTCTAAAAGTGTTAGTGTAATTAATTTGAAAATTCGTTCGCTTGTTTGTGTGCCTTTACGAAAAGGTGACGAAATCATTGGAACGATTTACTTGGACACTTTGAGTGCAAACAAAAGCTTTGGCGAAAAAGACGTAATTTTTCTTGAAGCAATTGCAAATTTGGCAATTGTTTCAATGTCAAATGCAGAGAATTACAAAAAAATTCGTAAAAAAACTGTTGAACTCCAAAGCACAGTTGAAGAGAAATTCAATTTTCATAACATCATTTCCAAAGACGAAAAAATGCTTCGTGTTTTCAACGAACTAAATGAGGTGGCAAAAACCGAAATTTCGGTGCTAATTTACGGTGAAAGTGGAACAGGAAAAGAGTTAATAGCAAAAGCAATTCACTACCAAAGTAACAGAAAAGAACAGAATTTTGTCGCGGTAGACTGTGGAGCAATTCCTGAAACGATGATTGAATCCGAGCTTTTCGGGCACAAAAAAGGTGCTTTTTCCGGAGCAGTAACAGACAAAAGAGGTTTGTTTGAGGAAGCTGACGGAGGAACGATTTTCTTGGACGAAATTACAAACACGAGTTATTCTTTCCAAGCTCGACTTCTGCGGGTTTTGCAAGAAAAAGAAATCAGAAGAGTAGGGGAAAACAATTATCGTAAAATTGACGTAAGAGTTGTTGCAGCAACAAATTTGGATGTTTTGGAAGAAATTGAAAAAGGGAAATTTCGAGAAGACTTATACTTCAGGTTGAATAACTTTTCGATTAATCTTCCACCTTTACGAGAACGAAAAGGCGATTTCGAACTTTTGGTAAATTATTTTGTGAAAGATTTTTGTGAACTCTACAAAAAAAATGTCAATGGAATTTCAGAGGAATTGCTTGACCGAATGAGTAATCTTGAATGGAAAGGGAACGTTCGTGAGCTTCGTTCAGTTGTTGGTGAAATGGTTTTGAGACAAGAAGATGATTTCTTAGATATTGAAAGTTTGCCAAAAAGACTTAAGCCTAAAGCAAGAGTTGTTTCAGCAGAAACTTTTCTACCACAAAAACTTGTTTCACTTGACGAAAGCCAAAGAATTTACATCCGAAAGGTCTTAGAAAAAACTAAATGGAATAAATCTGAAGCAGCAAGGATTTTAGGGCTTCCACTTTCGACATTGCGTTCGAAAATGAAAAAATTAGGAATAAATTCTTGACCCTTTATGTCTAAAGTAAAGTTAAATAAAATTGCTATTTACATAAGTAGAATAAAATTTTAAATTAGCAGGCTTTCTTTAGAAATTAATTATTTCAAAATAAATAGGATAGACAAATGAAAACAGACATTCATCCTGAATACACAATGACAAAAGTCCACTGCGTATGTGGAAACGAATTTGAAACAAGATCAACAAAAGATGCAATATCAGTAGAGATTTGTTCTGCTTGCCACCCATTTTATACTGGTAAAGCTAAACTTGTTGACACTGCTGGTCGTGTGGAAAAATTCAACAGAAAATACAGAAAACCAAGCCAAAATTAGCTTCTTTTTCGAGAGTAAAACGGAATTTGCAAAGGTGTACTTTGTGGATTCCGTTTTTTTGTTTGTAAGATTTCGGTGCTTTATTTCCTAAGAAAGTAACGTTCAAAATTTTCTAACAACCTTTCTCGCCATTTTATGGTGAGTTCTAAAAATGAAAGAAGTTTATGCCTGAAAAAGAGTTTCAAAAAGAAGATTTAGCAGTCGGAGGACAAGCCCTAATTGAAGGCGTGATGATGCGTTCTTCAAAAAATATTTCGATTGCCGTCAGAAACCCACAAGATGAAATTGTTGTAAAAAAATACCCTTTTGTTTCGCTTTCCAAAAAAGTCAAAATTTTAGGTCTTCCGATAATTCGTGGAGCGGTTGGACTTTTCGAATCCTTAAAAATCGGAACTTCTGCTCTGAATTTTTCAGCAGAAATCGCTGGGCTTGAGGAAGACGATTCAGAGCCAACAACTTTTGATAAAATTCTTGGTGGAGCAATTACGATTTTTTCGGTTCTCTTTGGAATCGGACTTTTTATGTTTTTGCCTCTTCAAATCTCGGAATACTTAATTCCAACTGATAACCAATTTATTTTCAACTTGCTTGCAGGTGGAGTAAGACTAAGTTTGTTTTTGCTTTATCTTTGGGGAATCTCGATGCTCAAAGATATTAAACGAATTTTTGAATACCACGGAGCTGAACACAAGTCAATTTATGCTTTTGAGACCGAACAAAAGATGGACGTTAAAACAGCAAAAAGATACACAACACTTCACCCACGTTGCGGAACGAGTTTTTTGCTTGTTGTTGCAATTCAAATTATTTTGATTTTTTCGGTGATTGATTCTGTGATTGTTGGAGTTCTTGGACATCCTTACGAAAATGCTTTTGAAAGATTTTTAGTCCATTTTCCTTTTATGCCGGTTGTTGCAGGATTTTCTTTTGAATTTCTCAAGTTTTCAGGAAAATACCGAGACAATCCGATTGTAAAAGTTTTGATTCAACCTGGACTGTGGCTACAAAAAATTACTACAAATGAACCTGACGAAGACCAATTGGAAGTTGCAATTGTTGCACTTAGAAGTTCTTTAGACGAGGAATTTATGAATTGTCCTGAAGTCAAAAGCAAAGTTGTTATTTTCGAAGGCTAATTTTTAAAAGTCAAAAAACGGTAAAGTAAAATGATAGATAAAATTGAAAAAATCTTTGAGAGACGAAAAGCTCTTGAGGAAATGTTAAACGATCCAAATATTTTTTCGGACAGAAAAAAGTCTGAGGAAACTGGAAGAGAATACAGGGAATTGGATTCTGTAATTCCAAAGTGTAATGAATACCTTGAAGTCCACGGTCAAATTATGGACGACAAAGAAGTCATTGAGGCAGGTGATGACCCTGAGCTTAAAGAATTTGCAAAAGAAGAACTTTCCGAGTTAGAGCCAAAGCTCAAAGAAATTGAAGAAGAACTAAGACTTTTACTTGTTCCAAAAGACCCGATGGATTCAAAAAATGCAATTTTGGAAATTCGTGCAGGTGCAGGCGGTGATGAAGCAGCAATTTTTGCGGGTGATTTGTTCCGAATGTATTCGCGTTATGTTGAAAATTCAAGTTTCAAATTGGAAGAAATATCAAGTAGCGAATTCGGAGTTGGTGGAGGTTTGAAAGAAATTATTTGTCTTGTTAAAGGTGAAGGTGCTTACGGGACTTTAAAATTTGAAAGTGGAGTTCACCGAGTTCAGCGAGTTCCAAAAACAGAATCTCAAGGTCGAGTTCACACTTCTGCGGCTTCTGTTGCCGTTTTGCCAGAAATCGAAGAGTTTGATGTACAGTTGAATCAAAATGATGTTCGAGTTGATACTTTCTGTTCTTCAGGTCCTGGTGGGCAAAGTGTAAACACAACTTATTCAGCAGTTCGATTAACTCACGAGCCAACTGGAATTGTGGTTACTTGCCAAGATGAAAAATCACAAATTAAAAATAAAGCTAAAGCGATGAAGGTTCTTGCTTCAAGAATCTATGATGTCAAAAAAGCAGAAGAAGAAGCAAAAATTGCACAAGAAAGAAAACTTCAGGTCGGAACAGGTGACAGAAGTGCGAAAATCAGAACTTACAACTATCCACAAGGTCGCGTAACTGACCACAGAATTAACTTGACACTTTACAAGTTAGATGCAGTTGTTGACGGCGAAATCACAGAATTTATCGACTCTCTTAAAGTTGCCGACCGAATGGAGAAACTCCAGTAACTAATCATTAATGTTTTTCATTTTTGCTTTGCTAAATGAACTTAATTTTGTTGCAAAATTAAAAGTTCCTCTTTGAAGTTGGGCTTAGGGAGATATTTTTCGATAAAATTCCAAATCTTTAATTCTAAAATTGATGAAAAAATGACTAAAAAAATAAGCGGTTTTGCAGAAGCCAAAGCAACTAAAAATTACTTAGCAAAATATAAAATTACCCAAACTTCTGTTCTTGGTAAAACAGGGCTTTCAGTTTCAGAAGTCGGTTTCGGTTGTTATCGAATCGGTTTTGGGCAAAATGCTCATTTAGAATCGCTTGAACTTGCTTTGAGTTCAGGCATTAATTTGATAGACACTTCCTCAACTTACACAGACGGAAACAGTGAAACAATTGTCGGAACTGTTCTTGAGGATTTGATTAACAAAGGCAAATTGAGGCGGAATGAAGTTGTTGTTGTTACAAAAGGTGGTTATGCTCAAGGGAAAAATTACGAAATTTGCAAAAAACGTGAAGAATTAGGTAACCCTTTTCCCGAAATTGTTGAAGTTCAAGAAGGACTTTGGCACTGCATTCACCCAGAGTTTTTGGAAGACCAACTCAACCGTTCACTTGAAAGACTTGGGCTTGAATCAGTTGACGTTTACCTTTTGCACAATCCCGAATACTTCATCGAATTTTCTGTAAAAAAACAAGGCAATTCTGTTGAAGAAACAGGAAAAATTTATTTGGAAAGAATTACAAAGGCTTTTGAATTTTTGGAGGAGAAGGTCAAGGAAGGAAAAATCAAATCTTACGGAATTTCTTCTAATACTTTTCCTTCAAGTTCGGATTTTCGCAAATTTACTCCTTTGGATAAAATTTATAAGATTGCTCAAGTAATTAATCCAAATCATAATTTTAAAGTAATCCAACTCCCAGCGAATTTGCTTGAAAAAGGAATCGTTACAGAAAAAAATCAAATGGATAATAACCAAACTGTAAATGATTTTTGTTTTGAAAACAACATTGGAGTTCTGATTAACAGACCTCTCAATGCCATTGTTTCAAACACTCTTCTTAGGCTTGCGGATTTTAAAACAGAAAAATTTTCTGAGCTTGAGTTTGGTAAGGCAGTTTTAGGTTTGCGGAACAGTCAAGATGCAGTAATCGCAATCGCTGAAAGGCACAATCTTCCTGAGGCAAAAGATTACTTGACACTTGCAGATTTTTTTAAGGAGAATTTGGCAAGTTTTGGAAGTATTGAGAATTGGAATGATTTTGAACAGTACAGACTTTTGCCAACTGTGAATTATGGCTTACGACTTTTGCAGGAAAAAGACGACTCTGAAACCTCAATCGAAATTTATAAAAAATATGTTTCAGCATTAAAAAATGCACTTTCTTCGATGACAAATTACAACTCTGAAATTGCTCAAGAGCGTTCTAAAAAATTGCATAAAACTTTGACGGATTTCTTTAGTGATGAAGAAATTTCGTTGTCAAACAAAGCGATTTTGAGCCTTCGAGCAATTCCTTCTGTAAGTTGTGTCTTAGTTGGAATGAGACAGCAAAAATATGTGGAAGATGTGCTAAGCAAAATCAATGAGATTCCTCCATCAGAGTGGAAAAAACTTTGGACTAAAGAATAAACTATATTAGCTTAGAAGGTCATTTTTTAAACCAAATTTGAGGAAAAAATGAAATTAATTGCAACACTTGGAAAAACAGAAAAAGAATTGAGTATTCACTCTGTTTTGGACAAAATAAATTTAGCTTTTGACGGTAGTAACGACAGCTTCGAGTTCATAAATTTTGACGGTGAAAAATTATTTTTTTTGCTAAACAATAAAGTTTATGACTTAGGTGTCAAAGAAATTGGGAATGGAAAGTTTACAGTTTTTTATGACCACAAGGAAATCACAGTTTCTTTAGAAGATGCTAAACTTAAAGAACTGAAAAAATACATCAAATTCAATGTTGACGAAGAGGCAGAAGGACAAATCACAGCTAAAATGCCTGGACTTGTCATTGAAGTAAAATTTGCAGTTGGCGACGAAGTCCAAAAAGGGGACACAGTTTTGATTATTGAATCAATGAAAATGGAAAACGAAATCGCAGCTCCAATTAGTGGCAAAGTTGCAAAGGTTGAAGTTGAAAAAGGAAAGACAGTCGAAAAAGGCACGAAAATGCTTCTCATCAAATAGCTAAAGAAACAAACTCCTTGACAAAATTGTTAAAAAGCCACAAGTTTAGTAAGTTTTACTTTAAATCTGTGGCTTTTATTTTTTCGGGATTTAGTCTTGGTTTTGCTCTCAAAGGCTTTGTCGAAAAAAAAACATCGTTAATCGAAAAGAAACGGCTACTTAACATCAATTAAATATTTTTAGACCGAATTTAACTTTAAATGAATCGTAAACTATTAACTCAAGAAGTAAGGAAAATCGGAATGTCATTAGGCTTCGATAAAATTGGTTTTGCAAAGGCAGAAGAATTGCCTGAAAAAAACTACCTTGCTCTTTGGCTCGAAAAAGGCTTTCACGGACAAATGACTTGGATGGAACAAAATTTTGAAAAACGAACTAACCCGCAAAAGTTAGTTCCTAGAAGTTCGACAGTGATTTCAGTCGCCTTGAATTATTACCGTGAAGCTGAAAGAGAAGACGGTTCGGTGAAAATCTCTCGTTACGCTTGGGGCGATGATTACCACAAAGTTTTGAAGAAAAAATTGAAATCATTTTACTTACAAGTTCAAGAATTGATTCCTGAACTTGAAGGACGATATTTTGTTGACACAGCTCCGATTTCTGATAAAATGTGGGCTGTAAAATCTGGAATTGGTTGGTTAGGAAAGCACTCAAATGTAATTACAAGAGATTTTGGTTCTTGGGTTTTCCTTGGCGAATTAGTTGTTAATCACGAATTTGATTACGATGAAGAAATTGGTGATTTTTGTGGAACTTGTGAGCGTTGCTTAACGGCTTGCCCAACTGATGCGATTGTTGAGCCTTACGTTGTTGATTCAAACAAATGTATTCCATATTTGACAATTGAGCTTAAATCGGAAAATCCGATTCCTGCTGAATTTGAAGGTAAAATGGAAGGCTGGGTTTTTGGTTGCGATATTTGTCAGGACGTTTGCCCTTGGAACATTAAGTTTGCACAAGAGTCAAAAGTAGAAGAATTTAAAGAACGTGATTTTTTGGTAAATCCAAAATCAGAGGAAATTCTTAATTTGAGAGAAGAAGAATTTCTTGAAATCTTTCGTAACAATCCTGTGAAACGGGCTAAGTTTGAAGGTTTAAAACGAAATACAGAATTTGTTACAAATTAGGAATTAATGAAATGAATAAAATTAACATTAACATAAACTTTAGGGAATTAAAGATGAAAAAGTTAAGAATCCCTTTGATGAGTTGCTTAACTGTAGCAACTTTAACTTCACTGGTTATTGGAGCAAGTATCGATACACGGTACAATCTTTACACTCCTCCAAATAACAATTATAGCCAAAGAAAAGTCTTTGTATCAGTAACTGCGATGCAAGGTGCTGCTGGCGATACAACTGTTGTGAACATTGTTGATAAAGCCGATGTTGATGGCGATAGCGATGATTCTGCTGTTGTTTACCTTACTAAAGGTGAAACTTACATTACTTTCATTAATGAGAATGGGACTAATGACGACAAAGGTGGTCCAACTGCTAATTTGGGCGACAATTTTAATGTAACAAGTAACAGACCTGTCAATGTAATGACTGGAACTCTGTCTGATTGGGAATATGATTTTGTTCCTGGTTACAAAAAAGACGACGGAGGAATGGATTTTTATATTTGGGTTCCTGGTGGTGGACATATTAGTTACTTTGGATTAGACGTTTTTTCCTATGAAAACAATACAGACGTAGTTATTACAGACATTACAAATGTTCCTAAAATGACTTCCGGTAAAACTTCTGTGAACGCTGGAATTGTAAAAACAAATGTTACTCTTTCTGAAGGTGAAGATTTATTCATCAGAAATGGAGTTGGAAATGCTCCTGGTTATCTTGAAGGTGGACATACTTATCACGTTTCAACAAGCAAAGGAGCTTCGGTTCTTTTTGGTGGAATCAGACAAGATTCTCGTGGACGTGACGGAGCTGCTTTTGTTAAAGACAACGAAGGTTTGTCAGTTGGCGATGAATTTTATTTCTTTATCCCTGGAAGACTTAAAGAACGTGAAGCAAAATTTACATCTTACAGTAATGCTTTGACTTACACTTTAGAAGGGTGGAACATAAACACGCTTACTTGGGACGTTATTCAAAATAATGTTGCAATGAATGCTTACGACTACGCTTGGTTTAATGCTGGAACTTCAAATGACGATTACGGTTATTTCAAACTTACAAGTACAGAAGATATTTCGATAATGATTGCTTCTTGGTTAGAAACTGGTGGTTTTGAAACCTCTGATATTATGTCATTTATTACTTCTAAATCAGGTTTAGCTTCTGGTACAGATTTTATGACTTTCATTCCTTATCCTGCGAATGAATCAAGTTTATTTGTTGATAAAACTGCTCACGTTTATATTTATTCTTCTTACAACAGCACAATGGTAAATGTGAAAGATGTTTTTACAAATGGTGCGAACTTAGATACAACTTTTTATCTTGATGCCGATGAAACTTTTGATTTGGCAATAAGTCAGTCTTTACACAACGAATTGAACACTTTAGGAAGCAAACCTTATGTTCACATTACTTCTGATAAAGTAATTAATGCAATGGTTAGTAACTGGAATGACAACTGGCTTGCTTTTGCTGCTGGAGCTTTACCTGAATTAACTTGTGGGGACGAACTTTGTGATGTTCCTGATTCAACTTATATGCTTATCGGTGTTCCAAAGATTCCTGCAAATCCAGATGTCGGCGACGTGTTCGGTGATGATTTCGGTGGAATTGGCGGAGCAGGACAAGATTGGCGTGTTTCTCGTTGGGACGTTGACGAAGACCTTTACTTACGTTACGGCGAACCTGAACAAGGTGGTTCTGAACTCGGAGATCCTCCAGATGTAACTCCTGGATTCGGTTACTGGGCTTACCAAGAATACCAAAATGATATTTGTATTGATGTTGTTGGAGCTGAAGTAACTCAAGTCGGTCGTTACAATGTTCCGCTTCAAGGTCCAAACAATGGAAATCTTGGAATTAACCAAATGGCTAATCCTTATGCTTATCCAATTGATTGGAAAGATACAGAAGTTATAGTTGGAGCAAATACTTACAGTGTAGCTCAAGCAGCTCAACTCGGTATTGTAAATGGTTACATTTGTACTTGGAATGGTGATGAATATATTCCAATTAGCTCTCAATTTGGAGGTCAAGTTGATTGCTGGCAAGGATTTTGGCTTTGTGTTTATGATTCTGTGAATGCTTGTTCACTTTCATTCTCACCAGAACCATTAAACACAATTGCAAGCCCTTCTCCTTCTGCTGCTGCAAAAGCAATGTTTAACAAAATTTCATCTCTTGATGATTGGTTGTTACAAATCAGTGTTTCTGACCCAACAAACAAAATTCGTGATACTTACAATGCGATTGGAGTTTCTCCTTTAGCAAGTGATGCTTTCGATGCTTATGACGCATTGGATTATTCGCCACCAAAATCGAACTTTGTTTTAGGATTTATGAGACACAACGATAGTTCTGACCCATCAACTTATTGGGCAGACAATGCAGGAGTTTACACTTACGATGTTAAATCACCTTTTACAAATGCGAATAAAGAGTGGAAATTTGAAGTTTATTCTTGGAATAATGCAAGCACAGACTTCACACTTACTTTCCCTAACGTAATGGATTTACCAGAAGGTGTAACAATTTCAATGACTGACGAGGAAACAGGAACAATAATTTCTGACATTAGCACACAACCTTCTTACACTTACACAACTACTCCAAACGGTGGTGCTGAAATCAGAACTTTTACTTTCTCTGTTGACATAGTTGACGATGTTGAAGAAGGTGTGAATGGATTTATTACTTACAGATTAGCTCAAAACTATCCAAATCCATTTAACCCAACTACTAACATCGCTTACTCAATTAAAAAAGCATCTGACGTTAAGTTGACAATTTACAACTTACTCGGTGAAGAAATTAAAACTCTCGTTCAAGAATTCAAACAAGCAGGAAATTACTCAATCGAATGGAATGGAACTAACAACAATGATAAAAAAGTTTCTTCTGGAGTTTACTTCTACAAAATTGAATCAGCTGAGTTTACTAAAACGCGTAAGATGATTTTACTCAAATAGACTTTTTCATAACTCATTTTCCCTTTCTTTGTAAAAGGCAAACACGATTAATTTTGTGTTTGCCTTTTTTTATTTTTAGGCTAATATTCGGCTAAACTTTTTAAGAAAAATTGAGGTTAAGGTGGATTCACAAAAACTAGTTCTTGAGTCAATTCGCAAAATTCAAGAATCACGAAAAGAAACTTATGAATTAATCAAAGACGTGAACGAGGAAGATTTTACTTTCAAAGAAGAGGATGAAAAATGGTGTCTTGCAGAAATTATTCATCATTTGACTCTCATTGAAGAATACACTTTCGCTTACATAATCCACTTCAAAAATAAAATCCCAAAAAGCCGACTTAAAGCAATCACGGGAAAAACTCGGACTAAATTTAAAGTTCCTTTGGAAAAATTTCCAAAAGTAGAAGTTCCAATTAAGGAAATTGTACCAGGAAGATTTATGACAAAAGATTTGGTTTTAGAACTAATGCCAAGTGCGAGAAAAAGATTGGAAAGTCATCTTTTGGGCTTCGAAGATGTTTTGGCAAATGCGTTTCAATTTTCACATCCACTTTTGGGGAAAATGAATTTGTTTGAGTGGTGCGACTTCTTAGCAATCCACGAAAAACACCACCAAAAGCAAATTCGAGAAATCTTGAATTCTCTTTAAAACAAAAAAGGCACTGCTAAAAGAAGCAATGCCTGAATTTCATTTGAAATAGTAGGAGCTTATTTGAGTAAAAGCATTTTACGAGTTTCGGAGAAAGAATCTGTTTCAATCTTGTAAAAGTAAGTTCCGCTTGCAACTTGCTTTCCTAATTCATTTGTGCCATTCCAAGTAACTGAACCACTTGTCTCTTTCAATTCAAATTCTTTAATCTTTTCACCGATTGAATTGTAAATGCCTATTTTTGCGAAGTCAAAATTTGTTGTTTCCAAATTGTAATCAATTGTCGTTGAAGGATTGAACGGGTTTGGATAATTTTGTCTCAAAACAAAATCTTCAACAGGCGTTAATTTCTCATCAATTTCTGCGATTACTGAAACCATTTGGTCTTTGTGTTCAATTTTATTTCCATCGTAGTCAACATCAACTAAGTAGTAAAAATATTTTGAATTATTTTGAACTTTAGAATCTAACCAAGAATAATTTGTTGAAAAAGGAGTGCTTCCTTGCCCACGAAGAATCGGGTTAAAGACGTAAGAATCAACTTCTTCAAAAGAGTTCGGTTCGGAATCAGAACGCATCACGATAAAACCTAAATTCTGAGTTTCAGATTCTGTTACCCAACTAAGTGAAATTCCTTTTTTGCGAGACTCAGCAATAAATTTTGAAAGCTCAACAGGAAGAGAACCATCTGAAATTAAGCTATTTACCCAAGTCGTATTGTCTCCACCATTTCCAGCTGCAGGAGTTGCAGAAGTCGCATCAACATCATTTGCCCAATTGTTTTCGTCAGAAATTCCACCTGCTGTGTTACTTGTATAATTTGTAGATTCATTGGCTTCAGGATGTCTTGTTGAACCTGGATTTGTATTAAAGTCGTGAACAGTAACATCACTGCTATTTCTTAAGTGAGGGTTATCTGATGACGTTGAATTTGAAAATGCTCCCCAAGTTCCAGTAAAGAATGTAGAATTATTGTGAGGAATTGTGACAACACCGTCTGCAAAATTTGTATCATCTGCACCTAAATTAGTATCTTTATCGCTGGCGTTGTAAATGACTATTAATGAACCGCTTGGTAAAGAACTCCAGTTTCCATCAGTAGTAAAAGTTAAATCACCTGCAGTGTTATCTCCTAAATCCCAACTTCTCATATCCGTTCCTTCAGTTACAACAAGAAGTTCAACCCATTCTTTAGAACCTCCACTTCCTTGTGACCACTCATTAATTATTACGTCTTGAGCTTGTAAAAGTGCTGTTGATAAAACGATGCTTCCAATCGAAAGCGATTTCACGCAATTCCAATTTTTCATTAAAAATTCTCCTACTGTTTGAAAATTAAGATACTTAGCCTTGAGAAAACATAAAAATTTATGTGATTTATGTCAAGTTATAAGATTACAAAATAAAAAAGGCAGATTAAGAAACCTGCCTTTAAATAGAAAATCTAACAATTTACATAATTTGGTCCGCCGCCACCTTCTGGTGGAACCCAAGTAATTATTTGGTAAGGGTCAGCAATGTCGCAAGTTTTACAGTGAACACAGTTTGAGAAATTAATCATCAATTCAAGTCTTCCTGTTTCTTCCTTTTGTTCCATTTCGTAAACTTGTGCAGGGCAAAAGTATTGACAAGGATTTCCGTATTCTTCTTTGCACTTTGTTGCACAAATATCTGTGTCAGCAACTTGCAAGTGAGAAGGTTGATCTTCCTCGTGAAGTGAACCCGAAAAGTAAACGTCTTTTAATTTGTCAAAAGTGATTTTCTCATCAAATTTAGGAACGGTTGTTGGCATTGTAGAAGTTTCAGCGAGTTTTTTCATATGCGTGTGGTCTTCGTGAGTTCGCATTTTGTCTTTCAAACCTCTTCCGCCTGTAACCATCTGAATTCCTGCGTTAAACATTCCGTGCCAAAGTCCTTTTTCAAAACCTTGATGGAAATTTCTTGTTGCAAACATTTCTTCTTTAATCCAACTCTTTTCGATTTTGTCTTTGTAAGAAGAAAGTTGCTCGTCAGAATAATTATCTGTCAAAAGTCCTTCAAAAATCGCTTCAGCTGCAAGCATTCCTGATTTCATTGCTAAGTGAATTCCTTTGAGTCTTTGAGCATTCAAGAAACTCGCAGAATCTCCAACAATCAAAAATCCGTCGCCATAATTTTTAGGGATAGAATACCAACCACCCATCGGAATTGTTTTTGCTCCGTAAACTTGGATTTCTCCGCCTTCTAAAATTTTGCTAATTTCAGGGTGAGCCTTGAATTCTTGAAATTTTCTGTGTGGGTCAAACTGAGGGTTTTTGAAATCCAAACCAACAACAAAACCAACTGAAACCAAATCATTGTCCATTCCATAAATAAATCCGCCTCCGTAATCTTGGTCATCAAGAGGAGCTCCCATTGTGTGAATTACTTTTCCAGCAGGAAAACTCCCGCTTGGTAATTTCCAAATTTCTTTTACACCTGTTGCGTAAGTTTGTGGATTCATTCCTTGAAGGTTGAGTTTGTTGGAAATTACTTTTGTCAAAGTTCCTCTTGGACCTTCACCAAGAACTGTAACTTTAGCTTTAATTTCCATTCCGGGTTGGAAGTTTGGCTTTTTATTGCCATTTTTATCGATTCCCATATCGCCTGTTTGAACTCCAGCAACTTTGTTTCCTTCAAAAATTAATTCAGTAGCAGGAAAACCTGGGAAAATATCAATCATATTTTCTTCACACAAATCGCCAAGCCACTTTGTAAATTTGTTCAAAGAGATTACATAGTTTCCGTGATTTTCTAAAGGAGGAGGTGTGATTGGAAATTTCAATTTTCCGTCTTTTGTTAAGAAAAGAATGCCTTCTTCACCACAAGCAGCTTCGATTGGAGCACCTTTTTCTTTCCAATCTGGCATAAATTCATTCATTGCTTTTGGGTCAAGAACTCCACCTGAAAGTCCGTGAGCTCCGATTTCGGCACTTTTCTCCAAAATACCGATAAAAACTTCGTCTAACTTTTTGCCTTCTTTTTTGCCCGAATCAATTTCTTCGTTGTGCTTAGTAATGAGTTTCGAAAGGTGTAAAGCACCAACCAAGTTCGCTGGACCAGCTCCAACAAAAACAACATCCATTTCTAAAATTTCACGTTCCATATCTATTTCCTTTAAAAAAAATTTACGTTTTAGCGTGATGTCCGCAAGAAGCGTTCAACCCGCAATTTTATTTTTTTGGCTTTTGAAGAACGACGGATTTGGTAGAAGATTTTCCGTCTCGCCAAATTTGAAATTTTAATTTATCACCTGCACGAACATCACCTGCTTTGATTTCTCGAAAAATGTCTGAGTCCGAAAAAATAGGTTTTCCATTAACTTTTTGAATTACATCTCCAACAATGATTCCTGCATTTTCTGCTGGACTGTCCTTTTCGATTCCGTTGACGATTACACCTTTGTCCGTTCCAAGAAGTTTTGCTGTAAGTCTGTCCAAGTTTTTAATTGAAATTCCAGTGTAAAATGTCCTGTCAATTTCACCGTCAGAAATTAATTCCTCAAAAATCCTTAGAGCTTTAGCGTAAGGAATTGCGAACCCGATTCCAACAGAGCCGTCAGAATTTCCGCCTGTGTAAATAAAAGTGTTAATTCCAATTACTTCACCTTGAGAATTTACCAAAGGTCCTCCGCTGTTCCCTTTGTTAATCGCTGCGTCAGTTTGAATCATATCTTGGTAAACTCTATCATTGTTTTGGACTCCGAAATCTCTGTCAATTGCAGAAACAACTCCAACTGTAACAGTCGGTTTATCGTTAATTTCAAAAAGTCCAAAAGGATTTCCCAAAGCGATAACCCATTCACCGATTAGTAAATCGTTTGAGTTTCCTTCTTGAATAAAATTGAGTGAATTCTCAGGTTCGATTTTCAAAAGTGCAAGGTCAGTTACAAAATCTTCACCAACAAGTTTTGCTTCGTATTTTTTGCCGTCAGTCATTGTAACGACAATTTTATCGGCATTTTCGATGACGTGCTGATTTGTTGCAACGTAACCGTCACTGGAAATTATGAAACCTGAACCTGAACTTTTGACTTCTTGGTTGTAAAGTCTGCCAGGGTAAAAGAATCTAAAAAACGGGTCGTTTGCAAAAGGACTTCTTGCTCTGTAAGTTCTGTGAGAAGTAATGTTAATTCCCACGACAGCGTTTGAGACGTTTTCAACGGCTTCAGTAATCGCATTCTTACGAGATTCAGAAGCAGAAGGCAATGGTTTTGCAAAAAGCAAAACCGTATTTAATAAAATTAAAAAAGCCGTGTAAAAAGTAGATTTCATTTCTATCAAAATCCTTAAGAATTATTTTCCTTGAGATTTGTTCCAGTCGCTTAAGAATTTTTCAAGTCCGATGTCAGTAAGTGGGTGTTTGAGAAGTTGTGAAATCACTTTGAAAGGAATTGTTGAAACGTGAGCTCCCATTAAAGCTGCATCAACAACGTGAAGCGGATGACGAATACTTGCAGCAAGAACTTGAGTTTCGTAACCGTAGTTGTCATAAATTTGGACAATTTGTTGAATAAGTTCCATTCCGTTGTGGCTAATGTCATCAAGTCTTCCGATAAAAGGACTAACGTAAGTTCCACCTGCTTTTGCTACCAAAAGAGCTTGCATTGGAGAGAAACACAAAGTCATATTACAATGAGTTCCTTTTGATTCAAGGTGTTTACAAGCACGAAGTCCATCTTCTGTGATTGGAAGTTTGATTACGATGTTTTCGTGAATTTTCGAAAGTTCAGCAGCTTCTTTGAGCATTCCGTCGTAGTCAAGAGAAAGAACTTCGGCACTAATTGGTCCGTCAACAATTTCACAAATTGTGCTAAGAATTTGTTTTGGGTCGCCTTTTTCTCTTGCCATTAAAGAAGGGTTTGTTGTTACGCCGTCAAGAACTCCAAGTTCAGAGGCTTTTTTGATTTCTTCAATATTTGCAGTATCAATGAAAAATTTCATTTTTATGTCCTTGTTTTAAATATAAAATTCGTTGTTTAAAGCCTTGAAAAATAGGAATTTTTCAATTGTTAAACAAGTAATTATTCTAATTGAATTAGTGTTTGCAGTTTGGGTGTTTTCCTGCACTTTTTGCTTCTTTTTGGAAAGTTAATGCTTTTGGCATTCTTTTTTTCAAATCTTTAATTCTTGTTGTGTTAGAAGGGTGAGTTGAAAGGAATTCAGGAGGAGCGTTTCCTCCACTTGCTTTTTTCATATTTTCCCAAAGTGTAACGCTTTGATTTGGGTCGAAACCTGCTTTTGCCATCAAATCAAGTCCGATTTTGTCGGATTCAGTTTCGTGAGTTCTACTGTGAGGAAGTAAAACTCCAACTTGAGCACCAAGTCCTAAAGCTCCCATCAAAAGTCCTCTTGTTTGCGGGTCTTTGTCGCTTGTCAAAACATCAATTAATGCAAGTCCACTTTGGGTTGCAAATTGAGCAGAAACTCTTTCGTTTCCGTGTTTTGCTATTACGTGACCTACTTCGTGTCCAATTACTGCGGCGAGTTGGTCAGCAGTTTTTGCAATTTTTAGCATTCCTGTGTGAACTCCGATTTTGCCGCCCGGAAGTGCAAAAGCATTTGCAGTTTCGTCTTTGAAAACTACGACTTCCCAAGTTTGTTTTTTGAAATCTCCAGTGAGTTCGGCAGTGATTGCATTTGCGATACAACGAACGTACTCATTTGTTTTGGCATCATTTTCAATTGGAACATTCTTTTTCATATCGTCGAAGGCAGCAATTCCCATTTGGTTCATTTGACCATCAGGTAAAAATGCGAATTGTTTCCTTCCGAGTGGCGAAGTTGAGCAAGAAATTAAAATTGAGAAAGTTAGAAGTAAGAGTAATTTTTTCATCTTATGGTTTTCCTTTTTTGTTTTTCTACTAAAAAATTTTAGCGGAATTTAATGACTTACTCTTTGCCGTTCAATTAGAATCTTTTAAGTAAAAATTAAATCTTACTCTTCCAACTTGTGAATTGGAAATTCTTTAATCAAACCTTTCACTTTTTGTAAAATCAAACTTGCATCATTTACTTTTACTTTTCCATCTCCGTCAACATCTCCAACTTCAAATTGATTTTGGGTTAAAGTATCTGTTCCCACAACAGAGTTTAAAATGATTTGTGAATCTAAAGTATCAACAACTCCATCTTCATTTAAATCTCCATAACCATTCAGAACTTCTCCAAGATTTCCGTGACGACTAATCTGTTGTAACCAAATTTTACCTGTACTTCCACCTTCTTGCCAAAATAAAATTGCTCCGCCTCGTGAGTCGGAAACTACTTCAGCAACTCCAAAATTATTAGTAATTTTAGCTCCATTACTTCCCCAAAGTTGTGTTCCTAACAAATCTAATTTTTGAACATAACCACCACTCGTATCACCCCAAACAAAGATATTTAAGTCATTATTACTTTTAGAAATAGTTAATGCAGTTTTTTCTGATGGATTTGATAAAGGTGCATAAGTATTACCAATTGTATTACCAACATTATTTACATTTCGAATATTGAAATTGTAAGTGAGAGTATTTGTAATTGTATCTAAGAAAACAAAAGTCCAATAATTTAAAAACTCATTTTCAAATGTTCTCTGAATTTTTTTCCAAGTCTCTATTTCCCCTCCACCAGCAAGTAAAATACTATCAAGAATAGTGTATCCATTATTCCAAACAAAATTACCACTTGAGTCTATTCTTGTACAAATTGCTTGTAATTGATTTGTAGATGGTTCATAACCTTGTCCAAGACTAACAACTCCATCATTTCCATCACTTGTCGCTCCAATTACTCCCAAACCAAATTGTGAACCACTCGGAACATTAGTAAACCAAACTAAACCACTTGAATCTATTCTGCTGTAACCCAAACCTGTCAAAACAATACAACCATCACTTGTTTTTATCAAATCTAAATCAGTTGATGTGTTTGAAGGAATTGTATTTAGTTGAAGTGAGGAGTTTCCAAACAACCTTGTTCCAAGTGAATCAAAGTGTTGAATGTAAATGCTTGTCCCTTGTTTGTAGGTAACGTAACAACCACCGTTTTGGTCTGAAATTATTCTGGGGATTCTATTGTCTAAATTATCAAGACTGACTCTAACTCCATTGTTTCCCCATAACTTTGTTCCTGTTGAATCCAATTTATTTACCCAAACTCTCTCTTCCCAATCAAACTGAGTAACGGGAAGCACTTCTGTTGTTGCTGCAAAAATGCTACCATCATCACCGGAAGCTATTGAACCTTCATATTGCCAATAAGGAGGAACTGATTGTTTCACTGCTGAAATTGGCGGATTCCACTGCAAGTAACCGAACTTATCAACTCGGTTTACTACAAGGTCTCCGGAATAATAACCTAAGTAAGCACCACCTTTTCCGTCTTTTATTAATCCAACAGGATCTCCTTGACCCAAATAAATTGCTGTGTCAGGTGTTGTACTCCACTGAGCGTTACAATGACTAATGATTAATGAATAATGAATAATAAGGATTGCGGTAATTAGCAAGATTTGTCGCATAGTTTTTTCTCAGGTTTTGTTTTTACGTTTAATCTTTAACAACTCAAAACTTAAAAAAGTTTCCAAATAATTTTATTTGAAAAGATAAAATAAAAAAGGGCAAAGGAAATTTTGATTCCTTTGCCCTTTAAAGTCGAGTGTGTAGTAAAGAAATTATTTGAGAAAAGTCATTTTTTTGATGTCTGTAAAACCTGTGGAAGTTGTGAGTTTATAGAAATAAATTCCACTACTGACTAAGTTCCCATTTGTATCTGTTCCGTCCCAAACTGCATTTTGTTCGCCAACTCCGTAAACTTCCGAAGCAACTGATTTTACGAAATTCCCTTTCAAGTCAAAAATTTCCAAGTCAACTTTTGAGCTTTTGGTAATTGTAAAGTTGATTGTTGTTGTTGGGTTAAAAGGGTTCGGGAAATTTTGTGCTAATTCGTAACGAACTTTCTCGCCTGAATTTCCAAGTTGGTCAGCATTTAAAGTGATTTCGATAACTTCACTTTCAGTTTTGATTCCATTAAAATCAACGTCAACGACTTGGTAAAGGTAAGTTTTCCCAAACTCAACTTGTGTATCAGTGAAAGAATAATTTGTAGAACTTGAAGTGTTTCCTTGACCAATTAATTCGGAGTGAGATTCGTAACTTGCAATTTTGACGAAGTCTCCATTTTGCGTTGCTCTTTGAACGATGAAACCTTTGTTATCTTTTTCAGATTGAGTTTGCCAATTTAACTGGACAGATTTTTCAACTTGCAATGCTCGGAAAGAAGTTAACTCAACAGCCAAAGGGTCATCTCCGACAGAACCAATTGTCCAATCACTGAACTCACTAACATTGTTTGCACGCATTTGCGAATCGCCGTTAATCAAATCAAAATCCAAATACATTTCCCAATCTCCGCCTTCTGGTCTTCTGATAATTCTAAGATTTGTTGGGTCGTTAATTTGTCCTGCAAAACTTAAATCAAAAATTACTTCAGTAGAAAATGCACTCAAAGAAGTTCCAAAGTGCCAATATTTTTGACCAATCACATTGTTAATTCCTGCTGGTAATTCTCCATCAGGATTTGTTCCAACTTGGAGAACAGAAAGTTTGTTGTTGCTTCCGCCTCCGCCACCTTGCGTTGCTGAAGAAAAATTAAAATCAATTCCGATTGTTGGAAAAGTAACAGATTCGTTTCCATTATCAATATTTGCACCGAAGGCTTGACGAACAATGTCGTTGTTTTCAACTTTTACAGTTGCGTCGTAGTAACCGTACCAATTATTACAATCTAAATCAGGAAAAACGATTGCAGTTTGGCTAACAGAAGTAAAAGTAAAAGTTACGGTTCCTGTGTTGTTCGGGTCAAGTTCAGCAACCCAAGCAGCATTACTTCCTGCTGCGTTAATTGTTCCGATTCCAAAAGCACTTGAAAAAGTTCCGTTTCCATAAGGAGCAGGATAACCAACTGATAAATCAAACATCACATCAGTTACATCTAAAACCGTAACTCCGTTATCAATTATTTGGGCATTGCCATTTTCATAAATTCTTGTGTCTCCGAAGTTTCCGAGGTTTCCTACATTATAATTTGCTGGGATTGGTGCAAGGTCAGAGTTGAAAGCAACGAGTTCCAAATCGTCAACTCTTAGTGTAACTCCTCCAACTCCACCAAGAACAGCGAGTTCTTCGACGGTTGCAGGAGCGGTTGTTGCTGCTTCTCCTCCAGGTCCGAGTCCATCTTGCCAGCCAAAATTTTCAAAAGCATAAAATGGACAACCGTTTGCAGGTGCTGGATTTGGAAAATTACATTGAGTGTTAATTACACCTAAAAAATCCTCGAACATCAAAGGTCCGCAAGAGGGATTTGCAAAAAGATTATTTAAGTCAAAAGTAACCGCTTGACCGTTTGCTAAACTTGCAAATAAAACGAGTGCTCCCGAAAGAGAATTCATCAAAATTTTTTTAGAATTTTTCATTTCTATCTCCTGTTTGAGTAAAATTGTTTACTTAAGGAGATTCAAAGGTAGTGCCAAACTGAAAGTATCGTTTAAAGTGCTTGAGGAAGGGTTTTGAAGAAGTCAAGTGGCGATATTTCAACAAGACGAAATATCATCTGACAATATTTTAACAGTTTTTATAATTTGGATTGTAGTATAGACGCATTTAAATGCGTCTATACAAAAAATTTAAAATCATAAATCTTGTGGCAATTTGAGTGCCAAATTATTTTTTCATAGAAGCTACACTTATTCCCCAAGAATTTGGGTCATCTGGAGGTGAAGCATTCCAATCTCGGTAAGAATGACTGTCGTCAGATTTGTAAAATAAAGTGTATGAACCTGCAGGTAAAGTAATTGTTTCGTTGATGGAACGATTTTTTCTTGCTCCACCAGCCCAACTTGTTTCTTTGTATTCCATTGACCAAATACGAAGTCCATTTGCATTTTCAATCCAACCGTAATCGTACATTTCGCCACTTTGCCCTTCACCAATTGCATAAACTCTGACGGAAGTTTCTTCTTTTACAATAAATTCTGTCTGAACGTAAGCATCATCTCGGACTTTAGTTATTCGTGCTATTGTATTTGCTGGTTCATATTCTGAGAAAATCTCAATGTCAGAATCTTCTTCTATTTCGCCGACTGTGTAGATTTTTATTCCCCAAGAAGTTGGGTCACTTGGCTGAGTATCATTCCAACCATTTCCGTAAGAATGCGAACCGTCTGAAACATAATTTACTAAGTAATCACCTTTGTCAAGAGCGATGAGTCCGTCAAAAATTCGGTTTTTGTCAGCACCACCTGCAGAAACTGTGTTTGATTTTTTCATTTTCCAAACTGTTTCACGAATGTCAGCTCTTTGTATGTAAGCAAAATCGTGTTCACCGTAAGAGATTTCTCCGATTGCGTAAATCCAAAGTTCAGTCGGTTTTTTCAAAGAAAATCCGCGAGTGATGAATTCATCGTCGCCGACTTTTGTAATGTCAAGGATTGGCTTCTTCTGATTTATATTAAAATCTGAAATCAAATCTTTCTTTTCAGATTTTACTGAAATCGTAATTCCCCAATTGTCAGTGTCATAAGGAGGATTTGTGTTCCAACTGTCTGTTGAGTGTGAATCGTCGGAAGAAAAATAAGCTACATAATTTCCTTTTGGAAGTGAGATGAAACCTTTGAAGCCTCTGTTTTTACTTGAGCCTCCGAAAGGTGTTGTTGTCGATTTTTTCATTTGCCAAACGTAATCTCTTGTATCATAATTTACAATCCAAGCAAAATCAGCTCTCACGTCTTGCAAAATCTCACCGATAGCATAAATATTAAGTTGAGTTGGTTCTTTTACTGTAAAACCCTTTTCTAAACGAGCATTGTTGCCGACTTGAGTGAAGTTCACAAAAGTAAAATCTTTAGGTTTGAAATCGTAATGGTCAACAACTAAGTCTTCAAATTCTTCGTCAATCGAAACAGAAATCTGGTAATCGTTGTGGTATTTTTTTCGATACTTTTTTTCTTCAATGATGTCTTCTTTGAGACCTTTTAGTTTGTGAATGATGCTTTCGAGGTAGTCGTCAATTTTCCAAATATTACTCAGGTCATCATTTTCATTGTTGAATTTATCTTCGTCAAAATTTTCCTCAATTTCTTCGAGATTCTCATTCATTTCCTCGAGTTTTTCTTCAAGGTCCTCAAAGTGTTCCTCAATTTCTTCCATACTTTTTCCGTCAAAGTCGAAATCGCCGTGGTCGTGTTTATTAAACTTAAAATTGTAACTGAAGTCAAAGTCGTTTGGATCAACCCAGTAAGAATATTTACCAAAGGTATTAAAGCAGACTTTGTAGTTACCTGGCGGAAATTTTATAGTTTCTTCGTATTTAAAAGTGTTGTTTCGGAGTTTTGAGGAACGATTCTTTTCGTTCATAATCCAAGATAATTTTTTTGAATCTCTGTTGAAAATCCAACCGTAAAAAATTAATTTATCGCTTCTGGTTCTCCCAGTTCCTTGAATTTTTAAAGTCGCAGAGTCTGAAAGCGAAAAATAATCGGATTTAAAATCGTCTTCTTTTTTTGGAGAAAGAGTTGAGATTAAGTAGTCATCACCAACAGCAATTGAAATGCTTGAAGTGATTAAGAAAAGAGTAAGAAATTTTTTAGTAAACATTTTCTGACCTTTTGAGATTTTGTGCAAAGTCTCTTAACGATTAGGTTTTTACTTTGTTTCAGAAAGAATTTTTAGACTTTCTTTCCCACAATTAAAAATTAAATCCAAAATACACACTCCATTTAAAAAATCTCCAAAAAGTTGTGGGTAAGTTGGGTGAGTGTAGCTTTGAAAAATGACTTCGATTTCAGAATTTGAGAATTTCTCCAAATTCATATAACCTTTGCCTCCACTTCCTGCGAGATATTTTTTGCTCCCAAAATGTTGGCAGATTTCGATAAGTCTTTCATCAGGGCTTTCTGTAAATTCGCCTAATTCTGAGGCGATGTGAATCGGAGTTTGGATTCCAAGAATTCCACAAATTTCTTTAACTAAAAAAGTGTTAAACTCTGCGATTGAGTTTGAAGATTCAGAATAAATCTTTTCAACAACTTCAAAGTAATCTGCAAAATACGGAGTTTTCGAATAGTTCGTTTTTATGCCGTTTAAGTGTTTGTTTTGCCATTTTGACTTTTTGTCAAGCGTAACTTCGTTCATCTTTTGTGGGAATTTGTAGTTCACAGGAACTGTCAGCCACTGCGAACCATTTTGAGTTTTAATTTTGTTACGGTTTTGCCATTCATTTTTTTTGTACTGAACATTATCCAAAATTACAAAAATATCAGCTTTATTAATCTTATCAAAGTATCCGAGCCAAGGGAAAAATTGTGGTTGATGAACTGAAACAAGCATAATTTGAAACCTAATTTATTTTTTATTTCTCGTGGGAAAATTCAAAGCAGAATTTAATGTAAAAAAAAGCCGAAACTAAAATTGTTTCGGCTTAAAAATTATCGGAAGTTAAGTTTTATTTCAAAAGTAACATTTTGCGAGTTTGAGAAAATTTACCTGCTTGAAGTTTGTAAAAGTAAACTCCACTTGAAACTTGTTTCCCAAATTTATCAGTTCCGTTCCAAGCAATAGAACCGCTTTTTTGACTCAAAGCAAATTCTCTAACAGTTTCGCCAAGAGTATTGAAAATGCTTAATTTAGCTGAGTTTGAATTTTTGATTGGCAGTTCGTAGTTAATCGTCGTTTTGGGGTTAAACGGATTCGGATAATTTTGTGCTAAAGAAAAACCTTTTGGCAAATTTGAATTGCTTTCTTTTACAGAAGTTGGTAAGTCTGAAACGTCAAGTTTTATCAAAACCAAATCTCCGTGACCTCCGTTGTGCATTGGACTAAAGGAATTTGGGGTCGTTGGAAAGTCAATTGATTCAGCAGTTCCAAAAACAAACAAAGAGTCATTCAAAAGGTCAATTGGGTTTCCAAAATCAATTCCGTCCAAATCTTGTCCGCCAAAAAGCTCGTAGTAAATTAAATCTGTTGCATCAGGGCTGATTTTACCTGCAAAAAGGTCTGTATTACCGTGCATAATTCCATTGCCTCCTTTTGAAAAATTTGGCGAAACCAATTCAGTTACATTCGCAATTCCACCAACCCAAATTGCTCCCTCATCATCAAGAATTATATTTTTTGCCGATTCAGATGAGTCAGTTCCAAGGAAAGTTGAAAAGATTAAATAACTCGCATCAGCATTGATTTGGCAGATAAATGCGTCAGTTCCAGGTGTTGTTGAGCCAGAGTTATTTAGGGTCTGGTCAAATGCGTCAATCGTAGTTGGGAAGAAAGGAGACCTCGTACTTCCACAAACGAAAGCTGTTCCAAATTCACCAAGTGTAATTCCGTTTCCGACATCATCAGAAGCACCACCTAAATAAGTTGAGTAAACTAAGTTTGTTCCATCTCCACTAAGTTTTAAGACATAAGCATCTAGAGTTCCACCATTGAAAAATGCTCCAAAAGCAGTTCCTGAAATTGGAAAGTCAGTTGATGCTGTTTCACCAATTAGGTAAATCTCGTCGTCTGATTCTTGGTAAGCAATATCATTTCCTTTTTCAACAATTGAGCCTCCGATATAAGTTGCAAAAAGAATTGTAGTATCAATTTTTGTTACAAAAACATCGTGTCCTCCTGCCAAACTTCCATCAACGACTCCAGCAGTGACAGGGAAATTTTGTGAAAATGTCATTCCAGTTAAAAAAACGTTATTCTCAGCGTCAATTTCCATTGCTCTACCAATGTCCTGAAAACTTCCACCTAAGTAACTCGAAAAAATTATGCTTGAGCAAGTTGAGTCAAGTTGAGTCAAAAAAATGTCTTGTGAGCCATTTTGAATTGTATCGAATCCATTTGCAGAAGTTGGAAAGTCGGAAGAAGTCGAGTAACCTGTAATCCAAATTGAACCGTTTGCACCTAACTCAAGTGAGTAACCTTCGTCGTTGTCAGTTCCTCCAATGAAAGTTGAAAACATCAAAGAACTTCCATCAGAAGTTAATTTACTAACACAAGCATCAGCAGCTCCACTTATTGAATTTCCAACAACCCCAGAAGTTGTCGGGTAATTTGAAGATTGTGTTTTTGCGATTGTATAAGGTTCACCACTTTGGTCGATTTTTACACCAAAGCCTCTTTCATCTTCTAGCCCACCAAGAAAAGTTGAGAACTCAACGACTGGATCAATGTAGAGGGTTTTCGATTGGTTATATTTTCCAATTTGAAATGAAAATGTGTTGTGGTTTAGGATTTTAAAACTTGACTCAATCTCTACTCTTTCGCCATCAACAAATTGAAAAGTGTAAGGCTTTTGCTCAATAATTTTTCCGATAGTAGAATTTACAACTAAGTCTCCATTTTCAGAAAGAGCCAAGGAACTCGCACCGTTGTAGCTTAGAAGAATTTGGCTCGGTTCGTAGCCAGGTTTAATTACGAAATCGTACTTAAGTTTTTGGTTTTCATTGAAGTAGTAGAACAAATCAGTTCCGTTGTAAATTTCGGAATAAACAACTTTTGCAAATCCCTCTGATTTTTTTTCTAAGCCTTGAATTTTAGAGTTTTTATTTGAGTTTGAAAATTCTAAAATTAGTCTTTGGTCGGATTCTTTTTTTTGAAAAGTGATTGAATTTGAGCCAAAATTTATTGCAAAATCACTATTCTTCGTTGAAAAATTGGCATTTTCAAGATTAGTCCCGTTTGTTTCAAAGAAATTTTCAGCAAGAGTTTCTTTTGCAAAAGAGCTTGTAAAAATTGCTAAGAGAGCTATTAAAGGTAATTTTTTCATTTTGAGACTCTTTAGTTTTGATTAAAGATTTAAAATTTATTAGCAGATTGATTAATTTAAGCAAAGTTTGTACCTAAAAAAAACTAAACAAAATCTAAAAAACAAAATATTACTTAGCTTTTGCTTTCTTTTTTGCTTGTGAAGTAACTATCTAACTTAAAAGTAAACTTGGAAAATAAATTTTGACAAAAAAATTCGATAGATTCATTTTGATTCTGACTGACGGAGCAAGACCTGATGTAATGAATGAACTCATTCAAAGAGGTGAAATGCCGAACTTGTGTCGTCACGTAATCGAAAATGGAGACTTTTCCAAAGCAACTTCTGTTTTTCCTTCGACAACAGGTCCTGCTTACGTCCCACTTTTGATGGGCCTTTTTCCAGGGACTGCAAATATGCCAGGGATTCGTTGGTTTGACAAAAAGCAATACGCCAAAAGTGGCTGGAATTCTGAGCAATTTCGTAGTTACGTTGGCGTGGAAAGTTTTTTGATGAACTCAGATTTAAATCCAAATTTTAAGACACTCTTTGAAATTTTTCCAAACTCTGCTTCAGTTTTTAATTCAGTAACTCGCGGAGTAAAACCCGAAAATGAACTTGGCGGAAAAATACGTTTCCTTTATTGGCTTTACGCTCACTGGACTCATCATTGGACTTTTATAGATAGAATGGCAATTGAACATTTAGTTGAAGTTGCCAAGCGGAAGTATAAATTTTCCTTTGTAGTTTTTCCTGGAGTTGACGCAATTTCTCACGTCTCACACCCGAGAGCAGAAAAAGTAATTCAAGCTTACCACGACCTTGACAGCGGAATCGGAAGACTTGCGGAAGAATTAAAAAATCAAGGAAACTACGAATCAACTGGGATTTTGGTAACAGCTGACCACGGACTTTCAAAAACTGAAACTCACTTTGGAATACCTGAATTCTTTATGGAAAGAAAAGTTAAAACACTTTACCACCCGAAAATTTTTAATCGAAATCCAAAAATTACAGTTGCAATCTCAGGAAATGGAATGGCGAATGTTTATGTGAAACCACAAAGTGGAGATTGGGCAGATTTTACACCACACGAAGAACTAAAAGGTTACGTCGAGGAATTGATAAATTCAGAGCCAATCGAACTTGCGATTACAAGAAATTCTGAAAATGAAATTTTGATTACTGGCAAAGAAGGAGTTGGTTCCTTGGACAAAATTAGTGAGGATGAAATTACTTACAATTTTAGCGGAAACGACCCTTTACGAATTGGGGATTTGCCGAACAGAATGACTTTAAACGAAAGTTTGGAGCATACTTTCGATTCGGATTTTCCTGACGCTTTAGCACAAATCGTGCAGATTTTCAAGTCTTCAAGAACAGGCGATTTGCTCTTGAGTGCAAAAGAAGGATTTGACTTGCGAGAGGCTCACGAAAGACCAGAACATTTTTCAAGTCACGGAGCTTTATCAAAAAATCATATGTCAGTTCCGTTTTTGACAAATTTCAAAGTTAATAGAAGATTTATTCGAACTGCCGATGCCTTTCCGACGATTTTAGAACTTCTAGGAGAAGAAGTCCCTAGTGGAATTGACGGAAGAAGTTTAGTCAGTGAAATAAAAGAATTAGAAAAAATTGAAAACAATTTGTAAATTAGCAAACTTATTTTAACAAAAAAGAAAGGTTCAACTTTGGGAATCGGAAACCTAAGTCTGAGCGAAAAAATTACCGGAGCAATGAAATATGCTTCGATAAAATTTCAAAAAAGACCAGTTCTAATGAATTTAGAAGTTACAAAACGTTGTAACGCACGTTGTGATTTTTGTGATTACTGGAAATCAAAAGATAAAAATGAATTGGAAGATTACCTTCCGATTGTGCAAAAAATAAATCCTTTAGTCTTAGCTATTACAGGTGGAGAACCAACTTTAAGACGAGATTTGGCAGACATAATTAAGCGAATCAAAGACAATATGGACACGATTTATATTTCGATGATTAGTCACGGTTATATGCTGAACGAGCAAAAAGCTCAAAAACTGCTTGATGCTGGTCTTGACCAAATCTGTATTTCTGTTGATTATCTCGGAGTGAGACACGAGGAATCCCGTGGACTCAAAGGACTTTGGGCTCATTTGGACCAACTTATTCCAGCACTTGGAAAGATGGGGTTTCAAAACGTCGCTCTTAACACTATAATAATGAATGATAACTTAGACGAAATCGTACCTTTAGTTCACAAAGCTAAAGAGTGGGGAGTAAAAGTAGGATTTTCAAGTTATACTTCTCTTAAAGTTGGAAATGACACTCATTACATTGACCAAGCTCGTCAAAAAGATTTGGAAAATGTGATTAACCAACTTCTCAAATTAAAACGTGAACTCAAAAATATAATGAGTTCTGACTACTACTTGGAAAATATTCCAAATTACTTCTCGAATCGCAGTCTCGGAGATTGCCAAGCAGGAAGAGATTGGGTTCAAGTAACGCCTGATGGTTACATTAAACACTGTTCGGAGTTTCCAATTTTTACGCATTACTCAGAATACAACCACAAAGAAGTTGTCTCTCCTGATTGCGATAAATGTTGGTACAGTTGTAGAGGTGAATCTCAAGCACCTTTTAGCGTTCAACGAGTTGTAGAATTAGCTACCACGAACTAAGATGAGAACAAAAACCGAACTTCAATACAAAAAAGATATTCTTGAAGTTTGTAAAAGAATTTATTCAAAAGGCTACGTTGCTGCAAATGACGGCAACGTAAGCATCAAACTTCCAGACGGAAATTTTTTGACAACTCACACAGGTCGAAGCAAAGGTTTCTTGACTTTGGACGAGATTGTCAAAGTTTCTCCCGATGGGAAACCTATTTCCAAAGGGAAACCTTCAACAGAAGTCGAAATGCACTTGGGGATTTACAAGGAAAGACCTGACGTAAATGCAATTGTTCACGCTCACCCAGTTTTTGCAACGTCTTTTGCCTTAGCAAGGATTCCGCTTGACCAATGTACAATTCCTGAGATAGTTACAACACTTGGAGCAGTTCCTTTAGCAGATTATAGTACTCCTTCAACACAAGAGGTTTCTGATTCTTTAAAAGAGCCTATTGGGAAAGCAGACGCAGTTTTGCTTGCTAATCACGGAGTTGTATGTGCGGGTTTTGATGTCTTTGACGCTTACTTTAAACTTGAAAGAGTAGAGCATTTCGCACAAATTACCTTTTATTCAAAAATGCTCGGTGGAGAGAAACTTTTGACTTGTGGTGAAGTTGGTAAACTTCGCGATATCCAAGGGAAATACGGTGTAATTGGCAAAACTAACGAATGCATTCCTGCACAGAATCCAACTAAATCTCATTCACAGGCTCTAAAAAAAGCTATTAACGAATTATGTTAAGAGCAGTTTGGGGTGCGTTTGGCGTAATTTTTTGGACAATCTTTCTTGGCACTTCTGCGATTTTAATTAGTTATTTAGGTGCTTCACAAGACTTCCTGAATAAAATCGGAGTAGTTTGGGCTAAATTTTTACTTTGGCATTGCGGAGTAAAAGTTGAACTCGAAGGCTTAGAAAATTTAGAAAGTATTGAAACTTGTGTTTTTGTTGCGAATCACCAAAGCCATTTCGACATTCCTTCAATAATCGCAAATCTACCAAAACAGGTTAGAATGGTTGCAAAAGAGGAGTTAGCAAAAATTCCAATTTTTGGAACTTGCATCAAACGTGCTGGACACATTACAATTAATCGTTCAAATCGTCGAGAAGCAATTAAAAGTATGAGAAATGCTGAGTTACGAATGAAAGAAGAAAAAATTTGCCCTTACATTTTTGCAGAAGGAACTCGTAGTGAGGATGGCACATTACTTCCTTTTAAAAAAGGTGCTTTTGTGATAGCTACTAGCACAAAAGCACCTATCATCCCAATGGCAATTTGGGGAAGTAAAGATATTCTGCCAAAAGGTAATTTAAAAATTCATTCTGGTAAGGTAAGAATTAGAATCTTAAAGCCTATTCTCACAGAGGAAATGAAAGAATTTACGAAAGAAGAAATTATGAATTTGACAAGAAACAAAATTGAATTAGCTTTAGAAGAAATTAAAAGTAATTTTTCGAAGAAAATAATTTGATTTATAGATAATTTATGGTTGACTTCAAAAAACGTTTCTTTTAATTTGAAACCCTAAAAAAACATCTTCTGTTAGAAGAAAGAGGCTATTATTTCGTCAAAAACAAAAACATTAAATAAATTAACTCAAGGAGTTTTCTTTCATGCACACCTTTAAGAAACTGCTTGTATTCGTTGGTGCATCTCTAACTTCTTTAAGTGTACTGAATGCGGCTGAAGTTGATTATGTAGGCTCATACAATATGAGAAATGTTCAATCGGCTCGAACTTTGGACGATGGAGTATTTACTTTTGGAATGGATCTAAGAGGCTATGATGCTGGAAACGATTACACATACGTTATGGGTAGATGGCTTTTCGATTACGGTATAACTGATAATTGGCAAGTATCGATTGTTCCAACTTTTTATCAAGATCTAAATTTTTCGACAAGACCTTCTAGTCGTTTAGAAGATGATTATAACTTGCCAGGTGATACTCAAGTAGGTGTTAAATACTCATTTAAAGGGTTGTCTGAAGGTAAATTTGATTACTCTGTTGGGTTTGCCTTAAAGGCTACAACTGGAGTCGTGCAAAATGTCGTTTTTGAACCATATGCGGCAGACGCTTATGGTGGTCAGTTAGCATTTGCTGGGACGTGGAATGTTGATCCTAACGATATACCTAATTCTCCAAAACTGCACGTTAATCTTAATTATGTCAATCATAATGATGGTGGTGTGAATGGCGGGGTTAGTACTGAGGAACTTTTTTATTCTATAGGGTTTAATTATTTTATTAGTAGGAAATGGGCTGTTGGGATAGAATATTATGGGAGTTATTATATTGAACTTCCACCTAAAGATACTTATGGAGGGGTTTCAGTGCAAAGAGGTAGTTACGGTTATATCTCTCCTCGCATTGAATTTGTCTCTAATGACTGGTTAAAATTTTTCTTGAATGTTGATTATCGTGTTCTGATTGGTGAAGATAAAGAATTTACTACTGCATCTCAAACTTTTGATACTTACCCTGCATTGAAGATTAATTTAGGTATGGAAATATCTTCTGGTCCTTCTTATGGAGGTAAGACTAGATATATTGATTCCGAGCAACTTATTGAAAAAATTATCAAAGATGAAGATATAAGTGAAACTGAGGCAGAACTCGAAGTGATTCGTAAAGAAAGAATCAAAGCTGAAAAAGAACTTGAAGAACTTAAAAGGTTGCTCCAAGAAAAAAATAAAAAATAGTAAAATATTTTAGTGAGCATCTCTCTTATGGATAAGAGTTTAAAACTAATTCAAAAATATTTTGTGTTAGCCTGCTTTGTCTTTTTTGTCTCTATTGCTAATTTTGCTTCGTGTGAGCAAGTTAGCAATATCGAAAATTACATTGCTAGTCAAAATGCTGTTGCTGAGTCTGAACTTTCGGGCACACAAATGTTTATTTCGGTTTTATACCGAAATACTACACGTGAAATTAAATCAAGACTTTCAGAGAAACTTTCAACTCCAGAGGCATTAGCTTATTGGGGTGAAATTGATAAATTGGATTCTTACGAAAGTATTAAGTTGGAATCTGTTCCTCTTACTTTGGGTAGTTTATCGCAAGAATTATTCTTTCTGCGTAAGGCGAAGGTCAGATTGGCATATGAGCGAATTCTAGAAATTAGAAAGAGAATCTTATCTTCTTCCTCTTCCTCCCAAATTCAAAAAATGTTTTCAAGGGACTTAACGAGCTTTGCAAAACTTTATAAAGCTAAGAAGTATGATGCCGCTGTTCAAGGGTTTGAATTCTTAGTAGAAGATTATCCTTTCAAAGATGTTGCAGATGTTAAGTTCTTGATAGCTGAATCCTACTTTGAACTCAAGAATTACCCTAAAGCGATTTCGTCTTATGAAGAAGTCCTTAAACTGGCTTTAGATGAAAACGATAAAAATATAGCTATTGAAAAACTTTCCCTCCTTTATTTAGCTTCTGTTGATTCAAGAAAATTAACCGATCTAGCAAATTCATCTAGTCAGAATGGAACATCAAGTATTTACTTAGGTATTGTTGAGAATAAAAAAGGTAATAATTTAAAGTCTATTAATAGTGTTAGTAAAGTACCTCTTGATTCTAAAGAATATGAAAACTCTAAGTTTATTCAGGGGCAATTAAGTTTGCTTCAAGGGAAAGTTGATGATTCTATTGGTCATTTTACTTATTTGGCAAGTCTTGAGAACCCACTAAATTCATTTTTGAAGGAATACTCTAAAGTTAAATTGGCTCAAATTGCAATTGGGCAGAATCAGTTTGTTTTATCAGATTCAATTCTGATGACTGTTGATAAAGATTTTGGTAAGTATGACGAGGTCTTGACTACTCAAATGTGGTGTGCCCATTTTATTCAAGATTCACCAAAAGTGATTGAACTTGGTGAAGTGGTTTTGAAGGAATACTCAGGTTCTAATAAAACTTATGAAATTCTTTCTTTATTGAATTTTCATAAGCAATTGATAGAATGGCCAAATCAGCAAACGGAAGCTTTTGAGTATGTTTTTGATGCTTTCTTGAACTTGGAAGAAGCCAAAGAGTTAAACTCTGAATACATTAAACTTACTGAAATAGGAATTGACTTAAAGGCTAATCTGCCAAAAGTTATTGCAGAAAATGATTTTGCATTTGCAGATTCTTTAGCAAGTCAGTTGAGAAATATTGGTAATCTTAAAAAACAAATAACAAAAAACTATTTAAGGATATATAAAAAATTTCCTGCTCTTACTCTTGAAATTAAAAATGACTTAAATAAGAAATTATCAAACTATTTTGAAAATGAAATTATCAAAGAGGAAAGAAAAGTCAAAATAGTCGCTCAGAAGAATGGGTTAGTCCTAAAAGAAACTGATAAGAAGTTTGATAAATCTGATGCTAATGCTAAAAATGCCCGTCAAAAAAGAGATGAAATTTATGGGATTTATGTCCAAATTGAAAAAGATATAAATAGTGAAGTCGTAAGTCTTGGACAAGATGCATTAGGTATCCTTTCGGATAGTATGGAAGTAGTAAGAGTTACTGATGCTCTTCTAATGCTTAGTGAGAAAGAAAGAGTCTTGTTAAGTGCTGAGCAAGCGGACCCTGTCGCTCAAGGTGAAGTTCGTGATTTGCGAATTCAGAAAGAATCTGAACTTAAGTCAGTTGAATCGAGCCTTAACTTAAGGCGTTCTGAAGCAAAACAGAAAGAAGCTAAAATTGCTAAGTTACAGTCTAAAAGAGACGAGGTATTTGAATCTTATCAAAGACAATCAACTTTTTTTGCTGAGGCAGAGAAAAAATCAGTAAGGGATTTGAATAGCTTTGCAATGGCTTTAAATAATCAAGATAGAATTGAGATGCTTGATGAAAAATTGAAATTATCAAGTGCATTAGTTGAATACGAAAATATTTCAATTAAAAAAGATGATTATTTAGGAATGAGTAACTGGGGGAATTATGCAAAAGCAAAACTTGCTGGCTCGGATTTTGAACATTTCTTCTACAATGAAAACCGAGAAGATGAGATAGTAATTCTTGAACAAGTTCTTGAGGAGTTGATGGTACCAAAAGATGAAGATGCATTGGTTGCTAGAATGGCTGAACTAGAGTCTGAAATGGCCAAAATTGATTTGGTTCTCAAGGATAATGGTGTTGAAGTCCCTGAAGTAGATGAAATTAGAGCAAATTCTAAATATAAAGATTTTGATGTCTTACAAGGTGAAAGTGAAATAGTTGTGCCTTCTAATGGTGAACTTGAATCTTCATCAGAAGAAAATATTAATGAAGTAAATATTGAAAAGAATTCATCAGAAACGATAAATTCAAATGAAGTTGAAGAGCCTGAAAATATGGCTAATGAAGAAGAGGTGGTTGAAGAAGAAAAACCTCTTGAAAATTCTGAAACAGAAAATACAGAAGAAAATTCTGACGAGTCAAACAACACAGAAGAATAAATTTGCAATAATAAATGAAAAATATATTTTTAAAATTCTTTTGGGCATTTCTTTTTAGTGCCTTTATCGGTGTTCAAAATATTGCTTATTCGCAAGATGAGGTTGTTGAACAAGACTCTACTTCAATTCTTTCAAATGAAAATTCACTTCAAGAAGTTGTAGAAGAAGTAGATTTAGATACTTCTGGTGATGATGTTGTAAACCAATCTCAGGGTGTCTCAGAGGAAGTCGAAAGTAGTGACTTTTCACAAGAAGTTGTTATGGAAGAGCCTCAAGAGCCAATGACTAAGCTTGATAGTTTAAGTTTGAAAAAACTTTTGAGACTTAAAGTTAAATTAGCTCAAGAAATGGAAGAACTTCGTATCGCAAAAGATACTTTAAAAACGACTTCAATTACAAACCTTGAGAAATTTTGGAAAGAGAATCCGAACACAATTTATCGCGAAGATATTTTGATTCGACTTGCGGAACTCTACATTCAAAAAGAAAAAGATGATAATTTCAAACGACGTGAAGAGTATATGAATCGTTTGAATGAAGATCCAAATTTTGATGCACCTTTTCCAAAGGAACGTTACGATAAATCGATTGAACTTTTGAAAAAATTTGAACGCGAATTTCCCAAAAGCAAGAATATTGACAAGGCATATTACAATTTAGCATATCTTACAACGCTTGTTGATTCCAAAGACAGAGGAAGAGATTATTACAAAAAAATATTGCCAATCAAGGAAAGTGATTATTATATCGAAGCGTTGATGGCTTTAGGTAATTACTATTTTGAAATTCCAGATTCATTCGAGAACTTGACAGCAGAAGATATTGAAAATCGAGTTAGGCAATCAATTAGTTACTACGAAAATGTTTTGGAATTCAGAGATTCAAGAAGATACGTTGAAGCACTTTATAGACTTGGTTGGGCTCATTACAAATTACGTGAGTTGCCAGAAGCTGTTGGCTATTTCACAATCCTTTTAGACGATGTTAATGAATACAAAGATTACCCAGACAGAGTTTCTCGTGATAGGAAACTTTCTGTAACAACAAATGATTTTTACGATGATGCTTTGACTTATTTAGCAATTAGTTTTACAAATGATTCAACGAGAATTTCAGGAACAAACTATGTTAATGAATTCGCATTTAAAGGTCCTGACGGTGTAAAGGAGTTTTTAGAAACTGCTAAAAATACACAGAATGAAAATGAGTGGAAATCTTATGGTGCAGATGTCTTCCTGAGAATTGGTGATGAGTATCAAAAAGCTGGTCAAGGGTTTCAAATTGAAGCCTCAACTTCTTATACTTATTTATTAGAATATTATCCGTTTTTTGAACAAGCCCCTAAAGTTCAGCGAAACATAATTGTTCTTGAATCTTCAAAAGACCCAGTTGATAATCAAGCACTTTATGCAGCAAAAAAAGACTACTTCGCAAAATATGTTAATGAGAATGCTCCTTGGGTAATTCGTTATAAAGATTCTGAAGATCCTGAAATTAGAGCTGAAAGAAGAAAAGTTGCTGAACAATTACTTGCCGAGAATGTTGCAGCTGCTGCTGATTTAGTTTCAAAAGATGAAGAAAATGTTTCAGAAGATGATGAGAGATTTCTTATTCAAGCAATTACAGATTATTTCGCAGGTTATCCAGATGGTTATCGAGGACCTCTTTTTCAACAGTTTATGGGTGTAACCCTTAATACTCTTGGTGAAAAGAAAACAGCTTTTGATACTTTGGTTGTGATGGCTGGAAAGTTTCAAAATTATGAAGATATAAAATACTATTCATCTATCGAAGACCTTGATACAGAAAAATATAGATTCTTCCCGACAGATTCTTTGCGTTATTTGGCTACGATTGATGCTGTTGCTTATTCGCAGGAATTAATGGAATTAGCCCAAAAAAGCCATACCTCTCTTTCACCTCCTGATACGACAAGTTTAATTGCAGAAAATGATTCAACAGAAACTGATAGCCTTAAAATACCAGTCTATATTCCAGAGCCTTTGTTAGTGGAGGAAATAGATTTCTTAAGTGCGGTTGATACTTTGGTTGCTTATTTCCCAGGGGACACATTGCTTCCAAAATTAGTATGGAACTCAGGTTTACTTTTCTATAACAGAAATGAGTATGAAAAAGCAATTGCCAAATTTGATGAGTTAATTTTAGAACACCCTTACGATTCAAATGTAATTCCAGCAAAGAAAAATATAATTGAAAGCTATTACAGGCTTGGGCAATTTGGAATTGCAGGAGATAAAATTAGAGCATTGGTTGCTGAAAATGTTTTAAGTGATGAGGAAAAATCTGACGTACTTGGAAGACTTGTAAATGCAAATGTTGAAAACTCAAGAGTTGATTCAAATTATGTCTCTGCTGCAGAAAAACTTCTTGTAACAGTTGAAGATTTTCCTGAATACGACAAAATAGGAATTATCATTCTTAACGCTGCTGAAAAATATCGTTTAGCAGCAGAAGCATCGGAAAAAGATTCGCTCGAAACTCGTGCTGATTCACTTTATTTTAAAGTTGTCGATACTTATGATATTTTGATAAATAATTATCCAGAAGATGATAACACAAAAACAGCTTACCAAAACAAGGCTTACATTTACGCAAACAGATTGGAAGAATCAGTTTTAAGTGCCGAAACTTATGAAGCATATTGTAATAAATATCCTGATGATGAGAAAACTCCAGATTTCTTAATTGAAGCGAGAGCAAACTACGAGAAAGCTGAAAAGTATGACGACGCTATTCGGGTAAGTAATCAGTTTGTCCAAGCTTATCCTAATGATGAAAGAGCAAATCCTATTTTATTTGGAAATGCAGAATTTTTCTTAAAACTCAATGATTTCGATGCGGCGAATGAAATCTATGAAGCATTTGCAATTCAATTTCCAGATGACCCTTTGACAGTTAAAGTTTATTATGACAGAGGTATTTATTTTAGAGAACAAAAATTTGACGAACAGCAAGCATTCATCGAATTTCAAAATGCCGTTGATAGAAATAAAGAATTAGAATCAAGAAATTTACCAGGAAATCCATTTTATGCTGGTGAAGCTCTTTATGAAATTACAGAGAAAGAGCTAAGTGAATACTTGCAATTAGATTTTCAAGATCCAAATTTAGTTGATTCTGATATTCGTAGAAAGATTGAACTTAGAGACGAGTTGAATGAAAAATATAATTACCTCTATACTTTAAGTATTCGTAGAAGACCAAAAGCAGCTTATGGAATTGCATTAATCCAAGATGATTTTGCACTAAAATTCTCTGAACAAGCAATCCCTGAAAATATTTCAAATTATGCTGCCAAAAAAGTTTCTATTTCAAATGAATCTTTTGTATTCTTTGATGCTTCAGTTCAAAACTATAAATCAACACTTACGATTTTAAAGGATTTAGTACCACAATATCAAGAATCAAGAGAAACTCAAATGTCAGCTATTGATTCAACTTCGACTGAACAAATGAAAGCTATTGGAATCATTGATTCGGCAATTGTGGATGCGAATAATTTTGTAGCACAGATTGAAGATAGACTTCCAGGAATGCTTTATCAAACAGCAGAAGTTAATTATGGAACAATCGAAACATTGTTAAAATATGAAGATGTCGTTAAACAATTTGAATCGAGTAGAAAAAGAAATAAATACATTAGTTATGTTTCTGGAAAAGATGCTTATATCTACACTCCAGAGCAGAATTTCGGAATAAGAGCTGTATCTGACCAAGTTATTGGGCTGCATTTACTAAACTTATCTACTTTGGATTCTTTAGAAATTCAAAATGAGTGGAATCAAAAATCTCGTGATAGAATTATTGAAGTTGCAAGAATTTCTCCGAAAGAATATTTTGACTTAGCGAACGAGATTATTCTTGAAGTTAAGAAAGAAGTTGAACTTTATGAAACGAGTTTGAATGGTGTTAGCGAAGAGAATGTTCCTAAAGGTGTTTTTGAGGTTCCTGTTTATATTCCAATTTATTTGACGCTAATTCAAAACAATTACTCATTAGCTTTAGAAAGTTACCAATACGCATACACAATTTTTAATGAAAATGGACTTACTTCTTCGAGTGCTCGTGAAATGGAAGAAGAAATGAACAAGTATGCTTATGAACTTGGAGTTCAACTTGAAGAATTTGGTAGATATTACAAATCTCAAGTCAAATACACTGAAGGTAAATATTTTGAAAATGATTTTCCAGAGTGGTCTGATGCTTCAATTAATTTTGGAGACTGGCAAATTCAAGTTAAAGATTTGGCTCGGAATGTGCTTGAGTCTACTTATAACTTAAATCAAGACAATAATTTAGCTTTGAATACTTATACAGGTAAAATTATTAAAGAACTAATTAATATTTCCCCTTCAGAATTTAAAGATTTAGTTGATGTTGAAGAAAATACAATGATCGTTGAGACAGACCTCTCTGGCGATTGGAAAATTTTCAATAAATTTGCAGAGGGATATTCATCTTTAGATTTTGATGATTACAGTTGGACATCAGCAGTAAGTGGAGCAGATTGGTCTCAAGATTTAGTTTTTCCCGATAAAGAACTTTTGACATTATCAACTGACCTATGGAGTGGAACGACTAATATTTGGAAAAAAATAATTACAGGTAATGGTGGGTTTGAGACAGTAATTAATGAAAGATTTGTTGACACAATTTTAACAGTGTGGCAATTAGAAGAAAAAGATACTTTGATGTCTGTTGCTGATACTGTTTGGGTTGAAGAAAGTGGAGAAGGAACAGAAAGTTTTGAACCACAAATTACCGAAAGATTTGTAGATACGACTTTAACAGTGTGGCAATTAGAAGAAAAAGATTCGCTTTCGTTGGTTACAGACACTCTTTGGCTATCCGAAGCAGATTCGCTTGCTGAAGATGTTTATTCAACTGAAGATGGACGATTTTATCAATTAGCAATTTCTGAGCAATTGATAACAGTAACAGATTCAATACAGGTTACAGTTGATACTTCTTTTGCAGTTTTTGATACAACTTTCGTTCCTGTTGAAGGTGACGTAGAACTTGCAGAAGGTGAGTTCTTATCGACTGATGGTAGAAAATACAGATTAGAATTTGCAGAAAGTATTGTAACAGTTTTTGACTCAGTTGCAAGTTACATTGATACATCTTTTACGGTTTATGATACTTCCTTCGTTGAAATTGAAACAGTGGCAGAAGGTGAAGAAAGTTTTGAAAATGCCGTTTATTTTAGGAAAAAATTCTACGTTGAAGGAGTCGTAACTTCGGCAAAAGTTTTTGTAACAGGTGACGACAACACTTCAATATTTTTTAACGGTCCAAGAGGACGTTATGATAGATATGAAAAATACGATGAAGAAACAGGAGAGGATATTGTTGATTGGATGTTTGTTGAAGAAATTGATGTCACTCAATCAGTTATTTCAGGAGAGAATATCTTATCAGCTGTTGTTACAGATTTAGATTCTACAGGACACGGTTTTCAAATGATTTTAGAAGTGAAAACTATTCCTGATGTTTCAACTGAACAAATTGAAGCTCAGATTGAATCTGGAGCAGAAGTTGAATCTGGAGCAGAGGCTTTAACGCCAGAGCAAGAAAAAGTAATGATTCGAAGAAACTTAATTTTCGATAAAAACAGATTACCTGAATAAGGAAAATGAAAATGAAAAAAACTATATTATTGTTTCAATTTATCTTCCTAATTGTCGTAAATTCAACTAACGTTTTTGCTCAAGATTCAGACGGGGTGATACGAATTGATGAGATCGTGATTCAAGTAGCTCCGATTGAACCAAGCGTTGTACTCTACCAAGAAAGAAAAGAAGCAGATTTTAATTTACTTGAAGTAAAAGCAAGTGATTTCCTTCAAAAAGCAGGTGAAATTGAAGTAGATTTATTTTTACCAAAAAAACGGGAATTATCTGCGAAGAAAATTAGTAATAGTGATATTGAACATATGTCTAAAAAAATTAGAAATTAATTAAATAATTAAAAATTAAATTAAAAAAACAATTCCAAAGGAGAATTAGTAAATGGATTTTCTTTTAAAGTTCGCAAACGGTTTCGCACCTGACAGTGATGGTATGATTTATATGTGGGCATTACTTATAGCACTAGTTTTTATGCTTGCAATCGCCATTGACAGATACATCTATATTTATGTTAGGTCAAACGTTAATGCCGAAAGATTTATGGCTGAAGTTATGAAGCTTGTAAAATCTGGGGACATTCAAAAAGCTATAAACCTTTGCAAGAGTGCTGGTGAAAAAGCTTTGCCAATCGTAGTTTTAGCTGCTTTGGAAAGAGCTAAAGAAGACAAGAATTTTCGCTCTATCCAAAATGCGGTAGATGAAGGAACTCTTGCAATTCTCCCAAAACTTAATAGAAGAACTAACTTACTTCAAATGGTAGGTAATGTTTCTACTCTTATCGGACTTATGGGAACTATCTATGGTTTGATTAAATCTTTTGAGGCTGTTGCGAATCCATTGGTGGAACAATCTCAAAAAACACAATTGCTTGCTCAAGGTATTGCAATTGCGATGAATACAACACTTTTTGGTTTGGCTGTTGCGATTCCTGCAATCATCATCCACCAAATTATCATTAATAAAACTGGTCAGATTATCGAAGATATCGACGAAAATATTTTGAAATTAGTTAACCTTCTGACTGGAGAGTAAGGAGTAATTAATGCCTTATTTAGCGTCGAGTTCTACAAAAAAAACACAGTCTGGTAATTCAGAACCAAATCTACTACCTATGATGAATCTTATGGTAGTATTGATTCCAGTTCTCTTATCAGCTGCCGAATTTATCAAGATTGGAATGCTTGAAATCGATCTCCCGACAAGCGGTGGTGGAGGTGGATCAAGTTCAGAAGAAACTCCTCAAGAAGTAGAGCAAAAGTTAGGACTTAAATTATTTGTTACTAAAAATGGTTTTACTTTAGCAAATGATTTTGTTGTAATCAAAGATTCTGCTTCGGACGGTGGTCCAACAATCCCATTAAAAAATGGTGAATATGATTTTGAGTCATTACATACCCAACTTGCAGATATTTCGGAAAAGTATGGCAGTAAGTTTAAAGATGGTAAGTCTATAAAGATTGCTGCAGATAGCTCAATAGCTTTTCAAACTTTAGTAACGACTATGGATAATGCTAGATCTACAAAAGTTAATGGAAAGACTATTGTTATGTTTCCACAAGTGAACTTCGGTCGATTATAATTTAGAGGAAAATTTATGGCAGCAAAAACAGCGAGTGCGAGCCTTGAACGTGGAGCAACTAAGAGAAGAAATTTTTCAAAAAATAAATCTGAGCCAGGGCTTCCACCATTAACATCAATGATGGATGCGATGACAATTATTCTTTTGTTTCTCCTGAAATCATTTTCTACTGAAGGAAGCATTGTTTCTGCTTCAAAAGATTTGCAATTGGCAATTTCAGATACAGATATTAAAGCTGAAAGAAGTATGAGTTTATCAATTTCTAGAAATGCAATTCTCATTGACGATAAACCAGTAGTTTTAATGAGCGAAGTACATAGCAGTGATCAATTGATGATTGATAAATTATATACATTTCTTGAAAAACAAGCTGAGTTACAAAAGAAAGTTGAGCAAAGCACAGGAAGACCTTTTAAAGGCGAAGTTACTATTCAGGTTGATAAAGATGTCAATTATGATTCTTTGTTAAAAGTTCTTTTTACTTCAGCTCAAGCAGAATACAGTCGTCAACGGTTATTGGTTATTAGAAACGAATAGAGTTAATCTCTATAAAACGCCAGGAAAATAAAATGTTTATTACTAAAATTTTAAAATCCGAAGTTAAAACTTCAAACTCCTCATCATTTTCAGCTGCAGCTGTTGGACAATTTCCAAAAGAATTTCAGTTGACATTTGGTGATAGATTTGATAAAGGTTTTATTCTGATTTTTATTATTCTATTTCTAATTTTTATGCCAATTACAGGTTGGTTATCAACTATTGGTCCTCCTGAGGTCTCTTTAGATGATTATGAAGATTTGTTGGCTCAATACACAGAAACAGTTCTTGACATTGAACCAGCAGAAGTTCTTGAAGAGGAACCTGAAGAAGCTGCTGGAATTGACGAAGGAACAGGTGAAGAAGAAGCTGGTGAAGAAGAAGCAACTGAATCAGAACAAGAAGTTGCAGCCAATGAACAATCTGGACCAACTGCTGAACAAGTACAAGAAAGACGTAAACAACGTTTAGCAAGTCAACGTGCAGCTGCGTCTGCTGCTGCAAGTAGTGCAGCTGCTGAAGCTGCTGCTGGAGTTGGTGTCTTTAAAGAACTTGTCGGAAAAGGCGGTGGTTATGGAGGAGCAGCTTCTGCTGGTGGATTATCAGCTGGTGCAGCTGGAGGAGCTGGTGGTGGACTTGATGCAGTCTTAAGTCAAGTTGGCGGTGTAAAAAGTGGAAGCGGTTCAAGTTCTCTCGGCGGTGGCGGAGGAACACTTGGTGGAGCTGGTGGTTTAGGAGCACTTGGTGGCGGAGCTGGTGGTGGAAAAGGAATTGGTGGCGGAACTGCTGCTGGTTCATTAAAAGGGTCAGGTAAAATCGGAAACTTGAAACCACCTAGAGTCAAAGGTAAAGCTGCTAAGAATGCTTATAGAAACCCAAATGCAATTGCTTCAGTAATGAATAGTTACCAAGCAGCTGTTCAGTTCTGTTACGAAACTGAAAAAAGAGTGAATCCAAAACTTAAAGGAAAAATCTCAATCGTTTTTGATATAATCGAAAGTGGTAGAGTAAAAGGTGCAAGAATTAAATCAAGTAGTATGCGAAATCGCAAAGTTGAATCTTGTATCTTAAGAAATGTAAAGAAATGGAAATTTGAAGAAATTGATTCAGGCTCTGGTGCCGTTTCTGTTGAAAGAACTTACATTTTCCAATAAGATTTAGAACTTATAAAATTTCAAAGCCCTTTCTTGAGTAATAGAAAGGGCTTTTTTTTTAGTTAGAGGTTAAGTTGAAACTAACCCATTTTTTGAAAATTATTCGACCTTTAAATTTGATTTTTATTGGTTTCTGTGTCTGGTTTGGCGGAATGACAACTACAAATTTCAACAAACTTTTGTTGGGAAATTCGCAATTGCTTTTAGCTACAATTTCTCTAATTTTAGTTGCAGCAGCAGGTTATGTTTGGAATGATTTTTGCGATTTAGAAATTGATAAAATTAATCGCCCTTTAAGAATTTTACCACGAAATTTAATTTCTCAAAATGAAGCATTAATCTGGGCTGTTATATTAGCATTTTCAGGAATTGCTATGAGCTTTCTTTTATCAGAATTTTATGCAAAGCTGCTTATTGGATTTAGTACAATACTTTTATTCTTTTACAGTAAGTGGCTCAAAAAAAAGTTCTTAGTTGGAAATTTGGCAATTGGGATTTTGACTGGAAGTAGTTTCATTTTGGGTGAAGTTACTTTAATAGGAGTAATTCAATTTTCGACGATTCCAGCTATTTTTGCTTTCTTATTTAATTTAGCAAGAGAGATTTTGAAAGACCTTGAGGACTTGGAAGGGGATTCTATTGGGAAACGTCAGACTGTTCCGAAAAAATATTCAATACAAACAGCACAAAAAATAATTGCTTTGATTTTATCTCTTATAATTTTATTTAGCTTTTTACCTTATTTCTTAAATTCTTACTCAAAAATATATTTGATTTCAATCTTTATTACTGTTGATTTAGTTTTAGCAAAATGGATTTTAGATTTATTAAAAAATGCAAAATTAGACTTTAGTAAAATGCAAAGAATGATGAAACTCGATATGCTTTTTGTAATTTTTTCAATTTGGTTAGGCAAAGTATGGTAGAATTAAAAAATGTTACAATCGAATACGAAAAAAATTCGGGTGTCTTTGGCGTAAATCTGAAAATTTTAAAAGGTGATTTTCTTTTTCTATCAGGAGAGAGTGGAGCAGGTAAAAGCACAATTTTGAAGACAATTGCTTTTCAGAAATTGCCAGATTTGGGAACTGTAAGAGTTGCTGATTTTACTTCGGATTCCTTTAATAAATTGGACTTACCTTTTATCAGAAGGAAAGTTGGTGTTATTTTCTATGACTTTAAATTGCTAGAAGAAAAAAATGTTTTTGAAAATGTTGCTTTAGGGCTTAGAGTAAATGAAGTTCCAAGAAAACAAGTTAAAATGAAAACTTTGAAAATGTTAAGTGAAGTTGGTTTGATGCATCACGCTTACAAAAAATGCGAAAATTTGTCCGCAGGAGAAAAGCAAAAAGTAGCAATTGCAAGAGCTGTCGTAAGTGAACCTTACATTTTATTAGCTGACGAGCCAACGGGAAATCTTGACTTTGAGTCTGAAAAAGAAATTATGCGAATCTTGAAAAAAATAAATCTTCGTGGAACAGCAATTTTGATGGCAACTCACAAGAAAAAGTTGATTGAGGAAAACAAAAATTATACGAATATTCAAATTTCAAATGGAAGAATCGTAGATTAAGTGGATTTTATATTTTTAGTTTCTGAAGCCTTTGATGGAATGAAAAAGGCGATTTATTCTACTTTAATAAGTATTTCGACAATTTTTGCTTGTTTACTTTTAGGTGGAGTTTACTTAGTCTTAAATGATAAATCGGAAGAATTTATTGAGGAACTTAAAAGTAAAATTTCAATTCAGGCTTTTGTAGAAAATACTTTTGAAAATGAGAAAATCGAAGATTTAGAAAAACAAATTAATAAAGTCGAAGGAATTGCAGAAGTCAAATTCCTCCCAAAAGAAGAAGCATTAAAAATTTTGAATGAAGAAATGAATGCCGACTTGGAAGAAATTTCTGGCTACAATCCTTTGCAAGATGAATTTACTTTAGTTCTGAAATCTGAGTTTTCTGACGAAGAGTCTGTGAGTGAAATTAAGTCTGAACTTTTGAAAATTCAAGGAATTGAGTCCGCTGAATTTAATTTTTCTCTGGTCTCAAAAATTGAAGAATTCCAAAATAATTACGAAAAAGTAAGCCTTTATCTTGGAATTTTAATTGCTGTATTTGCAATTTTATTGATTACAAATACTATTCGTCTTTCAATTTTTGCCCGTCAGAAAAATATTGAAATTATGAAACTTCTTGGAGCAACTAAGACTTTCATTTTACTTCCGTTTATTCTTGAAGGAGCTTTTCAAGGCTTTCTTGGAGCTTGCTTGACAAGTTTTATGATTTGGTTATCGGGGAATTACTTAAGTGAGACTTTTAACATTTCATTTGTTGTAAGTTTTGAAATTTACTTTCTGATTTTGGCTTTTGGTTTGTTGCTTGGAATTTTTGGTAGCTTCGTTGCAACGCAAAAATTTTTAAAGTATTTAGACTAAAAAGTATCGTCATCTTTGACGGATTGTTGCGAAACAAGGTGTTTTCTAACTAAGTAAATTCCACCTCCGATTAATCCCAAAGCAACAATCAAATGGAAAATGACTTCTGAAATTGAAGTTAAAAAAATGATTACAGAAAGAGCTGCGAAGACAAGGGTTGGATATTTTGCCCAATTTGCATTAATTTTGGGATTGACTGTTGAAAGAAAATACAAAGACCAAAAAGTAATCGTAAATCCAATGAACATCACAACTGGAGTGATTTCTTCTGGGAAGATTAAGTTTGCAAAAATTACAATTGAAATCGAAGTCATAACTCCGCCGGGAATTATAAAGTAATACCTGTTGACTAAATCTGAGTAAGCGATTCTGAAAAATGCTAAACCTAAGGAGCCTAAAACAAAGATTCCGACAACATCTTCTGGAATGAAAGAGAATCCACTAAGTGCAATCGAAATTGCTAAGGCATAAAAAAGTAAGATGGGAATTGTAAGGTAAATATTTTTTGAATTTTCATAAAGGCGTTGTAGAAAAATGCCAATTGCGAGCATTATTCCACTTCCCATAAAATTTCCTAACTCAAATGGCAGACTTGTAAAATTATCGATTAAGATTAAAACACCTAAAAGAATTAAAAGAACGCCCGAGATATTTTTAATTTTTAAGATTTTGTCTATCATTTTGCTCGTTTAAATTGAAATTGGAAATTATTAATTTAAAAATGTAACGGAAACACTTTAAAGAAGTTGCGTAAGCATTTTGGGGTAATTTTAATTTATTAATTAGTTTTAAGTAATGCAACAAAGAAGAATTAGCAAAAAAGAGATTGGTGAGCGAGGTGAAAAACTCGCCCTAAAATATTTAGAAAGCCAGAATTACGAATACGTTGATAAGAATTACAGGTTCGGGCGTTATGAAATTGATTTGATTTTTGTTAAAGATAAGACTCTTGTCTTTGTAGAAGTTAAGTCTGGTGGTGGTAAATTCGGAAATCCTGTTTTGAGGATTACACCCAAAAAAATGTCAAACTTAATTTCAGCAGCAGAAAATTTCATTTTTGAGAATGGGGAGTTTGCAGATTTCCAATTTAGAATGGACGCTTTGGTCGTAAGTTTTGGGAAAAATGGAACTGAATTTGAGCATTATGAGAATGCTTTTGGGAAAAATTTTTGAGTTTTTAAGATTCTAATGTTTTGTTGCATTTGATTCAAAATTGATTAATTTTAGCAAGTTTAACTAAAGTTGCGAAGAGCAGAGTGATAGTTTTAAAATCATTGATTTATGATTTCTTTCAAAGGAACCGTAAGAATTCGTTTTTCCGAGCAGCGAAAAGATACTACGAAAGAGATGTTTTTATCAGAGCTTCATCTCTGACAATTACAACTATTTTCGGTTTTGTCCCTCTTATCGCTTTGGTGCTTAAAACTCTCAGTATTTTCCTTTCAAGTAAGTTAAATTATGACATCATCGTTACCTTAATTCGATTTTTTTTCCCATCTTCGACAATCAATTTTGAGAAATATGCTCTTGAATATGCAGGAAATGTTTCCTCGATCCCTTTTTTCGGTATTTTTTGGACTTTAATAGGTTCTTATCTTTTTTATTGGAATATGGAATCTGCATTTAATGCAATTTTTCCACCGCACAAAGAACGTAAAGTAGGTGTAAAATTTTGGCACTTTTTTGAGACTATTTTACTTAGTATTGTGATTATCGGTATTGCGACTTTTTTTTCAGTTAATTACGTAAAACCGAAATTAGATGCTCTTGGAATGTTTATCCAGTTCAGTTTACTTTACGATATTCTATTCCCTTTCATAATTGGAACAACGGTTCTTTTCTTAACTTTCAGAAGAATTCCTGCTGAAAAAATGAAGCTTTCAACAACAATACAAGGAACTCTTCTCGCAGCAATTCTTTACATTACAAGCAAATATATTTTTGACCTTTTTGCTCGTGGAATTTCAACTTTTCCTGTGATTTATGAGAGTTTTGCACTTGTGATTTTGTGGATTCTTTGGGTTGAGGTTGCTTGGCTAATTATTCTTTACGGATTTACTTGGATAGCTGTTCAACACCCTCAAGAAGGATATAGACTAATTTATCCAGGAAATTCGGCTCTTTATCTTTTTAAAATATTTTTGGAAGAGAAAGTACAAAGCATTAGCTCTCACAAATTACGTGAGAAACTTGATTTAAATAAAACTGATTATTTGACTTTAATAAGTAATTTAGAAGATAACGGTTACGTTGCAATAACCGAAAATAATGAAGTTATTCTGAAAGAAATGCTTTCAAATATTGTTGTTTACGATATTTTGAAACTTTTTAAACCAGCTTTAGTTGCTTTAAATGTTGATGAGAAAGATGCTTTGACAGCACATTTTAGAAAACTTATTCGCCAAGATTCGACGCTTCAAGAGTCTTTAGAGAAATTGTCAATCTTAGAACTTTTTCAAATTGAAAAGACTGATAACCTTCCATCTCCTCAAGATAAAATTAAACTCCTTCCTAAGACTCCTTGGAAAAGAAATAAATTCTAAAATTAGAGACGCACTTGCTGTCACGTCTCTAAACAAATTTAAAAAATTTACCTAATCGTTAATAATGTAGAGAACTCTTGATATCGGAATTATGTGGTAACGATTAGTTCTATCTCTTGCAATAATGCAATCGTCTTCGACTTTTTCAAGTTTCAATTGTGTCGTTGTATCTAAATCTTTGATACAAAAATTGATTCCTGCACTGTCCTTTTCTTCGTGTTCAAAGACAAAACTTTTGCCTTCAAGAGCTTCGAGGTGGTTACAAAATGACATTAGTTTCCTCCGTAAATCTTTTAGTTGTATGAGTTATAAAAAGTTAATCTAATTTCTCTGACCATTTCGTCTTTGTTTAATTCGCCGCCATTTTTAAGAATGTCTTTCAAGAAAAATTCAATCTGAAATGAGTTCCCTAAATCCCATTTTAAACCAGCATTCAAGTAATTCCCGTCTTTAGTTTTGTTGTCATTCAAACCAAAATCGTACTCAGCGAGGATTGTTAATTCATTGTTTAGGCTTTTATCAAAACCACCGAAAAAATTGATTCCTTTGTCTTCATCTTTATTTTCAAGGCTTAAGTTTGCTCCTGCGTGAAGTCCTAAATTCCCTAAGAAAAAGTAGTTTTTACTTGCTGCTGCATAGAATCCCATTGATTTAACTTCAAAACGTTCCAAATCATCATTATAAGCTCCGTAACCTTGACTGTTGAAACCGAGTGAAAAAGCAGGAAATGCTTTATTCTCTTCAAAAAGTCTGTAAGAAATGAAAGCCCCAGGTAAATTAAACCAATCAATATTTTCTCTTCCGATAATTCCACTTGCTCCGTAACCGATTCCAATCATCAATCTATTTGTAATTCCGACTTTAATTTCATTTTGTAAACCACCATTCCCGAAAAGTCTCGCATTGACTGAATAAGTTCCTTTTGGTAGAGAGCCAGCAGTTTGTTTATCAATAATTGAAGTTGGTTCATCAGAAGCAAAAACAAGGCTTACTCCTAAAGAAAGAGTGATTCCGAGTGTTAGAGCTTTGATTGTTTTTTGCATTTTTTCTCCTTGAAAGTTGTAATTAATAAGCCTTAAATCTACAAAATAAATAGGGTTTTTAATAAAAAAATTAAGTCTAATTATTAACCCTTAAAATTTTGAATAAGGGATTCAAGACCAATTTCTAAATCAATTTCGGTAGCAAATCCTAAGTCTTTTTGAACTTCCTTAACTGAAGCGAAACTGAATTTAATTTCACCTTTTCGCTCGTCAGTAAAGGTGATTCTACTTTGGCTTTTTGCCAGCAAAATAATTTTTTGAACTAATTCTAAAATTTCGATTTTACGTCCACTTGCGATATTGTAAAAGTTTTGTGGGGTTTTGGTCGTTGCTGCAATAAAGTTAGCTCTTGCGACATCTTTTACGTGAATGAAATCTCGCGTTTGCTTACCATCTCCATAAATTGTAATTGGCTCATTTTTTACAGATTTGTCTATAAAGATTGGAATTGCAGCAGCGTACTGACTTTGGGGATTTTGCCTTTCGCCATAGACATTGAAGTAACGAAGTGAAACTGAATCAAGCCCAAAACTCTCTTTGAACATTTGAAGGTAAAATTCTCCGTCAAGTTTTGTAATTCCGTAAGGTGATTTTGGATTTACTTTAGAGCGATTTGTTTTTGGAAGTTCGGGTTCATCTCCGTAAACAGCAGCAGAGGAACTTAAAACAATTTTTTGAACAGAGTTTCGTTTTGCTGCTTCAAGAATGTTCAGCAAACCATTTACGTTAGCCTCTACGCATTTTTTAGGATTTTCCATAGACTCAGCAACTGAAACCATTGCCGCAAAATGGTGAATAAAATCCACGCCTTTACAAACTTCATTTACAATTTTGGTGTTTGTAATGCTTCCTTCGTGGAAAATAACTTGTGGAATGTGTTTGAGGTTTTCTAAAGAACCAGAACTTAAGTCGTCGAGAATGTGAACTTCAGCACCTTTTTCAAGCCAAAGTTCAGCAAGATGACTTCCGATAAATCCTGCTCCTCCTGTTATTAATATTTTTGTCATTCTTTAAAAAGATTTATAAAGTTTTAAATATTCGTTAACTGTTTTGTTAAAAGAAAAGTTTTCTCTGACTCGTTTTGAAGCACTTTGTGAAAGTATTTTCATTTTTTGGGGATTTGAAAGCAAATCACAAACATTGTCTGCAATTGCCTTTGAGTTCTCCAATGGAATTAGAATTCCCGATTTGCCATTTTCGATAACTTCAGGATTTCCACCAGTATTCGTAGCAATTACAGGAAGCCCGTTAACCATTGATTCAAGTAGAACATTTGAAAGAGCTTCGGTTAAAGTTGGGAACACAAAAATATCAGAATTTTGGTAAATGTTTTGCACTTCATTAACTTTCTTTAGTCCTAAAAGTAAGACAGAATCTTCGAGTTTTAACCTTTTAATTCTTGCTTCAAGCTCAGTTCTAAAATCTCCGTCACCGACAAGTAGCAATTTTGTCTTCGGAAATTGATTTAAAATCTGTGGCATTGCCTCAACAAGAAATCGAAGACCTTTTTTTTCGTCAAGTCTTCCAACATTTAAGATTAGTTTCGTTTCGGGTGGAATTCCTAATTCTTTACGCAAATCTGATGTCGGTTTTAAGTTTTCATAATCTGAAAGAATAATTCCATTGTGAATTACAGTGAGTTTTGACGGATTGTGAAAGTTAGCTTTGGCTTCAAAGTTTTTAACTGAATTTGCAACACAAACCACAGAGTCATAATTCCTAAAAGCAATTTTACAAGGTATTTTAGCTAATAGAACTTTTAGTTCTTTACGCATTTTCCAAAGCTCGTGGATTAAAATTGAAGCAATAATTCCTTTTGCCTTAAAAAAATATTTGGTTAAGCCTAAAAAGAAAATAGTTTCAGTTTGATTCGCCTGAACTAAATACGGTTTTTCTCTTCTAAAATAGTTTAGAACCTTTAAAAACTTTGAAATTGGATTCGATTTAATTTCTAAATTTAGAAAATCTATAGGGATATTGTTTTCTTCAAAATACCATTTGAAGTTATCTACATTTCTTAAAACACAAACTTTAAACTCGAATTCTTTTGTAATTTTACGGATTTCTAAAATGGTTGAAGCAACTTGTCTTTCAGAGCCACCTGTATTCATTGTATCCATAAAAAATATAATTTTCTTCTTCAAAACTTTAACCTATTAACTCTGAATAAAGAGATTCATATTTGGTAACAAGAGTTTTAATTCCAAAATTTTCATTCACAAATTCTTTGCCGTGTTTTCCAATTTCCATTCTTTGTTGAGAATCCATTTTTATTAATTTTAAAAGTTGTTCGGCAAGTTCTAAAGAATTCTCAGGCTTTGCTAAAAGTCCAAATCTTTCAGATAAAATTATGTCGCTTACTCCGCCAATTTTAAAAGCAACTGAAGGTTTGCCCAAATACATTGCTTCTACTAAAGCTAATCCGAAACCCTCACTTTTTGAAGGTAAAACGAAAGTGTCAAAACAATTTATGTAGTTTGCAACATCTAATTTTTTCCCAACAAAAATAAATTTTTCTTTTAAAGAATAATTTTGAATCTTTTCTGAGATTTCATTTGAGTAAGGGTTTCCTCCAAACGCTCCAACAACAATGATTTTAAAATTCTCTATTTCTTTACTTAACAGGTTTGCGACCTCAACTAAAAATTCAGTTCCTTTTTCCCAACGAACATTTCCAACAGTTCCAATTATAAAATCATTTTTTGTAACTTTGAGTTCTTTTAAAACCTCATCTGAATTTCGAGTGATTTTAAGTTTGGAAAAATCAATTCCATTGAAGATAACCTTGATTTTATCTTCGGGGGTTTTAAAAAGTTTTTTCCGCTCATTTTTTACTTCAGTAGAAATTGCTACAAATTTATCAGCTAAAGAGTTGGTTAGCCGTTCAAATATTTTAAGAATCGGCGTTTTTATTTTCCCTAAAGTATGAGGTAAGTAATGCAAGGTTATAACAACTTTTTTTTCTGCAAGTTTTGAAGCTAATGCGTAACTCATTTTCCAAAAGTATGTTACGTGAAGGTGAACAATGTCAGGATTAATCTTTTTAATTTTACTTACTACTTTGGGTAAATCGCTAAAGTTGAACCAATTTTTAAAAGTTGTAAGATTTATTACTTCAATACCTTTTGATTCGAGTTCGGTAACTAATTCCTGTTCTTTATCCGTTTCAAAATACCAAACTTTGTGTTCAAATTCTTTTGAAGAATTTGAAATAAAATTAAGTAAAAGAGTTTCAGCTCCTCCACGATTTAAGCCTGGAATTATGTGTAAAATTTTAATCATTTTGCAAATAGTTTTTGTCTAATAAATTGGTAAACAGTGTTGACTTTACTAACCTTAAAAAGGTAAGTAAGGACAAAGAAAACTGAAACTATTAAAACGGTTTTTAAAATCCCAGCAAAAATAGAGTTGAATAAATTTATTTCGAAATGTATAATTTGAAAATCTTGTGTTGCAACCCAAGAAGCAAAAATTCCAACTCCTAAGCCTAAAAGAATTACTTTTGAAGAATTAATAAATCCTTTAAAAGCATTTGGCAAAATCCCTTTAGAAGTTCTGAACAAGATAAAAGAATAAATTAAAGAAGTGATAGCGGTTGCAAGAGCTATTCCTTCAAAACCCATAAATCTTGAAATTGCAAAGCTTAATACAATATTTAGTAAAAACGCAACTGTGCCTGCAACCCCTAATATTTTATTCTTTTGGACTGCAAGAAAAAGATAATTGTAAAGCAAGTAAACACAGTTGAAAATCATTTCAAAAGAATAATAAATCATAGGTTTTGAGGTTAAAAATACTGCTTGTTTGTCAAAGTTCCCTCTTTCGTAAAGAACACTTAAAATCTCATTTCGGCTTGCAATAAAAGTAATTGCAATTAAACAAGCTACGAAAATTAGCATTTCAGAAATTTCAAAGAAACTTTTTTCAAGTCCTTTCCAATCTTTTTTTGCAGAAAATTCAGACCAGTAGGAAAGGAAAACTCCGAACAAAGGTAGAATAAGAAGGTTATAAAACATTTTTGTGGTTGTGGCTGAAACGCGTAAAGCAGTTACTGCACCATCTTCAAAGTAGGAAGCAATGACTTTGTCAACCATTAACGCTAACTGAACTGAGCCCATTGTAAAAAGAAGAGGAAAGGTAAGTTTCAAAATTTTTTTTATGTTTGGGTCTTGAATGTCCAAAGCAAATTTATATTTAATCCCACTTTTGAAGATTTGAGGCATCTGAAAAAATAGTATGTAAATAAAGAAACCTAAGATATTTGCTAAAATTAGATTAGTTAAGATTTCTTCATTTAAAGGGAAAATTAGAAGAGCAATGCAAACCAAGATATTTGGAATTACAAGAGGGAATGAAGTTACAGAAAATTTTTTCAGTGAGACGAGAACAGCATTTAGATAAAGTGAAATTCCATTTACAAAGACAAGGATTAAAATTAATAAAATGATATTTGTTAATAAATTTGATTTCTCTGTGTCAAATCCTGAAGCAAAGGCTTTTGATAAAATTGAAGGAAAAAATGAAACACAAAAACAAATAAAAATGCTATAAATAATTATTGTGTTTAACAAAGAAGAAAAGGTTATAGATAATTTTTCATAGTTTTTTGCTTCGATTAGTTCAGCAAAAGTAGAAGTAACAGTTCCACTTAATGTCGAAATACCCATAAATGCTAAGAGAACAGGTGGAATTGCAAAAGCAATTGAATAAACATCTGCAATTGGAAGAACCCCAAGTTTTGAAGTCAATAAAATATCTCTTCCAAAACCTAATGCTCTTGCAAAAACAGTAAATATGAGAACTATTCCCGTAGATTTAGCAATACTATTAGACGACACTTTGATTTAAAGACTCTTCTTCTTGTGAATAAATTCGTATTACACAAAGGGCAAATCCTAAAATCACCCAATAGAAATGTTCGTAAATGAATGTGTGGTAAGTAATTCCAAAGAAATAGAACATAAATAATCCTAGAATTACACAATTTGTAATTTGTACGAGTTTTTCATCTCGTGCCTTTGTTGAGATATGCCAAAGCCTTTTCAAGATTAGAAAAGTAAACCCAATTATTGAAAGTAAGCCAAGCAGACCTTGTTCAGTCCAAATTTTGAGAAACCAAGTGTGAATTGATGTAACAACGATTTTCCCTTTTAAGAATGGTTTTGCTAAGGGAGAATGGTAATGTTTTAAATAATTATTGTCGAAATTTCCAAACCCAACTCCCAGTAACCAATGCTCTTCGAGAATTCTAAAAGCTGAGTCAATCATTAAGACTCTTTGTAAAGTTGAGAAGTCAATTACTTTACTTCCTTTTACAAACGAATCTTTTTTAAATCTATTTTCGATAGTTGATGCCAAAAACAAGGTGCCTAAGATACTAACGACAACTAATATCCAAGTGAAATGTTTTTTAGAAAAATTCTTCCAACTCGCCCAAAGAATCGCAACGACTAAGCAAACTGCACCACTTCTTGAGTAGGAAAAATTTGATAAAATAAGACCCATAATTGATACAGAAATTAGAATTGATTTTTGAATAAGAGATTTTACATTTTTGATTTTATATAGAAAAAGGAAAGCCAAAAAAATAGAAACATTCCTTACGTGAATATTTGGGTCCCAAAAAATACCACTAAATCTAGCATTATCTTTCCAAAGAGCATTAATTCCAAATATCCAAATTATGAAATGAAAAATAGTTAGTAAGACAAAGAAGGTAACAAGGGTATTTACGAAAAGTTCTAATTTCCTTTTATCCTTTATGTAATACACCATTAAACCACAAGAAATTACATTTACTGGAATTAGTAAAGTCATATCTGAAAGCCCTCTTTGGTCTCCAAAAACAGGAGTAAGAAACTTACTTGTATAAATTGTAATTAAATGGAAAATTATTAGTAAATAAATATACTTTTCTTGATGAGAAAATCTAATTTTATTCATACCTAATGTTATTGTAACTAACAAAGAACTCCAGCCTAATAAGTTCCACAATAAAGCTCTTCCAATATCAACACTATCATTTGCAACTCCTTCAGAGAAAGGGGAAATGAAAATTAAAATAAATAAAAAATGAATTAATTTTATTCGACTAGAAAAAGCAATTATGGGGAAAATAAATTTACTAAAAATTATAGTTTGCATCATTTATAATTTCAAAAAGATTTCAAGTTTTTTTACAAAAATACATCTAAGTTTTTTATTTTACAAAGTTACTTAATTAAATTGATAATCACTTTGAAAAAATCAATATTCCTAATTATTAACTCGCTATTTGGTGGTGGAGCTGAAAAACTAAATATTGAATTAGCAAATGCAGTTGAAATAGAAAAAGTTTTGATAATTGAAAAAGATATTTCGTATAAAAATTTATTAAAAGAAAAAATTTTAATTCTCTCCTCAATAAAAGAAAAAGACTCGGTTCTTTCTAAATATCTAATTCTTCTTTTGATAACTCTAAAATTAACTAAAGTTTTTTCTAAAAATGATATTGTGATTAGCTCTTTACACAGAAGCGATATTGTAAATATTTTTAGTAGCATTTTTACAAGACACAAAAAAATTCTATGGCTGCATAGCAGTTTAGATATTTACAGTCACTCCATTTTTGCAAAATTTAATAGACTCTTATTTTCTAATTTTGATTACCTAGTTTTTAATTCCGAAAATGGTAAAAGGATATTCAAAAGAAATTATGTAGGAATTAATGATAAAAAATTAACAGTAATCTATAATTTCTTTGATATGAAAAGAATTATAGAAGATTCGTTTCATATTTTGGACAAGGATACTACAAACCTATTTAAATATCCAACAATTATTAGCACTGGAAGATTAGAGAAAGTTAAAGGGCATTACCATTTATTAAAGTCTTTTGCTCTTCTTAAAGAAAAGCAGGAAAATGTAAAATTATTGATACTCGGTGACGGAAGTCTCCATAAAAGCTTAGTTGAATTCTGTAAAAACTTAAATCTTAAAGTTTTTAAAAGAGGGTTAAAACTTACCGACGATTACGATATTTATTTTTTGGGCTTTCAAAAAAATCCATTTGCTTTCTATCGGAAGGCAAGTTTGTTAGCTTTCTCTTCTATTTCAGAAGGGTTTGGAAATGTAATAGTTGAGGCAATGGCTTGTGGAACTCCAATTGTTTCTGTTGACTGTTTTTCAGGACCGAGGGAAATTTTGGCTCCTAAAACAGATTTTAGTAAACAGACCGAAAATTTGGAATTTGCAGAATTTGGAATTTTAACTCCTATTTTTGAAGGTGAAATTAATTTTGAAAATTTGGAACCAAGTCCATCAGAAGCTAAATTTACAGAAGGGCTTAAAAAAATTTTAAATGACAAGACTTTAAGAGAAAGTTATTCTAAAAAAGGTTTGACAAGAGCAATGGATTTTGATATTACAAAGATGACAGAAAAATGGAAAACCTTAATTTTGAACTTACAAAATGGTAATTGATTCGAATGACAAAAATATTTTTAACAGCTAATACAGATTGGTACCTTTATAATTTTAGAATTTCTTTAGCCGAATTCTTGAGAGAAAAGAATTACGAGGTCGTTTTCATTTCTCCAAAAGGAAAGTTTGTTGATAAAATTATCGAAAGAGGTTTTAGGTGGATTGAGTGGGAATTGAACCGCAAAAGCACTAATCCATTTTCAGAGTTAATCGCTCTTAAAAACTTAGCTAAAATTTTCAAAAATGAAAAACCTGATTTAGTACACAATCATACAATAAAATCCTGCCTTTACGGAACTTTGGCTGCAAGAATTGTTGGAATTCATTCCGTTGTAAATTCAATAACTGGAAGAGGTTATGTTTTTTCCGAACAAGATAAAAAAGCAAATTTTTTGAGAGGGATTGTTAAAATTCTCTACAGAGTTGCTTTGAATCACCCAAATTGTAATTTGATTTTCGAAAATGCAAATGACCAAAAATATTTCATTGATGAAAAACTCATTTCCTCTTCTGAAAAAACCGTTTTGATAAAAGGCGTTGGGGTTGACGAAAACCTTTTTGCTCCAACAGAAGAACCAAAAGGAAAACCAATAATCTTGTTGGCTTCGAGAATGCTTTGGGAAAAAGGAGTTGGAGTTTTAGTTGATGCCACAAAAATTTTAAAGCAAAAATATGACTTTATAACAGTTCTTGCTGGAGAACCTGACCCAAGTAATCCAGGAAGTATTCCAGAGTCAACTTTAAGAATGTGGGAAAAAGAAGGACTTGTAGAATGGTGGGGATTTCAAGCTGAAATTAATAAAGTTTACCAAAAATCTCACATTGTTACCCTGCCGACTATGTACAACGAAGGTGTTCCAACGAATCTTTTGGAAGCATCTTCATCTTCAAGAGCAATTGTTGCTTCGGATATGCCAGGTTGTACTGATTTTATAATTGAAGGAGAAAATGGTTTTCTTGTTCCAAGGAATGACTCCAAATCTTTGGCAATTGCACTTGAAAAACTATTGAAAGATCCAGCTTTAAGAAATCAGATGGGTAAAATTGGTAGAAAAATGATTCTCCAAAATTATACTAAAGAAATAGTAAACACAAAAACCCTTAATGTCTTCAAAAAACTGCTTTTAAGTAAATGAAAATTTTAAAGGTAATTTTACTGTTATTTATAACTTCCACAACTTTTGCTCAATCGGTTTCGACAAAACTAAATCACCCGATTTATGAATTCTTTGACAAAATGGAAGGCAAAGGTTTACTTAATTCTGTTTCGTTTAGAGTCAAACCTTACAGTAGAGATTTTATTTTTGAGTGTTTGCAAAAAATTGACTTAAAAAGCTTGACCAATTCTGAAAAGCAACTTCTCGAAATTTACAAAAATGAATTTGATGAAAAATTAGACTCAAAAGGGTTTCAAAAACCTTTCAAGTCTGCCAAAAAAGACAATCACCTTTTTATTTGGCAATCAGAATCTGACAAAACTTACGTCATTGGCGATTTAATTTTCGAAGAAAATCTTGAGTTTTGGAAGGGCGACTCTTCAGCAAAAATTAGCAAAACAAGAGTTCGTGGCGAAATCAGAGGAAAAATTGCCGATAAACTCGCTTTCTATTCTGACGCAAGTAATGCTCTCGTTAAGGGAACTAACCAAGCAGGGCGAGACGATTTCAATTCTGGAATCGCTGTTTCAGCTAATCAAGGACAAGTTTTTGAATCTGAAAGTAACGCACACATTGCTTTTGATTTATTTTCACTAAGATTTGAAGCAGGGAAAAATGCCTTACTTTATGGAAACGGGAAACATTCACAACTTACAGTTTCAAATAACGCTGGAAATTACGACCTTTTCCGAATTGATAAGTCTTGGGAAAGAATCAATTTCAATTACTTTCACGCATTTCTTCACGGAAACAATAGAGATTCTACAACAACAAGTGCAAACGGTGAAACTGCAAAGTACTTCGTCGGTCACAAAATTGATTTTGAAGTTTTCAAAGGAATCTACTTTGGTTTTGCTGAAACAGTCGTTTACTCTGACAGAGGAGATAACCGACAACTTGAACCTCAATACTTAATTCCGATAAATTTCTTTCAGATAGCTGAAAAATATGCAGGCGACAAAGACAACAACACAATGGCTTTTGATCTGACAATTAATCGTTTTAAGAACAAAAGATTCTACGGTGAAATGTTTTGGGACGATTTCACTTTTACAAAAAATCCATTCAAACATTGGGGAAGTAAATGGGCTGTGATTCTTGGAACCGATTTTTATTTTGGTGATTTTACTTGGAACTTTGAGTACTCAAGGGTTGAGCCTTTTCTTTACACAAGCGATGAAACAGAGAATACTTACAGGCATTTTTCAAATGGTTTAGGTTCTTTTCTGTTACCTAACTCGGATTATTACTTTACCGAAATTTCTTACACACCAAGTTGGCAGTGGGATTTCAAAACTAATATTGAATTTAGAAGGCACGGAGAAGGAAATCTTGATTTCCCCAAGCAGCCTGAAACAGGTTTGACAAAACATTTTCTAAAAGGCACTGTCGAAAAATCTTTGACTTGGAGTAGTGAAATTAAATTTCAGCCATTTTACAAGCAATTTTTGTTAGTCAGTTACGATTTCCAAAAAGTAAAAAATTACCGACTCAACAAAAATTCAAACCCAACTTTTCAATCTTTAAAAATGCAACTTCAACTTGATTGGTAGTTTCTCTGTGAGATTCTGACTTTCAGTCAGGCTCTCACTACACTACAAAACTCTAAACTTCAAAAACCTGCATCTCAAAGCAAAATAGGTCTAATTCTTCAGCAATTCTTTCTGTCAAATCCAAACCGTATTTGTTTAAAAAAGTGAGTAAACCAAGAACTCTTTCTTGTGGAGTTGAATTCGGGTAAATTGCAGATGAAATTTTTTCTGCTTGTGAAACACTTGTTTCGTTTTTCCGCTTGTAAGAATTCCCAGCCTTTTGTCCTAAAACATTAAACTGATGAAGAGCTTTTTCTAAAGTTTTTGAACTAATGTCATTTAAAACAGGGTCAATTTCGGATAGTTTGTTTTTTAA
>QQUF01000019.1 GCA_008501735.1 Calditrichota bacterium | reverse complement strand
AAAAAGCTCAAGGTTCAGCATTTGGAATTAACAAACCAAATGGTTCAATTTCAGACCAAGATCACAATTGTTTTTTTATTGACCCTAATAATGGAGCTGCAAATGTTGCTTCTTATTTAGGAACAACCTACCAAACTCTTAATGATTGGCAAGCTAGTGGATTCGGTGCGAATTCTGTTGAAGTTGACCCACAATTTATTAGTCAAACAGATCCTCATATTGATGTGACACAACCGCCAACAATTGATAACTTAGGAACTCCTGTAGTTGTTACAACTGATATTGATGGGGACTTAAGAAATTCAGTTACTCCTGACATTGGAGCAGATGAATTTGTCTCTGTGGGACCTCCAGCAATTGGTCATTCTCCACAAGGAAATACTACAAATACTTCAAATCCTTACGACTTAACTGCACAAATCCTTGACGATGGTTCAATTGTTTCTGCAATTCTGTTCTACGACGTTAATACTTCGGGAACTTTTACTCAGGTAGCAATGACTAACTCATCAGGTGCATTTTATGATGCTCAAATTCCTGCTCAACCAAGTGGAAGTGTCGTAGATTACTACATTGAAGCAACTGATAACACAAACGACGTTACAACTGACCCTCCAAATGCACCAACAAGTGCAACTCATACTTTCCAAGTGAACAATTCTTATCCGCCACAAAATGCTTCAGCTGTTTCTCAACAAGACGGACAAATCCCTGTTTCTTGGAATCCGCCTGTTTATTTGACAACAGCAACTCAGCCTTCGGTAGTTGATATTTTCTCTTATACTCAAAACGGAAACACTCCTTTTGGGTTTGCAAATGCAGAAGGTGAAATCGCTTTAAAATTTTTCAATGAAAAAAATGAAGCCCTTAAAGCAGTTCAAATTGATTTTGCTTCTGTAAATTATTCTGACTTCAAAGTTAGTTTACACAAATTCGGCAAAGGAGCTTTACCAGGAGAATTAATTGGAGTTTTAGCACAAGGAAAAGTCAACGAACTTTCTAAAACTTTCACTCTTCCAACAGTTTCAAAAGTTGGTGAAAAATTCTTTGTAGTAATTTCTCAAGAAAGTAAAAAATCTTTAGAAATTTTGGCTGAAGCAAGTTCGCAAATTCCTTCGAATACATTTTATTTCTCAGGAAAAGATTTGAACAGGTGGAGCAGTTTTGAATCGGCAAAAGTCGGTGCAATTCCAAGCGTTAAAATCATTACTGAAAAATCGAAAACTACACGTGCTTTCAAAGGGATTAAAGTTAGTGAAAGAAAAGACAGACTTTCAAGAATTGAAAAAGCTGACAAAGAATTTAAAGCTAAGAATATTGCTTCTTACATTGACTTCCCAGTAACCCAAAGTAAATTTTCTGCTTTAAATCCTGCAAAATTCATTAGCAAAAAAGCAGAAATTTTGAGCGAAAAAGGAACTAACCAAGTTTTAGCTTCTGACGTAACTTCTTACAAAATTTATTCTTCAACTGACCCGAATGATTTGGTAAATCCAACTGCACCATTCTTGATTTTTGAAACTCCAGACGCAAATCAACTTTCTTACACTGACACAGGACTTGCGAACGGAACAACTTACTACTACGTTGTAACGGCTGTTTTCACAGATAACAGCACAAGTACAACTTCCGAAAGTATTCCTTCAAACGTTGCTTCGGGAACTCCTGCAGATTTGATTTTCCCAAATGCTCCTTCAAATTTAGTTGTCGGAATTACAGGCTCAATTGTTGATTTGACTTGGGATAATCCAACGCAAAATGTTGATGGTTCACCAATTACAGATTTGGCGAAAATCAGAATTTACCGACAAGATAATGCAGCACCAACTCCAACTTTTGCTTTGATTGATTCTGTTCTAGCTCCGAACACAACTTATGCCGATGGCGGAGCTCCTGTAGATGTTTCTTACTACGTAACCTCTGTTGACTTGGGCGGAAACGAAAGTACACAAAGTAACACTGCAAATGCTTTTAACCTCTCAGGTTTAGGTTCTGCAGTATTTTTTGACAGTTTGGAAAATGCAAATAATTGGACAATGGCAAACAGTGACCCAGCAACAGGTTGGTTTGTTGACGCAACTCCGAATCAAATTATTGGTGTTCAAACAGCACAAGTTCCATTTAATGGAGCTGCTTGTTTGAATTATAACAACGGAATTAATTTTGATGCAGGAGGAGTTGCAAACAATGGAACTGCAACTTTAGATTCAACAATTGATTTGACAGGTTTAACTTCACCTACCTTATTTTTTCAAAGTGCTTTTAATAGCGAAACAGGTTCATTTTATGACCAAAAATGGCTTGAGATTAGTACTGACAATTTTGCCACTACCGTTTTGGATACACAACTTTTTACAATTTTTGGTGCACCAAATACAGGTGAATGGACTCCAGTTTTGATTGGTTTGGATACTTCTTGGGCACAAATTCAAATTAGATTCAGATTTGATACAATTGATGGTGCTGCAAATGCTTTCGAAGGTTGGTTCATTGATGATTTCGGACTTTTCACTTCAATTGATTTAATCGGACCTGCTTTTTCAGGTGTAACTCAAGTTGAAGAAACTGACGACTTTACAAACTACCAACAAATTTCAGCTTCAGTTTCTGACCCTTCAGGAGTTGACTCAGTTTGGATGCACTACAGAATAGGTGACACAGGAAACTACACAACAATTCCAATGAATATTTCAAGTGGAAATGTTTACCTCGATTCAATTCCTCCTCCTCCAACTGTTCAACCAACGAATGTTTACTACTATTTTTCTGCAAGAGATTTGTCGGATAGTTTGAATGTAAGTTATGCACCGACAAATTATTTAGCTGACCCAATTAATAATGTTTACAGTTATGAAGTAAGACTTTTCCCAGCAGGAACTTTAGCTGCTGATGCTTTCCCTGGACAACTAAGTCTTTCTTGGGGACAACCAGGAGAAAACGGAATTGAACTAAAATATGACGATGGAACAAGTGAGTTTCAATCTATAATTCCCGGAACTCCTCCAGGATTGAACACTCAAGGACCTGGTACTTTTGCAAACAAATTTGATATTTCTTCTCAAACTCAAATCACAGGTGATGCACAAGTAAACTCAATTAAAGTTTTTCTTACAGCAGGTGGAACAGTAGGTAGTGAATATAAAGTGAAGTTATTTTCTTCAAATTCAGGGACAGGGTTACCAGATGTTGTCCTTTGGGATTCTTTAACAACTCAAGCAACTTTTGGCGATTTCTTGCTTTTTGACTTACCAGCACCAATTAATATTGGTGACGGAGAATTTTTCGTTGCTGTTGAACAAACGTCAACAAGCAGTATATCTCTTGGAGGCGACACAACTTTGCAACCTCCTTATGGATTTAATTCCAATACTCATTTTATTGGTGCATCAGGAAATTGGTCTGCAATTGAAACTTTAGCACCGATTTATGGACAAATCATTCCGATGATTCGTTGCTTTGTTGAACCTGCAGGAGTTATCGCTCCAATCGTTCAAAGTCCGGTTGCAACTAAGATCGCTAATAAACTTGACAAAAGAACTTTTGCTAAGCGAAGTATGAGTAAAGTGAAGACTTTAGAAAATGCAAACAAATATTCAAACCCATTTGTTTTTGGAAATAAAAATCCTGCACAAATTAATCTTACACCAACTTATGCGATTGTTGCTTATAACCTTTATAAACTCAATGGAACTGCAATAGACGCAAACGACGTTGTAACAAACGGTTCAGTAATTTACACTGGAACTGACCAATTTTACGATGACACGAATGTTACAAATCCGAATCCTTACAGCTATGCAGTAACGATTACCTATGATGTAAATGGGACAAATGTAGAGTCAGACCCAGGAAACTTAGTTGTTACAACTCCTCTTGCTGGTGGCGGAAACCCAAATATTTCTACAACTTCAAACTCTTTAGATTTTGGACAAATTGTACTTAACACTGCAACAACTCAGACTCTACAAATCAAGAATTCAGGTGGCGGAGATTTGGACATCACTTCTTTAAGTGCTTCTGCTCCTTTTACTCTTCCAAATCCACCAACTTTACCTGTAACTATTCTTGCAGGTGATAGTTTGGCAGTTGATATTGCAGTTTTCTTAACTGCTACAGGAGTTGCAAACGAAACTCTATACATCGGAAATAGTGATGCAAGTAATAATCCTTACGTTGTTAATCTAACTGCTGAAGGTGTTGCACCTGATATTTCTGTAAATACAACAAATCTCGATTTTGGTGGACCTTTACAGTTTACTCAAGGAACAACAGCAATCGGTTCTGATACTGTAACAGTTACAAATAATGGAA
>QQUF01000018.1 GCA_008501735.1 Calditrichota bacterium | reverse complement strand
CTATATCCAATCCACGGGTATTATATATGGCTCCCGCATATTCTGCAATACCTGTGACGATGGCCCCGCCATCCTGCAGAAATTTTGCAGCATGATAACCTACATTTCCAAATCCTTGAACCACGATTCAAGTTCACTACTCAAAAAAGCCTTTCAAAGATGCCGATTCACTAATTGTAAGCTTGGCAGGCAAACAAAAACAAAATACTTTTGTTGTTACGAATGACAGAGAAGTTATTCGTAACGTAAAATTTTTAGGCTGTAAGGGAATTTCCCCGAACAGCCTTTTTAGTTTAAAAGGGAACTTGGAAAAGGAAACGCGAACTCAGAGATTAAAATTAGGAAAAGAAGGAATTAACAAAACAGAAAAAGAAGAGTTGTTAAAACTATTCTCCCAAAGTGATTAAAAAGAATATCTTAAACGCAAGCTCACGTTCGAGTTGTCTTCGTTTTGTCCAAACATTGTGAAGGATTCTTTACCTCCAAAAATACTTCCTAAAACAGAAAGCTTCAAATTGTCAGAAAACCCGTAAGTTGCTTCAGGTCTCAAGTAAAAATCTTTTTCCGATGGACTGTAAAATGCAAAAAACGAAAGAGTCAAAGTTTCGTAAAAAAGTCTTTTTGTAAGTCTTGTTGTTACCAAATATCGAAATTCTTCTCTTCCTTTAGCTTGTGTGTTTTCGTCAAAATTTTTGATAATTTCTGAGTAGTACTGAATATTTCCTGTTAAGTCAGCGACAATTTCTTTCTCAAAGTTAACAAGGTAACGGTAAGATGAGTTTTCTACGAAAGCATTGTCGCCGTTTTTGTCTTCTCGTGAATTGTAGTAACCAAATTCTCCTGCAAAAATACCACCCAAAAGTTGCCCTCTAAAACTTGCTCCGTAAACATCAAGTTCAGGGTAAAAACCTGTAAAAGTTGCGGTTTGTCCTTTTGGAGTTTTCCAAAACCCTCTGTAGTAGTAAAGTGAAGTTTTGTAGTTAAAAAGCCTTTTGCTTAGCCTAAAGGAATATTCTTGGTTGCCAAAAGTCTTTTCAGGTTTCTTAATAGTTAAAGAAGAATTTGAAAGACTTTGTCCGTTCCAATAAGAAAATCTTTCGGTTTCGGGTAAACGGTCTGCCTCAAAAGTTGGAATGAAAACAAAGTCAAGATTTGCAAAGTTGTTAAAAAATGAAAACTTTACCGCATCGTTTGGAGCTTTTAAGTACTCAACACCTCTTCCAGAGAAGAAGGAATTCCAATCCTTTGGAAAAATGTCATTCACAAAAACTAAGTCTCCAACTCCCCAAGTCAGAATTTGTCTTCCAGCTTTCACGTCCATAAATTCAAAAGGTGAAAATTTTATGTTCGCCTCTCGAAGTTCAATTATTGTTGTGTCTTTAACTTGGTCATTTATGAAATCCATTTTGAAAAATGTTTCACCGATTTCGCCAAAATGTTGGTAAGAAAGTTGAAGTCGTGACTCCGCCGAAACGTAATCATCGTTTTTGAAAAAAGGGTTTTCTGAAACTCTCGGTGAAAAATTACTTTCGACAAAACCGTTCAAACCTTCCGCAAAAAGTAAGCTGTTAGAAGCAAAAATTAAAAGTAGTAAAATTAAGAATTTACGAGTCATTTTATGTAGTTCTCTTAATTAAAATAAATAGGGTATTTTTCAAGGAAAGCAACTTTTAAAGACTAATTTTTAGAATTTTCTATTCTAAAAAAATGGAACGATTACTTCTGGCTCCATTAAAATTTCAGACTTCATTGAGTTGGAAATAAGGCAATATTTTTCAGATTTTGCTAAAACTTTAAGTGCCTTAGCTTCGTCTTTGGAATCTTCAATTACAACTTTTGGTTTGAGCATAATTTCAGTTACTTCAAAACCTTTACCTTCTACTTTCTCAACCTTACCAATTGCATCAGAATCGAAGGAATGAAACTTGAGTCCAAACTTTGGAGCTAAAGCCAGAAAAGTAGTCATAAAACAAACGTTCGCAGAAGCCACAAAAAGATGCTCAGGGCTCCAAATTCCTTCGTGTCCTCCAAAATCAACTGGTGTCGCGACTTCAATTTCCGAAAATCCATCGGAAGTAAGATTTCCTATTTTTTCAGATTTCCATTGCACGTGAGTTGCGTAAATATGTTGAGTTGACATTGTAAACCTCTCATTTTTAAGAGTAAATTGTTGCATGAAAGTATTAGTGCCAAAATCTGTACCAGAAAATGCAGTTTCTGCCTTTTGACTCAAAACAACGAATTTTAAATTACTTGACTACTTTTGGTGCTTTTCGCAAGTAACGTTCTGTAAAAATATCTTCTGTCAAACCGACGTTGTAATCAATGCTTTCAAAGAAAATGTCTGTTGTATGTTTTTTCTTCACGTCTTCCATTTGTCTGTGAGTTACAGTTTTTACACCGTTAATTTCCTCAATTTTTACTGCGCGGAAGACCTTTTCGAGCTTGTCCTTTTTGTCATAAAATTCAATTTTTAGTGGAAGTAAATCCACTTTGTCAACCCAAGTAATTGTGTAAGCAAAAGCAGGTTTGCCTTCTTTTGCTACTGACTTCACAACAAAAGCATCTTTTCCTTCAACCGATTCTTCTCTTAAAACTTCGTGAATGTCAGAAGTCCAATGCCTTCCTGAAACATCTTCGTAAGAAAAATCCGAACCAACAAAACTTGACCCTTTGTCAGCAGCTGCAATTTCTTTTACCAAATCAATTGCAGGAACGTAAATCCAACGACTGTCGTCTTCACCAACGTTTTTCCAAACCATAAAGGTTGTGCGTTTCACGTCGCTTGGCTGTTCAAAGTAAGTGTAGTAAAACTGCTTTCCGCCTTCTTCTTTGTCAAGCCTTAACATTACAAATTCACGAACTCGTTCTTTGCCTCTTTTATTCGTGAGCACCATTTTAACTTTTGCTTTTCCGTCATTTTCAGCGTAGTAGTAGTTCAGGTGGCTTTTCATCATAATTTCTTCTGCATTTTGTGCAAAAGCAGTTGTAAAAATTATTAAGTTGAGAAAAAATATTTTTGAGAAAAATTTTATTGTGTTCATTTTTTATCCTTTAAAAAAATTATTTCGTGAAATCATATATCGGATGGCTCTAAGCAATTCGATAGAAAAAACTTTCTCATTTTATAATCCAATGATTTTTAAAACTAAGAACAACTTCCAATCTTATTTTTAAAGACTGTTGCTTTTAAAATGTCTTCCATCAAGCACCATTTTGTAAAAGAAGACTGAATTAAATTTACTCCGACAAATGCTGTGAACAAAAACCAGTAAGAGCTTACAAAGTAACCTAAAGAAAGAGAAATCAAGATAAAAGTTCCTGCAATTGCTCGGATTGTATTTTCGAGTGTCATTTTAATTTACCTCCAAAGAGTGTTCTAAATTTTTAATTTGTGGTTTGTCTTGAGTTTTAAAAAGCGATTTACTAAAAACATTTGAAATCGAGGGCAAAATGAAAAGTGTAGCAAATCCGCTCATCATCATTATCAAAAAGAAGAAAGTACCAACCGTTTTGTAAGGAACCAAAGTGGCAAAGAACAGCGGTAAAAAACCAATTGCAATAATCATTACATTTCGGGAAATTGCTCTTCCTGTGCTTTCAAAAAGTAAGTCGATTGTTTTAGCAAAATCGTTTGTTTCTGCGTGAATATCTCTTGCTCTTTTGATAAAGTGAATCGCAAAGTCAATTGAAAGCCCAAGTGTCAAAGACGAAAGAACAGCAATTGGCATATCGTAAAACTTCCCTGAAAAGCCAATAAGTCCATAAATTCCAACAATTGTAACACTTAGCGGAACCATCGAAATTATTCCCCATTTGAATGAACGGAAAAGCAAAGTCATCATCACCAAAACCATTACAAAACTTCCAATTAGTGATTTTCCCATTCCACCAACCATTTTGTCTTGCCAAACAACATTCACGTAATTCAAACCAGCCCAATAAGTTTGGATATTTTCGGGAGGTGGATTTTCTGCCAAATAATTTTCATACTCAAGTGCAAAATCGTGCATAATTTTGTTGTCACCTTTTGGCATTTGAATCCAAATGTGAACGTCCGAGTACTCAGGAGTTACAAATTTGAATAAATCTTCCGGGTCGCCACCTGAAATTTCAAAAAGAAATAAATACTGTGCAATTCCTTCCAAAGTTTGCGGAATATCAATTTTCCCGAGAAGCTCAAGATTGATTTTTTCTAAAATGTCAATTACTGAAGTTGTTGCTCCAACTCGTTCGTCTGCGTCCATTTTGTCTTGTAAGTCTCGAATGTAATTTACGACTTCAGGCGATTTCATCACGTCTTCTTCACCTGTAAAAACCAAGTGAGACATATAAGTTCCGCCAATCTTTGAATTCATCAAAACATCAGCTTTGCGAAGTTCGTGGTCAGGTTTGAACCAATTCACAGGATTGTCGTTAACAATAATTTTTGTTACTCCGTAACCAGAAATCACAAAAAGAATTGTTACAACGGCAAGAATTAATTTTCCATTAGTTTTTGAGACTCTGAAAGTGAAAGCGAGGAATTTATCAAGTAAAGTTTCTTTGCCTTCTTCTGCTGTTCCAAAGTTTTCAAGTGCTTTTGCAGGCATTAAAGAGATAAAAGCAGGTAAAAAAGTCATTGTTAAAAGCCAAGCGAGAAAAACCCCAAGAGCAACGAAAGAACCAAAAACTTCTACAGGAGGAATTGGAGTAAAAGCAAGTGAAGCAAAGCCAACAATTGTTGTAAGAGAAGTGAAAAGCATCGGCATAAAAAGCGTATTTAAAACTTCTCGTAGAGTCTTTTTGCTGTCTTTCGTTTTTTGGTAAGTGTCATAAAATTCGCTGACAATGTGAGTGGAATCCAAAACTGCAATCGGCATCAAAAATATCGGAATCATTGAGCTCATAATGTGAACCGTAAAACCAAGTCCAATCAAAGCTCCCATTGTGTAAACAACTGTCATTACAGCAATTATCATCGGAGCAGCGATAACTTTTGCCGAACGGAAAAAGAATAAAAGCAAAAGGAAAATCACGAGTCCTGCAAGCGGTGCGTAAACTGCCATTTGTTTGAACATTTCTGCACCAAAAGTCGATTCTGCAACTGGTAAACCCGCAACAAGAAAATCTTCGCCGTTTTTAAGATGAGTTTCTGAGGATACTTTCAATTTCTCGGCTAACTCTGCACTGATTTCTTTTGACTCAATAGGAACAAAAATTGTAACTAAAGTTCCGTCGTCGGAAGCAAGCTTCCCGTTAAAAAGCGGATTTAGTTTTATTCTTTCAAGAATTTGCCGCCCTTCTTCGTCAGTCTCTGGAATTTCTTCCATCAAGGTTTCAACCTTAATCGTTCCACCATCGGAAACAATGTCATCAACTTCTGTCAAAGCAACAACGTCATTAGCAATTACTCCTTCCATTTCAAGAGCTTCTTCTGTGATTAAAGCAACCGCTTCTAAAGTTTTAGGATTAAAAACGCCACTTTCTTTGTGAATCCCAACAACAAGAATATCTTCGAGTTTGAACTTCTCTTTAAGTTCGTGGTGATGGAGAATTACTTCTTCGTTTTGACTGAGCATATGCTCTGGGTTCGTATCAATTTTCACTTTTGGGAATTGAGCCAATGCTGCGAGAAAAAGCAAAATAGACAAGACAATTACTGTTTTTGGAGAATTTATCGAGAAGTTTATGATTTGTTTTTTCATTTTATTTCCTATATCACGAAATAGTTATTTTGGAATTTAATCCAAATTTAAAAATTAACTCTTGACTTGTCAACAGAAAAGATACTAAATTATCACATAACAAATTAGTAATACAGATTACACGTAGGAGTAATTAAATGCAATTACAAAATGAGCAACTCATCGAACTTGTTAGCAAAAAGTTCAAACTCTTAGCAGAGCCGACAAGGTTAAAAATTTTGATTAGTCTTCAAGAAGGGGAAAAAAGCGTCTCTCAAATAATAGAATTGACAGAGCTTCAACAAGCGAATGTCTCTAAAAATTTGAAAATGCTTTTTGAAGCGGACTTTGTAACACGCCGTAAAGAAAAAAATATGGTTTTTTACAGAATCGCAAATCCTGCAATTTTTCAAATGTGCGAAATTGTTTGTTCAACCACGCAAGCCTCAATCGAAACAAAAAGAGCATTGTTTGATTTCTAAAACAATGCTCTAAAATTAAAAAGAAATTTCGCTTCTAATACTTCACAGAACAACCGTAAGGTTTTGAAACTTTTTTCTCAACTTCTTTTCCACTCAACAAAGCATTGAGAGCATCAGAAACATAATTTTTTGCTTTAGGAATGTCTTCTGGGTCTGTAGAACGAATACTGTCAATTGCTCCCATATAAGCCAATTCGCCTTTTGGGTTAATTACGAACATATGAGGAGTAGTTTTAGCATCATACATTTTTCCAACTTTTCCATCTGCGTCCAAAAGATAAGCCGTTGCAGAATGTTTTTCAGCTTTCATTCTTGCCTCTAAAACATCTCTTGAAAAATTTCCTTGTTTATCTTCGGCAGAAGAACAAATCGAAAGCCAAACAACACCTTTTTCTGTAAACTGTTGTTGTAAAGAAGGCATTTTACCTGACTTTTGGTATTGTTTTTTTACAAAAGGGCAATCGAAATTAATCCATTCAAGAACTACAAATTTGCCTTTAAAGTCTGCTAAATTGTAGGCTTTTCCATCTGCTCCCATAAGTTCAAAATTTGGAGCTTGTTTGCCAATTTCAGGTTTCGCCATTTCCTCTGCAAAAACAGAAAAAGATGAGCATAAAATTAAAAGTGTAATGAGTCCGAAATGAAGAAATTTTTTCATTTCAATTCCTTTCCTTTTTTAGTTAGAATTAAGTTTTAGCTCCATTACGAGCCGTAAAATTATCTGTTACAATTTTTTAGAATTTAACAACAAATCACCTTCAATCGGGATAAATTTTGTCGCCGAATGAATCAGAGAAAAAGCCGTCAGTTTTCTTACGCCATAAATTTCGACTTCAACTCCATAATTTTTCCTGACGTGATTTACTAACAAATCAAAATCTCCGTCACCAGTTACCAAAACTACAACGTCAACTTCCTTCGCAAATTCAACAACATCAAGAGTAATTCCTACGTCCCAATCACCTTTTGCCGAACCGTCATTTCTTTTGATAAAAGGCTTTAGCCTCAAATCAAACCCGATTGCTCGAAGAATGTTTTGGAACTGTCTTTGTTTCTCGTCATTTTTCTCAATTGCATAAGCAAAGGCTTCAACGACTTCCCGATTTTCAGTTACTTTTGCCCAAAATTTGTTGTAATCAAAATTGCTTCGGTAAGCCTCTTTGGTCGTGTAGTAAACATTTTGAACATCAACAAAAATTGCGACTTTTTTCATAGAGCTTAATTATCCTGTTTTACACTGTTAAATCCTTCTCCTAAAGACTCCCTCTTTAAAAAAGGAAAGTCAAAATTATAAATATCACACACTCTTCTGTACACATCTTCATCTTTTTCTGTGTGAAAAGCTAAAGTCAAATAATAATTCTTACCTTGAAATTCTTGATACAAAATCCACTCACCTGTAAGTCTTTTACTTTTAGCTCTCTCTTCGTAAGCACCCTCAATCATATCGTAGCCTAATTTATTGAGAGACTTTTTATCTAAAAAACCAAATTTATCTTCGTCAAATGCACAGTTAATTAAATTTTTTAATTTTTTATTACCACCATATTCTATACCAAAATTAGACATTAAGTTTTGAGCTAAAAAGCCAGCACAGAAAAAATGTTTCTTGAACAGCCCTTTTAGAGGCAACTTTTTAAAGCAGTTTTCTTTTTTAGTTAGTGTTGAAGAGGTTAGCCCATCAAGATACTTAACTTCATCAAGAATATTATTTGGGCTAACTAACCTACTTGCTTCTAATTGTATTATTTGTAAAATAAGCAAACTACTCACACGATTTATATCTAAGTTATAAAAATCTGCATTGTCTTTAGCAAGTCGTTCAATCTCTTTTCGCGATAAACTTATCTTCTCCATAAAAACTTTATAGAATAAATCCCTACAAAACCCCACCTGCGAGTCCGATTGAAATTTCTTCAACCAAAGCTCTTGGGTGAGTTGTGTAAGCGGAATAGATTGCTCCGAAAACATCTTCGGGAGTCATCATTTTTTCTCTTGGGAAATCGCCTTCTACTGAATTCCAAAAGTCAGTGTTAATCGCTCCAGGGAAAACGCTTGTTACACGAATTTTTTTAGGTCGAAGTTCTTCACGAAGTGCGTTTGTAAAACCTGTCAAACCGAATTTTGAAGCACAGTAAGAAGCCCAACTTGGAAAAGCAACTTTTCCAGCAACCGAATTAATATTAAAAATGTGAGAGTTTTCGGAATTTTCAAGCAAGGGCAAAAACGCTTTTGTTGTCAAGAAAGTGCCTGTCAGATTTGTTTGCAAAGTCAAATTCCATTCTTCCAAAGTCGTTTCCGAAATCGGTTTAACAACTCCCAAACCTGCGTTGTTAATGAGAATTTCTACGCCTTTGTAGTCCAGCGAAACAGAATTTGCAAAAAAGTTGACTTCCTTTTCATTCGTTACATCGCATTTTAAAAACCGAATCTTTGGATTGACTCGGTTTTTAAGAAATTTATCTTCGTTACGCCCTGTAACAATTACTTCAAAATTTTTGTCGGCAAATCTTTCAGCGAGTCCAAGTCCAATTCCCGAAGTTCCACCTGTAATTACAACAAGAGCCATTTTATTTTCCGATTAATTTTAGAAATTCGTTGCGTGTTTTGGAAGAGTCACGAAATTCGCCGAGCATACAAGAAGTGATTGTTTGGCTGTTTTGCTTTTGAACTCCTCGCATCATCATACAAAAATGAGCAGCTTCAACAATTACTCCAACTCCAAGCGGATTCAAATATTCATTAATCGCATTTGCAATCTGCGAGGTCAGCCTTTCTTGAACTTGCAATCTTCTACTAAAAATATCAACTACTCGTGGCAATTTTGAAAGTCCGACAATTTTTCCATTTGGAATGTAAGCAATATGGCACTTTCCAAAAAACGGAAGCATATGATGTTCGCAAAGTGAGTAAAGTTCGATGTCTTTTACAATTACCATTTCACTTTCTTCAGCATCAAAAAGAGCTTTTTCAATAATCGCTTTCGGGTCCATTTCGTAGCCTTCTGTCAGAAATCTTAGACTCTTGTCAACTCGTTTCGGAGTGTCCAAAAGTCCTTCTCTATCAGGGTTCTCACCAACTTCGGAAAGCATTTTTCTTACTAATTCTTGCATCTGTTTTCTTTCGGTTTGAGTTTAATTTCCGTAGAATTCGACAACGTTGTTACTTGATTCCCAAAGCCTAATTCTGTAAAGCTTTCCGTGTGGAATTTTGTCTTCTAAAATTTCCCAAAATTTCATCGTCACAACTTCTGCTGTCGGAACAAGACCTTCTAAAAAATCGACATCGAAGTTTAGATTTTTGTGGTCAACTTTATCTACGATTTCTTTTTCAATTATCTCTTTAAGCTCTTTCAAATCCATTACCATTCCTGTTATCGGGTCAACTTCGCCTGCAATTGTAACTTCGAGTTCGTAGTTGTGTCCGTGACCATTTTCATTGTTACAAATTCCGTAAACTCGTTTGTTTTCTTCAATCGAAAGTTTGTCTGTGTGAAGTCTGTGAGCGGCACAAAATTGAACCTTTCTGACTAAATGAATCATTAAAATACCTTTTGTTTTTGTTAAAATTTTCTCGCCAAATATAATTCATTTGCGACAATTATTTCGCAATTCATAACTTTTTTATGAAATAAAAATTCAAAGAATTTTAAATTTTTTTTAAGAGGTGGGAAAAAATGTAGGGAACAAAAATTTTTGTTCCCTACAAAATTACTTAACTAAAGTCATTCTTTTAGTTTCTGAAAAGTTTTCTGCTTCGATTTTGTAAAAATATGTTCCACTTGAGACCAAACTTCCTTCTGTATTTTTCCCGTCCCAAACAACAGAACCTTTGTTTTTAGTGAGTTCAAATTCTTTAATCTTTTCACCCAAAACATTAAAAATCACCAATTTACTTTTTTCGTAATTCGTAATTTCCAATTCGTAATTAATCGTAGTTGTTGGATTGAAAGGGTTCGGGAAATTCTGCTCTAACTTGTAAGTAAGTTCGATCTTTCCGTCGAAAGTAATGCTTGCAAATTCATCGTAGTTGTGAATTTCACCGTCAAAATCTTGGCTTTGGATTTTGTAAGTGTAAGTTGTTCCTTGAGAAAATTCCGAGTCATCAACAAAAGTGTAAAACTTCTCACTTGGAGTTGAACCAAAACCTCTAAGTTCAGGAAAATTCCTGTGTGAAGCAATTTCAATAAAATTTTTGCTGTTAGTTGAACGGTTAAGAATGAATCCAAGATTGTTGAGTTCAGAAGCTGTTGTCCAATTCAAAACTACTTTTCCATTTTGCTCACTTGCTGAAAATTCGGTCAAAGTTACAGGTAAAGAACTGTCTGTCAAATCTGTCGTTCCAAGAGTGTAAACATTTCCATCAACAAGACTTGTACTTGCAACTCCGTTGAACTGAACTTCTGTTCCCGAAACATTGTCGGTAACTCCTGCAACTTCCGTAAAAGTCGCTCCGTCATCACTTGAAGTGAGCAAAACGTAACTGCTTCCACTTGGGCTTCCAGCGATTCCCGCTTTTGCAAAATCAAAAACGATGTCAACATTTCCCGAGCCTGTTCCTGTCAAATCAAAATGCCAAGAACGTAAAAACCTCGCTTCAACTCCTCCTGAAACTCCACTTGTTGTTTGAGTGTTGCTTGTTTCTTTGTGTCCGTAAATTAAGTAAGTGTCATCGGCACTAAGAAAACCTTGATTTGTAACTTTCAAACCTGCTGACTCGGAAGTTGTGTGAGTTCCGTTTACATCTCTTCCGATTCCTGCAACATCAAAATCAAAATCTCCGTTTCCATTTGTGTCTCCAGCGTATTTGTCAGAGTAAAATCCTGAAATCGAAATGTCGTATTTCGCACTTAAGTAATTGATTCCAATTTGTGCTTGAACTGTGTTAAGAGAGTTGTAAACTATTAATTCTGCAAGGTCTCCGTCAAAAAAATTATTCGCTCCTTGAGTGTTTCTTCCAAGATTTACATTGTGTGAATTCGTTGTAGAACCAGTTAAAACTCCAACTGCGGGAAAAGTGTCTGTTCCGTCAGTAATTAATGTCAAAGGTCTTGTACTAAAAGTTGTGTCTTTAATTGTAAAACTGAAAATGTGAAATCCTGAAGTCCCAACTGTAAACGAATTAGAGTTTCCACCTCCGTTTAAAGAAATTGAAGTTGTTCCGCTAAAAGCAAATTCGTATTGAGTGCTTGAACTACTTGAAGCACTTTTTCCCATCAAAACTCCGGTTCCTGTCGTGCTGTTATCCGTAACTGCAATAATTGACAAATCCGTTGAATTTGGATTAATGTTCAAGTCTCCTGAAGTTGCATTTCCAAGATTCATAAATTCACTGTTTCCAGAATCAAAACGTACAACAGGAAACCCATTCCTCACATTACTTACTAACAAAGGTTCTGAACTTGCTGTTGTTGAAGCATTGTTTCCGTTTCCACTTTGGTCAGTCCAAGCGGTTAAGTTATTCGAGCCGTCAACTGTTGTTCCTTCACTTGGGTTTAGCCAAAGAATCAAACTTGAACTTCCGTCAGTTGTTCCAATTCCACCTGGTCCGTCTCCAGCGAACGAAAAACTGTAACTTCCACAAAGTATTCCTACTGCCAAACAAATTTTAATTTTGTCCATTTAGTGTTATCCTTACTAAATTTTGTTTTTAATTGCATTCTTCAAATGGTAACTTAGCCTGCTTCAAAATGAAGCCGTTGAAAGTAATAATTTTTGTAGTTAAAACAAAGAAATCTAAAAACTTAAAGAATTCACCTTTTGTCAGAATCTTCCAAAAATTCAGATTTAATTCTTAACGGTAGCGTTCCCAAAGCTGCTCTTTTTCTCGCTGTTCCTGCAATGGGAAACTTTTTCCTTGAAACATTTTTTCACCTTGTTGACATTTATTGGATTGCGAAACTTGGTGAAAAAGCCATCGCAAGCATCGCTGCTTGGGCTTTTGTTTCGTGGTGTTTAATTTCGATTACACAAATTGCCGAAGTAGGAATCAACTCACTCGTTGCAAAATCTTGGGGAACAAAGGACTTTGAGAAAGGGCGGAAAATTGCAAGTTCAGGTTATCATTTTTCACTTTGGGTTTCCGTAAGTTCAGCAATAATTTTCTACCTTTTAAGCATTCCACTAATGGATTTTATGAATTTAGAACCAGAAGTTGTTACTTTGGCTCTTGACTACCTTAACGTGATGCTTTTTGGAGTTCCGCTTCTCGGAATGCTTTTTTCGATTGACGCAACTTTTCGTGGAAGTGGAGACACCGTAACTCCGATAAAAATTCTTTCAGTGGTAATTTTACTAAACTGCATTTTAGACCCACTTTTGATTTTCGGTTACTACGGTTTTCCAAGGCTTGAACTTTTTGGTGCTGCTTTGGCAACAGTTTTTTCAAATTTTGTTGGAGTGATTTGGGGCTTTTACCTTCTTCGTAAAAGAGGCTTTTACTGGAAATTAAAAGTTCTGCCCAAAAAGGAAACTCTTTTTAAAATTGCAAAAATCGGCTCACCAATCGCCTTGAACGGTCTTCTTTTCAGTTACGTTTACATTCACCTAACAAGATTAATCACAGAATACGGAACAACTCAAGTCGCCGCTTTGACACTTGGTCACAGAATCGAAGGATTCCTTTGGCCCATTTGTTTAGGATTTTTGGTAACAGCCACAACAATGGTTGGACAAAATCTTGGAGCAGGAAAATTTGAAAGAGTCCGCCAATCCGTAAACTACACTGCTTTTTTTAGTGCCGTAATTTGTCTTGTGATTAGTTTGCTTTTCATTTTCAAAGGTACTTGGATTGCAAGTTTTTTCACAGATGACATAATTCTTGCGGAAGCTTCAGGAACTTACTTGGAAATTATCGGTTACTTTGAACTTTTCTTAGGACTTGAATTGACCTTTGAAGGAGCATTTGCAGGACTTGGAAAAACTGTTCCGACAATCGCAATCTCCACTCCGATAAATTTAGGCAGAATTCCTTTGGCAATTTACTTTGCAAGCCTTTACGGAATCGAAGGAATTTGGTGGACAATCGGAATTACAACAATGCTTAAAGGGGCAATTTTGGGACTTTGGCTAATTCCAAATTATTTGAGCGACAAGGAACTTTTGAAGCTGAAACATTGAGGGAAGTTTGAATCACGGATTGGAACGGATTTTCAAAATTGCCGACAAACCAACTTCTGAAATCTGCTTTTAATGACAACACTGAGGGACTCCGAGAACGGAATCAAGAATTGGGCTGATGTAAGGAATTCCAAGAGATAAACCTCTAAGAATAAAAATCACTCCAAGCACAATGAGCCAAAACTGTGCGATATAATTTCCGATTCGTCGTGCTTTGAGCGTCAGAAAATTGCTCAAAATTCCCCAAGCAAACATCAAAGGCAAAGTTCCCAAACCAAAAGCAAGCATATGCAACGAGCCGTAAACCAAAGTTCCTGAATGAACCGACTTCACAAGTCCTGCGTAAACGAGTCCACAAGGCAAGTAACCGTTCAAAATTCCAATTAGAAAAAATGCAACTTTTGACTTTGAAGCTAAAAATGTAGAAACGAAGTTTTTGAGTGGCGAAATGAGAGGCTCAATGATTCCTTTTGAAAAAACTTTGTCCAAAAGGTAAGGGAAAACTGCAAAAGCAATTAAGACAACTCCAAGGAAAATGGACAGAATTTCTTGGTAACCTGAAAGAATGATTTTTCCGCCAAGCACTCCAAGAATTCCACCTAGAAAAGCGTAAGTTACGATTCTACCAAAGTTGTAAATCAGGCGACTAACAATAAGTGAAGTTTTTGAATCACTCGAAGGAAGTGCAAGAACAATCGGACCGCACATTCCAATGCAATGAAAACTTCCCAGAAACCCGATTAAAAATGTGGAAACAAATTCCAAAAATTTCCTAAGAAATTAATCTCAAATACTTATGGACAAGCACGTCAAGTATTTGTTCAAATGAATCTGCCCAAATAAAAAAGAACGCACAAATGAGCATAAAAAACAAACCTGCCCCATAAACAAAGTAAGAAGTTAATTCCCAACTTTCTTCTTCGCTTTTGCCTTCATTACGACCTCTGATTGATTGAACAATAAACCAAAACATCAAACCTACCGAAAAAATTGAAAGAGTTGAGTAAATTATGTCGGCGTATTTTTCTACGAACACTCCCATTTTTTTTGCCTTTACTTAATTAATTTTGAAATCTTTTTCTACTGTCAAACCTGACTTAATTTCTGTTTCAAAAACAAAATCAGGATTTGCTAAATCTATGAAATTTTTTCCCTTAATAAACCAAATTCCTAATTGCGTTTTGCCCGTTGGAACATCTAAAAATTCGAATGAATTACTTGAGTCCAAAACTGCAAAGTAAGGATTTGAAAAAACTAAAATGTTTTGCTCTTTAAGTTTTGTTCCAATATCGTTGTTGTCCAAAATTATATGAGCAGGTTTCTTAAGTCGAATTCCCTTTGCAACCGAACCACCCGGAATTGCCTTTTGAAAATAATTTTTCCCACTTTCAACTTTACCATAAATTGGTTTTAGCTCATTTGTGGTGTTTTCAAAGTTCAACTTGTCTCCTGCTTGAGCGAGAAGAATTTCTGGCAGAATGCAACAGTCAGTAATTTGTGCTTCGTGAGTTTTTTTGCTTTTTGACTTTCCTGTTTTCAGGTCGAAAAGTGCAACAATCGGAATACCATCGAATTTTGCAGAATCAAAAACAAAAGTTCCTTTCAAACTCCCCGATTCAAAATCTTCGTCTTTTTTGTAGTGTTCGACGTGAATCTCTGTTTTACTTTCTTCGGTAATTTCAGGAGGTTTTCCTGATTTGTTTGGAGAAATGTAAATGAAAAATATTGCCGCAGTAAAAACCATTTTCATTGCCGAAATTATCAAAGAATCAACAATCAAAGACCTTAATGTAAATTTTTTCACTGCCAAAAGTGAGATTGCGACAAGAGTCGGAACCGAAGCATAACTCACCAAAACCCTACTCAGCAGACTTTGATGAACAGAATTCCAAAGCGGGTCGGGATAAAAAATAAAAATTAAAATCGAGACTGCAAGAATCCCAAATGCGAAAGCTTTACCGCTATTTTTTGCCATTATTTTTCTTTTCTTTAATATTTTTGATTACCAAAAACATTCTCATTTTCGGTAACTATTCCAAATTACGAAAATGCTTGAAGTGAACATTACAAAAGTCGCAACAATCGGGTGAAGAAGCCCAAAACAAGCTAAAATCATTGCAACAGAATTGTAAGCAAGTGTCCAAAAAACATTCTGGTACATTTTTTTTCTTGAAAAAGTCGCCAACTCAAAAAGCTCTTTGAGCGGATTCAAACTTTCACTCAAAATCACAACATCACTTGAGATTTTGCTCAAATCAGTTCCGAATGAAAAAGTAACTCCAATGTCAGCTTTTGCTAAAGAAGGAGCATCATTCAACCCGTCTCCAACCATCATCAAAATTCCGCTTTTTTGCGTTTCTTCGATTAGAGACAGTTTTTCCTCAGGCTTCAAATTAGCAACACCTTTTATGCCAAAAAACTCTGCAATCAACTCTGTTGGTTTTCTCCTGTCTCCGGAAATTATTCTTTTGTCAGCAACAGGAATTTCTGCAAGAACTTCTTTCACACCTTCGCGAAGTTCGGGTTCAAGTGAAACTTTGCCGACGAGTGTTGAGTTTTCGGTGAAGTAAACTTCCGTAAACTCCGAGTCAGTTTCTTCAATCCCACAAAAATCTTTTGAACCGAATTTGTAAACCTTGCCTTCAAATTCAGCTTGAAGTCCAAAACCTGTAATTTCTTTTAAATTTTGAAGTTCGAGAATCTTACTTTTCTTTAATTCTTTTGCAACTCTAACCGAGATTGGGTGTTTTGAATTACTCACAATTGAGAAAAGTAAGTCTTCAAATTCTTCGCTCAGTTCTACTCTTATTTTTGAGAAATTTTTATTTGTAAGAGTTCCTGTCTTATCAAAAAAGAGATGTTTAACCTTAGGAATTGTCTCCAAAACTTGCGGATTTTGGATTAAAATTTTACTCGCCAAAGCCTTTAAAATTGTTTGGTAACTAACAATTGGAACGGCAATTCCCAAAGCACAAGGACAAGAAACCAAAAGAACTGCCATTGCATTCAAAATCGCTTCTTCAAGACTTACAGTTTGGTACCAGTAAGTAAAAACTCCAGCAGAAATTACAACCGTAATAAAAAATAAAATTTTTGCAATTTTGTCAATCAATGCACGAAGTTTACCTTTTTCAACTAAGGCTTTGTTGACTGCTGTTTCGAGTTTTGCCAAAGTGTGTTCGTTGCCTGAACGAGTTACTTTTAGTTTAATCGGAGAATCAACGACAACTGCTCCACTCAAAACCGTTTCACCGATTTTACGCAAAACAACTTGACTTTCACCTGTCAAAGAAGCCTCGTCAAAATAACCTTGAGTCAGAAGTTCACCGTCAACCGGAACTTCGTCTCCTGAAACTAGTTCAACAGTTTCACCGACCTTCAAAGCTGAGTTTTGTTTTTCAATGTCTTTGATTTGAGTTGCAAGGCTCTGTTTCATTTGCCCTTTAATCGAACCAATGATTAATCTTCCACCGGTTATGAAAAGCAAAGTCATTGTTACAGTTTCAAAGTAAGTGTGACCTTCTCCAACCCAAAGATTGTAAACGGATTTTAGGAAAGCAGCGGAAATTGCGACAAAAGCAATTCCGTCTAACGAGATAACGTTTTTAGTTTCTCGAATTTCCCAAAACCACCTTTTGACAAGTTCGCCTCCAAGCAAAAGCAAAACAGGAATCGTCGCAACAAAAGCTATGTAACTGAAAAGATGTTGGAAAGCTACTTGAGCATCAGAAACTTCCAAACCTTCAAAA
>QQUF01000033.1 GCA_008501735.1 Calditrichota bacterium | reverse complement strand
TTGAAAAAGCGGTTGAAAGAGGAGAAGATGAAACCGAAATTGAAACAGGGATTGCTTGGTGTCATCTAAAATTAGAAAACTTTACTGAAAGTTTTACTTTTTTTAATTCCGCTTTAGAACGTAATACAAATTATAAAAATGCAATTTCAGGTTTAGGCATTTTAAATTACGAAAGTCTTGATTTTCGACGTTCTGCCTTAATTTTAGAGAGCCTTTTAGAATTGGATTCTGCTTATTCTTTCGATTACGATTCTTCTGTAAATCCACAAAATTTGAGATTACTTTTAGCTCATAATTATTTTATCCTCCAAGATTATGAAAAATCGGCTGAACATTTGTCAGTAATCCTTCCGAGCCTTACAGGTTCAGACCCTGAAACAATCGCAAACCAACTTGCTTCTTTTGGACTAAGTGGTTATGAGTGATGGCACTTTTTAGTTTTGCATTAACTTTTGAATTCTGTTTCATAATCCTCAGCTTTTTAAAAGGGGTTTCTCCACAATTACACTTTGTTCTTTCGCCAATTCATATAATTTGTGGGTTTTATTTTTCTTGGTTTTTTAAAAAATCTAATCACAAAGTTTCATTTTACTTTACGCTTTTTGCAAACCTAAGTGGACTTTTACTCTTTTTTGCACCACTCCTTTCTAAATCAGATTTATTTCTTAAAGTTCACATTATTTCAAGTCTTGCATTATTTGTTAATGTCTTAGCCTTTAGTTTCAAAAATAAGAATTATATAAATTTTAGCTCCTTGGGAGCAACTTTAATTTCCTTTGTTTGTATCGTTTTATTCTCAAAATTTGAAACCACGTTTACCAAGACTTTCCCAAATACTTCAGCCGTTTTCAAAAATACCACCGATTCTTTTTCAGATTTTGCGAATTTAAATCAATCTCAAAACTGTAAAAAATGTCATTCTGATATTTTTGAGCAATGGAATTCATCAGTTCATCATAATTCAAGTTTTAATAATATTTTTTACAAAAAGACTTTCGAGTTGATGGAAAAAGAAGTCGGTTTTGAGAAAACAAATTTTTGTGGAAGTTGCCACGACCCAATTGTAATGTTTACAGGAAATTTCAAAGAAGGATTTGACAAAAATTCGCAAGAAGCAAATTCCGGAATCACCTGCATTGTTTGCCATTCAATCTCTGGAACTGAATCTTTAAAAGGAAACGCAAATTATATTTTTGAGGTTAGTAAAAATTATCCATTTTATCACGAGGCAAAAGATTTTTCAAATTATTTGGTCAAGCTAAATCCAAGAATTCATAAAGAGACTTATTCAAAACCTTTTTTGAATAACCATCAACTTTGTGGTAGTTGTCATAAAGTTGGTGTTACAAAAGAAATTAATGATTACACTTGGAAAAGAGGGCAAAATGAATTTGATGCTTGGCATTATAGCGGAACAACAAGAAACAATCCTGAATCTTTTTACTTGCCTGAAAATCCGAAAAATTGTAGAAGTTGCCATATGCCTTTAGTTGATTCAGAAGATTTCGGTTCTAAAGATGGTAAAATTAAAGGTCACAGATTTCACGCAGCAAACACTGCAATTCCATTTCTGAAAAATGATTCTACGCAAATTGAGTTAGTCAAAAATTTTCTTCAAGACTCGAAACTAAAAGTATCAATTGTAGCGGTTAAAGAATTTCCTAAAAGTAATATCTCAACAATTCCTGAAGATTTTACAAAAATTTCAATGCCTTTGGATTCGCCAAAATCAGTTATTCCAACAGGTAAAGATTTGATTGTTGATGTTGTTATTAGGAACAAAGGAGTTGGACACAAATATCCGGGTGGAGTCATTGATTCATTTTCCGATTGGTTAGAGTTTGAAGTTAAAAATAATGAAAAGACGATTCTTGTAAGCGGTTACAGAATTGAGAATGAAATTGATTCGACAGCACATTTTCTTAATGGTTTTTTGCTTGACGGAGATGGAAATAGGATACAACGAAGAGATGTTTGGAATTGGAAAACAATCCTTTACAACCACCAAATTCCGCCGAGTCAATCACAAGTTGTGCATTACAAAATTCAAATTCCTGATTCTTTGGGAGAGATTACTTTTGTAGCGAAATTGAATCACAATAAGTTCAATTCCCAATTTCTAAATTTTGTTTATGAGGGCGAAGAAATTCCAAATTTCCCAATTTTTCCAATTGCTCAAGATTCTGTGAAAATTATAACTGGAAAAGAGTTCAGTGGGATTTTGTCAGATAAAATTCGTTGGGGAGATTTGAACGATTACGGAATTGGTTTGTTAGCTCAAGGTGATTTTCTTGGTGCCGAAAAAATATTCAATCTCCTAACAGAAATCAAACCCGATTATGCTGATGGTTTTGTGAATTTGGGAATCTCTTTAATTCAAAACAGCAAAATTCAAGAAGCAAAAAAGAATTCATTAAAAGCCTTAGAAATTGACGAAAATTGTGTTCGAGCGAAAATCCAACTTGGTAGAATTTTACAACTTGAAGGGGATTTGGACGAAGCTGAAAGTAAATTCAAAGAAGTTCTAACTGACTTTCCTTTAGCAAGAAATGTGATTTTGAATTTAGGAAGAACACAATATTTGAGAAAAAAATATTCCGATGCTGTTCAAACTTTCAACAAACTTTTGGAAATTGACCCTGAAAGGAAAGATGCTCATTTTAATTTGATGCTTTGTTACAAAGAAATTGGCGATTTGGAAAAGACAAAAGAACACAAAGAACTTTTTGAAAAATATAAAGATGACGATTTAGACCAAATATATTTTGGGAAATTTGTTGCAAAAAATCCAGAATTTGCAAAAGAAGGAAATAAAATCCACATTCACGAACTCACTTCAATTGAAGAGTTAGAAAAAATGTATGAATGAAAAACAAAAAATTGTTGCTGTAATTGGTGGAGGAGAGTGTAGTAAGGAAACCGAAAAACTTGCCTACGAAGTCGGGAAAAGATTAGCCGAATTTAATTTTACTTTAGTTTGTGGTGGACTTGGTGGAGTTATGGAATTTGCAAGCAAAGGAGCTTTTGAAAATGGCGGAACAACAATCGGAATCTTACCAAGCGAAGACGTAAAAACTGCAAATCCTTACATTAAAATTCCAATTGCAACAGGAATGGGAATTGGCAGAAATATCGTAATTATCCGAACTGCACAAATTGTTGTAGCAATTGACGGAAAATTTGGAACACTTTCTGAAATTGCTTTTGCACTACAACTTGGAAAACCGGTTTTTTCTTTGGGAAGTTGGGAAATTGACCCGAAAATTAAGCAAGTCGAAGATGTTGATGAGTTAATGAATGAAATTGGAAAATTGGGAAGCGGTAACTCTTTTCAACAATTCTTTTGAGAAAAAATTATCCCTCAGAATCGCTTTTTAAATCAACCATTTTTACTGAACCTGCATAGTTTATGAATTTTGGCTTTTTGATTTTATTTAGTTTGTCCAAAATTTCACTGCATCTAAAAATGGAAGTTGAAGCCGTTTGAATAAATTTTTCTAATTTCTCATCTTTGTTTAACATTTTTATCAAATCAATATTTCCTTTAATAATTGCTAATGGCTGGTTTAGTTCGTGATTTGCAGTTACAGTTGTGGCTACAAAAACCTTGAGTTTTTCTGATTCGACTAATTTCTCTTGAGCCTCTTGAAGTTCTTTGAGGGCTTTGTCTAATTGTTCATTAATTCTTACAAGTTCAATATTTTTAAGTCGGTAAATCTCATTTTCCTTTTCTTTCTTTTCGGACTCATATTTTGATTTTAGTTCTAAAACTCTTTCTTCACGAGTTTTATTGAAAAATTCTTTTTGGATTTGTAAGAACTCTTTCAAGTAATGATTAGAATTTTTTAAGTCTCCGATTTGTTCATAAATTTCTGCCAATTCTTCTAAGATACTCATTACAATTTCAAAGTTTTCCTTAGATAATTCTAAGCCTTCTAATAAAAATTTAATTGCCTCTTTCTTTTTTCCTAATTTGTTTTGATAATTTGATAATGCAATACAAGACATTCCCATTCCTTGCTTATCGTTTAATTCTTTGCGAAGATTAAAAGCTTTAATGTAATTTTCATAAGCATCATCAAATTCCTTACTTTCCAGATAAATATTTCCTATGTTTTGAAGTGCATTTGCCAAATATTGTTTGTTATCTAAATCTTCTAAAATTTTTACAGCTTTAAAATAATATTTGATGGCATTTACAGAGTCTTTGAACTTGTCGTAACAGTTTGCAATATTATTATAACTCGCTCCAAGACCATCTTTGTAATTAATTTCTTCAAATAAATCAGTTGCTTTTTGGTGATATTCCAATGCTTTTTGGAAATCATTCAAACTGTGGTAAGAGTTTCCAATATTATCTAAAACTTGTCCAATTGCTTTTTTATCACCCAATTTTTCCCGAATCTCTAATGACTTGTAATAAAAATTTATACACTCTTTCAAATTTCCTTTATCTCTTTCAATAACACCCAAAATATTATAAATATTTGCAATTCCTGAAATGTCTTTAACTTTTGAATACTCTTTTAAAGCGATTCTTGAGTGGTGTTCAGCTTTAGTATTGTTACCGCTAACAATAAAGTAAATTCCTAAATTTTTGTTACTCTCGGCAATACCTAAACCATAATTAAGTTCAAGTGAAAGCTTCAATGCTTCTAAAGCAAATTCTTTAGTTTTCTCTACTTTAGAAGTGTGAAGTGAATAAGCAACCGCATTAAGCAAATTGACTTTTGTGATTCCAGTTGAATCTGCGATTTCGTTTAGTTTTTGGGCAAGTTCTGACATTTCTTTGACTCTTTTAAGTAAAATTAAATTCTAAGAAATTACTTAACGTAAAAATTAGAGAAATTATTTTGAATAAATTCTAAAATAGTTTTTCTTGATTGAGATATTAAGGAAATATAAAAATGAAATCTGTAATAAAAATAACTTTTCTTCTCATTTTTTACATCTTTGTAAATTTCGCTTTTGCACAAAAAGATTCGACCAAAATTACTCAAGAATCTTTAAAGTTGGAATTGTTACAAGGAGAACTAAAACTCCAAAAAGACCAATTCCAAATAATCCAAGAAGAGCTAAGAAGCCAAAAATTGCAAAATCAAAAGACACAAGAAAAACTAATCGAAACTCAGTGGAAGAAAATTGATTGGTGGCTAACGATTTGTGGAGTTCTAATTGCTTTAATTGCAGTTGGTGGAGTGGTCTTTCCTTTTATTTTTACTAAAAAAATAAGAGAGGAAAGTGAACAAAATTTAAAAAAATCAAAAGAGTATTTAGATGGGATTAAAGAAACTGTTTTTCGAGCTAAAGGTAGTTTAGAAGAAATTGAAGCCACAAAATCTAAAGCAAAAAATATTGAAGCTGAGTTAAAGAAAATTAAACTTGAAGAACCAAAAACAAATGAAAGTGAACAAAGTCAACTCACAGAAAAAGAAAAAGAAGTTGTCGAAGAAGCAATTTCAAACAAGGAAGTTGATGCAGAGTCAAAATTATTTGCTTTTGCCCTAAGAGCTGAAGCAAATAAAATCTGGGAAGATGCAGTATCTTATTGGAAATCTTTAATAAGATTAAATCCTGAAAATGAAATTTATCATTTTCGCTTAGGAATAGCACTTTATAAATTTGCAGAAACGAAATCAGGTTCAGAACAATCAAAATTATTAGAAGAATCAATATCGAGTTACCGTGAATCTGTTAAACTCAAACGAGACTACCACGAAGCATTTAACAATTTAGGAAATGCACTTTATAAATTTGCAGAAACGAAATCAGGTTCAGAACAATCAAAATTATTAGAAGAATCAATATCGAGTTACCGTGAATCAGTTAAAATCAAACCAGACTATCACGAAGCATTTTACAATTTAGGAAATGCACTTTCATTTTTTGCACAAACGAAGTCAGGTTCAGAACAATCAAAATTATTTGAAGAATCAATATCGAGTTACCGTGAATCAGTTAAAATCAAACCAGACAAACACGAAGCATTTTATAATTTAGGAATAGCACTTAGAGATTTTGCACAAACGAAGTCAGGTTCAGAACAATCAAAATTATTTGAAGAATCAATATCGATTTTTCGTGAATCTGTTAAACTCAAACCAGACTACCACGAAGCATTTAACAATTTAGGAAATGCATTTTCATTTTTTGCACAAACGAAAGAAGGTGAAGAAAAAATAGAATTATTAAAACAAGCAGTTGATGTTTGTTTGCAAGCTGAAAAAATAAAAGAAGGTATAGGAAGTTATAATTTAGCTTGTTTTTACTCTTTATTAAAAGACTCTGAAAACTCTAAAAAATGGTTGTTGAAATCTAAAGAAAAAGGAAGGCTTCCAAATTGTAAACACCTCAAAGAAGACACAGATTTGGATTTTGTCAGAAATGAAAAGTGGTTTCAAGATTTACTTAAAGAAGTTTGTAAAGATGAGTAAAATTATCGAGTAAAATTTTGCGGTGCAACGGCTTCAAGCCGTCGTAACGCTTACTTTTTCAACTTTAAGGAATTGCTTTAATTTTATAAAAATAGTTTGTCATTCCCGAAGAAGCGGCATTTAAATCTGTGAAATTTGTGAGAGTAACAGTTGTGTAAGGAGAGAGTTGAGTTAAGTCTTGTAAGTTAGTCGGACTTGTACTTCTGTAAATTTCATAAGCCAAAGCACTTGGGTCTTCTAACCAAGAAAGCTGAACGTCATCATTTACAACATCAATAAAAAGTGCCATTGAACCAACTCCAATCAAAAATGATTTTGGGTCGCTCCAAATGTTAAGATTATTTTTTGCTCGAACATTTATAGTGTGAAGGTCAACTGTCAAACCTGTTGTTGAAAGCACAGCCGAAAAGTTTTCTGAATTTCCGATTAAATTTGCATTTCCTTCTCCCGGGTCGTTGTTGTCCCAAAAATACTCCACATCAGTTATGAAAAATGGCAAATCTCCGAGACTTCCATCTTGAACACTAACCAAAACAAATTGCTTACCCGTCCACAAGTTAGCTGAATCTTTAAACCTAAAATAAAGTTTGTGAACACCTTTAGTGAGTCCTGTTGTACTAACAATTTCCGAGAAATCAATTGAATCGCCTTGAGTAAAAGTAAAAGCTGTTCCGTTTCCAAAACTTGGGTCATCGTCCCAAAAGTATTCACCAGAAATTAAGTTTGTTCCTGCAAATTCGGGTAAGTTGGAAACTTCATTTACATTCACTAAAACGTGTTGTTTTGTAGTCCACAAGTTAGCTGAATCTTTAAATCTAAAATAAAGTTTGTGAACACCTTTAGTGAGTCCTGTTGTGCTAACAATTTCTGAAAAATCAATTGAATCACCTTGAGTAAAAGTAAAAGGATTTCCGTTTCCAAAACTTGGGTCATCGTCCCAAAAGTATTCACCAGAAATTAAGTTTGTTCCTGCAAATTCGGGTAAGTTGGAAACTTCATTTACATTCACTAAAACGTGTTGTTTTGTAGTCCACAAGTTAGCTGAATCTTTAAATCTAAAATAAAGTTTGTGAACACCTTTAGTGAGTCCTGTTGTGCTAACAATTTCTGAAAAATCAATTGAATCACCTTGAGTAAAAGTAAAAGGATTTCCGTTTCCAAAACTTGGGTCGTTGTCCCAAAAATATTCTCCAGTAACTAAGTTTGCACCTGCAAATTCAGGTTGGTTTGAAGCTTCATTCACATTAACTAAAACGTGTTGTTTCGAAGTCCACAAATTAGCTGAATCTTTAAATCTAAAATAAAGTTTGTGAACACCTTTAGTGAGTCCTGTTGTACTAACAATTTCCGAGAAATTTATCGAATCGCCTTGAGTAAAAGTAAAAGCTGTTCCGTTTCCAAAACTTGGGTCATCGTCCCAAAAGTATTCACCAGAAACTAAGTTTGTTCCTGCAAATTCGGGTAAGTTGGAAACTTCATTCACATTCACGAGAACGTGTTGTTTTTGCGTCCATAAATTAGCTGAATCTTTAAATCTAAAATAAAGTTTGTGAACACCTTTAGTGAGTCCTGATGTACTTACAATTTCTGAAAAATCAATTGAATCGCCTTGAGTAAAAGTAAAAGGATTTCCGTTTCCAAAACTTGGGTCGTTGTCCCAAAAATATTCTCCAGTAACTAAGTTTGTACCTGCAAATTCAGGTTGGTTTGAAACTTCATTCACATTCACTAAAACGTGTTGTTTGTCAGTCCACAAGTTAGCCGAATCTTTAAATCTAAAATAAAGTTTGTGAACACCTTTTGTAAGTCCTGCTGTACTTACAATTTCCGAGAAATTTATCGAATCGCCTTGAGTAAAAGTAAAAGGATTTCCGTTTCCAAAATTTGGGTCGTTGCCCCAAAAATATTCTCCAGTAACTAAGTTTGCACCTGCAAATTCAGGTTGGTTTGAAGCTTCATTCACATTCACTAAAACGTGCTGTTTTGAAGTCCACAAATTAGCTGAATCTTTAAATCTAAAATAAAGTTTGTGAACACCTTTTGTAAGTCCTGCTGTACTTACAATTTCCGAGAAATTTATCGAATCGCCTTGAGTAAAAGTAAAAGGATTTCCGTTTCCAAAATTTGGGTCGTTGCCCCAAAAATATTCTCCAGTAACTAAGTTTGCACCTGCAAATTCAGGTTGGTTTGAAGCTTCATTCACATTCACGAGAACGTGTTGTTTTTGCGTCCATAAATTAGCTGAATCTTTAAATCTAAAATAAAGTTTGTGAACACCTTTAGTGAGTCCTGTTGTACTAACAATTTCCGAGAAGTCAATAGAATCGTCTTGAGTAAAAGTAAAAGTTGTTCCGTTTCCAAAGTTCGGGTCGTTGTCCCAAAAATATTCACCAGTAACTAGATTTGTTCCTGCTAAACTTGTTTGTGCAAAAATGCCTTTTGGAATTGGGAAAGAGCAGAGTAAAAGTAGAAAAATTTTAATTTTGAATAATTTCAAATTGAATTTTTTCTTTTATTGACCGATTGTTTTTGCAGAACCTGAAACTGTAACATTTCCTCCGGGAGCAACAATTACAGGCGTCACTCCAAGGGCAACGATTTCTGGCAGAAATTTTATAAACTCTGAATTAAATGGAGAAATCCCTCCATAAACTCCCATATCACTTGCACTTCCATCAATGTCTGTTAAAAGTGCGTTTCCTGAATCAATGCAAGGAGAACCAGGCAACAAAGTCAAATTCGAGCTTCCAAATTGAAAAGTAGTATTCAAAGTTGTAAAGTTTGGGTCAACATTATTAAGATTTCCACCACCGTCTTGTGTTGCAGGTGAAATTACAAATCCACTAGGGCTTGAATATTGACAATTATTTGCAATAACATTCGTTTGTGAAGAAACACTACAGTAAATTGCATATTGGTAAGCATCATAAATAATATTATTAATAACAATAGAATTTGATGAACTTGTAAAGAAAATTGCATAGTAGTAACCAAAAACAACATTATTAGTAACTAAATTATTATCACCTGTTATAGCGATTCCTTCACCACTACTTGAAGAAGAAGTCGTTTTAATGATATTCCCAGCGACTGTAACGTTACTTGAGTTGTTAACATCAATTGCGTCAACACCACTACTATTGTCAACAAAATTATTGAGAACTTCAAAAGTCTGTGCGTTATTTATTTCAACTTCTCCGTTTTGAACAATGTTGTAATTGACGCTACCAGTATTTGCAGTAACATCAATACTTCCCTGTACATAACAATTCATAAAACGAAAATAATTATTTGAATTTGAATAAATAATCCCTGAAGAAAAAATTGTACTTCCAGCAGAACCAATATTTCCATCATTTCCAAGTGGGTTTGTCCCGATTATGGTTAAATTTTTTGAAACTGATGTTGTAAAGCCACTATAAGTTCCAGGATAGACAATAATTGTATCACCTGAAGTTGCTGCTGAAATTGCTTGGGTTAATGTTGTGTACTGTGAAGAAGTTTGGTCAACTAAGATTTTTGCTGCTTCTACTGTCTGTAAACAAATAGCTAGAAATAAAGTGAATGAAGTAATTATTAATTTCATTTTGAAAATCCTTTTGTTAAAATAATTTTTCAATTTAAAGAAATATTTGTTGAAAGACCATTGGAATTTAGAATAAACTTTTCCCACAAATTTTACAAAACTTTGCATCATTATCGTGTTCATCGAAACCACAATTTATGCAATTTTGAGTATTTGTTGCTTTCATTGCTTTTGACATTTCAACTGTTACAATTCCTGTTGGAACAGCGATAATTCCATAACCCATAATCATTGCAATTGAAGCTATAAATTGTCCAAAGTTAGTTTGGGGTGAAATGTCTCCATAACCAACGGTTGTCAAAGTTACAATTGCCCAATAAATACTCCTTGGAATACTTGTAAATCCATTTTCTTTACCTTCCACAATGTAAATTAATGAACCTAAAATTATTGTTGATGTTAAGACAGCAAAAAGAAAAACAATGATTTTTCGTTTACTTGCAACCAAGGCTTTAATTAAAGTTGTTGATTCTCCGACGTATTGGACAAGTTTTAAAACTCTGAAAACTCTTAAAATTCTGAGAATCCGAATTGTAACTAAGTAATGTGTTCCCGGAAGGAAAAAGCCTAAATAAGTCGGCAGAATTGATAACAAATCTACTATCCCAAAAAAACTTTTTGCGTAAACTAAAGGTCTCGAAAGTGCAAAAACTCTCAAAATATATTCGAGTGAAAAAATAATTGTGAAAAACCATTCAGCAATGTAAAGTTCATTTTGGTAAGTAGTTCGTACTTCTTCCATACTATCAAGCATTACAACAATAACACTTAATAGAATGAAAAATATTAAAACTACATCAAAAAATTTACCAGTTTTTGTTTCTGCTTCAAAAATTATTGAATGAAGTTTGTCTCGCAATTCTTTTAGTTTTTTGGGCATTTAATTTTTCGATTTCACAAAGTAATATTTTTGTGAATTTAATGAAAAATTGTTAATTGTAAAGTTAAGGCTTGTAGAGTTACCCAAAAGAGATTCCACTTGAGAAAGCAAATCCAATTCGTAAACATCGTAGTTTGTTGCATTTGTTACAGCACTCCAACTTAGAATTAAATCTGTCCCTGAAATCTGAATTGAAACACTTGGAGCATCAATTTGTGCAGAACTTCCGAAAAAACCAGGAGTTGCAAAGTCGCCATTTGGAAGTTGGTTTGTAGCTTCCGTCCAATTTGAGCCTAATGAATTATCAACTGTCAAAGATGTTACTTCAATTGATTTTCCAGTTGGGTTTGGAAATCCTAAAGAACTTGAAAAAATCACTTCATCAATTACAATTCCATTGTCTTCGAGAATTACTTCATCTCCATTTGCTGAATTGCTCAAAAAGAATGTTGAGTAAACGTAATCAACTATAATTCCACCGTTTACATTTGAATCACCGTTAATTCCAAGGACAAGAAAACTGTTTGGTTGAATTATTAAGGAACCTCCATTATCAATTGTATGAGATTCACTTCCGTTGTCTCTTAAAACAAATCCATCAATATTTATCGGATTTGTTGTTGGATTAAAAATCTCAACAAATTCACCATCAGAATCGCTTACAGCAGTCGGATTTTTCATTATTTCTGTAATTACAAGATTTACAACAACGGATGTTGTGTATGAAAAATTAGCCGTTGAATTTGGTAAAATTACATTTCCGTCTAAATCTTCAACATTGTTCACAGTCAAAGTAAAGTTGCCATTTGTGAGCGGTTGTGAAAGTGTAAGTTCTACAATTTCTGAACTTCCAATTGCAAAACTTACAGAACTTGGATTTCCGATTGAGTTGTTGATAAAATAATTATTTTGGTCTAATGCAGTTGTAGAATCAACACTTTCTGAAAACTCAACCGAAATTAAATTAGTATTTAAAGCCAAAATCGTGTCAATAGTCGGAGGAGTTGGAACAGCAGTTGTGAAAAATCCGGGAGTTGCAAAATCACCACTTGGAAGTTGATTCGTCGATTCTATCCAATTTGAAGCTATTGAATTATCTGCTGTTAAAGATGAAATTTCTAAAGACTTACCACTTGGATTCGGAAATCCTAATGCATCTGAAAAAATCACTTCGTCAAGTACAATTCCATTTGCTTCGATTACAACTTCATCTCCATTTGAAGAATTACTTAAAAAGAAATTTTGATAAACGTAATCAACATTAATTCCGCCGTTTGTGTTTGTATCTCCGTTGATTCCGAGAACAAGAAAATCATTTGGTGGAATGAGCAGAGAACCACCGTTGTCAATTGTGTGAGTTTCGATGTCGTTGTCCTTGAGGATAAAACCGTCAATGTTAATCGGACTGTTTGTCGGATTGTAAAGCTCAACAAATTCTCCAGCAAGGTCACTGACTGCTGATGGATTTCGCATAAATTCTGTAATAATTATTTCAATTGGGTCAGGAGCAGTATAAGAAAAAATTGCAGTTGAATTTGGCAAAATCACATTTCCACTTAAATCTTGAACATTGTTTACAGTCAAAGTAAAAGTTGCAGAAGTTAAATTTTGTGGAAGAGTTAGTTCAATAACGTGAGTGCTTCCACTTGCAAAATTTGCTGTAACAGGATTCCCAATTGAATTGTCAATAGAGTAATTGCTCGGATTTTGTGAGGTAGCTAAGTTTACTGCTTCTGAGAACTCAACAGAAATTAAATTTGCAGTCAAAACCTGAACAGTGTCAATTGTTGGAGGAGTTGTTTCAAAGAAAAATCCTGGACTTGCAAAGTCTCCGTTTCCAAGCGGAATAGTTGAGACTTGCCAATTTGAACCAATTGAGTTATCGGAATTCAAAGAACTCAATTCCAATGAACTTCCAGTTGGATTTGGAAAACCTAAAGCATTTGAAAAAATTACTTCGTCAATGATTGTAGCTCCGTCAGTAAGAACTATTTCGTCGCCGTTTGTAGAATTACTCAAAAAGAAAGTTTCGTAAACGTAATCAACTTGAAAACCGCCGTTTGTGTTAGAATCTCCGTTTATTCCGAAGACAAAAAAGTCATTTGGTTGAATTAGAAGAGGATTTGGGCTATTAATTGTGTGAGATTCTGTTCCGTTGTCTCTTAGGGTTAAGCCGTTCAAGTCGTAAGTATTTGCTGTTGGATTGTAAATTTCTACAAATTCTCCGTCACTGTCGCTAACAGCAGATGGGTTTTTGAAAAATTCTGAAATCACCAAATCACCAGCTAAAGGAGTTAGTGAAAGGAAAAAGGTTGTAGTTGAATTCGGGTCAATTAGATTTCCGTCAGTGTCTTGAATGTTGTTTACAGTCAAAATGTAAGTGATACCACTTACAATGTTTTGTGCAAAAGTTAGGTCAACTTGATTTCCGCTAAACTGAACGGCAGTTGTTGGATTTCCTAGTCCGTTGTTTACAGAATAGTTCAAAACTGATTCGGCAGTTTGTTGAGAAATATTTTCGTCAAACTGAACACGAACAGTGTTTGAGTTCAAAGCAGAAGCAGAGTTGATTTGTGGATTTGTTGAATCTGCCAAACTGTAAACTGCAAAATCCATCACAACAGGCAAGTGGTCAGAAGCAAAATTCAAAGCATTTGCAACTACCGAAGAAACTGCCGAATTTGAACCTGAATTTATTGATTGATTGTAATGGTTTCCGTCATTTCCGAAGGCAATGTGAGTAGAAGGTAGGAAGTCGATTCCAAAATTATCATTCATTCCGTAAGAAGGCAAAATGAAGTCAAATCTGTCGTCAAGACCTCCGAGAGCTCCACCACTTCCAACACTTGAAGTTCGTGTAGATTGAGTGTGAATTTGGCTGTAAGATGAATTGTTGTGCCAATTTCCTGATTGGTTAATTGGGTCGCGAAATCTTCCGTTGTTGTTCGCTTCACTTCCGATAAGTTTTTGGAAAGCAGGTTCTTGGTCAGAGTAAAGATTAAAATCTCCAACTACCATAAATTCGGTTCCGATTGGTAATTGGTTTGTTCTGTTTCGCAGAATTGTTGCTTCAACAAGTCTTTGTTGTTCGTTTGCAGAACCTTCGGAGGATTTTAAGTGAACAGAATAAATTTTGAATTCTTGAGGAACAAAAGTATTTGATTCCAAAGTGTATTCGGAAATTGCTCGAATGTTTGTCAAAATCGTGTCTTGAGAAATAAAATTAACACTTGAGCTTTTATAAAAAAGTGCATTTTCGGTGTCAAAACTTGCGTCAATAAATGGAGCGTTAGAGTAGAGGTTTGGAGTTGTAAAATTCAAAACATCGTCAAGAAATTCGTTTACACCGCTACTTGTGTGCATTTCTTGGACAACCAGAATGTCAGGTTGAACTTCATCAATTACAGTACGGAAAGACGGAACTCTCTGTGTTCCGATTGCATCAGGAAAGTCAAGTATGTTGTAAGTCATAATTCGTAAAGTATCAACAGGTGAGCTTTGAGCAAAAACATTTAGACTAATTGTCAGAAAGAGTAGAGTAAATTTTTTCAAGTTTATTTTCCAATATTTTTTAAAGTTTTGAACTAAAGTGCAAATTTAAATTTTTTTCAGAAAATAAAAACAAAAAAGGCTTTCTAATGATTAATGACTAATGAAATCTTGATTAATAGAAAAGAAAATTGATTGAGTCCAAATGCAATAAAAAAGCCCGATAATTTTATCGGGCTTTTTAGAAAATTTTCTATTTAATAGAAAAAAAATTATTTGAGTAAAATCATTTTGTTTGTTTGAGTAAAAGTTCCTGCTTCTAATTTGTAGAAATAAGTTCCACTTGAAACAGACTTTCCTTCGCTGTTTGTTCCGTTCCAATTTACACTGTGTGAACCTTCATTTAAATTATCATTAACAAGTTCGTTTATAAGTTCACCATTGAGATTAAAAATCCTCAAAGTAACTTTTCCCTCTTTCGCAATTTGAAAATTAATTTTGGTACTTGGGTTAAATGGATTTGGAAAATTTTGTTCTAAAATGTAATCAATTTTTGATTTTACAATTTCTTCTTTAAAGGTAAAAAGAATTGTTTGAGCTAGGTTTTCGTGTTTTATTTCTGTGCCATTGGTTTCATTGTCAGAAATGAAATAAGTATAAAATTCATTATTCCTAAATTCTGATTTATCTGTGAAGGTGTAAGTGTTTGATGTTGTTGAATTCAATTCACCTAGAAGTTCTGAATTTCCTTTAAAAGAAGCTATTTGAACAAAATCAGTTCTACTTGATTTTCTGTAAACATTAAAACCTTCATTATTACTTTCAGTAACTGTTACCCATTTTAACTGAATTGTGTTTTCAATTTGGAAAAGGTTAAAAGAGCTAAGTTCAATAGAAAGAGGTGTATCTGAAATTCCTAAAGCAAGTAATTGAGGAATGTCTAAATCACTAACTAAATCTTCTGTATTTGAGCCATCTAAATCAGCTCTTCTTACTTTTTTTGCATTAGCTTCTATCCAATACATTTTTGAATTAGTTAGATCTAATTCTATTCCAAATGGATTTGATAATCCTGTTAATAACACCTCTATGCTTGATCCGTCTAAATTAGCTCTTTTGATGTTATTCTCTCCATTATCAGTCCAATACATTTTAGAGTTAGTTATATCTAAAGCAATATCTTTTGGATCGTCCAAATTTGCTGATGTAACTAAATCTTCTTTATTAGAACCGTCTAGACCTGCTCGTTGAATTTTATCAATTCCTCTGTCAATCCAATACATCTTAGAGTTAGTTAAATCTAATTCTATTCCTTGTGGAGCACTTAAACCAGTTGTGATAAGATCTTCAACATTTGAACCGTCTAAGTCAGCTCTTTGTATCTTGTCTGTAGTTAAATCAGTCCAATACATTTTAGAATTAGTTAAATCTAATGCTATTCCGACTGTTGCACTTAAACCAGTTGTAATAAGATCTTCAACATTAGAACCATCTAAATCAGCTCTTTGTATCTTATCTGTAACTACATCAACCCAGTACATCTTAGAATTAGTTAAATCTAATGCTATTCCTTCAGGTTGACTTAATCCTGTTGTTACTAAGTCTTCAAGGTTAGAACCGTCTAAATCAGCTCTTTGTATTTTATCTGATCCAATATCTGTCCAATACATTTTTTGTGCATTACAAATTGAACTAATCCCAAAGTTTAAAGCAATGGCAGTAACGAGAGTCTTTGTTATACTTTTCATTGAATTCTTCCTTAATTTAAAATTATTTGAGTAAAATCATTTTGTTTGTTTGAGTAAAAGTTCCTGCTTCTAATTTGTAGAAGTAAGTTCTAATTAGAGCTGGTTCCTCTTTGGCTTTTGCTCTTATTAAAAACAAAAGCAGAGTATTAATTTTAAAATTTTGTTTAACCTTTTTTAAAATAATATGCTTTTTGACTTATGTAAAATGGTTTATCTCAAAAAGGTTTTAAGATGAAGAAAATTTCTTTAAATCTATAATTTAGTTTGGATTATTGAATAGATTTTATAAAGTTCATAAGCACTTTTATTATGTTTTAAAAATAAGAAGAAAAAATGATAAAAAAATGGATTACGAAAACTAACGAATCTTTGGGTAGTTTTTTAATTTTTAGGCTTTTCAAAGAAAATGTGATTTCACCAAAAGACCAAAAAGAGCATAAAGTAATAATTCTTGACACTTACAACTGGGTAAACATTATTCCTCTTACTGAAAATAATGAAGTTGTAATGGTTAAACAATTCCGTCACGGAACAAAAGAAGTTACACTTGAGATTCCCGGAGGAGCTTGTGATTTGACAGATGAAAATCCAAAACATAGTGCAACCCGTGAACTTGAAGAAGAAACAGGGTTTGTTAGTAGTGAAGTTGTTGAGTTGGGTTGGGTTCACCCAAATCCCGCTTTTCAAACAAATAAATGTTTTATGTTTTTGGCAAAAAATTGCAAACTTGAAAAGCAGCAAAATTTAGATATTGGTGAAGACATCGAAGTGGTGAAAATCCCAATTTCGGAAATTCCAGATTTAATCCGAAATAAAACAATCACTCATTCTTTAGTAATTGCCGCATTTCACTTCTTAAACCTAAATTCTTAAGGTTTTAAAATGATAAAAATTATCTTACTTAGTTTTTCAACTTTGTTAATGAGTTGCTCGGTAAAATTTTCTTCTGAAAAGAACTCAACTAAAACTCAAAAGCCTCAAAATATCATTTTAATGATTGGTGACGGAATGGGTTTGTCTCAAGTTAGTGCAACTTATTACCAACAAAAATCAAATCTGAATCTAAAAAAGATTAAAAATATTGGTTTAATGACAACCCACAGTTCTGATAAGTTAGTTACTGACTCAGCAGCTGGAGCGACATCTTTTGCTTGTGGAATCAAAACTTACAACGGAGCAATCGGAGTAGATGACAACAAAAAATCAGTTAAAACGATTTTAGAATATTTTGAAGATAAAAATTGTGTTACTGGATTAGTTGCAACTTCTACAATTACTCACGCAACTCCTGCAAGTTTTGTTGCTCACCAAAACAAACGAAGTATGCACGAAGAAATCGCTTCTGATATCGCAAATTCTGAAACTGATTTAATAATTGGTGGCGGATTGAAATATTTTACTGAGCGGAAAGACAAAGTTAATCTTTTGGAAAAAATGAATTCAAGAGGATTTCAAAATTTTACAAGTTTAGAAGATTTACAAAATTCAAATTCCTTAAAAAGCATCGCACTTTTAGCTAAAGACGCAACGCCACGAATCTCAGAAGGAAGAGGCGACTTTTTACCTTTGGCTACCGAAATTGCTTTGGACAAACTTTCCACAAATAAAAATGGTTTTTTCTTAATGGTTGAAGGTTCGCAAATTGATTGGGGAGGACACGACAATGACCAAAATTATTTAATTTCAGAGTTGGTTGATTTTGACAAGGCGATTGGAATTGCAATTGATTTTGTGGATAAAAACCCTGAAACTTTGCTCATTGTAACAGCTGACCACGAAACAGGCGGAATTGCAATTACAGGCGGAAATGTTGAAGAAGGTAAAGTCGAAACAATTTTCGCTTCAAAACATCATACAGGAGCATTAATTCCTGTCTATGCTTACGGAAGAGGTTCTGAAAATTTCAGGGGTTTTTACGACAACACTGATGTTTTTAAAAAAATGTATAAGCTAAAATTCGAGTAGTTAAAAATAAAACAAGAAATATAGATTATTTTTGCAGACTTTAACCAGTTCACAATTCTTAATTCTTAATTCTTCTTGGGTTGTTCCAGTAGAAATTTGTGATTCCATTGTCTGAGCCGATTTTTATAAAATCTAAATCCCAAGCAAGACAAAAAAGATTGTCGCTTGGTAAACCGTCTTTTTCTGTGTAGTGAGTCCATTTTTGATTTTTAAATTCAAATTCAAAAAGTCCTTCATTTGTTGCTAACCAAAGATTACCAGAGTCGACCAAAATATCTCGAATTTTTTCTCCAAGTGGGTATCTTTTTAATGGAAGAATTTCAACTTGTTGAGTTTTCAAATCCATCTTAAAAACCCCAACGTCATTGTTCCAGAAAAGGTGTGTTTTGTTAAGTGCTAAATTTTTTACAGGATTGTAAGAGGGCTTAATTGTCCTTTCACCAAATTTAGTAAAAAGCTCAAAAGTCTTCTCTTTTTTGTCGTAAATAAAAATGCCCGAACTTGATGCTAACCAAATTGTTTCTTTGTTTTCAACTGTTTCATAAAACTCTTTATCTCTAAAATCTTTTCGCAAATCTTTACTCAAAATCAAACTACCGTTCAAAGTTACTACCGAAATTCCTCGTACAGTTAAAAGCCAGACCTCAGAACCTACTTTAATAATATCATTGATTTCTTCATCTGCCAAACCAGAAGCTAAAGTTAATTGATTCCAGTAATCAGTTTCGGAGTTGTAAGTTACAAGCCCGTTCAAAGTTCCAAAAAAATATGTATTTCCAATTTTTTTGATTTTTAAAACTCTGTCTTCACGAATGTTATAGTCTTCTCTTGAATCAAAGTAATTCCAAGAATTAGTTTGGTAGTCAAAAATTGAAAAGCCCTTGAATTTTCTATGTGGAAATTTACTTCCAAGAACTAATTCATTTCCGTTATACAGAATCGAAGTAACTTCCTTTTTTAGAGGTGCTATTTGGTAAGGCTTGAGGAATTTACCAACAGTTCTACCAACTGCAAGAAGATTTGAATTTGTGCCAAAATAAGTCATTCCAAATCTATCTTGATGTTTGAAAGTAATCCGATATTTTTCGAATTCAGTTCCTACAAAAGCCTTTTCTTGCAAATCCATTCGGAAGTTTCCTTCCAAATTCCAATTCGACTCAAATTCTATTTCGGTGTTTTGTGACCAACCAAACCATTCGATATTCGGTGGTAAATCTACATCTTCCACTAAAGACAAAAAACCAGAACCGTTTGCTTGAGTTGACAAATAGTAAGTTTGAAAAGCTTGAATTCTAAAGAATACTTTTCCTTCACCAAAACCAATGTTTGTTATAAATAGTTGGTCTTCAAAAGTAATTTGTGGGATTTTTATCAAGATTGTTGAGTTTGAAATATTTCTGACTCTTTCAGAAATCTCACTCCAAAATGAAATTCCTTTATCTGAAGCAGACCAAAGGGTAGAGTTGAGTCGGTCAAAAGCAACGATATAAGCCTTGTTGCCAATGAATCCGTCAGAAGTTGTAAGTGGTGAAATAAATTCTTTTTTTAAAACATCGAATCTTTGAATTCCACCAGAAGTTCCAAAGTAACCGATTCTTGAACTTGATGAAATTGAGTAGCAGAAGTCAACTTGGAGATTTGAAACCCAATCTCCAAATTTATACTTGAGGTTTCTTTTTTCAAGGTTTGGCTCTAATTGAGCCAAACAAACTTGAGTAGAAATTAGGACTAATAAAAATATTAAATATCTAAGACTCTTAATGAATCTACCTTTCAAAAATAGCTTTCGATTCTTTTTCCATTTCTCTTGCAAACATTTTAATTCTACTTGCCAAATCCGAGTCAATTTCATCTTCCGCCATAGAATAAAGTGCTTCAGCTTGTAGAGTATGAATTTCACTAATTTTTGCTATCTCAGAAATTTTTAGTTTTTGTTTAATAAAAGCTGTTTCTCTTACTGGGTTTGGGATTGTTCTTGTGTCTGTGAGAGGTTTCTTTAGATATTTTTTAATTATCTTAATATTTGCTTCTGCTCTTCCTTTTGCATAAGATAAATCACTTTCCCCACAACTCAGCATTGCGAAAGAAATAAGTAAAATTGATAAAATTGAAAAAAAATTTTTCATTGTAATTAGCTCCATAAAAATTTTAAAACTTAAAGAAGGTTTGCAATTCCAATTTAATTCAAAAACTTAATTTTTGGTTAGAGAATCTTGAAAAGAATTAAAAGAAACAAGGTTTTATATTTCACTCAAACTATTTGCTAAAGTTTCTAATTCATCTTCGTGAATAGTTTTAAAATTTAAAACCACTTTTGTATTCTGTCTATAGCCTACAATCGAATTTTCTAATAAAAGATGAAAAATCTCTTCATCAGATAATTTATTACTTGAAATCTCAATTCCATAAGAAGGAATTTCTTGAATTGGAAATGCTCCGCTTCCAGATTGTGCTGTTAATTCCGTTTCAACTATTTTAAAAGATGAAGACGTTTTGACCAATTTTAGAAATCTCTTAACTCGTTCCTTTGTAACGGAATTAGATTCATTGAACATTTTTAAAACAGGAATTTTTTCAAATGAATCTTTTCCTAAAAGTATGTCTTGTAAAGTTCCAGCCAAAACTGACAAAGTGAGTTTACAAGGTCTTAATGTTCGCATTAATGGATTCTTTGCTAATTTCTCAATAAGTTTCTTACTTCCTAAAATTATTCCACTTTGAGAACCGCCGATTGCTTTGTCTCCACTAAAACTGACTAAATCAACACCTGATTGTAAGATTTCTTGGACAGTTGGCTCGTCGCTCAATCCAAATTCATTTGGTGGAAAAAACAAACCGCTTCCTAAGTCATAGTAAGTTGGAATACTTTTTTTCTTGCCGAGAGAGACCATTTCATTCAAAGTTACTTCTTTTGTAAAACCTAAAACTCTGTAATTGCTTGTGTGAATTTTTGTCAAAAGTCCCGTGTTTGCAGAAATTGCTTTTTGGTAATCCTTAAGGTGAGTTTTGTTCGTTGCACCAACTTCAATCATCTTGGTTTGGCTCATTTCCATAATTTCGGGCATTCTAAAAGAACCACCGATTTCTACAAGTTCACCTCTTGAAATGATTGTCTCTTTATTTTTTGCAAAAGTATTGAGAATGAGTAAAACTGCTGCCGCATTGTTGTTTACAATTAAAGAACTTTCAGCACCAGTTAGTATTTGTAATATTTTTTTAATTTCAGATTGCCTATCTCCACGTTTCCCATTTTTCAAATCAAATTCGACTTGAGCGTAATTTTTAACTGTTTCATTCAAATATTCTTTTGCTTTCTCAGAATAAGAAGCTCTTCCTAAACCTGTATGCAAAATTATTCCAGTTCCATTTATGACTTTCGGGTAAGGATTTGAATTTAGAATTTCAAACTTAGCTTTAAATTTGTCTAATATTAAAGTTGTGAATTTCTCTTTTGAGTCGGGTAGAATAGAAAGATTTTTTACTTCGCTGATGATTTTACGAAGAAGTTCTGTTTTTATTTGAGGAGCTAAGGGATTTTGTGCAATTTCGGTTTCTTCAAGTAAAGAAGAAACCGACGGAATAAAACGAAAATTTACTTTTGGGTTTATTGTCAAAGTCTAACCTCCGACAACGTTCATTTCATCAAATCTTAAGTAAGGTGCAACGTAACTGCCAAAAAATGACTCATTATCTTTTGAAATTCCATTAATATTTTTGAGCATTTGGTAAATATTTCCAGCAATTGCGTAACCTTTAACTCGACCTACAACTTTTCCATTTTCAATTTTAAAAGCCATTCCGACTGAATTTGAGAAATCACCATTCAAAGTATTAGCCATTCCTTGACCAATTACAGAATCAACTAACATACCTTCTTTTATATCAGAAATCATTTCTTCAAAGCTAATTTCACCTTCTTGAACTAAAATGTTGCTTTTGGAAGGAGAAGGCAAATTATTGATTCCACCTCTCATTCCGTGTCCTGTTGGTTCAGAGTTCGTCAAGTTTGCAGTTTTTAAAGAATGGTAGAAATTCTTAACAACACCATTTTCAATAAAAGGCATTTTTATTGACTTAGTTCCTTCGTCGTCGTGAGTTCTACTTCCAATTCCTGTTTCGCAAGTAGGGTCGTCAAGAATCGAAAATTTTTCGTCAAACAATTTTTCTCCAATTTTACCAACTAAAGGTGAAGTTTTTTGGTAAATGGAGTAACCGTTTAGGTGAGAAATTAAAGAAGAAGTGATAATTTTTGAGCCTTGAGGAGAAAAAACAACAGGCATTTTTTTAGGGTTCAGGCTTTCAAGTTTATTCAAAAGCACAACTCTTTTTGAAATATTTTCAATTAAAGCATCAATTTCCGAGTCATCGAATTTTTTGGGGTCAAAATGTTCGCCGTCCATAATTACATCATTTTGAGTGGTTTTGCTAAACTGAATCATTCCATAAGTAAATGAAAAATCTTGATAAATATTTACATCATTTGAATTTGTAAGTGACATTTTTGAACGAGAAGAACTCAACCCACCTTTAAATTCAAATTCAGAAGAAATTTTTTTCAGCTTTTCGTTAAGTTTTTCTGAGATTTCTTTTAGCTCTGCAATTTCCAAAAACTTTGTGCCGGAAACATTTTCTCCGTTTGAAGAAGGTTTTGGCAACTTATAGTTTACTTTTTGTCCAAATTGAATTGACTCTTTTAGATTTTGAATAACTTTATCTTCGTTAGTAAAGTCCAAAGTAGATGTAAATCCCATAATTCCATTTTGAAATGCACGAATTGCTAAACCACGAGTTTGATTTTGTTCAGCAGATACAATTCCTCTTCTTGAAGTAAAGTCAACTGAAACGTCTGTAGATTCAACTTGATAAACATCAAATGAATCGAATTTATTTTTTAATTTGTTAATCAATTTATTCTCCTCCAATCAAAACATTTTTAATTCTTAAACTTGGAGCTCCCATTCCGACTGGTAAACCTCCTTGCCCTTTTCCGCATCTTCCACCTGAGTGCCAAACAAAATCTTTTCCAACTCCAGTAACATTTGAAAGAGTTTCAAAAATGTTGCCGTTAAGCATAATATTTTTAACCATTTGTTCAATTTTGCCATTTTTAATTAAATAACCAAAACTTGCACTAAAACTAAAATCACCCAAATAAGTTTGACCTCCATAACTTCCAACTGCGTAAAGTCCATCTTTAATTTCGGAAATCAATTCTTCTTTAGTAGAGTTGCCTGGTTCAACAAAAGTATTTCTCATTCTTACAATTGGTGGATAACGGTAATCAGTTGCACGAGCATTTCCAGTTGGTTTTTCGCCCATCTTGTGTGCAGTTTCTCTTGAATGAAGTCTTCCAACCAAAACACCTTCTTTTACAAGTTGAGTTCTTTGCATTGGGATTCCTTCGTCATCATAAATGTGAGTTCCAGGCAGAATTTCACCTTCAACACCACTGTCAGCTATGTTAAGAATCTCAGTGCCAAATCTTCTTCCCATTGTCATCATTTCTTGTGCAGAAGGATTATCAAAAAGAAAGTCTGATTCGCTAAGGTGACCAAATGCCTCGTGAACGAAAACACCAGAAAGAAGCTGGTCAGTTACAACCTCGTAAACTCCTCCTTGCATTGGTTTTGCGTCTAAGAGATTTTGAGCATTTTTTAAAGCCAAGTGAGCAAAACCTTGTTGGTTTCTAACATTTTCAAATCCTGAATTGGAGAAAGCATCTCCTTGAGAGTTAAATTGTGTGTCTCCATTTCTAGCAGTTATTGCTCCAATTGACAAATCAATTAAAGGTTTTTCGTCATAAATGTAAGTTCCTTCAGAATTTGCAAAATGATATTTTACAAATCTATCACCATAATTTATTGCACTTGTAAGAACCTCTTTTCCAGACAAGATTATGTCGTTGTATTCTTCTAAAACGTCCATTTTAGCTTTTAATGAAAGTGGCCTAAAGTCTTCTTTCATATTTGCAAATTTTTCTAAAACGACAGGCTCTGTTTCTCCAATTTCAATCTTTTCACTGCTAACGGCTTCTGCACATTTTGTAGCAATTTCTACTTGCTTGTCGAGTTCATCAAGATTGTTAAAAGAGGCAATTCCCCAACCGCCATTTTTGGCTAAACACCTAACAATTCCACCTGTGTCTAACTTCTTGGAAATTTTTTCAATCTCCTTACCTTTTAGCATTATGTTTGAAAATTCTTTTTCTTCAAGCCTAATTTCTGTGTAGCGAGCTTTACTTTTTGCAATCGCTTCGTTTATTCTATTTTTCATTTAAAACCTTTTTATTTTCATAATTCGAATAGCTGCCCAATTTACAAAGAGAAAGCTATTTTTTTGAATTAATTCTAATTTTTTCCGATGGGATTTCTGACAGAATCATTCCTATAAATATTAATAAACCTCCAAACGCATTTTGTAGGACAAATGTTTCACCACCAAGAGTCCAAGCAAAAATCGCTGCGAAAACAGGTTCAAGTGCGAAAATTAAAGAAACTTTAATTGGTGAAGTAAATTTTTGTGCAACGAGTTGGATTACAAATGCCATTAAGGTTGGTAGGAAAGCTAAGAATAAAACTATCCAAACTACTTTTGTTGTAAGAATCTCAAATGGTAAATCGAAAGCTAAAGAAGTTATAAAACTAAAAATTCCTACCCAGAAAAACTGTTGAAAACTCAGAACAATTGGGTCAATTTCCTTTTTTACAAAAAGGTCAGCAGTAAACAAATGGGCAGCATAGAAAACTGCTGTTATTAATGTGATTAAATCACCAAAATTTGCATCTTTAAGCCCGCCTGTTAGAAACCAAAGTCCGATTAATGAGAGCAAAATTGCAACATTCTTCAAAAATGAAGGAAGTTTCTTTTGGAAAAGGAATGTAAAAAGAGGAACAAAAACTATGAAAAGCCCTGTAATAAATCCTGAATTTGAAGCAGAAGTGTAACCTAATCCAATTGTTTGAGGAATGTAAAGAGACCAAAGTAAAAAGCCTAAAATTAAGCCTTCTTTGAAATTTGTAAACAAGGCTTTTTTCTTGAATTTTAGGAAAATCGCTAAAACTAAAGCTGCAATTGAAAACCTGTAACCAACCATTACAACAGGGTCAATTGAATCGAGACTTTCTTTTACAATAAAAAAAGTTGAGCCCCAAATCGCCGCAGCGTAAAGAAGTCCAAAATCTGCAAGATATGTTTTGGTTTTTTGTTTCAAAAGAATTCCTAATCTTTGCTAAAAAAGAAATGATTGTAAACAAAAGAGAGTTGTTTTCAAAGAGTTTAAGAATTGAAATCAATATTTTACCAATCTCTTAACTGGAAGTTAAAATGTTAAAATCAATGCTATTCCTTTTTCATTGGACAAATTAAACATTCTCTTTAACTTCAAAACCTAATTTTAAAAAGAAAGAATTATGTCAGTTAAAGAAGCAAAAGAACTCGTCCAAGCAACCGAATTTGGTGCAAGAAACTACTTCGGAGTCGCTAAAAAAATCACAACTTTTTTGGCAGTTTTAATGACTCTAAGCCATCTTTACTTTGCATTGAGTGGATTTGCTTTTGGTGGAATTATTGCGATGAAACAACGCTCAATTCACCTTGCGTTTGTGATTTTACTTTGCTTCCTTTTTTACCCATTTTCCAAAAAATCAGAAAAAGATAAACTTCCATCTCTTGATTTAGGATTAGGGATTTTAGGCTTTTTGGCTTCAAGTTACATCGCCTATTTTTTTGAAGATTTGATTTCGCGAATTGGAGACCCAACAACTTTAGACTTAGTTGCTGGAATCACACTTTTTATTTTAATCATCGAAGCCTCAAGAAGAACTGTATCGCCCGTTTTACCGTCTTTGACTTTAGTTTTTGTTGCTTATGCATTTTTAGGTCCTTATTTACCAGATGTAATTGCTCATAGAGGTTATTCTTTTACAAGAGTAATTGACCATATTTATTTGACAGACCAAGGTATTTTTGGAGTTCCGATTGCTGTTAGTGCAAGTTTTGTCTTTTTGTTTGTTGTCTTTGGTGCTTTTCTTGATAAAACAGGTGCAGGTAAATTTTTTATAGATTTGGCATTTTCTTTAGTTGGAAAATTTCGTGGTGGACCAGCAAAAGCTGCCGTTATTGCAAGTGCTGCTTTCGGTTCAGTTTCTGGAAGTTCAATTGCAAATGCTGTTACAACTGGAACTCTTACAATTCCTTTGATGAAAAAGGCAGGTTTTAAACCAAAAATTGCAGCAGCTGTCGAAGTTGCAGCTTCAACAAACGGTCAATTAATGCCACCAGTTATGGGAGCAGCAGCTTTTATTATGGCGGAATTTACAGACATTCCTTACACACAAATTATAAAACACGCTTTGATTCCAGCTGTGTTAAGTTACTTTGCAATTTTTGTAATTATCCATCTTGAAGCTCTTAAAACGGGTGTTAAAGGAATTCCAAAAGAAGAATTACCAATTTTTTTCAAAGTCTTGTTTAAAGGATTCTACCACATAATTCCATTGGTTATTTTGTTGTATTTACTTTTAGTGCAGAATTTTACACCTCTTTCTTCTGTGTTTTGGAGTATTGTTTTTTCAATTTTGGTAACAATTGTTAAAGGTGCAATTTTATTAGTTAAAGACAAAAATTATGAAATTAATCCGATTAAAGTTTCATTCACTGAAATCTACGAAAGTATGGAAGCAGGAGCGAGAAACATTGTTGGAATTGCTTCGGCTTGTGCTTGTGCAGGAATAATTATTGGAGTTTTTTCTCTGACAGGTTTGGGATTAAAACTAACGGATTTGATTTTAACAATTTCGGGCGGACAGCTTTTACCAACATTAATCTTGACAATGTTTTCGTGCATAATTCTCGGAATGGGATTGCCAACAACGGCAACTTACATAATTATGGTAACTTTGACTGTTCCTGCTCTTTTGGGAATTGACGCAGCTTTGCCACTTATTGCTTGCCATCTTTTCGTTTTTTATTACGGAATTGTTGCTGATGACACTCCACCAGTTGGTTTGGCAGCTTACGGAGCAGCTGGAATTGCTGGTTCTGACCCAATTGAAACAGGATTCCATTCTTTTAGATTTGACTTGAGTGCTTTTGTTTTGCCTTTTGTCTTTATTTATAATCCTGAACTTTTGATGATTGCTGATTCGAATTGGAAAATACTTTTTGTCTTCGTAACAGCACTTATTGGAATGATTTCTTGGAGTGCAGGAATTCAAGGGTTTTTGGTTAGAAAAACAACGATTTGGGAAAGGGTTTTATTTTTCGTTTTTGCTCTAACTTTGATTTTTCCAGATTGGCAAACTGATTTAATTGGAGGAGTTGGTTTTGCTTCACTTTATTTCTGGCAAAAGAAAACTAAAGATAAATAAAGCTACCCGTCAGAAAGTAAAGATTTAGAAAGTTCAAGACTTGTTTCTGTAATTTTTGAGCCAGAGATTAACTTTGCGATTTCATAAATTCGTTCTTTCTCGTTCAACATTGACACTTTTGTAAAGGTTCTTTTACCAATTACTTCTTTCCGAACTGCAAAGTGATTTTCACCTTGAGCTGCAATTTGAGGCAAATGAGTAATGCAAATCACTTGATGTTTTTTGCCAAGATTTGCTAAAGTCTTCCCAACTGCTAAAGCGATTTTACCAGAAATTCCTAAATCAACTTCGTCAAAAACTAAAGTTGGTGTCAAACTTGCTTTTGCGATTACAGTTTTCAAGGCAAGCATAATTCTTGAAATCTCACCTCCAGAAGCGATTTTTGCCAAAGGCTTTAAATTTTCACCAATGTTTGTAGAAATGTAAAATTCCACTTCATCAATTCCACTTTCCTTTGACAAAAATTTTACACCGTCAATTTCTGCAATTCCTTTTGGGTTCTCGTACCTGTTCACCAAAATTTTGAATTGTGATTTTTCCATTCCAATTCGAGCTAAAACTTTTGTTACCATAAATTCGATTTTTGAAACAAGTTTCCGTCGAGATTCTGATAATTTTGAAGCAAGAGTAGAGTAGTTACTTTTTTCAATTTCGTACTGTTTTACCGTTTCTTTAAACTCTTTTTCAAAAGAAAGTTCAAGCTCTAATTCAGTTTGTAGTTTCGCAATTTTTTCTAAAAGTCCATTTAGGTCGGTTTTGTATTTTTTCTTTAGAGAGTCTAAAATTATTTGGCGTTCTTGAAGGCTTTCGAATCTTTCGTCGTTGAATTCAACATTCTCACTAATTTTTGATAAAAAATGTGATGTTTCAGAAATTGAAGTCAAAGCACTTTCGATGTCTGCGGAATATTTATTCACTTCTTCGACAAAAGTTCCAAGCTCACTCATCGCTTTAGATTGAAGTTGAAGCTGTTCAAAAATAGAATTCTCACTTTCAAAAAGATGATTACAAATTGCAAACGTCATTTTTTTAATTTTAATGGCGTTTTGTAAAAGCCGAAGCTCTTTTTCGATTTGCTCGTCTTCATTGAGAAAGAGTTCTGCATTCATCAATTCTTCAAATTGGTAGTGATACAATTCTTTTTTTTGCTGAAAGTCTGCTTGTTTGGCTTTGATTCGAATAAGTTTTTGTCTCAGTTCCGCTATTTTCTGAAAGCTATATTTCGTCCTTTGTACTAAAGAATTTAAATCGCCGAACTCGTCAACTGAGTTGATGTGATTTTCAGGATTTAGTAAAGTGTGTTGCTCGTGTTGAGTGTGCGAATCAATTAGGTAAGACGAGAATTTTTTGAGTTCAACAAGTGTTACAGTGCGTTTATTAATCGAAATTTTGTTGTTAGACTTACCGTTAATTTCACGCCTGATTAAAATTCTATCGCTTCCGTCAACAAATTCTGCTTCAACAATTGCAAAATCTTTTCCACTTCGAATTGACTCTGGTTTGACTCTTTCTCCCAATATCAAAGACAAGGCACCGAGAATTATTGATTTTCCAGCTCCTGTTTCACCAGTGATGATGTTTAGCCCTTCCGAAAATTCGATTTTTTCTTCTTCAAGCAGTGCATAATTTTTTATGTAAAGAGATTTAAGCATTAATTTCTAAGTTTGTTTCCTAAAAAATATCTGTCAAAATTAAAGAAGTTTTTAGAAAATTGTTAATTCAATTTTATTGATTTTAAAAAAGTAATTTTTTACTAATCAAATGACCAAGTAGAGAACGTAAACTCCTTTCTTGAAAACCATTTAGTTTCAATTTCTTTACAAAATTTAAAACTTCAGTTAATTCCTTAGTTTGACTTATTTCCTCGCCATAAATTAATTTATCTAAATAACTTAAAGTATCTAAAACTAAGGTGTTTAACTTTTTTGAATGAGTTTTGATTAAGTGTCTTTTATAAAACTGTATTTCACGATTAAGAATGTTTTTATAAACTTGAGGAGTGATTTTGATTCCTTCAAAATTACTTTTTAGATTCTGAATTCCTTCAGCCAATTTAAATTGAATCCTACTTCTTTCGTCTTCAATATTTCCTTTTTTAAACCCTTCAAGATTGCTCTCAAATTTTTCCATAAAATCGTAATCAGTTTCAATGTACTTTTGAGATTCTTTGTCGAAATAACTTTTTTCTTTTGTCAAATGTGTTTTAAGACAGTTAATATATTTTTCTAGTTTAATTTCTAATTCACTTTCAACAATTATTCCTGAAGCGTCAAGAATGTTTTTGATAAGTTGTTGGTTGTAATAATTCTCGATTGCGTCCAAGTTGTTTTCGATAAAGTAAAAAGGCTTGTTTGGGTCGATTCCTCTTCCAATAAAAGCGTAATGCAATTTGCTTTTATCCACAAAATTTTGTATAGATTTAATAACTTCTAAATAAGTAATTGAACTAGGATTACCATTTGTTAAATTCTGTAAAATTGTTTCAACGACAGTCGGCGATGCTCCAATAAGTCCTTCATATTTAATAGATTTATCAGATTGTTTTAAGAACTTCCATTCACTTCTGAGTAATTTCAAATTCTTTTGAAGAGTAATGTTTTCTTGGTAAGAAATTTCCTCTTCTTTTCCAGCAAGATTTAGCGTGGATTGTGGAAGTTCTCTTTGGTCGTAAACCAGAGCTTTTAGTAAAGGAGTGATTTTGGCAATGGTTTGCAAATCTTCTTTTTTGTAGTCTTCAAAAGTTTGAATAGGTTCTTCCATTCTTGTCGTAACTGCCCAAATTGCAAGAGCTTCTTCACTGAAAGGGCAGAATTCAAATTCATTTTTTAGAAATCTAAAATGTGATGCGTGAATTTTTTTCTCATCAGAAATTTTTAATGAGTATCCCAAATCAACAGAATCTAATCTTCTGCGAAAAGGGACGTAAAGTGGGTCTTGGGTGAAACGCAGAAAATCTTCTTCGTTAGAAGTTGCAAATAAAACCGAATCTAAATTCACACGAATCGATCCTTCAGAAATTATTCCTTCTTGAACAACGTCAAGCAAACACTTTAAATATTCAGAAGAGCGTTTGAAAATATCGCTGTATTCAATCATTCCACGATTTCCACGATGAATTCCACCAGAACTTGGTGTCATAAAAGAAATGTCGTGCATAATCGTTGGTAGTTCTCGGTAACCCCAAATTTTTTCTTCTCTAACATTAAAATCAGGATTTTTCTGTGGGTCAATTTTGATAACTCCAGTATTCCCGAACAAAGAAAGAATCATTCTGTCAACTTGGACGTGTTCCCAAACTTTCCTGTGGTCGCCCTTGAAGTGATTCAAAAGACGATTGTAAATCCGATTACAGTTTACGCAAAGTTCGCCATCAAGGTTAGTTTCTTTTGTTAATTTGCCTTCGATGTTGTGTTCTTTTTCCAACTTTTCCAAAAAATCTTTACGCATATTTTTGGGCAAAATGAAAAGAGGAGAGTCATTGTAGTCACAAGTTTTTTTTATAATATTTTTTTTGCTTTGAGTTGACTTTTGAGAACTTTTCCCGAGTTGAATTCCGAATTCAAATTGTTCGCCAAAATTATAAGGAATCTCCCAACTTAATGTGTAAACAGCACCTTCTTCAGTTTTTGAAAATTCTTGTACTGCAGAAGCAATACAAATTAAGTGAGTAGATTTTGCAGTTCCTGTTGGACCTTTCAGCAAAATCATTTTTCCAACGCGGTCTTGATTTGAAAAAGATTTAATTTTCCCAACTATGTAATTTTGAATTTCCTCATTTCCAATAATTTTATAACGTTTTTTTGAATCAGTTACTGAATCGAAAACTCTCCAACGTTTAATCTTTTCACCAAAGGAGTCAATTTCATAAAAACCGTAAAAATCAAACATATCGGACAAATAGCCAGCTGAATTTCTTGCAAAAGTTTCTGGATTAGCTGAAAGTTTTTCAAGAAACTCAGAAAAAGAAATTGAAGAAAAGTTCTTTTCTAACTTAGAGTTGTCATTTTTGTCTATAAAATCATTAATAATTTTATTTGCATCAAAATTCATCTTTTTACCCTTAGAATTTTTGTTGAAAATAAAATTTAATGAAAAGATTTGAAACAAGAAGTGATTTATAAAAAATTAATAAAGAAGGAGGTAAAACTCTAGAAATGCTAACTAATTAAAGTTAACATTTCGTATGAGTTTTTTCGAGATAGTAGGGGTAGTAAATGTGAAAAAAATTATACTGCGATTTTTGTTTGAGAAAATTTATTAGATTTTTGAATTTGGTTGCAAATCCACTTTAATGTCAAAATTCTTGACTCTTGAATTTCAATTTTATCTTTACTGAATTGCATTGAAGTTGAATAAATAAGTTTTAAGTCTGAATTGTAAATTTCAATAAGGCGTTGATTTAAATCTCTTAAAACATAGCTCCAAACAAGTTTATTTTTTTTGCAAAAGCTTGAAATGTACTTTTCAATCTGTTCAGCTGTTGGAATTATTACCCAAAAGGCACTTGGGATAAACTCTACTTGAGAAACATTTGTGTTATGGAAAATATCAATCCACATTTGTTTATTTGAATTGTAAAACTTAGTTGCTTGATTAGAATTTCTTTTTGCGATTTGTCCGTCAACAAGATTTGCTCGCAGCCACTCTTGGAGTTGAGTTGAGCCGTAATCCGATAAATTTAATTTGGTTTCCATTTTCTTTTCCATTTTGAAGTAAGTTTGATTCTGATTCTTTCAAACTTAATGCCAAAAAGAAAACCCTTGATTCAATCTCTTAAATCAAGGGTTCATAAAATTTGTCGTTATGGAAACGTCGAAATATCGCCACTGTCGAAATTTCAACAGGGCATTTTTAAAATGGCTTTTTGAGTTTAAAACCTAAAGCCACAGGTCTATGGTCAGAAAGTAATTTTTCATAAATTTCCATTCCGCCCATAAATTTATCCATTAAAATTGTTTGAATTCTGTAACCTGAATCTTTTGGAACTAAGTATTCTGAAACTAAAATGTGGTCAAGGTAACTTACCCAAGGTTCGTGTGGATAAGAAGATTGTTCGATGTCGTAAACTAATTCTTGGTTTGCAAAATAAAATCTGTCGTCGTTAAAGAATGAATCAAAACTGTGTTCACCTGGAGCATCTTTTAAGTCATCATTCCAGTCACCTAAAATTATGAAGTTTTTTGTGCCATTTTGGTATTCTTTGTCAACGTAAGAATGCAATTTTTTTACAGCATTTTTACGTCTTTGAAGTCCTGAATTACAACATTTCATATGGAGGTTAATAATTGAAAGGGGAATGTTTTCACCATTCTTGTAGTAAATAAAATCTCCTCGAAGCGGTGGTCTTCCTGCATAATCGTAATCATTTTCAGCAAAAGGTTCAGTTTGACCAACCAAGTGAAACATATCTTTTTTGTAAACAATTGCTAAATCCATAAACGAAGCTTGTTGAGAGGCAACTAATCCGTAATGAGGGATTTTTTCCATTAAATCGCTTAACCAGCCAGTGTATCTAATCTCTTGTAAAGCGAAAATGTCAGCGTCCAAGTCCATCATAATTTCAGAAAGTGCTTCGATTGTTTCTTCGTCACTTGCAGGAAAAAATTCTAAGTTCCAAGTAATAATGTCAATTTCATCTTCCAAATTCACGCTTGGAACTTCCCAGTTGTTTGGTCTTTTTGCCCTAAAATCTTCTGCTTTGGCTTCGCTAATTTTTACTTCTGCTTTAATTTCTTTGTAATCGTAAAGATTTTTCATTGCCTTTTCGAGTGTTGAATTTGCTTTCGTAGCTGTTTCTTTGTCGGCAGGAAATCTTTCTTGCATCGCAGTTTGACCAGCATCGTTGTAGATTGCATTTTCAAACCCAACGAACTTTTTTGTCTCGGAATCAATTTTCATTTTTATGTGACCGAATTCTGAGCCGCCTCCATAATTTTGAAAAACGTAAACGTGAGATTCGGGGTCGTACCAAGGAACGTTGTAACCTCTTCCGGCTCCACTTGTCAAAATCAAATCAGCTCCTTTAGCATACTTTGCGACTCCAAGAGCATTTAATGAAGCATTTTCAACGTCAAGTCCTTCATCTACTTCTGTCAAAAATTCTTCGTACTTGTCTTCTCGGTCGTAAGGAATTCCGGCACTTGCGAGAATAATTACAACATCTGCACCAGCTTCTTTAATTTTTGGAATCCATTCTTTCATTGCTTCAACTTCTGAAACTGGACTTAAATTTTTGAGATTTGCACGAATAACAGCATTTCTTAAACTTCCTGTAACTAAACCTAAAATTCCGATTTTTACACCGTTAAACTCTTTGATAACAAAAGGCTTGACTTTAGCAAAACTACCTGCTGTAGGGTTTAAATTTGCAGCAACGATTGGGAAAGTTGCTTGCTCAGAAAGGTTTTCGATATTTTTTGAGCCGAAAATGAAGTCGTAAGGTCCAAGTGTCATTGCGTCGTAAAGTCCGTTCATCATTTCGATTGCAGATCTTCCTGAATCTAAAACTGCGATTGGATTTCCTTGAAAAAAGTTTCCAGAATCAAAAACCAAAACACCTTCATTTTTGCGAACAGCGTCTTTTTTGATATTTTTTAAATAAGTTACAAAACCAGGAAAACCCGAAAGCATTGGTGGGTGAGTTGGATTCATAAAAGTTGCAGGTTGTTCTGTAAAAACACCGTGAATGTCATTCGTAAAAAGTAAATTTACAGTAGTTTGCTTTTTGTTCTGTTTCGCAAAAACAGTTCCAATTAAAGTAAAAAGTAAAAATAGAATGCTAATTTTTTTCATCAGATGATTGCTCCATTTCTGAATTTGTTTTGTAACCTTTGAGGAATTCACTTTTATTTTTTCCAAGAATTCCTAACCACGAGCCGTAAGTCGGGTTCGGCAAGATAAACCATTTTTCGCCCCAATAATCATTAAAATTTTCAACTAATTCAAACCTTTGTTCAAAAGTAATTTTCTTTTTAACTTCTGGTATAAAATCGCCTAAATCATCGCCAAAAAGCATTAAAACTCTGTAGTCTTTTGCAATTTCCTGACGACGTGAAATTTTTTCTGAACCCCATTCTTCTCTTTCATAGCGAAGTAAAATTTCTTCTTTTTTGACTTTTGGGAAACCTAAGGTTTCCAAATTTTTGATTGTTTCTAACTCTTGTGGGCAAGCCAAATCGTCTCTTTCGATACATTTTCTGTTAGTTAAGTAAAAAACAGTGATTCCCATTTCTTTAGCTTCTTTGACAAAATTTAAAGCTCCTTTGACTTCTGTCGCTTTTGCCATTTTAATCCATTTGTCCCAAGTTTTTGTGGCATAACTTGAGTTGTCCAAAACGAGTTGCCCTTGATAATTTGAGTTGTCTAAAACCGTTTCGTCAATGTCCAAAATAACACAAGGAGTAAGGTCTTCGAATCCTTCTCTTTGTGAAATTTCTGCTGACCAATTTTTGTCTTTAAGAGCAGATTCTAAATTTTTAGTGGCATTTTTGTAAGTTTGTAAAGTTAAAGCTCTGAATTCAGCAGAAACTTGAGTCCAAAGTGTTGCATTAAAATTGTCGTTTTGTGCAAATGAGTTTTGTACAAAAAAGAGAGTGAGTGCTAAAAGTAGATATTTTTTCATTTTGTGCTTTTCAAATTAATTTGAATATAAAATTTTGTTGTTAAGTAATTGTGAATTAGGGATTTCAATTTAACTATCTCTGAAGTTTTCAGATTTAATCCCGTGTTTTCGCATAATTCTTTGCAAACTGCTTCTGTCTGTCTGAGAAATTTTTGAACTTTGGGTAACGTTACCGTTTGTTTTTTCTAAAAGGCTTGTGATGTAATTGACTTCAAATTCGTTCACGATTTTATTTTTAGCATCGTTAAAACTCAAGTTATCTTCGTCTAAAGAAAGTAGAAATTTCTGGTTTGAATTCATCTCTCCAAGGTAAGCCAAGATATTTTTGGGAATATTGTGAACATCAATTTCTTCACAACTTTCGATTAGAACTATTCTTTCGATTACATTTTTGAGTTCACGAATGTTTCCATTCCAAGGGTAATTAGTAAGAGCCTTTTTTGCCGAATCGCTAAATCCTTTGATTTCTTTTCCAAAATCTTTGTTAAAATGTGCAAGGAAGGCTTCTGCAAGCATTGAAATGTCTTCTCTTCTTTTACGCAAAGGTGGAAGTTCTATCGGAATTACGTTTAGCCTAAAAAATAAATCTTGTCTGAATTTGCCTTCTGAAACAGCATTTTCTAATTCTTGATGAGTAGTTGCAATGACTCTGATGTCAATTGGAATATCACTTTCGCCACCGATTCGGCGGATTGTCTTTTCTTGGAGAACTCGAAGAAGTTTGGCTTGAAGTTTTACGTCCATATCACCAATTTCGTCTAATAAAATAGTTCCTCCATTTGCAAGTTCAAACAAACCCTTTTTGCGTTCTTTTGCATCAGTGAACGAGCCTTTTTCGTGTCCGAATAGCTCACTTTCAAGTAAAGTCTCTTGAATTGTAGTGCAGTTTATTGCAATGTAGGGTTTTTTACTTCGATTAGAACTTTGGTGAATTGCTCTTGCGGCGAGCTCTTTTCCGGTTCCTGTTTCACCAGTGATTAGAATTGTTGAGGTAGGAGATTTTGAAACTTTGCTGATAATGTCGAATATTTCCAACATTGCAGGACTTTGTGCTATCATATCTCCAAAACTTGTGCGTTTCGGAATCTGCTTTTCTAAAATATCTACTTTTTGGGAAAGCGAAATAAATTTTGAAGCTTGTTGGATTACGATTTCAATTTCGGCGAATTCAAAAGGCTTTGTGATGTAGTCTTGAGCTCCAGCTTTCATTGCAGTAACTGCGGTTTTTACATCGCCATAAGCTGTAATCATTACAATGAATGGTGATTTCTCATCAACTTCGCGGATTTTTTGGAGCAAATCAATTCCAGACATTCCTGGCAAATTAATGTCTAGAATTAAAATGTCTATTTTTTCCTTAGACAAAATACTCCAACCGTCTTCGGCGGTTGGAGCAGTTTTAATTTTGTAACCCTTCTTTGTAAAAGAGCGAGTTAGAAATTTTCTAATGTTTTCTTCGTCGTCAATTAGAAGAATCGAAGGTTCAAATTCCATTCTTGAGTCTTATTCTTCTTTTGATTCAGTAGTTGTTTTAGGTTCGGTTTTTTTTGTCGTTGTTGTTTTCTTAGTCGTTGTAGCTTTTTTAGTAGCAGGTTTTCTTCTTGGAGTAGCTTTCTTTTTAGGCTTTTCTTCAACAGTTTCTTCAAACTCAACATCTTCGACTTTAACTTCTGTTATCGGTTCTTCAAAAGTAACTTCTGCGTCGTCAACAATGTTGAACTCAGATTTGATTTTCTCTAATTCTTTTTCTTTTGCTTCTAACTCAACTTTTAGCTCATCGATTTTACCAATGATTTCTTTAAAGACTTTAGTGTTTGTTAAAACTGTCTTTTTCTTTGAAGTTGAGTGATGGTAAGAAATACCTCCAAGTTCGGTAAATGCTCTCTCGATTCTTCTTTTAATTCCAAGAATGTCTAATTTAATTTTACCAACTTTAGTGTATTCTTCAGTTTTATTGATTGCAAAATCTACGCCTTCTTTAAGACTTTTTTTTATGTCTTCCCACAGGTTTTGTTTTGACATTTTTAATCTCCATATTTTGCTTAAGGGCTTAATTACCCTTGAGAATTTATTAATTTACAATTTTTTTTAGCAATTGAAAATGAATATTGAAAACTTTAAAAGAAGCGATTTATTTAAGTAATTAATTTTGATAAAATCTCGTCTTCTTTTTTGTAATCAAACATTTTATGGTCAATTTTCTTCGGCGGATTTTCCATTTGGAATTCGACTGTTTTTTTCAAACCTTCTTCAAAAGGGTAGAGTTCTTTGTAGCCTAACTCTGTTCTAATTTTTTCTGAGCTTGAAATTATGTGTTGCCGCATACTTTTTGCTTTCTCTGAATCGGCATCTGGAATGACAACAATTTTTCCTTTCCAACCAAAAACTTCTGCTAACTTTTTATTCATTTCTTTTTCAGTTAAAAAATATTCGTTTGCAACGTTGTAAACCTGATTCTTTGCTTTCTCTTGTTCAGTTGCCAAAACAATCGCGAAAGCTACGTCCTCGACAAATGCCCTTGAAATGATGAATTTTGCAAAAGTTTCTTCAAGCAAAATTGCAGGTCTTTTATCCTCAAATCTTTTCAGAGTAGAGTAGAATCTGTGCTGAAAATCTCTTTCGCCATAAATCACTGGAAGTCTCAAGATAGTTCCTGAAATCTCAGAATCCCCTAAAATTTCTCTTTCAGCTAAAATTTTGTCATAGTTATGCAGAACGTGATTTTTATCAGGAAAATCTTTTCGATAAGGGTAAAGGTTTGTTCTTAAAGGTGAAGATTCTGTAATAATTTCATTATTTATCGGAACATTCTCAGTTTCGTGAATAACTCCGTAAACTTGGTAAACGTCCATACTACTAATTGAAATAATTCTCTCAGTAATTCCTTTGAAGAAATTCACTATCCTTTTTGAGTCCTTTTCTCCTATTGGAGTCATATGAATTACTGCGTCAGGACTAAAGATTTTGATTTCTTCAAGAAAATCTTCCAATTTTCCATCTTTTCCACAACGAATGTGATGAACTTCTTCTGGAATTATGTGATGAGCTTCGGTAACTCCTCTGTGAAAAAGTGAAACTTTATGCCCTCTGTTGTGAAGTTGTTTAGCAATTTGAGGTCCGACAAAATTCGTTCCTCCTAAAATTAGAACATTCATTTTAATTTCTCCGATTTTTAAAATTAAGGTTGATTTTATTTGACGAAAACGAGATTTTTTGGTTACAAAATTTTTAACTTTAGAATCTGTTGGAAAAAAGAACTCAAAAACTTAAATTCTCGCCAAATTTATTTTAAATTTTTGAATTAATTCAAAAGGCTAAAAATGCACAAAAGACTTGGTTTAAACATTGACCACGTTGCAACTTTAAGAGAAGCAAGAAAAGAAAATTTCCCTGACCCAATCGCTGCTGCTTTAATTGCTGAAAATGCAGGAGTTGACGGAATCGTTTGTCATTTGAGAGAAGACCGAAGACACATCAATGACAGAGATGTTGAAATCCTTAAACAGGTTGTAAAAACTCACTTGAATTTGGAAATGGCTAACACTTCTGAAATGGTAGGAATTGCTTGCAAAATTTTGCCAAATATGGCTACAATCGTTCCAGAAAAACGCCAAGAAGTTACGACAGAAGGCGGTTTAGACGTTGTCGGAAATTTTGAAAGTCTTAAAGAAAATGTATCAAAATTAAAAGACAGTGGAATCGTTGTTAGTCTTTTTATTGACGCAGACGAAAAACAAATTCGTGCTTCAAAAGAAGTTGGAGCAACTGTAATCGAACTTCACACAGGAACTTTTGGTAATTCCAAAACTAAAATTGAACAACAAAAAGAAATCGAAAAATTAGTAAAAGGCTCAAATCTTGGTCACGAAATCGGACTTCAAGTTTCGCTTGGACACGGAATTGATTACAACAATGTTTATGAAATTTTAAAAGTTCCTCACATCGAAGAATACAATATCGGCTTTTCAATAATCGCAAAAAGTGTTTTTGTAGGTTTGGAAAATGCTGTCAAAGAAATGTCAGATTTAATAAATGGAAAAAATAATGGATAAAATAAAAAGAGCGTTAGTCAGCGTTTCAGACAAAACAGGAATCGTTGATTTTTGTCGTGAATTGGATAAACAAGGAATTGAAATTCTAAGCACAGGTGGAACGGCAAAACTTCTTTCTGAAAACGGAGTTGCGGTAATTCAAGTTTCTGATTACACAGGTTTTCCTGAAATTATGAACGGAAGAGTCAAAACTTTACAGCCAAAAATTCACGGTGGAATTCTCGCCGACCGTTCAAAAGAAAACCATCTCCAAGAAGCCAAAGAAATGGAAATCGGTTTGATTGACCTCGTTGTTGTGAATCTTTATCCTTTTGAATCAACAATCAAAAAGCCGAATTGCACTTTTGACGACGCAATCGAAAACATTGACATTGGCGGTCCAACAATGCTTCGTTCTTCTGCGAAAAATTGTAAATTTGTTACAGTTTTAGTTGACTCAAGCGATTACGAGAAAGCACTTTCAGAAATTAGCGAAAGTGGAAACACAAAACTTGAAACAAGAATTGAACTTGCAAAAAAGACTTTCAATCACACTTCCCGTTACGATTCTTTGATTGCAAATTATTTGACTGAGCAATCGGAAGAAGTAATTCCACAGCAGTTTAACTCAAACCTAAAACTTGAGTCAGTTCTTCGTTACGGTGAAAATCCTCATCAAAAAGCGGCACTTTATGGAAACTTTTTTGATGTTGTCAAACAGCTTCAAGGTAAGGAACTTTCATTCAACAACATCGCTGATGCAAATGCCGCAATTTCTTTGATTCGTGAGTTTTCAAAACCAACAGTTGCAATTTTAAAACATATGAATCCTTGTGGAGTTGGACAAGCTGACTCAATTGCAGAGGCTTACAGGCGAGCATTTTCGACTGACACAAAATCTCCTTTCGGTGGAATCGTTGTTGCAAATAGAACGATTGACGAAGAAATGGCAGAGGAAATGGCTAAGATTTTTATGGAAGTTGTAATTGCTCCAAAATTCGACAAAACGGCACTTGCAATTCTTGGAAAGAAGAAAAACTTAAGACTTCTCGAAGTCGATTTCTCAGAATTTAAAATTAATGAATTTGACATCAAAAAAGTTGTAAACGGGATTTTGATTCAAGAGAATGATTTTGAAATTGATAAAGAAGAAGATTGGAAAATTGTAACAAAAGCACAACCGACTGCCGAGCAAATGTCAGCTTTAAGATTCGCTTGGAAAGTTGTAAAACACGTAAAATCAAATGCAATTGTTTACGCAAATGACAAAAGAACAATCGGAATCGGAGCAGGTCAAATGTCAAGAGTTGACGCTGCAAAACTCGGAGTTATGAAAGCAGTTGACGAAAAGAATCCGCTTGGAGGTTCGGTTTTGAGTTCTGATGCATTTTTCCCTTTCAGAGACGGAATTGACGAAGCAGTTCAAAACGGAGTGAAAGCAATAATTCAACCTGGAGGTTCGATTCGTGACGAAGAAGTAATTCAAGCCGCAAACGAAGCAGGAATCGCAATGATTTTCACAGGCAAAAGACACTTTAGACATTAATTTTGATTAGCTTGGTTGTTGTGCTAAATTAAATCACGGATTTTACGGATTTAAGAGCGATTATTTCTTTCTAAAGAAATTAATCATTTAAAAAGAAATTTTATAAATTTTGCGGTGCTAACTCTGAAAGAGAGGTAGTACTCTCGTTTTAAAAATCTTTTAATCCGTCTAATCCGTGTTTCAAAAGAAGAATTAATTTTAGGAGGAAAAATGAAATTAGTTTTAATTCAATCCATTGTTTTGGTTTTTCTTGTTTCAAACATTTCACAAGCACAAATCTTCCCAAGAAATCATTACAATAATGGATTTGACTTCTTTTCAAAGAATTCTGGTTTTAGGATTGGCGGAACTTACTTAGACAAAGATAAAATTACAATTGGTGAAACAGAGTATAAAACGGGTCATTTTATTATGCAATTTGGCTATCAGAAGGAACACTTAATTTCGAATACAAATGAAAAAGGTGAATTTTATTTTGCAAATATTTTGTTGTTTGGTGGCTTAGAGAAAAATCTATTTTTTCCTTCTTGGACAGGACTAATTGGTTTAAGAACAAATTCTAATTTTCAATTTGGAATCGGTCCAAATGTTTCTTTAGCTGGAGTTTCTTTAACTCTAAGTGCTGGAAAAAACTTTGAATGGGGAAATGCAAATGTTCCTTTAGATTTAGCAGTTATTTTCTCAAAAAATGGTTTAAGGATAAGTCTTTTAACAGGACTTTTATTTTAAAAATTGAAAGCAAAAAATATGAAATACAGAAAATTTGGTTCAATAGCAGGTTTTGAAGTCTCCGAAATTGGTTTTGGAGGAGCAGCAGTAAGTGGTGAAGGAGGAGGTTACGGATTCGGTTTTGTGGAAGAAAAAGATGCTTTGGACTTGCTTCACAAAGCCTACGATTCTGGAATTAATCTTTTTGACACAGCTCCAATTTACGGCTTTGGACTTTCGGAAAAACGTTTTGGGAAAGCATTTAAAGGTATGCGTGAAAAGGTTTTTATCGTCTCCAAATCAGGTGTTACTTGGGATAGTTCAAAACGAGTTGATATGAACAACGACCCGAAAATTGCACAAAAAATGCTCGACCAATCGCTTAAGGATTTGCAAACAGATTACATTGATTTGTTTATGATTCATTGGCCCGACGAAAAACACGACATTCGCAAACCAATGGAAGTTCTTTACAAAGCTAAAGAAGAAGGCAAAATTCGCCACATTGGACTTGGTAACTCTTTTCCAGAAGACATCGAAAAAGCCTGTGAAATTGCTCAAGTCGAAGTTTTGCAAAATGAATTCAATTTGTTTGCAAGGTATCCGCAAGAAAGTTTGTTTGAAATTATTCGAGAAAAGAATTTAGGTTTTATGAGTTGGGGAACTCTTGACAAAGGAATTTTGACAGGAACTGTAACTCCGAACAGAAAATATGACAAAGCCGATGCACGTTCTCACGCTCCTTGGTGGAAGTCTGCGGACAGAAAGCCAAAATTCAACGCAATGGAAAAAATTATGCCGATTCTCAAAGCTAACAATCACACTGGTTTGGAAATGGCACTTGGGTTTGTTTTGCAGTTTGAGGAGTTAAGTACAGCTTTGTGCGGAACAAAATCTTTTGCCCAACTTGAATCTGCGGTTAATGCTTTGGGAAATTTACCTTCAAAAGACTTGTTGGAAGAAATTTCTGAAATTGCCAAAAAGGAGTTGGAAAACTAAACTTTCGGCTTGTTCAAAAGAACGTCAATTTCGATAGCAATTTGTAGGACCTCAGCTTCCAAAAGCAGTGTTTCTTTGATAAATTTTTTGTCTTGAGCTAAAATTAAATGCTTGAGGCTTGAGCTAATTTTAATCGGAAAATCTAAGATTTTGTCGAAACCTTTTTCCAAAATGTGGAGACTTGTTGGAATGTATCCTATTAGTTTTCCTTGTTCGGAAAAATCCAAATGAGTTTCATAAATGTATTCTTCGATTTTTCCGACTTTGTGGAAGATTGCGGCAGTAATCAAAAGTTCTTTATTAAGATTTTGGTACTGTTCTGCAAGAAGTTCGCAGACTTTTACAACTCCGAAAGTGTGTTCGGCTAATCCACCTAAGAAATTATGATTTCCTTCCAAACTTGCAGGTGCTTTAAAAAATTTTTTCAAAAGAATTTCATCAGCAAAAAAGAACTCACAAAGTCTTTGTAAATAAATGTTTTTGAAATGTTTAGCTTTGAATTCTAATGCCTTCAGAATTTGTTCTGAAGTTTTAGTTGAACTTGGAATCAAGTCATAAGAGGAAATTTCATCTTCAGAAGTGATGAGTCTGATTTTGTCAATTGTAAGGAATTTTTTATTATTTTTTGAACCAACGTTACCACGAATCTTCACAACTGATTTTTCGGAAATTTTTAAAAACTTTTCTTCTGCATTAGCTAAAACTAAAGCCAAAATTGAAGAACTTTTATCTCTTAAAATTAATTCAATGAACTTTTGCCCTGTGTTTCGGTTTGTTCTCAAAGTCATTTTTTCTAAAAAGAAAAATGATGTAACAATATCACCTGCGGTAAGTTCTTTTATAAATTTCTTTTTTTCTTCCATAAAATTAACTTTTGCTTAGTGGAATGTCTTCTCTAAAAATAATTTAAAATTTCACCAAAGTTCTGTAAAATTAAATCGGGTTTAACCCCGCTTCGGTTTACAAAGTTTTGATTAAATTTTCCTGTCTTAACCAAAATACCTTTTAAACCAGTATTTTGTCCACCAAAAACATCAGTTTCAATGTCATCACCAATGATTGCAATTTCTTCTTTTGGTAAATCCCAATCTGAAATAGCTAATTCGAAAAAGTCTTTTGAAGGCTTTCCGCAAACAACAGCTTTTGTGTTTGAAGCAAATTCTAAAGCTGAAACGAAACAGCCTAAATCCATTGTTAAGCTGTCTTTTGATTCCCAAAATCTATTTTTGTGCAAAGCAATTAATTTTGCTCCGTTCATCAAATCTTGAAAAATTGGATTCAAAGTTTCAAGTGAAAATTTGTTTCCTAAATCTCCCAAAATCACTGCTTCTGGATTTTTTGAAACTAAACTTAATTCTTGAAAATCCTCTTCTAAACTGTCGTCTTGTAGAACCAACTTTACATTCCTTAGATTCTGGCTTTTGCAAAAATTCAAAGCTGCTTTTGGTGCAGTAAAAAGAGTTTCACTATTTGCCCCAATTCCCAATTCTTTCAAACTTTTGAGCAATTTTTTTTGAGTTTTTGTAGTTGTGTTAGTGATAAATTTATAAGGGATTTTCAGGCTTGAAATTTTTTCCAATGCGATTTTGGCTTGAGGAAAAACTTCTCCTTTAGAATAAATTGTGCCGTCTAAATCAATTAGTAAAGCTGAAATTTTCATTTTAATTCGTTCTGAAATTTTAAGTTTCTGTTTTCAGAAGTTACCAAAATTAAACCTATTGCTACCAAAACTAAACCTCCAAAAACAAAAAAGTAAAAATTTTCTTCAAAAATTAATAGGTAGTCTGGAGACATTGTTTCGCCAACTTTTTCGAGTGAAGCTAAAAGTGAATTGTGAATTGTATGAGTCATTATGCTTAGGATAATTGACTTTGTTTCCCAAACGATAATACCCAGAACAATTCCGATTAAGAAAGTTGGAATTAGCCTAAAAATGCTCATATGCATAATTCCAAAAGTCAAAGCTGAAATCAAAATTACTGTCCATTTGCCGTGAGAATTTTTTAAACCTGAAAAAATTACGCCACGAAAAACAAGTTCTTCAAAAACTCCGGGCAAAACTCCGATTACTAAAACCATTGCGAAAAATGGCAAAGATTCGATAGGTTCAAGGGCTTTTGCGAATTCTTCCAAGTATTCCATTGGAATCATTTCTTGAAAAATTACTAAAGGAAGCCACATTGAAAAAGCTAATAAAACTGAACCGAAAAATGCCTTTACTCCAAAAGGATTGAATTGGAAAAATTTCTTGAAATCAACTTTAAAACTCAAAGCAACCAAAAGTGAAAGTCCACCCAGAATTCCAATTTGTGACAAAATTAAACCCGTAACTAAATCCAATTTTGTTTGCAAAGTAGTTCCGATGTAAAGGTAAACGAGTAAAACTACAAAAAAGAAAAGCAAGGCTTCACTACCACCAAAGAACTTTTTCCCATCGGATTGTAGGATTTGTTTGTAGCTGATTTTTTCGCCTGTGATTACATTTTCATTGCTAAACATTTTGATTGAAGCAAAAATTGCAAGTCCTGCATAACCCAAAGTTGTGAGAACTACGAGGAAAATATTTTGTAAATCAACTGTATTTTTGAAAATCGAAACCATCGCAAGTAAAACATTCAAAATTGGAATTAAAGCGGTTGTAACGTCGAGTTCCATTCCGGGAAGGTTCACTACAACTAACGGAATTATAAAAACTACAATCAAAGGGGTAACGAAACTTTGGGCTTCTTTATAAGATTTAGCTAAGAGTGAAACCGTCATTGTGATTGCAGAAATCAAACTTCCCATCAAGAGTAAAAGGATAAAAATCCAAATGAAATTGCTGAACGAAAATGCAAGTTTGAGTTCAAAACCTAATGAGCTTCCTTCACCGATAAAAAACTGAAAAGCCAAAGTTCCGAGCATACTCAAAATGTTTGCAAATGAAGATGCAAGTGCTACTGCGTAAACCAAAAGGAATTTCCCAGTAATAATTTCTGGAATCAAAAGTGGAGCGGAGTAGATTGTTTGTAAGGTTTTGCGTTCCTTTTCTCCTGCTGTCAAGTCAATTGCAGGATAAATTGCACCAAGCAACAAAAAGTAAATCAAAAGTGACGGAATGATTTTGCCAAGAATATTTCCAAGAGTGTCCTCGTCAGAAGCGATGTCTTCGGATTCTATAGAAATTGGCTCAATGAAACTTGAATCAAAACCAATTTTAGTAAGTCTTTCGCCCAAAATTTCTTTATTTAAGTCGGCAAGTTTTTCTTTGACTTTCTTTCTTGCTAAAACTGGTAATTCTTTTGTTGAGTCGTAAAGAATTTTTAATTTAGCGGAAGAATTTGCAGAAAGCGATTCTTCATAATTTCCTTCAATTGAAATCCCAATCGCATTTTTTAACGAGTCAACAGTTTCAATATCTATTTCAGAAGTTTCAATTTCGGCGTTTTCGATTTCCTTTAAAGCATCAATCAAAGGTGAGTTGAAAACTTGTTCTGAAACAAGAATTTTTAAATCTTTATTGTCAAGTTTTGCCTTTTGGAAAGCAGTGATTTCGCTAACTCCAATGAATAAAATCGGATACAAAAACATTGGCAGTAAAATCATCATAAAAAGGACTTTTTTATCTCGTAAAGTCTCTTTTAATTCTTTTAAGAAAATTGTTTTTATGACGTTAAATCTCATAAGTTTCGTCTCCAACTAAATTCAAAAAAGCATTTGAAAGAGACTCTGTTCCTGTCTTATCAAGAATTTCAGGCAATGTTCCTTGCATTTTCATTTCGCCTTTGTGAATGATCCCGATTCTGTCGCAAAGCCTTTCGACTTCTGAAAGGTTGTGAGTTGAAAAAATAATAGCTTTTCCTTGAGATTTCACCTTTTGGATAAATTTCAAAATTAGTTCACTTGCAATAATGTCTAATCCTGTCGTCGGTTCGTCCAAAATTATAACTTGTGGGTTGTGAATCAGAGTTCTTGCCAATGAAACTCTTTGTTTTTGCCCTGTCGAAAGTTTTCCGCAAAGCTTTTTTCTAAACTCTGAGATTTCAAAAGTAGAGATTAGTTCATTAATTCGATTTTCTAAAACTTGAGGTTCAACTTCTGAAAGTTCACCGAAGTAACGAATCATTTCTTCTGCGTTCAGTCTTTCGTAAAGTCCAGTGTCTCCAGTTAAGAAACCTAAATTTTTTAAAGCATTAATTTTTTGTTCTTGGATGTCAAAATTTGTAATTTTTACAAAGCCTTGATTTGGCTTTAAGATTCCTGAAAGCATACGCAGAGTTGTAGTTTTACCAGCTCCGTTCGGACCAAGTAAGCCGTAAATTTCGCCTTCATTTACTTCAAACGAGACAGAACTTACTGCCCTAAAGTCTTCAAAATATTTTGTGAGATTATTTGCTAAGATTTGTTGTGGCATATTTTTTCAATTAAAGTGGTAAGTGCATAAAATATTGGTCCAATTTAACAAAAAGCTATTTTCAAAAAACAATTTTTCGAATCCTAATTTCACAATTCTAAAGAGATTCGCAAAAAATCGTATATTTTCTACTTATTTTTGTTGAGCTAAATTTTCTCCTTTTTTATTAACGACAAAATTTTGAAGAATAATTTTGTCAAGAAGCCTCAAAATTCAGGGTTTTTATTTTCAACTGAATGTTTTATTGAAAATAAAGGCAATTTCCAAAGCCATTTTATAATTCTTTTAAATTATATTTTGCGAAACAAAATCAATTTCATACCTTTAGTGCTTAACTTAAATAGCTTAAAATCTTTTATTTGCTAATAGATGTTCTGTTACAATGATTTTTATACTATTAAAATAAACTCAAACTTTAAAGAGGTAATTAAATGTCTGATCAATCAACAGGTGTCGTTAAATGGTTTAATGACGAAAAAGGATTTGGTTTTATTGAACGTGAAAATGGACCAGATGTATTTGTTCATTTTAGATCAATAGCTGATTCTGGTTCTGGAAGAAAAACTTTAGTAGAAGGACAAAAAGTGTCTTTTGAAGTAGTTCAAGGACAAAAAGGACCACAAGCTGACAATGTAACTATTGTTGGTTAATTCCTAAAAAAACTATTTTACGTTTATATTTTATAAATTGTAGAACAAAAGCAGACAAGATTTTTAATTTTGACTGCTTTTTTTTTGCTCAAATTTGTCTTTCAATCGTTGTTTTTTCAGTTCTTAGTGTTTGGAAAAACAAAGGTTCTTATTTAACTTGGCAGTCTTAAAATTTTTTAATAAAAATAAGGAATTGAAACATTGCGAAAAAAATTAAATATTGATGAACTTAAAGCTAAAGCCTTAGAAGTCAGAAGAGACATTATTACAATGTTGACTTACGCTGGCTCTGGGCATTCTGGCGGTTCACTTTCTTCAACAGATTACGGAACAGCATTATTTTTTAACGAAATGAATATTGACCCCAAGAATCCTGAATACTCCGAAAGAGATATGTGGTTTTTTTCTATTGGGCACGTCACACCTGTAATTTATAGTTTGATGGCAGAGTCAGGTTATTTTGAAAAAAATGCCTTACTAAAATTCAGAAAACTTGATGGCTTTTTAGAAGGACATCCTTGTAAAGCTCACGTTCCCGGAATTGAATGTTCAGGTGGTTCACTTGGCCAAGGACTTTCAGTTGCTGTTGGGGCAGCTTTAGGTTCAAGAATGGATAAACACTCAAGAAGAGTTTATGCAATTTGTGGAGATGGGGAACTTCAAGAAGGTCAAATTTGGGAAGCCGTAATGTTTGCTGCTCACTACAAACTTGATAATATTTGTGTTTTTGTTGACTACAATAGAAAACAAATTGATGGTGATGTTGAAGACATTATGGGAATTCACCCTTTAGATGAAAAATTCCGTTCTTTTAATTGGAATGTAATTACAATTGACGGGCATAATTTTGAAGAAATTCTTGCAGCTTTAGAAGAGGCAAAAAATACCAAAGGAAAGCCGACTGTGATTCTTGGTAATACGATAATGGGTAAAGGTGTTTCTTTTATGGAAGATTTGCATACTTGGCACGGAAATCCACCGAATAAAGAACAAGCCGAAATTGCTTGTAAGGAATTAGGAACAACTTTAGAAGAGTGGACAACTCATCTCGAAAACAATTAATTGAAAAATGGAGATTTTAAAATAATGCCAGAAATGAAAAAAACACGAGAAGGTTGGGGAAAAGGTCTTGTTGCATTAGGCGACGAAAATCCAAATGTTGTAGTCCTTACGGCTGACCTTAATGGCTCTACTATGTGTAACTTCTTTGCTGAAAAATATCCTGAAAGATTTGTTCAAGTTGGAATAGCTGAACAAAATATGATGTGTGTTGCGGCAGGACTCTCACTTACTGGAAAAGTTCCTTTCTTAGCAACTTATGGAGCATTTGCTTCTACTCGTTCACTTGACCAAATCAGAATAACAGTTGCTTATTCAAATTTAAATGTAAAAATTGGTGGGGCTCATGGAGGAATTTCGGTTGGACCTGATGGAGCGACTCACCAAGCAATGGAAGAATTTGCAATCATTCGTTCAATTCCAAATATGACTGTGATTTGTCCTTCTGACATTCACGAAACAAGAAAAGCTACAATTGCTGCTGGAAATACTTTCGGACCATTTTACTTAAGATTCGGTCGTGAAAATGTTCCTGTTGTAACAAATGAAGACACACCATTTCAAATCGGTAAAGCAATTGAAATGGCAAGTGGAAGCGATTTAACAATTATTGCTTGTGGGATGATGGTTTATGAAGCATTGGTTGCTGCAGAAGAACTTGGAAAAAATGGAATTTCTGCACGAGTTTTAAATATGCATACTATCAAACCAATTGACAGAGAAGCAATTATTAAGGCTTGTGAAGAAACAGGAGCAATTGTTACTGCTGAAGAACATCAAATTCACGGTGGACTTGGTGGAGCCGTTTCTGAAGTTGTAGTTCAAAATTCACCTGTTCCGATGGAACTCGTTGCTGTAAAAGATAGATTCGGCAAGTCAGGAAAACCTTCAGAATTGATGAAAGCGTTTGGTTTAACAAGTAAAGAAATCATCGAAGCATCACAAAAAGTGTTGAAAAGAAAAAAATAGTTTTTCTTTAAGACTTTATTTTAAAAGTTCTTAAAAGAAGGGATATTTTTTTGTTAAAAAACTTCAATATTTTTTATTGACAATAAATATAAGCGGTGTTATCTTTGGCACTCAATTTTACTAAGAAATAGTAAGTGCCGCGATAGCTCAGTCGGTAGAGCAGAGGACTGAAAATCCTTGTGTCGGCAGTTCAATTCTGTCTCGCGGCATATAAAATAAAAATCCCGATGTAAATTCGGGATTTTTATTTTATCTTAATTCCTACTCTTTAAAATTGGGCCTTTAGCTCAGTTGGTTAGAGCAACGGACTCATAATCCGTAGGTCCAGGGTTCAAGTCCCTGAGGGCCCACTTTTTTAATTAACTTAATTTATCGTTGCTTAATCTTATGCAAATGAAAAATTTCAGATTATTTGAAAAATTCAAATTTCCGCCAATAGATGATATTTCCAAACTCTTAGAAATAAATACAAAAATTAAAAATTTAGATAAAGTGCACTTTTTAACCGAATCGGTAAAGGCACTTTTTTTTTGCTCAATATTCACTCAAGAAAGGTCAAATTATGCCAATTAGAAAAAATTTGGAATTGTTAGAAGAACTTCAAAAAATAGATTTAGGGTTTGAATACATTAAAAATACTAGAGGTAAATTACCAGAACAAATTTCAGAACTTAAAGAAGATTTTGAACTGAAAGATGCCAATTTGAATGCTCTTAAAAGCCAAATTGAAGTGATCGAAAAATCACAAAGAAAAATTCAAGGCGATATTGATATTTCAAGTGAGAAAATTAAAAAATATCAAGCACAACGTTATGAAGTAAGTACAAATAAAGAGTACGAAGCAATAAATACAGAAGTTGAAACTCAAGAACAGAAAATTGAAGATTTAGAGAAACAAATTCTCGATTTGATTGCTGAAGAAGAAGAAGTCAAAAAAGAAATTGAAGATTTAGAAAAAGAAACCAAAGACATTCAACAAGAAATTGACGAGAAAGAAAAAGAATTAGCTGAAACTGATGAGAAGTCAATTAAAGATGAAAAAAAGTTAACTAAAAAACGCGAGAAATTAGTTCCTGAAATTGACGCAAAAATATTAAGAAAATATACAAGAGTAGCAAAAAGCAATAACAGAGTCGGAATTGCAAGAGTTACAAAATCTGCTTGCGGAGCTTGCTTTAGAAAATTAATGCCACAAGTTGTTGTTGATGTTCGTGCAATGGACAGATATATTTTCTGTTCTTCTTGTAGTGCCATTTTGTTGCCTGAAATTGAAGCAGAAGAAGCATAAAATTAGATTATTCTTTTGAGCAAAAAGAACATAAAATTTTTTCGATTTCAGAGATTTATTTTTTCTGTTACGGATTTTGACAGTAAGTATTTCTCTGAAATTGAAAAATATTTTCCAAAGCAAAATAATGTAAAACCCTCCTTCAAATTTGAAATTTTAAAATCAAATTCTAAATTTCAAATAGATTCTCCAAAAGTTCACTCAACTCCAAATTTAGATTATTATCGTGAGAATGATTCTTTTTACATCGTTTTTAAAAGAGACGGAAGTTTCTGCGAAATTAAAAGCGATGAATGCAAATTTTATGTTGAAGAATTTTTGTGTGAAAGAACTGATGTTTTTTTTGATTGGATGTTTGAGATTGCACTTGTTGAGGTTTTGAGGAAAAATGGATATTATTTTCTGCACGCAGGTTGCGTAGCAAAAAATGATTTTTGTGTCGTGATTCCTGGAGCTTCTGGAAATGGTAAAACCACACTTTCTTACCTTCTTTCCCAAAATGGATTCAAACTTGTTTCTGATGACAGGATATTTTTTGAAGAAGAGAGCAATTTCTGTTTTGCTTTCCCAACTCCTGTGAAACTTACCGAAGAGTCTCAAAGACTTCTAAATCTTAATTTAAATGAAGAAGTTTCTTATCAAGGTAAAGCCTTAGTTTCTAAAAATACTTTCGAAACGACGGAAAAAGCAATTCCAAAAATTTTCGTTTTTCCAAAAATTATTAAAGGCAAAAGTAGTTTATCAAAATTAGAAAAATCAGAAGCATTTTCAAAACTTCTGTCGCTTTCGCTTACGCTAAGCGATTTCAGAGCAGTGAAATCTCAGCTAAGTAAAATGCAATCAATTTTAAATGATTGCCAATGTTTTGAATTGAACTTTGGACAGGACTTTGAAGAAATTCCAAGAATCTTTGAAAATTTATTAGAAAATTAGACTAATGTTTTTACTTAGAATTTAGTTTCTCAAATTCTTTTCTAAGTTGAGTTCTTTCAAGTGCAACTTTTCTAAATCGAAGTGCAGTTTTGATTCGAGCTTCTAACTCAACCTTGGAAAATGGTTTTGCTAGATAATCTGTTGCACCTGCTTCAAAGCCTTTTTGAATATCGTTAGCAGTCGATTTCGAAGTAATCAAAATTATCGGCATATCTGAAAACTTCTCATCTTGTGTGAGAACTTCGCAGACTTCTAAACCGGAAATTTCAGGCATAACAATGTCTAAAAGTAATAAATCAGGTTCAAAGGTCTTTATGAGTTCAATTGTCTCTTTACCATTTCTGGCAGTTTTGACTTCGTACTCTTTACTAAGAAATTTCTTCAAGACAAATGTGTTTGAAAACTCATCGTCTGTAATTAGGATTTTGGGTTTGGTATTCAATTTTTTCTCGCTTACTAGTTGACTTGAAAATACGATTAAAATTGAAATTTAAAAATCAAGATTTTAAAAAGATAAAACTTTCCCAAAATTTAAAGCTTACACTTAATTTTTATTCTAAAAATGGTTCAGACATTTCAGATTTTTATGAAATTTATGTTTTAGAGATGCACAGCCGTGCGTCTATACGCAGTTTATTTTTTGAAAAATGGAAAATCTTAAAAATGTCCGAACTATTGTTCTAAAAAACTTACCTAAAATTATTTTTTTCATTTATTTTTAGTCCAATTCTCAAACCAAAACTAAGTTTACAGGAAACAGAAAATGGGTAAACTCCTCGAAGTAAATAATCTCAGAACATATTTTCAAACTGACAGTGGAACTGCAACAGCTGTTGATGGTGTAGATTTTTTCGTTAACGAAGGTGAAACACTCGGAATTGTTGGTGAGTCAGGTTGTGGAAAAAGTGTTACTTCACTTTCGATTATGCAATTGATACCAAAACCTCCTGGAGAAATTGTAAGCGGAGAAATCATTTTTAAAGGTCAAAATCTTCTAAAATTAGAAGAAGACGAGATGAGAAAAATTCGTGGAAATGAAATTGCTATGATTTTCCAAGAACCGATGACTTCGTTAAACCCTGTTTTTACAGTTGGAGACCAAATTCAAGAAGCCGTAATGCTTCACCAAAATTTAGATAAGGAAGCAGCTCGAAACCGTGCAATTGAAATGCTTGACTTAGTAAATATTCCTGACCCTGAAAAAAGAGTTGACGAATATCCGCATCAACTTTCTGGTGGAATGAGGCAAAGAGTAATGATTGCTATGGGACTTTCTTGTAATCCTTCACTTTTGATTGCTGACGAACCGACAACAGCTTTGGACGTAACTGTTCAAGCTCAAATTCTTGAACTAATGGCTCGTTTACAAACAGAAATGAATATGGCTGTAATTTTAATTACTCACGATTTGGGAGTTGTCGCAGAGGTTTGTGATAGAGTTGTAGTAATGTATGCAAGTAAAGTTGTAGAAACTGGTGATGTGAGAACAATTTTCAAAAATCCAAGACACCCTTACACATTAGGTTTAATTAACTCAATTCCAAAACTTGGAGCGGAAGTCGAAAGATTAGAAATTATTGAAGGAAACGTTCCAAATCCAACGAGCTTTCCGAGTGGTTGTCATTTTCATACAAGGTGTAAATACGCAACTGAAAAATGCAAAAATGAACCGGAACCAGAATTAATCGAAATTGAGCCGAATCATTGGGTTAGGTGTTCTGAACTCGGAAATTTCTAAGAATAAAATCCAGAAAAATTAGATTTGAATTTACAAGCAGTCTTTGAAGCAATTGAGCCTGAATTTTCTATTTTAAAAAAGGAACTCATAGAAACTCTGAAAAGTGAAGTAGCCCTTTCAGACGAGATTTTTACGTACGTTTCTGAAAGAGGTGGAAAACGTTTAAGACCAATTTTGGTAATCCTTTCTGCAAAAGTTTGTGGTCAAACAGAAGGTTCAACAATCAAGTCAGCAATTGCAATGGAATTACTTCACACGGCAACTTTGATTCACGACGATGTGATTGATGAAGCACCAACAAGAAGAGGCTCAGAGTCAGTGAATAAAATTTGGAAAAACAGACTTTCAGTTTTTGTTGGCGACCATATGTTTGCTCAGACTTTGAAAATTTTAAATCAACTCAACAATTTAGAAGCAATTTCAATTTTAGCCGAAACTGCACAAATTATGACAGAGGGCGAACTTTTACAAATTGAGACAAAACGTAAAGTTGATATTCCTTTAGAAATTTATTTGAAATTAATTGAAGCAAAAACGGCTGCTCTTTTTATGGCATCTTGTAAACTAGGAGTAATCACAAGTGGGAATAATACGCTTGAAGCAAGAAATGCAATCCAAAATTATGCAAAAAATCTTGGAATAGCTTTTCAAATTAAAGATGATTTGCTAAACTTTCAGGGTGAATTTGAAAAAACAGGAAAGCCTCAAGGCAATGACCTTTTGGAAGGGAAACTAACTTTACCAATGATTTTAGCTTTAGAAACTTGTGATAAAAAAGAACGTAAAGAGATAATTTCTAAGGTCAAAAAAGGAATTGAGTTAAACAATTTGGAATATTTTATTAACTTTATCAATCGTTACGAAGGTCTTGAAAAATCAGAATTAATGGCACAAAAATTTGTCGAAAAAGGCATTTCAAGTTTAGATTTTTTTGACGATTCGAAATATAAAAATGCACTAATTGAACTTTTACAGTTTACAGTTTCAAGGGAGAATTAAATTGAAAAATTATTTTTTATTATTTTTTATTGCAGCAATTTTCAGTTCTTGTGGGCTTTCTCAGAAAAAAGCCTTAATCGAAAAAGAACCACTAATTAACATTAAAGAAGTTCCAAAAGCTGACACGCTTCTTACAAAAGAAGCAAGTGAAACCGACCCAATTGACATTTTAATTTCAGAGTCAGAGCCAATTGACATTCAACCAATTATTGAAGAAGAACCTTCAAAAGTTGAAGAGATTACTCCTGTTAAATCAAATGTCTTAATGGGATTTCGAGTACAAATTGAGGCATTCCAAAATTCGATTTCTGCTGAAAATATCAAAATTCAAGCTGAAAAGAAATTAAACACTCAAGGTTACGTTATTGAAGAAAATGGACTTTGGAAAGTCCGAATGGGTAATTTCTTGACAAGGAATGAAGCTGAAAAATTTAAAATGGAAGTGAAAGAGAAATTTTATGGAGGTGCTTTTATAGTTTCCTCAGAAATTGGAATACCAACGCAAAATGAAAATATTTCTACTTTAAAAGAAAAATATTCTTTGCAAGTTTTTGCTGGTACTGAAAAAAACGCAAATTCTTTTGCAGAAAAACTTCGTAAAATCTCTGGTGAACAAGTTTCTGTGGAATATTCACAAATGGACGGGCTTTCTAAAGTAAAAGTTGGAAATTTCAAAAATAGGGTAGATGCAAAAGCTGCGACCGAAACTTTTAAAAATCTTCAAATTAATGGTGAAAGTCTCAAACCTTTTGTCGTCGAAAATGAATGAAAGTATTAAAATGTTAAAATCTCTAAAATTATTTTTCTTATTAATAGTTTCTATTTCATTGGTTTCTTGTGCCGAGAACAAGAAAAGTGAAAATTCAGAAAATGATAAAAATATCAAGTACGGCTTTGTTACAGAAGGAAAATCAATTGCCAAAAACAAAGTTGCAGATTATAATTTTTTAAATCAAGAAGCACCAAATTTTCAGTGGCAAGATGAAAATGGCAAATTTAAATCTATCAAAGACTTAAAGGGAAAAATCGTCATTTTAGATTTTTGGGCAACTTGGTGTCCACCTTGTAGAGCTGAAATCCCACATTTTGTTGAACTTTCAAAAGAGTTCGCTGACAAGGATTTTGTAATGTTAGGTGTCAGTGTTGACCAAGGAAAAGAAGTTGTTGAAAAATTTGTTAAAAGTTATAAAATGAATTATTTGCAAGTTGTTGTAAAACCTGATGTTATTGCTGCTTATGGTGTTAAACCAATTCCAACAACCTTTGTCTTGAACAAAGAAGGTAAAATTGTAAACCGTTTTGTTGGTTATCGCGACAAAGATGTCTTTGAAAACGAACTTAAGAAACATTTATAAGTTGAATTAATGAGTGAGAAAACTTTAGTAATTATTCCTACTTACAACGAATCAGAGAATATATCCCTAATTCTTGAAAGTATAGAAAATCTTAATTTGGGTGTTGAGATTTTGGTAATTGACGACAATTCACCAGATGGAACTGCTGAAATCGTTAAAGACCTTTCCAAAATTAATCCTAAAATTCACCTTTTGCAAAGAGAAGGCAAACTTGGTCTTGGAACTGCTTACGTAAAAGGATTCCAATGGGCAATCGAAAATAATTATGATATTGTTTGCCAAATGGACGCAGATTTCTCGCACAGTCCAGAAGTTCTAAGGCAATTTTTAGAAACTATCAAAGACAATGATTTAGTAATTGGCTCACGTTACATTACTGGAGTCAATGTTGTAAACTGGCCTCTTAGCCGATTGCTTTTGAGCTACTTTGCAAATGTTTATTCAAAAATCATTACAGGAATGCCAATCAAAGATGCAACTGGCGGATTTAAATGTATTCGTATTGAAGCACTTAAAGCGATAGATTTAAACCGAGTTCATTCCGATGGATATTCTTTCCAAATTGAAATTAACTTCAAGATTTGGGTTAGAAATTTTCGTGTTAAAGAAATTCCTATAATTTTTAGAGACCGAGAAAGAGGAACTTCCAAAATGCACCCTGATATAATTTGGGAAGCAGCTTTTTTGGTTTGGCGACTAAGACTTGGCAAAATTTTTGGTAATTACAAGTAGATGTTACTTTCAGTTGTAATCGTTACTTACAATTCAGAATCCACAATTCAGAGTTGTTTGGAAGCACTTTTTGAAAGTACAAAATTCATAAAAAAAGAAATTTTTGTTGTTGACAATAACTCAAAAGACTCTACTCAAAAAATTATTTCCGAACATTTTCCAAAAGTAACATTCACTCAAAACTCTCAAAATTTAGGTTTTGGAAAAGCTAATAATTTGGTTTTAAAACAAACAACAGGCGAATTTGTTTTAATTCTAAATCCTGATGCTATTGTAAACCAAAATGCTTTAGATTTCCTTCTTTCCAACATTAAAAAAAATGACAAATTCGGATTTGTAACTCCAAGACTGACTTTAAGTGATGGGAAAATTGACCCAGCTTGTAAAAGAAGTTTCCCAACTCCTGAAACGTCATTTTACAGGCTTTTCTTTTTACACAAACTCTTTCCCAAAAATCCAAAGTTTACAGCTTACAATCTTTCGACTTTTCCAGAAAAAGACAACTTTTTAGTTGATGCAATTTCAGGAGCTTTTATGCTTTGCCGTAAGTCTTTGCTAGAGGAAATTGGATATTTTGATGAAGATTTTTTTATGTATGGTGAGGATCTAGATTTTTGTTTAAGAGCGAAAAAAGCAGGATTTGAAAACGCTTATTTTGGTGAAGTACAAATAACCCATCTCAAGAGTGTGAGCAGTAAAAATCTAACAAATTTTAAAGCGCTTTTGGAATTTTATAAGGCAATGTTAATATTTTTCAACAAACATTTTGCACAAAAATATTCTCTTGGAATTGGATTTATTGTTTACATTGGCATAATTGTAAGTTTTTTAATAAAATTAATTTTAACTCCCTTTAGAGCAAGAAATTATGCGAGAACGATTAAATCAATTTAAATTAATTCTAATCGTTGTTGACTTTTTCGCAATTCTATTAATATTTGAACTTGCACTGTTTTTACGCTTTGATTTAATGATTGGCGGAATTCCTCCTGCACCTTACGACCCACAGTATTATTTTCTTTTAAGTCTTGTTTTTACAATTGGAGAAATCTTCATTTTTATGAATCAAGACCACTATTCAAATCTTCCGGTACAGCAATTTACTTGGATTTTGAGAAGTACTTTTTTGAAAGTAACTCTTGTAGTTGCAGGAGTTTTGGGATTCATTTTCTTTTTTCGAGGACCTTCATTTTCTCGTTTAACTGTCGGGTATTTTTGGCTTCTGAATTTTTCAATTACTTCAATAGTTCACATTTTCTTTGGTTCCCTTTACAAAAAATTCATTTTCTCAAAGTCAGGTAGAGAAGGATTCGTCATAGTAGGGAAAGATAAAAAAGCAGTTAATCTTGTTGAAAGGCTTATAAATGACACGACTCAAGACTTAAATTTTTTAGGTTTTTTTGACGATTCGGGAGAAAAAAATCTTTTGGGCAATATTTCTGATTTAAGAAACTACGTGAAGCAAAATCATACAAGAATCGTCTTTTTTTCGATTCCTGAAAAAGGTGATTCAGAGAATATCTTTAGGGAAATAAATTTTTGTCATAGTGAAGGGATTAAGATTCAAATTTTGCCAAATTTTAGTGAAGCGATTAATAACTCGAATATTAAAATTGAAAGAGTCGTAGATAATTTTTTGGTCTCCGTACAGCCGACTCCATTAGCAAGATTTAGAAATCGAATCTTTAAAAGAATTTTTGATATTCTTTTTTCTTCTTTTGTGTTAATAGTCTTTTCTCCTGTTTTTTTACTAATTGCTCTTGGGATAAAGTTTACTTCAAAAGGCAAAATTCTCTTTAAACAGGAGAGGTTAGGATTAGACAATAAACCTTTTTCAATTTATAAATTTAGAACAATGTTTGAGCAGATTGTTAAAGAGTCTGATACAAAGTGGACAACTGAAAATGACAAAAGAGTTACAGTAATTGGAAAAATTTTGAGGAAAACTTCTCTTGATGAATTGCCACAATTTTGGAATGTTTTAAAAGGTCAAATGAGTGTTGTTGGTCCAAGACCCGAAAGACCACATTTTGCAGAAAAATTCCGAGAAGATTTCCAAAATTATATGAGCAGACACCAAGTAAAAACTGGAATTACAGGTTGGGCTCAAATAAATGGATTTCGAGGAGATTCTTCCATTCAACGCAGAATTGAATACGACACATTTTATATCGAAAATTGGAGCTTCAGATTTGACTTCAAGATAATTTTAATCACCTGCGTAAAAGTGTTTTTCGATAAAAGTGCTTATTAGACAACTTTAACTGAGAGCCTCACTGGGAGTGAGAATCTCAGAGGATTTTGTGAGATTCCGACTCTGAGTCGGGCTCTCACTCGCTAAACATTAAAACGGGCTTTCTCGCTAAACTTTAAAATCAAACTGAGAGCCTCACTGGAAGTGAGAATCTCAGAGATGAATCTCAGAAGATGAGGAATAAATGGAACTTTACAAAGACAACTACTACCATTTTTACAACAGAAGTAACAATCGTGAATTACTTTTCAAAGAAAGAGACAACTACATCTACTTTTTACGAAAATACAGATTTCACCTTGACGAGCATCTTGAAACAATTGCTTACTGTCTGATGCCAACACATTTTCATTTTTTGATTAAAATTATTTCAGAAGACATTTCAGAGCTAAAAAGTAAAATCGGCACTTTACAAAGTTCTTACACAAGAGGAATTAACAAACGATTTCGTAGGCAAGGTAGTTTGTTTCAGAAACACGCGAAAATGAAATTGGTTGATGAACCAAGCTATTTTGTAAACCTTGTAACTTACATTCACCAAAACCCATTACGAGCAAATTTAGTTGACAAACAAGAAGATTGGGAGTTTAGCAGTTTCCAAGATTACGTCGAATTGCGAAATGGAAGTTTGCCTAAGAAAGAACTAATTTTGTCGAAATTTGAAAACCCAAAATCCTACTACAAATTTTCGCAAACGATAATTTCAGAAGTTAAAGCAAAATACTGGATTTGATTTTAGAAACTGAGAGCCTCACTGGGAGTGAGAATCTCAGAAGAGTTGTGAGATTCCGACTCTGAGTCGGGTTCTCACTCCAAGAGAAATTGAACTTGTTAATAATTGGAATAAAAATTATCTTTTCAATTTTCTATCCTTAACTTTTAAAACCTTAACCAAAGTTTCAGGGAAATCTTATGCAAATTGTCTTTAGTCTCTTTTTAGCACTACTACTTACCCAAGATTTATTTTCAACTGAACGTAGAATTGTAAACTATTCTCCAAATCAAAGCCTTGTTACTGAAGGCGTTTACTTAGATAAAATTGAATTCAAAATTTGGGAGAACGAAGGATTTGATTTTGTAGATGGAAAACTAATCTCAACAAATATTGAAAAATTAGAACAGTTAAATTCTGTTTTAAATTCTCAAAAATTAACTTTGCTAAGAAAATCTTACACTTCTCCAAAAGAAGAATTGAATGCGTCTCGAAGTAGAGCAGAGCAGAATCTTAACAAAATCCTACCTGATTTAAATTTATTCTTTATTGCCGAATTTGAGAAAAGTACGAAAACCGAAGTTCAAAATTTAATTGACGACTTAAATCGTTTAGATTTTGTTGAAGTTGCTTTTCCTTGTCCGATTCCAAAAGTTCCTGTTTGTAACGTTTCTGACATTTCGCCGACAACTCCAAATTATCAAGGTTCACAAGGTTACTTAAGTCCTGCACCTCTTGGTGTTGACGCAAATTTTGGTTGGACAATTCCTGGTGGAACAGGTCAAGGAATTGTTATAATTGACTTAGAGAATGCTTGGAACGAGAATCACGAAGATTATTGTATTGACCCAAATTATGTTTTGAATGGAACAAGTCCTGGAAGTGGTTCGGATTTTGACCACGGAACTGCGGTTCTTGGTGAAATGGTCGGACAAGATAATGGTTATGGAATTACAGGAATTGTTCCTGATGCAACAGCTGGTGTTCATTCTTGGGCTGCTGGAGGTTCATTTGGAAATACAATAATGGTAACTTCACTTTCAATAAATCAAGGTGATTTTATTTTACTTGAAGTTCACATTCCTGGACCAAATCACACTGGCGGAACATCACAATTTGGCTTAGTTCCTTGCGAGTGGAACATTAGTGCATATTTTGCAATCCAAACAGCAACAGGTGACGGAAGAGTTGTGATTCAGGCTGCTGGAAATGGACAACAAGATTTAGATGCTCCTGAATACAATGATTGGTTCTTGAAATCAAACGACAGCGGAGCAGTTACGATTGGAGCAGGAACTCCAAGTGCAAATGCTCCTGAATGGTTTACAAATTACGGTGAAACTGTTGACTTAAGTGGTTGGGGTTCTGGAGTTTACACAGCAGGTTATGGAGAAATCACTTTTGGCACAAATGATGTTAACCAAGAGTACACAAATTCTTTTGGTGGAACTTCTTCTGCTTCACCGATTGTTACAGGAGCTTTGGCAAGTTTGCAAGGATTTTACAAAAATGTATCAGGTGGAACAGCAACACTTTCTGCGTTAGATTTGCGTGATTTGTTTATGGCTTCAGGCTCACCTCAAGCTCAAAGTTTTAAACAAATTGGAGTTAGACCAAACATTCAAGGTGCTTACAATTTGCTTGGTGGAACAATCCAAGGACAAATTACAGATTCATTCGGAAATCCGATTGAAGGAGCAAGAGTTGAAACTCAGAGTAAAATTACAACTACAGATTCATTAGGAAATTATTCTGTTTTGATTCCACAGGGAACACAAGAATTAAAGGTTTTCAAATTCGGATTTGAGCCACTTATCATTTCAAAAAATCTAACTTTAGGTGAATTTGTTCAACAAGATACAGTTTTACAAAATTCAGTTCTTGGAGATTTTAATGGGACGATTCTTTCTGATAATTCTCAACCAATTGAAAATGTCAAAGTTGAGTTGTTTGCCAATTATGGAAATATTGACGAAGTTAAATTAACAGTGCAGAGTGATGTAAACGGTAACTTTAGTTTTTCTCAAATTCCTGTTTCGTACAGTGAATTTTTGAATTATTCTAACTTAAGTTTAGTTCCAAAATTAAATTTTGAGATTAAATCTTTACCTGACACTTTTGTAGTAGCAAACTCAAATCCATTGCAAGAAACTTTTAGCTTGAAAACTACTCAAGTTTTGCTAATTGACGACGACACTGGTGCAAATTATGAGGCGAATTATTTGACTGCCTTAGAAGATTTGGAAATTCCTTTTTACTATTGGAATGTTGTAGAAAGAGGTGAAATTTCTGCAGACACTTTGAATCAATTAATTTATAAAAATGTAATTTGGGAAACTGGTGATTTTGGAACAAATCCTTTGAATTCAGCAAACTTGAATTCAATTGAAACGTTCTTGAACAATGGTGGAAATATTTTTCTTACTGGTGAAGATGTTGTAAATAGTTTAACAGGAACAATTTTGGGAACCAATGTTTTTGGAATCCAAATTGATGCAAATGGCACAACTAACAGTTTTATCAAAAGTGTTCAAAACGACCCTCTTGGAAACGACAAACTTTATTCAGTGAACGGAGTTCAGCAAAATGGAAAAGATGCAATGATAAACCTGAATGGAACAACCGCTTTTAACTACGGAGTAAGTTCTAATTTCTCTCCTGCAGTTGTTTACAATTCTGGAACAAATTGGAAAACGGTTGTTTCTGGTTTCTCACTGTCGGCAATTTTGGAATCCCCAAACCCAAGTCTTAGCGGATTAGAAAATTTTATGGAAAGCTTACTGATTTGGTGGGACGTTTTGGCAGATTCAAAAGAAATTAGCAATTCTCCTTTTAGTTTCAAATTAAGTCAAAATTATCCAAACCCTTTTAACCCAACAACTTCAATTAATTATGAATTAGAAATTGCGAATTCTGAAAATGCGAAATTAGTAATCTTTAATATTTTGGGTGAAACAGTTAAAGAATTTGAACTTGAGGAAAAAAAAGGAACTGTGATTTGGAATGGAACGGATTCTAAAAATTCGCTTGTTTCTTCAGGAATTTATTTTTACAAATTAAGTGCAGGTAAATTTCAAGAAATTAAAAAAATGACATTGATTCATTAAGGATTTAAAAATGAATTTTAAATATTTATTTCTTCTGAGTTTAACTTTTCTGTTCTCTTGTTCTGAGGACAAAATTGAAAGCAAACCAGAAATTAATCTTAACCCAGCAGTATTGGAGTTTAGCGATATTCCTGTAACTTTTAAAACATCACAATTTTTAACAATTGAAAATGTTGGTGACCTTCCTTTAGAAGTAAACTCAATTTCTATTGATTCTTCATTAATTTTTAGTGTTTCTAATGATTCTTTACCAGTAATCTTAGAAAGTGGTGAGAATCATAAAATTGAAATAAATTTTACACCAAATGCAGTAACTAATTACGAAGGGAAACTTTCGGTTTCGAGCAATGCAAAAGGTGGTTCAAATATTATGACTTTAAGAGGGAAAGGACTAGCACAAACTTTTTTACTTGGAACTGAAATTGATACTTTGGACTTCGGAACGGTCGTTTTTCCAAATGAAATTACTAAAAATATGAAAGTGAAAAATTTAGGAAACTCACCAGTTCGTATCTCAAATATTGTATTTACACCTCCTAGAAACTTTGAAACAGCTTTAGTAACAGCTCTTGAAATATCAAATGGAGATTCATCTTTTATTAATTTTACTTACAAACCACAAGCAATCGGACAAGCAAGTGCCGAAATGAGTATTTTTAGTAATCAAGCAAACCCAAAACATACAGTATTTATCGGAAATGCAGACGAAGCCTTTAGCCAAATTATTTCAGATACTCCAAATATAGAATTTGAGGATACAGAGATTGGCGAATCATTTTCAAAAAGTATAACATTAAGAAATGAAGGAAATTCTGAATTATTAGTCACTGAAATTTATTTTTTAAATGAATTTAAAGGATTTGAAACAGATGCAGCAACTCCAATGTCAATTCTTCCAAATGAGTCTCAATCATTCAATGTAACTTTTTTACCAATTAGTACTAATGCCCACTCTGATTCATTAGTAATTAAAAGTAACTCACAAACTGATTCATTAGTTGTAATTCCTATCAATGGGTTTGGTAAAAGTAAAGATTTGGATTTACTTTCTGATTGGTTGACAGGTTCTTTCAGTAGTGAAGAACAAGCACAAAATTCAAATGATCCTTATATCTTTGATGTAAGAATGAAAATTGCGACAATTTGGAGTGAGAGGAAAGACGGTTATTGGGTTTATGTAGAACAAGCTCAGTTTGAAAGCCAAAGCAGTCCTTACAGGCAAAGAATTTATCATTTAACTTATGAAAATAATGGTCTTTTCGATAGAATTTATAGGCTTTCGAACCCAGAAGAATTTGTAGGTTCGTGGGAAACACCTTCTGATTTTGATGGTTTAAGTCAAGATGACTTAATTTGGGCTGAAGGCTGTGATGTTCATTTTATTTATGAAGAGTCTAAAAATAGATTTCTTGGAAATACAAAAGGGGAAGAATGCTTAAGTTCAATTCCAAATGTTGCCTACTTGACTTCGGAAACTGAAATTTATGATACTTTGCTTACAAGTTGGGATTTAGGCTGGAACTCTTCTGGAGACACAGTTTTAGGTCCTTCAAGCCCTTACATCTTTCATAAAATCGAAAATTTTGAAAACCCACTTTTTAACGGAATCGAATTAAATAAATAATTTGAACATTTCTAGATTTTACAAAAATTGAGTAGAGGCGTGGTCTGTTACGTCTCTACTCAATTTTTCCCAAATGAATTTTTCAAAAATTTACTAACTTTGCCCGACGTGAAATTCTCAATTGACTTTTGCGTTAACAAAAAAGTGAAAAATACAATTTTAGAGGTTTTTATGTTAAAAGTTACTCAAGGAAATTTGGTTGCAAATGAAAATCATAAGTTTGCGGTAATCGTAAGTCGTTTCAATGAACTAATCGGCTCAAAACTTCTTAGCGGAAGTATTGATTGTCTTACAAGGCACAAAGTTGATGAAAAAAATATTGAAATCTTTTGGGTTCCAGGTTCTTATGAAATTCCACTTGTAGCTAAGAAAATTGCTAAATCAGGAAAATTTAATGCAATAATTTGTCTTGGAGCTGTTATTCGAGGAGCAACTCCACATTTCGATTATGTTTCTGCAGAAGTTTCAAAAGGAATTGCAAACGTAAGTATTGAAACTGATATTCCTATTTCTTTTGGTGTTCTTACAACTGATACAATCGAACAAGCTATCGAAAGAGCAGGAACAAAAGCAGGAAATAAAGGTTGGGATTCTGCTTTGGGAGCAATTGAAATGGCAAATCTATTTGAGCAAATTTAATCTGTTTTGGTTCTACGGGTAATTTTTTAACCAAAAAGGAAGAACTTAATGTTCAAAAAAATGTGTCTTTGGGGTTTGTGTTTGAGTCTTCAAATTCCCACTCTTTTTTCTCAAGACTTTTCAAATTGGCAAGTCTTTACTTCTGTAAACTCAGTAAAAGATTTAGATTTCAAAAATGGAAAATGGTTTGCTGCGACTGATGGAGGTCTTGTAACCGAAAATGGAAATTCTGTTGAAATTATTTCTAAAAACGATGGGCTAACCGAATTGGACTTAACAGCTGTTTCAATTGATTCAGAAGGTAAAACTTGGCTTGGTTTCCAAGAAAGTGGTAAAATAAAAATTTGGGATTCTGCTTCGGGAACAATCCAATCTTTTGCAGACTTTGGTGGAAGTGAAGTAATTCAAATTGATGCTAAATCTGATACCGTTATTGCAGCAACTTTAAATCAAATCAATATTATTTCAAGAACTGATTTAAAAGTACTCGAGTCAATTCAAAATTTTGGAACTGCGATTGGAACTGAGCCTCAAATTTATTCTTTTTACAAAGATGGAGATATTCTTCTTGTAGGAACAGAAAAAGGGTTAGCAATAACTTTACTAACTGTTCCAAACATTCAAGACCCGAATAATTGGACATCTTTTTTACTTCCAACAGCAAACGATATTTTTTCGATTACCAAAAACTTTGATTCTGTCTCTAACAAAAATAAATACTTTTTGCATACAGAGTCAGGCATTTTTAAAATTAGTTTTCAATTGACTTTAGATACTCATTTAAGTGTTACTCAGTTAGAAATTGAAGAAATTAATTCTCCATCAGGAAATATAAACTCCCTTAAAGTTATCAATTCCGAACTTTATTCTTGTACTTCCGCTGGTATCTTTAAATTTGACGGGAACAATTGGACACAAATTATGGGTGGAGAAAATTTACCAAATCCAATAGATTTAGTTCAATTAGAAAATGGAGATTTTTTAGTTGGAACCGAAAAAGAAGGTTTTTTTAGGTTTGAGACTGAATGGTCTGAAATTGCTTTGAATGTTCCTGTTACCAATTTTTTCGATAAAATCGCTGTTGATACAAAAGGTAAACTTTGGGTTTTGACAGGTCGTTCACCAGAAAAGCCGATTTCTTTTGGGGTAATGACTTATGAAAATGGAATTTGGAATCACCTAAATACGGCTAATACCCCAGAAATTATTTCAAATTCACATTTTGAGATTTTCGCAGATTCCAAAAATAATATTTGGCTCGGAAACCCTGGAAAGGGAGTTGTTAGAGTTCAACAGAATGAGGCAACAAAAGACACTTACACACATTTTTATACAGATATTTTGAGCGGAGCATTTTTGAATAGTGGAGATACAACTTTTGTAATTGTTCAAGGAATTGCAGAAGACCCAAGAGGAAATATTTGGCTTTCGAATAAACTTGTCCCTGAGACTAAAGACGTTGTTGTTGTTGTAAAAAATGACACTACAAAAACTAAACTTGGTGGAATGAAAGTTGCTCCTTTTCCTACACTTTCTAATTTGGAAGGGCTTTACACGACTTCAATTGAAGAAATCCGATTTGATTTTCAAGGACACGCTTGGGTTACATCTTTTACTAATGACTTTGATTATCCAATTGTTCAAGTAGAACACAATTACACTTTTGATGACCAAAGTGATGATTTTTACTACACAATTAGCAAAACTAACAATGGCTTAGAAAATAGTAAAGTTCGAGATTTTGAAATTGACCAAAATGGAGAAGGTTGGGTTGGAACTCCAGACGGAGCTTACAGACTGAACACTTCTGCGAATTCGCCTTTTGTTGAAAGAATTTTTGGTCTACCTGGAAATCGAATTCTAAGCGATAATATTTTTTGTGTTGAAGTTGACCCAACAGGTAAGGTTTGGTTTGGGACTGACAGAGGAATTAGCGTCCTGAATCCTGGGACTTACGATTTTATCGAAAATTATTCTACAAGTAACAGCCCTTTGCCTGAAAATGCAATTAATGATATAAAATTTTTCACTCCTGAAGGTGAAGACACAAAAGCATTCATCGCTACAAATTCAGGTCTTGCAATTCTTTCAACGGGAAAATTTCCAACACCTGACGAACTTTCTGAAATTGACATTTTCCCAAATCCAGCAAGAATTGCACCGAGCAAATCAAATTCAATTACAATCCGACCTGCACCTTCAAATTCAGAAGTCAAAATTTACACTTCCTCAGGACGTTTTGTGAGAAGTTTGGAAGCACCTTCTGGAGGTGGGAATATTGTTTGGGATTCTAAAAATGCAGACGGCAAATTAGTTGCCACTGGAGTTTACGTTGTGATTCTTTATGACAACGGATTCCAAGAAAGTTCCGCAGTATCTAAGGTTGCAATTATTCGTGAGTAGGTTGTGAGTTTTTGTGTTTTAATCCCTGCTTTCAATTCTGAAAGAACTCTTGAAGAATTGCTTTCAAGAGTTTCTAAAATTCTTCCTTATAGAGATAAAATATTAGTTGTTGATGACGGCTCAAAAGATAAAACTTTGGAGATAGCTGAATCTTTTGGAGCTAAAACTTTGTTACACGAAAAAAATTTTGGTAAAGGTGAAGCTCTTAAGAATGGCTTTTCGTGGGCAATCAAAAATGATTTTGACTTCGTTTTAACAATTGATTCCGACCTTCAACACTTGCCTGAAAAAATCCCAAACTTTTTAGAATGTCAAGAAAAAACAAGTTCTGATTTAGTGGTTGGCTCAAGAATGAAGGACTTGCAAACAATGCCAATGCACAGAAGAGCTTCAAATACGATTACTTCATTTTTGCTTTCAATTAGAACTGGGCAAAAAATCGAAGATAGTCAATCTGGTTTTAGGCTTTATTCGACAAAAATGCTTAGTAAAATTGAACTTACGACTTCTCGTTACGAGTTAGAATCAGAGATTTTGATTAAAGCGGGAATAAGGAATTTCAAAATTTCCTTTATAGAGATTCCTACAATTTATGGAGATGAAAAAAGCGAAATTCGAGCTTTACGCGACATCTCAAACTTCGTAAAAATTTATTTTAAAAGCCTATTTTGGTAATTGTTTTCGAGTAATAAAACTCAGAAATTACTTAAAATCTTTTTTAAAATTTTTAAAATTCATTTGTTATAATTACTGAATCATTTAGTAGTAGGTTGTGAATGTCTGATAAAATTCAAGAGTCTGGTAATTCTCAAACTCAAGACTCGAAAGAATTAGTTTTTAAGATTTCTGAATTTGAAAACCAAGAAGTCGGAAAAGCAGTTCTTCAATTTTCAAATGAAATTAAAAGAAGTTTCAAATATTTTAAAATTGAAACTATTGAAAAGAAGCGTTTCTCGCTTTTAAGATTTGTTTACAAATTTCGGCAAAAATCTTTTAATTATTTTAAAGATTTGGCAACTTTTGTTGAAGTTGAAAGCCTCCAAGAAGATGAATTGCGAGAAAAAATAAAATCAGAAATTCGTAAATCACGTCGTGAGATGGCTGAATGGTTTTTGAATGATTTTCTTTATTCTTTTGATGAGTTTGATATTCCAAGCCAAGCTGAGTTATTTGAAAAATTGAAAAATTTTTTGAAAAAACAAGACTCAGATTCTTTTTCAATTCCACAAGAGCAAGTAAGATACAATACTCAGACTGGTGATTCTGTTTTTGTAAATGCTGGAAAATTATTAAAAAGAAAATTTAAAAAAGGTGCTTCAAGAAATATTGAAGTCCAAAAATTAAAAAATATTTTTGAAAATAATTTTTTGGCTGATAGTTGTAAAGAATTATTCATTTTAAATGATTCTTCTGTTTTCGTCCTAAAGTTTATCGAAGAAAATATTGAAGTTGTAATTGAGTCAACAAATGAGATTTTGGATCGCTTAGACACAGAAGAAGCTAAGTTAGAAGAAATCTTAGAAATTATTGAAAATTCTAAGGAAAAACTTTCTGCTGAGACCAATAATTTTGTAACAAAAATTTCTGAATCTGAACAAATTTTATCTGACAATTTAATTGCAAATTTAATCTCACATTTTGGCTCTTTCCAAAATGGAATTTCAAAATGTAATACTTTTGAGTTTTCAGTCTCAATGGAACTTTCAAAATCCGAAAAGCACTTAGAAAAAACAAATGAGAAGAATAAAAATTTTCTGAAGAAATCAGAAATGTTTACTGATGCTTTTCAAAACTCAATTTTTGCAAACCTTTACACTTATAAACTTTCAAGCCGAATCGGTGCAATGCTTAATGAAATCATTGCAGAAATCAGTCAGTTAAAGCACGATTGTATTGAAAAACCTTTGAGACATATTGTTGAAATTACAGACAAAAATTTTGATAAAATCAATTCTGAATTTGATTACTCAAATTCTGGTGAAGAAAAGAAAGAAAGCGTTCTGAGCTTAGTCGGTGAGATTTTGGTTTCGATTTCAGAAGCAAAAGAAATTTTGCAAAAAGCGATGGACGAAAATAAGATTAAGAATCAAATTTCTGAATTCATTTTAGTCCTGAACAATTACGTCAAAAATACAAGAAATATTGAACTTACCTTAAAAGACAAAGTTAGAAAAGCAGATGAAATTGATTACGATTGTGATTACGTTGAGCTTTCTTTACAGGGAATTGTAAATCTTTACCTCGAAAAAGAGGTTCCTGAAAATATTACCCAAAATTATCAAAAACTTACTCTTGAGCTAAATAATTTCCTTGAAGAACTTATTCGTTTTGAAGAAATTATTAGATTTAATTCAGAACTTTCACAGTCAGAATTGGATTCAGAGAGAGTTAGCAAAAAACGCCTTAAAAATGCTGAAGACCTTGTCCTTGGTGGAATTGAACGTGCAAAAATGCAGATGGAAGAGCATTTGGAAAATATTCAGAAAAGCGAAATTGAATTTTCTGAAAATGTTGTCTCTTGTCTCAAAAATGCTTTTCACAAAATTAAAGAATTAGTCCAAACTAAAAGCGATGTTAAGACAAGTTTTCATCTTTTAAAAGGTGGTGCAAAGGACAAGTTCGATACTTCTGTAAAATTAGTTCAAACAAAAGCTAATCTTTACTTTTCAACAGCAAAACGCAAACTCGAAATTTTTTATACGCTTTTTAAATTAAAGAAAAAGTCGATTACACAGAGGTTGGGATTTGAAGAATTTAGCAAAGATGAAATCATACAAATCAAAGACCAAACCGACATTGCGTCAGTCAAGAAAGCAAAACTTCCATTAATTTATTCTAAACTTTTTAACATTGAGCCTCTTGCTGCTAAGAATTTCTTAGTAGCTCGCGATAGTAATATTTTTGGGATTCGCGGAGCTTTTATGCGTTGGAAAGAGAGCCGAGATTCAAATTTGGTATTAATTGGTGAAGTTGGAAATGGAAAAACAAGTCTAATCAACTGTGCTGAAAATCTGATTTTTGAAAATGAGGAAATCATTCGAATAAATTTAAAAAGCTCTTACCACACCGAAGAGGGAATTTGTAAAATTTTGTGTCAAGCATTTGAAATTGAAGAACAACCTGAATTTGAGTTAGTAAAAAAACTTCTGTTCAAACAAAAGAAAAAAGTCGTAATTATCGAAAATTTTGAAAATCTTTTTTTGAGGGTTGTTAGTGGAACAAGTGCTTTGAAAGGTCTTTTAGGACTAATTTCTGAAACTTCAGAAAAATTATTTTGGGTTGTAACAGTTAGAAAATATGCTTGGAGCTACTTTGAAAAAATTGGAAAAATTTCAGCTCATTTCTATTACAAAATTAATCTTTCACCTTTGAATCGAGAAGAGATTGAAAAACTAATTTTGGTAAGGCATAACGTCAGTGGGTTTAATTTGCTTTTTGATGAACCTCAAAATGCCACCGAGCAACGCAAACTGAAAAAGATTAAAGATGAAAAAGAAAAGCAGAAAATTATTCAAGAAAATTTTTTCGATACATTGTTAGAAATTTCAGAAGGGAATCCGCTTTTAGCAATTTTTTACTGGCTTTCGTCAGTTTCCGAAGGCGAGAATAATCAAATTAATGTCAAGGAATTAGTTAAACTTGATTTCAGGTTCGTAAACAAACTGCCTCAAGATTACCTTTATTCTCTAGCGGCTTTTATTCAACATTCGGAACTCACTTTGGAAGAACATTCTGAGATTTTTCATTCGAGTGTAACCCAAAGTCGTTTGATTGTTGAAGCGTTGTTAGTTCTCGGTTTGATTCGTGAGGAGAAGAAAGTAAATGATAAAGTTTCGACTTTACATTATTCTTTAAATCCTGTTGTTTACACTCCAATTGTAAATGTTTTAAAGTCAGCCAAAATCTTAAATTAAAGTTCATTGAGATATTAAATGAAATCATTTACTACAAAATTCTTGTTAGTCTTTTTTGCAACATTCTTTGTCAGCTACCAATTTTTCTCATTGCAAGCCGAAGAAAAAGATTCTACGAAAATAGATACTTTAGGAATAAAAGACACTTTAGTTGTTGTTGCTTTAGACTCGTCAATTTTAGCAAAAACTTTAAACGATTCAACAATTGCTGTAAGTAAGAAAACTCCTGTAAAAGAAGGAAAAGGTGTCAAAGAACAAGCTGAGAAAATCAAAGATGCTCTTCCAATTCGACAAATTATTTACACAATTTTATTGGTTTTGGTAACGGTTGTTCTTGTTAAATCTTTTACCTACTTTTTAGATTTAATGGCTGAAAGGTTTACTACTTACAGAATTACACTTAAAGGAATGATTCCAATTGTCCGGATTGTTGTTTGGCTGACAGCAATTTATGTTGTAATTGTTGCGATTTTTCACCCAACACAAGAATCACTTTTGGCTTTTACTGCTTCTGCTGGAATTGCAATTGGTTTTGCTTCTCAAGACATTTTGCAAAATATCTTTGGTGGAATTTTAATAATTATGGATAAGCCGTTTCAAGTTGGAGATAAAATCCAAGTTGGTGAACATTACGGCGAAGTTGTAAATATGGGATTGAGAACAGTTAGAATTGTAACTCCTGACGACAATTTAGTTTCTGTTCCAAACAGCAAAGTGATAAACGATTCAGTTTCAAATGCAAATGCAGGAGCATTGGATTGTCAAGTTGTTACGACGCTTTACTTGCCTGGGAATGTTGACGTTCAAAAAGCAAAACAAATTGCTTTGGACGCAGCTTTTACTTCAAAGTATGTTTTCTTAGAAAAACCTGTTGTTGTGCTTGTTCAAGATGAATTTAACCACACTTTTTTAACAAGGTTAAGAGTAAAGGCTTATGTTCACGACATTCGTTATGAAGCTGCACTTGCAAGCGATATTACTGAAATTGCTAAAAAAGAATTTATTCGACAAAAAATGTTGCCCGAAAATCTTTTTCCAAATGAAGGGAGTTTGGGTTAAAAAAAAGTCACTCAAGGTTTGCAGAAATTTCTTCACTCAAGATTTTAGCAAATTTTTGAATTCCTTTTAAAGAGTAGTGAACAGGGTCAACAAATAATTCTTTGTCTTGACCCATTTCTGAAAACATATCGACAAAAATTACTTCGTTTGCTTCAGCGACTTCTTTAATAATTTGGTCGTAAAGAATTATCTGTTCTTTTTCTCCTTCAAAGTAAAATTTGCTAAATGAATTCGGTTGTGAAAGAAGTATTAATTCAACACCATTTTGTTTACAAATTTGAGAAATGCTAGTTAGGTTTCTTTTGAAAATCCTAATCCCATCTTCAATATTGTTATCGTAATTAATGCTTCCTTTACTTGCCAAAAGTTCAGGAAGGCCGAATTTTGCCAAGAGTCTTGACTGGAAAATGAAACCGTAAAATGAGTAACCAACTTGAAGTTCAGGATTGAGAAAAACTTCCTCCAAATACTTATTTGAGTAATCTCCCTCTACAACTTTCCCAAAATAATTAACTGAACGGTCGTTTACATTGTGCATCAAAATTATCAAATCAGGTTCAAACTCTAAGAGTCTAAATTGAATGTTAATCAAACTTTGTGCAGTTGAGTAAGCATCAGCTCCAGCATTCAAAACTTCAATATTTTTCCCTTTTGAATTTTGGCTCAGAAGTTTTTCCAGCTCGATAGCGTAGTCTGCTTCATCCGAATAAAAAGCTCTTTCGTTTGCAGTTGTTGAGCCTCCGACTGTAATAATTCTGAAAGTATTTTCAGGCTTTTGTTTTGGAGTAGGTTTAGTTTTGTGCCTAAAATAGTATTTCCCATTTTCGTCAATTTTTGGTGGTGGGAAATCATTACTTGTTATCCAAGGTGAAACGAAAGTGCTTTCCCTAAAAAAGGATTTTCCTTCAACAAAAAATGAAGCGTAAAACCTTGCTCCAATCTCAAGGATAAAAAAGAATCCAAACAAAATTAGAATATTGATAAGAATAGTTTTAGAGATATTTTGCATTCTTAGTTTTTCAATTAAGTGAAATGAAACTTTTAAAAAATAAAAGTGTAAGAGAGTGAAATTCTAAACAAAATTTATAGGTAACAAAATGAAAAAATTTAATCTAATTAATTTTTTTCTGATTTTGGGTTTAATCTCAGCTTGTGCTTCTGCGAAAAACATCAAAGGGAATGGTAATGTTGTCGCCGAAAAACGAAATGTTTCAAATTTTGAGAAAGTTGTTGTTGATGGCTCTTTCAAAGTTTTTATAGAACATTCCAAAAATGAAACTTTAGAAATTGAAGCGGAAGAAAACATTTTGCCTCATATTATTTCAGAAGTTCGTGGTGATGTTTTGAGAATTTATACGGAAAATAATGTTCAGACTACAGAAACTATCAAAGTAAGAATTGGCTCTGACGAAGTTGATTACGTTGAATTGAATGGCTCGGGTAAAATTGAAATTGATAATTTTCAGAACGATAGACTTAGTGTTGAGATGAATGGCTCAGGTAAGATTTATGCAAACGGAAAGACTAAAGATTTTGATGTTGAAATTAATGGTTCAGGGAAAGTAGAAAGTCAAAACTTAAAAGCTGAAAATGTTGATGTTGAAATTAACGGTTCAGGAAAAGTTGAAATCAGTTCAGAACGAAGCATAAATTCAGATATTAATGGAAGTGGAAAAATTATCTATCACGGGAATCCAACTAATATTTCAAATTCTGTAAATGGTTCTGGTAAAATTGTTAAAGGCTCCTAACATTGATGCAAGTCTTGTTGTTGTGGTAAAGACGCTACAATAATTTATAGAAATAGAATAAAAATAGTTATTTGTGTCGATTGGTGTCTTGAGGGATTGATGTCTTTTTACCTTTCAAAAAATTGTTACTGTTGCTGAAAGTCCTTTTGTTACGGGTTTTTCTTGGCATTAGATTTGAAGCAATCTAATTACCCACCGAAAAATTTCCCTCCTTTCAAATGGTAGAATCAGTTTGGAATGTTTACTTCCTTTGTAAACATTCCATTTTTTTTGTCTAATAGTTTTCATTTTTTGTTTAATTCCCCAAAATTGATTAAATTTGTCAAACTTTAAAACTTATAGGATTAACAATGAAAATAAAAGTCGGACAAATTGCTCACGCTCGTTCAGGAGACAAAGGAGCAGCTTCAAATGTTGGAGTTATTGCTTACAACGAAGAATTTTATAAAATATTAGATTCGAAACTTACAGAAGAAACAGTGAAAAATCATTTCCACAAAATTTGTTTGGGTGAAGTTGAAAAATATAGAGTTCCGAATTTGTTAGCTCTAAATTTTATTTTAAATGATTCGCTCGGTGGTGGAGGTTCAGCTTCTTTGAAAACTGATGCACAAGGTAAAACTCACGGTCAAGCTCTCCTTCAAATGGAAATAGAAGTTCCTAATAATTTTAAAGCTCAAAGGGAGTTTTAAATGATTTCTGAAAGTCTAATTGAAGACGTAAATGGAAAGATTGCATATCTTTATTTAAATCGCCCGAAAGTTGGTAACGCATTAAATTTTCAAATTGTTGAAGAACTCACAGATGCATTGAATCGTGCTGAGGAAGACCCAAGGATTAAGGTAATTGTAATTTCTGGAGTCGGAAAAGTCTTTTGTGCAGGAGCAGATTTAAAAGTCCTAAATTCAATTCTTGAAAACTCGACAGTTGAAAACAAAAACGATTCAGAAGCATTAATGAATTTATTTTTGACAATCAGGAACCTTAAGAAACCTGTAATCGCAAAAGTAAATGGTCACGCAATTGCAGGAGGAGCAGGACTTGCTTCTGCTTGTCATTTAATTGTTTCTTCAAATGAGGCAAAATTTGGATTTACAGAAGTCAAGATTGGTTTTGTTCCAGCTCAAATTATGTTTTTTGTAAAACAAAGAGTTTCAGAAACAGACCTTTTCGACCTTTTTTTGACGGGGAAATTAATAACAGCTGAATATGCAAAAGAAATTCGTTTAATAAATGAATCAGTTGAGCTTGAAAAACTTGATGAAAGAGTAGAGCAATTAGCAAATTCATTAGTCAAAAATTCAAGTGGCACTTCTATGAGATTCACTTTAGAAATGATGTCAAAAATCAATGGAATGGGATTAGAGTCTGCACTTCAATATGCAGCTACTGTTAATACTTTAAGTCGAAGCACAGAAGCCTGTAAATTTGGCGTTGGAAATTTTGTAAAAAAAGAGCCAAGCGACTGGTCAATGGTGAATTTTTAAGGGAGAGAAGTCAGAAGCCAGTAGAAAGGCGATGCAATGACTTTCAGTCGTCGTAACGCTTAAAAATTTCAATCAATAAAAACTATGAAAATTAAAAACCCTTTCACAATCATTTTGGTTTGGGTAATCAAATTCTACCAATTCGCAATTTCTCCAATGTTCCCTGCGAGTTGTAAATATCACCCAAGTTGCTCAGAGTATTTTCTGCAATCCCTTACGAAAAAAGGATTTGTGATTGGTTTTTGTTTTGGGGTTTGGCGAATTCTAAGGTGTAATCCTTTTAGTAATGGTGGTTTTGACCCTGTTAAATAATAATAAAATTTACTAAAACTAATTTCTTGCTTTGTTAATTTTCAAATGTTAAATTGACAAACTTTAATTTTAGAGTAATTTTTAATGTTCGGACAGTTACAAGACAAGTTAGAATCGGTTTTTCGCAATCTTCGCGGTCAGGGAGTATTGTCTGAGGAAAATATATCTGACTCACTTCGAGAGGTTAGAAGGGCTTTTTTAGAAGCTGATGTAAACTTCAAAGTTACCAAGCAATTCATCGATAAAATTCGTGAAAAAGCTGTTGGCACTGAAGTAATCAAGTCCATTAAGCCTGGACAATTAATCATTAAAATTATTCACGACGAGTTAGTTGATCTTTTAGGCAAAGAATACGTTCCGATTTACGAAAACAAAAGTTCATTGACAATAATAATGGTTGTCGGGTTACAAGGTTCAGGAAAAACGACTTTTTGTGGCAAATTAGCTCTCAAGTTAAAGAAAGAGAAAAAAAGTGTAGTTCTTGCCGGAGCAGACGTTTACAGACCTGCGGCAAAAGACCAGCTTAAGACTCTTGGCAAATCTATGGGAATTCCAGTTGTTACTGATGACTCGAAAGACGCAGTTCAAATTTGTAAAAATGCAGTTAAATACGCAGTTGACAATTACGCTGATTACGTAATTCTTGATACTGCAGGTCGTTTGCACATTGATGAAAAACTTATGGCAGAGTTGCAAGAAGTAAAGTCTTCTGTAAATCCAAATGAGATTTTGTTTGTAGTTGATGCAATGACTGGACAAGACGCAGTAAACAGTGCAAAAGAGTTTTCGGAGCAAGTTGACTACGACGGAATTGTTCTTACAAAAATGGACGGTGATGCAAAAGGTGGAGCAGCACTTTCTATTCGCACAATCACAGGAAAACCAATAAAATTCATTGGTGTTGGTGAAAAACCAACTGATTTAGAGATTTTTCACCCTGACCGTTTAGCCTCAAGAATTCTTGGAATGGGCGACATCGTTTCATTTGTTGAAAGAGCCCAAGAAACTTTTTCCGAAAATGAGGCTAAAGAATTAGAAGAAAAAATTCTCAAAAATGAATTTACAATTACTGATTTTTATAAGCAATTACAGCAGATAAAAAAACTTGGACCTTTGAATCAATTGGTCGGAATGATGCCAGGAATGAATCAATCAATGATTCAAGACGCAAAAATTGACGATGATTCATTCAAAAGAATCGAAGCTATAATTTGTTCTATGACCGATAAAGAGAAGTCAAGACCTAAAATCCTCAATGGTGGTAGAAGAAAAAGAATAGCAAAAGGTTCTGGAACAAGTTTACACGAAGTAAATAAATTTTTAAAGCAATTTTCTCAGATGCAAAAGATGATGAACCAATTTGGTAAAATGTCTAAAGGCAAAAAAGGTTTGATGAAAATGGCAAAAGGGCTTCCAGGAATGCCCAAAATTCCGGGCTTGTAAAGTATGAAAACATTTAATAAATTAATTAATAACTATTAAAACAAGGGTATTCTAAATTGTCAGTTAAAATTAGATTAGCAAGATTTGGACGCACAAAAAGACCTTTTTACAGAATCGTAGCCGCAGAAAATAGCGCGAAAAGAGATGGTAGATACATTGAAAGAGTTGGAACTTTCGACCCAATTCATAATCCACCGATTGTTGAAATTGATGAAGAAAAAGTAATTAATTGGTTAGATAACGGAGCAATCCCAACTGATACAGTTTCTAACTTATTAAAAGCTGAAGGTATTCTTTACAAACGAGCTTTGACTAAAAGAGGACTTTCTCCAGCTGATGTAGCTGCTGAAATGGAAAAATGGTCAGAAGCAAAAGCAGCAAAGAAAGCCGCAAAAACTGAAAAGAAAGAAGCGACAAAAGCAAAAGATACGTCTAAAGAAGAAGTTGTAGCTGAACCTGAAAATACAGAAACTACTTCTGAAAATTAATCTTTTCTAAAACCCGGGAGGTAATTTCCGAATGAAAAATTTTATTGAATTCATCGCAAAACATCTTGTTGACGACCCTGATGCAGTAAGTGTTTCAGAAGTTGAAGGTGAAAGAACAGTAGTTTATGAATTACGAGTTGGTGAAGGTGACTTAGGAAAAGTCATCGGTCGCAAAGGACAAACAGCACACGCAGTTCGTACACTTCTAAATGCAGCTTCGGCTAAAGCAGGAAGAAGAGCAGTTTTGGAAATTCTAGAATAACTTTACTATAGTAATAGAAAATTAGAGGTAAAAAAGATGACGGATTTTGTAGAATTTATTGTAAAACATTTAGTAGATGACCCGGACTCAGTAAGTGTTTCTGAGATTGAAGGCGAAAGAACAGTAGTTTACGAATTACGAGTTGGTGAAGGTGATTTAGGAAAAGTCATCGGTAGAAGAGGGCAAACAGCACACGCAGTTCGCACACTTCTAAATGCAGCTTCAGCAAAGGCTGGTAAAAGAGCTGTTCTCGAAATTTTAGAATAAAAATTATTAAGGCGAAATTTGCAATTTTTGTGTTTTTCGCCTTTTACTATTTTAAGGGATTGTGAACTTCGGATAAATTTTATTTAGATGTTTACAGTCCCTAAATTTTGCTCATTAAAATTTTGACAAAAAGAAAAAAGTTGGCAAAACTTGTAACTATTGGTAAAATTTCTAAAAGCCACGGACTCAAAGGTGAAGTTAAAGTTCTTCCATTGACAAGCTATCCTGAAAGATTTGAGAAACTTGAAAAGGTAACTCTTGAATATCCAAACGGTAATAAAATGGAAATTAAACTAAAAAAAACTCGCTATTCATCAAATGGCTTAATTTTAGTTCTTGATGGAATAAATGATAGAAATGCTTCAGATTCTTTGGTTGGTTCTTACCTAAATATTTCAGAAACTGAACTTATCGAATTAGAAAAAGATGAGTTTTTTGTTTTTGATTTAATTGGGTTAAGAGTTGAAACTGAAAGTGGTTTTTATCTTGGCAAAGTTACGGATTTAATTCCTGTTGGTGAATCTGATGTTTACGTTATCAAAAGAGATGAAGACAAAAAAGAATTTTTGATACCTTCTCGAAAAGAATTTGTTAAATCAATTAACCTAAAAGATTCATTACTTGTTGTTAAACCAATTGACGGAATGATTGATTAGATGAAGTTTCATATTTTGACATTATTTCCAGATTTTTTCACTTCACCTTTGCAATCAAGTGTGGTTGGAAAAGCGATTGAGAAAAAAATTGTTAAAGTCGAGCTTCACAATTTCAGAGATTTTGCAACTGACAAGCACAACACAGCTGACGATTACCCTTTTGGTGGAGGAGCAGGAATGATTTTGAAACCTGAACCAATATTTAACTGTTATGAAAATTTAGTGAAAAATTCTAAATCAAAATTTCATACAGTTTTTTTTACGCCAACAGGAAAGCCTTTAAATCAGAAAAAAGTGCGTGAACTTAAAGAAAAAGAAAACCTGATAATTCTTTGTGGGCATTACAAAGGGCTTGACCAAAGAGTGATTGACGAACTTGTTGATGAAGAAATTTCCTTAGGCGATTTTATTCTAACAGGTGGAGAAATTCCAGCTTTGACTTTGGTTGATTCAGTTACTCGTTTAGTTCCAGGAGTTCTTGGAAATATTGATTCGGCTAACACTGATTCTTTTGAAAACGAAGTTTTAGATTATCCACATTACACAAGACCTGCGAATTTCAAAGGCATTGAAGTCCCAGAAGTTTTACTTTCAGGGCATCACGAAAATATTAAAAAATGGCGTAATAAAAAATCATTAGAAATAACTAAAAAAAATAGACCAGACCTTTTAGAAAATTAAAAATTACAGGAGATATAAAAATGAATAAAGTTGATTCACTCAACCAAGACCAAATTAGAACGGATCATCCAGAATTTAGCCCTGGAGATACAGTTGCTGTTCACGTAAAAATCGTGGAAGGTAACAAAGAAAGAGTTCAGTTATTTCAAGGAGTTGTGATTTCAAGAAAAGGCTCACAAATTTCTGAATGTTTTACAGTTAGAAAAATTTCAAATGGAATCGGTGTTGAAAGAATTTTTCCTTTAAATTCACCAATTATCGACCACATTGATGTTTTGACTCGCGGAAGTGTTAGAAGAGCAAAACTTTACTACTTAAGAAGTCTTAGAGGTAAAGCTGCAAGAATTAAAGAAAAAGATACCTTTAGAAAAGGGTAATCTTTCTAATGTCAAAAAAACGAATAGCAGTTATTCCAGGAGATGGAATTGGAGTTGATGTTTGCGAAGTCGGAGTTGAAGTTTTAGAAGCGATTTGTTCAAAACTTAACCTTGATTTCCAAATCGACAACTTTCCTTACAGTGCAGAGCATTACCTAAAAACAGGAATTACTCTGCCTGATGACGAGGTTGAAAACTTTCGTCAAAATTACGATGCGATTTTTCTTGGAGCACTTGGAGACTCGAGAGTTCCAACGAATGTTCACGCAAAAGACATACTTTTAGGTTTAAGGTTCAAATTAGACCTTTTTGTGAATTTCAGACCTTCAAAAGTTTACGATGAAAACCTTTGCCCCTTAAAAGGCAAAACAAAAGATGACATTAATTTTGTTGTCTGTCGTGAAAACACAGAGGGAATTTATGTTTCCGCAGGTGCATCTTTCAAAAAAGGAACTCCAGACGAAATTGCTTTACAAGAAAGTATTAACACTCGCAAAGGTGTTGAAAGAATCATTCGTTACGCATTTGAGTACGCAAAAAACAATAACTTGACAAAAGTTTGTATGAGCGACAAAGGTAATGCGATGCGATTTGAAGGTGATTTGTGGATGCGAACTTTCAAGGACGTTGCTGCCGAATACCCTGAAATGGAAATTTCTCACCAATTCGTTGATGCAATTGTAATGAATTTGGTTAGAGCTCCCGAAGAATTTGAAGTCATTGTAACTTGTAACCTTTTTGGTGACATAATTACAGATTTAGCCGCTCAATTGCAAGGTGGAATGGGAATGGCTGCTTCAGGAAATTTAAATCCGGGCAAAGTCTCACTTTTTGAACCTGTTCACGGAAGTGCACCTGACATAGCTGGAAAAGGAATTGCAAACCCACTTGCAGCTGTTATGACAGTGCAAATGATGTTGGATTACTTAGGTTTCAAAGAAGCCTCTTTACTTGCCGAAAAATCAGTTCTCGAAGCAATTTCTACAAAGAATGTTACAAAAGATTTAGGCGGAAATTTAACGACAAAAGAAGTCGGCAAGTTCTTAGTGGATTTCGTAAAAAATAATTAGAAAATATTTTTCTTAAGATTTTAAAAGGACACAAGTTTTTGTGTCCTTTTTTTGTTTAAACTTGTGCCACAATGAAAAGCCTTGTAAAAGGGAAAATTGTTTTTCTGTCTTTTTGTTTTGGGTAAGCAATTCTAAGTCTTTTCTGATATTCAGGAATAAAAATTTCTTTTTCCATTTCAGTCAAATTTTTCAAAACAGGTCTCAAACCAGTTGATTTTACCCATTCGTAAATTGGATTTTCACCTTCCATAATTTGATAGTAAGTTGTTGTCCAAATATCAATCATTTTGACTTTCGGGGCTAATAAATCGTAATAAAATGAAGGTTCTTCAACTGCTTTTGCCCACAAATTTTCTCTAAATTCTTCACTGCAAAAATTCAATTCTGTTAAAACTTTACTCATTAGAGCGTGTGAAGGAGCTTTCTGATTTAAAGGCATTTGGATTGCTAAGAAGCCATTTTTATTGATTTTAGAAAGCAAACGACTGAAAATTTCAGTGTGGTTTTTTACCCAATGCAAAGTCGCATTGGAATAAATTAAATCGAAAGTTTCATCAGGATTCCAAGAATTTATGTCTTGAAGTTGCCAAGTTATTTCACTTGAGAATTTTTGAGCTTTTTCCAACATTTGCTGCGAACTGTCCAAACCAATGACTTTAGAACTTTGCCATCTTTCGGAAATAATTTTTGTAACATTTCCAGTTCCACAACCTAAGTCGAGAATTTTTTTAGGTGATTTTAAAGGAATTCTGTCTAAAAGCTCAAGTGCTGGGCGAAGGCGTTTGTTTTCAAATTTCAAATATTGATTTGCGTCCCAAGTTGTATTTTTTTTATTCATTTTTAGTTCCAAAATGTTTGAACTTATTTTTTATTTTTCTCGTAGTCTCGAAAATATTTTAACAAGGATTCACTTTTAATGCAAAAACTTATCACGTTAATAATTTTAATTTTCACATTTCCAAATTTCTCAATTGCGAAAAATATTATAAAGGGGAAAGTTGTAGATTCAAAGTCAAATCTGCCTTTGACGGCTGCAAGTGTTTTGGAAGAAGGAACTTTTAATGGCTCAATCGCAAATGAATTTGGCGAATTTTTCATTGTCCTAAACTCAATTCCTGCGACCTTGCAAATTGATTACATTGGTTACGAATCCCAAAAAATACAAGTAAAAAATTTATCTCAAAAATTTATTTTAATAGAATTGGAACCAACACAAACTCTTGTGAAACCAGTAATTATTACAACTGAAAATCCTGCAAACCGTATAATGAGAGAAGTTATCAAAAGAAAAAAAATGAGGCTTGAAGGAATTCTTTCTTATAAAAATGACGCTTACTCAAGAATCGTAATTGAAAATGATGAAGGGATTGTTTCGATTCTTGAAGTCATTTCTGAAATTAATTGGGATAAGGAAAAGGGAAGTGTAGAGGTCATAAAATCCAAAAAACAAACTAATAACATTGACCCTTCAATAAATTCAATTGAGATTGGGAACGTTCCGAATTTCTACGAAGATGACGTTGAGATTATGGAAAATAATATGATTTGTCCGACGAATCCCAAGGCATTTGATTATTACAAATTTCAGCTAATCGGCGAAAGAAGTTTTGCGGGGAAAACAGTTTACGACATTCAAGTAATTCCGAATTCAAAATTACAGCCACTTTTACAAGGAACACTTGCAGTTTTGGACGAAGATTTTATTTTACTTGAAGTCAGCCTCAAACCAAGCAAATACGTAATTTTCCCAACACCGATTAAAAAATTTGATTTAACTTTCACCCAACAATTCAGAAATTTTGGCGAAAAATATTGGCTTCCGGTTGACCTCAGAACAAAAGGAGAAATGCACATTGGAATCACAGGTTTTTCTCTTCCACCAATAAAATTTTCACAAGTCTCAAGTTTAAAAAATTATGAGTTGAATGTTCAAATCCCTGAAACACTTTTTGTGAAAGACAGGACTGTTTTGGAGGATTCGGTTTCTGTTTCAAAAAGTGATAGTATTTTTGCTGAAAACGTAAATTTGATTCCTTACACACAAGAAGAGCAAATTGCTTACGAAGAAATTGATAGCACTTTGACGCTTCAAAAAGCCTTTAAGCCAAAAGGTGCTTTAGCAAAATTGGTAAACATTGAAGTCGAAGCAAACGACGAAAAAGTTATTGGGGGTGAAAAAAACGGGAAAAATTTCTTGGATAGAATTTCCCCAAATATTGCTTACAACAGAGTTGACGAGGGAAAACTTGGAATTAAATTAGATTTGTTTGAAAATAAGAAAACAAAAATTGATGTTCTCGGAGGTTACTCAACAGGTTTAAGAGAAGGTTTTTACGGTTCGGATTTCCAATACAAATTTGGAAAAGAAAATAAATGGGTTTGGAAAAATTCATTTTATCAAGGTAGCGTTTTGAGATTCAAGTCTTTCAATTATGCTGAAATCTTGAACAGCGTCCAAAATTTAATTGGCTTTGAAGACTACTTCGGTTATTTCAAAAATCAGAAATTTTCTACTGCTTTAGGATTTAAAAATGATTTTGGTGTTGAAGTCGGTTTGAACGTTGAAAAACACACTTCTTTGGAAAAAAATACTGACTTTGACTTATTCGGAAGAAGTTTAGTTCAAAGGAAAAACCCTTCAATTTTTGAAGGGAATCTTCGTTCTGTTCAAGCAAAATTTGAGTTCGGAGATGATTTTACTTTTGTTCCGATTGCTGAACAAAATAATTTTGAAGTTAGAGTAGAGCATTCTCAAGATGGATTTTTGGGAAGTGATTTTGATTTTACAAAAGTTGAATTTAGAACTGATTTTAGAGTCCTAACTTTTTTAAAAAGGCGATTTTTGCCAAACGCTTTAGATGTCCGTTTGCAGGCAGGAATTTCGAGAGGAAAACTACCACCGCAAAGATTTTTTGCATTTGACGGAGTTCTTGTTGCTTTAAGTCCGTTCGGAACTTTTAAGACCCTGAAAGACAATCCTTACGAAGGCGATAAATACGTTTCAGTATTTTGGGAACATAACTTTAGAACAGTTCCTTTCGAGCTAATCGGTTTAAATTGGTTTGCAAAAAAAGGTCTTGGAATCATTCTTCACGGAGCTTCCGGGAAAACTTGGTTTAAAAAAGAAAATCTTTCAGGTTTAGATTTTGCCCCAAATTTGACAAATGGAGTTCACCACGAAATTGGGCTTTCGTTGAATGGAATTTTCGATTTCGCGAGAATTGATTTTACACAAAGATTAGACAAAAAAGATTTCAGAATCGGAGTTAGTGTTGCAAGAATGTTTTAGCAATTTAAGACCTGAAATAACTTCAATTCTTGCAGATTTAGTTTTAATACTTCATTTTGCATTTGTTCTTTTTGTAATTTTGGGGCAAGTTTTAATTTTAATCGGCTGGGCAAAAAAGTGGAGTTGGACGAGAAATTTAATTTTTAGAATTTCTCATTTATTTGCAATTCTTTTTGTGGTTTTGGAATCTTGGCTTGGAATCACTTGTCCTCTTACAACTTTGGAATTTGCACTTCGTGAAAGTCTTGGGGAAAAAATCGAAGCAACAAGTTTCGTTGCACTTTGGGTTCACAAAATTTTATTTTATTCTGCACCTGAATGGGTTTTTACAATTTGTTATTCGGTTTTCGGTTTGGTAGTTGTGTTGAGTTTTATTTTTTACAGACCTAAGAAAACAAATGGTTTTGAACTTATCAGATGGCTCAAAGCCATCTGATAAGTAAAGCTGTAAATTATTTTATCAAAGTCATTTGACGTACTTTTCTTTCAGTTCCATTTTTTAGCTCATAGAAATATTTTCCGCTTGAAACTTGTTTCCCTTCAAAATTTTTTCCGTCCCAAACAACACTTCCCTTAGCTTTGCTTAATGTAAAATCCTTAATTTTATTGCCTAAAACATTGTAGATGCTCAATCTCGGAGAATCGTAATTCGTAATTTGTATTTCGTAGTTTATTGAAGTCGAAGGGTTGAAAGGATTTGGATAGTTTTGAGAAAGCGAAATTGTTTGAGGTTTGTTGTTTCTTTCTTTTGCCGAAACAGAGAAATCGGCATTCCAATTTACAGAGTTTAAAGTGTTCCAAATGTTCAAAGTTGTTCCAGCTCCCGGAACTCGCCAAAGTGCGGATTCAGAACCAGAAGCCATAAAAAATGAATCAATCTTTGTTGCAGTAATCACGTTTAATTCTGCACTAACCAAGTGGTGAACAGGATTTTGGATTCCAAAACTTTGGTATTCTAAAGTGCCTTGATTCACTGTGTAAACAACATTTTGGTAAGCAAAAATTCCCCATTTTTCAACATAAGTTTGTGGCATATGTCCATCAACGTATTGGTCAATAATTTCGATGTGCATATTGTGAGTAATCGGATTTCCCCAAGTTGTGCAGTAAAGTTTGAAATCTGAGTTTGCAGTTCCATTTGCGATGACACTGTTTTTGGCACTTTCAAACTCGCTGAAAAGGCTGTGCAATTCAGTTGTTTTGTTGTTGAATTCGGTTTCAATGTCAACGACGTAACCTTCGTAACCTGTTTGAGCGGCAAGAGTAAGAGCGTTTGCTTGAGCGTTGTAATTATTGTCGTAGTTGTAAGACCAAGCCCAAACTTCCAAACCTGCATTTTTGTAAGTTTGGACTAATGTTGTGTCTGCGACTTCGGGCCAAGTTGTTGTGTTTAAACTTCCATCAGCTACTTTTACGTAAATTCTTTTGACTCCAATTGTTGCTAAAGTGTCTGCAAGTTCGGAATGAGTAAAACCAGTTCCTTCAATAAACCAAAGCCAAATTCCAAGTTTATTTTGTGCTTGAGAGTTGGCAAAAGCTGCGAAGAATAAGATTAATGCTAATAATAATTTCATAGTTCATTTTCAAATTTAATTTTCTGAGTGTCTCATTCAAAATGAGGCTCTCAGTTTTAGATTTAGAATTGAGAACCTGACTTAGAGTCAGAATCTCAAGATACATTTTCAAATTTAATTTTCTGAGTGTCTCATTCAAAATGAGGCTCTCAGTTATAGATTTAGAATTGAGAACCTGACTTAGAGTCAGAATCTCAAGATACTGCTTTCATTGAGAGTTGGATTCGTTTTAATTTTTCATTCACTTCTGTAACTTTTACTTTCACGATTTGTCCAACTTTCACGATTTGAGTTGGGTCTTTTACAAATTTGTTTGCGAGTTGCGAAACGTGAACCAAACCGTCTTGGTGAACTCCAATGTCAACGAATGCTCCAAAATTTGTAACGTTCGTAACGATTCCTTCCAAAATCATTCCAACACTTAAGTCAGAAATTTCATTGATTTTGTCGTCGAATTTTGCGTAACTAAATTCTTCTCTTGGGTCTCTTCCAGGTTTTTGTAACTCTTCCAAAATGTCAACCAAAGTCGGTTCACCGATTTCTTCAGTAACGTATTTTTTGATGTCTAAATCTTTTAGCTTTGCAGGATTTTGAGTAATTGATTTTAGAGGAAGTTTTAAATCTTTGGCAATATTTTCCACTAAAAAGTAGCTTTCGGGGTGAACTGCCGTGTTGTCTAATGGATTTTCACCGTTTCTGATTCGCAAAAATCCTGACGCTTGTTCAAATGCTTTTGCTCCAAAACGTGGAATCTTTTTCAATTCTTCTCTTGTCTGAAAAGCTCCGTTTTGGTTTCTAAAATTCACGATGTTAAGAGCAACACTTTTATTAATTCCAGAGACAAAACTCAGTAGCTCTTTAGAAGCTGTGTTTAAGTCAACTCCAACAAAATTCACACAACTTTCAACAGTTTCGTCTAATTTTGTTTTTAAAAGTTTTTGGTCAACATCGTGTTGGTACTGACCAACTCCAATGGATTTTGGGTCAATTTTCACGAGTTCTGCTAAAGGGTCTTGCAAACGTCTTGCGATTGAAATTGCTCCTCGAACCGTCAAATCCAAGTTTGGGAATTCTTCAATTGCGACTTCGCTTGCAGAGTAAATTGAAGCTCCACTTTCGCTTACGGTAACTTTTATTGGCTTCTCCTCAAATTCTTCAAGGACTTCTGTAACAAATTTATCAGTTTCTCGACTTGCTGTGCCGTTTCCAATTGCGATTAATTTCGCTTCGTGTTTTTCAATTAATTCACACAAAGTGTCGTAAGCAACTGCACTTTCACTAAGTCTTGAAGTGTGCGGAAAAATATTTTGGTATTCCAAAAATTTCCCTGTTGAGTCAATAACTACAACTTTACAACCTGTCCGAAATCCTGGGTCAATTCCGATTGTTGTTTTCATCCCTGCTGGACTTGAAAGAAGTAAATCTCTAAGGTTTTTACCAAAATTTAGGATTGATTCTTTGTCCGAAAACTCCTTTTTCATTTGGCGGATTTCAGAAGAAATTGAATTTCTGAAAAGCCTGTCAAAACTTTCATAATTTGTTTTTTGATAAAAATCGTAAAGTTCCTTGTCTTTTGAAAAAATCAATTTTCGGTCAAAATGGTCAAGAATTTTATTTTCGTCAACTTCAATTTTTACACTTAAGAAGCCTTCTTCTTCTCCACGCAAAATTGCTAAGAAAGAGTGTGGAGCGATGAAACCTAATTTTGATTTGTAGCTTTTGTAAGAGTCAAATTTTGTTTGTTCTCCTTCAAATTTGCCTTTCTTTTTTGAAACAAGAAAACCGTTTTTCCAAAATTCATCTCGTACAAACGAACGAAGTTCAATGATTTCTGAAATTTCTTCTGCCAAAATATCTGACGCTCCGATAATTGCATCTTCTGGAGTTTCGATATTTTTGCTCAAGTATTTTTTTGCTTCTGAAACTAAGTTTACTTTTGGCGAAGAGTGGACGTTTTGTGATTTGATAAACTCTGCAAAAGGCTCTAAACCATTTTCTTTAGCAATTGTCGCACGAGTTCTTCGTTTGGGTTTAAAAGGTAAGTAAAGGTCTTCGAGTTCATTTTTTAACAAGGAACTTTCAATTTTGGTTTTAAGTTCGTCAGTGAGTTTTCCTTGTTCAGAAATCGTTTGAAGAATTGTTTGTTTACGATTTTCGAGTTCAGTGTAGTAAGTGAATTTTTCGAAAATTTCTCGAAGTTGGATTTCGTTCAAACTTCCTGTTTTTTCCTTTCGGTAACGAGCGATGAATGGTACTGTTGAACCTTCTTCAAACAAGTTCAAAGCATTTCTTACAAATGAAAAGTTGAGATTTAAATCTGTCGAAATTTGTTGTGCAATATTTTTCATAGAATTAAGAATTAAGAATTAAGAATTAAGAATTAAGAATTAAGAATGGTAAAGTTAATAAAAATTTGAGATTTGAGAACTTTTAAGCAAGTTACTATTCTATTTCTTTAATTTTTGATTTCAGTAACTCTATTTGCTTTTTATAATCGTAAATGAGGTTTTTTTCCCAAAGAGATTGGTAAATTTCTAAAGCATTTTTAAAAAAAGGTTTTGCTTCATTTGGCTCTAATAAATTTGCAATTTCTGAATTTAAAACTGCCTTTTCAGAATCACTTGAAGAGTTTTCTAACATTTTTTTAAAACTTGAAATGATGTTTGATTTATTTCCAGTCTTTGATTTTAATTTCTTGTCTAGAACTTCCCCAATGAAAATATATTCTTGGTACGGAACTTCTTTGGCAACTTTCAAAAATTTATTGTTTAATGTTTTTGCTTCTTCAAAATTATTTTGCCTAAAACAAAGAAATGCTTTTTCAATACCAAAAACAGCTAAGGCTGTTTTGAATAAAAATTTTTCTGAGATCTCAATGGCTTTGTTAAATGATTTTTGAGCTTCTTCAAAATTATTCTCTTTTACAAGACTCATTGCCATATTTCCGTAGCCAAGAGCAAGTCCTCTTTGGTTGCCGATTTCTTGGCAAATTTGGATTTGACTTTGGTGAGATTCGATTGCCTTTTCATACTCGCCAATTTTAGTATAAGCAACTCCCATATTCAGATAAGCTAACCAGATTCCTTCTTTGTCGTTCATTTCTTCACACAAATTTAATTGCTTTTTATAACATTCCATTGCTTTTGTATGAATGTTTTGGTTATCATAAACTACTCCTAAATCTCCAAGAGCAGAAGCCAATCCTCGTTTATCATCCAATTTTTCGCAAAGAATTCTTCTTCTATGATAGAATTTCATAGCATAATCAAAGTTCCGCAAATTTAGATAAACTGAACCAATATTTCCGTAGGCTTTAGAAATTCCAACACTGTCTTTTAATTCTTCAAAAATCTTCAATGCTGATTTATGAAACTTCATTGCTTTTTCAAATTCTTGATTGTAGAAAGCTGCGATTCCAATATTTCCAAGTGAGGTGGAAATTCCTCTTTTATCATTTAAGGCAGTAAAGATTTCCAATGCTATCTGAGAGTGTTTTTCTACTTTTTGAAAGTCATTTCTAAAAGTGTAGAATGCTCCCAAAACTCTGTTACAATTTGCAATTTGTTTTTGGTTCTTTAGTCCCTCTGAAAGTTTTAATGCTTGAAAATAAAGTTTTTCAGATTCCTCACTCCTTCCAATTAAAAGACAAACGTCTCCTTTCTTTATTAAAGTTTTAATTTTATCAAGAGTATTATTTTTAAATCTAAGTAGAAGTTTATCAAAAAACTCAATGGCTTGGTCGTTATCAAAATTTGCTTTAGCTTTTGCACTTGCCATTTTCAAAAATTTAATGGCTTTTTCGTTATTTTCCGAATTGCCGAAATGCTTTGCCAAGTCGTAAGAATTGTCTTCCAAATTATTCTGAAATTTATTTTCAAGAACTTCACCAACAGTGTTGTGTAAAACTACACGGTTTGATTTTAAAAGTGTATTATAAGCGACTTCGTGGATTAAAGAATGCTTGAAGGAATAGAAATTGTTTTCATTTGGAATTTTGTAAATAAAGTCTTTTTCTTCTAAAATACTTAAGTAGCTATTCAGTTTTTCATTATTTCCAAAACGTTTCTCAGTGTCTTCCAAAATTGCCAAGTAAAATTCCTTTCCAATGACAGAAGCCTTTTGAAGGAGCATTTTTAAATCATTTTCAAGTTTATCAATTCTTGAAAGAATGATTGAATTCAAGTTGTGAGGAATTGTAACTTCTTTTAAATCGTTAATTTTTTGCTCTTGAATTAATCCAATCCATTCTTCAATAAAAAAGGGGTTTCCAAAAGACTTTTCTAAAATGAGTTGCTCAATTTTTGGCTCAATTTTCAAGTTTTTAGTCTCGTGCTTAATTAATTCATAAGTTGAGTTTTCGTCAAGTTTGTTAAGTTTTAACTCCTCAAATTTAGAATTTGTCAATATTTGATTTGAAATTTTGAATTCATCTCTAAAAACTAACAGAAACATCATTTGTTTTTTTAGACCGCCTGAGCGTTTTTCTTGCAGATTTATTGTGTGAAGTAAAAATTCTAAAGTTGCAAGTGAAGGAATATCAACCAGTTGGAAATCTTCTAAAGTTATCAAAAGTGGAAATCCCAATTTATTTGCCCTTACTGAAAAAGCTTCAAAAACAGATTTTATTGCAGTTTGGAAGTGTAGTTGTAAATTTTTTCCCTTTGCTTTTAATCGCGAATCTTCAACTTTGCAACCGAGTAAGAAAGTGATAATTGGTAAAGAAGAATTTAAATTCTCATTTTCAGAATTTTCTAAAAACGAACTTAAAATTTGAAAATTAGATTGCAATTTTTGAGAAATTTCTTCGCTTGAATCAAAGTGAGAAATTGCAAAAGCCTTTTGAATTAAACTGATAAATAAATTGTAAGGATTTGGAGTTACGCTTGAGCAAATTCCTTTGAGTGAAATATTTTCGTGTTTTAAGTTTGAAAGTGATTTCTTCAAAAATTCGTAAACAAGTCTTGATTTCCCTACTCCAGCATTTCCATTAATTCCAATTACCGAAGTTTTTGAAAAATTTGATTCATTTTTCAAGAGAGTTAGAGAATTTGTAAACTTCTCAGATAAGAATTTCATTTCTGTTTCTCGTCCAACAAAAATCGTATTCTTTTTACTCCAATTTGATACGGTTTTATGTGTTGGTTTTTTTACTAAAAATACTTTAACAGGCTCTTTTTTACCTTTTACTTTGAGAATTCCTTTGTCTTCAAATTCAAAGATATTTTCGACAATTTTCTTAGTGTTTTCAGGAATCATTATTGAATTTAAAGGAGCATTTGATTCCATTCTTGAAGCAAGATTAACCGCATCTCCATAAACGGTGAAGTCTTTTTCTCTTCCTTCACCGACTTTCCCTGTTGCAACTAAGCCAGAATTGATTCCAACTCTTACACAAAAGTTCACATCAAAATTTGCTAAGAATGGAATCTTTTTTACAATTTGGTTGAATTCCTTGAGTTTCTCAAAAATATCAAGAGCTGAAAAAATTGCCTTTTCAGTGTCATTCTCACTTGCTTCGATTGCACCAAAAAGTGCCATTAATTTATCGCCTTCGTACTTGTCGATATAACCTCCGTGATTTTTTACACAAAGGCTAAAGGCTTTCATAAGTTTGTCAATTAATGTTTGGATTTGTTCGCCGTCCAAATTTTCGGCTAATTCAGTAAAGTTGGAAATATCGGCGAAAAGGACTGAAACGAAACGCCTTTCGCCTTCTTTGAGCTTTAAGGTTTCGGTTTTTGCTTGGTTCGAGATTTCTTCAAATAACTCGTCTAATTCGTCAAACATTTAGTATTTGTTTACTCCACAAAATGAAACTTAGAAGAATAGATTTAACTTACTTTAATAAAGTCTAATGAAAATAAAACGTATAAAATTTTGTGAAAGCATAAAATTTCTTTTGACAAATTAGTGATACTATTTTAAAAATACCATTTTTTTACTTTGTGTAAAGTCTTCCGTTTGAATTTTGTAAATGTAAATTCCAGAACTCACTTGGTTCCCGAAATCATTTTTTCCATTCCAAGTAACTGAATTGAATCCAGCATTAATTTTTCTGTCAACTAATGTCCTAACCTTTTGTCCGAGTAAATTAAAAATTTCTAATTTAACTTTGGAGCTAATTGGTAAATCGAAGTTGATTTTGGTTGTTGGGTTAAACGGATTTGGGAAATTCTGTTTTAGTGCAAATGTTTCTGGTAATTGAGCTTCTTCTTGAATTGAAGCACCAATTGTTGTTTCGAATTCGAAGGTGTCTGAACTACTTACCGTAAATTCTCCGTCGGTAACTTCTACGAACCAATTGTAAATAGTAACTTCTTCAAGTGAATCCATTAGGGTAAAAATCGTGTCCGTAATTCCTGTGAATGTAGCATCAAAATTTTGATTAAAAACTTTAAGAGTATAATCTAAATTTGTATTGTCAACATCAATTGAATTTTCCCAAATGAAATCAACTGAATAAAAGCTAATAGCTGGTAAAAGTGCATCAATTGGAGAAACCAAATCAAATGAACTTGGAGCATCATTTACTGGATTAATTGTCAATTGTGAAGTAGAGTTGATTGTTTCACCAAAAATATCTGTTGCTTGAATTGAAATAGTTTGACTCCCATTTGCATTTGGCTTCGCGATTAACTCAATTAGATTATCATTTTGAACAATTTCTACAATGTCATTTGGGGAAATTATTTCATAAGTCAAACTGTCAAATGAATCAACGTCATTAAAAACAGTGTCTAAATCAGCAAATTTTATTACTTGTATAAAATCTTCATTTAAAACTAAATCGGGAATTTGAGAGAGTAGAGTCGGAGAGTTGTTTGTTGGATAAACAGTGTAATCAATTATCCTTGTATTGTCATTTGATTCCACATCTACTGCATTAGTCAAGTCTAGCGAAATTGTTGCAGAGTAATTCCCAAGCGTTGTCAAAGAAGAAAAATTAACTGGAATTATTTGTGAAGTTCCAGAGCCAAGTCCATTAAAATTTTCAGTTACATCAGGAGTTCCGTCAGAATCTAAATCAATTTCGATGACTCCATCAGCGTCAAAAACCCCATAATTTGTAACTTCGACGGAGATTGATTCGGTTGCACCAGTTTGGAAATTTGGAAAGTAGTTTAGATTTGAGATTCCAATGTCGTCAACATTTTCTATGATTTCCAAATGGTCAATTGCAGCATCACCCATAAAACCATTTTTGATGTATCGCCAACGTAGTTTTACAGTTTGTCCAGAAAAAGATGCAAGGCTTAGTTTTACTTTCTCCCAAGGTGCAGAAGAGGAATTTTGAAATTCGCCAATTTGACTCCAAATTGAGTTTGCAATTGGAACATCATTTGAATCCAAAACATCTAAGTATAAATCTCCCATTGCTCCGCCAAACATATGGCAATAAAATTTAATAGTTGGAGAACTAAGAGTTGAAAAATCCAAACAATTAGAATTCAAAAAAGCAGTATCACCTGCACTACCTCCAGAAGCCTCTACGAATAAATAATTTCCATCTAATGTACCAATTTGTGCAGTAACATCACTAACTGGACCTGTATTTTGGCTTTGAGTTCCTAATTTTCCAACTTTCCACTTTAGTTGTGAATTTTGGGGTGAAACCGATTTTGTCCACAAAGAAGAAATTGGAAAGTTGTTTCCTTCTGTCCAAGTATCGAAAGATTCCAAACTTGGGTAAAATGATTGACAATCTGGGAAAACCTCATAAACATCAGTTTTAACATTGTTAGCGAGATTTGGGTCGATTGCACTAAGTAAAACAGCTTCGACTTTTACAGTTTCGATTCCTGAGAAAAGATTTGTTAATACTTTTTCAAAAGTGTAAGACTGGTTTAAAGTTGAAAGAATTCCATTTATTGTAGTTGAATCGTCATTAATTCCGTCATTCTCAAAGTCAATTAATAATTTTACATCAGCAATCGAAGAGCTTTGATTCAAAACAGTTGTGGCGACTTTTAGAGTGTCGTTTGGATAAAGTAAACCGTTTGTTGCATTAACGTTTGTAAGGCTGATGTCGTTATCTTGAATAATTGAATAATTGACAGAGAGAGAATCATTAAATGAGATTTGGTCAACACCACTTGAAAGAAAAACTGAAGCGTCAAGAGTGTAATTTCCAACATTTGGAGGATTATTCACTGGAACAGTTACAATTGTAAAAGTATTTGCTAAAAGTCCATTAAAAGTGCTTGTTACATCAATTTGCCCGTCTCCGTCAGTATCAAAATTTACATCAAAGTCTGCATCGTTTTGTCCGTAATTTTGGACTTTTACAAAAACATCAAATGGCAAGTTTTCAAAAATCGGTTGATTGTAAGTAATTGTTTGAATTCCAATGTCATCAGCAATTGCTTCACCAATATAAACTTGGTCAATACCAGTGTCATTTTCGAAAGCTGTTGGACCACCGACGATAGTTCTAAACCTTATCTGAACTTCGTTTCCTGCATAAGCTGCTAAAGAAACAGTAATCTTTTCCCAATCCGGATTAAAACCACTCTGAGTTTGTCCAGTTTGAGACCAGACACTTAAATCATTAATTCCAGTTGTTAAATCAAGAACATCAATGTGAATCTCACCATTAGTTTGGTTATTATGATGCATATGAAAATAAAAATTTAATTCTGGGAAATTGACTGTGGATAAATCAAAGCACGGAGTTAGAAATCCAAATTCATTACCAACAGAAGGTCCTGATGATTCTGTGTAAACATAATTCCCTACAACTGTTCCATTTGTTATTTCTTCTGTATAATCTTGAATTGGACCTGTTGAAGCTGAACCTGTGCTTCCATTAGCAACTGTCCAATTTAAATAAGGATTTCCACTTTGAGACCAACCAGTAATTGGGTCAATGTTCGAGCCTGTTGCCCAAGTATCGAAATTTTCTAAATAAGGAAAAGTGTCAATGCAAAATTGACCAACTGTGTAATTTACGCAAGAAGTGTTATTACTTGTGTTTTCGTCGATTGCACTAGCGAGATTTACATATGCACACAAATCGTAATTACCAATATTTATTGGGGAAGTGGTTGTTCCTGCTAGATTTACATATGAGTTTGGAGCTAATCCAGTAAAAGAAACACTTCCATCAGAAATCCCATCATTATCAACGTCAATATCTACATCTCCATCTGCTGCTGTTTGCCCATAATTATAAATTACAACAGCAACATTCATTTGCCCTCCTGGAGAAATGGTATTTCCGCCAAAACCATTTACTGTAACTGAAATAATCCCAACATCATTATTTGAAACAACATCGTAAGTAGTTGTCAGCGAGTTGTTTGTAGAGTTTACGTCAGTTCCATTAGAGAGAGTAACTTGAGCAACTGCTGTTTGTGTTCCGTAAATTGCAGGAAGTTGTGCAGGAATTAAATAAGTATTTGTTGTTCCACTTGCCAAACCTGAAATATTTGTACTCGCATCAAAAGTTCCGTCATTGTCAATGTCGATTTCAATTATTCCATTTGCAGCAACTTGTGAGTTTCCAATGTTTGACACTGTAACTTGAAAATCTTGAGTTGAATTGTAAAGAGCAGGGCTTGGAGCAGTAAATCCGACAATTGCCAAATCTTCGGGAGCTTGTTGCAATTCCACCAAACGAATGTTTGCACGTTTATCACTGACTGCACCAGAAGTTTCTCCGCATTGCGAAAAACCGTCGTCGTGCTTTTCCATTGCTCCACCAACAACATTTGAGTAACGAATTGAGTAATTTCCATTTGTAATCCAAGGTTGGGTGAATGAACAAGTTTCAATTAAAAGATTTGAAGTTCCGTCCCAAACAAATGAGTTGCCCAAATTTATCAAATGCCAACCACTTGAAACAGAAACTACTTCTGTTGTTGGTCCATAATTGCTTGAAAGACCTGTTGTTTCAAAACTTGTTGCTAAGCCTGAATTGGTAGTGAGTTTAGTTTTTATAGTGTAATTTTGAATTGTTGCTACAGAATTTGGGTTATCGACATAAAACCCAATTTGTCCTATTTCAGTTCCGTTTACCATTCCTGCAGCTGTTAGCTCATTTGCAAAATAAAGGTACTGGACTTTTTGACTTTCGTAGTAAGCACCAAGAGGAGTAGGAGTTCCTGTTGCTGAATTACTTGAAGTTCCAGTTCCGATGTCAAAAGTGTTAGATAAGAGATTTGTAGAAAATGCTAAAAGCAACAATATTGTAAAAAATATTTTAGAGTTTCCTTTTAAAGAATGGTAATTGTTTAAATTTTTCATCTTACTTACCTCACATTTTGGAAAGAACAAATTTTGACAAAGTGGGGTTTTGCCAAAATATTAAAGAACTTTAGAAATTTAATTGCCGATACTTTTTTCAATGTGATTTAAATCACTTCTTTTTGACTTAACAATCTTAAGAATTAGTTTTAAATTATGCCTACTTAAATTTGAACATCTTTAATAGGCAAAGCAATGAAAATAAAATTATCGCTACTTACACTTTTGATTTTTACAAATATTTTTGCTCAAAATAAAATTGAGTTAGGAAATCCAAAATCATACGAACTAAAGCATTTCAAAAAAGCAGATTTAGCAGTTGAAACAGATGAAATTCGTAAAACTCCATCTGCTGATTTGTTAACACTTTACACAGATTTAGAACCTGAATTCTTAAAAGTAAGAATCGGTTCTTTCCTTTTACAATCGATGGATAAAAAAGAAGAGTTTTTTGAAACCCGAAACACAAAATTTAAAGTTTATCTTTCTTACACTACTTCAAGAGAAACTAAAGTTCAAAATGAAGACTTCTACTTTGACGAAGTAATTGAATTTTCCACAGAAAAGGGAACTTTTAGAAATTTCATAAAAGACGAATTTATTCAAACCGAAATCACAAGAGAATTTAATTTTGTAGAACTTGCAATTCCGCACTCAGAACAACTAAAATCTGAACTTGAAAAATATTCTGAAAACATTTTTGATGAAGAGACAACTTTTCCAATCGAATACTTAGTCATCAGCGAACAAAACGGAAAACCGATTGACAGCCTCAAAGGCTCAAATGAAATCTCGAATCAAACAGGACATTGTGCCTTTGTGCTTCACGGAAATCAAGGTTTGACATACACTGATGTTTTTAGAGGAACTGATGGAGGAACAACTTACCCGAATAATTCCGGAAATGGATTTGACGAATTAATGGCAATTTCTCAAACTTACGGAATTCCTGCAAATTATCATATGTCAGGAACTTTGATTACGGCAGCAGAATGGCACGACCCAAGTTTTAATGATTGGCTTGAACAAGGTGGCCAACAAGGTTGGGCGGAAATAATGTCTTCTGCTTACGGTCAACACATTATGCCTTTTTTACCTGACAACGTAAATTCAAAATCTGTGAAAACTCAGCACGATTTAGTTGATTTTGTTTACAACTACAACCCTTCTATTGCTTGGGTTCCCGAAAGAGTTTGGCTTTCAGGAGGAAATTATCCTGAAGCTGGAATTTCTGATACTTGGCTTGGTGATAATTGGACTCAAAACGGAATTGATGCAGTTGTTCTTGACGATTACATTCATCTTCCCGGAGCAGACAATCATAAAATTCATTGGATGAGCAACAACAACGGAATTAACCTTCGTGTGATTCCTATTGACAACACTTTTACTGGAAATGTAAACTACGATGCAGGTCAAGCTTGGAACACAATTCTTTCAACTGGTGCAAACGGAATTACAGTTTATGGAACAGATTGGGAAGTTTTAGCAGAAGTTTCAGGACAAGGAATTTCTTCTGGAGTTGAAAATTTTGAATGGCTCAATCAACAACTCTCTGCAAATTCATCTTGGCAAGGAGCTTGGAAACTTTCAAGTGCAATTTCATCTGGGCAATTCGACGGAACAGGAGTTACTCTTAACAACGGAACTTATGACTTAATTGGTGGAACAAACGGTTACGGTGGAAATAATAACTCTTGGTACACAGATTGGGCAAGTACTGAAAGTCATTCTGATTACCATTTTCCAAAGTGGAATTACGGAACTGTTTGGTGGAATACTTACAATAATTTGATGAGTTCTGCACAAAATTCGATTTCGGAAGCTGGTTGGTACACATTTATGATTAACATTCACGAAACAGCTTGGCACGACGGACTTGGTCAACCAATTTCAGGTTGGATTCACAAATATTCAGGACACATTAAAAATGCAAACGTTTACGCAGAAGCCTCAAAATGGGCTGCTGGTTGGTACACAAACACAAACGGTTGTTTTACTTCTGACATTGACCAAGATGGTTTAGATGAAATGGTAATTCATAACGACAGAGTTTTTGCAGTTTTTGAGGCAACAGGAGGAAGACTTTGTTGGATGTTTGGAAAAGGTTCTGATTACGCTTATCCGATTATTGGAAATGACCACACTTATTGGGAAGGAACAGACGGAGATTTCAATGATGCTAACCATATTGCAGGACTTTCAGACTCTTACGTGAACGGAAATTCAAATTGGGTGAATGAGTCTTACGGTTGGAATGTTGATGAAAGTAGTGGTACAGCGGTTCAATTCACACTTTTTAAAGATGGAATGGAAAAACGAATCCGACTTGCTGAAGGTGAACCTTATTTACGAGTGAATTACAATACTCCTGGACAAGCCTACATTAAAAGTGGATTTTCACCTGATTTTGTTGCTTTGACTTGGGATGCACAAGGTTTGGAAAGGATTTTTTCGCCTTCAAGTTCTTACTTTGGACAAAGAAAAACTGGCACAAATGCAACAGCTGCTTACGTTGTAGGAAGTGGCGGAGCAAGTCATTCTTCGACTTTTAGCACAACTTTAATTGAAGGAGACGAAATTCAAGGAAACGGAGATTTTGAATTTTATCTTTACGGAGGTTACGCACAACCAAACGGCTTGACTTCGCCTGATTTGGACAATCTTGCAAATCAGCTTGTAAACAGACCAAAACTTACAACCACCGACTACTTCTCTGAAACAGGAATTCTAATTTTAAATTTTGACGACCAAATTAATGTTTCAACAGTTGATTTAACCAATGTCGGAATGGATTTGGATTTTGACAGCCAAATCGATTTTAACTTCTCTAACGCAACTTTACTAACTACTTCAAACACAAATCTTCTAAGAATTCAGCTTGACCAAGCGATTCAAGACAGTTTGGAAAATGCCAATTTTGCTGATTTAAGAATGGTTGCCGATTGGAATTCTTTTACAAATAATTTTGGAAATGGAAACGAGAGATTTTATCATTTTGACTACTACTTAGTGAATAAACTTGAAGGCTACACGAAAACGATTGATGGTTTTTTTGAAGCAAACGAATGGGACTCTACAAATGTTTTAATAGACGACCCGAACAACGATTCGTTTTGGGGAGTTAGTAATGAAATCGAAACAGTTTTTATGGATTGGGATTCGCTTTACCTTTACCTAGGAATTGACGGCTCAGTCGGAACAAATATTTCTTGGATTCTTTACTTGGACACTGACCCAAATGGATTGAACGGACAAACAAATCTTTCAAGCATTGACGTTTGGGATAGAAATGCAATTTTTAGTGCAAATTCGTTGATGAAAGCTGATTTTCAGTTTGGTTCTTACGCTGGCGGGAATGGTGATTTCTGGAAAATTGAATCGGCAATTTCAACAAGTTCTGTTGATGCACTTTCAAGAACTTTTCTAACTGGAAGCCTAACAGGAACAGAAATTGCAATTCCTTGGAACGCACTTTATGGACTTGGAGATGGAATCGTTGAAGCAGGAGCGGAAATCCGCCTTGCAGTTTCTTTGGCTTCACAAAACAATCTTGGTGGCGATTCTGCACCTTCAAACACAACTTCATTTTTACCGACAATTGACAATTCAACACTTTTTACGGTTGACGGAAACAACGACGGATTTCCTGATTTAGCGAGTGGAAGTGCTTTAACAGTTGATTTTAGTGCAAATCCAACTTCTGGGAATTTGCCTTTGGAAGTAAATTTTGTAAGCCTTGCAAAAGCCGGAGCAAATCCGATTCAGTCTTGGAACTGGGATTTTGACGGAAACGGAACAACCGATGCAACAGGGCAAACTGCAACTTACATTTACAATTCACAAGGTTCTTACACGGTTTCGCTAACTGTTTCAGACGGAGCAACAACTTTGACCGAAACGAAAAATAACCACATTGACGTTGCTTTGGACGGAGTTGACCAAGATGTTTTGGTTACATTCCAAGTTGACTTGAGTGCTTTTTGCAACGACCAAATTGATTCTGTAAAAGCAACTGGAACTTTCACAGGCTGGAACTCAGGTGCAAATGCCTTGGAATTAACCGATTCTGACGGAGATTTGATTTTTACAGGAAGTTATCTTTTTGTTGCAGGAACGGTTGTAAACCAAGAATTTAAGTTTATTAATTTTTTGAATGGAAACGCAAGTCCGAACTGGGAATCAGTTGCTAACAGAATTTTAACTTTAGACGAAACAGTTGCAGATTCTACTTTAAACACCATTTTCTTTAACGACACTTACTCAAGTTCAATTTCTCAAGGCGTAGAAGTTACTTTTCAAGTTGATTTGAGTGTTGTTACTGAAAATGTTGACTCGGTTTTTGTTACTGGTGAGTTTTTCGGGTGGAATCCAACAGGTTTGAAATTAGAACAAATTAGTGGTACCGTTTACGGAGGAAGCAATTTCTTTGCTGAATGTTCAGACGGAGAACAAGATTACAAATTCGTTTATCACAACGGAACAGACTTTGTTTGGGAAACTCAAATCTCAAACAGAAACTTACAAATTAACGACTCTGACACAACTCAAACTTTGGATTTAGTTACTTTCAACAATTTGCCGATTAGTCCGCAAGCAGGATTTTCCGCAACTCCTTTGAGTGGAAATGTTCCTTTAAGCGTTGATTTCGTTGACCTTTCGGTTGACGGAGCAAGTCCGATAACAAGTTGGGAATGGGATTTCGATTCAGACGGAACAATTGACAAAACCGATAAAAATCCAAATTTCGCGTTTAACACAGTCGGAAATTATGACGTTACTTTAATCGTTTCAGACGGAACTTTGAGCGATACTTTGACAAAAGTAAACTACATCGCCGCAAGCCAACAAGGTGGAATTTCGCAAAATGTTGAAGTTGATTTTTCAGTTGATTTAAGTGCTTTGTGTGCTGTTCAGATTGACAGCGTGAAGTTAGTTGGAACTTTCACAAATTGGCCAGTTTCTCCGATAAAAATGGAAGATTTGAACAACGATAATATTTATGAAATTTCTCACACTTTTAGTATTGGAGACACTTCTGAACAAGAATTTAAATTTGTTTACTACTCGGATTCTACAATTGAAATTCATTGGGAAGATGAAATCGGAAACCGTTTACTTTCGATTGACGATTCAAATTCTGACACGACTTTGGCAACAGTTTTCTTCAATGAAATTCCGCCGACAAACGTAACTACTCAAGGAGTAGACGTTACTTTTCAAGTTGATGTGAGTTCGATTCAAAGCGGTTTTACAAATATTTTTGTAACAGGTGATTTTGCTAATTGGCAAGCCGATAGCTTGGAAATGAATTTGGTGAGCGGTAATATTTACGATTTGACTTTAAATTTTCCTAGTTGTAGTGAGAAAGTCCAAAATTTTAAATTTACTTATTCTGACGGAACGGATATTTTTTGGGAAAACACTGGAAATCGAAGTTTTACGATTGACGACTTGAACAACTCACAAACTTTGGATTTGGCAAGTTTTGGTGATGTTTTGACGCAAAATATTAACGCAACATTTAAAGTGAATTTGTATAATTTTTGCGATGCGACTTTAGATAGTGTAAAAGTTGTTGGAAGTTTTACCGATTGGCTGAACAATTCGATGACTTTAACGGATTCTAATTCAGATTTAGTTTTTGAAGGAATTCATCAATTCCAAGTTGGTGATACGAAAAGTCAGGAGTATAAATTTATTTTCTACGCTGACGGAGACTCTACGATTCAGTGGGAAAATGGTATTCAGAACAGGATTTTACAACTAAGTGAAGCAAACGGAGACACTGTTTTAGATGAAGTGATTTTTGATGACTCGGCAATTTTGAAAACTGCTCAAACCTCTGATATTTATTTTCAAGTTCACCTTGGAGGAGTTCAGGACAATGTATTAAGTTCTTATGTAGTTGGAACATTTAATAATTGGGACGTTTTTGATTTTCAGCTTACACAGCTTACAGATGACATTTTTGCAGGGACTTATAATTTTCCAGTTTGTGCTGATATTCAACAGGAATACAAATTTATTTACTTGACGAGTACCGGAACAACTGTCTGGGAAGATTCGATTGGAAATAGACAACTAATTTTAGACGAAACTCAGACTTTGCAGACTTTAGATTTAGTAACTTTTAATGATTTGCCAATTCCTTTGGAAGCAAACTTTATAAGCAATGTTCAAAGTGGAAATGCTCCTTTGAGTGTTGATTTTACGGATTTATCGTTTTCCTTTCCTGAACAAATTCAAACTTGGCAATGGGATTTTGATAACGATGGAGTTGTTGACGATTCTACTCAAAATCCTACTCATATTTACACAAGTGCAGGAACTTACTCGGTTCGTCTCGCAGTTTTCAATGGAGCAAATTCTGATGACACTTTAAGAGTGGATTACATAACTGTAAGTTCAGGGGTTTTACCTGCAATTACAGATTTACAAATTATAGAGAATGGAAACGACATAAGTTTGAATTGGTCAGCTGTTAGTGGCGGAACGAATTATAAAATTTATAGAGAATCAATACCGATTACCGATGTTTCAGGGTTAACACCAATCGGGCAAACCACGAATTTAAATTTTACAGATTTTGGTGCGGTAAGTAGTGGGAAATGGTTTTATGTTGTAACTGTTGAGTAGTTATGAAAGGTAAAATTATGTGATTTAGGTCATTGACGAAGTTTTTTTGATAATTTCAGAAATTTATTTGAACATTAATTTGTTTCTAAACATAACAATAATTTTTAATAAAGAAACTGAAATTGAAAATCAAAACAGACATTAATTCTGATAAATTTAGTGAAGTTGAAGAGCTCATTCAAAAAGGCAAAGAGTATCAAAAGTCATGCGATTTTGATAAAAGTCAACTTTATTTTGAAAAAGCAAAAACCGATTCAGAAAAGATTAATTTTAAAGTTGGAGAGGGGAAAAGTAATATTTGCATTGGGATTCTTTTTGTGGAAAAAGGGAATATATATGAAGCATTAAAATATTTCTTAAGAGCTTATAAAATTTTTAAAAGATTAAATGATAAAAAGAATTTAGTTAAAAGTATTAATTGTATTAGTGATTATTATTTTAAGTTGGGAAATTTTGAGAGAACCTTAGAATTAAATTTTCGCATTTTAAGTATTTGTAAAGAAACTCAAGATAAAAGGCAAATTGGAATAGCATTTAATAATATAGGTGTGATTTATAAAAAAATTAATAGACTAGAAGAAGCGATTAAATACTACAAAGAAGCAAAAGAATGTTTCAAGGAGGTTGACGAAAAAAGATTAATAACATATACCTTAGATAATATTGGAAATATATTTTTAGCCTTAAAAGAATATGAAAAATCTTTTGAGGCTTATAACAAAGCTCTCAAAATTAAAGAAAAATTAGATGACTCTAAGGGAATAGCAAGTTCTTTAAATAAATTAGGTTCATTACATTTAGCAAAAAAAGAGTATTTATTAGCGATTTCAAATTCAAATTTTGCTTTATCTTTTTATAAAAAAAATAATATTAAAACTGGAATTTTAGAGTCTTACAAAATAATTGGAAATACTTATTTCGAACTAGGCAATTATGAAAAAGCTATCGAGAACTTACAAATTGCTTTAAAAATAGCAGAAGAACTGAAAAACAAAATTACTTTAAAGGATATAACTTATTTGTTATCAAAGGTTTATGCTAAGAGTAAAGAATTTGAACTAGCATATGAGAATCAAAGAGTTTATTCAGAAATTAAGGATGAAATTTTAAGCGAAGAATCATCAAAGAAGATTTTAGAATTACAAACTAAATTTAGAAATGAAATTTTTCACATTAAATCAATTGAGATACAAAAAAAGTATGAAACAGAGTTATATAGATTCAAAAATGTAGAACTTTTATCGGCAAATAATAAACTAAAACAAATGCAGAAACAGTTAATTGAGTCAGAAAGAAAGGCTACATTCCTCGCAACTGTTGTGACAGCAAATCACGAGTTAAACCAGCCAATTACAGTAATTATTGGAATAATTGAATTACTTAAAGAGTCAATAGAAATAGAATTAAGCACAAAAGAACAAAACCTATTTCTCAAATTGGAAAAGTCTGTCAAAAAAATAATTGAAATTTTGGATAGGTTTAAATCTGTAAAAGATCCTCAATTAGTAAAATATTTAGATAATGTTGATATGGTGGATTTACCGAAGAAATTAGATTTAGACGATATCTGAAAAAATGCTCTAAAATAAGCAAATTGACTTTTGAATCCTCTTAAAGTAAATTCATTAGAATAAAACTTTAAGCTGTGGAGCATTTAAATGAACATTTTTACCAAAGCATTTTGCTTTTTTTTTATTGTTGTATCATCAAATTTAATTTTTTCAAAAAATCACTTTTATTATTCTCCCGATGGAGAACAAAGTTTAAATTTAGCAACTGACAAAATAATTATCAAATTTTCCAATAATCTTACCTTTGAGGAAAAGAAAGTTCTACTTAAAAATGAGAAAAGCCTAAATCTTTTTACTAAAAAAATGGAACTTCCTGCACCGAAAATTTCAATTGTAACATTAAAAGATAAAATTTCAGATTCAGAAATTGAAAGCCTTTTGGCAAGACTTGAAGCCAAAAATGAAATCCTTTATGCAACTCCTTTTCTAATTTATGAAGACGGAACCTATCAAGGAATTTGGGAAGAGTTTTTGGTAAAACTTAGAAGCCATTCTGACTTTGGAAAACTTGAAAAATTAGCAAAAAATAATGACGTTAGGATTCTTGCCGAAAACGAATTTCAACCAAATCTTTACACGCTTTTAGCAGACAAAAATTCTTCTGGTAATGCTTTGGAATTAGCAAATAAATTTTATGAAACTGGTATTTTTGAATACTCAGAGCCTAATTTTATTCTTTTACTCAAAAAATTTACAAACGACACTTTTTACGGAAATCAATGGTCGCTTGAAAACACAGGCACAAACACAAGCACTTGGAACGGAGTGAATGATGCAGATATGGACGTTGACCTTGCTTGGAATATGACAACAGGTTCTTCAAGCATAAAAGTTGCAATTCTTGATGAAGGTGTTGATTTGGTTCACCCTGACTTAGTCGGAAATTTGCTTCCAGGTTACGACGCAACAGGACAAGGAAGTAACGGAGCTCCTTCAAACGATGACGCTCACGGAACTGCTTGTGCGGGAATTGTTGCCGCAACTGCAAATAATTCAATCGGAGTCGCAGGAGTCGCTTACTCTTGCAAAATCGTTCCTGTAAGAATTGCTTACGACGACGGAAGCGGTTGGGTAACTTCAAATACTTGGATTGCAAATGCAACAAATTGGGCTTGGCAAACAGGAAATGCAGATATTTTGAGCAATTCTTGGGGAGGTGGAAGCAGTTCTTCAGCAATAAATTCTGCAATTAATGGTGCAATTACAAGTGGAAGAGGAGGACTTGGTTCACCTGTGCTTTTCTCAGCTGGAAATGACGATTCTTCCGTTAATTATCCAGCCTATCTTTCAGATGTAATTTCTGTTGCAGCAATGAGTATGTGTAACGAAAGAAAAAGCCCTTCTTCTTGCGACAACGAAAGTTGGTGGGGTTCAAATTATGGAACAAATCTTGACATTGCTGCTCCTGGAGTAAAAATTTATACAACTGATATTTCAGGTGTACTTGGCTATAACAGTGGAGATTACACAGCAACTTTTAACGGAACTTCGAGTGCTTGCCCAAATGCGGCGGGAGTAATGGCTTTGATTTTGTCCGCAGACCCAACTTTGACGGAAACTCAGGCTCGTTTCGCAATTGAGTCAACTTGCGATAAAGTTGGTGGTTACTCTTACAATTCAGGTGTTTCAAATCAGCCGAACGGAACTTGGTCGAATGAACTCGGTTACGGAAGTGTGAATGCAATGTCTGCCGTCCAATTTGTTTCAATTCCAACAACTGTTGTGATGACTTCCGCAATTGCTGTAACTCCAAATCCTATGGTAACAGGACAATCTGTAAGTGCAACCGTTTCAGTTCAAAACACAGATTCACAAACTTGGAACGGCAATTTTTACTTAGCACTTCACGATGTGAATGGTGGTTTTATTGCTGACATAGATGTTCTTAATAACCAAACTTTGGTAAGCGGTGCAACGCAAACTCTTAATTTTTCAAAACCAAATATTACTTCTCCTGGCGGTCAGTACTCAATTTATTTGAAATATGAAACAAGTTCAAACGGACTGTTTCCACTTGTTCCGTCGAATGGATTTACAAACCCGCTTCAAATAAATATTTCTGCTCCTTGTGTCACTGCTTACCCTTACGCACAAAATTTTGATACTTTTTCCGAACCTTTAGCGATTTCCGCTGACGGTTGGGAAAATGTGAGCGGTGAAGATTTTGATTGGAGTGTAATTTCTGGTCCAACACCTTCTTCAAATACAGGACCAAATGGAGACAACACAAGCGGAAGTGGAAGTTATCTTTATACAGAATCTTCTTCTCCAAACTATCCGAGCAAAATTTCTTACTTGCTTTCTCCTTGTTTCGATTTTACTTCAATAAGTTCTCCAGAGCTAAAATTTTGGTTTCACCTTTACGGACTGGAAATGGGAAGTCTTGACATTGATGTTTTGGACTTAGGAACTAACACCTACACAAACTCTGTTTTTACACTTACAGGACAACAGCAAACTTCAAGTTCTGATGTTTGGCAAGAAGCAACAGTTGACCTTTCAGCTTTTGCAGGTGAGAATATTCGTGTTAGATTTAGAGCCATTACAGGTTCAGGTTACACAAGTGATATTTGTATTGACGATGTCTCAGTCGAGAATTCATTTGTAATTCCACCTACAATTTCGGTCTCACCAAGTTCTGTGAATGAAAATCTTGCTCTTGGGCAGACTTCAAGCCAAAATGTAATGGTTTCTAACATTGCAGCAGGTTCACCAGATTTGACTTTTACTGCAAGTTTGCAAAACTTAACTTCGACTTCACCGCAAAAGAAAAAAGGCAATTCAGTAATTTCACAAATTACTCAAAACTTGTCAAAAGGCGATAATTCTAAAAGCGGAACAGGAAACCCACAATTAAATTCTTTCGGAGGACCTGATACTTTTGGTTATGAATGGAAAGATTCTAATGAAATCAGCGGACCAACTTACAATTGGACAGACATTTCAGGAACTGGAAATCTTGCAACTTGGACAGCAATTTCATCTTATGACCCAAAAGATGAAGGAATTGCTCAAGCACCAATTGGTTTCAATTTTGATTTTTATGGAAATACTTACACGAGTGTTTACATTTGTACTAATGGTTTTGTAAGCTTCGATTCTTTCACAGGAGATACTTGGACAAATCAATCTTTGCCAAGCTCAACTATTCCAGATAATTTAATTGCAGGATTTTGGGACGATTTAAACGGAACTGCTCAAGGAGACGTTTTTTATCAAACTATTGGCAATGAATTTATAATTCAATTTGACGATTGGCCAAATTATGGAACTACATCAGGAAATACTTTCCAAGTAATTTTGAATTCGAATGGCTCAATCAAAATCCAATATGAAAATATTTTAGGATCAACAAGCAGTTGTTCTGTAGGAATTGAAGATGCTAATGGAACTGATGGACTTTCAGTGATAAACAACGCACTTTATGTTGCAAATTCAATGGCAATCGAGTTTACAACTCCAGCAAACACAAATTGGATTTCAGTTTCACCGATTAGTGGAGCTATTTCAGCAAACGGAAGCACTAATTTAACACTTGATTTCAATTCCAATGGAATAGCAAGCGGAACTTATACAGCGGATTTACAAATTAACTCAAATGACTCAAGTAATCCAATTGTAACGATTCCAATCTCACTTGTCGCTGGTGGAAATCAGCCTCCAACAGCAAACGCAGGTTCAAATCAAACAATTACAGAAGGTTTACAAGTTACTCTTGACGGTTCAGGAAGCTCTGACCCAGAGAATGACCCATTAAATTATACTTGGACTCAAACAAGCGGAACAACTGTAACTCTAAGTTCAAACTCAGTTGTAAATCCAACTTTCACCGCTCCAGAAATCAACGGAAGTGAAATTTTGACTTTTAGTCTTGTTGTTGACGACGGAAGTTTGAGCAGCTCTGCAAGCACTGTTGGAATTACTGTAAACGACAAAGCTCCGACAATTTATGTAAGCCAAAATTCAATTTCCGAAACTTTAGCAAGTGGCCAGACTTCTTCTCAAATTATCGGAATTACAAATTCAAACGCAGGTTCTTCGGATTTAACTTACACAGCAAGTTTGCAAAATTATTCAGTTACTTCACCAATTTCGAGCAAGAAAAATACTTCACAAATCTCTGCAACCAAATTGCCGAAAGGCAACAATTCGGCTGCCGGAACAGGAACTCCGCAAACAAATTCCGCAGGAGGTCCTGACACTTTTGGTTACGAATGGAAAGACTCCAACGAGCCAAACGGACCAACTTACTCTTGGACAGATATTTCGGGGACAGGAACTTTAGCTACAAATTGGACAGCGACTTCGACTTATGACGGAGAAGACGAAGGTTATGCGTTTGTTCCGATTGGTTTTGCCTTCGATTTTTATGGAAACAGTTATTCAGACGTTTACATTGGAAGCAACGGATTTTTGACTTTTGACATTTTCACAGGAGATACTTACATAAACCAATCTTTACCCTCAGGTGGAACTCCAAATAATTTAATTGCAGGGTTTTGGGACGACTTAGATGGAAGTGCACAAGGAGACGTTTTTTACGAAACAAATGGAAATGAATTTATTGTTCAGTTCGATGATTGGCCCGAATACGCTACAACAAACGGTGCAACATTTCAGATGATTCTCAATTCAAACGGCGAAATTAAATTTCAATACGAAAATATTACAGGAACTTTAACGGGAGCAGTTGTTGGAATTGAAAATTCAAGCGGAACTGACGGACTTGAAGTAGTTCAAAATGCCGCTTACGTTACAAATAATTTAGCAGTTGAATTTTATCCACCAACACAGACTTCAAATTGGTTGACACTTTCGCAAAATGGCGGAACAGTTTCGGCACTTTCTACCGATAATTTGACATTAAATTTTGATGCGGCGAACCTAATAAACGGAAATTATTCTGTGGATTTAGTGGTAAATTCTGACGACACAACTAATGCAAACATTACAATTCCTGTAACATTGGTTGTTGGCTCAACATTGGGACAAATGACACCAGTTTCAATTTCAAAATCAAATACAAATGTTGTTCTAAGTTGGAATCCAACAGCAGGAGCCATTTCTTACAAAATTTATAGAAGCACAAGTCCTAATTCGGGATTTACAGAAATTGCAAATGTAAACACCAACTCTTGGACGGATACAAATGTTGGTGCAAATACAAAATATTTTTACAAAATTACAGCAAATAATTAATCTTTAGTTTTAAATCTATAGGTACAAAATGAATAAAAAGTTATCTCTTTTAATTTTCGTTTTACTCGCAGTTGCAAATTTTTCATTTGCAGCTCCAGGCGATACTACTTATGTAACTACTTTTGATGAGGAATTTCACAATTGGGCTGACCCTCACGACTCAGTTTTTGTCTTTCCTGACAACAATGGTAAAATTTTTAGTAAAGTAACTCTTTACTACACAATTGCTTGTCCATATTCAACTCCAGGTGCAGATTGTGATCCTTGGGATAGAACAGGTTACATTAATATTTGGACTAATGACACTACTTACTACGAAATTGCTAGAATCATCACTCCTTACAGTATAAATCCGCAAACAACTGGTGGACCAGGTTCTTGCACTTGGGAAATGGACGTAACCGAATACCAAACAATGCTTACTGATTCTGTAACAATGAGAAGCCGAATCGAAAGTTACATTGGTGGTGAAAGAGGCTGGTTAGTTACAACTGAATTTGAATTTATCGAAGCTGATATTGGTGAAACAGTTTCATATCCATTTAAAGTTGAAAATCTTTGGCAAAATTATTATACAGTTTATGGCAATCCAGATGACCCAATTGCTGATAAGTTAACACCACAAAAAAGATTCATTGATGCAACAACTGATTCTGTAAAAATGAAAATCTTTACAACAGGTCACGGACAACAAAACACTGGAAATGCAGCAGAGTTTTATAACAATGCACATTATTTTTTTGCTAATGGTGTAATGTCAATTCACAATTTTTGGCGTTATGATTGCCCTCAAAATACTTGTTCGCCACAAGGAGGAACTTGGCTTTATGGAAGATTTGGTTGGTGTCCGGGAGATAAAAGTCATCCTTACATTTGGGACGTAACAAGTTTGATTACTTTAGGCGATTCTGCAACTTTAGAATACAAGCCAGACTTACTTTTTCCTTATGAAAATGCTTGTCGCCCTAATAACCCAAATTGTATTGATGGCTTAACTTGTGATAATTGTCAGTATGGAGTTGGTGGACATTACGAACCAATTTATGCGATACAAGGACAATTAATTCATTACGAGTTGGTAACAGTTGTTGAAGTAAATGAAGAAGTGAATTTTGTTAAAGCAACTGAGTATGAGCTTTTTGAAAATTATCCAAATCCATTTAATCCTGAAACGACAATTCAATTCAGAATCCCAAAGACTGAAAAAGTGAAATTGGAAATTTTCAATTTAATTGGACAAAAAATCAAAATTTTGGCAAGTGGAAATGAATTTGTTAAAGGAACTCATTCTTTAAAATGGAATGGCACAGATGAAAATGGAAACCAAGTAAGTTCAGGTGTTTATTTTTATAAATTGCAAACTGAAAATTTCAATCAAACTAATAAAATGGTTCTTTTGAAATAAAATTTGTTTAAAAACAAAAAAGCCAAATTCTAAATTGAATTTGGCTTTTTTTATAATTTGTAAAGAGTAAATAACAAAAATCTTTATCATCTATTTTATCAAAGTCATCTTTTTAACATTACTAACACCGTTTTCAGATTTGAGTTGGTAGAAGTAAACTCCACTTGAAACTTGCTTTCCGTTTGCACTTAATCCATTCCAAACAACAGAGCCATTTTGGCTTTGAAGATTAAAGCTTTGGATTTCTTGTCCAAGAAGGTTAAAAATAGTAAGTTGTCCCAAGTTGTTTCCTTGAGGTAAAGAATAAGAAATTGTTGTCGAAGGATTGAATGGGTTAGGGTAGTTTTGCCTTAAAACAAAATCTTCGGGTTTGAGAGTTGCAATTTCTTCAACATCTGAAAAAATATCACCAATTATAAAAGTATTAAGTTGCTTACTTAAATGAAGTTCGGTTCCCGAAAGACTTGTAACAGAAGCCAAAACTCCCCAAATGTAAAGTCCGTCAGGAAGTGAATCAACTCCGACAGTTTCTGTATGAGTTGAAGAAAGTGTACTTCCGATTACTGGACCAACAATTGTTGGTCCTTGTGCAATAGCACTTTGAACTGATGTTACAAAAAGAGTGTAAGTTAAAATTGAAAATGTTGAAACTCCAGATGGTTTATCCCAATTAAAAGTAATTGAGTTTGGATTGACTTGGTAGAAAGTTGAATCAGTAGGAGTGTTCAAATTGAAACTTCCAGGTGAAAACACAAAATGTTCAAAATTATTGTTAGCTGGCATTGTAAAACCACTTGAATCCCAAGCTGTAACTCTCCAATACATATCAGCAGCAAATGTATCATTTGCTGAAATTTTGTCATTGTTTTTCTGCTGAACTGAAAGCGAATCGAAGAGACTCAAAAAATCAGTAATAAAAGTAAGCATATCTACTGAATGAGAGCTTGAAGTCAAACTGTCAACATCAACAATTGACGGAAGCGTAAAAGTTGAATCTGCACCAGCTTCAATGTGATAGTAAACTTGTCCACTAAATGAACCAGATGGGGCAGAACTCCAATCGAAATCTAAAGCAAAGACCTCAACAGTGTCGCTGTTAATTGGCTCTGTAAGGTTGAAACCTTGAGCAAAACTAAAACTTGCAAATGCAAGAGTTAAGAGTAGAGTAATGAGTTTTTTCATTTGATTATCTCCTAAATCAAAAAATTAAAGATTTGTATGTTTTCTTTGTGATAAAAATGCTTTGATAAATAAATCTATTCCTCCGTCCATCACACCTTGAGTATTCCCTGTTTCTTCTTTAGTTCTGTGGTCTTTAACGAGTTGGTAAGGGTGAAAAACGTAAGAACGAATTTGACTTCCAAAACCAATTTCAGATTTTGAATCCTCCAAAACTGCTAATTCTTTACGCTCTTCTTTGAGTTTCTGTTCGTAAAGTCTCGATTTTAAAAGTTTCATAGCACTTTCTTTATTTTTGTGTTGAGACCTTTGAGTCTGACAAGTTACAACAGTGTTAGTAGGTAAATGTGTGATACGTATCGCAGATTCTGTTTTATTTACGTGTTGACCTCCAGCTCCAGAAGCTCTGTAAGTGTCAATTCTTATTTCGGATGGATTTATTACAATTTCAGAATTATCATCTTCAATTTCAGGTAAAACAAAAACAGACGCAAAAGAAGTGTGTCTTCGTTGATTTGAATCAAAAGGTGAAAGTCTTACAAGTCTGTGAACACCAATTTCTGCTTGAAGATAACCAAAAGCATATTCACCTTTAATTTCTAAAGAAACAGATTTAATTCCAGCAGTTTCGCCATCTTGGTAATCAAGAATTTCAACATTCATTTTATTTTTTTCTGACCAACGCTCATACATTCTCATTAACATTTGAGCCCAATCCTGACTTTCTGTTCCGCCAGCTCCAGGGTGAATTGTTAAAATAGCATTTTTGTGGTCATCTTTTCCACTGAGCATTTTTTTAAATTCAAGTTCTTCAATTTTTTGGTCAACTTCCTTCAAGTCATTAACAACCAACTCTAAAGAAGTTTCATCGTTCTCCATTTCTGCCATTTCAATAAACTCTAATGAATCTTTTAGAGTAATTTTACAATTCTCAAGAGGTTCAATCCAATCGTTTCTTTTTTTTATTTCTTTGATGATTACTTGAGCAGTTTGATTATTTGACCAAAAATTAGGGTCTTCAGTTTTTACCTGAAACTTTGCTACTTCTTTCTGTAAAGAAGGAATGTCAAAGATACCTCCATAGGTTGTTTATTTTGTCTTCTGAGATTTTTATATTTTCTTTTAATTCTTCAAACATTAAAAATTATCCTTTGTTATATTCTCAGAAATTAAATAAAAAACCAACTAAAAAAAAGAAGGTACTTAAAATAACATCTTAAGTAAGAAATTATATCTCTATGAAACAATATTTATTGATACAAATAGTAGCTGGAATAATAATGGCATCAAATTATACGATTTCCCAAGCACAAATAGAAGGAGTCGGAGGTGGATACATAGTTGGAGAAGAAGAAGTTCTTCCTACAGAGACAATTAATGCAAAAAAAAGCGGAGTTTACGTTAATCCAAATCCACAGAATGTAAAAGCGATTGGAATGGGAAAAACTCAAGTTGCAAATGGATATAGGTTTAATTCGATGATGGATAATCCTGCATTACTTTCAAGAAAAAGAGTTTCTTTTGATTTATTTTCAATTCAAGTTGGAATTCCTAAATCTTCAATTGATGCAGTGGGCTATATTAATGATAACAGTAGTGAATTATCGAATGGAAATTATTTTAGACAATTAGAAAGTGCTTACAATGAATATGAAAATGCTGCTTCTTTTGACGATAAATTAACAGCAATAAATAAAATTAATTCAGCTTTGGAATTTCCACGTGAATTTGCTGAAAATATTTTAGGAAGTAACAATAATCCTAAAAATCATAACATTACGATTTTGCCTTCTTTAAGTTTTCAAATTCAAAATTTTGGTTTTTCTTATCACGCTTTAATGGCAATAGGTTTTGAAGCTTCCCCAGGAGAGACTATTGAAAAAGCATTAAACTTGCGTCTTCCAACAACAGAGGAAGATATTGCAGCTCCTGTTCTTTTAGAGTTAGCTGAAATTGTAAACGCTGCACTTGATGCAAATGGAAATGTTACTCCTGAAACTACTCCTGAAGTTTTTGCAATAAGTTATATCGACCAAGTTTATACTGCAGGTTATGCACATACTGTTAGTGAAGATTTGAGCATAGGAGCAAATTTGAAGTATTTAAACCGAAGATTTTCGACTAAAAATTTAGATTTAAATAATCTTGATGGTGTTGTAGATGAAATATCAAAAGATTTTGGAAGTCCGTTAAATGCTTTTACAGCTGATTTGGGAGCAATCTATAATTATAAACCTTGGAAGACAGAATTTGGATTATCAATTCAAAATGTTATTCCAGTGAATAAGATAAAATCTTTAACACAATTCAGCTATTTAGAATCTGAAAATTCTTATATCTTAGATGAGCAAACAGGTGAAAAAATTGTCGGTTTATTCGATTTTGAAGGCAATTTTTACACAGAAGAAGAGATTCAACAAGCCTTTGGGGAAACAATTGCTGGAGATACATTAATTTCAGTTACAGAAACAAAGATAAATGTAAATTCTCCATTTGAACTCCGAGTTCCACTTTTGGTCAATATAGGTTCATTTCACAAAATCAATAGCGAATGGGACGTTTCTTGTGATTTAGTGGATTTATTTATGCAAAATGAAAACTTCGATAATTTTTTCGAAAGAGTTAGATTAGGAAGTGAATACAGGTTATTGAAAAATATTTTTGCAATAAGGGCTGGTTTAGCTGATAATAATTTTACTTTCGGAGCAGGAGTTAATTTGAAAATTGTTCAATTTGACTTAGCTTATGCTTATGATAATTTTATAGATGAAAGAGTTTGGTTAGGTCAATTAAAATTTGGTTGGTAAAAAAATGGATGTATCATTTTCTCAATTAAAATCTAAAGATTACAAATCTTTAGAAAAATGGCTTTGTAGCGATACTTGGGATTATTTTGGAAAGACAAAATTAACTCCCGAAGATTTAAATGAATCAATGTTTTTTAATGAAAAAACTAAATGTTTTTGGGTAATTAATGAAGATAGAGTAAAAGTTGGATTTCTAAAAATTTATGACTTACAAGACCCAACTCCGCTTTTTGATATTAGACTTAAAACAGAATTTAGAAGTTTAGGCTTTGGTGAAAAGGCGGTTAAGTGGATAGTTGATTACATTTTTACGACTTTTACCGAAATAAATAGAGTAGAGGCTTATACAAGAGAAGACAATCTTGCAATGCGGAAAATTTTAAATAAAAGTGGTTTTGTCAAAGAAGCACACCACAGAAAAGCTTGGAATTCGGATACAGGAATTTTGTTTGATGCAGTTGGGTATGGAATTTTAAAAGAAGATTGGGAAAGTAATAAGCTAACTCCTGTAAATTGGAAAGATTTGGACTTCGAATAATGTCAGAAAATTACAAAGTCGAATTTAAAGTTCGCTCTTACGAAGTTGATATTTATGGTCACGTAAATAATGCAACTTATATGAATTATTTGGAACAAGCACGAAACGAGTTTTTGGCTTTAAAAGAAATGTCTTATAAGCAATTAATGGCAAGAGGAGTTTTTTTCGCTTTAGTTCATACTTCAATAAATTACAGAGCAGAAAGTTTTGTTGACGAAGTTCTAATTGTAACTGGAGAAATTATTCATTTTGGTAACACAAGCATTCGTTTGAAGCACGAAATCTTTAACAAGGAAAATGGAAAGTTAATTGTTGATGCCCAAGCTGTAATCGCTTTTACTGATGGGAAAAGACCAATTCCAATCCCTGATTTTTTTAAAGAAGCTTTTGAACAAGATTAAAATTTAGGATTAAGTAAATGCCAAAATTCATTTTAGTTATGCGTGGAAATTATTCGATTTGGGAAAGTATTGAGGTAACTGTAAAGCAAAATTTACTCAAAAAATATCAAGAATATTTTCAAGAAGTAAAAGCTAATTACAACTTCCAATCTGGAGCTCATTTATCAAATGTTTCAAGTAAATTTGAAACGATTGATGGCGAAATAAAATTCAAAAAAGAAGCTTATAAAAATACGAATGAAGCTCTTAACGGTTATTTTGTTATTGAAGTTGAATCTATTGAAAAAGCAAATGAAATTGCGAGAAAATGCCCTTGTCTTACTCACGGCGAAAGTATTGAAGTTATTTTAATTGATTAAGTTTAGTTTTTATTTAAAATTTAAACTTAACTAATTGCATTCTAAAAAAAATAAATTAACTTTAACGATGTTTAAAAGCTATAATCTAGACAATTTATCAAATCTAAAATAAAATTTTCAGGAGTAAATTTTGAAAAATAATTATTTACTTTTTACTGTAGTAATGGGAACAGCATTGTTAACAAGTAATACTTTTGCTGCACCAACAATTGATGGAGATATTTCTGACGCCGATTATACAACAATTGGGACTAAAGAAAATGCAAATGCAGGCTTCGGTGCTAATATTGATGTCTCTACAATCAAATATTATGCAGACGTTGCTACAAGCACATTGTATCTCGGAATTGAAGGAAAATTGGATACAGGAAATTCTAATGGCATCGGAGTTTGGTTAGGGTTTGATGAAGTAGATGGAAGCGATGCAGGAATTCCAATGGGATTTATTCCAAGTGGTGGACATTATATGGGTTCTTCATCTTTTGTTGCTGATTTTGAAGTAGATTATATGTTTGCCCTTAATCCTGGAGGTGGTGCAACAGACGTATTTTTTGATGCTACTGGTTTCAATGATGCTACTGGAACTGCACAATTTATTGGTTCAAGTAATCAAACAGGAACTTCTACTACTGGTCCAGGTAGTGATGGAGTTTTTAATACTAATCAAATTAGTTTTGCATTTAATAATGGTGGAGGAGCTAATCAAGGTTTCGAAATGAGTATTCCTTTTGCTTCGCTTGGAGTTACAAATGCTGGTTTTATGAAAGTGTTTACTTTTGTAACTAGTAATACTGGCTTTTTCGCTGATGTAACTGTTCCTGGAAATGTTGCGACGGGAAATCCAGGTTTTACTCCAAACTTCAACACAATGGCAGGTGGAACTTATCACACAACTCCTGATGCACCACTTCCTGTTGAACTTTCATTTTTTAATGCAGAAGTTAGAAATGGTGGAGTTCAATTAAAATGGCAAACTGAATCAGAAGTTGATAACAAAGGTTTTGTAATTAAAAGAAGAGCTTTGAGCCAAGAAACTTTTGTTGAAATTGCTTCTTACGAAAGAGACAATTCTTTAACAGGGCAAGGAAACTCAACTAATCCAACTTTCTACACTTTCTTTGACAGTAAAGAATTAAAGCAAAACGAAACTTACGAATACTTACTTTCTGACATTGATTTGGAAGGAAGAGAAACTATTCATTCTGAAAATTTGGTGAAAGTTGTTTACGAACAAAGTTTAGCAAAAGATATTCGTTTTGAGTTAAAAGGTAACTTCCCAAATCCTTTTAATCCTTCAACAAGAATTGAATTTGAAACGCCTTCTGAATCTGTTTTTTCAGTGCAGATTTACAACATTCTTGGTGAACTTGTGAACACTCTCGCCAAAGATAAAGTTTCAAAAATTGGAACAAATTTTATCTCTTGGGACGGAACTGATAAAAATGGAAATGTTTCTCCTTCTGGAGTTTACCTTTACCAAGTCAGTTACCAAAATTCAATCCAAAGAGGCAAAATGCTACTAGTGAAATAAATTTGAAGATTATTTCTTCTAAAGGTCGGTTTTTTAAATCGACCTTTTTTGTTTAGAGACACTTTTACTTTTTTATCAGAGCTTACATTTGAAAAAACTAAGCAATCTATTTTTTTGAATTAATATTAAGAACAACGTGAGTTCGATAAAAAACTAAATAAAAACACCTATCAAAATGTTGAAATAAAAGCAACTAAAACCAACAAAAAGATAGGTGTTAAAATGTTAACAAAAATATTCTGTGAAATAGACGATTTTGTTCAAAACTTTGATAAACAATTTAATCCACATTTGCTACCAAACGGTAAAAGAAAAGAAAATCGAGGGCTTAAACCTTCACTTTCAACAAGTGAAATAATTACCATAATTGTTTACTTTCATACATCGATTATAGAACCTTTAAACATTATTACAACTCTCGTGTTGTAAAAGAATTTCCTACTCTCGTAAGTTACAATCGTTTTGTAGAGCTCCAAAAGAATGTTTTAATTTATATCTTTGCTTACTTGGTTATTCAAGGAAAAGGAAAAACAACAGGAATTTCTTTTATAGATTCGACTCCTATTCGAGTAAGTCATAATCGAAGAATTTCAAGTCATAAAGTGTTTGATGGAATAGCAGGCAGAGGTAAAAGTTCGACAGGTTGGTTTTATGGTTTCAAACTTCACTTAATTGTAAATGAAAAAGGTGAGATATTGAAATTCTTTATCACTTCAGGTAACAAAAATGATAGAAACCCTTTAAAATTCATAAGTTTCATCAAAGGTATATTTGGAAAGTTGATAGGAGATAAAGGTTACATTTCTAAAGAGTTGAGTTCATTTTTATCAGAAAGTGGAATTGAATTGATAACTAAAGTGAGAAAAAATATGAAAGCGAGAGTTGTAAATGTATTTGATAAACTACTTTTACGTAAACGAGCAGTGATTGAAAGTATCAATGACCAGCTTAAAAATATTTCTCAAATAGAGCATTCAAGGCACAGAAGCCTAGATAATTTTTTCGTAAATTTATTTTCAGGTTTAATTGCTTACTGTTTCAAGGAAAAGAAACCATCAGTCAACATTAATTTTGATTGCTTCTTAAATGAAAATCAGGCTTTAGTAATTCAGTAATTTTATATCGAATTCACGTTAATTTATAAATGTGTTTTGTCATTCTGAACGAATGTGAAGAATCTTTTAAAGACTCTTCGTTTCACTCAGAGTATCAAATTGTTTTACTCTTCCAATTCGTGAATTGGAAATTCTTTTATTAATCCTTTCGCTTTTTGTAAAATCAAACTTGCATCATTTACTTTTACTTTTCCATCTCCGTCAACATCTCCAACTTCAAATTGATTTTGGGTTAAAGTATCTGTTCCCACAACAGAGTTTAAAACTATTTGAGAATCCAAAGTGTCAATAACTCCATCTTCATTTAAGTCTCCATAATCATTTAAAATTTCTCCAAGATTTCCGTGTCGGCTAATTTGTTGTAACCAAAGCATTCCATTTATACCGCTCCATAATAATATCGCTCCTCCTCTTGTATCTGAAAGTGATTTTACTAATGAAAAGGTTTTATTAGTGAATAACTGACCATTATTGCCCCATAATTTATTTCCATTTAAATCCATCATTTGTACAAAACCGATTCTATTAGGTGTTGTATCATCTGTCCAGAAAAAAAGATTATTCAGATTATTACTTTTAATTAACCCTTGAACAATTCTCCCTGTCGAATTTAAGATTGGAGAGTAAAAACTATTTAATAAATTCCCATCTAAACTATTGGCTTGAACATTTAAATTATAAGTATTACTTCCTGTGCTTGAATCAGGGAACTTAAACGACCAAAAATTTGAAAAAGAGTTATTAAAATTTCTTTGAATAAAACGTTCTTCATAAATTTCAACACCTCCCCACGGAATCCCACCAAGATTTGTAAAATTGTTCCAAACAAAACTTCCACTTGAATCTACTCGTATTGAAATTGCATCAATAGTTTGTGTTTGGTTATTCCCATATTGTCCAAGACAAACAACTCCATCACTTCCGTCACCTGTTGCTCCTACAACTCCTAATCCAAATTGTGAACCACTCGGAACATTAGTAAACCAAACTAAACCACTTGAATCTATTCTGCTGTAACCCAAACCTGTCAAAACAATACAGCCATCACTTGTTTTGATTAAATCCAAATCTGTTGAAGTATTTGAAGGAATTGTGTTTAGTTGAAGTGAAGAGTTTCCAAACAACCTTGTTCCAAGTGAATCAAAGTGTTGAATGTAAATGCTTGTCCCTTGTTTGTAAGTAACGTAACAACCACCGTTTTGGTCTGAAATTATTCTGGGGATTCTATTGTCTAAATTATCAAGACTGACTCTAACTCCATTGTTTCCCCACAACTTTGTTCCTGTTGAATCCAATTTATTTACCCAAACTCTCTCTTCCCAATCAAACTGAGTAACGGGAAGCACTTCTGTTGTTGCTGCAAAAATGCTACCATCATCACCGGAAGCTATTGAACCTTCATATTGCCAATAAGGAGGAACTGATTGTTTCACTGCTGAAATTGGCGGATTCCACTGCAAATAACCGAACTTATCAACTCGGTTTACTACAAGGTCTCCGGAATAATAACCTAAGTAAGCACCACCTTTTTCGTCTTTGATTAAACCAACAGGTTCTCCTTGACCTAAATAAATTGCTGTGTCTGGTGTTGTTGACCATTGAGCTTGACTATTTGAAATGAATAATAAGCTATGAAAAATTATTAAAATGGTAGTAAATATTAACTTATGTTGCATAACTTTTTCTCTCAAATGATTTAGACTTTAAACAAACTAATAAATTGAAAAGTTCCCAAGTATTTTATTCTTTACAAAATCCCCTAAAAACACTTAACCTTAAATTAATTTTATCTAATAATTACAAATCTTAAATCCTAAATAAAAATTTGCTATATTTTTAGAAATGTGGTTTTGATAATTTTAATAGAGAAATTTATGTCTGCAATTGCCGAAGTTTTAGAAAGCACCTCAACAAGTTTTTTGGCTGAACTTTATTCTGACGAATTTGAAATTGAATTCGGTTCGGTTGTCAAAATCTTTGACGAACAACGTGAATTCCCAGTTTGGGGAGTTGTAACTAATATTTTCAATCAAGGAACTTACGAAAGACAACCTGTCGCTTTTGGAATGTCAAGAACTGAACTCACTAAAACTCACCCGCAACTTACTCAATTACTCAAAACAAGATTTGAAGCAATAATTATTGGTTACGGCGATGTACTAGATTTTTCTCCAAACATTCCTACAAAACCTCCGTTGATTCACGACCAAGCTCAACTTCTTGATGATATTGATTTTAATGTTTTAGGAAATAATCTGAGTTTTTTAAGGTTCTTATTTTTGTCAGAGTCGAATTTAACTGATGAATTAGTTTTTAAATTAATTTCAAAAATTTACGAAATTGAAGATAGAAATTTGCAGATTCTTGTGAAAGCAGGAAAAGAGATTTCGTTGAATTTGCAAAATGATTACGAAAGAATCAGAAAAATAATTAGTCGTTTTGAAACGCTAATCCAAAATGGAGAATAAATATAAAAATTGTTACCGTAGTTTATTCTAACAAACAAAATTAAGGAAACACAATGTCAAATCCTCAAATCCTATGGGTTGACGATGAAATTGAACGTTTACAACCACACATTATTTTTCTCAAGCAAAAAGGCTACGAAGTAACACCTGTCTCAAATGGTTTTGATGCAATTCACGAAGCCGAACAGAAATTATTTGATTTAGTTCTTCTTGACGAAATGATGCCAGGAATGGACGGACTTTCAGTTTTAACTAAACTCAAAGAACTTTACCCAGAGATTCCTGTTGTGATGATTACAAAAAGTGAAGAAGAAACTTTGATGGAAGAAGCAATCGGTCACAAAATTACTGATTACTTAACAAAGCCTGTAAACCCAAGTCAAATTCTCCTTGCTTGCAAAAAGATTTTAAAAGGAACTGAAATTCAAAAAGAGAAATTTTCTCAAGCTTATCATTTAGAGTTTAGTAAAATTTCTTATATGTTGATGGAGCCACTTTCTCACACTCAATGGATTGACCTTTACAAAAAAATTACCGATTTAGAACTCAAAGTTGATGCTCATTCTGAAATGAATTTGAGACAAACACTTGATGACCAAAGATTTGAGAGTAATATTGAGTTTGGAAAATACATTGACAAAAATTATTTAAGTTGGATTAATCAAGAACAAGAAGGTCCAACGCTTTCACCTGATGTAATTAAAAAATGGGTAAAACCTCAACTCGAAAATGATGAAAAAACAGTTTTTCTTTTAGTTGATTGCTTACGCTACGACCAATGGTTAATGATGGAGGAAGTTTTAAAAGATTTTTTCAAAGTTGAAACAGATTTCCACTACTCAATTTTGCCGACTGCAACTCCTTATTCAAGAAATGCGATTTTTAGTGGGCTTTACCCAAGTGAAATTGAAAAACGTTACCCTGATTTATGGCAAACAGGAGACGACGATGACAACAGCCGAAATCGTTATGAGCGAGAACTTTTGGAAATGCACTTACAAAGACTTGGATTAAGTAATAAAAAATTTGGTTACGAAAAAATTGTAAATCACGACGATTCAAAAAGATTAGAAAAAAATATAGGTCGATTAATTGACGCAAATGACTTGAATGCTATTGTGTTTAACTTTGTAGATATTTTGGCTCATTCAAGAGCAGATTCAAGAGTTTTAAAAGAACTTGCTCCAAACGAAGCTGCTTATCGCTCCTTGACTTATTCTTGGTTCAAACATTCACCGCTTTACAATGTTTTTAAAACTATGGCTGAAAAGAAAGTCAAAGTAGTTGTTACAACAGACCACGGAAGTATCAGAGTTTTACACGGAACAAAAGTTATTGGCGACAGAGACACTTCGACAAGTCTTCGTTACAAATACGGAAGAAGTTTGCAAGCGAATCCCAAACACGCAATTTACATTACACAACCTGAACTTTGGAGATTACCAAGAAGAGGTGTAAACACAACTTACATTCTTGCAAAAGAAGATTATTACTTTGTTTACCCAACAAATTATCACAAGTATTTGAATCATTACTATGACAGTTTTCAGCACGGAGGAATTTCATTAGAAGAGATGGTTCTTCCTGTGGTAACTCTTGAAAGCAAAATTTAAATTTGCCTGAGAGTCTAATTTTTTAGACTCTCATTTTTTTATGAAAAAATTTTATTCAAAAAGTGAAAAAGAGACTTTCCAAATCGGAATAGAAATTGCAAAAACATTTGTTTGTGGCGATGTAATTTTACTTAATGGTGATTTGGGAGCAGGGAAAACAAACCTTAGTAAAGGAATTTGTGAAAGCCTTGGAGTCAAAAAAATTATCACAAGTCCAACTTTTACAATCGTAAATGATTATGAAATTGGAGATAAGATTTTAATTGGTTTAGAGAGAGTTGTTCATTTCGATTTTTACAGAATTGAGTCTTCTGATGAATTCTATAATCTTGGAATCGAAGAATACTTTGACGAAAATTCAATTTCACTGATTGAGTGGCACGAAAAAGCTAAAGAATTTTTACCTTCTAAAACAAAATCAATTTCTATTAAAATTCTTTCAGAAAACGAGCGAGAAATTATTTTTGAAGATTAATTTCCATAACAAAATGTGGTCCAATTCCTTCGATTTCAAATTCTTCGCCTTTTGGTGAAAATCCAAATTTAGAGTAAAAACCAACAACAGTACTTCTACCGTTACACCAAACATTTTTTGCATTTTGACTTTTTGCGTATTTAATGCAACTTTGTAAAAGTTTTGCACCAATTTCGGAACCACGAAATTCTTCTAAGACAGCCATTCCGCGAATTCTCCAAATTCCTTCTTCAATTTCACCTTTCTCATTTTGGTTATAAATTGAGGCAATTCCGATTTGTTTATTGTTTGCGAATGCTCCAAAGTGTGAGCTTGATTTTTCCAAATCTCCAGAATATTGACAGTCATTTAATGTTTGATTTGGTCTTAGAATTTTTTGTCTTAAAACAAATGTTTCTTCGGGGTTAATTTTTCTAATTTCAATTTTCATTTTAAGTTTCTCCCAAAGGATTTTAGCTTTAAAAAATAAATTTTGCGAAGTTAATCAAAATTTTTTTAACTTAACAGACTGATTTTACAAAACAACTTGAAAGAATTCTTTCCAATGTCTTCAAAATACGAAAAGTATCAGGAAGTTTATAAAACTGAATTTGATACTTTAAAAAAATCGCAAAAATTTATCAAAGACAAAGACAATTTGTCAAATGAAGAACTTTTGAAAGAGTATAAATTGCTTTCTGAAAAGTATGATTTACTTCTAAATGATACTGTAAAAATGACCAAAATCGGTGATTCTTTTCAGCAAAAATTGTTAAAAGCAAACGACACTATTCAAGAACAATTCCAAAAAGTTCAGAAACTTAATAAGGCACAAGAAGAAATTCTTGGAATTGTTGCTCACGATTTGAGAAACCCAATTACAGCAATAAGTTGGACTTGTGAATTAATTGAAGATGATTTTGAAGAAGAAATGGGAGAAGAAGGCAAAGAATATGTTCAGATGATTCAAGGTAGCTGTGATTCAATGAATTTTCTAATCAATGATTTACTTGAAGTTGCAAAATTAGAATCAGATGACTATGCTTTAGAAGTTCAACCTGAAAATATTTGTGTATTGATTCGCGAAGCTATTGAAAGACTAGCGGAAAAATTTGATGATAAATCAATTCATCTATCTTTAGAATTAGGAGAAGAAGAAATAATTGTAATGGCTCATCGAGAAAGAATTTGGCAACTTGTCTCAAATTTAATCACAAATGCAGTCAAGTTTACGGAAAATGGTGGGACGATTATTGTTTCAACTGAACTTAAAGACGATAAAGTTTTAATAAAATTCTCAGACAATGGAATCGGAATTCCTCCAGAGAAAATACCAATTCTTTTTGATAAATTCACCAAAGCGAGCCGTAAAGGAACAAAAGGCGAAAGTTCTACAGGGCTTGGGATGTCAATCACAAAAAGATTAGTTGAATTACATTTTGGTAAAATTTGGGTTGAGTCGGAAGTCGGAAAAGGAACTGATTTCTTTGTAGAGTTTCCACTCAAAAAATAAAAAAGCCTCTAAAAAATTAGAGGCTTAAAATTCGATTCTATTTCAAAAATAACATTTTCTTTGTTTCAGAAAAATTACCACTTTTCATTTTGTAAAAATACACACCATTTGAAACCAATTTTCCATTTTTATCTGTTCCATTCCAAACAGCTTCATAATTTCCAATAGTCAAGTCTTGTGAAATTAACGTTTTAACCTTTTGGCCTAAAATGTTAAAAATTTCAAGACTTGTAAATTGACTTTCAGGAATTGAAAAGGCAATTTTAGTTTGTGGATTAAAAGGGTTTGGATAATTTTGTCTCAAAGCAAATTCTGTAGGTAAATTTGCATTTTCCTCAGAATCAGTTGTCAAGACAACATTTACAACTTTAAAGAAATTTTGACAAAGTTGCTCAACTTCTCCGTCGTTAACAAAAACTCGCCAGTAAACCCAACCACTTGTATCAAAAGTAACGGTCGTAAAAGTGTCAGCTCCAACTAAAGTCAATTCGCTTGGTTGGAATCCTTGATTATTTGACATTTCAATTACGTAATCAGGTTCAAGAGTTTCTGCATCATAAGATTTTTCCCAAGTAAAAGTTACTTGGTTTTGTGGAGGGTCAAAAATCCATTGGAAATCAGTTGGAGTTAAAATGTCAAATGGAGTTGGAGGGTCATTTATTGGCAAAATTGAAACAGTTGTTGTATCTGTCCAATAATCTCCACCAAGATTGTGAGTAGCAGTTAAAATCAATTGTTTTGGTGAAGCTGTGAAGTAATTTTGATTTGCACTAATACTTAAGAAATTCCAAAACGGAATTATTTGTGGAGTAATAAATGGGTCGTTTACTTCGACTGTCCACGAAATTAAATTTGGGTTTCCTTCAGTAACTAAATCAGCTAAAGGAATATCTTTTTGAATGTCTTCAAAAGCTACAATTGGTGGAATGTAACCGATTTCCATTGGAGTGTTGTCAACGTTCATTGTAACATCAATTAAAGTTGGAGAATTTGGATCGTTAGAAGTGATTACAATCTGAGCGTTGTAAATTCCTTCTGTAATTTGCAATGGAACGTATTGAACGTTTAAGAATGCAAAATCTCCAATAGAAATTGAGCCAGTACTTAAACTTAGATTTAACCAAGGGACTTGGTCAGTTCCTGAAATTGTTGCACCTTTTTGGAGTTTACCAATTTTGAAATTTACTTCGTCTAAATCTTCTTTAATTTTTGAAAGTGCTTCTCTGCTTAAATCAGAATTTGATTTCAAAAAGTCTTTAATTTTAGATTTCTTTTTTAAAAGGTTACTATAGTCTTTTGATTCCTTGGAATTAGGGAAAGTTACGACATTCGCATCAATTGAGTAAGTGATTGCAGAATTTCCAGTATTGCCGAGAACTACAGTTTGTGATTTTACAGAGTCCTGTGGAACAGTTTTGTAAAGCAAAGATTGTGATAAATTAATGTTTGGTGTTGGTGGAGAGTCAGCAACGATAAAATTATCTATGTACCAACCTTTGCCAGAATTTCCTAAATTATCAACCGATTCAAATCTGAACCGAACCTGGATAATTCCCCAATTACTGTCTAAATTATAAAACTTAGAAAGCCAACTTTGTTGCAAATCATTGTTATCAAGTTGGATTGCAAAAACAGTAGAATCGAAATTATTATTGCTAATTTCAATCCATCTTTTGTCTTTGTCATTTGTCATTTCTGTGTCGTGAAGAGTCCATAATCTCAAAACAGGATTTGCAAGGTTTGAAATGTCAATTTTAGGAGAGGTTGCAGTTCCGTTAGTTGGTTCCAAACCGCTTAAAAAGTTAATTCCATTATTAAAATTCAAACTGTAAGGAGCACTTTTATAAGCAGAAGAATTACCAATTTGTGAAGCTGTTGAGTCCATTTTCCATTCATTGTCAGGAACATCATTTTCAAAAAGCCATTGATTTACGTTGTTTGAAAAAACATCTAAAAGGCTACTTCTTTCACCAATTTTTAAAATCCCTTGCAAAGTTTTCGAGTAGTCATTTCCGATAGTAATTAAAATCTCAATTGGTATTTCTTCACCGAAAGTGGCATTTTGAGAAATACTTGTTTGAAAAGTTGTTGAGTAAGAAATTGCATCATTTGAACCAATAGTTGAAATGGCAACTTGTTCATTTTGAAAAATCATATTTGCAGAAAAACTTGAAACAGAAAGATTGACATTTTGGGCATTTCCAGTTCCAATGTTTTTTAATCCAATTGAAACGGTTCCAGTTTCGTTTGGTTGAAAAAGTAAGTCTCCATTACCTGTAACTTCAGAAAGTTGAGTTTCTTCAAATTCAAAAATTGGAGAGTGTAAGAAAACAAAGAAAAAAGAATTCCAAGTTTCAGTCCCATCTGTGATGCTCAAATTAAATTTAGCTTTGTGATTGTCAGGAGTATCTCCTGCAACTGAAATCGTAAAATTACTTGCGACAGTTGAAGTGTCTCCAGCATTTACAGCTGCAAAACTTGCATTTGCATTTTGAATCGTTACAAAAGGGTCTGTTGAAGTTATTGTTCCATTTGTATTCGAAGTGTTTTGGATTCCAACATTTTCAACAATTACTTCTAAATCAACTGTTTCATAAAAATCTGCTAATCCATCGTTATCTTCATTTTGGTCATTTACGACTAAAGAATTGTAAATTAAATAAGGTCCAGTTGGTTGAACGATTGAGATATTATCGTAAGCATTTCCACTTTCACCAACACAAACGATTGTTGAGCCATTTACAGGACTTCTCGCTGTAACTCTCCAAGAATAAATTTGAGGAGTTACAATTGCTTGCCAAGTATAAAAAGTGTCAGTAATGGTTTCTGAAAAAGTAATTGTATTAAATGTATTATTAGGAGAAATTTCCAATTCATAATTAATTGTGTCTAGTTTGTTTTGAGTTAAAGACTTTTCCCAAGAAAATTCAATTGTAGTTCCAACAACAAAAGTCGTTAAATCTGGTGGACCTAATAAATTGAATGTTTCAGGCTTACAAGCCTTAGCAACAGCTTCATAAGCATTTACTAAACCGTAACCCATTTCATTATCCCAAGAACCGTTTGCTTTTGTTTGATTGTAAGAATAATTCCCGACTTTTTCACAAGTAGTTTCCATTAAGTCTTGGACTTCATCAGAAGTTAGAGTTGTATCAACTGAAAGAATGCAAGCTGCAATTCCAGCTGCTAAAGGACAAGCACTTGAAGTTCCGCCAAAAGTCGCAGTGTAATTTCCATTCGAATAACCACCTGTTCCAGTAATGTCAGTTGTTTGAATCAAAGTTCCGGGGACAACAACATTAAGTTGGTCGCCATAACTTGAACCCCAATTTGTAACATTGTCGCAACTTTGCATACTTTTCCTCTCGTAGCAAGGTGACATTGAACCAACTGAAATTGTACTAGCATAGCCACTTGGATAATTTGTATTTGGATTATTGTTATTTCCACTTGAAGCAAGATTCACACAACCTAAGCCATTTCTACCATTTTGCTTTGCTTGGTTAAATGCAGTTTCCAAAGCCGTTGAAGGTGCTGAACCTCCCCAAGAATTGCTTAAAACATCAGCTCCATTTTGCCAACCAAAATTGATTGCATTTGCTGTTGCAGACTCTACAAAAGGATAAAATATTTTTATTGGCATAATTTTGCAATTTGCCGCCATTCCGTGAATGCCCTCGAAATTATCTCCAATTCCAGCAGCAATTCCAGAAGTTGCTGTTCCGTGTCCATCAGCAGGTTGGTCAACAGGTGGAGTTGAACCGTTGTTTGTAGCATTGTAACCAGGAAGTAAATCAGCTGCTAAATCTGGGTGGGTAAAGTCAACTCCAGTGTCCAAAACTCCGATTATTAAACTTGTATCACCTTTTGTAATGTAATCCCAAGTTTCCAAAGCATCAACATCTGCATCAGGAGTTCCATTGTTTTGTCCTGTATTGTGCATTCCCCATTGTTGCGGGAAAAGTGGGTCGTTTGCAAGTAGCAAATTTTGAATCAAAAAATTTGGTTGAGCAAATTCGACTTGATTTAGAAAATGAAGTTCGTTTACAGTTTCAAAAAAATTACTTTCGCTTCCTTGAGCAATTTTTAACACAAAATTATTGTAAATGAATTCTGAATCTTCTATAACAGATAAATTATTGTTCGTAATAATTTTGTTAATTTCTGTTCGTGGAACATTTGGTTTAAACTGAACTATCATTTCTCCAAAGACTAACATTCCATTTTGTTCGTGATTGTAGGCTTGAAAAACAGAATAGATTTCAGGTTCTTGTTTTAGGGTTTCAATAAATTCTTTCCTTGAAAGCAAACTTGAGTTTGGTAAAAATTCGATTTCGTAAAGTGTAAGAAATCTGCTGTAATTTTCGTAGCAAAGTCTCGTATCTTTTTGAAATGGTTTTACGAGTTCAGAGTTATCAACTAAAATTGATTTTACAAAATTATCGTTAATTGAATGAAGCTCAATTAAGATTTTTTCGGATTCCTGAATGTAAATTTTATCATTTTTGTAATAATAAAATTCTTCAGCTTGTGTGAGTAAAGGAAGAGCGAAAATTAGAAATGAAATAAAGAGTTTCATTTTTTCCTCCAAAGAGTTTTGAGTTTTGATAGATAGTTGAAAATAAAGAGGTTTTGAAGAATATTCAAATAGAAAAATAATCTGTTTCTAAAAAAATAAAATGTTAAATTCAGCCCTTGTTTGAAGGTTTTAAATTTAAGAATTGATTGCTTTGAAAATATTTTTCCCATTTTTACTTTTTTTTATTTTTACTAAGTCCGTTTTCGCACAAGATTTTGTTGTTGAAGAAATCAAATTTATTGGTGTAAAACACATCTCCAAAAGTTTGATTGAGCAAAGTCTTAAGACAAAAGAAGACCCTTGGTACAACAGTGTTTTATTTTGGAAAAAGAAGAACCTCTTCTTGGAATCTTCATTTTTAAACGACCTTTTGAGAATTGAAAAACTTTACAAACAAGAGGGTTTTCTTGAAGCTAAAGTAGTTGATTACAATTTGAATTTTAATGAGAAAAAAGAAATTGTAAAAATTTCGATTTCAATAAGTGAAGGGAAACAAGCTAAAATTAATCTTATAAATTTTAGTAACGTCGAAAATGACACTTTGCCAACAATCGAAAATTTTACGAAGAAACTTAAACTAAAAGATGGTAAAAGATTTCGAGAAGAGGATTTAGTTAAAGACTACGATGGGATTTTGGACAAATTCAGTAATTCAGGTTATCCTTACATCGAAGCAAGAGTAAAACCAATCGTTGACACAGTTTCAAACGAAGTTGATTTGGAGTGGCTCTTAAATCCTGGAGCTTTTCATACTTTTGGTGAAATTAAAGTTGAAGGAAATGAAGGTGTTACTGCTAAAGTTGTAAAAAAAGGTCTTGAGTTTAAAAGGGGAGAAGTTTTTAATCAATCAAAATTAGAAGTCTCACATTCGCAAATTTACAGGTTAGAATTGTTTCAAACTGTAAACATCCAAACGGAAACTCCAAACGAACAAAATGAAATTCCTGTTACAGTTGTTGTCAAAGAAAAAGACCCAAATTCACTGACTTACGGAATTGGTTACGGAACTGAAGAGACTTACAGAACGAAAATTATTTGGACAAACAGAAATTTTCTTGGCGGTGCGAGAATTCTTAGAACGGAAGCAAAACACGCAGGGAAAATTTTACCACTAAAATTAGAAGTCAAACTTAGCCAACCGTTCTTCTTAGACAACCAAAACAATTTGACAGTAAGACCTTATTTTGTTTGGCAAGACGAAGAAAGTTACGAATCCAAAAAAATTGGTATTGAAGCAATCTTTGACAGACAATTGACAAAGGAAACGAATTTTTACGTAACAACAAAAGTTGAAAGAGATACTGTCAGAGCAAAGAGTATTGATTTAGAAAATGAACTTAGTGATTTTTATTTCAAGTCTGTTGTCAAAACAGGAGTTGTAAGAAACACAACAAACAAACTTTTTGCACCAACCGAAGGAACAATTTCTAAGTTTGAAATTGAAGAGTCAGGTTTACTTTATAAGTCAAACTTTAATTATTACAAAGCATCTGTCGGATTTAGAGTTTACAAAGAGGTGTTTGAAAATTTTGTTTTGGCGAGTAGAATTTCAGTCGGAACAATGAAACCTCACGGTTCAAGTCGAAACACTCCTGTTGACGAAAGATTTTATTCTGGTGGAGCAAATTCTGTTAGAGGTTGGCAAAGGCAAGCACTTGGACCGAGAAATTTTTCAGAAGATTCAGACGAGTTAATTCCTGTCGGTGGAAACAGTAAAATTGAAGGAAATTTTGAACAACGTTTTCCAATTTACAAAGACCTTTCAGGTGCGTTGTTTTTGGATTACGGAAATGTCTGGAGTGATTGGAACGGGTTTAAACCAACTGACTTAAAGTTTGCTTGGGGAACAGGTTTGCGTTACTCAACTCCAATTGGTCCAATCAGACTCGATTTTGCTTGGAAAATCAACAAACAAAAAGTTGACAGTGGAAGTTTTGCCTTTTTCTTAAGTATTGGAAATGCGTTTTAGCCTTATGAAAAGTATTCTAAAAATATTCACTTTCGGACTGTTGGGCTTAATTTTGCTCATTTTGGGAGCAGCCTTTTTTACACAAAGTAGAACTTTCAAAAGTTGGCTAAAAGATTTCGCTTTGGAAAAATCAGGCGAGTTCTTGAATGCTGAATTATCGGTTAAAAATTTAAGTGGAAATTTTTACTCAACTTTAATTTTGGAAGGTTTAGAACTAAAAACAGAAAATGAAACTTTAGTCAAAATCGAAGAAATTTCTTTAGGCTACGATTTGACAAAAATCTTTCAAAAGGGCATTCAAGTTAATTTTGTCAGAATCAAAAACCCAACTTTTGCTTTAACACAGCTAAGCGACTCAACTTGGAATTTTGAAAAAATTGCTAAACCTTCCGAAGAAGAGCAGAGCGACAGTTCAAGTTTCGATTTTGACATTTACCTAAATGAATTAAGCATAAAATCTGCAAAAGTAAAAGTTTCTACAATTGATTCGGCTTTGGTAAAAATTCCAAGAAAAATTGAAAACCTAAACTTGAATTTGAATGCAAATTACGTTTCTCAAAAAATCGAATTGGAACTTAAAAGTTTAAATTTTAAAACTTCTGAACCCGATTTCAATTTAGCATTAAAAACCGAAATTGAGCAAGAGAACGAAACTCTAAAAATCCAAAATTTTAAACTTCAAACAGACTCAACAAATTTAGTTACGAGTTTGTTTTTGGAAAATTTCACTAAGCCAAATTTTGACTTTAACCTTTCTTTAAGCCCACTTTCTTTAACTGATGTTGCTAAGTTTTCAGATAGTTTGAGTGTTTACGGAAATCCAAAAATATCTTTGAAGGCAAAAGGCGGAATCGAAAATTTTGAGATTGATTTAGGTGTCCAAAATTTTGAAACTGATTTTCAAATGAAAGGCTTTCTTGGAGTCAGAAATGAAGATTTTACTTTTGACTTGAATGGCAAATTGAAAAAACTAAACCTTGAAAAATGGTTAGGTCAAAAAGATTTAAAAAGTGATTTGAATTTGGATTTTGAAGCAAAAGGCGAATTGCAAAATTCTCAAAATCCCAATGTAATTTTTGCTGTAAATATTTTGCCAAGTGAAGTTCTTGAACAGGAAATTTTAGCTTCCAAAATCAACGGAAAATTCCAAAATGAAGAACTCAACTTTCAAACTGAACTCAATCACAAAGCTGTAAAAACTAAACTTAATGGAAGTTTGAATTTTAAAAATGAACTCAGCTATAAAATTGATGCCGACTTTGCAAAGATAAGGATTGAAAATTTTGTTAAAGATTTTGGTTACAAAACAAATTTGAATGCAAAATTAAAATTAAATGGTCAAGGAACAGAACCCGAGAAAATTATTTCGGAATTTAAATTGAATTTTTATGATTCAAAAATTAACGACTTTAGGCTTGAAAAATTTGATTTTAAAGGAATTTGGAAAAATGAATTCCTGACTTTAAAAGAGTTTCAAGTGGATTTGCCTTTTGTTGAAGTAATTGGGAAAGGCGGAATCGGAGTCGAAAGAAAAGGAACTTTGAACTTAGAGATTCTTTTGGAAGACTTGCAAAATTTATCAAAGATTGATACTTCTCTAAACTTTATTGGCAATGGAAAAATCAACGCTCAAATTCAAGGAGTTTTGGATTCAATCGAAGTTTCTGGAAATTTGGATTTTCCTCAAATTGTACAAGAGAAAAACAAGATTTTAAATTTAATTGGTGATTTCGAAGCTCTAAAAACTAACGCTCAAACTCAAGCTAAAATCAATTTAGAATCTTCGAAAATTACTGTCGGTGAAACTGATAGCTTGGAAACGAAGTTATCAATTTCATTAAAAGACACAGTCGCAGTCGGAGATTTTGAAATTTTAGCTCAAAAAAATGGACTCTTTAAGTTTGAAACTAAATCAAACTTTTTGCTTGAAGAGGACAAGATTGGATTGGAATTTGAGAAGTTTAATTTTGATTTCCAAGAACAGATTTGGTCTCAAGGTGAAAAAAATCCAAAAATAAAAATTAGTGGCACAAATGTCAGAATTGAGGATTTTACCTTAGAGTCAAGTAATCAAAAAGTTCAAATTTTTGGTGAGATTGACTCTGAAAAGAAAAATGATTTTAACCTCAAAATCTCTCAGATTGACTTAGAAAAAGCATTCCAAAAAGTGGAGGATTTGCAAGGTTACAGTGGGTTTTTGAATTTTGACTTTAATTTTACAGAGACATTTTTTGAGCCAAAAATTAGCGGTAAAATTGAAGTTTTTGAAAACAAGTATCAAAATTTTAGTTTGAGAGAAATTAAGGGAAATTTTGAGGTAAATCCGAATCGAGGGAAATTCGACTTTAGAATTCATCGCACTAAGAAAGATTCGATTTTAAAAATTTTGGGTTTTGTGCCGATAGAATTCAGTTTGTCGCCTTTTAATTTTGTGGTTAATGAAGATGATTCTTTAAATTTTAGTTTGAAGAGTAAGGCTTTAGAACTTGGCTTTTTGCAAGGGTTTGTTCAAGATTTAAAAGGTTTAAACGGTACTTTTACGTCTGAAATTAATCTGACAAATTCTTTGAAGAATTTAGAAGGAAATGGTTTTGTGAAAATTGAAAACACTTCTTTTGAAATTAAAGATTTAGGCAATAAATACAAAAATATGAATGTCTTAGCGAGACTTAAAAAACGTGAACTTTCATTTGAAAAATTTGAAATTTATGCTGGAAAAGGAAGTCTGAAAATCGAAAATGGAAGTCTTTCAATTGCCAAAAATCAGCCTGAAAATTTCACAACAACAATAGTCGCGAATAAGTTCCCTTTGATTGACACAAAGAAAATTAAACTCATTTCTGCTGGAAGGATTGAAGTTTCAGGAAGCATTCAGGAGATTTTGTTTAATGGGAAATTGGTGATTCCTGAGTCGAAAATTTATTACAGTGACTTAATTCCCGAAGATGAAAGTCTTGAACTTACCGACACACCATTTTTTGTGATTGGTGAAAACAGAGATTTTCTAAATCCCAAAAATGCTAAAAAATTTCAAGAAAGTGAAGTCATTCTTTCTTCAAGTGAAGACTTAGCAAAAATGCTGAAAAAAGTTAAAGGTAATCTGAAAATTAGCCTTCCAAGAAACACTTGGCTGAAAAGCACTGAAGCGAACATTGAAGTTGAAGGTGATTTAGATTTAGTTAAAGAAAAAAATAGTGAAAACTTTTTGATTTACGGAACGCTGAATACTGTTAGAGGTTATTATGAACTTCAAGGAAATCGTTTTCAGATTGAAGAAGGTGAATTGAATTTTAAGGGTAATCCAAAAATTAACCCTGATTTGAATATTTATGCGATTAATGCTTTTCGTAACAAAACTGAAGTTGGTGGTTTTGAGCAAAGAGAATTAGGCGTTAAAATTACAGGAACAATGGAAATTCCAATTTTGAACTTTACACTTGACGGCAATGAAGTTGAGCAAAAAGACGTGATTTCGATTCTTTTATTTGGGCAAACTTTCGACCAACTTTCGCATAGCCAAAGAAAGGGAGTTTCAAATAATTCGAGTACAAGTAGTCAAGCAGGAAGTGTAATTACAACTCAAGTTTTAAAAGGGATTTCTAACAAAATTGGCAAAGAATTGAACTTGGATATTTTTGAAATTGAAAAAGGCAAATCTTTACAAAATTCAACTGTGAAAGTTGGGAAATATTTAACTCCAAATGTCTTTGTAAGTGTCAGTCAAGAGTTTGGTTCAGAAGATGGGCAAAGAGTAGAGTTGGAATACAAATTGCCCAAAGAAGTAGTTTTCTTAAATCTTTTTATTCAAGCAGAGAAACAACGAAATGGAAGTTCAGGCTTAGATTTGATTTGGAAATATGAGTGGTAAAATTTTATTATTTCCGAGTGTAAACCGTAACGAATTTTTCCAAAACCATTCTGCAACCCTGACATTCTTCTTCAACATTTTCAGAATCGAATGGCTCAAAGTGTACTTCGTAGCCAAGAGTTTCGTAATTGTCTTTTGCTTCTCTTGCCATTCTTGGGTCAGCGATGTAACGCTTTTTCCAACCTTTTGCAATGAGATGGTCATCGTCAACTAGTTTGCAACTTGATGTGTTTGGACTTACCATTTTATAAAAATTCCGATTTTAAATTTGGAATTTCAGAATCTGCTAAAAATGGAACTTCATACTTTTTACAAAGATTCTTGGCTAAGTTGTAAAAATTGCGAATTCTTATGTTTCCATTAAGTGCTTCAACTTCGTGAAAATCATTCAACAATTTTGTGGACTCCGATTCAGGAAATGAATTGTTTGCCATCGGATAAAGAATGTTGTCTTCTTTGTAAATATGATTTCTTAGCATTCCAATAAAATTGGTCGCATTTACTGAAAAGCCTTCGATGTTTGAAGATTCAAGTGCATCTTTCATTCCAAGAACACAGTTTCTTCCTTGTTCGTGTTCTTCGAGCATTACTGCAATTGGACCCATTTCCATTGAAAGTCCGTACTTATTCATTGCAATAAAAAGCAAATCTTCTTCTTTGCTGTGGTGAGTTTTGTCAGCAAAATTTTCAATAAAATCAAAAAAGATTTCAGCAATTGCAGCGTCCAATTCGTTTTGGGCTTTTGACTCCAAAACGAATTTTTCCAAACAATCAAGGGCTTTAAGAATAATTTTGTGTTCTTCGGTTAAAATCTGTGTTGCTTTCATAATTTTATCCTACAACAGCTTCTGTTTCTTTAAGTGTTTTGAGTCTTAAATGTCCCAAAATTGCACAGCCTAAAGCTGCCGTAAATTGTGGCATTTCACCTTCTGGAACGTTCACTTCGGAGTTTAGCCTTTCGCTGATGACTTCCGCCATTTTTTTCCAACGTAGAATTCCACCGATTAAAGTGTATTCCGGTTCTGCTTTGATTCTTTTCATTAACTGAGTTGAACGGTCAGTCAAAGATAAAATCGCACCAAACATTATGTCTTCCGGTGGAACTCCTTCTGAAAGATGACTGATAACTTCCGATTCCGCAAAAACTGCACAAACACCTGAAATTGTAACCTTCTCTTTAGAAAGATTAAGCAATGAACCAATTTCTTCGGTTTCATAGCCCATATAACGGACAGTTTTTTCCAAAAATGCACCTGTTCCCGAAGCACATTTGTCGTTGAGTCTGAAAGTAACAACTTTAGATTTGTCGTCAATTCGACTCGCTTTCATTGTTTGTCCGCCGATGTCAAGAATTGTCTTTGTGTTTGGAAAAAGGAATTTTGCACCTCTTGCCGCCGCTGTCAAATCTGTAACTTGCAAATCTCTGAAAGGCACTAAATGTCTTCCGTATCCTGTTGTGATTGTGTAAGAAATTTGGTCTTTGCTCAAATTTGCTTCTTTTGTGATTTCATCTGTAATTTGTTCAGCTACTTTCAATAATCTTGAGCCTGTTTGCATCATTTTTTTATTAATGATTTGGTGGTCTTCGTTAAGAATTATAGCTTTTGTGTAAGTTGAACCTACGTCAAGTCCTAATGTGTAATTCATTTTGCTAATTCCTTTACTTTTGGTTTACGGCTTGCAAAAATGTGGTCGAGTGAAAAAAGTGCAGCTCCCAAAGCTCCGATGTAATGCGAATCTTCACAAACATTAATTTTCTTCTTTAATCCGTCTTCCATTGCTTTTATCATTCCTGTATTTCTTGCAACACCGCCAGTGAAAGTAACTTCTTCTTCAATTCCGACTCTTCTTAAAAGTCCGATTGAACGTGAAGAAATTGATTGGTGAACTCCCCAAAGAATGTCTTCAACTTTTTTACCTTTTCCGAGCCAAGAAAGGATTTCAGATTCTGCAAAAACAGTACAAGTAGTACTGATTCTAACAGGTTTTTCTGCATTTAATGAAGTTGGTCCAAGGTCGTCTAAAGGAATGTCCAAAGCCATTGAAGCAGCTCCGAGAAATCTTCCTGTTCCTGCGGCACATTTGTCATTCATACAAAAATCCACAATTTCGCCGTTTGGACTAACAGAAATCGCTTTACTGTCTTGTCCGCCCATATCGATTACAGTTTTTGTTTTTGGAAACATATGAACTGCACCTCTTCCGTGACAGCTAATTTCTGTGATTTGCTTGTTCCCGAAAGTAACTTTGTATCTTCCGTAACCTGTTCCGATTACGTATTCGACCTCTTCTTCGCCGATGTTTGCATCTTTGAGAGCTTGTTGGAATGATTTTTCTGCTGCTTGTGTAACATTCGCTCCAGTGTAAATTAAAGCTCTTCCAACAATATTTTTATCTTCATCAATAATTATCGCTTTTGTTTGAGTCGAACCAACGTCAACTCCTGCTGCGTAAGCCATATTTTTAACCTTTCTTAAAAATTGTGAGTGTCTGACTCAAAGTCAGGCTCTCACTGAAATTGTTTAAACACTAACTTGCTGTTTTCTGGAAATCATTCCTTCAAAGTAAGCATCAATTCTGTTTTTCATTTGAGCTTCGGAAACAACTCTTTTGTCCATCATATCCGATTCAATGAACAAAGTTGAAATCTCAGGGCGTTGTTTCATAATACTTCTTCTACCGTCTGAAAGTCCGGTCGAAACAGTTCTACAACTTTTAATCGGGTGGTAAACAACTCCGTCAAGTTTGTAAGAATCAATCATTGACATTATTGATTCGTCTTGGTAAAACATTGAATCCATCGCATCACGCACACTAATCAAAAGTCCTTCGGCTAAACTGTCGATTGGATTTTTCAAGTCGTATTCAAAGCCAAGATTTGTTCCGCCAGCTGCAAACCATAAGTAAGTAGAGTGGACAAAATTTCCGCCCCAATCAGTGAAGAATTCATTGAATCTTCTGAAAATTGGGTAACAAGGAACACCAACAAAAGCCAAACGGAATTTCTCTTCAGAAAGAGTTCCGATTTCGTTAGCGACTTTGAATTCCATTTCTTCAACTAAATTCTTAAAATACTCGCTTCCTTCCTTTGTACCACGGAAACCGTTAGCAACTCCAAGAAAGATTGTTCCGTCAGTCAAAGCATTAAAAACAGAAGGACAAGCCTGATTTAGTTCAAGAATTCTTTTCCAAGAAACACTCATATCGTTTGCGTAACCAAGAACTTCACGGAATTTGTCGATGTCGAATTTTTTGCCTGTAACTTTTTCACAAGTTTCGATTAATTCTTTGAGTTGAGCTGAGACGTAACGTTTGTCATTTTCAAAATCGGAATTTCCTTGCCAAGTCTGAGTTCCTTGTGAACGAGTTCCCGGAACGTCAAGAGTTACAATTGGAGTTCCGTACATTCTTTCCCAAATTTCAGCCCATTTGATGTAAGTGTTACAAGCGTTTGTCAAAACTGCAATCGAAGGTTTTGGGATTTTTCCCATTGGGTGTTCTCCGCCTGCGAGCTGAACTGCAACGTCAGCTTTCACATAACCGCAAATGTCAGGAGAGTAACCGTAATCTTCTGCTTGCGTCAACAAATCGTGAGATTGTTTTCTAACTGCTGTTTGTAAAGAATTAATTTCAGGGAATGAAACGGGCATATCGAATGATTTTAAAATTTCATTCAAACTTCCCATTACAAAAACGTAAGCACTTCTTTCATTTCTTTCAGCAACGTCGTTAAGAGAACTAAACCAATCTCTGAATAAAGCTGCACCGTCTTTGTTACCTCTTCCAACTATATTTTTATCAACCATTTTTATTTTTCCTTAATCAAAAAGTAAATTTTCAACGAAAGTCTCAAGCTGAATGCTCAAACTGTCGAAAGTTGTTTGATTTTCCTCAAATTCATTAATGAAGTAAGGAATGCCTTCTTCGTCCAATGCTTTGCTGTAAGTAACTTGCTCTTCCAAACCAGGTTCGCACATTTTTGCGGCAGTAATTATCGCAGTTTCAGCGTTGGAATTTTTGATTCTTTCCAAAAGCATATCTTCTTTTAATTTTCTCAAATCGTGCTGAACAGGACTGTAAGAAGATTTTTCGATGTAGGCTTCTGCCAAATTATACATTGGATTTCCGTCTGTGCCAACGTCTTCAAGAATGTAACGCAAGCCGATTAGCAAATCGTCGTCAACAACGTAACAAGAACGACCAATCGCTTGAAGCAAGTCTAAAGGAGGTTGTTCACAAAATCCGCCTTCAAAAACGATTCGCATTTTGTCTTGTTTTTTAATGTCTTGAGCTTTGATTTGTGGAAGAATTGTTTTCATAAATTCATTGTATTCTTCTTTTGGAATGAAACTCGAAACTGCAACCAAAGCGTAAGCATCTTCGGGATTTATTAACCAAGGAGTTTTATTTTTAATCGCGTAAAGCTCACGAATCAAAGACCGAGTTTCGTTCAAAACCGTGATTGAATTTCTCAAATCGTCGTCTGTGATTTTTCTTCCTGCGATTTCTTCAACATCTCTTTTTATTCTGTTGTATTCGTCAGTCAAGTAAGTAATCGAATGTTTTGAATTTGGATTTTGAGGTAAGTAAAGGATTTGGCATTTGTAGTCAAAATTTCTTCCCCAAATTGCTCCGAGATTTCTTGCAGCATCACAAATTGGGTGAGTAACAAACATATCGAGTTGGATTTTATCAGTTAGAGCAAGTTCAAGAGAAGTTTTTATAACAGAGCAGAGATAAGAACCGAAATGAGATTCAGCTTCCATTCCTGTAACTTGAGCTCCACAAATTTTTACAGGCAAAACACCTGCTGCGTGAGCGATTTCTTCGGGAAAGTAAACTTGAAAATGTCCAATAACTTTTCCGCCTGCTTCTCGCCATTGTTTTACAATTGGATAATCAGGGTCTTCAGAAAGTTCTCGACAAAATTCAAAAACTTCGTCTAAGTTTTTCCCTTTCCAATCTTCAAAAAACTTTTGAGCCATTTTATTTTCCTAAAAAATTAAATTTTCTATTTGTCGTTGTAGAGACGCAATGCATTGCGTCTCTACAATTTTAAATGTATTGTCCGCCATCGACTTTAATAACTTCGCCTGTAATGTGTCTTGCGAAATCTGAGCACAAAAATAGAATTGCTTTTGCAACGTCTTCTGGTTCTGCAAATCGGTTTAAAACTGTTTCGGTAAGTGCTTTTGCCAAAATATTTTCAGGCAATTTTTTAACTAAATTCGTTCCGACAATTCCCGGAGCAACTGCGTTCACGTTTACGTTAAATTTCCCGAGTTCTTTCGCAACTGTTTTGGTTAAACCAATCAAACCTGCTTTGGAAGCAGAGTAGTTTGCCAAACCGAATTTTCCACGCATTCCGTTGATTGAAGAAACATTGACGATTTTGCCAAAACCACTTGTTTTGAAATGAGGTGAAACTTGTCTGATGAAATTAAAAGCACCTTTCAAGTTTACGTCCAAAACTGAATTCCAGTCGTTTTCTGACATTTTCCAAACAACGGAATCTCTTGAAATTCCTGCGTTGTTGATGAGGAAATCAATTTTGCCGAATTTTTCAATGACTTGAGAAATGCAATTTTCTACTGAATCAAAACTTGAAACGTCAGCTTCAAAGTAGTGGCAATTTTCCAAAGGATTTTCGGGTTTCTTCAAATCCACACAAACAACAGTTGCACTTGCTTCCAAAAATAATTTTGCAATTGCAGAACCGATTCCACCGTTCCCACCTGTTACGAGAGCAATTTTGTTTGTGAAGTCAAAACTTAACATTTATTCATTTGTCCAGTTTGGTTTGCGTCTTTCCAAAAATGAATTAATCCCTTCGTTTGCGTCTTTAGTTTCCATCAATTCTTCGATGTACATTTTTTCGAGAGAGTTAATGTTTTTGTTAAAATGATGGTAGTAGTCGTAACGAGCAGATTTTACTGAAAAATGAAGTGCAACGGCACTTTTTGGAAGAATGTGTGTTTCAATAAAATCCTTTAATTTCGTTTCAGGATTCTCAGAAACAGAATGAACCAAGTGCATTTCGAGAGCTTCTTGAGCAGTTATTGTTCTTCCACTTAAGATTAAATCGTCGGATTTTGCAAGTCCGATTAAGTAAGGCAAAATCACAGAAGCAATCGGTGGAAAAACTCCGAGATTCACTTCGGGTTGACCGAATTTTGCATCGCTTGAAGCAAAAATCCAATTGCTGAAAATCGCCAATTCCATTCCTCCACCAAGGCATTGACCTTGAACGACAGAAAACGTCGGTTTGCAAAGTTTAACCATTTCTTTGAAAATTGCGTGAAAGGCTGTGAGCATTTCGCCGACTTTATCTTTTGTGTGTTCAGGAACGCTTGCTCCAAAAGAAAAATGCTTTCCTTCTGCTTTGAAAATGAGAGCTTTGACATTTTTGTCAGTTGCTTCGTTTTGTAGAACCGAAAGAATTTCAGACATCATTTCACCGTCCAAAACATTACCTTTTGGCGAATCCAAAATAATTGAAAGGATTTGACCTTCGTAGGAATGAGCGACATTAATTTTATTGTAATTTGTCATTTTTTAAATTTCCAATTCAAGTTCAAAAAAAGTTCCTGCCTTAAATCCGACTGAACGAAAAAAGCTGAGAACGTTTAAATCGTCTTTTTTTACCATAGTGCGAATAGTTGAAATTCCCAATGAGTTGAATTTTGTACAAACCTGTTTACAAAGTTCAACAGCGATTCCTGACCTTTGATACTCAGGAAGAACTCCAATTCCAAAAATCCAGCCACAAAGTGGAGAACCAAATTCCCAAGCTCGACCTTCTGCAAGAATGAAACCGATAATTTTATTTTCATCTTCGGCGACAAAACCAAGTGTTAGGTTTTCTTGTTCATCTACAAAGTGTTTGATTCTTTTTTCCCAGTAATCAAGTTTTTTCTCACCGGAATGGATTCCGTCAATTTCAATTATTGCCTGTGTGTCTTTGATTTCGATTTTTCGGATAGTGTAATTCAATTTTTTTTCTTTCTTTGTTAGAATTTTGGTTTGGTGCGTTTCGCCTGCTTCGCATTCGACCCGCTAAATCGGAAAATTTTTCCTATTTGAAAAACATCAAAATTATCGGGTTGAACGCTGCAAAACGCACAGTCTTAGTCTTAATTATCAACGAGGCATTACTTTTTCGATTAATTCGTCGCCCCATTTTTCGCCGTTTGCGAGTAGTTGGCGAAGTTTTACAAAATCGAGTTCACGATTTCCTTTTGGACCTTCGTTGAAAGCCTTGAAACCTGCTTTTCCTTCTGTCATCATATTGAGTCCGAGCCAAGAACGGTTTGTTTCGCGGTTTTTATCCCAGTGTTGGAGTTTTTGTTTTCTGAGGGATTCGATTGTTTTGGCAACACAATTTGGTACTAAATACATTAAAGCAGTAGAAATTTTATTTACTTCTTTGTCTAAAAGTGAAAGGTCAACTTCGCATTCAGCCATTAATGCTTTTGCTTGGTTTTTCGCTTCCCCTGTTTTGTATTCTCCGTAAACAATTTTACCAAAAGAATCTAAATATTTTTCAGTTTCTACTAAAGGGTTCGGAATAAATTTTCCTTCTTTTTTGAGAACTGGTGCGAAGTCTGTAATTAATCCTAATCTTTTTGCTTTAAAAGCACTCCACATTTCGCAATAAGTGCAAGAAATCATTGCATTTTCGATTCCAACAAAAAGTGCGAGAAAGTCTGTTGAACCGCCATCTGGAGCTGAACCGTGTCTTGGTCCTGCTTGTCCAAACATTGCCATATCACTTGCAACTGTGAAATCACAAGCCATTCCGATTTCTTGTCCGCCTGCAATTCTCATTCCGTTCACACGACAAATTACAGGTTTGTCGCAATGCAAAATCGCTGTAACCATATCGTTGAAAAGTCGCATATATTGTTTGTATTCGTCAGGTTGTCCTGCGTAATATTCTGCGTATTCTTTAGTATTTCCACCTGTGCAAAATGCTTTTTCACCTTCGCCTGTAAAAACTACCGAAACAACATTTCTTGAATTCGAAGCTTTTCTGAAAGCCAAAATTACATCTTTAACCATTTGGGTTGTGTAGGAATTGAATTGCCTTGGATTGTTGAGTGTAATCCAAGCATTGAATAGTCCTTCAACAGGATTTCCTTGATGGTCAAGGCAAGGTTTAAGTTCGTATTTAACTTCTTTGAACTGATAATCCGGAACTAAATCGTGATTTTTAAACATTTAAATTTTACCTCTTAATTAAAATCTGGAATTAAAATTGGTCTATTTTCAATTTCGTGTTTGTGTGAGCGTTCAAAGACTGAATTGATTTCGCTCAAAGGGAAAGTTTGGACAAAAGGTGCAAGTTGGATTTTTCCGCATTTGACTAACTCTAAAACATTGGAATAATATTTTGGTAAACAACCCCAATTTCCAATTGCTTTTGCATCGTAAGCCATCAAATTGCTCAATCTGAGTTCTAATTTTGCCATCGTAAAACCGACGACGCTAAGAGTTGCACCGAAAGTAAGCAAACTGTAAGCTAAATTTTGTCCTGCAGGATTTCCCGAAGTTTCAAAGATTTTCCACTCGAAAGGATTTGCTGAACTTTCTTTTACAAATTCTTTAATTGTCTTTTTAATTGTTCTTTCGTCAAGTTCTTTGGAATTGAGAATTAAGTCCGCTCCAAAATCCTTTAGTTTTTCTAATTTTCTGTTATCAATGTCAATCGCAACGACTTTTGCACCGAATGCTTTTGCAATCTGAACTCCGTAACCTCCGACTCCGCCAACTCCAACGAAAATCGCCAAATCTCCTTCGACCAAACCTGCATTTTTCACAGCTTGGTAAGGAGTCGTGATTGCATCGGCTATTACTGAAAGTTCTTTTAGAGTAACTCCTGAATCGCCAAAAATTTCGTTGTCGTCTTTTACGTCAACTTCGCAAAGGTATGTTTTTGGAACAACAAGATGTGAGGCAAAACCTCCATCAACGTGATTTCCGGGCATTTGCTGTTTTCGGCAAATTGTGCCACGACCTTTTTTACAAAGTTCGCATTCACCACAAGGCATTACAGCAGGAACGATAACAGCTTTTCCAAGCCATTCTTGAGCATTTTCTCCGGCACTTTCGATAAAGCCACTTATTTCGTGTCCCAAAGTCATTGGCATTTCTTTAACAGGTTTTACTCCGTCGTAGAAAAATCCCAAATCCGTGTGGCAAACACCACAACCACTGACTTTCACTAAAACTTCATTGTCATTTAATTTTGGTAAAGTAATCTTTTCAAGATTCATCGGTTCAGCGACATTTTTCATTCGCCAAGCATTGATTTCAAACATTTATTTTTAGTCCTAAAATTTAAACAGGTAAAGCAGTACTTGTTTACTTGTTTAAGAAAAGAAATTTATTTTTCATTTGCAAGAAAAAGTTTTATACAGATTTATTATTAAGTAAAATTAGGTGAAGTAATATTTTACTTTGAATGGTTATCATTTTATATTGAGAAATAAATATGGTTAAAGAAGGGAATAATACCTTCACATTTTTTAAAACTTCCTTTTGAAATAGGAGATAAATTAGCATTTTTATGACAAAGGAAAAAATCAAAGATAGTTTGAAATTCAAACATTTATTAACTGTGATTATTTCACTTTTAGGAGTCTTAGGTTCCTTAGCATCAATTTATGCGATAATTTCAAGTCAAAGAAAAGTTAGCTTACAATGTGATATAATATCTATTACCAATGTGTTAGATATTAATACTGATATTTCAGATTTGGATATTCTTTTCAAACAAAAAAGTTTAAAAGCAGAAAATAAAAATCTGAAGCTTGTAATAATAAAGATAAAGAATAATGGTACAGAGGATATTTTAAAAACATTTTATGATGAGAATGCTAAATTTGGAATTTTCCCTAAAATCGGTGAAATTATTGAAAAACCAGAAGTTATTGAGACGTCTAATCATTATTTAAAACGCAACCTTGATATTCAACTTGATACATTAGGAGCAGCATATTTCTCTAAAGTAATAATTGATGTTAATGAACATTTTACATTTAAACTTTTAACCTTGGTAAACATTGGGACTACTCCTGAATTTGAAATTGTTGGGAAAATTGCGGGCATTAAAGGAAAAATCAATTTAAGTTTATTTGAACCTGAAATTGATTTACCTTTTTTAGAACAAGTATTTTTAGGAAATATATTAGTTCAAATTGTTAAAAGTATAATTTACTTTCTAATAATGGTATTATTGATTGTTGTCATTACAACTTCTTCCGATAAATTTACCGAATGGAGAATAAAAAAGAATCGGCTGAAAAAAATTGAACAATTTAAAAAATCAAGTAATTATACTTTTAAAAATATAGATTCAGTAATATTTGATTATTATGCAAATGGAAATGACCATTACTTACTTTCAATTCAAGAAGATTTGACAGATATTAATAGTTTTAGTGAAAAATATTTTGCTTTAAAAGAAAACTTAAAGAAAGAAAAAGAAAAATGTGATAATCTTAAAAGATATACTGATCAATTTTATAGACTCGAAAGTGGGTTACATATGACCAAAGAAATGATAGATGCTGGTTTTTTATTTGAAAATAATGGAGTTCTAATTGTAAATGAAAAGTTGAGTGAAACTTTAAATCAATTTATTAAATTTTGCAAACTCAAACGCCTTGTTGTAAAACATTCTGATATTGATTTTAAAATGTCAATTTAATTTCACAAATTCAATGAAATAAAGGACAAACAATGATGAAAAGAGTATTGTGGTATCCGTAAAATTAAAAGTAATTTATAAATATATAAATTCTCAAATCAGTCTTTTTTGAAAAAGTAACAGAGATTTTACGAAATGCTTGTAACAGTGTTGTTCAAACTGTTAACAGAACAATGGTTTACACTTATTTTGAAATCGGTAGAATGATTGTTGAGGAAGAGCAAAATGGAAAAGAACGTGCAGAATATGGAAAACAGTTGTTAAAAGGGCTTTCTGATAAATTGAAAACTGAATTTGGCAAAGGGTTTTCGCAAAGAAATCTTGAGCAAATGAGGCAGTTTTATTTGATTTATTCAAAAACGCAGACACCGTCTGCGGAATTCAACTTAAGTTGGTCTCATTACCTAAATCTGATGAGAATAGAAAATAAAGCTGAAAGAGATTTTTATGAAATTGAGGCATTTAAAAACAATTGGAGTTTGAGAGAATTAAGAAGACAATTTGATACATCTTTGTATGAAAGATTAGCACTAAGTCGAGACAAAGAAGCTATAAAAGAATTGTCAGAAAAAGGACAAATTATTGAAAATCCCGAAGACACAATGAAAGATCCGTACGTTCTTGAATTTGTTGGATTGCCAGAGAATAGCAGATATTTAGAAACTGATTTAGAACAAAAAATCATTGATAAATTAGAGCAATTTTTACTTGAATTAGGAAAAGGTTATACTTTTGTTGGAAGACAGGTAAGGTTCACTTTTGACGACAAACATTTTAGAGTGGATTTAGTTTTCTACAACAGATTGCTTCAGTGTTTTGTTTTGGTTGATTTGAAAATTGGAGAAATAAGCCATCAAGATTTAGGGCAAATGCAAATGTATGTCAATTACTATGACCGTTTCGTAAAACTTGATACCGAAAATAAGACAATTGGAATAGTTTTGTGTAAAAAGAAAAATGATACATTAGTAAAAATCACTCTTCCGGAAGACAACAAACAGATTTTTGCAAGTAAGTATCAAACAGTTTTACCGAGTAAGAAAGAGCTACAAAAACTAATAGAAAACAAGGATTGAAATCTAAATTTTAAAAGATGAAAGTATTAATTCAACTTTCTAAATTAGTTTTCATATAATTCTTAACAACAAAATCTCTTCATTCTGCAATTGATTGAATAATCTAAAAAATGAAAAGTAATGCTAAAATGATTTGCACACTTTGTGGTTCTGCACTTAAAAACAAAATCGATGAAAATTATTTTGATTGTGAGGTTTGTAAAGCAATTGTGTTGGATAAGAAAATTTACTTAACAGCCGAAGAAGAAAAAGCGAGGTATGAAACTCACAATAATGATGTCAATGATGTTGGGTATCAAAATTTTACCTTTCCTATAACTAATTTCGTTTTTGAGAATTTTCTACCAAGCCATAAAGGATTGGATTTTGGAAGTGGAACAGGTCCTGTAATTTCAAGTATGTTAATGAAAAAAAATTATGACATTGTTCAATACGACCCATTCTTTGCTCCAAATCATCATATTTTTAAAAACAAGTTTGACTACATTGTTTGTTGTGAAGTGGTTGAACACTTTAATAACCCAAAAAAAGAAATTGACAGACTCATTTCTTTATTAAAAGAAAATGGAATGTTGCTAATTATGACAATGTTATTTAATGACCAAATTGATTTCAAAAGGTGGAATTACCGAGAAGACCCAACACACGTTTTTATTTATAGGAAAGAAACAATTGAGTTTATTGCTAATGGAAATAATCTTCAAATAGTCAAATTAACTGACAGGTTCATTGCATTACAAAAAACTGTAGTTTCTTTGTAGTTATCTGTAGAATTAAAAAACAAATTTCGGAGATGTTTAAATATGAATTTTGATAAAAAAGCTCAAGAATGGGATAAAAGTACCCAAAGGTTAAAAAGAGCTGAAATTATCGCAAAAGAAATAAATAATTTTATTAAACCAAATCAGAAACTAAATGCACTTGAATTCGGATGTGGAACAGGTTTGCTTAGTTTTAATTTAAAAAACTCTTTTAAAACAATTTTCTTGGCAGACACTTCAAAAGGTATGATTGATGTTTTGAAGAAAAAGATAGAAATTCAGGGAATTAAAAATTTTATACCTCTTCAAACAGACTTACTTTCAGAAAAACCTCAATTTCCAAGTATTGATGTAATTTATACTTTAATGACTCTTCACCACATTCCGGATATTAATCATACATTTAACATTTTGAATTCAATTTTAACAATGAATGGATATTTTTGCATTGCTGATTTAGTAAAGGAAGATGGTTCTTTTCATTCTCACATTAAGGATTTTGACGGTCACAATGGATTTGAAAAAGAAGAACTTAGCAAAATGTTAAACCAAAGTGGCTTTGAAGTAAAATATTATTCGGAATGTTTTGAAATTGAAGTAAATGAGGATGGAAAAAATTTAAAATATCCATTGTTTCTTATGATTTGTAGAAAAATTTCTTAACTGAAAAATCTTACTTCCAAAGTGTAAACGATTTTAGAAAATCTTTTTAGGAGCAATTAATGTAGCGATTGTGATGGATTTTAGTGTAAAATCAGCTTGTTCTTTTATTTCATTAATTACTGTTCCAATTGAGCAAGTTGCATTTTTAAACTTGCAAGTTTCATTTGTCTCTAAAATTGAACATTTTGTTTCAGATTGAGATGGTTCAAAAATTTGCACAACATCAAACATCGTGATATTTTTGGGGTTCAGAGAAATTTGGAAACCTCCATTAATTCCGCGTGAACTTTTTACAAAACCTGCTCTTGCTAATTGTTGGAGAACTTTAATAACGTGGTGTTCAGAAATGTCGTATTTATCGGCAATTTGACTAGCAGAGAATTTTTCTTTAGGATTTTTGCTTAATTCGAAGATAGAGTAGAGTGCAATTCTGGTGCTTTTGTTGAGTTTAAACAAATGGTTTCTTTAGTTTGTTGTTTTTCGATTGAGAGGTAATTTAATTCACGAAATAAAAAAATGCTAAAATAAAGCATTTTGTAAGGAGTTTTCTAAATTTTGAAGATTAGAAAAATTCACTCAATTTCTAATTTCTTTTTAAAAAAATCAATTCCTTTTACAAAATACTCATCAGTGTAATGAACAGATTTTTTTATTTGAATTTTATGTGAACTTCCACTTTTGGTCTTTAGGTCAATTTCACAAGCTAATTTCCTGTCTGTTGGTTCTTTTAAATCTATTTTAGTTTCGGCTACATCATTAAAATTCACTTTTATTTCATTGTTATCTTCAATGAAAACAATGTCGTTTTCAGAAATAGTAACTTCATCTTTTGGCTCTTTGAGGTGAAATAAACTTTGGACAATCATATAAATTCCGCCAACAAAAACAAGAATCGATAAAATTTTGTTGTGTAGTGAATTTTGAATTTCAGAAAAACTTCCTGCTTCTTCGTAAAGAATGTAGTAAGCCATAATTACAAAGAACCAAACCATAAAAACCCCAATAATTTTTGCAATTGGGCTAAACATATGATTGTTGTTGTTGAAAAAATATTCGTCAAGCATTTTGAAAAACCATTACTTTAATATTGTAAAACTTCTATTCCTCTCTTTTGAATTTGTAAGAGAGTTACCTTTAAGATTTAAAAAATAAACTCCATTTGCTAATCTTTTATTCTTTGAGTTTAGCAATGGGATTTCAATTTTTGAAGAATTTGGAATTTGTTCACCTTTTAGAACTCTTTGACCGAGAATATTAAAAATTTCGAAATTTACAGAATCAAAATCTTCAAAAATATCCACTTTCAAAACCCCATTAAGATTTGGATTTGGATAAGGAAGACTAAAAATCAATTCAGAAGTTTCGGAATTTTCTTTTACAAAAATTGTCAAATTTTGAGAATTTTGTGAAATTCCATTGATTTCCAAATCTTTAATTGAAATTTCCAAATCACCTTCTTTTAAAGGCAAAAGTTCAAGTTCAAAAACTTCATTTTGAATCGGGTTTTGAGAAGCAAAACAAAAGCCAAAATTATTCCAAGCAAATCCCAAACTGGTGTCTGAGTTTGAAAAATTGCTATTAAGAAGTCTAAAATCACTTTCTTTCCAAGAGATTTTGCCACGACCACCAAAAATATTTCGAGCTTCTGTAAGGTTTAGCTTCAATAAAAAACTCTTAAATTTAAGAGTTGAGTCAGGAAAAATGAAATTGTGAGAGCCTTCAAATGATTTAGATAAGTTTGTGTCTTGATTGTTTAAGAATTTTAGAAGAAGGCTTAAATCAAAAGAAGTTATGTCCTCAGAATTATCAAAGTCAATGGTTTTAGTTTCAAAATCATCGAATTTTTCAAACAAAGATAGTTTTGTCAATGATGATTGAAAGTCAGTTTGATTTGAGATATTATCACCATTAAAGTCGCCTAGTTTGTAAGGAATTAATAAAGAATTATTTTCTAAAAATATATGTGGAAACTCTGTGTTTGGATCTTCTGATAAAATTCTAAATTCTCGAACCTGAAATATTACTGAGTCTTTTGGTATAAGATTTTCTGAAATAGGTGAAAATGTAAATTCCATCAAATTCCCTGAAAAATCTTTTGGATTTGTTTCGTGTGTTACAAACTGAATGAAATCTTCAAAAGTTCTTTTGGAAATATCTTCAAAATAATTACTAGAAAAAGATTCTAATTTCATTTTCGATATTGGAAAGTGAATTTCAAAATTTACATCTTCAACTTGCCAAAAAGAGCTGATTCTAGGAGTGAAAATTGAAAGTTTAACTTCTTCCCCCATCTCAATAAATTTTGTTTCTGCAAAAAATAATTTTAAAGTGTCGTTTAATGAATTTTCTAAAATTTCAATTTGGTAATTTTTCTTGGCTTGTTCCGGTTCTATGTTAGTGACCAAATTGCTTAAAGTGATTTCAGTAGAACTTTTTGATTGTATAGGAGTCAAGAAAATTTCACAGAGTGTTAAATTCCCGTTTACGATTTTGTTTGAGGAAGCTAAGCCCAAATTTATTTCCCAAAACTCATTTTCAATTGTTGAGGAAATAGAATTAATGAAACCTGAAAAATCATTTGAAATTTTTACAGAATCTAATACAAAATCAGAATTTGGAATTTGCACTTTTGCTGAAACTGCGTTTAAACTAACTGAATTATTCAAATTGATTTTAAAAGAGTAGGGTGTAAAAGTTGTAGCAAAAGTTTCACCTTCAAAATCGGAAACTGTAAAAGAGAAAATCTCAGGTGTAAATACTCCAGACTGAGCAAATTCTAAAATTTTTGCACAATCGAAAGCTTGAATTTTACCATTTCTATCAAAGTCAGAAACAAAATTATGATAGCCTGAAAATTGACCATTTGAAGTGAGTTTGTCTAAAAGTAAAATCGCGTCAGTGGAGTCAAGTTCGTTACTTTTATCGAAATCTCCATTTTTTGCTAAAGTGAGAACACCGTCTTCTAAAATTATTTGAGGTTGTTTAGGTGTAAAACGAAAGTTTACCCAATCAATTTTTCTTTCAAAACCAGAATGTAAATTTGTTGGAATTTCAAAAGTAACGTCAAGCAAATGAATGTTGCCGACTAATTCAGAGTTCAAAACTCCAGCAGCACTTACAACTTCATTTTCATTTTGCCCGTCAGGATTTACTGAGAATTCGAAACTACCCGATGGAATCATTGAGACATTTTTCACTCGCAAATCTCCAAGCTTGTAGTAGAAATTGAAGTCAAAGGAAATGGCTTGGTGCGAAGTGTCAGCGTTTGAAATCCAAACTGGAATTGTTGTTTCAGTGATTTGAGATTCAGAAAAAAATGTAAAACTTGAATCTGGAAAACTTGCAGTTAGCTGTGCAAAGGAAGGTTCTAAAGAGAGAAGGAAAATCGAAAATGTCAAAAAAGTTTTTTTCATAAAATTTAAAAATCTAATTTTCGTCTTCTTGGTCCTCAAAGAAAACGTTTCCAAGAATTGAAGAAGTCCAAAAATAAATGCACATCCAAATTGTTGTAAAACCTCTTAAAGTCAGAATTTTAAAAGCTCTATAAGTGTCTTCAGTAACTGGGAAAGTCTTTTTGGTATAAATATCGTGAAAAAAATACTTCTGAAAATGATTGATTGCAATTGTTTTGAAATTTATGATTTCAAAGTGCCACAAAATATTCAGAATCAAAATTACTCCGATTACCAAGATTATTTTTGGCAACGAAGAAAAAAGTAAAATTTTAGATTTATTTTCAGGGAAATTATTTTTTAATCTTACTGAAGAAAGGATAATTGCTGGAAGAAAAATAAGTAAAGCAGAGTGCAAAGTGATTGTGAATTCTTCGTTGTACAAATTAAAGTAAGTCAAAACGAAGAGTCCGAATGAAATTAAAAAACCGCCTGTTGAAAGACCAAAAAGTATTAAAGCTAATCCATCTTGAAACTTTTTCATTCTTTACCTAATCGAATTTTTGAAACAAATAAACAACCTTTTTTGAGGCTGACTTTTGCCTTTGTTTTTGCAAATTGATTTGAACTGCTTACTCTCTGTCCAAAAACTAAATCCATCTTTGTCGTTTCAAACTTAAAGCCTTTGAGGGTAACTTCTTTTGCATTACAAATTGGAATTAATGAAATCTGTTGACCAATTTTACCCTTTAAAATTGAATCTTCAAAAATTAAAATTGATTCTGAATAATCGTCGCAAAAAGTAATTTTAACCTTCTTTGTAAGTTTTTTCAAAATTGAAAGGTTTGCTAAAAAATGGTCGATTCTTTTTCCTGTTGCTCCCCAAACCTCAATTTCCCCAACTTCGTATTTATTTATCAAAAATCTTACGCTTTTATCAAAATCAGTTAAGTTTTGGTTTTTGAGTTTGATAATTTGGAAGTTTTTAGATTTCTTTAAAGTTTCATTTGTTACCGAATCCAAATCTCCAAGAATCAAATCGACTTTGAAATTATTTCTAACAAGCCAATTCGTTCCACCGTCAACTCCAACTAATAGTTGGGAATTGTAGGTTGATTTTTCAAACAACTTTCTACTTGGTTTTGCACCGTTCAGAAGCATCAAAATTTTTTTAATTTTTTTCAAAGACAAATAAAAAATTTATGATTGAGCGACTCTTTCGATTCTTTGCTCTTGGTATTCTTGATAAAATTCCTCCGAACAACTTTCACAAAAATGGTAGTTATTGTTTAGAGGTCCCATTCTTTTTGTAAAAACAATATTCTCGTCAAAGTCGTCGTGGCAGATTGCACATTCGACTAAATTTATTTCAACTTCTCCGTCAAATTCTTTTGGAATTGGTTTCATAAAAGAAGCCAATAAAAAGAAAATTAGAAGTGAAACGCCAATGATTGTGAAAATTCCTAACATTGATAAAAACTTTCAAATTGTTTATAAGATTCTTCTAGCTCAACACCAAGTCCGTCGGCAATTCTATTAATAAAATTGAAATACGAAACTACGAACGCCAAATCCAAAATATCTTTGTCATTTAATCCAACTGACTTTAAAGGAAGAAGGTCTTCTTGGAGCATATCCGCTGGAGTCTTTGTTAATTTCTCTGTGTAAGAAATTATTGCTTTTTGTCTGTCATTCAAGTTTACAATTTCGTCTTTTACAATTGTTTCTAGCAAATCTCTACTTTTTTCAAGTTGGGCGAGAACTTCACCGTGATGAATAATTCAGTAATGACAACCATTCACTTTAGAAACCACAACTGCAGCCATTTCGCGTTCAGACCGCGAAAGACCACTTTTTCCAAACATAACTTCTCGATAAAATTTCAAGTGATGAGAAAGTGCTTTTGGGTTTAAAGTTTCTACACTAATTATGTTAGCGACTTTGTCAAAGTTGTCAATTTCACCAAAAGTTTCTTCTAAAACTTTATGTTCTTTAGGAGATTTTGCTTCTTTTATCCAGCTCATAAATTAAAATGGTAATTTCATTCCACCAGGAAGTCCACCAGGCATAAAATTTCCAGCGAGTTTTGACATCGAATCATTTGCTTCACCATTAGCTTTTTGCATTGCCTGATTCACTGCTGTTAAAACTAAATCTTCAACTAACTCTACATCGCCAGCTTCGACAACTTCTGGGTCAATTTTGATTTCCAAAACCTCTTGTTTACCGTTTACTTTTACTTTAACCATTCCACCTCCAGAGATTCCTTCAACAATAACGTCTGCTAATTTTTCTTGATTTTTTTGCATTTCTTGCTGCATTTTTTGAGCTTGTTTAAGTAGTTGTCCGAAGTCAGGTTGATTACCTTTAGCCATTTTTTTACCTTTTCTTAATTTAAAATTTCAATTTATTTTGTTGTTTCAATTTTTGTTAATTTGCCACCAAACAAATTAAGAACTTCTCCAACAATTGGGTCAGATTTTTTGACATTCTCAATAATTTCTGAGTGCTCTAATTCTTTTTGTGGCTCCTTTGAAAAATCACAGATTTGCAAAAAATTGAGTCTCAAATCTTGGTTAGTGATTTTTATTAAAAATTTCTCTAATTCTTTAGTTTTTGAATCTAACCTTTCCTTTGCAAATTCATTGTTCAAAATTACTTTTATAAAAAGTGTGTTATTTTCAAAGTTCTCAAAACTACAATTTTTAAGAACAGAATTGTAAACAGGCATTTCTTCTTTTATTGAAGCCATAAAATTTGAATAGATTTTTTGTGCTTCAAACGAGTTTTGGAATTTTGGAGAAGGTTCTACTTGCTTTGGAAGTTCTTTGGGAACAATTTTTTCAGGTTCTTCAAATTTGGCAACAGATTCTTGCCTTTGAGGTTTTGAGGCAATTTTTGAATAATTAACTTGGGGTTGTAAAACTTTAATTTTTGGTGGGGAAACGCTTAAGTTTGCGTTTTCAAATTTTTTTTTTAGCTCTTGAATTCGCTGAATCAGTTTTTCGATTTCAATTGATTTATCCATTTTCACCATTTGAACTAACGAATTTTCAAGGAAAAATCTTTTTTGTTCTGAATGACGAATTCCATTTTCCATTTCGGTTGATTTGTCGAAAAGCCTAACTAAATCTTTTGTTGAAAAGTATTGCGATTCTTCAAAATATTTTTTGCGATAAATTTCAGAAAGAGGAACCAAATCAGGTGATTGTAGAGAATTACAAACAAGAAGATTTCTGAAATGCTCAGTAACTCCCTTTGAAAATTCCACTAAGTCGAATCCACCTTTGACGACTTTTTCAACCATTTGGAAAACAATTCCAATCTCTTTCGTTTTGATTGAATTTGTTAATTCGAAAAATGTCTCTTCGCTAAAAGCACCGATTGCAACTTGTGCATTTTCAAGATGGATTTCAGTTCCGCAGTAAGCAACAACTTGGTCAAAAATGGTTTCTGCATCACGCATTCCACCATTTGCAGTTTTTGCAATTAAGTTTAATGAGCCTTCATCAATTTTGAAATTTTCTTCTTTGGCAATGAATTTTAGTCTTTCTACGATTCGGTCAATTGGAATAGATTTAAAATCATACCTTTGACAACGAGAAAGAACTGTCGGAAGCAATTTATGAGGTTCAGTTGTTGCAAAAATGAAAACCAAATGAGGAGGAGGTTCTTCTAAAGTTTTCAAAAGTGCATTAAAAGCCGATTTTGAAAGCATATGAATCTCATCTATGATAAATACTTTGTAATGAGAATTTATCGGTGGAAACTTTACGCTTTCTCTTAGCTCACGAACGTCGTCAACACTGTTGTTTGAAGCTCCATCAATTTCAAAAATATCTAAACCACGACCTGTAAATGCATTTTTGCAATTTGCACATTCACCACAAGGGTTTCCATTTTGCAATTTTGTGCAATTTACAGCTTTTGCCAAAATTCTTGCAGCAGTTGTCTTTCCGACTCCTCTTGGACCAGAAAAAAGATAAGCCTGAGCAATCCTTTCTGATTCAATTGCTTTTTTTAAGGTCTGCGTTATGCTTTCTTGGGCAATTAAATCTTCAAAAATTTGTGGTCGCCATTTACGAGCTGTTGCGAGGTAAGACATTTATTCCTTTAAGAGAAAATTAGAATTCCCAAAAGTTCATAAATTGAAGGTTAAAGAGCAATAGAAATTTTAAAAAAATAATTACTTTTATAATTTTGTTTAAAATATTATTTTAGAGGAATTTAGTTCTAAGCAGGGAGAGAAAATGATTCAATCTTTAGTAGGTGCGAATTGTCCTGAATGTGGCGAGAAACTTAGTGTTCACAAAGATCATTTTAGAAAAACTTTTAAATGTCATAGTTGTGGCTATCGAGGCTCTTCATCAAATACTCCAAGAAAAGGCAGTTTGCACAAGAAGAAGGTAATAATCGGGATTATTTCATTTTTAATAATTTTTTTAACTTTGACAATAATTTTTGATAGCTTGCCGTAATTAAAAAGGCTCAAGAAAAAATCTTAAGCCTTTTTAATATTGTCTTTACTTTAGTAAAATCATTTTTCGAATTGAGTAGTAAGTTCCAGATTCTAACTTGTAGTAATAAATTCCGTTTGAAACTAAATTTCCTCTTTCGTCGGTTCCATTCCAACCAATTTCATAATTTCCTTTTTCTAGTTTCGTTGCCAAAATATTTTTAACTCTTTGTCCAAGAATGTTAAAAATTGACAGTTTCGTAAAACCTTCGTTTTTAATGGAAAAACCAATTGTTGTTGAAGGATTAAAAGGGTTTGGAAAATTCTGTTTTAATTCATAACGCAAGTTTTCAATCGGATTTTCCAAGTCTTCATCTAAATAAAGCTTTATGACTTGACTATGAATAGTTTCTTTGGCGTCCAAGTTAATATCAGAGATTTTGTAAGAATACTCATTTCCAATTTCTACTTTTGAATCCACAAAACTATAAGAGTTTTCTGTAGTTGAATTCAATTGCCCTGTCAACTCTTCAAAGTTTCTGTAATCAGCAATCATTGAAAAATCTGAATTGTTATTTGAGCGATAAATTTTAAATCCAACATTATTTGTTTCTGTTTCAGTTCTCCAATAAAGTTTTACTTTCCGTTCAATTTGTTTCGCATAAAATGATTTCAGCTCAACGCTTAGAGGTTCATCTGTGTTTCCTGCTCCTGGAATGAAAGGTGAAAATTCATCAGCAACTACTGTAATCGCAATTTTGGGCAAATTTGAAAGGTCAACAATATAATCTGAAAGTAAGTCGTATTCCGAATCTCCAGAATCGTAGTGGTAAACTCTTAAATCATTTGGGTCAATACCATTAAGTTCAGTTTCGTCAATGTAAAAGGTAACAATTACTGGGTCATTAATTCCACTTGTATGATTTACAACATTAATATTCCACCAACGTAAACCGTAATTCCAACCTTCGTCCGGTAATCCTCCATCAACAATTGGGTCTTCAATATTTAAAGCAATTTGGACAGAAGTCGCATTTGCACCAGAGTTTGTAACTGTTGCTATGATGTTTCCTGAACCGTCTTCAATGTTTGTACTTCCACCTGCAGAAATATCGTAAGCTGATGAATTTGCACTTGAACTTGCAACTGAACTAATCACTGTTGTATCAGGAATTTCGATTCCATAAAAGCCTGTTGAAGTTCCCATAACAAGACCATCGTAAAACAAGAAATTAATTTGCTCACCCGGTAAACCAGTGTAAGAAAGTGACCAACCTCCAAGAAAGTGATTTCTTTTGAAAACTTGATTTCCAGAACAAGAGTAGATTAAATAAGGTTTGTCTAAATCAATCACTGAACTTACAACTTTAGATTGAGGTGCAGGGGTTGGAGATAAATCAGTAAAAGTTGTTCCGTAATTCATTGAACGTAAAATCGCACCAGAAGAATTATTTGCTCCACAAGAAACAAACATCAAATTAGAAAAAGTTGGGTGAAATTCAATATGATTAACAACGTAAGTTGTAATATCAACTCCACTTGAAGTTGTCATTTGTGTCCAAGTTGCACCGTCGTCAGAACTTACATAAATTCCACCTTGAACTGTGTCTTGGTCAGAATCACCAACTCCAGCGTAAAGTTTGCCATTGTGTGGGTTTCTCACGACTGTATTAACTGGAGTTCCAGTAAAAACTTTTGTCCAATTTGCTCCACCGTCAACACTTCGAATAATGTAACCATTTACAGAAGAGTCCGTTTTTCTTGCCGTTGCTACAACGATTTGTGAAGTAATTGTTGAAATTGTATCAGGAATTGCAAGAATTTCTGAAAATTGGTATTGCTCAACCAAAGAAAGCCCTTCGTCGTAAACAATGTTCCAATTTGTGCCAAAGTTTGTCGTTTGGTGAATTCTTACGTTTGCAGAATAAACATTGCTTGTGTTTGAAGAATCTATTTCGACTGCATTGTGTCCGCTAACGTCAAAGCCTACATCAACTGGAAAAGTCCATATTGGAGTTGTTGTGAAATTAATTCCACGAGCTAAACCGCTTTCTGTTGCAACCCAAACAGTATCTTTTTGTGCAGGAAGTTGAGACATTTTTGAAATCTGAACAGCTTCAATTCCAGTATTACTAATATTGTAACTTGCACCACCATCAGTACTAACATTAATTCCTAAAGCACCAAATGCGTAGTAGAAACTGTCATTATTCGGGTCTAGAGCAATTCCTTTTGAATCGATGTCTCCGTTTAGTTTTTGAAAAGTAACTCCGTGGTCTAAACTTCTGTAACCTGCAACATAAACTGTGTCATCTTCAAAGAAAAAATTAGGTAAACCATAATTCACTTGGTAGGAAGGAAGGTTTTTCCAATTCACACCAGCGTCAGTAGTTTTGTAAACTTTGTTGTCTAAAGTTCCTACATAAATTGTGTCTGCAGAAGATGGGTGAACTCCGAATTTGTGAATGTTAGTAATCTCAGTAGCTGAACTTGTGTCAGTAACAGTTAATTTTGCCCAAGAAGAACCTGTGTCAGTAGATTTGTAAAGAAAGCCGTTGTTGCTCGCGTCTTCAAAAACTGAGAAAATATTTGTTGTGTTGCTAGGGTCAAAACGAATATTTTGTGCAGCATCTCCAACAGTTCCTGTAACAGATTGAGTGGTAAAACTTACTCCTAAATCATCAGAGTAGTAAATTTCTCCGCTCCTGTTTCCAATAAATATATCGTGATTCGAATTGATTGCAATTTGTTGATAGTTACTCTTTCCACTTGAAGGAAGTAAAATCGGACTCCAAGTGGAACCTGCGTCATCAGTTCTAAAAACTCCATTGTCAGTTGAAAAGTAAACACTGTCTGCAAAAACGTCCAAGCCAGTGTTATTTCCACCTTGAGTTTCTAGAGAATCTGTTGGAAGTCCACCAGACCAAGAAGTTCCGTTGTTTGAGGAAATGTAAATAGGTTGAGGTCCATTAACTCCTAAATAAACGATTCCGTTTTCGTCAACAACTACATTTTGTCCTGTGCAGCCATAAAGTCCAAGATTTGTGGTTACAGTTTGTGCTTGAGACTGTTTGGGTGAAAAAGCCAAAAGTAAGGTTAAGAGAGAAAGTTTAAGTGTCGAATTGAAGTATTTCATTTTATTAGTCCTTAGGTAATGTTTAAAATGAATTGAATTTTCACCTAAAGTCAATGTAATTTTCGTGCCAAAATCAAAAAACCTTAATTTAATACTTTTAATTAAGGTTTTAGGGATTATGGAATTTATGTGTTTTTATCTGAACGTTACTATGGTAACAGTGTGCTAAGATAGTAACAAAATGTTATTTTAAAATGTTAATTCTAACTCTTTGAGGATTTTTGAGCTTTCACAAAGCAATAAATTAAAATTATTTGAATCCGAGTTTAATTTTAATTCAATAAAATTTTGACCTTTAACAAAAATTTCTAAATCTTGATTTAGTGAGTTTAGAATGAATCGATTGTCTTTGTCTTCCAAAATCAATTTAAAGTTGTTAATTGTAACGTCGTTTTCAAAAAGAATTCCGAAATTGATTCCTGATTCAGAGTTTCCATAAAATATTTTTTTTATAACATTTTCTTTCTTTGCAGTGTGCATTGTTCCACCAGATTCAATTAGAGAAATTTCGTGAATCTCGTTGACATCTTGCCAATCCAAAGCCGAGTAGGGTTGGAATTCTGAAAACCTGCTTTCCAAATCTTTAGATTCAAAAACAGGAACCTCTAAATCTTTTGGTATCTTTTTACCAAACACTTTATAGACCTCAATCAAATTTATTCTAAAAAGCCTGTCAAATTCATTTGCAAAATCAGTTTGGTTTTGGTCGCCGTACCACCAAAACCAATCAGAACCTTCGGCTACAAAAATGAATTCTTTAGCTTTCGAAATTAACTTTTTTGAAGTTTCTTTGGCTTCTTCATCTGCGATTAAATTTCTAGTTTTTGTTAGTAAGTCCCAAGCATTATTTTTTTCAGGACTTCCAATCCAAATATCAAAATTTCCATAAACCCACGAACCCGGAGAAACTTTTGGAAGTTGCTCAAAATTTTCCTGTGAGTCCAAAAAGTCTGAAATCTTTACGGTTTCCAAAGTTTGTGATAGGCTTAAAAATCTGCAAAGATGTTCTAAAAATTCTTTTCCATTATTTTTGTAATATTCCCAACAATTTTCTCCATCAAGAATTACCGAAACAATTTTATCGCTTAAATCACTACCTGAATTAATTAAATCTCTATGAATATTTTCAAAATGTTTTACCAAATTCATTGCTGCATCAATTGGTTTCCATTTGGAATAAGTAAAACCAATCAAATCGGAAAGTCCGTGGTCTCTGAAAAGAATTTTCACACCATCGTATTCATAAACTTGGAAAAGCTTATGCCTGTCCCAAGAGTTAAGAGACTTGAATAAAATTTCTTCGTCAGTTGCAACCCAATTAATTCCTGATTCTTTAGCAATTTTCAAAACTTCTTCGGAAACACTTCCTTCAGAGGGCCACATTCCTTGAGATTTTTTACCAAATTTCTTTTTGAAATACTTTTGTGAAAGTTCAATTTGAGTTTTCGCATCTTCTGAGTAGGAAAATTTTAATTTAGGGCTCGCTCCGTTTGGGTTTGCAATTTTGCCAACACTAGAGTCGCAAAGTAAAGGTAAAATAGGGTGATAAAAAGGAGTTAGACTCAATTCAATTTGGCCGTTTTTAGATAGTTTTTTGTGAATTGGAATTACTTCCTTTAAAATCTCTAAATGCCCTTTGATTATTGTTTTTTTGTCTTCCTCTGTAAAATCTCTTCCTTTCTCAAAAAGATTTTGAAAGGCTTCTTTTCTACGACTGTGTTCACCGAGCCAAGAAAGGTTGAATAATGCTTGGACATCGCGAATTTCATCAATGTTTAAATCTTTTGTTTCTTTTCGTGAAAATAATGTTTTGTATCGAGGAAGTCTCGAAACAAGGTTTTCTTCATTAATACTAAAGAAAAAATTATAAAATTCTTCGTAATCTTCTTCTGTAAAATTTATTGGATTTTTTAAAGTCAAATCCATAACGTTATCAGTTGTGCCTTTTAAATAATATTCTTCAATTTGTTCTAACATTGTAGGCACGAGATTGACGTTAAATTTAACTTTTGGGAATTGTTCAAGGGTTTTTAAAATATCTACATAATCTTTGACTCCGTGAAGCCGTGTCCAAGGCATCATAAATTTTCCAGTTTCAACATTTTTGTAGTGTGGTTGGTGTTGATGCCATAGAAATGCAATTTTTAATTTTTGATTCATCGTATTTTCTTTCGTTTAAGGAAGTCGAATTTAACAATTTTAGAAACGGTTTCCATAATTTTTTCTTAAGTGGAAATTGAAAAGATTTTGTAAATTTATAATTCGTTTAAATCAAGAGATGCAAAAGATGAATAGAAAATTAATTCAACAGAATAAAGCTGAAATATTCAAAATAGCTAAAGACTTTGGTGCTATTGAAATCAAACTTTTCGGTTCAGTTGCTAAAGGTTGCGATACTGAAAATAGTGATTTAGATTTTCTTGTAACGTTGGAAGAAGGTAGAAGTCTTTTTGACTTAGGTGGAATGCAAGTGGAACTTGAAGAGCTTTTGGGTAAAAAAGTAGATGTGATTACAAAAAACGGACTAAGAAAACGAATCCAGCAACAAGTTTTAGAAGAAGCAAGTGAATTATGAAGTCTGATAAAGAACGTTTTTTAGATGTCTTGGAAGCTATTGAAAGAATTGAAAAGTATTCAGGTCAAGGAAAAACATTGTTTGATGATGAGGAATTAATTCAAAATTGGATTTTACATCATTTGCAAATTATTGGAGAAGCACTAAGTAAAATTAGCCACTCTACGAAAAAAGACAATCCTGAAATTCCTTGGAAAAAAATAAAAGGAATGCGAAATATTTTAGTTCACGATTATTTTGGAATTGATACAAAAATTGTGTGGAATGTTGTTGAAAATGAACTACCAAGTTTAAAAATTGAAATTACTACATTAATTAATAAATTATAAAAATTAGGAATAATTAATTAAATGAACAGACCTCTAACTTTAACAGAAAAAATATTTTCTCACCACGGAATCGGATTAAAGAATAAATTTATCAAACCAGGAGATGTAATTAGGACAAAAGTTGATTGGACTCTTGCAAGTGAACTTGCTTGGAAAGGAATGAATACAACTTACGAAATTCTCGGAAGACCTAAATTGCCAAGACCTGACAGATTTTTTCTTGCAGTTGACCACGTTGTTGACCCAAGAGTAAACCACGAGGAAGGAAGACAAAAACTAATAAAACTTTCTGAAGATTTTGCAAAAGAAGCAGGTTTGAAACACTTCTACGGAGCAAATAAAACTATTCTTCATACGGAATTTTATCGACAACTAGTACAACCAGGAATGGTAATTATTGGAGCTGATTCTCACTCAACAAGTCACGGAGGACTTGGTTCAATTGCAATTGGGCTTGGAGCTGCTGACGTTGTTCTTGCAATGGTTACAGGCGAAACTTGGATTCAAGTTCCTGAATCAATTAAAGTAGAATTTGTTGGTGAACCAGGATTTGGAGTTAGTGGAAAAGAAGTGATTTTAGAAGTTTTAAAACAACTTAAAAGAAATACTTTTGCACTTGAAAGAGCAGTGGAGTTCACGGGAAATATTCAGCATTTGAGTGCTGACGCAAGATTTACTGTTTCAAATATGACTGCTGAACTTGGTGGTTTAGCTGGAATTTTTCCTGCTGACGAAGTTACTGCAAATTATATTTCAGGAAGACCTAACGAATACAAAAATGAGGCACTTTATTTCAGAGCTGACGAAGGTGCAGAATACGTTGAGACTTTTAAGATTGACCTTTCAAAAACTAAACATTTAGTCGCTCAATATCCTTCACCTGACAATGTGAAAAATGTAAAAGACATTGAAGGTCAAAAATATAACGGAGTTTTCATTGGAGCTTGTACGACAACAGAAGAAGAGTTGATTCTTGGAGCTTTGGTCTTGGAGGAAGGAATGAAAAATGGAAAATCTGCTAATGTAAAGGGGCAAAGGATTGTTACCCCTGGAAGTGTCGAAATTTCTGAAAATCTTAAGAATCTTGGACTTCTAGAAATTTATGAAAAAGCTGGATTTTACATTGGAGCTCCTGGTTGCTCAATGTGTCTTGGAATTGCTGCTGATGTTGCAGGCGATGGTGAAACTTGGCTCTCAAGTCAAAACCGAAATTTTCCAAATCGAATGGGCAAAGGCTCTTATGCAAACATTTGTTCTGCTGCAACTGTTTCTGCTTCAAGTTTTGGAATGGAATTAAAAGACCCATCTGAATTACTAAATAAATTGGACAGAGACAAATATTTCAAAATGTTAGGTCGCAAAACAAATCCAATTGAAATTGAAATTACCGAGCCAAATCCAAAAGTTTCCGAAAACGAAAAAACAGAAATAAGCGGAGTTGGTGGGTTGACAGGAAAACTTGAAGGCAAAGTTCAAAAATTCGGCGATAACATCGACACTGATGCAATTATCCCTGGACAATACTGCCATTTTGAATCAAACATTGATTTAGGAAAACACGCATTCAAAAATACAAAAGACGGGTTTTACGAAAGTGTTCAAGATGGATTTGATATAATTGTTGCTGGGCAAGGTTGGGGTTCAGGAAGTTCAAGAGAAGAAGCTGCAAGAGCTTTAAAAGGTTCGGGTGTGAAAATCGTAATTGCAAAATCTTTTGCTTACATTCACTACCGTAACCTTGCAAATATGGGAATTCCTTTTGTGAGTGTGAAAGACGAAAACTTTTTTGAGACAGTTAAAGAAGGCTCTAAAGTTGAAGTTAATTTTGAGACTGGAGAAATTCTCGTTGAAGGTAAAGCTTTTAAATACGATAAAGTTGCAAGCACAATTTCTTCGATTTTGATAGGCGATGGAATTGTAAACCTTTATAAAAAATTCGGACAAGATGTTTTTTCACATCTTTAATCTTTTGTAAATTTTGTGAATTGTTCTTAAATTGGTTGTCAGATTTTGGTAACCAATTTTTTATTTTTGTGCGAATAGACACAGGCTCATACCTACAAATTTTTGTTGTGTAGTATTTTTTCTTTAATTCTTATTTAATCCTATACTTAACTTTTGGAACAAAAAGTGAAAATTAGCGACCTCATTTCTTATTTAATAAAACCTTTAGTTTACATCTCTATTGGCATAATAATTATTGCTTTCTTGCTTCATTTTAATGATAATTTTGTAAATCTTAAGTATGGTTGGATAATCCGAAAATTTGATATTCGTAGAGAAAATAACGTTGCTGTATGGTTTGAGAGTAATCTATTTCTTTTAGTAGCTCTATCTTTTGTCCCGCTTGGATTTAGCAAAGAATTAAAAACTGAATTTAATAAATTTGTAAAATTCTTTTTTCAGATTTCAGTTTTTGGGTTTGTGTTTTTAGCTCTTGATGAAATGATATCAGTTCATGAATATTTAGGAAAATTTGTTGAAAATCGAACAGGTATAACCGAAGGAACAAACATTGAAGAAGTTGGTTTTGGTTGGATTTTGATTTATGCTCCTATTGTTTTTGTTGGTTCGTTTTTCGTTTGGTCAATCTGGAGTAAATTATTAAAAGAATTAGATGGGAAAAGTTATAAAGTCGGTAAAAAATTTGTAATTCTTATAATTATCGGTGCAATTAGTACTGTTTTAATGGAAGTTGTCGAAGGCTTTTTCTGGTTTGAAAATAAGGTTGATACAATTTTTCCTTGTTTTGAAGAAGGTATCGAATTTATGACTTTGATAAGTTTCTTAGTTTGTAATAATATTTTAATTAAAGGCTTTGAAAAGGAATAGTCATTTGGAAAATAGAAAAGTCATTTCATTTCTTGGAGTAAATGAATCTTCAAGTCTATTTTTGTATTTTCCAGTTTACATTACAGTATTTTGTGTATTGGGTTTGATTGCTCCTCAAACAAGAGGTTTAACGTTATGGCTTCTTGAAGAAAATAGACCTGTGGAAGTTGCAACTTTTATTTTTCTATTTTTAGCCTCGATTTGGTCATTTAAAGACTTTTGGTTAGCTAAGAAGCAAAATGAGTTATTCTTTGTTTATGGCTTTTATGCAGTTTTTGGATTTGTAATGTTTGTCGTTGCAATGGAAGAAATTGCTTGGGGACAATCTTTTTTTGGTTTTGCAACTCCTGAATCTTTGCAAGAAATTAACAAGCAAGGTGAAACGACTTTACACAATATTGGTGAATTACAAGGTCGTTCAGAGTTTATGAGATTAATTTTTGGCTTAGCTGGATTAATCGGAATTGCCTTTTACTATTTCCCATTTTTAAGAAGAATAAGTATTCCAAAATCTATAATTTTTTATTATCTAATAATTACCTTTCATTCAATAATTGATGTTTACAATGATTATTATCCAATTCAAGAAAGATTTGACATTTATCTGCAACGAGTTTCAGAATTTATTGAACTGTTAATTGGAATGGGAAGTTTTCTTTACGTTTACATAAACAACAGACTATTCATTAACAGAAATCTAAAAATGAAATGAAAAAAATTCCTTACTGGATTTTACCTTTCGTAATTTATTCTTTAATTATGCTTTTCATTGATTACAAATATTCTACTTCATTTGTAAGGCATTTCTTTTCAGATATTACAGAAGACAATATTCCTTTTTATGCCATTAATACAACGATTTCCGTCTTTTTACTTTGGGGAGTTTCGTTAATTTTTGCGATGAGTTTGTCTTGTTTAAATTCTATGGATAAAGAATATCCAAGGGAAAGACTGTTCTTTTACTCACAAATTTTCATCTTCGCTTTCTTAGGATTTGACGACAGATTTTTAGTTCACGAACTCTTAGAGGAAAAATTTGGAATTAAGGATTCAATAACTTTGCTTTTCTTCGGAGGACTCGAATTATTCTCACTTTTCTTTTTTGGCAAAATTCTTGAAAAAAGCACAGAAATAAAAATAACTCTTTTCCTCGCTGGAGCAATGTTCGGTTTAATGATTTTCATTGACCAATTCTGGATTCCTGAAGGAACTTGGATTTTTAATGCGATTCGCTCTGTCAGACTTTCCGCAGAAGACTTAGCAAAAACTTGGTCAGGAATTTTCCTTTTTCGTTACGCTTGGCTAATTTATTCAGAAAAAATTGCAGCTCTCCAAGAGGTAAAAGTTAAAGATTCAATTCAATAGTCTTATTTGTCTAAAGTTGAGAAATCGTAGATTGGATCAATGTAAAGTGGTTTTGATGGGTCGTAATCTCCAAGTTGGAAAGAATAAGCATCTTCAATAAAATCAATGTTAGGACCTACAACATTTGAGGCAGTTTTTCTTTTGTCAACGTGGTCAACAGTTTTGTAAGAACATTCTACTTGTGTCTTTTCTCCATCAATTTCTTGAAAAACATAAGGGACTCCTTCGACAAATTTTCCAAAAGGAGTTTCGACTTCTAAAGTTCCAAGTTCTGTGATTTTAATTCCCGACTTCCCATCTTTATCTCCAAAATCGTAACGCATAACAATTTGTTCAGGGTTTGCGAAAGGCTCTACAATCATTGAATACTTTATTTCATCGCCATTTTCAAAGTAACTCATTGTAATTCCGTCCCAAACATTTTTGAGGTCAATTTTTCCCCAATTGGGAACGTTTGGTCTCCATTTGGTAGAGTCGTTTCCGAGAAAATAATTATTGTTCCAAGACCTTTTGTCGTCGCCGTCGTAAGAAACTGAGTCATTGCATTGCTCAAAAAATAATTTTACAGACCAATACTCCATTGGCGGAGGTTCTGGTCTGTCTCTGAAAAAGTCATCTTTTGGAGGTTCAGGTTTCACACCTTGTTTTTTTCTTGAAAGCAAAAATGTAGTTCCATATTCGGTAAAGAAGAGTGTTGCACCTTTTCCATTAGCTTTAAATCTAACGTCTTCGTGCCATTGTCCCAAGTTTTCAGTGAAGTAAATTGAAAGGTTTTTCATTCTTTCAGTTGCTTCTTTTTTGATAACTTCCTCATTTTTTTGAGAGAATGCAAGGCTTGTGATAACTAAACTCAAACCCAAAAATGTTAATATTTTTTTCATTCTTTTAAAAAACCTTTAGTTTTAATTTTGAGCAATGAAATTAAAATTAAAATCCTAATTTTTCAAGGTAGAATTCATTTTTTATTTTTAACTTTAGCAAACTTAATTATTGAAGAAGAAAATGACACCTGAATTTAAAATATTAATTTCTGTTTCTATCGGAGCAGTTATTGGTTTGGTAACAAATTGGCTCGCACTGAAAATGATTTTTAGACCTTTTGAAGCCAAGAAAATCGGCAATTTCACAATCCCTTTTACACCCGGAATTATTCCTAAAGACCGAGAAAAACTGGCTGAAAAAATCGGAAACGTTGTTGGTGAACACCTTGTAACTGCTGATGAAATTTCAAAAGTTATAAAAACTGAGCATACTTTAAAAAGTGTAGAAAATAAATTAGACAAAGGAATTGCAGAAGTTGCTGGACCTTTGGCAGGTTTCATTCCGCAAGAAATGAAAGGAAAATTGGCTGTCAAAATCATTGAAATGATTGAAACCGAATTGCCTGAAATCTTAGAACAAGTTCAACTTAAGGAAATCGTTCGAGAAAAAGTTTTATCATTTCCTTTAGAGGATTTGGAAAGTTTGATTCTACAAGTTGTGAACAAGGAACTTCGTTACGTAACTTATTTTGGTGGAATCCTTGGTGGATTGATTGGCTTAGTTCAAGGAGTTCTGTTCGTAATTTGAGAAAGAAAAAGATTTACATTTTATCTCCTGCTTATCCTTTTCGAGGAGGAATGGTTCAATTCGCTTCAATTTTTTATCAAAAGTTAAAAGAGTTTGGACACGAAGCAAAAATAGTTTCTTTTGTGAAACAATTTCCAAATTGGCTTTTCCCGGGAGAAACACAAATTGACAATTCTAAAAATTTTCTCAAAGTAGAAGAGAGTAGAGTTTTTGCACCACTTTCACCTTTTAGCTGGTTCAAGACTTACAAAGTTGTTAAAAATGAAAAACCAGATTCTTTGATTTTAAATTGGTGGATTCCATTTTTTGCTCCTTCTTACTTTTGTGTGAGCTTTTTGGTCAAAAAGTTTACAAAAACAGAAATCATTTTTTTAGTCCACAATGCAATTCCACACGAAAAATGGCCCCTCGTAAAATTGCTAACAAAATTGGCTTTTTCACAAGCTGACAAGTTTTTAGTGTTATCAGAATCGGTAGTAGAAGACTTGAAAACAATTTATCCAAAAGTTAAAGAATCTCAACTTTTGAAATCAAGACACCCAATTTATGATTTTTATCTTTCAGAAAAAGTGGAAGAAAGCAAAGCCGAGTTAAAAGAAAATCTTGGAATCAAAACGAGCAGAGTGATTTTATTTTTCGGATTCATCAAAAAATACAAAGGTTTAAACGTTCTTCTAAAAGCAATGTCAAAAGTGATTAAGCATTTTGAAGGAGACGTAATGCTTTTAATTGTTGGTGAATTTTATTATCCAAAAACAGAATTTCACGAATTAGTAAAAGAACTTAAAATCGAAAAACATATAAAATTAGTGGACTCTTACGTTTCAAACGAGGAAGTTTACAAATATTTCTCTCCTTCCGATGTGGTAGTCTTGCCTTACACAAGTGCAACACAAAGTGGAATTGTGCAAATTGCCTTTGGATTTGAAAAGCCAATAATTGCTTCTAGAATCGGCGGAATTCCTGAGGTTGTAAAAGAAAATGAAATTGGACTTTTAGCAGAACCAAACAATCCAAATGACTTTGCAGAGAAAATTATAGATTTTTATGAAAAGGAATTAGTCGGGAAGTTTTCTGAAAATATTAAAGAAGAAAAGAAAAAATATTCGTGGGGAAAATTAGTCGAAGCAGTTATAAATTAACTGCTTCGACATAGAAATTACATTAAATCTTTTTTCTTCTTAGATGCTCTTTTATTAGGGTCTAATTCCATTTTTCGGATTCTGATGTTTAATGGAGTAAGTTCGAGCAGTTCATCTTCAGCAATGAATTCAATTGTTTGGTCTAAAGATAAAGTTCTTGGAGGTCTCAAAGTTACAGTTGCTTCTGAGGTTGAACTTCTCATATTCGTAAGTTTCTTTTCTTTAGTGATGTTGACATTCAAGTCGCCAACTTTATTTCTTTCACCGATAACCATTCCACAGTAAACATCTGTTCCAACTTCAACAATTAATTCACCTCTGTCAAGCATTGCCAAACAAGCATAAGTAATTACTTTTCCAGTTCTGTCTGCCACCATTGCACCTGTTGACCTTTGTGGAATTACTCCAAACCAAGGCTCGTAACCTTCGATTAAAGTATTCATAATTCCTGCACCTTTGGTGTTTGTCAAAAATTGGCTTCTGAATCCAATCAAACCACGTGAAGGAATTAAAAATTCCATATTCACTCTTCCTGAACCGTGATTGATTAATTTCTCCATTCTACCTTTTCTTGTAGAGAGATTTTCGGTAATTACTCCAACAAATTCTTCTGGTAAATCTAAAAAGACTCTTTCAACAGGTTCGTGAGTTTTGCCATCAACTTCTTTTGTGATTACTTGTGGTTTTGAAACCATTAATTCATAACCTTCTCTTCTCATTGTTTCAATCAAAACAGCCATTTGGAGTTCGCCACGTCCACAAACTTCAAAAGCATCAGCTCTGTTTTCTACATCTTTGATTTTAATGGAAACATTTTTGAGAGATTCCTTTTCCAAACGAGCTCTTATGTGTCTTGAGGTTAAAAACTTTCCTTCTTTTCCTGCAAAAGGACTGTCGTTTACGTAAAAAATCATTGAAACTGTTGGCTCGTCAACTTTAATTCTTGGTAAAGGTTTTGGGTTATCTTGTGAAGTGATTGTGTCGCCGATGTAAATTTCGCTAACTCCTGCAACTGCAATAATATCTCCTGCAACAACCTGCGGAACTTTAACTTTTTCCAATCCTTTAAAAGTGTAAAGGGCAGAAAATTTAATATTGTTAATATTTTCATTTTCAGTACAAAGTGTGTATTGTTTGTTCATTTCTAAAGTTCCATTTGAAAGCCTTCCAACTGCAATTTGTCCGACAAAAGAGTCGTAATCCAAATTAGTAACTAAGAATTGTGGCACTTCGTCGTCGTTTGCTTCTGGACCTGGGAAGTAAGAAAGAATTTCTTGGAAAAGAGGTTGCAAATTATTGCTTTCATCTTCTAAGTCTAATTTGGCAAATCCTTCTTTAGCATTTGTGTAAAGAATTGGAAATTCAATTTGCTCTTCAGTCGCATCAAGGTCAATAAATAGGTCGTAAACTTCTTCAATAACTTCGTCAATTCTCGCATCGCTTCTGTCAATTTTGTTTATGACTAAAATTATAGGCAAATCTTTCTCTAAAGCTTTTCTAACTACAAAACGAGTTTGTGGTAAAGGACCTTCGCTTGAATCAACAAGCAATAAAGCTCCATCAACAAGGTTTAAACTTCTTTCAACTTCTCCACCAAAGTCGGCGTGACCTGGAGTGTCAACAATATTTATTTTCGTGTCGCCGTACTGGATTGCTGTATTTTTGGCAGTAATTGTAATTCCACGTTCCTTCTCCAAATCTCCAGAATCCATAACTCTGTCTTGAACTTCTTCACGAACGTTGAAAGCTCCACTTTGCTCAAGCATTCCGTTAACGAGAGTAGTTTTTCCGTGGTCAACGTGTGCAATTATTGCAATATTTCTAAAATTATCTTTACGCATTTATTTACCTTGAAATTATTTTTGATTTTGCGAAAAAATAGTTTTCGCATTAGAACTAAAAAAGGCGTTAAGTTACGCCTTTTAAAAAATTTATGAAGTTAATTTTTATACTTTTTCTTTAAATATTTTTCTTTACCCAGTTTTCTAATCCACCAACTAAAACCAATTCTTGAGCTGCTGGTCCAACTGATGAAATTGAATAATTTTTACCGTTAGCGGAAAGGGTAGAGTTTTTAAAATCAATTTTAGCTTTAATCTTAGTTTGAACTGTTAGAGTTTTATTGCCAAATTTTGTGCTTAAATCGTTTACTAATTCAGGTGCTTCAATTACTAGAAAGCCGTTGTTCAAAGCATTCCTTTTGTAAGTTTCAGAAAATGAACCTGCTAATACCAATTTAATTCCTCTGTGTTTCAAGGCTGTTGCTGCTTGTTCACGTGAACTTCCTGTTCCAAAATTGAATCCGCTCACAAGGAAATCGCCTTCTTTGACTTTTGAATTAAAACTTGTGTCATAATTTTCCATTACAACTTGAGCTTGTTGTTCAGAAGTCATCTCGTCATTGTAAGTGTATTTCCCAGGATAAATTCCGTCTGTGTTGAGGTTATTTTGGTCGCAGAAAATTAAATCACCTTCTAAAGTTTCCATAAATCCATCAAGGATTTCTGTTTCAGATTTTTCAGCAATAATTTTTGGAGTAGATTTAATTTCGCCTTTCAGTTTTTGGTCTGAAAAAGGAAAATCAAATGAAATTTTTCCTTGAATCGCCGAATGAGCAACAACAGCAGGAGAAGCCAAGTAAGCTTCAGCAGACGGAGAACCCATCCTTCCTTTAAAATTTCGATTTGTTGCGGAAATTCCAACTTCGCCATCTTCAAGAAGTCCTGTTCCAAGTCCAATGCAAGGACCACAACCAGGAGGCAAAGTTTTTGCTCCAGAATCAATCAAAGTTTGCCAATCGCCACTTTTTTCTGCTTCTGCCTGAACTTCACTTGAAGCTGATGAAACGTAAAATTCAACACCTTCTGCGACTTTTTTGCCTTTTACAATTTTGGCAGCTTCTGCGATGTCAGATAAACGACTGTTTACGCAAGAAACCAAGTAGGCTTTTTGAATTTTCACTTCTCTTTTCTGCATCTCAGAAACTGAGGTCATAACTTTTACAGTGTTTGGACCAGAGACGTGAGGTTCAACTGTATTTAAATCAAAAATTAATTCCTTTGAGTAATTTGAGTCTGAATCAGCAAAAATTGGATTGTTTTCTAATTCTTCAATCCGTTTCAAATTCATTCTTGGTTGAATCCCATTTCCGTCAGAATCAGAAGGAACTCCTTCGAGTCCTCGAAGTGAAATAACTTTTGCACGATTTTTTAACCAAGAAATTGTTTTTTCGTCAATTGGGAAAATTCCGACTAAAGCTCCCCATTCAGTTGTCATATTTGCAATTGTGAGTCTCTCTTCAATCGAAAGTTCTGAAATTCCTTCACCAACAAATTCGATTGCGTGATTCAAAACTTCATCGTTGTTAAAGAAACCACAAAGCGTAATGATTACATCTTTACCTGTAACGCCTTTTTGTAATTTTCCGATTAACTCAACTTTTGCAATTTGCGGAACTTGCCACCAAGTTCTTCCTGTTGCCCAAATTGAAGCAGCATCAGTTCTTACGATTGGAGTTCCAAGACAGCCCAAACCTCCGTACATATTTGAATGAGAATCGGAAGCAACTGCCATTGTTCCCGGGAATGCATAACCTTCTTCGCACATAATTTGATGTCCGATTCCTCGACCTGCTGGATAGAAATCAACTCCCATTTCTTTAGCAAAATTTTCGATTCTGGAATACTTCGCCAAGTTCTTTTCACTTTTGTCTTGAACATTATGGTCAAGTGTGAAAACAACTTGTCTCGGATTAAAGATTTTGGTTGCACCAATTGATTTGAACTTCGGGATTACAGCACCTGTGTTATCGTGAGTCATCACGTGAGCAGGTTTAATTGAAATGTAATCACCACTTTTTACTAATTTATTTGAAGGAAAGTCAACTGCATATTTTTGTGCAATTTTTTCGACTAAAGTTTGAGGCATTTTCTTGACCTATAATTTTTCGATTGAAATGAGGGCTTCGTAACTCATAAAATTATTATTTTGATTAGTCTGTGGGTAAGGGTTTAATTCAAGAAGAATAAAATTGTAATTGTTTGAATTAATGACTTGATGGTTTGAACTATTTCTGTCATTTTTTCCATCAATAACTAAATTGACAAATTCAGAAATACTTTTATCGGCATTTTTGATTGTTAAAATAATTTCAGCATTTCCCTGCCAAGCACATTGAACATTTTGTGGGCAACGTGAATCATTTAAAACACTTTGGAAAGTAACTTCAAGATTATCTTCAAAAAAAAGCTGCTCGCCAAATCGTATTTGAATTGGCGAACTAAAATTTGAATAATTTTTAAATGGTTGCGAGTTTGAACTTTGGTTTGTTGTTTTACAAGAAACCAAAGCAAAGGAGATAAAAATCAATTGTAAAAGGAAATTTTTCATTTATGCTTTAAATGGTTCAAAACTCACAAAATCTGCGTGGTGAACAATAATTGACTCAACGGTTCTTTTTCCCAAATCGCCTTCTTTTGAATGAGTTGCAATGATGTGCTGAACTTCAACAGGCAGTCCAAATCTGTCAGCAACCGAAACGCCACTGAAAGGGTGTCTCAAAATTTTACCTGCTGCACTTGTTGTGAGAGTTCCATCTTCTTTTAATTCATATTCAAGGAGTTTTCCTACATCAATTAAAATTGCACCTGCAATCATCACGTCCATATTAACTTTTATAGAATCACCAAAATTTTTGAGCATAATATTTGCATTCTCAACAGCTAAATGAACACAAGTTCTTTTATGGTTCATAAAACTAACGTTACAATCTTTAATCAAAAGTGAAAATGGAATTGTTTCTAAATCCTCTGGTGAAAGGACACTGTTTTCAATTGCATAAACCCAACAGTCAGTTACTTTCTCTCTAAGAGATTCGTCTTTAATCCAATTTATTTCTGGCCAAATCTCAATTACTTTGTTACGCATTTATTTTTAAAGCCTAATTTTAGATTGTTCTTTTAGTAAAGTTATTTGCTTCAATGTTCATTTTCTCAAGAGCAGTATAAGTAGCATTTAATGTTCGAAATCCTTCTGGGTACTTTTCCAAAAATTCTTTTTCGGTAATTATCTCTTCACCCATTGGGCTTAAGACTTTTCCAAAATAAAGACCATTACGCTTAATAATTTCGCCTTTATAATTGTTTGTTAGAAGCATTGTTTTAATTTCTGGAGTTGCTTCTTCCTCTTCTTGTGTCTCTTCTACTTTAGGCTTAGAAGAAAAAATTACTTCATTTTTTGGTGCAAAAACACTTTCTCTCTTTGGAGGAATAACTGTTTCTTGTCGAGGTTGTGGCCTTGGTGGTGGAATCATTGCTTCTGCTTTTGTAGGCTCTGGAGTTGATGTTTTTAAAGTTGAGGCTCTAAAAGTATTTTTTTTTTGAGGCTGAGAAGCTAATTCTGCTTCAAATTCTCTCATTTCTAAATCTTCTTCGAGTCTTGCCATATAGGGGTAAGTTTCGACAATGTCTTGGTCAAATTCTTGCCTTAATAATTTTAAATCGAATTCTACTCTACAACGACTTTTAAGGGCTTTAAGGCAACTTAATAAATCATCAAAGTTGTCAATTTCATTTTCAAAAGTATTTTTCCACTCGATGAAATTTTTGGACATTGTGAAGTTCTCCTTGAGTTTGATAGGATAAGTTATAAATAAATGCTTGTGAATTTTAATAAATGTCCCTTTAAGAACCAAATTGTTTTCGACCAAACAACAAAAAAATGTGATGAAAATCAATTTTATGTAGTTTAGAAAAATTATAAACAAGAAAAATAATTTAGGCTTAAAGTTTTGTACAAAAAGAAAGGTGTTACTAACCCCTTAGTAACACCTTAAAAGCTATGCATCTTCTTCGAAAGGCTAAATAATTAAGGAAGGTTTGGGTTTTCGTTAAAATGTTCCCCACGAACTGGAAAACCCAAAAATGAGGATTTTTTAAAGTGAGTAGTTTTGCTCTGCCAATTATTGTATCAAAATGTGTGCCAATTGAAAGTTTACGTAATTTGTTGAAAGAAATGCAAATTTGATTAAATTTCGCAAAGTATTTAAAAAACACTTTTTGCAATACCGTAAAATTTTGACGAGATTTCGATTTCACTTTGTTACTAATTAGGGAACTTTTTCATTTATGGACAATTACAGAATTTCAAAACATTTAGATAAAATTTCTAAATTATTAGAAATTACAGAGGCAAACCCTTTTAAAATCAGAGCTTATCAAAATGGCTCAAGAGTAATTAGGTTTCTGAAAGAAGATGCAAAAGAACTCCTTGAAAAGAAACAACTTGGAAAAGTTAAAGGAATTGGAAAGGGACTTTTATTAGACATTACAGAGTTTGTTGAAAATGGCTCTTCTGAAACTTATGAAACTTTAGCAAAAGAAATTCCACAAGGCATTTTTGAAATATTTCAGATAAAAGGTCTTGGAGTTAAAAAGGTAAAAGTAATTTTGGATAAGTTACAAATTTCTACACTCGGTGAGCTTGAGTACGCTTGTCTTGAAAATCGTTTAGTTGATTTGGACGGTTTTGGTTCAAAGACTCAAGAAAGTGTTTTGCAAAATATTCAGTTTCTAAAACGAAACAAAGGTGACAAATTGCTCAACGTCGCTTTTGAGGAATC
>QQUF01000031.1 GCA_008501735.1 Calditrichota bacterium | reverse complement strand
ATTAAATCCAAAACTGGATTTTTGAGTAAAATCGAATTTCCAAAATCGCCTGAGAAAATGTTTTTTAGGAAGATTAAATATTGTGTGAAGATTGGTTTGTCAAGACCAAGTGAAGCACGCAAAGCAACAACGTCAGTTTGCGTGGCAGTTTCTCCGAGCATAATTTCGATTGGGTCACCAGGAATAAAATGAACAATTAGGAAGACGAAAGTTACGACTCCCCAAAGCACAGGAATCACGGCAATCAGCCGACGAAGGAAAAACATCTAATTTTTTGACATAATCCTTAATTCGTATTCAAGGTCATAAATTGGCTTGACTACAAAAATGAATGGGAAATCTTTTAGGTCAATGACTTTATCGTGGTGAACTTCATTGAGTTCCTTGTCGTAGTAAACTTTAATTACAGGTCTTAGTGGATTTCTGTGATTAATTTTTATCACTTTACCAATATCACCAGTGTTAAGTTTTACGTAAGAATCAAGTGGGAAAAGTGAGATTTCACCAATCATCGCTTTGATTACTTTTGCATCAAATTCTTTGTCTTTTAGGCGAATGATTTTTTGCATTGCCATATAAGTTATGAACTCGTCTTGTTTGTAAGGTCTTTTGTGAGCAAGTGATTCGAAAGTATCTGCAACAGCAATGATTTTAGCGTAAAGCGAAATGTCATCTCCGTTAATTTTATTCGGATAACCTGAACCATTTATTCTTTCGTGTTCTTGCAAAACTGCCATATAAAGCCAGTTGTAATCAGTTCTTAAGTCAGGAATGAACTTTTCCAAAATCTCAACACCTTTCAAAGGGTGAGTTCTAAGTTCTTCAATTTCTTCTTTAGTTAATCTATCCTCACGTTCTTGAAGAGCCTCTGGAAGCAAACTTTCAGGTAAAGCTAAATGTCCGACATCGTGAATTAGTGAAGCTGCTCCGAGTTTCGTCAGGTCTTCGTCATTGAGTCGTAGCCCAATTCCAATCTTCATTGCAAAAATCGAAACATTTACAAGTTGGCATTTAAAAGGATCATATTGATAATTTGACAAAGCTTGAAGGATTAAGTCATTGTTTAAATGAATACTTTTTAGGACTCTTCGTGCCATAAGCATTATTTCTTCAATGTCAAATCCGTGTCCACTCTTTATACCTTCAATTGTCTTTTCAACTGCACCAAAAACAGATTCGTAATCAATAACTTCAACATCAGTTAAATTTGCAATTGCTTGATTTTGTTCTTCCGTTTCGGCATCGTGAAGGTGAAGCTCATCTTCGACTACTTTCTCAAATCGAGTTTTAACAGTATTTTCTAAGTCTGCTAAAGCTGCTAAATCTTCTGGAGCTTCCACTTTATCAGGTGCAAACCCTGAGTCATTTCTTTTACCAATTTGAGAACCTTCTCCAGCTTCCTCACTTCTTTTTTTAGCAAAATCAGGTCCAATTGTTAGTTTATGAAGTTTAGCTTTTTGAGGTCTTTGAGGAGAATTTGCTTTATTTGCAGTTCTTTTCGGAGCATCTTTACTTTTAGGCTTTGAATCTTTTTTACCTTGCTCTTTTCTTTTAGTGAGCAAAGACTCGATTCTTACTTTTAGTTCGCTTAACTCAAAAGGTTTTGTGATATAATCGTCTGCCCCAGTTTGAAACCCAATTAACTTGTCTGGTAATTGGTCTTTTACAGAAATAAAGATAAAAGGAATGTGAGAAGTTTTTACATCAGACTTTACGTATTGACAAAATTGCAAGCCATTCATTCCTGGCATAACAACATCTGAAATTATCAAATCAACTTCTGTTTCAGATAAAATCTGCACAGCATTATCTCCATCGGAAGCAGAAACTGTTTCGTAACCCATATTATTTAAGTGTTGAGTTAAAGCTCGTAAAACGTATGGGTCATCGTCAGCAACGAGAATTTTTTTTGCTACATTTCCTTGCAATTGACCGTGAGTAGCACGACTTGCTGAAATGCTCTGAAAAAGTTGTTTTGATCGTAACATTGTTTTTTCCTTAATGTAAAGTCATAACGTACAAAAACAGACTAAACTGTTGATGCAACTACTTTTGCATCAATTTTTTCTAATTTTTTCTGAAAACCTATAAAAAGTGCTAAATCGCAAATATTATTGATTCTTCGTGGCGTTCCAAAAGAACGTTTATAAATTTCATCAAAAGCATCATCTGTAAAGATTTCTCTTTTGCAACCTGCAACATTCATTCTATGATGAATATATTCTTTTACTTCGGTTTGATTCAAAGTATGAAGATGATATTTTAAGCTAATTCTTTGTTCTAATTGCGGAAACTTGAGAACTTTTTCGCGAAGTTCAGGCTGACCAATGATAAGAATTGTAAGTAAATTTACGTCATCAAGTTGGTAATTTAACAAAAGTCTAATGTCTTCAAAAATTTTGTCGTGTTCAATAAGCTGTGCTTCATCAACAACGAGCAAGTTTATTTTTCCATCATTAACATTTTGCATCAAGACATCGCCGATTAATCTGAAAAGTTCTGAGCGATTGTAATCTTTAGGAGCATCTTCACCAAATTCAAACAAAATATCTCTAAAGAAATCTACTGAAGCATTATCCCAAACAGGGTTGTTCAAAAAGGCTACTTCAAAATTCCCAGCATCAAAACACTCTTGTAAAAATGTTCTTGTCAAAGTTGTCTTTCCACAACCATACTCACCTGAGAGCATAAAAGCTCCCTTGTTTTCTTTAACCGCGTAAGTCAATCTTAGAAAAGCATCTTCGTGTTCTTGCGAGAAATAGAAAAATTTCGGGTCTGGTGTGTTATCAAAAGGTCTTGTTTGAAGTTCCCAATAATCTAAATACATTTAATTAATCCTCGATTCGTATTCAGCTAATAAAAATAATAATTTTTTTGAACTTGTCAATTTTAAATTAATTCCCTACAGAGTCAATAACTTTGACTAACCAAATATCGCTGTTGCCTGAAAGATAAGAGTCAAAAACCAACTCGCTGCTATTTGGATGCCAACTTACAGGCTTTTCGCTTGCAACATCAAAACTTAATTGCTTAACATTCCCACTATCCAAAAACTTAACCCAAAGTGCCTCTTTATTACTTCGGTTTGAATGGAAAACAATTTTATTTCCGTCGGGTGAAAAGCTCGGTAAAAAATCGTGAGATTTATCTTTTGTAATTCTGTTTACCTTTTTTGTACGAGAGTTTATCGTAAAGATTTCGTAATTGTCAGGTTCTTTTCTAGTATAAGCAATGTATTCACCGTCGTAAGACCAAGAAATATCACTAATGTCATATTTTGACTTTGTTAATTCGATAATTTCCAAAGTCGTTGCATCAATGATATAAATATTGAAAACGCCATATCGGTTTGAAAGGAAAGCAATTCTATTTCCATCTGGAGACCAAACAGGTGCTTTATCTTCATCTCTTGAAATTGTAATCTGTGTCAAAGTATCTGCTTGAACGTCTGCAATCCAAATATCCCTTTGTGCATCGTAGTAAGAATCATAACAAACTTTTGACCCATCTGGTGAGAATGAAAAAGAAGCAGGTGAGACATTACCTATCAAATCAATTTTTTGAGTATAATTTGTTTCTAAATTCAACACCCAAAGTGCTCCGTAACGATCTTTATTTGAATAGTATGCTATCAATTTTCCATTCGGTGAAATTACTGGCTGAGTTTGTTTATTATTGAAATTTCGCGTAATTGACCTCTCTTCAGTCCCATTTGGTGAAATCTCCCAAACTTGAAATCTTCCACTTGTTGCAGATTGGTAAATTATCTTTTCACCATTACTTGACCACTGAGGATTCATTTCAGGCATTCTTGAATTTGTAAGTTGTGCAGGAATATAATCCAAATTCGGGAAAGCCATAATTCCAAAACTATGCCCTTTGTTTTCGTAGTAATGATGTTTCATTCCTGGAAAACTCCAAACCTTTGACGAATCTTTTTCTACGCCGTCAGGAAGAACTAAACCAAGCATTCCACTTGGACTATAAATCCAAATATCTTGTGAACCACCTCTATTACTATTGAAAGCAATCCTTGCACCATCAATTGAAATATCAGGACTTGAATTAATTTCCGCAGAAGATTTTACAGGGTAAGATTTTCTTGTTTGAAAAAGAAACTTCCAAAGCCCTCTTTCACCTCTACGCTCCGAAGTAAAGTAAATTTCTTTTCCGTTTGGAGACCAGCTTGGTTCTGTATCATCTCCAAGGCTGTTTGTCAAATAAGTTTCGTCACGGTCAGCTGGATCAACTAAAACTAAGCTAAAAGCTCCATCAATTTTTCTCGCAAAGACAAGTTCACTTCCATCTGGAGACCAACAAGGTGTAATTTCTTCATCTTCTGTATTAGTTACTTGAGTCAATTGCTCAGAACCAATTTCATAAATCCAAATATCCAAATTTCCACTCATATCTGAGACAAAAGCAATTTCTTTACTATCAGGTGACCAAACAGGGTCGTAACAATTACCTAGTTTATCTGATAATTTTTTAGTTTTCCCAGAAGTTACAGTGTAGATTTCAAGGTATGATTTTTTTCCATCAGAAACTTCATAGACAATGCTTCTGCCATCATCAGACCAATCAGGTGAAGTTTCATATTTTTTAGACGTTCTTGTAATTTGTTCTAATTCACCTTCGTAATTGATTACCCAAATGTCAAAGTTCCCGTCTCTGTCAGAAGCGAAAGCAACTTTGTTTCCAGTTGGAGCCCAAGTTGGTTCAATGTCTAAAGCTGGATGAGTGTAAAGTTGTCTCAAGTCCGATTTAGGCAATCTTTGTTTGTGGCTCGTGAAACCTCCACCAAAAGATGAACATCCAACAACGAATGTCAATAGAACGAAAATTTTTAAAAAATTCATTTTAATTCCCGAAGTTTGTTCTCATTTCAAGTAAGTGGATTGGATTTCCTTTATCGGCTTGAATTCCGTTAAAGTTATTCCTTGCTGCAAAAGCGTATTCGAATTTCATTCCCCAGAAATGCAATCCGAAGCCAAAAGTAAAACGTTGGTTCAAGACACCAATTCTTGCTCTGTGCCAATGTCCGAAAAGTTCAACTCCAAGCCTAACGTGGTCTAAGAACTCACGATTCGAACCATCACTTAAATTATTGTCATTTAAAATGTCTTCATATTCAGCGAGTATTGTTAGTTTTTTCGTTGCTTTAAAACCAATTCCAGCTATCAAGTTATCTTGAATTCTATTTCCGTCATAACTTCCCAAAACATCTTGCCAAACAAGTGCAAAAGTCAATCTCTCACGCATTGCAAGACCAGGTTTAAAAGTTAAACCTAAATCAGTCGAAATCCCAGGTTTCCAAGAGAAACCGTCATTTGCATAACTAAAAGGAGAACGGTAAAAGCTATTTGTTGTGTCACCGCTTGTTACTGAGATTTGACGAAAAAATGGTTTAACATTGTAACCCATTGTCAAATCTTGGAAAAGTCTGTGAGATTTCCCAAAAATAAAAGTATAATCAACTTGTGCCGTTGTTGTAATTGAAATTGGAGTATTTGATTGTACGTTTCCATTTTGCCCTTGAATGGAAAATTTCGATTCAATTAAAAATGCGTGAGCAAAATCTTTTTTGGTATAAAGAATCATAAAGCCAGCATTTGTAGCCTCAGCCTGATTTGTAAACGAATCGAATTCATCAACAAGGCTCTGTTGAGTTGTATTTGAAGCAGCGGGAAAATTTGAAAGGTCATTTCTATTCTCATCTAAGAAATCAAAGAAAGGGCGATAGTTTTGACTTAAGCTAAAGTGTGCATTAACAAATTCCCATCTACTTTCTTGAGTATATTTAAGAAGGGCTGGATTGTATATGAAAGTACCTCTGTACGAGTCATTTGCAATTGAAGTATTTCCCATTCCAATTGCACGAACATCATTCCATTTAAAACCAGTAACTTTTTTTGCTAATGACTTTTGTACACTCGCAAAAACCAAGATTGAAAGGAGTAAAAAGGTAAAATTTATTTTTTTCATTTGCTTAAACCTACTACTAAATAGCTTTAACTTCGATTTTGTCATTTGCATAGATTTTGACAAAAGAGTTTGAGTTAACTTGCTCAAAAACTGTTTTTTTATTGGTCGTTGCCCAATTTACAACAATTTTGTCAATTATTTTATTTTTTCCGACTCCAAAATGAAGCCTGTAATCGTTTTGTGATAGAAAACTTGAGCCTGACTTGATGCACTTCTGTGAATAAACTCCGTTTGCATAAATTTCTACTAAAGAACCAACGGCAAAAGTATTCTTCCCTTCGCCAACTAATTGCACGGAAATGAAGTTGTTTCCATTTAAATTTTCATTTTGGTAAAGCGAAGGTAAATCATTTAAGTTCAAAACCAAAACATCAATATTTCCGTCATTGTTAAAATCTCCAAAAGATGCCCCACGACTTGATTTTTTTTCACTTAAACCAACCAAAGAAGAAACATCTTTGAAAGTAGAATTCCCAAGATTTTCATAAATTTGATTTTCTTGAAAAAACTTAGTGTTAAAATTAAACTTTTCTGCTTCAGGGTAAATGTGTCCATTGGAAATAAAAATATCTTCATCACCGTCATTGTCAAAATCAGCAAATCCAGTTCCCCAGCTCAAATATTTTAATGAACTTTCGCCAAGTCCTGTTTGGAAAGTTACATCAGAGAAAAAGCCTTTTCCATCATTTTGGTAAAGAGTATTTGTGTCATCAGAAAAATTTGTTACAAAAATATCAGGCTTTGAATCCGAATTAAAATCTCCAATTGAAACTCCCATTCCTGCTTGCTCTTTTCCATCTTCGTTGTAAGCGACTCCGCTAATAATTCCACTTTCTTGGAAAGTTTTGTCTTTCTGATTAAAATAAATAAAGTTTGGAGTCGAGTCATTTGCAATGTAAAGGTCCAACCAACCATCTCCGTTCAAGTCTTGCCAAACGACTGAAAAGCCATAAAACTTTTCACCACCTAGCAAATTTGCTTCTTTTGTTTTTTCAGTAAAAGTTCCATCGCCATTATTTTCAAAGAAATTATCTGATTCGCCTTCAAGCCCTTGAGGACCAACAATAACATCTACTCCTTTCCATTTGCCAAACTTTGTTTCACCTGGTTTGGGAGTTTTATCAGGAACAAAACTTACATAATTTGCAACATATAAATCCAAATCACCGTCGTTATCGTAATCTCCAAAGGCTGCTCCAGTACTCCAACCTCCGACATTAATTCCAGCTTCTTTTCCAACCTCCGAAAAAGTTTCATCACCGTTATTTTGGTAAAGTTGGTTTTCACCATAGTTTGTAACGTAAATGTCTAAATCGCCATCAGAGTCGTAATCTGCTGCTGCAACTCCCATCGACCAACTTTTGGAATCACTTCCTGAACTTTCACTGACATCTGTGAAAGTTCCATTTCCATTATTTTTGTAAAGTCGATTTCCACCGTTTGTTTCACCGTTTAAAAAAGTCCCATTTGTTAGGTAAACATCTAAGAAACTGTCATTATTAAAGTCTAAAAAAGCACAACCACCAGCTTCTGATTCAATTAAGAAAATCTTTTTTAGTTCTTCACCGTTAAGATTTTTGAAATCTAAACCAACTTGTGAAGCGACATTTTTGAATTTAGGTTTTGTCTGGGTTTCAGAAGGTTGTTGGATTTCCTTTGTAATTTCTACACTTTTTTCTTTTGGCTTTTCAGAACAATTGCCCAAAATCAAAAGTCCGAGAGCCAAAGCAAAGCCTATATTTGATTTTATAAATTTGATTGAAGTATTCAGAGTTTTTCCTACTAAAATTTACTTAACCTCAAAAACTTGGACTAAAGAAAATAACCTACGTCACAAATCCCACTTTTTTTATGCAAAAGCCTTGAATTGTTCGATAAAAGTTATTTAAAAAAAGATTAAAACAATTTAATTACTAAAGAATTAAAAAGGAATTTTTTCTTTTAATTTTAGAAAGAGAATAATGATCTTTAAAAGTAATAGATACAAAAAAGCGGTTGTAGAAATTACCACCGCTTCAAAAAACTGAATCTTAATTTACTCGTATTACAGTTACTCTTCTGTTTTTAGCTCTTCCTTCTGGAGTGTTGTTAGGAGCGATTGGATTTTCTTCGCCATAACCTTTCGTTTCAATTCTAATGGCTGAAATTCCATTTCTAATGAGGAATTCTTTAACCGAATTTGCACGTCTTTCAGAAAGTGCTTGGTTGTATTCAGAGCTTCCAACACTATCAGTATTTCCACCAATTTCAACATCAATGTCAGTAAAATCTTTTAAGGTTTTTACCAATTTATTCAATTTAACAAGTGCTTCACCTTTGAGAACGAACTTATCATTGTCAAAATAAATATCCTCTAAAACAGGGCTTAACTCAACTTGTGGTTTCGTATCAGGACAACCGTCTGAATCTTCAAAGCCATTTAAAGTTTCTGCTTCATTTGGACATTTGTCAGCAACGTCAAGAATTCCATCTTTGTCGTTGTCAACATCAGGACAACCGTCTGAATCCTCAAAACCATCAAAATCTTCTGCTTCGTTTGGACATTTATCGGCAATATCAAGAATTCCATCTTTGTCGTTGTCTTCGTCAGGGCAACCGTCTGAATCTTCAAAACCATCGAAATCTTCTGCCAAATTCGGACACTTGTCTTCCGCATCTAAATAACCGTCTTTATCATTATCAGATTCTGGACAACCATCAAAGTCTTCAAAGCCGTCAACGTCCTCAGGTTCGTTCGGACAAGCATCTTCTGAATTAACAATTCCATCTCTATCAGAATCTTTAGAAGGTTGGAAATAAAAATTCAGTCCTGCTCTTGTTTGAAGCAAACCATTATTTTTATCATTGTAACCAGCCATATCTTCATCTTGACCGAAAAGTTGAGAATACCTAAGGCTTAAATCTAAAGCCCAATTTTCGTGAAAAAACCACTCTGTTCCACCACCCAAAGTTCCAAGAATATTTTTCTGCGAGCCAACTTTAGTGTTTCCACTTTTATTATCGCTAAGATGCCAAAATAACATTCCTGTTCCAGCTACAACGTAAGGAGTCCATTTTTTATCCGTTCGGAAGTTGTATTTGAAGTTAAGGTTTAGCGGAAAAAGTGTAGTTTCGTAATCAAAATTGGGGTCATTCAATCTCGTATAATATTTTGCAGGGAAAGAATCATTTTCGTCACGTGGAACACTCCAGCCGTAACCGAAACTTAATTCAATCGAATATTTAGGTGTAAAGTTATAACCTAAATTTACACCTAAAAGAGGACGAACCGCATTATAATCGGCATCGTCTCCAATTAGTTTTTGTAAACTACCATAAGCACCCACTCTGAAATGGTCATCTTGCTGTTGAGAAAACACAGTTTCCCCAAAGCCCATAAAAATTAATAGGAAAATTGTAATAAGGAGTTGCATACTTCCACCTTATAAATTTGTTAGAGATTTAATAACTACTAAAAGTCGAAAACAACTATAAATTGCCTTCAAACAAACATTTTTTTACCACAAAAAAATTCCCCTAACAAACGCTTCAAAATTAATTCGTTGTTTCCTCAAATCAAAGTTAAAGTTTTAAGCTTCTAATTTTTCCTCAATTTTATCACAGACCTTGTCTTGAACAGCTTGAGCAGCTACTTTGAGAGCATTTTTAATTGCCCTATTTCCTGACCTTCCGTGAGCTTTGATACAAATTCCTGAAAACCCCAAAATCGGTGCTCCACCGTATTCAGCAAAATCAGTCGCATTTTTAAGCTGTTTGATTCCACCACTCAAAAGTGCAATTCCCATTTTCCAAATTAGTCTTTCTTTAAAAGCTTGTTTCGTCAAATTCTTTGCGACTTCCGCAACCCCTTCAACCGATTTCAGAGCGATGTTTCCAATAATTCCCTCACAAACTACAACATCTACAATTCCTTGCATAAGGTTGTTTCCCTCGATGTTCCCGTAAAAGTTAATATTTGGACTTTCCGAAAGAATCCTGTGGGCATTAACCATTGAATCATTTCCTTTGTGACTTTCCGAACCCATATTCAGAAGTCCAACTAAAGGTTCTTTGACCTTCTGAATTGAAGTTGAATAAGCAGAACCCATTAAAGCAAATTGGAAAAGTTCTTCCGCATCACAATGAATATTCGCTCCAACATCTAACATCAAAGCAAGGCTGTCTTTTCGGTTCAATTTATTCTGCGTTGGGTAAATTGCTGATAAAGCTGTTCGTGAAACTCCTGGAATTCTAGGAACTTTTTTCGCACAAGCAAGAATAACAGCTCCTGTATTGCCAGAACTGACAACTGCATCTGCTTCTTTTTTACCAACTAAATCTGCAGCGAGAAGAATTGATGCCTTTGGTTTTGAACGAATTGCTTCCTTTGGCGAATCATCATTTCCGATAAATTCGCTTGTGTGCAAAATTTCAATTTGTGAGGCGTTGTGAGGATTTTTATCTAATATTTTTTTGATTTCAGATTCATCCCCAACAAGAACAACTTTGCAGTTTTCAACTTCCTTCGTGAATTTCCCTGCTCCAATAACTTGTTCAGTTGGAGCATTGTCGCCTCCCATAACATCAAGTGCAATTGTAATTTTTGACATAAATTTTCCTTAAAGGCTTTAATCGGATTGTTTAAAAATGCTTCGTTCTTGCAAAAGTTCGTTTCCAACTTTTATGAAAGCTTTGGAAAGAAAAAGTAACTTTATCGCTTTCTCCTTAACAGAGCGGTCAGAAATGTGGTTCCAAGCGGTTTCTTTATATTTTTTCAAATAAAATTCAGCATCTTCAATTTTTTTATGAATTTCTTGGTCAGTGAGTTCATTCATTTCTCGTTTGAGTTTTTCGTGGTCAACTCTAAGGTCTTGCTCAAGCATAAAATTTCTTTCATTTTATTAACTTCCCAAAATAACAACAAAATTTAATTTTAAGAAAAAAAAGCCAATAAAAATTTCACGTTAAAATTATATTTCAGAGAATCAGCAAATTTAAATTTAGGTAAAAAATGCAGAATCAACTCAACAACATAATTTTAGCAATTGGTATCGCTCTTGCAGGTTTATTAATCGGCTTAGGGTTTATCAAAAGTAAAACAGCCGACAACTTCGTGAAAGTCAAAGGCGTCTCTGAAAGAGAAGTAAAAGCAAACATCGCTTTTTGGCCCCTAAGATTTGTTGCAACTGACGACAACCTTAACGTTTGCCAAAGAAAAATCAATGAAAGCAAAAACAAAATTCTTGCCTTTCTCAAAAAATACGGAATCGAAGAATCGCAAACTGAACTCCAAAGTCTCGAGGTTACAGACATTCTTGCAAATGCGTACAGAAATGGACCAACCGATAACCGCTACATAATTAATCAAACAATTATGGTTCGTTCCGAAAACCCTGAACTCATTCAAAATGCAAGTCAAAAGGTAAGTGATCTTGTTGAAGTTGGAGTAATTTTATCTTCTTCCGGAGGTTATGGTTATTATGGCGGAATGGCTCCAACATTTTTGTTTACTGAACTTAATGATTTAAAACCTGAAATGATTGCTGAAGCAACCGCAAATGCAAGAAATGCCGCAGAGAAATTCGCTTTAGATTCAGGTAGCCAAGTCGGCGGAATCCGTCGTGCAAATCAAGGAGTTTTTGTGATTTTACCAAGAGACAGAGCTCCGGGAATTATGCAAGAAAACCAACTTTACAAAATCGTTCGAGTGGTTTCAACAATTGACTACTACTTAGAAAATTAGGCAGTAGGGAACAAAAATCTTTGTTCCCTACTGAATTAACACAAAACTTTTAAAACCAATTTCAAGTCAAGTTTTGCATCACTTCTCAAAACTTCAAACTCTAACTTCGTTCCTTCATCTTTTTCTAAAAACTCAAAAACTCCTAAATTCCCTAACGACTCAGTGTCTTTTCCATTGATTGAAAGAACTTTGTCTCCTACTTCAAAACCTGATTCTTCAGCAGGTGAACTCGGAGTTATGAAAATCACTTCAAAGTCACCTTCTTCATTTCTCTGAATTTGAAGTCCACTTTTGTCGCTCGGAAATTCTTTGCCGAAGTCATCACCTTTTTCCACAATCATTTTTTGGCTTTCGTAATCCAAGTAAAGAACAAAATTCCTAAAAACATTGTTTCCAAGATTTCCAACAAATTCTTTGTCTGCAAATGCTCCGACTTTCACGTCTTCGTGAACTGAAAATTTTGGATTTTCAACTTTGAAACCACCAAACTCAAAATCCGAAAATTTTATTGTTTTTGATTTTAATTGTCCGTCAGCTCCCATCGAAATTCTTTCGACACCTTCTCGTTCAAACAAATTGTTTTCTTTTGCAAAAGGGAAGTGAAAAGAACTTCCACCAGCTCCTAAATCAACATTCCACTTTCCTGAAAATTTTCCGTCAACGGTCATTTCAGCTTTTAGCATTCTGTTTTTCAAAGGAGTTTCAAGAACTGTTCCATTGCCTTTGTAAGCAAAAGTTTTCGGGTGATAAAATGAAATTTTCTCGTTTGCGTAATCAATTTTTGTAACCAAGCGAGAAAGGAAATCAAATCCTAAAATTCCGACAACTTCCAAACCAATTGTTTTTCTAAAAAGACTCGCAATTTCGATTGAAGCAACTTTTTGTTCTTTAAAATGCAAACCTCCGATTTCCAAAGGAGGAAGTTTTACGAAAGAAACTTCAACCAAACCACTCAAGCCTTTTCCTTGAACTTTGCCTTCCAAAGTCAAATTCATTTTTTCGGCAAAAACAGAATCAATAACCGTTACACTTGCTCCCGAATCCAAAACCCAAAGACTTTCAGTTCCATTCAATTTTACTTTTAAATAAATGTGATTGTGCAAAAACTTGAATGAGATATCCTCAACACAATTGTTTTCGAGAAACTCAAAGTCGTCAGCATCTTTTTCAGGCGGTTCAAAAGTGCCTTCTTCAAATTCCAAATTCGTCTCAAATTTTTTAATTCTGATTTCAGTCGTTTGCCCAATTGCTTTGATAATCGTTTTCTGTGTGAATGCTTTTAGAATTCCGTTTACACTTTTATAGTCAGAGAAAAAAGTTTCAACCTTGTCATTTTCTTCATCTTTTTCATTTTTCAAAAGCATAAAATTTTGGCAGTCGTAAAAATCAAAATTCACACTTTCGTCAACAAGACTTTGAGTTTTCAAGACGTAAGTTTCTTTCCCTTCAACCTCCTGAATACCTTCAAAGCTTAATTTGAAGAATTTGGAATTTTGATTTAAGTGTTCAAATTCGGCGAGTAATCTTTTGTTTTGTCGTTCTTTTTCTTTGCTCTCGTCTTTTGAGATTTGGACTTTGTTGTTTGCGTCAGCTTTCCAAAAAAATTCTCCGTTGTCTCCTTCTGTTTCTTTAAAAACCGTTAAGTCTGTTACTGTTTTGCTTTTTATCGGGAGTTCGTTCCAAGATTTCAAAGTTCCTTTTAAACCTGTTCCAAGAATTTCAATTTCAGCTTCAAAGTAACTTGACTTTTCTTTCTTCAAATTCTCAAGTCCGCCAACTGCTTCAAAATGATTTGCTAAAATTTCGTATGTTTTTTTAAGTGATGTCAATTTTTGCCTCATTAATTTTTAAGTTTAAATAATTAGAAATGAAAAAAGAGACAAAAAGTTGCAATCTTTTTAAAATTCGTACTTCATCACTTCTTCACCATCAATGACTTCACCTGTTTTAGCAAAGCCAATTTTTTCATAGAGTTTCTCTGCTGTTTTATTTCCTTCAACAAAAGAAAGTTTGACGTAGTTTCCTTCATTCCTTTCTTTAAATCTTTCGAGAATAAGTTTCACTCCTTCTTCACCATAACCTTTTCTTTGGTAATTTTCGTCAACCATCACTCTTGCAATCCAATTTTCGTTCTCATCAGTGTCAAATCCGTAAAAAGCAAATCCGACCATTTTCCCGTCGGCATAAATTCCACGAATTTCGTAAGTCGGATAAAATTTTGATTCGGCAATTGAGTAAACATTTTCAGCAACAGTTCCTTTTTGGCTTTTGGCAACTTTGAGCTTCGTCGCTTCATACCAATTCTTTTCAGTAATTTCTCTTAAACTTACGTTCATCTTTTGTTTTCCATTTTTATTAAAAATGTTACCTTTTCGGAACTTCCAAATTACACAAAGGTTTACCCGCTTGCAAAGATTTTTTGTTTTTACAACTCTGCTGATTTTAGTTTCAAATTTACTCGCTTTTGAAGAGCTTCCACAAATTCCACAAAATGCAAAAGCTCCGACTGACCCGCAATTTCACGAACCACTTTCACGAGGAATCAATTTGGTTTTTCAAGACAAATTCAAAGAAGCGTTGGCAATTTTCGATAGCTTGGAAAATGAATTTCCAAATCACCCTGCTCCACATTTTTTCAAATCAGCTGTTTACCAAAATTGGATGAAAGGTTACAGAATTCAAACTTTTCAGAAAGAGTTAGAAGGCAACGTTAACTCTGCGATTGAGAAAGGTAAAAGACTAATGCAAGGCAGTCAAGATTCTTGGTTAAATTTTTACGTTGGAGCTTGTCTCGGTTACAGAGCATTTTTTAAAATTCGTCAAAAGAAGTGGATTAGCGGATTTATTGACGCATCAAATGGAATTGAAAACTTGGAAATTGCCCTCGAAAACCAACCTGACATTTACGACTCTTACTTTGGTTTAGGCTCTTACAATTACTGGCGAACTGCACGTTCAAAATTTATTCAAATCTTTGCTTTTTGGCTTGCCGATAAACGTGAAATCGGAGTTGAGCAAATTAAAATCGCCGCAAATTACGGTGCTTACTCAAGAGACGGAGCAATTTTGGCTTTGACTCGTGTTCTTTGGGATTTCGGGAAACAAGAAGAGGCTTTAGAAACAATCGAAAATTACATTGCAAATTCTCCAAAACCTCCTTTAGATGCATTCTATAAACGTGCAAAACTTTACCTTTATTTATCTCAATGGGATAAAGTAGAAACCGAATTTGAACAAATTTTATCTCGTTTGGAAAATTACGAATTCCCTTCTTACAATTTCCAAGTTGAGTGTAAATACTTAATCGCAAAAGCTGCTTTTGAGCAAGGCAAAAAAGCAAAAGCTAAAAAAAATTGTGACGAAGGTTTAGAACTTGCCGCAAAAATCAATCTCAAAAATGAACTCGAAAGCGTCTTCCAAAGTTCCGAAGAGTTAGTTGAGCTTCTTAAAGAATTGAGAAGTAAAATTTAAGGTAAAAATAAATTCCTGTTTTAGCAGAAATGACAAGTAGAGACGCGAGGCTTTGCGTCTTTATAAAAAAAAGAGCCTACAACAAGTAGGCTCTCAAATGTGAACATCTTGGGGAAGAGTTCAAGAAAAAATAAAAAACTATCGGACAGATTTTAATCTTTAGCAGTTACAACAAAGTAACCTGAATCTAAAATCGAAACGTCAACTGTCAAGAAAGTATCAGTAACTGTTGACACTAAATTTAATGGGTCAAAAATGGAATTTGGCATTATAGATTTGTAAAAATTGTAACCATTTGCACCACTCACAGAATTCCAACTCAAAGTTGCTTGGTCATTTTCAACTGAAATTGTAACATTTCCGATTTGCCCTAATGGAACTTGTGTTGTTGTGTCTCCAACTGAGAAGAACAAAATTTCTTTGCTTAAAAGAACTTCCGTATCTCCACCATTTGTCAAAACTGCAATCGAAAACCAATTGTATTTTCCGTCTGTTAGCGTGTCAGAACCTGAATAAGTAAAAGTTACGTTTGGAGTCGGATTTGCGATATTATCCAAAATTGAAGGGAAAAGTTCGTAGTTGTCAAAATCCAAACTCTTAGTCAAAAACATAAAATAAATTGTAGTAGCCGGACTTCCTGCTTCTTCCCAAGCAAAATCTATGGAATCTGGAGCAGTTTGGTAGTTTGTGGAATCAGTTGGAGAAAGCAAACTGAAACTTCCTAATTTGTAAGTAAACTGCTCGGATTGATTACTAAAAAGTGTGTCTGTGTCGTCGTGGGCGAAAACTCTCCAGTAAAGTGGAAAAGAAGGATATTCGAAAGCACTTAAAGAGTTGTTGTATTTTTGAGCAGAAGTTGTCGAATTTGTGTCAATCAAAGTATCAATGTAAGCCAAAACAGTCTGAATTGTCGTGATGTAATCGGTTTCGTATTCACTAACTGTCAGGCTGTCTGCAACGAGAAAATTTCCACCTGAGCCTGTTGTGAAACTTGAGTCAAAGGCAACTTGTAGAGTGTAGAAAATTTGCCCGTTTCCAGTCGTGAAGCTGTCAGGTGGTGCGTCTTCCCAATTGAAAAAAATATTCAAAGTATTCACTGTATCACCTTGAACAGGAGAAATTAAGTCAAAGCCAGGTCCAAAATCCAAAGTGCTGTCGAAAGTGATGTTCGCATTCCCAACCAAAGTTCCGTCGAAAGAATTTGCCGTCAAGTCTTCCGTTGTTCCGTTGTCAAAATTCCAGTAACCAAGAAGGTTTGGCTCATTGCCGAGTAAAGTTGCATTTTTGTTAGAATTGATTTCTGTTTGGGCAAGGTTTGTGTTCCAAATTCTGACTTCATCAAAAGAGCCGTCTGTTTCGTTGTCTAAGTTGGCAAGTTGTCGGATTCCAACGTTTGTGTGAGTTTTTGGCGAAAATCCTTCTCCATAATCACCAACGAAATTTGCCGAAGTAAATTGGACTTGTGTCAAAGTTTGCGAAACTCCGTCAATGAAAAGTTCCCACGAATTTCCATTTCCGGTAACTGCGTAGTGATGCCATTCACTTGCGTAATTTCCAACATCAGCAAAGGTAAAAGCTGTTGTTGTCAGACCTTTCGCCAAAATCACAGAAATTCTTTCGTCGGCAACAAGTGAAGTGCTTTCTCCGTAACGAATTTCAAATCTTTCACCGAATCCGCTTGAGTTTCCGTCACTGATTGACCAAAGAGTTCCTGTGTCGATTTTGTGGTCGAAATTAGCTTTGAACCAAAATTCGATTGTAAAAGACGAGTCAAAAATTAGACTTTGAGAATGTGAACTTAAGTCTAAATAGGAAACATTTCCATCGAGTTCAAGAACGTTGTTTTGAGCCAAAGCAACTGAGCTCGAAAAAATGCTTAATGAGAAAGCAATCTTTCTAATAAAAGTTTTCATTTTAAGTTTCTTCCAAGAATTAAATTTTACGTGCAATATTTGGTATGAATCAGTTTCTAAAAATATACTATTCCACTCTTTAAAAAGTGTCTGCCGTCAAAATGAGTGTTTTTAAGAAAAGAAATTAAAAATTATTTTTACACTCGTTTTGTTACAAAGACATTTTTGTTTAAATTGGTTCGCTTTCATTTTTAGTCTTAGCGACTTCACTTTTAAAATTTTGAAAAAAGATTGGTAAATTAATGTCTCTTGATGTCTCCGTTGTAATTCCTTTTCTAAACGAAGCTGAATCTCTCACTGAACTTTCTTCGCTTCTTAAATCTGTTTTGGAAGAGAATAAATTTTCCTACGAATTAATTTTTGTTGATGACGGAAG
>QQUF01000016.1 GCA_008501735.1 Calditrichota bacterium | reverse complement strand
TTTCATTTTTAGTCTTAGCGACTTCACTTTTAAAATTTTGAAAAAAGATTGGTAAATTAATGTCTCTTGATGTCTCCGTTGTAATTCCTTTTCTAAACGAAGCTGAATCTCTCACTGAACTTTCTTGCTTCTTAAATCTGTTTTGGAAGAGAATAAATTTTCCTACGAATTAATTTTTGTTGATGACGGAAGCTCTGACAACTCAATCCCGATTTTACTTGAAGCAAAAAAGTCTGACCCAAACATTAAAATTATAAAATTCCGAAGAAATCACGGAAAATCGGCAGCACTTTCCGCAGGCTTTCAAAAAGCTGTTGGAAAATATTTGATAACAATGGACGCAGACCTTCAAGACAATCCGAATGAAATCCCAAGTTTAATCGCAAAATTAGAGGAAGGTTACGACCTCGTTTCAGGTTGGAAAAAGGAAAGATACGACCCGATTTCCAAAACAATTCCGTCTAAATTTTTCAATTTTATTACCCGAAAAATCACAGGAATCGAACTTCACGATTTTAATTGTGGACTAAAAGGTTACCGTTTGGAAGTCGTCAAAGAAGTGAAAGTTTACGGCGAACTGCATAGATTCATTCCTGTTTTGGCTAAGGAAAAAGGTTTCAGGATTTCCGAAATACCCGTCAAACACCAAGCAAGAAAACACGGTGTTTCCAAGTTCGGTTTCAACAGATTTTTGAACGGATTTTTCGACCTTCTGACAGTGGTTTTCATAACAAGTTACACACAAAGACCTTTGCACCTTTTCGGGATTCTCGGAACAATTTGCCTTTTCCTTGGTGGAGCAATCGAGCTTTACCTTGCAATCGGTTGGGTTTTCGGACAATGGATTGGAAACAGACCGATTTTCTTCGTTGGAATTTTGCTTTTGATTTCGGGTTTACAATTGTTTTCGATTGGACTTGTGAGCGAAATGATTACGAGCAAAAGCAATACGGAATCGCGTTTTAGCATCGAAGAAGAACTTTAGAAAATGCCTTTTGATTTAGCAATTGTTTTAGTCGAACCGCATCACCCGGGAAACATTGGTTCAGTTGCAAGGGCAATGAAAAATTTTGGTTTTTCCGATCTCCGACTTGTAAATTCTTGCGAACTCACCGAAGAAACTTTTGTCCTCGCTCACCGAAGCACAGAAATTTTGAATTCCGCAAAACATTACTCAAATTTTGAAGAAGCAATTTCTGACTGCTCACTCGTTTTTGCAACCTCTAACAAAGAACGCTCAAGCACAAAATCTTTACTTCCACAAAAAGCTGTCGAAATTGCAAAAGAGAAAGGCAGCCAAGAGAAAATCGCTGTAGTTTTTGGCAGAGAAGACAAAGGACTTTTGAATTCTGAAATCGAAAAAGCAAACTACTTGGTCAAAATTCCTATGGCAGAAATTTATCCTGCAATAAATCTTTCACAAGCTGTTTTGTTACTTGCATACGAATTTTTTTCTAGTGAAAATGAATTTGTAGATTTGGGCAAAAGCCCCAAGTTTGCAAGTTTTGAGATGAAAAATCACTTGTCTTTAAAAGCAAACGAAATCATCGACAAAATCGATTTCAAGCCCCCAAAAATGGAAGAGAAATTCAAAGACTCACTTGCTAAAACATTCGCAAGACTTCCTGTTACAGAAAAAGAAGCAGGAATTTTCCAAATGCTTTTTACAAATATTTTAAATGAATTTGAAGAATAAAATTTTATTTTAGAAGGAGTTTAAAACAAAGGATTTTGCTGTGGATAAAATAATTACAGAAGACAAGCACTTAAAAGAATTACTTAAAAGTGCGATAATTGAAGTTTTTGAAGAACGTAAAAGTTTGTTAGCTGAGCTTGTTGTTGAGGTTTTGGAAGAACGAGCTTTAGTAAAAGCAATTAAAGAAGGCGAAAAAACTGAAAAAGTTAGTCGTAAAGAAGTTTTTGAAATTCTTGACGGAATTTAATGGAAGTTGAGTTTAGAAAAAGTTTCTTGAAAGACCTAAAAAAATGTAAGCAAACTGAAATTTTGAAAAGGGTCAAAAATATTATTGAGGAAATTGAGACCTATGAAAACTTTAAAAAAGTTAAGAACCTCAAGCCATTGCAAGGGAGTTCCAATTTTTATAGAATTAGAGTTGGAGATTTTAGAATTGGAATCAAATTTTATGATGACTCTATAATTTTTATCAGAATGCTTCACCGAAAAGACATTTACAGATTTTTCCCATAAAAAGGAAATCAACTTCTTTCTTCCCAAACTACCAAAAATTCTTAATTCTTAATTTTGAATTCTTAATTCATTTCTTACCTTATCGGCTCAATTTTGAAATTTTTTAAACTTTGGAGAAACAAATGAAATTTTTACAATTCGCACTTTTAATCTTAGGAACAGTAGTTATGGTTTCTTGTGCAAAAGGCGAGAAAAAATCCGAAACACCAGAAACACCACAGGAGGTTACATTGGAATCAGGATTAAAATATATTGACACAGTTGTCGGAACAGGTGAACAACCTAAAAAAGGCGACAAAGTCGTAGTTCACTACAAAGGAATGCTTGCAGACGGAAAAGAATTCGATTCTTCTCACAAAAGAAATCAACCTTTCACTTTTGACATTGGCGTTGGACAAGTAATTAAAGGTTGGGACGAAGGTGTTATGTCGATGAAAGTTGGCGGGAAAAGAACTCTTACAATTCCACCTGAACTTGGTTACGGAGCTCAAAATGTTGGTGGCGGATTAATTCCACCAAATTCAACTTTGACTTTTGAAGTCGAACTCCTCGAAATCAAAGCACCTGCAAAACCACTTGAAGTTCCAACAGAAGGCAGAAAAAAAATGGACTCAGGTTTAGAGTACGTTGACTTAGTTGTTGGTGAAGGAAAATCTCCAACTTCAGGAAAAAAAGTAACTGTTCACTACATCGGTCAACTTGAAGATGGAAAAAGATTTGACGCTTCTGTCGACAGAGGACAACCTTTCTCTTTTAACATTGGAGTTGGACAAGTGATTAAAGGTTGGGACGAAGGTGTTATGTCGATGAAAGTTGGCGGAAAAAGACTTCTCATAATTCCACCTGAACTTGGTTACGGAGAAAGAGGAGCAGGCGGAGTAATTCCTCCAAATGCAAAACTCATTTTCCAAGTCGAACTTCTTGATTGCGAATAAATTTTAAAAAGCGGAAAGGCGAACAAGTCTTTCCGCTTTTTTGTTTAAATTATTTTTTATCTAAGTCTTTGAGCTTGTTCTTAGTTACTTCTGAATTTGGATTTAACTCTAAGGCTCTTTCAAAAGCAACTTTCGCATCTTCAATTTTCCCCGCAGCTAAAAACCCATCTCCTAAACTGTCAAAAGCATAATCTTTATTCGGTGCAAGTTTGACTTGTTTCTGAAATTTCTCAATGGCTTCACCAAATCTTTTCTGAGCTAAAAGTAAATACCCATAGAAATTATAAAAATCATAAAAATCTTTAAGATTTCCAAATTTGCTTTCTAAAATTTTATACTCACTTTCTGCGTTTTCAACCTCATCTTTCCTCTCATAAACTTGTGCTAAGAAATATCTTCCCATTTTTTCTTCAATAGGAATTAAAGACTTTGCTTTTTTAAGAGCTTCATCAATATTTCCACCAAAACTTGGAGGAGCTTGCATCAAATGATTTATCAAAGCAGAATTAGCAGGAACGTGTTTTGAGTCTAATTTAACTGCTTTCGAAAAATTTTCTTTAGCTTTTAAAGCAAGAGACTCTTGAAGTGAGCCACTTGATTTCATAACCTTAGAACCAATCGCATTCCCAAACCAATAAAAGTAATCAGCATTTTCATTTTCTAAAGTAGCTGCTTTCTCCAAAAACTTTATCGCTGCGTCGGAATCCCCGAGGAAAATATTAATCTTTCCTAAGAAATAAAATGCTACAGCACTTGTAGAGTCAGTTTTTACTACACTCTCAAAAAGTTCTTTCGCCTTTTGGAAATCCTTATTTTCAAATGCTTCTTTTGCTTTTTCAAACGTCAGTGAGTTATTTCCAGTGCTTGAAGCCAAAACGCTTCCTAAAATCAAACCAATTGCCAAGATTGTCAAAATTGATAGCATTTTCCATACTCCAAAATTTGTTTTTCTTTTAGTTGAATTACCTTAAGGTATAAAAAAATGTTAAATTATGGCTTCGGAAAAACGATTTTTAATAATGATTTTGGAGCAAATAAAATGTCAGATAAAAAATTCAAAGAACGCAAAGAAGTTTTCAAAACCGACTCAGGAATTGAAATCCAACCTTTTTACACACCCAATGAAAATTTTAGTTACGAAGAGAACTTAGGAAATCCCGGAAAATCTCCTTACACTCGCGGAGTTCAGCCGACAATGTACAGAGGAAGATTTTGGACAATGCGGCAGTACGCAGGTTTTGCTTCTGCGGAAGAATCAAACAAACGTTACCGATACTTGCTTGAACAAGGAACAACAGGACTTTCGGTTGCTTTCGACCTACCGACACAAATGGGTTACGATTCAGATGATTCAATGAGTTTTGGTGAAGTTGGAAAAGTCGGAGTTGCGATTGACTCACTAAAAGATATGGAAATTCTTTTCGACCAAATTCCACTTGAAAAAATCTCAACTTCAATGACAATCAACTCGACTGCTTCAATTTTGCTTTGCCTTTACATCGCAGTTGCGAAGAAGCAAGGAGCAGATATTTCCAAACTTTCGGGAACAATCCAAAACGACATTTTGAAAGAATACATTGCTCGCGGAACTTACATTTTCCCTCCAACTCCTTCGATGAGAATTATCACTGATATTTTTGAATACTGTTCTAAAAATTTGCCGAATTGGAACACAATTTCGATTTCAGGTTATCACATTCGTGAAGCAGGTTCAACAGCAGTTCAGGAACTTGCATTCACTTTTGCAAACGCAATCGCCTACGTTGAAGCTGCAATCAAAGCAGGTCTTGACGTTGACGTTTTCGGCAAAAGACTTTCCTTCTTTTTCAACTGCCACAACAACCTTTTTGAAGAAGTTGCAAAGTTCAGAGCAGCACGAAGAATTTGGGTAAAAATCCTCAATGAAAAATTCCACGCAAAAGACCCGAAAACAACAAGACTTCGTTTTCACACACAAACAGCAGGTTCGACTTTGACCGCTCAACAACCTGACAACAACGTTGTTCGAGTAACTTTACAGGCTCTCGCAGCTTGTCTTGGCGGAACTCAAAGTTTGCACACAAACTCAAAAGACGAAGCACTTGCACTTCCAACAGAAGCATCTGCAAGACTTGCTCTCAGAACTCAACAAATTGTCGCTCACGAATCTGGAGCCGCAGACACAATTGACCCTTTGGCAGGTTCTTACTTTGTAGAAAATTTGACAGACGAAATCGAAGCAAAAACTTGGGAATACTTGAACAAAATCGAAAAAATGGGCGGTTCAATCCCAGCAATCGAATCACAATTTTTCCAAAGAGAAATTGCCGATTCGGCTTACCGTTACCAAATTGACATCGAAAAAGAAGAGAAAATTATCGTCGGAGTGAACAAGTTCCAAATGGAAGAAGAGCCACAAGGGAACTTGCTAAGAATTGACGAATCTGTCGCCGAGCAACAAATTCAGAAACTCAAAGAACTCAAAGAATCACGTGACAACGAAAAAGTAGCAAACTTACTTTCGACTTTAGAAGCAACTGCCAAAAGCGACAAAAACTTGCTTCCTGTAATTTTAGACTGCGTAGAAAATTACGTAACTCTCGGCGAAATTTCTCATTGCTTAAGAGGAGTTTTTGGAGTTTACAAGGAATAGGAAATATTTTAAAATCTAATTTTGGTGGGCTTTAACGTAGGCTTTTAAGACAGAATTAATTTTGGTTTGGTAACCTTTGCCTTGTTGTCGGAACCATTCTAAAACATCGTTGTCAATTCTAAGTGAAATGGCTTTTTTCTTTTTAGGCTCAACTACTTTTGCAGTTTTCCAAAAGTTTTCATCTAATTCAGGAATTTCCGAAAGGTCGATTTCAGAGTCAGTCATTGAATCAACTTTTTTCCAATCAGTTTTAGAACTTTGTGGAAGTTCTTCAAGTTTAAATTTTACGATATTCTTTTTCTTCATTTTTTCGAGCCTTTCTTGCTGAAATTATTCTAATCTTGTTTTCTCTTAAAGTGTAAATCACTGCGATAACACGATTGTTAATTTCACCAATTGTTATGAATCTTTTTTCATTTGCACGGTCGGAAGAATTTTCTATTCTTCTTTTCAGAAAAATCTTTGCTGCATCTTCAAAAGCAATTCCGTGTTTTTGAAGATTAGAAGCATTTTTATTTTCATCCCATTCAAATTCCATAAATCAAATATACAAAATGTATCTACATTAGAAAATTATTATTTTAATTAAAATTGTATTGTTAGAAAATTAGCAACTTTGTAAATTTTGTAGAATAGACGAAAGAACTGAAAATTTAAGGATTAAATCCATACAAAAGACATTTCAGAAATAATCCATTTTGAGAAAAAATAAATATTAGAGAAAAAAATGCAAAAATTAGATTTCGTGCAAAACATTGATTTATTGATCACAGAATTACATTCTCAAGAAATAGTTGAATTGTTTGAAAAAGGCTTTCTAATACCTCCTAATGAAAATTTCAATTATGGGGCAATTATTCCTCATTTATTCACATCAAAAAGTAATTATGATTCTTTGTCAAAAGACAAAAAATATGTGCCATTTTTAAATAAAATATCAGCCGAGCAATATTACTCTGAAAAGGAATTAACTTTCTTTGTTACTCATCTTAGAGCTAGAAGTAAAGCTGATTTAATGGTAAATGAAAAAATTATCTCACTTTACACTTTTCATAAATCGTTATTAAATTTAGAGAGAATTTCAAATGATTTATTTTTAGCTCCTGAATTAAATGGAAAACCTGATGAAATCTTGGAAAATGGTTACATAGTTTTTCAAATTTCAATTGATGATATTGGATTAAAAACAATCGAATATATCAAAATCCTTAGTGCTTTGAACGAATTGGTAGAAAAGATTACAAAAGTTAAATACTATAAAAAAGGTATTGAAGAAGATTTAGAAGAAGAAACAAAAATTATTTTGTTAGACTCTGGAAGTGATACAAATCTAGGTTTGAAAACAAGTATTGAAACTGCGAAATCACTGTTTCTAGTATTTAAAGAAATTTGGGACTTTATTGTGAACCGTAAGTTTTATGAGGCTAAACAAGAAAACGATGCTTTATTGGAAAGTTTAACCATTCGTAAAGAAATTAAAAAAATGCAAGAGGAAAAGGTTCTATCGGAAGAGGAAGCAAAAGAATATTTACAAATAATTAAAAACAGAACTGATTCTTTAATTGGATTGAATGTTTTACCTAAAACTTTAGCAAATACTTCAAGCATAGTTAATAGTAAAACACTACTAGATGAATACAATAATGTTAAATTGCTTAAAAAGGGCTAAACCATCCGAAAGTTTAATCAAATTCTTTTCTGTTAAAAATCCTTTAAATCCAAGTAACAATCAAAATTAATGAAACCAAACTTTACTCTCAACCAAAGATTCGTTGACCACTTAATTCAAGCAATTTTAATTTTTGCGAGTGTCTTTCTTGCTTTTTGGATGAATGAGTATCGAATTTCTAAAAGTGAAGAGCAAGAAACAAATGAAGCATTAGAATCAATTTTGAGTGAGACTGAAAATAATTTGCAGATTTTGGAGCGTTGGACACCTTACCACTTGGAATTAGTAAAAAAATCTAATTCTTTAACTGAAAGGCAAATTGACTCAATCGGAAATTTTGACTTAGGTTTTATTATCGAAAGTGAAAAGGGCATTTTCAGAGAAGTTCTAACTAATGACGCTTGGAACTACTTGAACCAAAGTAACATTAAAGTGGAAATTGAGAAGAAATTACTAATCGCAAAGATTTACGAACAGCAAAAATATGTCGAAAATGCTTTGAAAGACATTCTTGAATTTTTGAAGGAAAGAGAAACTTTCAGGGATAGTTTTGCAAAAGAAAATTTTATGATTTTTGGAAAATTAATCGCTGAACTTTATGGTCAAGAAATCGCAATGATTGACTCCTATAAAAGAGCAATTCAGGAACTCAATTCTAAAAAATAAACCCGAAAAATCATTTCTGAAATTTCGGGCTAAAATTCTTAAACTTCTCTAACAGTTACTGTTGTTGGAACGAGTTCGCGAGGCATTAGTGCGGGCCAATATTCGACAATTTCTGTTGCCTTTGGTCTTCCGCCTGCAAAACCTGTAACTCCCGGAGGACCTGAAGTAACAAGTGGAGCAATTTCTTTTCCGAAGCGATTTACTTTCGCCTTGTCTTGGTCTTTTACTCCGATTCTCAAAACAACTTCGTTAATTACGTTTGGTGCTTCACCGATTCCTTCGTGGCAAGTGTTGACTCCGAGAAATTCGACAGTTTTGTCTTCTTCTGCAAAAGTAATTCCTGCCTTCTCAAGCCTTTTAAAAACGATGTCTGCACAAACTTTAGCTTTCGCCAAAGCATTTGGTCCTGAAATTGTGAGTTGTCCAACTGCTTTAAAGCCGTTCAAATAGTTTATCGAAACTTTCAGAGTTGGCGTTCTTGAACCACCTTTGATTCCACTAACTTTGACTCGATTTTCAGATTCTTGTTCTAAATTTATTGACGTGAAAAAAGCTGTTACGTCAGGAGTGATGTAAGCCTCAGGATTTCCCATTTCGTAAAGAAGTTGCTCACTAACTGTGTCAACTGAAACAAGTCCGCCAGATTTTTCAGATTTTGTAACAACAAAAGTTCCATCAGGATAAGCCTCAATTATTGGATAACCAATGTTTGCAAGGTCAGGAACTTCTTCCCAATTCGAGAAATTTCCACCTGAACATTGAGCTCCACACTCGATGATATGTCCTGCAATTGTTCCTGAAGCAAGTTTGTCCCAGTTGTCAAGTTTCCAGCCGAACTCGTGAATCATTGGAGCCATTGTTAAAGCTGTGTCTGTCGAACGACCTGTAACAATGATTTGAGCTCCAGCTTCAAGAGCTTCAAGGATCGAATCTGCTCCGATGTAAACATTTGCGGAAAGTACTTTGTCACGAACAGTGTCAAGAGTTCCGCCGTTGTCCATATTTTTGAACTCACAGCCATTTTTCATCAAGTCATCAAGAGACTCAAGAATGTCATCGCCTTCAACAATTGCAATTTTGATTCCGGTGATTCCAAGTTTTTCAACTCGTTCAATAATTGCCTCTACGCAGCCTGTTGGATTTACTCCGCCAGCATTTGCGATGACTTTGATGTCTTTTTCTACCAAGTCAGGCAAAATTCTTTCGATTAAATCTACAAAATCTGTTGCGTAACCCATTTTTGGATTTCGCATTCTGAGTTTTTGCATAATTGCCATTGTAACTTCTGCGAGATAATCGAGAGTGAGGTAATCGATGTTTCCATTTTTGACAAGTTCAACAGGAGCATCGATTGAATCTCCCCAAAATCCTTGTCCGTTTGCTATTCTAATTTTACTTTTCATCTAAAGTCTAAACCATTTTTATATTTTAAATTTTACGCACAAATTGAGATTCCACCGTCAACAATGATTGTTTGTCCGTGAATCATCGAAGCTAAAGGTGAACACAAAAAGACTGCCAATTCCGCAACATCTTCAGGAGTTACCATTCGACCTGCAGGAACTCGTTTTATTGATTCGCTAATAATTTCTTCTCTGTTCGGAAAATGTTTCAAAGCATCAGTTACTACAACTCCAGCAGAAATACAATTCACATTAATTCCAAGTGGTGCAAGTTCAAGAGAAATATGTCTTACAAGCGATTCCAAAGCGGCTTTTGAAGCACCTACAAGCGAGTAGTTCGGAATTGCACGAATTGCTCCGAGACTCGAAACGGCAATGACTTTTCCACCTTCTTTAGGCATTCTTTTTTTGGCTCTTTGCACAAGCGGAATAAAAGCTCCTGCATTAATTCCCATTGTCCAATCCCAATGACGTTCTGTAACTTCATCAAGCATTTTCAAAACCCCTGAAGCTGCATTACTAACTAAAATGTCAAGCCCACCAAACTCAGAATCAATCTTTTCAAAAATTGCATCTAATTGTTTGTCATCACCAACATTTGCTTTAATAACAACTGCTTTTCTTCCAAGAGCTCTGACTTCGTCAGCAACTTCTTGAGCAGGTGTTTTGTGCCTAACGTAATTGATTGCAATATCTGCTCCTGCTTTCGCAAGTTCAAGTGCAATTGCTCTTCCGATTCCTCTCGAACCGCCTGTAATCAAAACTTTTTTGCCTGTAAGGTCGATGTTTATCATTTTTTATCCTTAGAAAAATTAATTACAAAAATTGAATTAAATCTGAAAAGCTCCAAGATGCGGTCCTGAATTTGAAACAGCTGCTCTAAGTGCAACTCCCAAATTCTTTCTTGCATCTAACGGAAAAACAATCGAATCAACAAAACCTCTTGCAGCAGCGTAAGTTGCCAAAAGTTGTTTGTTATAAACATCTCTTGTGTGTTCAATATTAGCTTGGAGTTTTGGGTCATCTTCCAAAGTTTTACCTTCTTTTGCAAGTTTTGCCATTGCAGGTCCATAAAGTGCTTTCACAGCTGATTCACCTTCCATCACTCCCATTCTTCCTGTTGGGAAACTGAGAATGAAATCCGGGTCAAAACCTTGTCCAGCCATTGCATAATAACCTGCTCCACTTGCGTGACAAGTTGTAAGAACAATTTTGGGAACTGTGCAAGTTGCCATTGCTTCTACAAATCCTGCTCCTGAACGAATAATTCCAGAATGTTCTGCATCTGAACCAATCATAAATCCTGTAACATCTTGAATGAACAAAATTGGTGTATTTCGTCTTTGACAAAGAGTGATAAATTCTTCAGATTTTTTTGCACTTTCGGGGTAAATTACTCCGCCAACTCTGACTTTTCCACGAGTTTTTGTGATGAGTCTTTGGTTTGCTAAAATACCAACAGGAATTCCTTCAATTCGTGCAAAGCCTGTAATCATTTCTTTTGCAAATTCAGGTTGAAATTCATCAAAATCACTTCCGTCAACAATTCGTAAAAGTAAGTCTCTTGTTTCGTAACCTTTTTGGTGTTCGGCAGGAATAATTCCCATCAAATCTTTTTCATCTAATTTTGGAGCAACCGACTTTTTATAAGTCAAATTCATTCGTTGGACAGGTGGAAGTTCAGAAATTTGTTTGCGAATCATTTTCATACAATCTGAATCGTCTTTTGCGATGTAGTGAGCAACTCCACTAATTGCGTTGTGAGTTTCTGCTCCGCCAAGAACTTCTCCGCTGACACTTTCACCTGTTGCACCTTTGACCAAATTCGGTCCTCCAAGCCCCATAAAACTTCCTCCGTCAGTCATAATTATTACGTCGCTTAGAGCAGGTAAGTAAGCTCCTCCTGCAACGCATTGTCCAACAACTGCCGAAATTTGTGGAACTTTTAAGTGGTGTCGCATAATTGAATTGTAATAAAAAATTCTCGCAGCTCCGTACTGTCCTGGGAAAACTCCTCCTTGATATGGCAAATTTACACCTGCTGAATCAACAAGGTAAATTATTGGAATTTTGCAACGCATTGCGGCTTCTTGGGCACGAAGGATTTTTTTGATTGTTTCGGGATACCAAGCACCTGATTTTACTGTTGCGTCATTTGCAACAATCACGCATTCACGACCTTCAACTTGTCCGATTCCTGTTACAACTCCCATTGCAGGAGCTTCTCCGTCGTAATTGTCGTAAGCGTAAAGTGCACCTATTTCTAAGAAAGTAGAATTTTCATCGGTTAATTTTTCGATTCTCTCGCGAACTAAAAGTTTACCTCTTTTTTTCTCACGTTCTCTGTACTTTTCCGCTCCTCCCATTTCAACATTTCTGAGTAGAGTTCGGGCTTCAAGTACCAATTCCTGCATATGCTCAATATTTTTTCTGTAATTTTCGTCGTGCTGAAGCATTTAATCCTCATTAAAATCTGTAATTCATTTAACAAAATTTGAAGCCGTAAAGATAACAATTGACAACTATTTTTACAAGCAACTTAGTTAGCTTAAAAATTACTTTGAATTTTGAACTAACTAATTAATTTGGTTAGCTAAAGTTTAACTCAAGAAATGAATTTTACACAATGAATTTTCCAGAATTTGATAAGCTAAAAATTTTCACTCTCGAAGAAGCACAAAAAACACTTCCTTACGTAAAAAAAATTGTTGAGGATTTGCAGCTTTCTGCTAAAAGGTTTAGATATTTTTCAAAAATTTTGCAAGACTTAGTAAGAAATAGACCTGTTCAGGAAGAGATTACCAAAGAAGATGTAAAACTCAAAATTGAAGAACTTGAGCAAGAAATCAGAGGCATTTTAAATGAACTTGAAGAAGTCGGATGTCTTTCAAAAGGAGCAATTAACGGACTTGTAGATTGGCTTGCGATTCGTGAGAATGGAGAACAAGTTTGGCTTTGTTGGCAACTTGGCGAAAAGGAGATTGAATTTTGGCATACTTTAGAAGGTGGGTTTCGGTCTCGTCAACCAGTTTCTACACTTTAGAAACAGTAGTTTTTACAAAATTTCTACGTTGTTGTGTACAAAACATTTTCTTACTTTTAAGTTTATTTTCAAACATTCAAAATTAAGATTTTTATGGAACCAGACGTTACAAAAGACACATTAATTTATATTGTTGACGATGAACCAATTGTCAGAGAAGTCTTTGAAGATTGGATTTCTTACGCTCTGCAATGTAAAGTCAGATGTTTTGAAGACGGTGAGGATTTCTTAAAAAACTTTGGTAAAGACAACGAATTTCCTGACGTAATTCTTCTTGATTTAATGATGCCGAACATTGACGGAATTACAGTTCTTAAACGTCTTAAAGAAAATAAAAATGAAATTCCTGTAATTGTAATTTCCGCTCAGAATGTGATAGACACTGCTGTAAATGCGATTCGACTTGGAGCTTACGATTATCTTACTAAGCCAATTGAAGACTTCGACAAATTTGAAATTCTACTTAGAAATGCTGTAAAAAATTCCTCTCTGCGAAAAGAAGTTAGTAGATTAAGAGCTTTAGTAAGTGAGCAAGTCAGTTTCCCAAATATTATTAGCAATAGCCCCAAAATGCAAAGAGTCTTTAACTTAATTGAAAAGACTTTAACTAATGACGTAACTGTTATGATTTTGGGAGAAAGTGGAACAGGAAAAGAACTTATCGCTAAAGCAATTCATTACAATAGTCACAGAAAAAACGGACCATTTGTAGTTTTAAATTGTGCTGCAATTCCTAAAGATTTGTTAGAAAGCGAACTTTTCGGACACGTAAAAGGTGCTTTCACTGGAGCAGTTTCAAGCCGAAAAGGCAAATTTGAATTAGCAAACAACGGAACAATTTTCCTTGATGAAATCGGTGAGCTTCACGTTGAGCTTCAAGCCAAACTTTTACGAGTGATTCAAGAAGGAGAATTCACACAAGTCGGTGGTGAAGGAATTACCAAAACTAATGCAAGAATCCTTTCTGCTACAAATAAAGATTTAGAAACAGAAGTAAAGAATGGAAATTTTCGGGAGGACCTTTACTACCGACTTAATACTTTTCCAATAAATTTGCCACCACTTCGGGAACGAACTGAAGACATAATTTTATTAGCAAATTTTTTCTCGGACAAATTTTGTCAAAAGTTCAAACTACAAACTAAATCGTTTTCAAAATCTGCTTCAAAATTTCTTTTAATGTACGATTGGCCCGGAAATATTCGTGAGCTTGAAAATATGATTGAAAGATGCGTTTTGATTTCTGACGAAGAAATTACTGAAGGTGATTTGCCGATTGGAGATTCAATAGAACCAAAAATCTCATTAAATTCAAAGACTTTATTTGAATTTAATAATTTAAACGAAGTGCCTGAGTTTGAATTTATTAAGTTTAAGGCAATTGAAGTTGCTTACAATTTGGCTAACAAAAATATTAGCGTTGCTGCTAAAACTTTAGGTTTAGGAAGAGCAACTTTTTATAGACTAATGAAAAAATATGAAATTAATTAAAGATAAATTGTAGTTAATGCTTATTTGAGTTCTAAACTTTTGAGTTTCTTAGAACTTAACAGCAGAAAATACTACTCAAACTAGGAGAAAATTTATGCCTGATAATGGCTATTTTAGATTTCCAAGCATCAGAAATGAGAAAATTGTTTTTGTCTCTGACGATGATTTATGGGAAGTTTCAACAAAAGGAGGAGTTGCAAGAAGACTTACCTCAAATCTCGGAGATGTTTCACGTCCTTCGATTTCACCAGACGGAAAACTCTTAGCTTTTACTGGAGTTGACGAAGGTCATACAGAAATTTACGTTATGCCTTCCGAAGGTGGAAGAGCAAAAAGAATTACTTTTCTCGGTAGCAATTGTATGACAATCGGTTGGTCAGAAGACAGTAAATCGATAATCTTTGCAAACAATGTCGGAAGTCCTTTCCTAAAATATTTCAGAATTTATTCTGTCAGTGTTGAAGGTGGTCAGCCCAAAATGCTTCCAACAGGACCGGCAATGACAATTTCTTACGGAAGCAAAAACAAAGCTGTTATCGGAAGAAACACAGTTGACGCTGCAAAATGGAAACGTTACAGAGGTGGAACTGCAGGCGACATTTGGATTGACACAAAAGGTAAAGGAAATTACCACAGATTCATCACTCTCAAAGGAAATTTGACAAACCCAATGTGGCTTGGTGAAAGAATTTATTTCATTAGTGACCACGAAGGTTACGGAAATATTTACTCGGCAAACTTGGACGGCGAAGATTTAACAAGACACACAGACCACGATGATTTTTTTGCAAGAAACCCTTCAACTGACGGAGAAAATATCGTTTACCAAGCAGGCGGGAAAATATTTTCCTTAGATATTGTAGCAAACAAATCTCAGGAAATTAAAATCGAACTCAACAGTCCACAAGTTCAACTTAACAGAAAATTTGTAAATCCTTCACGATTTTTGGAAGACTATTCTTTGCACCCAAAAGGTCATTCTGTTGCTCTTACAGTTCGTGGAAAAGCAATTACAATGGCGAACTGGGAAGGTCCAGTTTCACAACACGGAGCAAGAAATGGAGTTCGTTATAGACTTTGCCGTTGGTTAAATGACGGAGAAAGAATTGTCGCAACCTCTGACGAAAAAGGCGACGAAAGATTAATAATTTTCACAGTTGACGGAACAAAAAAGCCTGTCAAATTAGACAAAATTGACATCGGTTTACCACTTCTTATGAAAATTTCTCCAAAAGAAGATAAAGTTGCTTTATCAAACAACAGACACGATGTGATGATTATTGATTTGAAAGCTAAGAAAAAACTTTACATCGAACGTTCGGAACACGGAAGAGTAGAAAGCATTGCTTGGTCGCCAGATGGTCGTTGGATTGCTTACGATTTCCCTGAAACTCCAAACACTTCTTGCATCAAAATTTGCGATGTAAAAACAGGCGAGACCCATAAAGTTACAACTTCTGACTTCACAAGTTACTCACCGTCTTTTGATCCTGAAGGAAAATATTTATACTTCTTATCAAATCGCGAACTCAATCCAGTTTACGACACAGTTTACTTTGATTTGAACTTTCCACGTTCTTCAAGACCTTACTTGATTACTTTGCAAAAAGATACTCCTTCTCCTTTTATTCCTGTACCAAGACCTCCAGAAGCACAATCAATGCTCGAAAAGATGCAAGCTAAAAAGGCTCACGAAGAACAAGCAGAATCAACAAAAGTAGAAATTGATTTTGATGGAATTAAAAATAGAATTCTTTCTTTCCCAGTTCCAATCGGAAATTATGGTCAAATTTGGGGAATCATTGACAAAGTTCTTTTCACAAACTACCCGATTCAAGGAAGCCTTGAAGACGAAAATGAAGAAGGTGGTTCAAAAGGAACTCTTCTCACTTACGACTTTGAAGATTACAAAACAGAAAATTTGATTAGCGGTGTTTCAAGTTTTAAAGTCTCACGTGACCGAAAAACTTTGATGTATAGAACAGGTAGAAAACTTCGTGCAGTTCGTGCAGGCGAAAGTACAAAAGACAGCAGAAAAAATCTTACTCCTAAAGAAGCAGGCTGGATTGCCCTCAACAGAGTTAAGGTTTCGGTAACTCCAATTGCAGAATGGGAACAAATGTTCTCAGAAGCTTGGAGACTCCAAAGAGACCATTATTGGACAGAAGATATGGCTCAAATTGATTGGAAAAAAGTTCACGAAAGATATTTTCCACTTGTCTCAAAAGTTAGTACTCGAAGCGAATTTTCAGACATAATGTGGGAGGTTGCAGGAGAACTCGGAACTTCACACGCTTACGAAATGGGCGGAGATTACAGAGGTTTTCCTCATTACTCAGTCGGTAAACTCGGAGCTGATTTAAACTTCGACAGCAAGAAGAATGCTTGGGTTGTCTCACACATTCCTGAAGGCGATTGTTGGGACGCAAAAAGCTCTTCACCACTTTCACAACCAGGAATTAACATTAACGTCGGCGACCAAATCGTTAAAGTTGACGGAATAGAAGTTGGTAAAGATGTTTCTCCAAACGAAATGCTTGTAAATCACGCAGGTGGAGAAATTGTTCTTACAGTTAAAAGCGGTCGAAAAGTTCGTAACGTTACAATTACAACTTTAAGAAGTGAAACTGCTTTACGTTACAGAGAATGGGTTGAAAATAATAGAAAATACGTTCACGAAAAATCAAAAGGCAAAGTTGGTTACGTTCACGTTCCAAATATGGGACCTGACGGATTCGCAGAATTTCACCGTTACTACTTAACGGAAGTCGAAAATGAATCTTTGATTGTTGATGTTAGGTTTAATGGAGGTGGTCACGTTTCTCCTCTTTTACTCGAAAAATTAGCTCGTAAGAGACTTGGTTACGACGAACAGCGTTGGGCAAAAGCTGTAACTTATCCTTCTCATACAGTTCTTGGTTCAATCGTTGCTCTCACAAACGAGAATGCAGGTTCTGACGGAGACATTTTTAGTCATTGTTTTAAATTAATGGGACTTGGAACTTTAATCGGAACAAGAACTTGGGGTGGTGTAATTGGCATTTGGCCAAGACACAGTTTAGTTGACGGAACTGTTACAACTCAACCTGAATTTTCATTTTGGTTCAAAGATGTTCATTGGGGAGTTGAAAATTACGGAACTGACCCAGACATTGTAGTTGATATTTCTCCACAAGATTACGTCAAGGGAAAAGACCCTCAACTTGATAAAGGAATTGAAGAGATTCTCAAGTCAATGAAATCTCCTGACTACAATCCTTTGAGACCAGAGTTTACACCAAGACCAAACTTGGCTGCTCCAAAGTTACCGAAAAACAAAAAGTAGATTAAAATTAGGGCAGTGAATTTTCACTGTCCTTTTTGTTTGGAAAGTTTATGGCTGACATTTCACGAAAATTTTCGGAGGAATTGACTTATTCAGATGCAATAGAAAAAGTAATGCAAGACAATGGTGGATTTGCTCCTTTAAAGTTAATTTATAAAAATATCGAAAAGTATAGACAGAAAACTGGTAAAACTCCAGACAACACTATTCAAGAGAGAGTTCAGAGGGATATTAGATTTATAAGAATTGCTTACGGAGTTTATGCTTTAACCAACTTTATTAATAAAGTCGAAGAAGAAAATATTGGGAATTTTGATTTTATAGGAGATGAAATAGTTTTTCAAAGGAATTCCCAAACTCCAATTACAGAAAAAGAAATAATCCAGAATGTCAGAGTAGGACAAGAAAAATTTCGTAAACAACTACTTAAAGAATTAAAGAAATGTCCTATTACAAAAATTGACGATAAAAAATTATTAGTTGCTAGCCACATAAGACCTTGGATTTACAGTGATAATTTGGAAAGATTAAATCCCCAAAATGGATTTTTGTTATCGCCTTTATTTGATAAACTTTTTGATAAAGGAGTTGGATTAATAACTTTCACCTCTAAAAAAGAAATTTTAATCTCAAAAAAACTATCAAAAGAAAATATAAAAAGAATTAATATTGAACACTTACAAATTATTGATGAACTACCGATTCAAGGTAGAGAAGAATATTTAGCTTACCATAGAAAATATATTTTTCAGAAGTATTAATAAAAGACAAAAACAGATAACCTATTTACAGTTTTGAAAGGTAAAAAAATGTCAGAAATTAAAATCTATCACAACAATCGATGTTCAAAAAGCAGAAACACTTTAGCAATTTTAGAAGAAAAAAATGCAAATTTTGAAATCGTAAATTACTTGGAAACTCCGCCTTCGGAAACCGAACTTGACTCAATTCTCCAAAAGTTAGGAAAAGAGCCTCAAGAAATCGTGAGAAAAGGTGAGCAAATTTATAAAGATTTGAATTTGAAAAATGTAAGTCTAAGCAGAAAAGAATGGATTAAAACTTTAGTTGAAAATCCAAAATTAATTGAAAGACCAATCGTTGTAACAGGCGAAAAAGCGGTTCTCGGAAGACCACCTGAGAATGTTCTTGAATTAATCTAAAAGAGTTTAATGGAAGCTAACGGAACATTTTTTGGCAAACTCCTACAACTCATTCCAACGGAATTAATCATTATTTTAATTGTCGCTTGGGTTGCTTACCAATTTCTTTTTTCAAAGTCGAGACGCTCATCTTACGACTTAAAAAGCAAACGACAAGAACGCTTAGAAAGAATCCGTAAAAACCAAGAAGAACTTTACAACGAAAGAGAAAAGAAAAAAGACGAATGATCATTTTTCTAAAAAGGCTTTTTACGAATAAACTCGCTTCTGTTGGTTTCTTGATAATTTTGGCATTAGTTCTAACTTCAATTTTCGCCTCCATTTTCTCTCCTCACAATCCACTTTTGCAAAATTTAGACAACGCTTATGCTTCACCTTCCGCAACTCATTGGCTTGGACAAGATTCGCTTGGAAGGGATATTTTTAGTCGAATAATTTATGGCTCAAGAATTTCACTTAAAGTTGGAGTTTTCTCTGTTGGGATTGCTTCTTTGTTTGGAGTTTTCCTTGGAGCAATTTCTGGTTACTACGGGGGTTGGATTGACGAAATTTTAATGCGAATTACTGACGTGATGCTCGCTTTTCCGGGAATTTTGTTAGCAATTGCAATTGTGGCAATTCTTGGAACTGGAATCGACAATGTGATTATTGCTTTAACAATTGTAGGTTGGAAATCTTACGCAAGGCTAACACGAGGTCAATTTTTAGCAGAAAAAGAAAAAGATTACGTTCAAGCCTCAAAGGCACTTGGTTTCAGTGATTTCAGAATAATTTTTATTCACATTTTGCCAAACACTCTTGCACCTGTTTTAGTCGCTGTAACTCTTGGAATGGCTGGAATGATTACTGCTGAAGCTGGACTTTCTTTCCTTGGACTTGGAGCAGAAGTTGGCGAACCAAGTTGGGGAGCAATGCTTACCGAAGGAAGACGTTACATTTTACTTTATCCGCAACTCACACTTTTTCCTGGAATTGCAATTATGATAACTGTTCTTGGTTTTAATCTTTTGGGAGATGGTTTGCAAGAAATTTTGGATCCTAAGAAAAGAAAATGAGAGTTAATCTGTATTTGTATTAAGTTTAAAACTGAAAATTAAGGCAAAATTTATATGCGAATCTCAGATATTTTACAAAAAAAAGAACGAACTTTTTCATTTGAATATTTTCCGTCGAAGACAATTGCAGGAATCTCAAAACTTTACGAGACTATCGAAAATGTCAAAGACTTAAACCCAGATTTTGTCTCTGTAACTTATGGTGCTGGAGGAACAACAAGGGAAAAATCTTTTGAAATTGTTAACCAAATTAAAAATGTAATCGGACTTGAAGTAATGTCTCATTTCACTTGTGTTGGACACAATGTGGAAGAACTTCAAGATAGTCTTGATGAATTACAAGCGAACAACATTGACAACATTCTTGCACTTCGTGGCGACCCTCCAAAAGGTGAAGAAAGTTTCATTCAGACTGATGGAGGTTACCGTTATGCAAGTGATTTGGTGAAACACATTAGAATGAGAGGGCATTTTTGTATCGGAGTTGCAGGTTACCCTGAAGTTCACCCTGAAGCACCAAACCGAGAAACTGATTTGAAAAACCTGAAATTCAAAGTTGACCAAGGTGCAGATTTTGTGATTACTCAACTATTTTTCAACAACGACGATTATTTTAGATTTGTTGACGAAGCTGCAAGAATTGGTGTTCACTGCAAAATCATTCCAGGGATTATGCCAATTACGAATTTTAGTCAAATCAAAAGATTCGCTAAAATGTGTGGTGCTGTTGTTCCACAAAAACTGGTCGAAAGGCTTGAGAAAGTGGAAAATGATCCAACAGAAGTTGCTCTCATCGGAATCGAATACTCAATGAAACAATGTAGAGATTTGATGGAACGCGGAGCTCCAGGACTTCATTTCTACACTTTGAACAAATCGGCAGCAACAAGAATTCTTTACAATGCAGTAAATCCTATTTAGTTACCAAATTGAGTACTCTTTATGTTTTTTAAAGTTTTGTTTATTTCCTTAATTTTTCTAATTTCTTGTGGTCAAGATTCGACTACTCCACAAGGTGTAGCAGAAAAATTTATCGAAGAATATTTCGTTTATGTTGACCAAGAAAAAGCTCTTCCTTTTACGATGGGACTTGCAAAAATTAAAATTGAAGAGCAACTCAAAGAAGTTACGAAAGTAAGAAAAAGAGGCGAGAAACTGGGTGTTATGCTTGCAGATGTCGAATTTACTTTTGTTAAAGAAATGTCTGTTAGAGAGGGCATTAAAGGTTTTGAATACAAATTGGATATTCAAGGCAATGAATTCTCACAGAAACGAAACGTTTTAGTTAGCGTAAGCAAAGAAAATGGAAAATGGTTAGTAAGTAATTTTACAGAATAAGGTTTTAGGAAAAAATGAATCCAGGTTATGAAATTGGTGTTAATTATTTATTCGCAGCCTACACGATTGTATGGCTTTTGATTTCAGGTTACGTTTTTGCACTAGGAAGAAAACAAACAAAACTCAACTCTGAACTTGAAGAGTTAAGAAATCGGTTAGAATCCACAGAGAAATAACCTAATCACTCTACCATAAGTCTATCTAAGTTTGATTTTACAGAATCGAGAAAAACTTTGAAAAGCTCTTGGTCTTGGTTAAATTTTTCTAATGTTTTCTCAAATTCCTCTTGTGAAATTTCGTGCTTCTCTAAAATTTTGATGTAGTGTTCTTTCGAGTGTGATTTGAATTCTTTACGGGTAAATTCAATCTCAATAAATGCTTCTACAAGTCGGTTTTGAAAATCAATTTCTTCGTCGGAAAAACTTCGTTGTGAATTCTCTGAACAAGAAGTGATTAATATCAAGAAAAGTTGAGTTAATATTCTAATAGATATTTTTTTCATTTTTTTCAAATTAATTACATTTTCATTGAATTTTTTGAAAAGTAATCAATTTTAAGTAAAAACAAATCCAAAGAAAAAGGAAAGTTGTACAATGATTAGATTAAGACTTTTAAGCATATTTTTAGTTATCACTTTCGGAATCAACTTATCCTACGCACAGTTCGGTAAAAATAAAGTTCAATACAAGAGTTTTAAGTGGGATTTCATTCAATCAACTCATTTTGATATTTATTTTTATCAAGGTGGAGAAGAGATTGCAGAATTTACAGCGGTTGCAGCTGAATCAGCTTACACTTCAATCAGCAAAACTTTCAACTACAAAATAGCCAAAAGAATCCCGATTGTAATCTACAATTCTCACAACGACTTCCAACAAACAAACATCTCTTTAAGTTATCTTTCAGAAGGAATTGGAGGCTTCACAGAAATTTTCAAAAATAGAGTTGTGATGCCTTACGATGGTTCTTACGAAGGTTTCCGCCACGTTTTGCATCACGAACTTGTTCACGCTGTTGTGAATGATTTATTCTATGGAGGAAATGCACAATCACTTGTTACAGGAGCCTACACAAATCTTCCACTTTGGTGGAATGAAGGTCTTGCAGAGTATGAATCACTTGATTGGGACACACAAACCGATATGTATGTTCGTGATGCAGTAATCAGCAATTATTTACCTCCTGTTACCTTTCTTAACGGATTTATGGCTTACAGAGGCGGGCAATCGGTTTGGAAATTTGTCGCTGAAAAATACGGTAAAGAAAAAATTTCTGAAATTATCGCCAAAACGAAATTGAACCGAAGTGTAAATGGCGGTTTCAAATCGGCAATTGGACTCGACCTCGAAAAACTTGACAAACAATGGTCAAAAAACCTCAAGAAAATTTATTGGCCAGAAGTTAGTAACAGACTTGCTCCTGACGACTTTGCAAAAAAAATTACTGACCACGAGAAAGAAGGTGGTCATTACAACTTAGCTCCTTCGTTCTCGCCAAACGGAGACAAAATTTCTTTGATGACAAGCCGAAACGACTACGCTGACATTTATTTAATTTCAGCAGTTGACGGTAAAGTAATCAAAAAACTTGTTTCAGGTAACAGAACTGAAAGCCTTGAAGAACTCAAGTGGTTAAGTCCAGGAATGGATTGGAGTCCTGACGGAAAGCAAATCGTTTTCGCTTCCAAAAGTGGTGACACAGATGCTTTACAATTCGTAAATGTAAAAAATGGAGACATTCGTGAAAAGGCTTTCAAAGAATTAAAACTTGATGCGGTATCAACTTCAAAATGGTCTAATGACGGCGATGAAATCGTTTTTGTTGGTAATAAATCAGGTGCTTCTGACATTTACCTTTACAACTTAAAAACAGACGAACTTGAAAACTTAACTGACGATTTCTATAGTGATGCAGAACCTACTTTTTCTCCTGATGGAAAAATGATAGTTTTTGTTTCAGACAGAAATGAAAAACCTTTAGGTGACAAGTTGGTAACTGGTCAAAAAATGCTTAAACACAACATTTATCAAAAAGACCTTTACCTTTACAATCGCGAAACCAAACAACTCAAAAGGCTTACAAACTCAAAATGGGCAGAAAATCACCCTGTTTTTTCGCCTGATGGAAAATTCTTGGCTTTCACTTCTGATATGAATGGAATTTCGAATATTTTTCTCCTAAACCTTGAAAAAGAAAATAGTTCTCCTTACCCAATTACAAACGTTCTTACAGGTTGCTACCAAATTGATTGGTCAAACGACGGCACAAAAATCGCTTTCACTTCACTTTACGAAGGCGGTTGGGACATTTTTTTACTTTCAAACCCAACTGAAATCAAACCTGATTCAATCAAACTTGAAGACACTCATTACCTAAAACTTGAAAAATCTAAACTTATTGCCAAACAAGAAAAGGAAGCAAAAAAGGATACTTCCAAAACAGTTACAGCAGCGAAAGAAGAGAAAAAAGACAGCGAAGTCTCAGGCAAAGACTTCAGAAATTACGTCTTCGCACAAGGTTACGAGAACGACACCGACAAACCGAACGAAGGAATTTACAGAGTTCCTGTTGCTTTAGCTGATTCCTTAACAAAAGATCCAGAAGGCGAATATAAAGTCAACCGTTATAGATTAAAATTTACTCCAGATTACACTGGTGGAGCTTTTGGCTACGATACTTTTAACGGTTTGCAAGGTTTGGTTTCTTTCAATTTTTCTGATATTATGGGAGATCACAACTTCGGAATGGACATTGGATTTTTCGTAAGTTTACAAAACTCAGATTACCGTTTTACTTACGCTTATTTGCCAAGAAGAATTGATTGGATAGCACAGGCTTACCACTTTGCTGATTTTTATGGATACAATATTCTAACAATTGAAGATGGAAACCTTAGAAACGAAGAAGCAATTGTTCGCTTTCGTCAAATTGGTGTTAATATTTTTGGTTCTTACCCGATTAGCAAATTCAGAAGAGTTGACTTTGGAATTGACATCCGTAACCAAAGACGGGAATTAATTTCCAATTTAGATGGAGTTATTGCAAGCGAAGTAGATGAATCTTTAATCAAAAGAAATACAACTTCTGCAATTCCAAACGTCTCTTATGTTAGAGATTCAACTTTACCTGGTTACACTGGACCTGTTGATGGTTGGCGTTATTCTTTAGATTACACAGGAAGTCCCAAATTTTTAGGAGAGAAATTAGATTTTCACACTTTCACCTTTGACACAAGACATTATTTTAGACTTACAAAATGGAACTCTCTGGCATTTAGACTTTCAGGTGGAAGAAGTTTTGGTGACAACAAACAACACTTTTTTCTTGGTGGAATTCGCTACTGGTTCAATTATGATTTCGCAAATAATGAAACTGGTGGAGTTGTAGATGAACTTTTTAGTCAAGAAGAAGAGTTCTTTCCTTACTTCGTCCCAAACATTCGTGGTGCAGATTACTACCAAGGGGTTGGAGATAAGTTTTTTGTAATTAACACTGAGTTTCGTCACATTTTAATTGAAAGATTCAATCTTGGTTTTCCTCCAATCAGCTTTCCGCCTGTCTTCGGAGCATTTTTCATTGACACAGGTTCGGCTTGGTACGGAGATTTTAATCTTAACAGACGGACAACAAGAGAAGGCGAACTCGGAGGTTTGCCTGTTGGCACAAAAGTATTTGACGATTTGATTTTTACTTACGGACTTTCTTCAAGCATTCCTTTAGGATTTTTGTTTTTCAAAATCGATGTTGCTTGGCTTTACGACGGTCACAGAACTCACAAACCAAGATGGCTTTTCTCGCTCGGAAGCATCGGCGGAGAGTTCTAAAGAATTAAGAATTAGAAATTAAGAATGTGAGTGTCTGACTTTCAGTCAGGCTCTCACTAAAACAAAAAAAGGGAAACAATTTCTTGCTTCCCTTATAAAGTTAAAAAACTCTAAAAACTATTTTACTGAATTCATTGCAGCTTCATAGTTTGGTTCTTGGGCGATTTCAGGAACTTGCTCTGTGTAAGCAACTTTTCCATTTCCATCAACAACTACAATTGCTCTTGAAAGAAGACCTGCTAAAGGACCGTCAACAATTTTACAACCGTAATTTGAGCCGAAGTCGCTGTTTCTGAGTTGTGAAGTTGAAACTACATTTTCAATTCCTTCTGCACCACAGAATCTTTTGTGAGCAAAAGGTAAGTCAGCAGAGACACAAACAACAACTGTGTTGTTTAAGTTTGAAGCATCTTCATTGAACTTGCGAGTGGAAGCTTGACAAACAGGAGTGTCAATGCTTGGATAAATATTAAGAACTACATTTTTACCTGCAAAATCTTTTAAAGAAACATCACTTAAGTCTGTTTTTGTGAGTAAGAAATCAGGAGCTTGACTTCCAACTGCTGGTAAATTTCCGCTTGTATTAATTGGGTTACCTTTTAAAGTAATCTGAGCCATTTTTTTGCCTTTGTTTTTTTGTGTTAATCTAAGTTAAAAATTAAACCTTTCAAGTTTTAGAAACCTGAAAGGTCTTTTTGAAAAATTTTATTTTAAAACATTTCTTCCGTGATAAATTGCGTTTTGTCCAAGCAAGTCTTCAATTCTAAGAAGTTGGTTATACTTAGCAATTCTGTCAGTTCTTGAAAGTGAACCTGTTTTGATTTGACCTGCGTTTGTTGCAACTGCAATGTCAGCAATTGTTGTGTCTTCTGTTTCACCGCTTCTGTGAGAAACAACGGAAGTGTAAGAAGCACATTTTGCCATTTCGATTGCGTCAAGAGTTTCTGTCAAAGTTCCGATTTGGTTTACTTTGATGAGAATTGAATTTGCAATTCCTTCCTTGATTCCTCTTGAAAGTCTTTTTGTGTTTGTTACAAAAAGGTCATCTCCAACAAGTTGAACATCTTTTCCGATTGAATCAGTTAGAATTTTCCAACCTTCCCAATCGTCTTCGTCCAATCCATCTTCAATCGAAATGATTGGATATTTTTTTGTCCAATTTGAAAGGAAATCAGACATTTCAGCTGAAGATAATTTTTTGCCTTCACCTGCGAGATTGTAGATTTTTTCTTCTTTTGAATAAAACTCGCTTGAGGCTACGTCAAGTGCTAAGAAAACATCTTCACCTGGTTTGTAACCTGCTTTTTCAATCGCTTCGAGAATGACTTGGCAAGCCTCTTCGTTGGATTTCAAGTTTGGTGCAAAACCACCTTCATCGCCAACTGCTGTATTCAAACCTTTTGCAGAAAGAACTTTTTTGAGCGAGTGAAAAACTTCTGCACCTGTTCTGAGTGCTTCACTAAAAGTTGGTGCTCCAACAGGCATAATCATAAATTCTTGAAAATCTACGTTGTTGTCTGCGTGAGAACCTCCATTAATGATGTTCATCATCGGAACAGGAAGAGTTTTTGCATTTACTCCACCAATGTATTGGTAAAGCGGTAAACCAAGAGAGTTTGCAGCAGCGTGAGCAGTTGCAAGAGAAACTCCGAGAATTGCATTTGCACCGAGTTTACTTTTGTTTTCAGTTCCGTCAAGTTCGCAAAGAATTCTGTCAATTCCAACTTGGTCAGTTGCATCTTCCTCAGCAATTTCGTAAGCAATAACATCGTTTACATTGTCAACTGCATTTTGAACACCTTTTCCTAAGTAACGTTTTTTATCTCCGTCTCTTAGTTCAACAGCTTCGTAAATACCTGTTGAAGCTCCTGAAGGAACGCAAGCACTTCCGAGAGTTCCATCTTCGAGAAAAACTTCAACTTCAATTGTAGGATTGCCGCGAGAATCTAGAATTTCGCGAGCATAAATATCTTGAATTGTTGTACTCATTTTTGTTTTTAACTCCAAAGTTTTGTTAAAAAATTAAGTTTGCTAAGCTAAGAAAATTACGGCTTTAAGTCAAAATGAAAGGAATGAAATTCTAATCAAGAAATTAAGATTTCCTAAAAAACTCCATCTAAATCATTACCGAGACTTTTATCAGAATCGAAACTTACTCCTGAACCTGAACTCCAAGAACTCACATCTTTATAAAAATCTTCATCAAAATCTCTGGTTCTCACTACAATTGGCATTGGAACTGCGTAACCAAGAATCATCGCTTGTTGCTTCGGGTCAAGACTTGCTAAAACTGAACGCAAAGAACTTGAACCTGAAACTCCCGAAAAAACTGCCGAAATATCTTTCTCGTCGTTCAAAAGTGCTACGATTCTTGTTCCAAGTTGCGAAAGAACTTCGTCGTAAATTTCGCTTGGCCTTTGGTCAACTACCAAAAGTGTAACAAAGTATTTTCTCATCTCTCTTGCAATCATTCCAAAAGCAGTTTGCTTGGCAGTTTGTGGATTTAGGAACCTGTGAGCTTCTTCAATTGTGATTACCAAAGGAATTGGTTTTTGGTTTTTGGTTGGATTTGCGTAGTAGCTTTCGGAAATCTTCACGTATTCTTTGTGGATTTTTCGTGTCAAAAGATTTGAAACCAAAAGATAATCCAAAGTGCCTGACCTTCTGCCAAACTCAAGCACAACACTTTTGCCAGATTTCAATTTATTCAAAATTTCGTGAAAAGATTTATCGGCTTTGTCTTTCGATTCGACAAAAGGAAGTTCTTGGATTCTCTTTAATTTCCTGAAAAGTGCTGCAACCGATTCGTTGTGAGCTCCAACTTCCCCTGCAACTTCTTTGCTACTTTCTGCTTCACACCTTGAAATTAAAGTTTCAATCCAATTTTTGCCAAATTTTGCACGAAGTAAATTCATTGTTTCAAGTGCTGTCTCGTTTAGGCGAATCTCATCGCCAAGAGAAATTATGTCTTCGGGTTCAAGTTCGTCCAAAGAAATTGTAACTTCGATGTCAAGTTTTGGAGTTTTTGCTTTTGTAGTTTTTGGGTCAAGCGAGGCAATCACAACTTTATCGTTGAAAATTTGTTTTAAACCTTTTACAGGGTTTCCACCTTCACTGCTTCCAGCCCAACCGTATTCCGAGTGCATATCAAAAATCAAGTTTACAGCTTTTTCCCGACTGATTAGTCCGCAAAGTGCAATTCTTGTCAAAAATGTTTTACCTGTTCCGGTCTTTCCAAAAATCCCGTTGCTCCGTTCAACAAACCTTTCAAGGTTCAATGTAACAGGAATTTCCATATCGAGAGGTTTTCCGATGTTGAAGAATTTTGGGTCAAGTTGCTCACTTCCGAAAATCCTTGCAACTTCTTTTTCAAGAGCGTTAAAACTTGGCGAGAAGTGTGGTGGAATTGTTTTGACTGGCAGAATCTCTTCCGAAACGTCTTCAGTTTCGTCTAAGTAAGGAAGCATCAACATTGGCTTGAGTTCGACTGTTGCGAAAGTTTGGTTTCCTGCGAGAACTTGCCCAAGCAAAGTCTGTGCATTTTCAGGTGGTTTCTGCAAAATCTCTTGATTTGACGCTTCAAGTGTTACGTCTGTTACCATCGAGAAAAATTGATTTTTCACACCGTCAACGACGACGAATTTCCCGACTCGTAAGTCCTCTACACTCACATTCGGAGAAACTCGCATTTTTAAACCTTCTGTCAGTGAACCGTGAGTAATTGTGCCGATTTTGCTTAAGTCTGAATTTCTTTGTTGCATCTTTGGTTTCAGAATTTTATGTGTTAAATTTTAACTTACCATTTTCAATAATTTTTAATTTACCGCTAAATTATTTGTTCACAAAGTTTAAAAAAATAAGTATAAAATGACTTTTGCTAATTTACTGATTCTTTTATTTCTAACTTTTTCTTTTACCATTTCCCAAGCCGAGTCTCTTAAAGAAGAGAAACTCTATAAAAATAAAAATTGGGAGCGATTTGAGTATCACTTGAAAGAACATAGCGGAACTGCCGCAGTTTTCAGTCCTAGTGAAAAATTAATTCACGGACACGAAGCGGAAGAACAAGTTCCATTGGCTTCTGTTGCAAAAGTCCCTTCGGCTTACTTTGTTCTTGAAAAGCTCGGTAAAGATTACAGACCTCAAACTCAATTTTACTTGGAAAAATCAAATCTTGTTGTGCTTGGTGAGTACGACCCTTTTTTGACAACAGAAGAAATTAAAACAATCGCAGACACTCTCGCAAGGTCTTTAAAACTTTACTTAGCTGACAAAATTGACACTCTGAAAATTGTCCAAAATGAAACGATTCAAGGAAATTTTTTCGACCGAAGAATTCCACCCGGGGCAAAGGAAACATTCTTGCAGTATAATGCAATGGTTTTGCCTGTTCAAGCCAATTTCAATTCTATAAAATTTCGTAAAAGAGGTAGAAACATCGCCGTTTACAATCTTCGTTACGGCACCAAAAGCTCTCGAATCCCAAACAAACTTTATGGCTACTTACGCTCTTTCCGTAATGGAACTTACAATGTAAATTTGAATTACTACAAAAGAGGAAATGTTTACTTCGGCGACTATTTACAAATGTTTTTGGAAAAAAAAGGTGTCAAAATCAAAGTCGTTGCAGAAACTCCAAAACCCGAATCAATGGAACTTCACTACTCTCATTTCAATTCAAAAACGGTTGAGGAAATGTGTGAAGTTATGCTCAAATACTCAAACAACGTCATAGCCAACTCACTAAACATTATGGCTTCTTACCAAGATTGCACAGGAGTTCAGGCTTCAATCGGAGCAGAGAAATTAAATGAGTTTTGGGAATCAAAAGGTGTTGATTTAATTCTTGAAGAAGGTTCGGGAATTTCAATCGAAAGTAAAGCCTCAGCAAAAGCTGTTTGTGAAGTCTTCGTGCATTTCAAAAAATATAAATACTTGCTCTCAAAAGGCAGTTTCGGAGTTCCAAGCAAAACTGGAACTCTTTCGAGCGATGGAGTTACAACACTTGCAGGTTACTTGCCTGACAATCAAATCTTCTTCTTTTACTTACCGGAGAAATATGGTGCAAAATTGCGAAAAAGTATGGTGAGAATACTCAAACGCGGAATCAGGGCGAATTACTAATCTATTTTAAATACTACTTTTATTTTATTAGATGTTCTTATCTTTTCACCTAATTCAGTTACTTTAAGTTGCAAACTTAATTTCCCTTCTTCTCCATTATTTTGAATATTTGCTGTAGAAGATGTTATATAAAAGCTAGGTGAGAAATTAACTCCACTAACATCAGTAGCAACTATTTCAACCCAAGAAAGTGGAATTTCATTTGCCTCGTCAGAAGTAAAAATAAAATAAGGAATTCTTGCAGTAACATCTGTTACATTATTAAGGTTACAAATATAACTTCCATCTGTTGAATCTATTGAAACCACTACATTTTCCGAATCGGCTCCCAAAAAGAATAAATCACCGGTTATTTGTATTGTAGTAATTTTAGGATCATCCAAATCAATGATTTCATTATCTTTATCACTTTCTCCACAAGCCAAAAGGTTTAAAGAAAATAGAAAATAGGTAATTAATAATTTATAATTTATAAAAGGTTTCATAAAAACTCCATAAGTCTAAATTTGGGATTTTTTTACTTCTCCCTCAAATTAATCTTGATTCAAATTTCTTAAAAATAAATTATTATCCTAAAATCTCACTAATAATTTCTAAAAGTCTTTTCTCAATTTTCTCAGATCGAACATTTTGGCAAAAACTCGGCTCTCTTGCAATTGTAATCAATTCACACTTTCTCACTAATTCCGAAAAAACTTCAATATTTTTGGGGCAAAGTGCCTCTTCTTTCGTGATGTAATCACAATCAATGTCCAAAATGAATTTTGACACTGGAGTTTTAAAGCCAATCTTTTCAAAAAATTCATCTTCCAAACAATTCTCAACAAACCACTTGTTTGGCTTAAAGTTGTGTGGCAAAACATCTTCGGCAGGTATTCTTAAGCTGCAATAAAATTTAATTTCACCGTCTTTAGAATCGTGCAAAGAATGATTGATTGAATGAACGGTAGAAATTATCCCAAGTTCTTGTGCTGCGGTAATGTGTTCGTCGTTTGCAATTTCCAAAGTGCCTTTTAAAACCGACTCATAATTTTTTACATCAATTTCAAAAAGCCTCTTCTTACGTAATTCCAAAATTTCTTTGTTAGAAGCATTCGGATATTTTTTCCGAAAATGAATGTTAAGAAATTCTCTTGTATCTGCGTGAGTGTCAAGAGTTACAAGTTCTGGCGGATTTTCAAAGTCTTTAGCTAAAGCCCAAATCGGAAAGGCAAAATTATGAATGTCAAAAATGTAGATTTCCTTCTGCCCGATTGTACGGATTGTCAGATTTGAAAAGGAGTTTTCTTGGAAAATCAATTCAAGCCTAAACTAAGTTTTAGTTTCTCATCAATTTTTTTCAGAATACTTTGTGGGATTTGACCTAACCTTCTTCTCACCAATGTTTTTGGTATCGTCATTAAATACTCAAATCTAATTACAGATGTTTTTAATAAACCTGTCTCATTGAAATAAGAGTCTTTTTCATTTATTAACATTTCAGTTTCAATAACTTCATTTGTTCTTTGCGAAGTTATGCCGGCTAAAATTAAATCATCAAACCTTCGCCTAACTAAATGGTTAGAAACCACTAAAGCAGGTCTTGCTTTTTGCTGAATTCCTTTAGAAATAACAAACGGAAAAGGTAAAATGACAACATCACCTTTATTATAATTCATAAATATCCTCTTCCGGATTATCCCAAATCTTTTTAAGTGCTTGTTGTTGTAGAATTAATCCATTTTTATCAACTTGCGAATTCTTTGTAGAATAGTTTGCAAACAAAAATTTGGCGAAATCCACTAACTCAATAATTTTTTCTTCAGGAAGTTCATCAACAATTTTATTCAAGTCCTTTTTATGCTTTTCAAAAACTTGCATTTTAATTTCCTTTCAACTTGTGAATCTTCGTTCTGACAACTTGAGCTTCTGTTTGCTGTGGATTCAACTGGAGATATTTTTCAAAATTCAAAATTGCTTCTTCTTTTTTACCTTGAGATTCAAAAATATTTCCGAGAGCAAAATAAGCGTTTTTGAAATCAGGGTCAAAACCAAGAGTCTTTTCGTAAAATTCTACAGCCTTGCCAAACTCGCCTTTACTGTGGTAAGCATTGCCAAGTTTGTAAAGTAAAATTGGTTCCTCAGAATTCTCCTCTAACAACGTTGAGAAAACTGAAATCGCTTTTTCATTATCTTTCAATCTTAAAGCCAATTCACCGTAGCTAACTAAAATGTTGTAGTTTTTAGGAGCAATTCCAATTGCATTTTCATAAACTTCAGATGCTTTTTCAAGTTCGCCTTTTTTCTCATAAAGTTTCCCAAGACTAAAATAGGAACTTTCGTGTTTTGGGTTTAGCTCAATTGATTTTTGATAATTTTTTTCCGCTTCGCCCAACTTGCTTTTTTCAAAGTAAGAAGTTCCAAGCCCATAATAATTTTGATAAAGTTTCGGATTTATTTCAATTGATTTTTGGTAATTTTCAACTGCTTTGTCAAACTCTTCTTTTGCTGCAAAAGCAATTCCCAAACCATAAAAAGCTAAAGCAGAATTTGGGTCAATTTCAAGTGCTTTTTTGTAAGTCTCAATTGCTTGGTCATAATTTTTATTTTCGTAGTTATGATTTCCAATTCCTACCAAATCATTTGCACTTTCAGAAGCACAAGAGAAGATAAAAAGCGTTAGTATGAGTAAAGCAAAGTTCTTTAAAGTTTTCATTTTTCAACTCATTTAATTTGAATTATTCTTTTCTTCTAAGGTAAACAATGATTCCGAGAAAGAAAAAGAATCCGGGAAGAATAAAAATTGTAAGCATAAATTCTACAACTGTTTCACCTTGAGTCATAACAAGTTTCGTCTCGTTTGCTTCATTTGCTCGAATTGAAATCAAGTCTTCATCACTTGCAAGCCAAGAAATTGTGTTCAAGAAGAAGTCAGCGTTTCCTGTTTTATCTTGGTAAAAATTATCGATAAAATCCGAGTCACCAAAGACAACAACTTTCGGGCTTTGTGAGTCCAAGCTAACAATTGCTTCCGAAACAACAGCAATCCCTAAAGGACCTTGTTTGTCACTTTCAGGATCAAACCTAACTTTTCCGTCTTCCAAATCTGTCTCTCCAAAAGACTCAGGGCTTGTCGAAGCCAAAATTGTTTTGAACAAAGGTTTTGTAGTTTGCAAAGTGTCAACAGAACGTGCAATCGGATAAACTGTCAAAATTTTTCCAAATTTTTTCGTAATAGGGTGACTTGCGTAATTCACAACAAGTGGTAAAGTTGGGTCGCCTCCGTAAGTTTGATTTGCAGGAGAAAGGTCAACGACAACATCATCACGAATAAAAATTCCCCATTCTCGCAAAAAGCTGAAAAGCCGCGGAAGCTCTATTGCAGGTTCAACCAAAACACAAATACTTTTTCGTGCCACTAAAACCTTTTTCAGAAATTCAATTTCGCCTTCCAGAAAATCAATTTTTGGATTCACGATTACTAAAGTTGAAAGATCTTTTGGAACTTCAACTGTTTGTGCAAGAATCAACTTTTTCGGTTCGTAACTTTGCAAGTAAAGTTTTGTGGCAATTTTCGAGTAACCTTTTTTCTCTTCAGAATGAATGTCAGTCTCTTTGTGTCCTTCCGAAAAATAAATTCCTTTTCGAGTCTTTCGCGTAACGTTCAAGATTCCATTCGTAATTGACTGCTCAGAAATGTTTGCTGTAAAATCTTTTAGTTCTCCACCGTCAAAAATTACAGTTCCATATTTTTCAACTTGGTAAGCGGAAGCAAGTGCATTTTCCTTGTCAGGGTCAACAACTTTGAAAGTAATTTTGTCGGTGTAATTTTCGTAAATCCCAAAAATATCACGAATTTGGTCGCTTTGGTCAGACTTGAAAAATCCGAAAACTTTGATTTCCTGCTCCAACCCTTTAAGGATTTGGATTGTTTGGTAACTAAGGCTGTTTGTTTGGTTTGCAGTTGAATCAAACCTCAAACTTCTGCGTGCAGAAATGAAATTCACTACAATCAAAAGTGCAAAAACCAAAACCATTCCGAATAAAGTTTTAAAGTTCAACTGAGAAGAACGTTTGGAAAAGCTTGAAATGATTTCTTTAAAATCTGCCACAAGGTAAACCAAAAGTAAGATAATTCCTGAGACAGCTAAAATTGTGTCGTGAGGTTGCCAAACATTCAAAATTGAAAATTCTATTCCGGCGTAAGCGAGTAGAAGAAGTCCGAAAACTGCTGAAAAAGTAGCGATTTTTTTTAACATTTTAATCTCTCCACCTTTTCGATTCGATTGTTGTTTTTGTCAAGAAAAGCCCGAAGAAAATCGCACTCAAGTAAAAGACTAAGTGCTTAGTTTCAACGATTCCTTTTGCAAACGCAGAAAGATTGTCAACAACCGAAATCGCAAGTAAAAATTCTTCCCAATTTTCACCGAAAGCCGAAGAAACACTTTTCACAAGCCACATCGAAAAGAAAACAACAAAAGTTCCAACCGCTGCGATGACTTGGCTTTCAGTTGTAGAAGAAATGAAAACTCCAATTGCAATCAAAGTTCCACCCATCAAAAACAAACCTAAGTAACCAACTAAAACAGGTAAAAGTTCAACTTCACCATAAAAACCAATGTAAACTGAGTAGGAAAAAGTGATTAGCAAAACAACCAAGTAAAAGCTAAGAATCCCGAAAAACTTGCCAAGAACAATTTCCCAACTCGAAATTGGAGAGGTGAAAAGTAGTTCGAAAGTGCTAAGTTTTTTCTCTTCTGCAAAACTTCCCATTGTCAACATCGGAAGCATTACAGTAATCGCAAAACTTAAATTCAGAATGAAAGGCGAAAGTAACATTCTGTTAATGTTTACAGTGAAGTTGTAATCAGGAAGATTGGAAAGCGACATCGCTTTGAAAAATGAGTGCAAAAGTCCATTAAACAAGTAACCGCTAAGCACAAGAAAAAGTGCAATCACGACAAATGCCGTCGGCGAAGAAAAAAATGACTTCACCTCTTTTGCAGAAATTACGTAAATATTTTTAATCATTTTGAGTTTTGATATTTTTTCAGACCTAATAGGTCTTTAATTTTTAGTTATCGCCAAAAACAAGTTTGACAAAAATTTCTTCTAAAGACAAAGTTTCTTTCTTGAGTTCAGAAAGTTCAAGACCGTTTTTGTAAACGAGATTCGCAATTTTTATTGAGGTTTTTAAGTCCTCTTTGAGTCCAATTTTCAGAGAGTTTTTATTCATAAAATCTACACTTGAAACTTCTTTAAGGTTATGCAAATCACTTACCAAAGCATCAGTTTGTTCACCTTCGATTTGCAAAGAATAAAAAAGCCCACCACTTTGTGAAAGATTTTCCAAAGAATCTTTTGCAACAATTTTACCACGATTAATGATTACAACCTTTTGGCAAGTCATCGAAACTTCGGGTAAAATGTGAGTGCTAAGAAGAATTGTGTGTTCACCTGTCAACGACTTAATCAAATTTCTAACTTCAATAATTTGTGCAGGGTCAAGCCCCGAAGTCGGTTCGTCTAAAATCAAAATTTCGGGCTTGTGAATGAGTGCTTGAGCAATTCCGACTCGTTGCCTGTAACCTTTCGAAAGTTTCAAAATCAAACTATCCGCATAAGTTTGTAAACCACATTTTTCAATCACTTCGTCAGTATTTTTTTTGACTTGTGAAAAAGGAACACCTTTAATTTTTGCCACAAAAGTAAGGTAATCTCTAACTCTCATTTCCTTGTAAAGAGGTGGAGTTTCAGGCAAGTAACCGATTTTCTCTTTAACTTTCTGTGCTTCTTTGAAAACATCGAATCCGGCGACTCTTGCTTCACCGCTTGTCGCAGGGTGAAAACAAGTCAAGACTCGCATTGTCGTTGTTTTTCCTGCTCCGTTTGGACCCAAGAAACCAACAATTTCACCTTTTTGAATTTCAAAACTTAAGTCTTCAACAGCTTTGTTTTTTCCGTAAAATTTTGAAAGATTTTTAACCTCTATCAAAAACTTTTCTCCTTAGTTTGAGAATTGCTTTGCTCAATTTCTTTTCTTGCTCTTTCACGTTCAACCAAAAACTGCTCTATTGAATTAATAATTTCGGTCATTTCTTCGTAGTGAGTTTCTGCTTGAGTCAAGGTCGGTATTTCTTTTGCGAATTTAACCAAATCCGAAAACATCAAAAACTGATGTAACTTTTGAGAAATTTGCATTTGAACTTTAAGTTTTTCAGTTAGCTCCAAAAGTTCAGAAGAAGTCATTTCCAAAGTTCCAACTGTAGTAATTCCGCCAAGATAATTCCTGAAAACATCTGTCAACTCAGTGTAGAAAACTTTGAAATCACCTTTTTGAGCAAGTTCGTCTCGTTTCATTTTTTGTAAAGACTCCATTGCCTTTTGCCAAGGCGAACGAGTGTCTTTTATTTCTTCAATCTCTTTTTCTTTCTTAGGCTTATTCGCAAAAAACTTTTTCCAAATCCAGTAAACAACTCCAATCAAAACTAAACCAAATAAAATCCAAATTCCCAGTTGAACCCAGTCAAAAGGATATTCGACAGGCGATTCAATGTCAGCAATTTTTCTGTCTTGCTCAGAATTCAAAACAGAAACAACATTTATTGCAATTGCACTTGACTGAATCGAATTTACAGTAGTGTCAGAAGGGATTCTGAAATCAACGTTGATTGGCGGAATCTTTTCTTCTCCAAGTTCAAAACGAGTGAGTCTATATTTTACAGTCGTTATAACGTCATCTTGGTTTTCTTGGGAAATGACTTTAGCAGGTTCAACAACATCAAATTTACCAATGACTTTTTTAAATTCTGGGAAGTCAATTTCGATGTTATTTTTCGCAGTAATTTCCAAAGTAAAATCAATGGGTTCACCGATTTTAATCTCATTTTTATCGACAAAAGCATTAACCTTTAAATCTTGCGAGAATACACTCGAAATCGTGCAAAAAGCAATCAAAAATATCGTAAAAATATTTTTCATAAGTAATGTGAAAACTCTCTAGATAGTTACTGTTAACAAAAAGTTTGGTGAATATAATTAAAGTTAAGGTCAAAAAAAAAGTGCTAAGAAAAATCTTGCACTTTTTAAACCTAATTTATCAGCTTTTAAAAAAGGGAACCAGTTAAGGTCCCCTTAAGCTATGCTAAAATAAAGGAGGGTTTAATATGAGGAAAAAAACAGTGCCTAGGGGAATTGAACCCCTGTTGCAGAGATGAAAACCCTGAGTCCTAACCACTAGACGAAGGCACCAATAAACAGTTTCTTTTCTTAAAGGGGTGGATGATGGGATTTGAACCCACGACGACCGGAACCACAATCCGGTGCTCTACCAACTGAGCTACAACCACCGTTTGATACACCGAGAAGGACTTGAACCTTCAACCTACAACTTAGAAGGCTGTTGCTCTATCCAGTTGAGCTATCGGTGCTCTAAAAAAATCGGGACAGCAGGATTTGAACCTGCGACCTCCTGCTCCCAAGGCAGGCGCGCTAACCGAGCTGCGCTATGTCCCGAAAAATTGAGCAGCAAACTTAATTCAAACTACCTTACGTGTCAAGCATAATTTTAAAAAAAATCACACTCTTAAAAAATCGCTCTAAATATGGATTTAGTTCGTATTTTATTGGAAAATAATAAATGTTAATCAAATCAAAAATAGAAAAGAAATTTTATGCAAAAAGGTGATAGAATTTATTTTGTTATTGCAGGGCTTTTTATTTCGGTTTTGCTTATTACTAATGTTGTTGGAACAAAATTATTTCAACCCTTTGGGCTAACAATAGATTTAGCTGGAAATGAGCAAGCGTTACTTTTGACTTCGGGAATCATCGCTTACCCAATTACATTCTTTATGACTGACCTTGTAAGTGAGATTTATGGAAAAAAGCGTGCGGACTTTATGGTGATTCTTGGATTTTGCTTTAGTTTAATTTTAATGGGATTTATAAACTTAGTTAGTATTTTACCAACTCCTAACGCTGAATTTCAAGAGGCTTATAAAACTGTATTCTCTTCAACTTTTAGACTAATCTTTGGTTCAATGTTGGCTTACACAATCGCTCAGCTCAACGACAATTACCTTTTTCATTACATTAGAAGACTTACAAAAGGGAAACATCTTTGGTTAAGAAACACAGCTTCTACTGCGACTTCACAACTTTTGGACACTGCAACGGTAAATACCATTTTTTTTTACAACAATCCTGCAACAGCTGCTTTTGTGCCAAATGAAGACATAATTATTGTAATTATTGCTAATTACATTTTCAAGTTTTTGATTGCTATGACAGACACACCTTTTGTTTACATAGCTGTTTTCTATTTAAGAAAATACTTGGGACTTAAAGGCTATGAACATTATGAGTCTCAAAGAGCTTAGTCTTTCCACTTTGAGCAGTTTCTCAAGAAATTTCAGAACCAATTTTAAAAAAATAATTTTTACGGAATTATTCGTACTTCGTTTTTAGTTTTAATACCAAATGATAGGTATTTTAGAATTTAAACTAAGGCGTAACTCAAATGGCAAGTCTTTCTGAATTTACAATTCTCTATGTTGAAGACGAAAAAGAGCAATTAGAAGCATTAGCTGAATTTTTGGGCAAGGATGCGAAAAAAATCTATTTAGCTGAGAACGGTCAAGTAGGGCTTGAAATGTTCGAAAAACATCAACCTGATATTGTCATTGCCGATATCCAAATGCCTCTTATGAATGGTTTACAAATGTCAGAAAGAATAAAAGAAATCTCTCCACAAACTCCGATTATCATCACTACAGCTTTTCACGACGACTTCATTTATCTAAAATCTATTGATATTGGAGTCGATAAATTTGTCTTAAAACCAATTAACAACGGTGTCCTTTTGCATTCTCTTTTACAGTGTGCAGAAGATCTTGCTCAAAAACGTGAGATTGAGAAACTAAATGAAACCCTGCAGGAGCAAATCGGTGAAATCCAAAAAAGTGAGGAAAACCTCTTAGTCACTATCAGAAGTATTAACGATGGAATTATCACAACTGACGAAAATGGGAAAATAGTTCTTATGAACAAAGTTGCCGAATTCCTCACAGGGCATCTTTCAGAAGATTCAATTGGAAAATCTGTTGAAGAAATTTTTAAACTCAAAACTGAGAAAACTGAAGAAGACGTTGAATTTGAAGTTGAAAAGACTCTTGGAAAAGACGGAAAAGTTCGATTCTTCAACAATTTGATTTTACGAAGTCAAAATGGAATTGACAGAGTAATCTCAGGGAGTGCTTCCCCGATACACTCACAGCAAAGTGATAGTTCGGGTTTAGTTATAGTTTTTTATGACATAACAGCCAAACGGAAATTACAAGATGAACTGCTTAGACTAGAGAAATCTGAATCAATAAATGTGCTTGCAGGTGGGATTGCTCACGATTTTAATAATCTACTAACGGCGATTAACGGCAATATCTCCTTAGCAAAAATGTTTGCAAAGCCAACAGATGAAAAAATTATGAAACGCCTCGAAATTGCTCAAAACACGACACTCAAAGCTGTAGCTTTAACAAAACAATTAATGTCTTTTGCCAAAACAGGTTCTTCAACAAAAAAGACTTCTTCAATTGTAGAATTAGTCGAAGAGTCAGCCCACTTTGACCTACGAGGTTCAAGTATAAATTCTGAAGTAAGTGCCGCAAAAGATTTGTGGAAAGTTGAAATTGACCAAGGGCAAATCGGACAAGTAATTGACAACTTAATTATCAATGCAAAACAAGCAATTCCTTCAAATGGAACAATTTGGATTAATTGCGAAAATGAAGAAATAAACGAACGAAATCCACTTTTATTACCAAATGGAAATTATGTAAAAATTTCCATTAGAGATGATGGAACGGGAATCTCCAAAGAAAGTCTAAACAAAATTTTTGACCCTTATTTTACAACGAAAAAAAATGGAAACGGCTTAGGCTTGGCAAGTTGTTTTTCAATAATTAAAAGTCACAATGGACACATCAGTGTTGACTCAGAATTAGGAATCGGAACAACTTTTACAATTTACCTACCTGCTTCAGAGACACAAATTGAGACTCCAAAATTAGCCCTTAAAAAGCTAAAACTCGGCAAAGGGAATGTCTTAGTAATGGACGACGAAGAGACAATTCTTGAAGTTGCTGAAGGTGTTTTAAATCACCTTGGCTACAATCCACTATTAGCAAAAAACGGTGAAGAAACTATCAAAATTTATCAAGAAAGTATGAAATCAGATTCGCCAATAGATTTAGTAATTATGGATTTGACAATTTCTGGAGGGCTTGGAGCAGAAGAGACAATTCAGAAACTTAAAGTTCTTGACCCAAATGTAAGAGCCATAATTTCAAGTGGTTACCAAAACAACCCTGCTTTAGTTAAACCTGAAGAGTTTGGTTTTTGTGGTTCAATTAACAAACCTTTCACTGTTCAAGAATTAAGTGAAACTTTGCACAAAGCCTTGAATTTAGTTATGTGATTTTTTTAGCATTAGTATTATTTTTAGCTTTAATTAAAAATTAAAATCAGGAACCAATAAAATGATAGAAGAATTAAACGAACTTAAACGTTGTAGTTTGTTTGCAGAATTTTCTCAAATCGAACTTGAAAAAGTAATAAGTGTAGCTCACAAAGAAACAATCATTCCAGGAGACCACGCTTTTCACGAAAATGAGGAAGGCGACAATTTAATCATAATTCGTCTCGGGACTCTTAGGTTAATGAAAATTGACACTGGTGGAGATGCGAAACAACTTGCTCTTTTAGGTACAGGAAGTTACGTCGGTGAAATGGCACTTTTTGATGAAGGACTTCGTTCTGCTTCTGGGGTTGCTGTTGAAAGATGTGATATTTGGAAAATTCCTTACTCTGAACTTCGTGAACTTCTCGAAAACAACGTTGGAATGGCAGCTAAATTTTACAAAAGTATGGCTCGTGGGATTTCAAGACGACTCAATTACCTCAACGAAGATTTTATGGCTCTCAAAAAATTCCTCAAAAGTCGAGACTAACTAATGAATAATGTTTAATGACTAATATTTTTTTGCTTCAACGCTTTGCGTTGAAGCATTTCTCTTAATTCTTAATTCCAAGTTCTTAATTTTCCTACCCTCCTTGAATAGTAAGTTTTTGAATTCCCAAAGAATACAAAAATCTACTCAGAAAAAATAAAATCGCAATCCAAAAAATTTCATTTACAACAACTTCAAAAAACACTTCAGAACCAATTTTCCCTAAAAAGAACTGCATTGGAATGAAGTAGAGATTTTGAAAAGGCAAACTTTCGGCAATGAGCAAAAGTGGTTTTGGTAAAAAAGTCAACGGGACAACAAGACCTGCAAAGAATGCAATTATTGATTCCATTGTCCAAACAAAACCGTTATTAAAATCAAAGAAAAATGCAGAAACTCCAATTATAAAATCTATCAAGTAAACAATAAAAAATGCCAAAACGATAACAACTAAAAACATTAAAAACGAATCTAAGCTTGGCGGAATTATTTTATCAGAAAAAATAAAAATCGCGACCAAAGGCAAAGCAATGCTAAAAACTCGATAAAAACTTTTGCCAACAGCGTAGAAAAGATTATAACCCATAAAATTTATCGGCTTGACCAAGTCCATTGCAATTTGACCTTGCCGAACTTTCATTCCGATTGTGTTGGAAATGTAAGTCCTGTAAAACGAACGTAAAATCCAACTAATCGCAACATAAGTTACAACTTGGTTAAGATTGAAACTTCCAATTTCAGACTTAACTTGGTAAACTGCTTCGTAAAAATAAATGTGTGCAAAAATAATAATTGGATAAGAAAGGAAGTGCATAAAATTCATCACTCTGTAAGCAAGGTATTCCAAAAATCCGATTTTACAGAATTGAAGATAAATTTTTAATGAATTTAGCACTATGACAAACTCGTTTGTGGAGTGATTTTTATCAGAAAACATTGAAAAGGATTGCCGACTTTAGTCGGTTTTTTAGCACTAAACCGACTAAAGTCGGCAATCCTAATCTTAAGTTTTTTCAACTTTTAAAAATTAATCGCTTTTCCTTCAGAGTCTTCGACAGATTCAAGAATTGCTTCTGACAAAGTTGGGTGAGCGTGAACTGTGTGCATAATTTCTTCGCTTGTAACTTCCATAGTTTTTGCGAGTCCAAATTCTGCGATTAGTTCAGTTGCTTCTGGTCCAATAATGTGAGCTCCAAGAAATTCGCCATATTTTGCATCGAAAATCGTTTTTACAAAACCTTCGTCTTCGCCAATTGCTCTTGCTTTTCCGAGAGCCATAACGGGGAATTTTCCGATTTTGATTTCGTAACCGAGTTCACGAGCTTTTTTCTCAGTTAAGCCAATACTTGCAATTTGTGGTGAACAGTAAGTACAACCTGGAATTGCACTGTAATCCACTCCAGGGTGATGATTTCCTGCAATTCGTTCAATACAACAAATTCCTTCCGAAGAAGCAACGTGAGCCAAAAGTGGAGCACCAATTACGTCTCCGATTGCATAAATTCCATTAACATTCGTTTCGTAAGAATCATTTGTTTTGATAAAGCCTCTATCAATTTCAACCCCAAGAGTGTCAAGTCCGAAACCTTCGACATTTCCTTGGATTCCGATTGCAACGAGGCAAACATCTGCTTCGATTGTCTTGTTTCCGTCTGGAGTTTCAATTTCTGCTGTAACGCCTGTTTTTGTCTTTTTGAGAGAAGCAACCTTTGAACTTGTAAAAATATCAATTCCACGTTTTTTGAAACTTTTTTCCAAAGTCTGTGAAACTTCTTCGTCTTCAATCGGAACAAGATTTGGCATCATTTCAACAATTGTAATCTTTGTGTCAAATTCGTTGTAAAAACTCGCAAATTCCACACCGATTGCTCCTGCACCAATTACTAACATTGACTTTGGTTGAGTTGGCAAATTCATTGCTTCTTTTGAAGTAATAATTTTTTCGCCGTCAAAATCAACTCCCGGAAATGCTCTTGGTCTTCCGCCTGTTGCGATTATGATTTTGTCAGCAGTAATTGTTTCTGCTAAAGTTCCGTTTGAATCTGTGATTTCGATTGTGTTTTTATTTTTAAGGTTCGCAATTCCAGCGAAGTGATTGATTTTGTTTTTCTTCATCAAAAACTTCACGCCATTTGTAAGTTTTGTAGAAACATTTCGGCTTCTTTTAATAATTTTAGAAAAGTCAAAAGAAAGATTATCACAACTGATTCCGAAATCTTTTGCTTTTTTCATTGTGTGATAAACTTCTGCACTTTTCAAAAGTGCTTTTGTCGGAATACAACCCCAATTTAAGCAGATTCCACCAAGTTTATCTTTTTCAACAATTGCAGTTTTGAGTTTGAGTTGTGCTGAACGAATTGCTGCTGTGTAACCTCCAGGTCCTCCACCAACGACAACAACGTCAAAATGATTTTTAGCCATTTAATTTTCTCCAAAAAATATTGTCAATTTCTGTTTTCAGTAATAAAATTAGAAAATGCAAAGTAAGAAAAATCGGAGAAAATTCAAAAACTTAACTTTGGCTAAGAATTTAGTAAAATACTTTTAATATTAATTACTTGAGCAGAAGCATTTTCTTGGCATGAGTTTGTTTTCCAGTTTGAATTCTGTAAAAATAAACTCCACTTGAAACAGATTTTCCAAAGTTATCAGTTCCGTTCCAAACAACCGAACCTTTTGGCTCTGTCAAATTAAAGTCCTTAATCCTTTGCCCAAGAACATTAAAAATTGTCAACTTAGCCAATTCGTAATTCGTAATTTCTAATTCGTAATTAATTGTAGTTGAAGGATTGAAAGGATTTGGATAATTTGAAAGTTTGAAGTCTGAAATCAAATTTGGGTTTTCTTCAATTGCTACAGGGATTAGTTCGTAAGTGTAAAATGTTCTTACAAAATCTGTCCAAGAATTTCCATTCCAACTTTTGTACTCAGCTTCTGACAAATTATTTAGTGTATCAAAAACAGCGATAAATAGATTTTGATTTGCCCAACTTGTTCCATTCCAACTTTCTGTTAAAATCTGAGAAACATCTCCAAGCACATTGTAAGAGTAACTTTGCTTTGTAGCATTAACCCAACTTGCACCATTCAAATTCTGAGTAATTGCGGTAGTTAAAGTGTCGTTAGAATTGTAAGAACGAATTTCTCTACTTGCTGTTACCCAATCTCCTCCAGTCCAACTTGCATTCAAAACTGTATCAATTTTTCCCAAATTGTAGGAATAGGTTACTTTCACAGAATTCACCCAACTTTGGTTCACCCAATTTTGTGCAAGAATTTCCGTATTAGCTCCACTTGAATCGTAAGTGAAAAGTGAATGGTTGTAATTTTCAAAACCTGTCCCATTCCAAGCCTTGTTTAAAACTTCATCTAAGTCTGTTAGGATGTAGTTGTATTCAGTTTTCAGAACAATTTGCCAAGAATTATTAATCCAATTTTCGGTCAAAATCTCATCAACGTAAGTCGTTGAATCGTAAGAATAAGTTGCTTTGCTAAGATTTATCCAACTCGAACCTGTCCAAGCTTGTTGAGTAAATCCCAAAATTCTGTAATCTTCGTTTAAAGTTGGTTTGTAATTCTCTTCAAACGGATTAAACTCTTGTGCTTGAACAAAAGAAGCACAAAAGATTAAAAGTAGGCTTAAGGCTTTCATAAAATTTCTCCAAATTTTTTATTTTTGACACTTTTGAAATCTACAATAACTTTTTTCAAATTCGAGTTATAAAATCCCCTCTTGACGAAATTTCATCAGACCGAAGAAAGTTGACTTGAATCACAAACCTTAGCTCAAAGACTCCAAACAAAGATTTTGTTTTTGGCACAAATTATGAAATGTCTCTTTCAGAAAATTTTAAAACAAATTTTATCGAGGAGATAAAAAATGAATTCTTTAATTACAATTTTAATTCTAATAGTTTTCACAAACGCTTTTTCGCAAGAGCAAAAACTCAACCCTTCTGACACACAAGGCTTCGACCACTTCGGTGAATCTGTTGCAATCTCAGGAAATTACGCGATTATCGGAAATCCTGACCACGACGCAAACGGAAGTAATTCAGGAGCAGCTTACATTTTCAAAAAAGAAAACGACATTTGGAATCTCCAAATCAAAATACTTTCTCAAGACGGAGGAACAAACGACCGTTTCGGTTCCGCAGTTTCAATTTACGGAACAACGATTCTCATCGGTGCAGAAGGAGACTCAACTAACAATTTAGAAAATTCAGGCTCTGCTTACATTTACAAAAGAACAGGTCTGAACTGGAATTTCGTTACAAAATTAACAGCTGGTGCAGATGCAAAAACAGATTACAAATTCGGTCAAGCTGTAACTATTTCTGACGACATCGTTTTAGTTGGTGCAAATCACGACGTTGGAACTGACGGCGAAGTTTTCCCTTTTCACTTCGACGGAGTTTCTTGGAATGCTCAGCCAAAAATCATTTCGCCTGAACTCGGAACAGATTGGAAATTCGGTCAAGCGTTGGATTCACACGAAAATGATTTTATAATCGGCGGTTACAACGCGGCTTATCATTACGTTTACTTTAGTCCAACAGAACAATGGTATCACCAACACACTTTTACAGGTTCAGCAAGGTTCGGACACTCTGTTTCAGTTTACGCTAATTATTTTGCAATCGGTTCGCCAAATTTGGGAATTAGTAACAATCCTGGAAGTGTAAATATTTACAAAGAAAACCAACTTGGCGGTTTTCAGTCAGAATGGGTTCACGTTACGTCCGTTTACGCTCCAAATGAAAATTATTCAAATCATTTCGGTTACTCAGTTTCCCTAGACAGAGTTTTTTGGGACCAAGGAATTTTGGTTGTTGGAGCTCCAAAAAGTAATGCAGGAAATTATGGAACTGACCAAAACGGTGCAGTCTTCACTTTCCAAAGAGACAACAACGATTGGAATTACTCCGCAACAATCGTCCCAAGTGATGCCGCTTCTTTTGACAAATTTGGAACTTCAATTTGTGCAGGAACTTCGGATTTAATTGTTGGAGTTCCCGATGGCGATGATTTCGGAAACCAATCTGGTTCAGCTTACATTTACAACGACATTGACGACATTCAAGCAATTCCCGAAGTCAGTTTCAACCAACTTAACGAAAATGATTTTACAATAATTTCTCCACTTGACGCAGCAGAAGATGATTTCTTTGGCAAGACTGTTGACATCTCAGATTCTTATGCAATAATTGGAGCTTCTTGGAAAGGTATTGGCGGAAGTGCTTACATTTTCAAACCAAACGGTGCAAACTGGGTTCAAGACCAAAAATTAGTTCCTTCAACTTCACAACAACAAAGCGACCTTTACGGGCATTCGGTTGCAACAGATGGAAATTTTGCTTTTGTCGGAATTCCTTGGGCTGACGATTCGGGAAATCAATCAGGTGCAGTTGTAGTTTTTGAAAATCAAAATGGAAATTGGGTTGAGCAACAAAGGTTAATTCCAAACGATGCTTCTTTGAGTCAGTACTTTGGCTGGTCGGTTTCAGTAAAAGACAGTTTTGCAATTATCGGAGCTTACGGAGACTGGAACAATGAAAACCAACCTGGTTTAGTACCAACAGGAGCAGCTTACATTTTCAAAAATATCGGTGGAACTTGGACTCAAATGGACAAATTAGTTCCAAGCGACGGAGCTTCTCAAGATTATTTTGGAGCAGCAGTTGCAATTCACGGAGACTTTGCGGTTGTTGGTGCTTACAAAAAAGACGGAAGTTCAGTTGATAACGGAGCAGCTTACTTTTACGAAAGAATTGCTGACAACAACTGGAGCAACGAAACTAAAATTTTACCTTCTGACTCGCAAGGTTTTGGAAGATTCGGTTATGCAGTTGACATTTACGGAGATTATGCGATTATCGGAGCTCCGGAAAATAACGACAACGGAGACGATTCAGGTTCAGCTTACATTTTTAAAAATGATGGAAATGGGAATTGGACTCAACAAATCAAATTAAACTCTCTTCACGAAAGAGAAAATGAAAAATTCGGACTTTCAGTTTCAATTGCAAACGCAAGAGCAATGGTTGGTGGAAAACGTTCAACCGCTTCAACTATTTTTGTCCGCAACAACGATGTTTGGTCTTACCAACACAGACTTCAAAGTAACAATTTCAGCCTCTTTCTGTTTAGCGGTTACAAAGTTGCAATTTCAAATTCTTACGCAATCATCGGAAACGAAGTTAAAAATGTAAATTTCGCTAATTCTGGCTCAGCTTACATTTACACTTTTGGTGGAAACAACAACGGAATGCCAGTTCCAATTCCAAACGGAAATGCGGCTGCAAATCCTGTGAATGTTATTGGAGGAGGAACTGCACAACTTGAAGACGGAAGCGGAAACCGAATCGCAGACTTAGTTCTTCCACCAAATTCCGCAGATTCTTTTCAAGCAACAGTTAGCACTGACGACCCTGTAAATGTTGGCGGTTTAGCAGCTCCAAGTTTCAACCTTGCAAATCGTTGGTGGAATCTCACTCCAACAAATTTTAGTGGAACAAACACCGTCAGGCTAACACTTTACTTAAACCAAAATGAACTTGGAACTCTAACACCAACAACTGCAAAAATTTACCACTACGAAACTTCAACCAACACTTACGAACTTTTACCCAACCAATCTGTTGACCTTAGCAATTTTCCTGTAATTGCTTTGAGTGCAGACGCAAACGCATTTTCTCCTTTTGTAATCGGCGATGACGGAGACGCCCCACTTTCAGTTGGTTTGGCATCTTTTGAGGCGACACAAATTGAAAATTCTGTAAAAATCAGTTGGGCGACAGAGTCTGAAACGGACAACTTAGGTTTTGCACTTTACAGAAGCGAAGGCAAAGGCTTTGTAAAAATTGCTTCTTATGATTCGCACAACGAACTCAAGAGCAAAAATCCAAATGCAAGTTTTATGCAAAATTATGAATTTTCAGATGAAACAGTTGAGTTCGGTAAAACTTACACTTACCACTTGGCAGACGTGGATTTTGGGAATGTCAAAACTTTTCATAGAGATTTTGAAAGAACAGTAACAGTTTTGCGAAGTGATGAAAAATTGGCAACTAATTTCGACTACGAATTGAGACAGAACTTCCCGAATCCATTCAACCCTTCAACACAAATTGAATTTTCATTGAAAAAAGAATCGGTTACCAAACTAAGTATTTACAACATTCTCGGACAACTCTTAAAGACTTTGGTTAGTGAAAAACTTAAAGAAGGCAAACACTCAATTCAGTGGAACGGAACAGACGAACTTGGCAAACAAGTCTCAAGCGGGATTTATTACTACAAAATTTCGACTGAAAGTGGATTCAAGCAAACTAAAAAAATGATTCTTCTCAAATAAAATTAGAACCACATAATTTCATTAGTAAGAGGCAGAGGACAGTTTCCCTTTGTCTCTTTAGTTTTTAATTTAAAGGGCTAAAACTGCCTTTAAAGGCTTTGAGTTGTTGTTTTCAAAAAAATAAAATTTCTGATAAAATTGTTTGACACAGTTACATTCTGTGGCTATATTTGAAACCCAATTTTGCGAGAATAGCTCAGTGGTAGAGCGCGACCTTGCCAAGGTCGATGTCGCGAGTTCGAATCTCGTTTCTCGCTTTTAAAAAAATCCAGCTAAAATGCTGGTTTTTTTATTTTTGGCGACGTACCCAAGTGGCTAAGGGACAGCTCTGCAAAAGCTTCATGCGTCAGTTCGAATCTGACCGTCGCCTCTACAGAACAAAGAATTTTTAGTGCCGAAGTGGTGGAATAGGTAGACACGTCAGACTTAAAATCTGATGAACTTTTCGTTCGTGCCGGTTCGATTCCGGCCTTCGGTACTTTTCTTTTTTTGGGGGATTAGCTCAGTTGGTTAGAGCGCTTGCTTGACATGCAAGAGGTCAATGGTTCAACTCCGTTATCTCCCACTCCTTTAGCCGCTTTCTAGCGGTTTTTTTTATTCCTACCCTAAGAATTTTCAGTTACAAATTTTATTGAAACTAATGAAACTCATACAACAGTATCATTTTCGAAATTCTGAAAAAGGTTTGCTTGTGTGGAATCTTTTTAGGCTAATTGGTTTAGCGAAAAATTTAGAAAGCAAATTAAAAACTAGAATTTAATTATTGTAAGATTCGAGGAATTGTTATAAATTCTTTGAAGTAAAAATATGGACTGAGAATACTGAGAATATAGATTGAGAAATTATTTATGATTTATTTACCCACTTTTGTTGAGGGTATAAACATTTATTTAAATTAACTCTGGAGGAGTTAAGTATTATGAAAAACTTATTAATGATGGCAGCCTTTTTATTAATTACAGGTTGTGCCACAAGCTTGCCTATGACATCTTCTGTAAATGATTTTGTTATGATGGGAACTAAAACTAATAGCAAAGAATCTATAAAGTATACATTTACGTCCTCGGTAAAAGATGGTGAAATTAAAGCTAAAAATAAAGATGGGTCACCAAATAGCGGTTTAGCTTTTACTCACACAGAAACAAGTGTTCTTACAAGAATGTTAAAAGAATATATGGAAAGTAAATTTACTAATATTTCACAAACAGATTCTGATGTTTCAGTTGAAATTGCTTTAACAAAATTTGATTTATCACATTATTCAGCAGATTCAGGTGGGAAGCAATTTGCGACTTCTATGTTTGGAGGAGAAACTAGTTTTCTCTTAGGTGCAAAAGTAATAGGGAACATTATTGTAAATAAAAATGGTGAGAAACTTGAAAAGAAATTAGTAGCAAGTGCAGAAGATACTTTTGTTAATGGAGTGGGTACAGGAACATCCTCAAGCAATCTTTATAAAGGAAAAGATTCGATTAACCACACACACGCGAGAAATATTAATAAAGCAAACAATAAATTTCTAATGCAAGTCAATTCATTTTTAGAAGAGTGTGGATTATAAATTAGCTAAGCCTTGCATTATTTATTATATAAATGTGCAAGGCTAGTTTTTCTAGAATAGAAAAGACAAAATATCGGAATTATAAGAATTAAATAATCAAACTCCGTTATCTCACACTCCTTTGACCGCTTACTTTAGCGTTTTTTTGTTTCCTACCTTAAAAAATATCCTTTGCATTTTGAAATTAAGTAATGCTTTTTTATTAAAATTTTTGTTTATAATCCGAATGAATAAAAGCAATCACCTAATTAAAATTAAGTAAACAAAATGCCTCAGTTACCAAAATTTAAAATGCCTCCTAAAAGATTTCAGCCTAAAGGAACTTCAGTTTTGTACGAAGACAATGATATTCTGGTTGTCGATAAAAGAAGCGGACTTTTAACTGTTGGAAATGAAAAAGTTAGAGAACAAACTGCTTTCTATCTCCTAAATGATTACGTACGCAAAGGAAACTCGAAATCGAAGAATCGAATTTATGTAGTTCAACTTTTGGATAAAGATACTTCCGGAGTAATAATCTTTGCAAAGACAGAGAAGGCAAAATATTTTCTTCAAGATAATTGGCAAAATTTTAAAAATCTGTATTGTGCAGTCGTAAACGGAATCTTAGAAAAAAAAGAAGGTCTAATTTCTTCTTACTTGACAGAAAATAGTGTGCATAAAGTCTATTCGACAAATGATTCAACCAAAGGGAAACTTGCAGAAACTGGATTTAAAGTTCTCAAAGAATCGACAAATCACAGCCTAATTGAGCTTGACTTACTTAGTAGTAGAAAAAATCAAATTCGAGTTCATTGTGCTGAAAATGGATTCCCAATTCTTGGTGACAAAAAATACGGGAAAAATAATTCAGGAATCAAAAGACTTGCCCTACACTCTTATTCTTTGACAATTTTACATCCTTACACAAAAGAAGAAATGACCTTCACAACAAAAATCCCTAGTTATTTTCAATCACTTTTGAAAACCTAAGTGACAAATAAAAATTTATAAATTATGATAAAAGAAATTCAACTCAGAGTAAGTCTTCAAGAAGCTAACCAAGAAAACATTCTTCCCAAAAAAGCCTCACAAGTTTTAAACATTGACGAAGCAGAAATTAATGCCGTAAAAATCCTCAGAAAATCAATTGATGCACGAAAACCGAACATTTTGTTCAACTATAAAGTTGCGGTTTACATTCAAGAAAAAATCCCCGAATCCACAAATTTTACTTTCGATTATCAAGACGTTTCGAATGCGAAAGAAATTCACATAATTGGTTTTGGACCTGCAGGAATGTTTGCAGCTCTAAAATGCATCGAACTTGGTTTTAAACCTGTCGTTCTTGAACAAGGTAAAAAAGTCCAAGACAGACGACTTGACATTCGGGCAATTAATCAACTTCACATCGTTGACGAGGATTCAAATTATTGTTTCGGTGAAGGTGGTGCAGGAACTTTTTCTGACGGTAAACTTTATACCCGAAGTCTCAAGCGTGGCGACGTAAGGCGAGTTTTTGAAAATCTTGTTTATCACGGAGCAACGGAACAAATTCTCATTGATTCTCATCCGCACATTGGAACGAATAAATTGCCGAAAATTGTGCAAAATATTCGTGAGACAATTTTGAAATTCGGTGGTGAAATTCACTTTGAAAGCCGAGTTGTTGACTTCAAAATCAAACAAAACAAACTCCAAGTAATTCAGTTACAAAACGGCGTTGAAATGCCTGTTCAAAAAGTAATTTTGGCAACAGGGCATTCTGCCCGAGACATTTACAATTTACTTCACGAAAAGAACATTCTGCTCAAAGCCAAATCTTTTGCAATGGGAGTCAGAGTCGAACATCCGCAACAAATCATTGACGGAATTCAGTACCACTGCAAAGGTGAAAGAAACGAACTTCTTCCTGCGGCTGCTTACAGTCTTGTGCAGCAAGTGAAAGGAAGAGGAGTTTACTCGTTTTGTATGTGTCCGGGAGGATTCATTGTTCCGGCGGCAACTGCAAAAGGTGAAATTGTCGTGAACGGAATGTCGCCTTCAAGACGAAACAACAAATTCGCCAATTCAGGAATTGTGGTCGAGATTAACGTTGACGAAGATTTGCCGAAGTATGAAAAATTCGGAGCTTTGAAAGGCTTGGAATTTCAAAAAGATTTGGAAAAATTAGCTTTCGTTTCAGGTGGAAAAACCCAAACTGCTCCTGCACAAAGGTTGACAGATTTTGCCGAAGGAAAATTTTCTGCTGATTTAAATCCGACTTCTTACCAACCGGGGTTAAAATCTTCGCCTTTACATTCTTTGTTGCCGAAAATTATCGGAAGCAGATTGCGAAAAGGCTTTAAAGTTTTTGGGCAAAAAATGAAAGGTTACTACACAGCCGAAGCAAACGTTGTCGGAGTCGAATCGCGAACTTCTTCGCCTGTGAACATCCCACGAAATGAAAATTTGGAACACCCTGAAATTGCAGGACTTTTTCCTTGTGGAGAAGGAGGTGGCTATGCAGGCGGAATTGTTTCTGCGGCTCTTGACGGAGAACGTTGTGCAGAAATGGCAACTCAAAATTTTGGAGGTAAAACTTGAAAACTGAATTTAAGTTTGAAAAAATTGACATCGCAACCAGTAAAATGAGCGAAATGGTTTCATTTTACACAGAAATTTTTGAAGTCAGATTTAAGGAGATTGTTGAAAACATTAACGGTAAAGAATGGAAACTTTACCTCGGAAATTTAGGTGAAATTGAATTCTTCCTTTGTCCAAACGAACCTTCAGGAACAGAAGAGAACCAACTTGGAGTTCATCAGTTTCACTTAACAGTTTCGGAAATTGAAAAATTTGTGGAAACTGTCAGGCAAAAGGGAATTCAAGTTGACCAAGTTCCATTCGGAAAAGGAAAACTAAATTTTTGTCTTCGCGACCCTGACGGAAACCCTTGGATTTTGAGTAATTAAAATTAGGAAATGAAATGTTAGAGAAACCAATTTTACAAGGTGAAACAATCACTTTAAGACCTTTGACAATCGAAGATGCAAAAGTGATGTTTTCGTCTTTGAACAACCCAAATTCCGAAGCAAACAGACTAACAGGAACTCAGGAAACTTTTACTTTTGAGCAAGTGAAAGCCTTTTGCGAAAAAATTGAAAAAGCTGACGACAGAGTTGATTACGCAATTGTTTCTAAAGAAAACCCAAACGTTGTTTTCGGTGAAGTTGTTTTGAACGACATTGATTTTGAAAATGGTTGTGCAGGATTTCGGATTGCAATTTACGACGATGAAAATTTCGGAAAAGGCTACGGAAGTCAAGCAACAAAATTGATTCTAAAGTTTGGTTTTGAAACCTTAGACTTACACAGAATTGAGCTTGAAGTTTATGACTTTAATCCGCGTGCTGTTCACGTTTATGAGAAAGTCGGTTTTGTTCGTGAAGGTGTCAGACGAGACGCTCTTCTTTGGAATGGAAAATACCAAAACGCAATTTTTATGGGAATGCTAAAGAGTGATTTTGAGAAGAAGTTGAGTTCTTAAAAATTAACCATTAATTTAACTTGAATTTTAATGTATTTGAATTACTAGGATAAGAAGAATTGGAAATTACAATTTTTAATTTACTTTCATATTTTGAGCAGGCAATAGTTTCTGCTGGAAATAATTCTAGTCTTATTCATACTTATTCTTCTTTTTCAATAACAATTGTTGTTTTTTTCTTAGCTCTAATTTTAATCCCATTTCAGAATTATTCAGAGTTATTCAAATTTTATTTAAAAAAATTTCTATTTGAAGACACCTTGAGTGCCTTATTAATTTTAATTCTCATTTTTTTTACATTTATTCAAATTTGTTTGCCATTTTACTTTTCTTTCAACCCTTCAATTCAATTACCGTTTATCTCATTTATTTTAACGCTATTTATATTTTTTATACTTGGCTTCTTTCTATGGAAAGTTTTGAATTCATTAATTAACCCAATAGATAGTATTATCCCAGAACTTACAAAGGATATTCAAGATTCTCTTGAAAAGTGTATAGATGAAAAGAAGAGAAAATTAGAAAAAAATTCAATTACAAATTATGAAATACGTAAATCAGATATTGAATCAGCGTATGACAAGATACTAATATTCATAGAGATACTGAATTCACAAGTAAAGAACCAACAATCTTTTGCATTTTCTCAATCAATAAAATTTTTTCCTGAAATTTTTAAGACTTATGTAAGAGTCGTAGATATTGAAAGAATTGATGATTTTTTCATCAGAATTGAGCAAAAATTCGAATTAATTTTTAACCACTCTTTCCAAAATAACAACCTTGATGAAATGGTAAAAATCTATGATTTGATATACAAAATCATAATCAATTCAGCTAAAATTGAATCAAACAAAAATTTGTATAATGAGTTAGTTTATTGCAAAGTATTTTTAGACTTTATTAGAGAAAAGGCTTTCTTTTTCTTAAGTAATAATTACTTAGAAGAATCTCTACAAAGTATTAGAGTTTTAGGAAAAATAGCTAAGTCTCTTCCTCAATATGAATATAGCGTTTTAGCAATTGAGATTATGAAAGACATTTCAGATATCTACCAGAAAAATTTGACAAGAAAAAATGAGATTTTATCAACCTATCTTAGGAAAGACGTCGCAGAAGTTTCGATTAATGCAATAAAAAATTTAAATGGGATTTATAGTAGCTCAAAATATCAGTCCACATTCACCTTGATTGATACTTTTAATATATTGCTTTCAAAGGACTATAAAAGTAGTTTTTATGAAAACCCAATTCTATTCATTAATTCCAGAACAAATATTTTTCATTTAATAATTGAAAATTTTATTTCTATATCTATTGAAGAAAATGAAGTTTTTCGGAATACAAAAATAATGTTATCTAACAAATTGATTGAACTACTCAAAACACAAGTAGTTTCAGAAGATGAATATAGAAATAGGTGCTTCATACAACTCAGTTTTCTCATCTCCATTATTTCTGATTTTTGTGTTAAAGATTTGAAATCAGATAAAAATGTAACTTCACTAAAATTAGCTTTTCAAGACGATGAAACAGAGAATTTGCTGAGGGAAGTAGCTAGTTTAAGAAAATTTATTTTAAACTTTAATGAAAACATCTATGAGGATAAAGAAATTTTTTTAATATTGATAATTAATATTTCGTGGGAATATTTTAAAAAAGACTTTCTTACTTTTGAAGCACTTGAAGACTTTAAATCACTTTTAAATAGTTTTGAAGAAAATACTTATGCGTTTGATTCTTATACAAACAAAATTGTAAAGAATATTTTTATTTCATTTGAACCTTTAATTTCCGCTTCTTTTTCCAAAGAGTTCTATTTTTCTTTAATTAACAAACTGGAAACTGAATCTGAAGTTCTAAAGCTTGTAATTCCAACTTTTAGATTCCCTGAAATACTAAATCCAAACTTCTCTCATTTTATAAATGATGATTTTTTTGACGCTTATAGAGAAAATGTTCTTAAAATTCCATCAAATCCGTTTTTATCTACTAAAAATAAATGTCAATAACTCAAATAATTTCTACAGTTGGAGTGATTCCGCTTTTTTCGATGCGGACTTTCTTTCCTGCCTTTTTAATTGCTCTTTTCTGACTTATCCTGAATTCTTTCCCGGAACAGTTGAAAACATTCAGCCGATTGAAGCGAGTTCATTTTTCGCTAAAAATTGGCTTCTGATTTTGCTTGGTGTTCTTTCGGGTTTGGAATTTGTCGGTGATAAAATTCCCGAAGTCAAAGCACTTTTGAACGAATTCGAGCCTTACTTAAAATCGGCAAGTTACTTAGCAATCGAATTAGGAATGCTCAACGAAAATGCTTCTGAAGTTCTTGAGCAAGTTCAATGGGCAGGTTTTGATGCTTTCACTGTTTTGCTTGTTTTCGGAACTTTGGCAGTTTTCTTCCTTGCCGCTCTCAGAACACAATTTATAAATTTCCTCCAAGACATTGACGAAGACGATAATTTGTTAATCGGGCAATTCATTAGTTGGCTCGAAGACAGTTTGGTTTTGTTCGGATTCTTTTTGCTCATTTGGAGCGGAATTTTGATGGTTGCAGTTTACGGAATCTTAGTTTCTGCTTTTGTTTACTCAGTCAGAAAACACGAGGCAAAAGTTGAAAGTCAAAAAGTGAGTTGCCAAAATTGTAATGAAAAAATTCTACCTTTTGCAGTGAACTGTTTTCATTGCGGAACAACTCAAAATAAAATTTCAGCAATCACTCTACTCGGTCAAAAGTCAGAGAAATTTGTTAGGCAACTTGAAGACCATAAATTTAATTTATTGGCTCAAAGAAGATGTCCAAGTTGTGCCAATAAATTAACTAAAAACTCACCGAAACAAACTTGCCCAAGTTGTGCCAATAAATTATTTGAAGAGCCAACTGAAAAGGATTTCATCAAAACTTTGAACCGCAAATTTTATCAAGTTTTAGTTTTATCTTTCCTTTTGGGATTAGTTCCGATTTTTGGTTTTATCGCAAGTGTTTTGGTTGCAAAAATCACTCTTTTCTCACCTTACAAAAAATTCATTTCTACAAAAGACTCATTGAAAACAAAGTTGTTCATTCGGCTTTACACCTTTTTATTTTTTATTTTGGGAATTGCTTTGGGGTTTATCGCTGCACCTGTTTTTTGTACAATTCGATATTTTCTGTGGAAGAAGAAATTTAAAGAAAATTTTTAAAATTTACCTATCCGATGGCTTTAAGCCATCGGATAGGTTTTTATAAATTTTACTTTCTAAACTCAACTTCAATTCGCCAGCTTCTACCCGAACTTGGGCTAAAAGCTAAGTTTGCGTATTCTTCGTCAAAAGCATTTTCTAAGAAACAGGAGACTTCAAAGTTCCAACTTGAAAATTCATACTTTTTGCTCAAACTAAAATCTGTTTTTATGTAGTTATCCAAACCTGAATCGTGAACAGCAACTTTGTCTTGATTTGATTCTGTTTCAAAACGCTCACTCACAAATTGAGTTTTGCTTCTAAACCTAAGACCTAACTGCTCAACCGAAAATCCGAAGTTGGCTTGATGCTTTGGTCTATTCGGCAAAATTTTACCTTTTTTGTTTGGCTCGTCAGTTTCATTTGTAGCAAGGTTGTAAGTGTAACTGCTTTCAAACTTCAGCTTTTGTTCAAAAAATCCAGCCGAAAAACTTGTTTCAAAACCACGACTAAAAGCCTTTTCGTCATTCACCGGTGAATAACGATTGTAAAGATTTCTTCGCCAAACAATTATTTCATCAATTTTTGAATAGAAAAAAGTAAGCTCAGAATTGAAAATTCCACCAGATTTTGCAAAGTTTAATTCTGCTCCAAACTCAAAGTCAAAACTTTCTTCAGGTTCTAAGTTTTCGTTTCCTTCTGCTTGGAAATCCGACTCCAAAAACAAACTTGAAAACTCTGGTAATCTAAATCCTTTTCCCGCTGAAAATTGAAAAGTTAAGGCTTCATTTATTTTATAAAAATTTTGAATTTTAGCTGAGTAGAATGTTCCTGAACTGTTTTTTCCTTTATCGAAAACTTTATCTGCCCTTCCGTTAAGAAAAATATCAAATTTTGAGAAAGTGAACTTTCTGTTTCCAAAAACTGAAAGAATTTTTCTTTTTGATTCTCTTTTTTCAAAAACGTCGATTGTAGAAAAGGTTGTTTTACTTTCTGTTGTTTGCGTTTCGGCAAAAAACTTACTTCCAATTCTGAATTTTTTATTTTGAAAGTTAAAGGTTGTAAAAAGGTTTTGAGTTTCAGTTTTCGAATCGTAGAAAGGATTAGTTTTTTGTGAGAAATCGCTACTTAAGAAATTGCTTCCAAAACCTAAGCGAAATTCTTTTTGACCGATTTTTTGGGTAAGTTCAATTTTGCCTGAAAAGTTTTTTTCTTCTTCGCTCAAAAGTTTCTCGGACTCTGCAACCAACTTTGGAATCTCTTTATCTCGGTAAAAAATATCACTAAAAACTGAAGCTGAGAACTCATTTGTAAATTCTTTTTTCACACTTACGAAGCCCGAAAATTGCTTCCTTTCGTTTCTCTTTCTTTTTGCCCGAAACTCTCCGTCTCCGACTTGTTCTGTGTAAGCAAAATCACCTTTGCTGAAACCTTCCGAGAAAGCAAAATAAGTTGGAATTTTGCCTTTTAAAGAAACAAAATTACGATTTTGAAAGGTTGAGAATGAACCTGCTGAGAAACTAGTTCCGATTTCATTTTTGCGAATTTTTTTCAAAGGGACTAAGTTGATTGCTCCGCCAATTGCTCCTGAGCCAAATTGTGCAGAAGAGTTGCCTTTGTAAATTTCGATTCTTTCGAGATTCTCCAAACTCAAAGTACTTAAATCTGTTCCCGAAGAAGCTGTTTGAAAATTTTCACCGTCGTAAAGCACTAAAACTCTTTCCGTTCCTGAACCACGAAAACTAAGTTTCGCTGTTCCATCTGAAGATTTCTGAATGTAAACACCAGGGATTTCTTCCAAAATTTCTGTAACTGATTTTGCACCAGAGTCCAAAATTTTCTGTCTTGAAAGAATTTTGTTTGGCTTTGAAAAATTCAAGGCTTCTGAAAGCGAATCCGAAATTAGGATTTCTTGAACTTCAAAACTTGCTTCGATGAGCTTGACGTTGAGCGAAATTTCTGTGAACTCTTGAATTTCAATTTGTTCTTTGTAAGTAAGGAAACTGACGTGTGAAATTTCTAAAGTAAACTTTCCTGTTTCAAGAACTTGGAGTGAAAATTCACCTTTCTCGTCAGTTTGAGTGAAAAATTTTGAGCCAAGTAAAACTACGTTTGCAAAAGGAATCGGCGAGTTTGAATTTTGCGAAAGGACTTTTCCATTGAGATTTGTGTAAGGCTCAAGTGTTTCTGAAAATCCAATTTGCAAAAATAATGCAACCACAAATGTTAAAGTAAAAATACGGGACAAATCTATACCTGACTTTAGCCATTAAAAAATTGAAGTCATAAAATAAAGCTAAAAATAAATTTTACTATAAGATTTAAAACTATAATGAAAGTTGCTATTTCGACAATGTTACCATAGTAACACAACTTATTTAACGATAAATTCAAAAAAATCATTCAAAGGTTTTAATTGAGGTTTTTAAGGTTGGCACGTTCTGTGAATTATCCTAATCAAAACAATTCAATAATAATTTTTTATAGGAACAGAAAATGAAAAATTTAAAAATTCTCATTACAGTTTTAACACTTAACACAACTTTCATCTCAATAGGTTTAGGCAATACTGAAAACCTAGAGTTTAAAAAGAAAAAAATAGTCTCTCAAATCGAAAATCCTTTTTCTGAGACAGAGGGTCTTAAGCTCATAAAGAAGTTAGAAGAACTTAAAAAAGACGAGGAGCTATTGTTTTTGAGTAAAAATTTAGAAAAAGCCAAACTACAAAAGAACAACAAGTTGGCAACTAAACTTCAACAAGCAATCAGAACGCTAAAATTACAACGACAAGAAAAAACACAAGGATTAGAAAAATGAAATTATTAAATCTTTCTTTAGGAATAATTACTTCAATAGCATTTATGACGAGTGGAGTTAATGCTGAAAATTGGCAAGCAAGAAATGAAAAATGGGTAAAGCAATACAACCTTGAAAAAAATCCGATTGCTCTTAAATATTTGAGAGGCGAAAAAAAAGGGAAAGGAACTGGTTTCAAACCATTTATGAGAGATTGGGTTAAATTTTATGAACTTGCTTACCCATCTGGTAGTTTCCCAACAAACTATGTTTTTGAACAGTACGAAACACTAAAGACGACAATTCCGGGTTTTGGTAGCAAAATTAATGATGGAATTCCTAAAATTCACGGAGGAAAGAATAAAGGTGGGAATGAACTCAATTATGAAAATACTTGGGAATCCGTTGGTCCTTCAAAAAATGCAATCGCAGGACGAGTTCTTGCTCTCGCTGTAAATCCATCAAACCCGAACATAATTTATGCAGGAACTAACGGCGGTGGAATTTGGAAGACAACAAGTGGTGGAAGTTCTTGGAGCGCTCTTGATGACAACATTCCAAATTTACGCGTTTCAGCAATCTCCTTGAGGGGTTCAAATCCTGACGAGATTTTAATTGGGACAGACGGTGAAAATACTGCAGGTGTAACAGTCTCAAGTTCCGCAGTTTTAAAATCTACAGATGGTGGAGCAACTTGGAATGCAACAAATTTTAGTGCTGCTTACACAGGTTCAGTTAATTTTTACAAAATAATTCATACAAGTTTTACAGGAATTGTACTTGCCGCAACGAGTCGTGGAATTTTCCAAAGTAGTGATAATGGAGAGAATTGGACACAAGTTTCTATTAGTACAGCTGTTGGTGCTGCGAATGCCGATGTTACTGATTTAGTGCAAAATCCAAATGACTTAAATAAATTTGTCTGCGGAGTTACGGGTTTTGGAGTTTTTTACTCAAATGATTTTGGAAATACTTGGAGTGCTTCAACAATGCCTTCAAGTTTGTCTTTATCAATTGGTCGTGTCTCAGTTGATTACGGTTCTTCTTCTGGCTATTACAATGAAGCCTTTGCTATGATTGAAGATAACTCAGATGGCTCAACTTTAGGGATTTTGAAATCTACAGATTATGGACAAACTTGGAGTTTAGAAAATAATTCTGCAAATGTTTTGGGTTCTCAAGGTTGGTCTTGTAATACGATTTTGACTGATAGAGGAAATCACAACAAAATTTATGTTGGTGGATTAGACCTTTGGAGATCTAAAAATGGAGGCTCTAATTTCTATAAAAAAAGCCATTGGACTTATAACCCTTCAAACTCAAAATACGTTCACGCAGACCAAAGAGTTTTGGTAAGACATCCGACCGATACAAATACTTTTTTTATTGGTTGCGATGGAGGAGTTTTCAAGACGACAGATGATTTCCAGAATTTTACAAAAATTAGTTATGGAATGGAAATTACACAATGCAATAGCGTAGCAATTCACCCAACTGATAACGAAGTTTTGCTTTCTGGAACTCAAGATAATGGAACAATTTCTAAATTAGCTTCTTCGACTTGGAATATTGCAAGGACTGGAGATGGAGGAGCAACAGAATTCGATTTTAACGACCCAACTTATGCCTACTCAAGTTATGTAAATTTTAAGCCATTAAGGTCTACTAATGGAGGAGCATCTTTTTCTAACAAAAATAGTGGTATTTCTTATACAGATGATGTTGCTGACGGGAGATGTAGATTTTATGCTCCAATGGAAATGGACCCAAATAACTCTTCCGTACTTTACGGTGGAACTTATAGGATTTGGAAAACCACAGATAAAATGAGTAATTGGAACACAATTGGAAGTGGAGACTTAACAGGAGGTGGAACCGAAAAAATTTCTGCAATTGCAATTGCCCCAAATAACTCAAATGTGATTTATACAGGAGCAACTGATGGAACTGTCTTTGTAACAACCTCAGCTTACTCAAGTGGCAAAACTAACATTACAGGTTCTTTGCCACAAAGAATAGTAAAATCCATTGCAATTGACCCAGATTGTCACACAAAAGCATACATAACTTTTAGTGGTTTTAGTAATTCGACTTCGCCTGGTCACATTTACAAAACAAACGACACAGGAGCAACTTGGACTGATATAACTCCTTCCGGTTTAAATCACCCTGTAAACACAATCGTAATAGATCCAACTTACACTGACCACCTTTATATTGGAACAGATTTAGGGGTTTTCTTTTCGCCTGATGCAGGAAGTAATTGGTATTCTTTTGATGATGCACTGCCGAATGTTATTGTGAAAGAATTAAGAATTGACCAAAACTCAGGATATCTTTTCGCTGCAACTAACGGAAGAGGAGTTTGGAAGGCAAAACTAACCCGACCAAATTTAGATGAATTAACTCCAAGTGGTTGGGACGATGCTTTGGTCGTTAGAAAAGATAATTCTGCAACAAACTCAAATTGCCAAAATTCTTCCACATTGAATGGAAACTCTACTTCAACTTACTTAAATTTTGCTTACCAAAATAATGGCGAAGGTGATGCACTCTCTCACGAAAGTAAAGTTTATGTTGATGATGTTCAGTATTACTATCTTTCTACTTCAGGAGTCGGCACCGGAAATACAAAAAAATTGACAAACAAAGGACCTTACAACGTTAGAGGAGGAAGACACACTGTTAAAGCATTTTTAGATGCAGACGAGGAAATTTGGGAAACAAATGAAAATGACAATACTTTTACAACCCAAAAAGTTTGGTCACCTTATCCACTTTTGAATCAAAGTCCTGTTTCAAGAAATGCACCTCCGAAAAAAAATACAACAGGAGCAACTTTTTATAATTGTGACGGTTTTGATTTTGGTTTTGGTTTACCACTTTCTTGGGGAGGTTATTCAAAAAATTTGTTAGGAGTTTCCATAATTCCGACTTCAATGACAAATGATTTTGACATAAGGCTTCACAACGACTATTCCGATAGTGAAAATGGCTTTGAAACAGCTTTGGAATCTTCAAACTGGGCTTCAGGAAGAAACGACTTTGTCATTGTGAACGGCAATGTTGCACCAAAAGGTAAATATTATTTTGGTATTACGCGTGAAAATTATGTTCCTTCTTTCTCTGGATTAGGGAATAAAAGCTCTTTAACTGATTTTGTAATCGAAGGTACAAATGAAACAGGTTCTTACACAATCAGCGGATTGCAAACTACTCCTGTTTCAATTGGAAGTTTTACAATGGGTTCAAATTCTCTTTTACGAATTTATGAATTTTACTTTCCACCTTCAATTCACCTTTCGGGAAATTATATTTTCCAGTTGATAAACAATTCTACAGACGTTGATTTAGGGTTTTCATTTTACGACAAAGATGAACTTTATTCGAAAAAATCTGATTACTACGTTGATTCTTACGGAAACGCGGGAATTTCATACTCAGCTTTAGACGGAGCAAATGAAGACTTTACAGTGAAAATTTCAAGTAGCGGTTACTACACTCTTGCCGTTTGGAAAAGGAACTCTGATGACTTGAGTAAAAATGTGAGTTACGAAATTAAAATTGGTAAATCATTGTTTTTGAAGGAAAATATTGAGAATGCAGAAGGTATTTCAGAAAAGACAGTAACAGTACCAACAGAATTTGAACTTGAGCAAAATTACCCAAATCCATTCAACCCCAAAACAAATATTAGCTTTGGAATTCCCAAAACATCTTTTATAAACTTGAGCATTTTTAACACTAAAGGGCAAAAAGTAAAAACTTTGGTAAACCAAAATTTAGAGCCATCAAACTACAAAGTCTCTTGGAATGGAAGTGACGAAAAAGGAAACATTGTAAGTAGTGGAATTTATTTTTACAAATTAAAAACTGATAGTTTTCAGCAAACTCGAAAAATGCTATTTGTCAAATAACTACTTTAAAAGCCCAAGAAATTGGGCTTTTTTATTTAAACATACTTAAACCGGCTTTCAGCATAAATTTCGGATTTTTTGTAAATGCTTTCCAAAGAATTTCGGGAATTTGTTTGTTGAAATTTGTTCCACCGTCATACTTTGACGCAACTTTGTTTACTTCTTGGACAAGGAAATCGAATTCGTCGTCGTTCATAGAAAGGAAAAGTTTTCGCATTTTGTAGTACATCGAAAACAACTTGCCGTATTCTTTGTCCCAAATTGTTTGATAATTTTGTAAAATCGAATTATCGCCTTTTCGGTGTGCTTCTGCGATTACTTCACCAGAAATTCTTCCTGCTTCCAAAGCAAAGAAAATTCCACCACCAGTCAGCGGATTCACTTGTCTTGCTGCATCACCGATAAAAAGAATGTTGTCTTTTACGAGTTGTTTTACGTAAGAACTTCCAGGAACTGCTCCGAGAACCATTCCAACGATTTTACCTTTTGGAAAATGCTTTTCCATAAATTCGTCAAGGTAGGCTTTTGCATTTTTATTTTTGCTTTTATTCGTACAAATTCCAAGTCCAACATTCGCCATTCTTTTACCTTTTGGAAAAACCCAAACATAACCGCCCGGAGAAACTTTATTTCCGACGTAAATATCAATGCATTCTTCGTCAATTTCAATGTCTCTTACTAAGTACTGAATGCAAGAATGAATGTCTTTGAGCTTCATTGTGTTTTTAATTCCTGCAAAACGAGCGACCTGTGACTCAACTCCGTCAGAAGCAATAATGTAACGACCTGTAATTTCGTATTCATTGCCGAAAGAACTGACTTTTACGCCATTTTCAGTTAAACCAACAACTGCTGCACGACATTGGATTTCGCTTCCAAAATCTCCTGCTTGCTCTGCCAAAGCTCTGTCGAAAATCTTTCTTTCAAGCATAATTCCGACGTGTCCAGCATTTTTGTACATTTCGTGACCAGAAGGAGAAATGAATCTTCCTGCGGCAATATCTGCGTTTATCCAAGAATCGTCAATCGGGATAAATTTACCGATTTCTTGGCGAGTTCCCGTTGCTTCTGCACAACGAACAGGTGTTCCAATTTCTTGGCGTTTTTCAAGTAGAATTGTCTTTAGTCCTGCTTCAGCAGTAGTTTTTGCAGCAATCGAACCTGCAGGACCAGCTCCGACAACAATTACATCATAATCATATTTCAAAATATTTTCTTTCTAAATTCTAAGGGTATAAAGCTAAGCAATTTTTTTTTCATCTTCTGCAATTGAAAGAGCACTAACAGGGCAAAAAATCACACATAAATTACAGGTAATGCAAGTTTCGTCAATCGTAAGTCTTGTGTCCCAAAGGAAAATCGAATTTTCTGGACAGGTCGGAACACAACCAGCACAGTAACAACATTTTTGGTCATCAACTTTAATCATTTAAATACTTTCTGTTTCTATTTCTTTTTGGTAAGCTAAAAGGGTTTCTTTAGGGTTCAAGAATTCAAATCCTAAAGCTTTTTCAGAGTAATTTGTTTTAAAGGTAGAATTCGCAGGGCGTTTTGCTTTTTGTTTAAATTCACTACTCGTAACAGGTGAAATCAAGGATTTGTCCAAACCAAAAATTTCGGCGGCAATCAGCGAAAATTCGTAGCGATTAATTCCTTCTCTACCTGAACAGTGTAAAATTTCATTGTAAGGTTTCCTTTCGATAACGGCAAGAATACCCTTTGCAAGTTGAGAAGCTAAAGTCGGGTTTCCAATTTGGTCAGTAACGATTTTTACAGGTGAATTATTTTTAAGACTTTTGAGTAACCAACTGACAAAATCCGCTTTCAGATTTTTACCATTTCCAAATAAAATTTGTGTCCTCAAGACACTCCAGATGCAATTTGATTTCTGTAAAAATTCTTCAGCTTGGTGTTTTGTTTCCCCATAAAACCCTTGTGGGTTCGGTTTAGAACTTTCTGTATAAGGAGCAGAATCTCCGTCAAAAACATAGTCTGTAGAAATTTGAATAAGTGGAATCGCAGAGCCACAAAGTTCGGCTAAATTTTTCACAATTCCGACATTTGTTTCTATCGCATCTTCTCTTTCATCTTCACAAGCATCAACATTTGTTTTTGCTGAAGTGTTCACTACAACGTCAGGTTTTGCAAGTTTCAGTGCTTTTGCAAGTTCTGTTTTATTTTTTGCGTCGCATTGGTAAAAAGAAAAATTTGGCGAGTTGTATTCGTAAAGACTTCTACTAATTCCAAAAACTTCGTAATCTTTTGAGATTGCAAGTTTTGTAAGATTTTGACCAAGACAGCCACTAACTCCGACAATAAAAATTTTCAAATTTTGACCTTAAAGTAATTTTTTATAAAAAATTTGGGCTTTCTTGTAATCTTCAGGAAAATCAATTTCCATCCAAGGTAAATCGCCAATTTCACAAGGTTTGACAGCAATTCCGTCGTCAATCATCTCCTGAATTGCACGTAAATACCAAGCATTAAGATTTTCTTTGTCACGTACCATATTGTCCAATTTCCAATAAAGGTAATTCGAGCCTTCACGAGAAAATTTCATCATTCCAATTGACTCACCAGTGGCTTGTGAACTTCGCATCACTTTGTTAATTTTGACAATTTTCCCATCAACAGTGCTGACTTTCATATCGTCACCGTCATATTCTTTTTTATGGGCAACAACAAGGTTTACTTCGCCGTCAGTTTCTCTGAGTTTTTCTAAAATTTTGTAGTCAAAAAGGTCATCACCATTTAGGACAATCACTTCGTTATTTTTGATTTCGTGTCTCACATTCCACAATGAAATTAAATTATTTGTAATATCATAAAATGGGTTATACTCGACTTTAATGTGAAGTTCTGTTCTAAACTTCTGAACAAATTCTTCAACTAAATTTGATTTGTAACCAGCAGAAATTATTACTTCATTAATCCCAACTTTTTTTGCGTTCTCAAGTTGATGCCCAAGAATATTTGTGTCTGCAATTGGAAGAAGGCATTTGGGAACTGATTCAGTGAGTTTTAGAAGCCTTGTTCCACCACCAGCAGCAAGAATAATTAATTTCATATTTTAAAAGCCTATATTTTTTCAAAATTATTTGCTTAAAATAATTAGTTTTTCACTTTTTCTAAAAACAAAAAAGACGACACAATAATTTGTGTCGTCTTTTTAAAAAATTAAGCTAATTCGGTCTTCTAGAAATAAGCTTGATAACGCATTCTGAAAGTTCTGTCATTGTTATCTGGAAGCAAGTAGTAGAACATTTCACCAGTCAAAGAATGATTTTTTGTAAAGAAATACCTTGAGCCAATACTAAAGTTTGTAAGATTAAAATCTTCAACTTCTGAATCAGCTTTTGTATAACCGAAACTTCCGTAAACTTCTGACTTATCAGCAATGACTTCATAATTGCCATCAACATAAAAGCTGTTGAAAGTATTTTTTGCCTCTAAAGAAGAATTAGAATTAATACTTTTACTTTGGTTAAAAGAATACTGAGCATTAATTCTTAATGGAATTTCTTCCAATTTTGAGCGAAGTCCAAAATTCACCAAATTATTTTCTGAATCACCAGTTCCACCATCAACGTTATCACTTCTACTTGAATAATTCCAACCAACAGAAATTTTACTTTCACCTAAGAAATTAATATTCAAAGGTTGAGAAATATTTGTTGCAAATGAATTAGTTGTGTTGTCTTGCTGATTTTGGATTGAACTTGCTTCTGCATCATTTGCACGAGTGTAGAGTCCGTAGTTAAATCCAATTTGTGGAGCATTTCCACCGAGAAAAACATTAAATCCAAAATCAATTCTGTTACCAGAAGTTGTAGATTCCTTAGAGTCATTCAAATTATCTTTGTAGTTCTCAAAACGAGCATTTAAGTAAACTTTATTCGAAACTCTAAATCTATCGCTAATGATAAATGCTTGGTAATCGTTACGTAAATAGTTAACTCCAAGTGATTGGTACTGAGCTCCGTGAGATTTAAATTCTACACTTGCAGTGTGCCCAATTGCATTGAAATTAAGTCCTGCGTCCCAAGCTAAAGAGTTTCCACCTCTTGGGTCAATTGGTGTCAAGCTTGTGTTCATAATTAAGTAGTCTTCAAAGTCTTTTGGGTCGAAAGGAATGTCGATTCCTGCATCAGCTAAATCATCTTTTGACAAAGCACCTGAACGAATGTCATCAGTAAGTAAACTAAAGGCTACATTACTTTTGAAAGCAACTCTTCCGCCCCAAAGTTTAAGACCAAAATCACTACCCAAAACTAAATTATCTTTTGGTCTTCCCGTCAAAAAATTAAAAGAATCAATGTCGTCTTTTACCTTCAAAACTGAAATTCCAAATTTGCTTTCGCCCCAACCAAATGCAAGTCTTGCTGACCTTACGTTACGTTTGTAAGTTCCGTCCTCAACTATTCTAATACTTCCATCAGGAATGATTACTTGGCTTCCGTTGTTCAAATAAGTTAAAGAAGAGTCGTTAATTGATTGATTTTCACCATCAACAAAGAAAAAGCCTAAACTATCTGAATTAACTGTTAAATCCCCGTTTACAACTTCCGTGATTTGTTTGATTTTTTTGTCAAAGACACCAATTGCAACTTGCAAATCAAGAGCTTTGGTTTTGATTTCTGTATTTACACCACGAACTCTTGCTCCCCAAAGCATCAGTTCGTGTTGACGAGGATAAAAATCACCAAGTTCTAAAGTCAACCACTTAGCGTTTAAACCAAGTGAGTAACGATTTCTTGGTTGCTCTCTATCAGAACCTTCATTTGTAATGTAAAGATTTGAATTGAATTTTAACCACTCAACATTTCCATTAAAGTTCACATTACCTTTGCTCAAGTTTCTTCCGTCACCACCGACTTTTTCATTCAAGAACTCAATGTAACCATTTCCACGATGTTGAAAATCAATTCCGCTATCGCTTCCGTAAGTTGTTGACCCTTTATCATCAAAATCTTTTTTTATGAAAAAATCCCAAGTGATTGGATTTTGTTTTGAAGAATAAGTAATTTTTGCCGTGTGTTTTCCTTGTGGCAAAGACTGAGTTACAGTGAGACTTAACAACTCTTTAGAAATGTAAGCTCTTGGTGTCATATCAATATTATCTAAAGTTACTCTGACTTTACTTAAGTCAATTTCTTCTTTAACATCGAAGAATGAAACTGCAATCACCAAATCTTCGGGCTGAATTTCTCCGTTTGGTTCAGGACTTAAGATTGAAACATCACCTGAGTAAGAAGTTGAAGAATATTTCAAAGGTTGTTCTTTCGCAGAAGAGTTAGGAACTGTTTGCAAAGCAGAAGCGTACTGAACTTCGTAATAGTACTCAATTTGATTATTTGCAATTTCTGTACCTTTGACTTTCCCATAATAATTTCCAGAATCGCCAATGAGTTCTCTTGGAACGTAGTTTGTTTCCCCGAACTGTCTGTACCAAAGTGTTACTTCCTCAGGAGACTCGCTTTGCCCTAATATCCTTAGTTCAAATTCATAATTTTTACCGTCCCAATTTACATTCTCAGGTGCAAAGAAATATTCCGATGCCATCAAAGTCGATGCAGAGAAACTGAAAATTGCTGTCGCTAAAAGTGTATTTATTTTCATTTTTTATTTCTCCCTATACTCAATTACTAAGGATTTTTCTTGTCCTTCTTGGTCGATAAATTTAAGTCTTAAAATCTTAATTCCACCTGTTGAAGAACTATCACCTTCAAAAGCTGGAACATCACCAGTTTTTGTCGTTTTAGTACCAACTGCACCTGTTACTGAAGAAGTTCCTGTTAAGTTTGCTGTAACAGAGGTAGATTCTTTACTAATTTTGTTAAAGAGTTCAACTATTCCTTCAAGCCCGATAACTGTTGTTGTACCATCAGAATGAATTGTCCAAAATTCTGTTCCCTTCACAGAAGCCACAGAAGTTGGAGTCGAAATCTTAAAATCAGTATTTTTACCTTTAATGACTTTTACAAGGATTTCACCTGCAGACATAAAAACATCTTTTGCGACTTTGTTATTTTGTTTATCGCCAAGAAATTCAATTTCAGAGTTAGAACGAATTTTCAGCACACTTTGGTCGTCGATAAAAAGAACTTTTGAAATTCCTTTGTCATTTGTTTTGAGTTTATCACCCAAAAAGATAGGCGTTCCTTTTTTGCAATTTTCCCATTTAGAACCGCCTTTTTTCATAATCTGAACTCCACCTTTTGAAAGCAACACTAAAGCCTCTTGTGCAAAAGAAACTGAAACACTTGTACACAAAACAAAAATTATTAATAAGAATTTATTTTTAAACATTTTAATTCCCTTACTCTACTGTAATACTAATAACTTCATAATTACCATTTTCAATTGCTTCAAGAATTTGTAAAATTTGCTCAAACGTAAGAGGAGTTTCACTTGTTCCTTGACCAGATAAAATCTGTTGCAAAGTAGCATTGTCCAAAAGGTTTAAAGCAGCATTACCAAGTTCTAAACCTGAATTATCTGCACCGCTAATTAAAGCATTTTTAGTTCTATCTTGAACAATTTGCCTTTCACTTCCAGAAGTTCCACTACCAGAACCGTCAGCAACTGTAAATTCCCAAATTTCACTACGGATTTGAGCATTTCCACTTGGAGTATTTGCATTTGCGATTATTTGCCAGTAATATTTTTTTCCTTGCTGTAAATGTCTTCCACCAGCAGCAGGATTTGCAGGAAATTGTAAAGAAGAACCATTAATGTAATTCTTGTGAGCAGGAAAGACTAAAGAGTTAAGATTTGCTTCCCCAGCTTCTCCGAGTGGGTCAGAATAAGTTTCAGAAATAATTATGTCAAAATCATTCAAATCTGAAGCCCATTGGAAAAATGGAAAAGTCGTCGAAGAAACATCTCCAGTGTTTGGACTCAATAGGTTAAGCTGAGTATTGTTCTGAAGAGTCATTACAAGAGTTGCTGGAGAATTCGAAATAACATTTCCGCCGTCCAAAACGGTAAAAGTAAAAGTCAATTGCCCCGAAGGAACTAAAGAAGTTTCCAATATTGCATCTTCAATATCTGTCTGAACATTGTCATCAATTTGATAACTATTACCCATCAAGTCATTAAATCTTGTACTTGACAATGTTTTAGTGAAACCGTTCCCAGAAGCATTTAAAGGAACTAAAGCTGTTCCACTCGCAAGTGCTCCAGTTGCAATTTGAGATTGTAAAGCAACATCTACCCTAACTGTTACACTTGGAATACTTGCAGTTACATTTAAAGTAAAGTAAACAGTACTAAATTCCGGGTCAGCAAAATTGAAACTTGATGTCGGAAAAATATCATAAGTCGTTGCCGTCGGACTTACAGAAATCGATGCGGTTTGTGCATTTACTTTTGCAAAGCACAGAAAGACCACCGCAGTTAAGAAAAAGTAGCTTTTGATTTTCATAAATTTTATACCTTCTTTAAGTTAAATTCCTTGAGTTATTTTTCTAATTCTTAGCTTTTCTTGAATTTTATAAATTTAAGCCAAAAGCTAAATTAAGAAAAGTAATTTTAAATTACATTTAATTAAAACAAAATTAAAAGTCTTTTCGTGATTAGACGCACTTTCTTAGATAAAAGTATTTCTGTAATCTTTGGGTTAACTGCTACACTCTTTGGGCTTCTTGGTTTTGCAAGTCTTGCACCCATAAACTCAAAAATCTCAAAAAAAATTCTCACAAATTCAAACGGGCAAAAAATTGATTTGTCTAAAACTCCACAAAATTCTATTCAGGGCTTTTTAAATGGTAAACAAGTTTTGGTAAAAAAAGAGTCTAAAGGGAATTGGAAAGCCATTTCTACCAAATGCACTCATTTAGGTTGTTCAGTTAAATTAAATGAAAAACGTAATATTTTTAGTTGCCCTTGTCACGGTGCAGAATTTGACGAAAATGGAACTGTGATAAGAAAACCTGCAAACAAACCACTTGAGACTTTCCTGCTTAAAGAACAAAAAAATAATCTCGTTTTGGTGGAAACTAAAAATGCTTAGAACTTGGTTAGAAGAACGTTTTGAAATTGAGAAGTTCACAAATTTTCTCAAGAAACATTTGGAAAAACCACAGCCTCCAAACGCAAAAGGAATTGGTTATACTTTTGGCGGAGTTGCAATTGCATTTTTACTTTTACAAATTTTCACAGGGATAATTCTTCTTTTCCATTACAAGCCAACAGTTTCAGAAGCTTTTGACAGTTTGCAAAAAATAATGCTCGAAGTTCCTTTCGGTTGGCTTTTTAGGCAGTTTCATTCTTGGGGAGCAACTTTCATTGTTGTCTTAGTTCTACTTCACTTCCTAAAAGTTTTTTGGACAAGTGGCTACAAAAAACCACGTGAAGTAAACTGGCTCATCGGTTTTGCTTTGCTTCTGATAATTTTAGCTTTTGGCTTCACAGGTTACCTTTTGCCTTGGAATCAAACTGCTTTTTGGGGAACAGTCGTTGCAACCGAAGTTCCTTCTTCCATCCCTTTTGTTGGTGAATTTATCGCCAACTTTCTTAGAGGCGGAGAAATGGTAAATGACTCAACTTTGAGTAGATTCTTCGTGATTCACATAATTTTGCTTCCTCTTGCTTTGCTTTTGCTAATTCCGATTCACATTTTTTTGATGCGTTATTTTGGAATTTCTCAAGGTAAAAAAATTGGCGAATCTGAAATCCCCGAATCAGAATTACTTGCAAAAGGAGGAGAAAAATTTTATCCAAATCATTTTCTGAAAGAGTCAATTTTCTTCTACTTAGGTTTAGCTTTGCTTTTTACTTTGGCAGTTTACTTTCCGATTGAACTTGGCGAAAAAGCAAACCCTTTTGAAACTCCACTTGGAATTAAACCAGAATGGTATTTTTTACCGATTTTTCAATTCCTAAAATATTTCCCTGAAAGTGTTGGCTTGTTCATTTTAGGATTAGTTACTTTTGTAATTTTCTTGCTCCCACTTTTAGACAAAAATCCTGAAAAACAAAATTCTAAGCGAAAATTAATTTTGACTTTAGGAATAATTTTCGTCTTTTGCGTAATTCTTCTTGGAATTTTAGGTTACTGCTCGGAAAGCACTTTTACAATTTTCGGCAGAAGCTACCACTTCGACATTCTCGGAATTCCTTACGAGGTATCAAAATGAGAAAACGAGTTTTTCCTTCTACACCAAACCTAAAATTCTTAATTCTTAATTTCCAATTCTTAATTCTGTTAAGTTCTGCTTTCTGCCAAAGTTTCGAACTAAAAGAAAAAGTTGAAAATTCAGGTTGTGTGGAATGCCACAACGGTAAATTTTATCCTGAAGGTGAAAAAATTTACGACAAATTTAAAAACGACATTCATTTTCAAAAATACGAAATGATTTGTACAGACTGTCACGGTGGAAATCTTGACGGAAGAGACGAATTTTCAGGAATGTACGACGCTCCTGATTGGGAAAGTTCTCCAACTGCTGACAAAGTTTCTGAATTCTGTGGAAGATGCCACAAAGAAATTTCGGATAATTTCGATTTGAGCATTCACTTTGCTCCTTCACAAAACAAAAAGTTCAAAGGTTGTCTTGAATGTCACGGAGTTCACGGAATCCAAAAACCGACTTCAATGATTTTGGAGAACAAGTGTCAGAAATGCCACGCAGAAGGAATTGCAGAAGTTGATTACGGGAAAAATTTGGCGAGACTTTTAGAAGAAACTCAAAATGACTTTGCCACTTTGGAAAAAGATTTGGTTTACTTGCAGGACGAAAAGACTTTACTTACTCAAACTGAAATTGACCTCGCAAAAGAAAATTTAAGAGTGAAAAAATACTTAGTTCAGAACCTTCACTCACTCGAATTGGATTTAGTCAACAAAGGTTTAGATTCCGCAAAAACTAAAATTGCACAAACGAAAAAGATTCTTGAAAAAGCAAAATCAACTCAAAGCCAACGTGAAAATTTTGTTTGGATTGTTTGGTTTCTGACTTTTGGAATTGTTCTTTTACTTGGACTCAAACTAAAAAGATTAAAAAATTAAGGATTAAAAAATTGCCATTTTTACCGACTCCACTTGCAAACATTTCTTCGCTTGGTGAACAAGAGATTGAAAAAGAAAAGCGTGTTTTTGTTGCTCGAAACCTAAAAATGGGAAATATTGAAGTTATTGGCTTCGACCTTGATCACACTTTAGCAATTTATAATTTGCAGACTTTTGACGAACTCTGTTACTCAATTGCAAAACAAAAACTCGTTACCGAAAAAGGATTTCCCAAAGCAATTTTGGAGTTGAGCTACAATCCTAATTTTTTGATTCGCGGTTTAATTGTTGACACTCAAACAGGAAACATTCTGAAGGCAAATCAGTACGGCTACGTTTCAGAGGCTTTTCACGGACAAAAGCGACTCAAAAGAATTGTTCGTAAGCAAACTTATTCTAACGTAACAGTTTCATTTGCAGAAAAAAGATTCGAATCAGTTGACACACTTTTCGCACTGCCTGAAATTTCACTTTACGCACAAATCGTTGACTACTTTGAAGAAACAGCAAAGAAGACAAATTTAGACTACGCAAAACTTTATAAAGACATTCGTGAGACAGTTGACCTTTCTCACAAAGACGGTTCTATAAAGGAACAAGTAATTCAGAACTTGGATAAATATTTTATTTTCGACCCAAAACTTGCACTAACTCTTGAGAAATTTCGCAAGGCGGGGAAAAAACTTTTCATTCTCACAAACTCTGAATGGTTTTACACCGACGCAGTTATGAATCACCTTTTACAAAATAAAAAAGAAGAATTCACTCATTGGACAGAATACTTCAATTTAGTTTTTTGCTACTCTAAGAAGCCAAAGTTTTTTACACACGGAACAAGCTTGGAAAAAGTTGAACACAAAAATGAGAAAATTAAGCCAAACAAAATTTTCAAAGGTGGAAATGCTGAAGAATTAGAAAAACTCATCAAACAAAACGGCGACAAAATTTTATATTTTGGTGACCACACTTACGGTGATATTATGCGTTCAAAACGCGATTTGGGTTGGAGAACTGCGATGATAATTTACGAACTTGAACACGAAGTAAGTGTTAGTCGTAAAATCGAAACAAAACAAAGAGAAATGCTTGAAGTTCGTGAGCAAAACAACAAACTCATCGAAGAGGCAACAAGCCTAAACCAAAAAATAAATCATCTAAGCTCTATCAAAGAAAACGATTATCGTAAAATGGAAGAAGAAGACTTAATCGAAATTGATAAAAGAATCGGTGAACACCTCAATGAGTTTCAACTCAAAGAACAAGAAGTAACTCAAACTTTAGTCCAAATCAGAAAATTGGAAGCTGAAATCGAATCGGTTTACAATTTGAATTGGGGACTTTTGTTCAAATGCGGAAACTTCAACAGTCGTTTTGGCGACCAAGTTAAAGACTTTGCTTGCATCTACACAAGTCGAGTCAGCAACTTACTCGCCTACGAGAATGGTAAATATTTTCGTTCGCCAATGGAATTAATGCCACACGAAATCTAATTCTAATTGATTAATAATTGGTCGTTTTCGCTTCGTTCAATGACCTTTAAAAAATCTTCATTTTCAGTCGTAAGCAATAATTCTTAATTCTTAATTCTTAATTCTTAATTTGTTATTTAAATTAATGATGAAAGTTTAGAAAACTTTGAGAGTAAAATAAACTAATGGTTAATCATTAGAAACGGAGTTTCTTTTTTGCCTGATTTTATTGAAAATAGATTTAAAATTACCGAAATCTTTGCAGAAAGCGAGATGGCGAAAGTTTATGCAGCTTTCGATATGCAAAAAGAAGAAAAAGTGGTCCTAAAATTCCTTGCACCTGAGTTCCAAAAAGACGAAGAAATGCTCACAAGGTTCAGGCTCGAATTCAACACTCTTTTCAAATTAAATCACGAAAATCTCACTGCCGTTTATGAGTTTCGTAACTCTGAAAGAGGAATTCCTTATTTTATAATGGAATTCATCGAAGGTAAGGAAATCACACAGATTCCTTTTGAAATCGAAAAATTCTATAACTTTTTGAGGCAAATTTTCTCTGTTTTCAAATACGTGCATTCTAACGGAATCATTCACGGAGACATAAAACCTGCAAACATCTTAGTTACACAAAAAAATGAAATAAAAATTTTAGATTTTGGACTTTCGCACCGAATTAATGAATTCCGTTCTACAAATATTTCTGGAACAATAGAATACCTTCCTCCAGAAATTCTGAAAGGACAACCTTTTTCATTCCAAACTGACCTTTACTCAATTGGAATTGTGCTTTACGAAATTTTGGTTGGAGAACTACCCTACTCAGGTGAAGATTTCTTTTCAGAATTCATAGGCAAAAACACAAACCCTGTTACTTCTCCATCTGACAGAAATAAAGCTATTCCTCAGAAACTTTCTGAGATTGTAATGAAATTGATTGAAAGGGACGCAAGTATTCGTTACCAAACAATCAACGAAGTCATTGAAGATTTGAATAAATTTCTGACTGAACCAATTCCTCTCAAAGGTCAGCAATCAAGTTATGTACTTGGAAATTATTTTGTCAGCCGAAAAGACCAACTTAACACTCTAAAAATTATTCACTCAGGTGCAAAAAGAGGAACAGGGAAATCAGTTCTTTTGACAGGTGAGTCAGGAATCGGGAAAACAAGATTACTCAAAGAATTTGAATTTTACTTGCAATTTGGAGAAGACAAAGTAATTTACCAAAATTTTTCTCCGAATCCCGAAATCGGGTTCAGAACTTGGTTACCGATTTTGCTAAAGTGTTTCCAAAAATACGCCACTCAAGAAGAAATTTTTGAATATGGAAACGTTTTTGTCAAATTCATTCCTGAATTAAGAAATTACTATGATTTTGATCAAACAATTCAATCTCAAAAAGAGCAACTCGAATTTTTTAATAAATTAGCCGACTTCTTACTTAAAATATCTCGTGAAAAAGCTTTCATCCTCATTCTTGAAGATATTCAATTTGCTTCACCTACAAATTTAAAATTAATCAGATTTCTTGTTAGCAAATTCATAAAATCTTCTGTAACTCTTTTCCTTTCCACTTCGGTTGAAGAAGAAACAACCGATTCATTTAATGACAATTTGATTAAACTAAAAGTTCCAAAATTCAATGCTTCTGAAGCGGCAGCTCTAATCGCTTCAAAACTTGGTTTAAAAGCTGAACCAATAGAGTTTGGAAAAAGGTTACTTGAAATAACTGACGGTTTGCCAATTTTCATCGAAGAGTGCATTCTTTATTTACTAAACGAAGAAATTTTGCACCGCGAAGACGATGCTTGGCGTTCAAAAATCAAAGATTACAACAAAATTCCTTTCCCCGAAACTTTTGAAAAATTAACAACAACTCGTTTCAAATCTTTAGCAAAAAAAGAACGGGAAATTTTACATTTTGCTTCTTGTCTCCAAAAGCCTTTTAGATTAAAAATCCTCAAAGAATTTACGAACATTGCTTTAGAAACATTAATTGACATTTTAGATGAGCTTGTCAAAGAGAATTTCCTGACTCGCAAAGTCCTTCAACACGGAATCGAGTATTCTTTTGTTCATCTCAAAGTAAAAGAAATTGTCAACAAACAACTTTCACGAAAAAAACCTTTCAAAGTAATTTCAAACTACTTTGAAAAAGAAGGTGAAGAAGTAAACGCAATAACACTTGCAAATGCCTTTGCAGAAGTTGATTCTTGGGGAAAAGCCTTAAGGTACTACTCAATTGCAGCAGATTTTTCTTACGAAATAACCTGTTACGAAGAAGCATCAGAACTTTACCAAAAATTTTTACAAAACTGCTCAAAATACGAATACTCAAACCCCAAAAAAATTATCGAAACTGCAATAACTTTCGGTAAGACTTCCTGCTTCAATCTCAAAAGAAATGAGGTTGCACAAAAGGCACTCGCTGAAGCAGTCGAACTTGCCAAAAAAGACCAATCTGAAAATTTGATTTGTAAAGCTTTACTTTATCAAGGGGTTTGTTACACGAAGTCAGGTGAACTCGCAAGTGCTTTTCAAGTCCTTGAACAAGCTAAAAGCCTCGCAAAAAAAATTAACGACAAAGATATTCTTGCAAAAACTGAGTACCGAATTGCAGACGTTTTGATTTCGCAAAACAATTTTCTTGTAGCAGTTGACCACTTGATTCTTTCCAAAGAAATTGCAACCGAAATCCAAAACTTCAAATTAGCTTTCAAAACAAAACTCAGCTTGGCAAGAAACTTTTGGAATCATAGCAATTTCCCAGAGGCTCAGCAAATTCTCAAAGAAATTTTCAGAGACGAATCGAGAAAGGAATTTCCAACTCTTCTGATTCAAGCACTTTTGCTAAATGCTAACATAAATTTTCAGTTGAATAAGTTTGAACTTGCACTTGACAGTTTTAGAAAAGCTCTCGAACTTTCGCAAAAATTTGGAACTCAAGAGTCAGTCTGCGACATTTACTACAAACTTGGAAAATCAAATTTCTACTTGAGTCATTACAAAAATGCTTTTTCATTTTTTGAACACTCGCTTCTTTTAGCTGAACAAGTTGGGAACTTTGAATTCCAAATTAAAATTCATACAGAAATTGGCGAACTTTACAGGCTCACTGGAAATTTCAAAAAGTCAATTGACCACTTGAACAAAGCAATTTCGGGTTTGGAACGAACTCCTTTCGACGAACTAAAAGCTCAGATTTATCACAATTTTGGTAAACTTTACAGTGAACTCAGAAACCCTCTTGAGTCAATCGATTTTTACGAAAAATCTCTAATGCTTGCCGAAAGCAATAAATTTCATTCCTTACGTTCTTCAAACCTTATCGGAATCGCAAGAGTTAACAGACTCCAAAAAACTAATGCAACAACGATTCTTTCAAAATTAGAAGAAGCTTTAAATATCGCAAACCAACATTCTACAAACATTGAAGAAGCAGTTGCCCTTTACGAATTAGGCGAATTTTACCGGTCTCAAAATAATTTTGAACAGGCACTAAAATTTTATCAGAAATCTATTTCGATTGCAGAAAAAATTCGTTTGGATTTTTATATTGCAAAAAATTACCTGAAAATGGGTATAATTTACCTTGAAGAAAAAAATTTAAACCGAACTGTCCTTTGTCTTGACGGAGCTCAAAAAATTTATGCTTATCTTCCGCTTCCAAAGTTAGAAATCAACATAAAGAAATTGGAAATCCGACTAGCGAAAGAGGAAAAAAAATTTTTCCGAGCCTTTTCCGCTGCCGAAAAAGCAATTCAAACAGTGGAAAATGTTGCTGAATCTTTAGACAATGACCGAATGCGAGAAAAATACCTTCAAGGTTTTAGTGGATTTTATAAAGAACGGTTTTTGTGTTTTTTAAAAGCACACCAACAAGACAAACTTTACGACGAGATACTTTCAAAAGACATTCAGAATTGGGCTGAACTTTACGAAAAATACCGCGAAAAAATACTCCAAAATGCTGTTGAAGACTTAGAACAGGAAGCTCAACAAATTCAACCTAAGATTTCAGAAGAAACAGACACGGAATTTCTTCCACCAAAAGAGGAAGAATTCAGAAGAACTCCTCAGAAAGCTGAAAAATCTTCGATTGCACAACACTACTTGACAAAATTGATTCAGATTTCACAACAACTGAACGTGATTCGAGATGAAGAAAAACTCTTGCAAACAACTCTTGACCTTCTCATTGAAGCTGTTAATGCAGAACACGCAGTGATTTTTCTTTTGGATGAAGCAACTTCTGAGCTAATTCCAAAAGTTACGGGAAAATCGGAAGTTGAAACTGTCAGAGATGCCTATAAAATTAGTGAAACAGTTCTCCACGACGTTGTTCAAAAAGGAAAACCTGTCGTTTGTCTGAATGCAAAAAGCGACCCTCGTTACCAACAACGTCAAAGTATTGCAAAATATCAAATTACCTCTTTCATTTGTGTTCCTTTAAGTTTCGCAGGGAAAATCTTTGGAACTGTTTACGTTGACAAAAGAAGTAACGAAAGAGCTCTGAACAACGAAGACCTTGATTTCATTGTAGCTTTTGCTTCACAAGCTGCAATCGCTTTAGAAAATGCAAAACTTACCTCAAGACTCGAAGAGGAAAACAGAACACTCAAAGCAGAAGTTCAAAGAAAATACCATTTTGCAGGAATTGTCGGCGAAAGTAAAGCAATGCAAAAAGTCTTTGCAACTCTCGGAAAAGTAATAAAGAGCGATTCAACAGTTGTCGTAACAGGAGAAAGCGGAACAGGAAAAGAATTAATCGCAAAAGCAATCCACTACAACGGAGCAAGGAAGGACAAATCTTTCATTGCCGTCAATTGCTCAGAGCTTCCTGAAACACTTGAGAATGAACTTTTCGGACACAGTAAAGGTTCTTTTACGGGAGCAGTCTTTGACAAAAAAGGACTTTTTGAGGAAGCAAACGAAGGCACAATTTTCTTAGACGAAATCACAAACACAAGTCTTGGTTTCCAGTCAAAACTTCTACGTGTTTTGCAAGAGCGTGAAGTCCGAAGAGTTGGAGAAGCAATTCCAAGAAAAGTTAATGTCAGAGTCATTGCAGCAACAAATGTTGACTTAATGCAAATGGTTAAAGACAAAACTTTCAGAGAAGACCTTTACTACCGACTCAATGTAATTCAAATTAGTTTGCCTCCTTTAGCCAAACGTGAAGGCGATGTCGAAGCTCTCACAAGATATTTTTTGAAAGAAAATTCCGAACGAATGGGTGAAGAATTCAAAATCTCAAAAATGGCAATGAAAATCCTTTTAACTTACGGATTCCCAGGGAATGTTCGCCAACTTTCAAACATCATTGAAAGAGCGACTGTTTTGTGCGACAACAACACGATTGAGAAATCCGATTTGATAGATTTAGTTGACGAAGAAGGTTCAAATAGCGATTTCAATTTAAACACTTACACTTTGTCTGACATTGAAAAACACGTAATTCAAGAAGTTCTGGAACTTAACAACTGGGAATACAAAAAATCCTCTGAAATGCTCGGAATCAGTCGAACAACTCTTTATAGCAAGGTCAGCAAACACGGAATTGAGAAAAATTAAGAATTAAGAATGTGAGTGTCTGACTTACAGTGAGGCTCTCACTAAAGTTCTAAACTGAGAGCCTCACTGTGAGTGAGAATCTCAGAAGTATTTGCGAAATTCACGCTTTCCAAAACCAAAACCTATTAATCGTTAATCATTATTTTGAAGCCAAAGATTTCAATAATTGTTCCTGTTTTGAATGAAGAAAAATTCATTGCAGAATTTCTAAAACAATTCGACAACTTTCCGACAGCAATTGAAATAATTTTAATTGACGGAGGAAGTTCGGACTTAACTGTTCAAATTGTTAAAAAAGCCAAATTTCAGATTCAAACTTCTCCACAAAAAGGGAGAGCTTCACAAATGAATTTTGGAGCGAGTTTAGCAAATTCGGCAAATCTTCTTTTCCTGCATTCAGACGTTAAAATCTCACTTTCTCAAATTAAAAAAGCCATAGACTTGCTTGAAAAAGGAAAAGTCTTTGCAGGTGCTTTTGGGATTTCGATTGAATCCGAATCAAAGGCTTTACAAACAATTTCCAAAACTGCAAACAAACGCTCAAAATTTTCAGGAATTGCTTATGGAGACCAAGGGCTTTTTTTGACACAAAAGAACTTCTATAAAATCGGTGGTTTTCCTGACGTTCCAATCGGAGAGGATATTAAAATTTCTCAAGAAATTAAGAGAATCGGAAAAATTACTTTCCTTGAAGATTGTGTAAAAATCTCTCCAAGACGTTGGCAAAAGGAAGGAATCCTGTTTGTTACTTTACGGAATTGGGTTTTAGCAACGCTTTTAATTTGTGGTGTAAATCCACAAAAAATAATTAAATTTTATCCAAACATCAGGTAAAAGTGTGAATAAACTAAAAGTCAAAACTCTTGAAAAATCTCTTCAAAATTTAACCGAATTAGGTAAAATCGAAATTCTTTTGGAAATTTCAAAATTCTATGAAAAAGTTGACTTTGAAAAATCAATTAACTTTTCTGAACAAGCTTTAAAATTAGCTCAAAAACATTCTTTTAAAGAAGATGTTGCTCACAAAAGAGTTGGAAAATTATACTTACAAAATGGAAAACTTGAAGAAGCTCTTGAAATTTTTAAACAAGGCTTGGAAAAAGTCGAAAATGTCAGATTTTCAGAAAATATTGCCGAGTTTAAAGAACTTATTGCAGGAATATACTATCAAAAATTTGAATACAGAAATTCTCTAAAATTTTATTATGAGTCCTACAGAAGTTTTTTACGTATTGGCAAGGTTGAAGACTCTTTAAGTATTCTTCAAAACTTAGCTCGTATTTATGCTCAATGGAACGAATTCGGAAAAGCCTTAAAATGCCTTTTCAAGGCTTTAGAAATTGCAAAGGAGTCCAATAACCTTGAGTTATTTGCAACTGTAATGAATAATGTAGGAATAGTTTATCGAAGCAAACTTCCACCCGATTACACCAAATCAAAAGAATGTTTTGAGAAAGCAATTGAAATTGGTGAAAGCATTAAAGTTGATAGAATTTTAATTTCTTCTTACGGAAACTATGGAGTTACACATCTTAGATTTGGTGAGTTTGAAAAAGCATTAGGAATTTTTAATAAGGTCTTGGAGATTCAAGAAAAAACTAATGACGAAATATTAATAGCGAATACTTTGGTAAATATCGGAATTTGCTTGAGCAATTTAGATAAATTCGATGAAGCAATCAACCATCACCAAAATGCCTTAAAGATATTTATTGAGAAGTCCGATAAGTTAGGAATATTAACAGCTTTCGGGCAATTAGGGCTTGTAAATTTTGCTCAAAAAAAATATCAGGATTCCTTAAAATACTCTTTTAAGGCGGTTGAAATTGCTAATGAGCTCTCACTAAAAAGATATCTTAAGGGGTTTTATAAAACTATTACTGATATTTATTCGGAAATGGAAAAATTTGAAGAGGCTTTTAAATTTCATAAAAAATACAACGCGGTTACAATTCAAATTTACGAAGAACAAAATGTTAACAAGTTAAATGAAATGGAAGCAAAGTTCGAAACTGAAGTTTATCGTCTAAAAAATATCGAGTTAGCAAATTTAAATCAAAGCCTTTTAGACACACAAAAAAAATTGGTAGAAAGCGAGAGAAAAAGAACTTTCCTCGCAACAGTTGTCGCCGCTAATCACGAAATGAATCAGCCTCTTACAACTTTACTCGGCAATGTCAATTTATTACAAATGCATCTGCAACAAACTGATGATGAGAAGTCCAAAAAACACCTCAATAAAATTGAAAATTCAGCAGAAAGAATTAGTAATATTTTGCAAAAACTTCAAGAAATTGATGACCCAATTTTAATTGAATACCTTGGCGATATAAAAATGATTGATATTCATAAGAAAAAATGATTTTATTCTAAAATAAATTTTGAACTTAAATATCTAAAAATATGAACTTACAAACTGATTTCCTGATAATTGGAAGTGGAATCGCTGGTCTTTCACTTGCCCTTAAAGCATCTGCAAAAGGCAAAGTAACTGTTGTTACCAAAAAGCACAAAAAAGATTCTAACACAAATTACGCACAAGGTGGAATTGCTGCTGTTCTTTCGGGAACTGATTCTTTCAAAAGCCATAAAAAAGATACAGAAAATGCAGGAGCTGGACTTTGTAAAACAGAAGTTGTAGAACTCATCGTCAAAAATGGTCCAAAAGTCATTCAAGATTTAATTGATTGGGGAGTTCAATTTACCCAAGAGAATAATTCAGAGAATTACGATTTGGGACGTGAAGGAGGTCATTCACAAAACAGAGTAATTCACGCTGATGACCTAACGGGAAAAGAAATTGAAAGAGCTTTAGTAAGTTCTTGTCAAGAAGACCCAAACATCGAAATTTTAGAAGACCATTTTGCTTTCGACTTACTAACGGAATATCACTTAAACGGACTCGAAGGTTTTAACAAAAATGAAATTAATTGCTTCGGTGCTTACGTTTGGGACACGAAAAATTCCGTTGTAAAAATTTACCGAGCAAAATTTACAATTCTCGCAACAGGTGGAATGGGAAGAGTTTACCAACACACGACAAATCCGCCAATCGCAACAGGAGACGGAGTTGCAATCGCTTACAGAGCTGGTGCAAAAGTCGCAAATTTGGAATTTATGCAATTTCACCCAACGACTCTTTACGCACCGGGCAAACCAACTTTTCTAATTTCCGAAGCAGTCAGAGGGCACGGCGGAAAACTCCGAACTACTGACAAAAAAACTTTTATGCGAGACTATTCACCAAACCAAAAAAGCCTCGCTCCAAGAGACATTGTTGCGAGAGCAATTGATGCAGAACTCAAAAAACGTGGCGATGAATTTGTTTATTTGGACGTTACTCACTTAGCCCCTGACAAAACAAAATCCAAATTTCCAAATATTTGGCGAACTTGCAAAAACTACCTAAATATTGACATCACTAAAGAAATGATTCCTGTTGTTCCTTCTGCTCACTACCAATGTGGCGGAATTATCACGAATTTAAAAGGCGAGACAAACATTAACAGACTTTATGCTTGTGGCGAAGTTGCTTGCACAGGACTTCACGGGGCAAACAGACTTGCAAGCAATTCTTTGCTTGAAGCAATCGTAATGTCGGAAGCAATTTCACAGGAGATTTTAACAAAAAATTTGAACGACTACTCACTTCCTTTGTTCAAAGAATGGGACGAAGAAGGAACAGTAACAGCCGAAGAATTGGTTTTAATTGCTCACAATGTTACAGAAATTCAAACCTTAATGTGGGATTACGTTGGCATTGTTCGTTCAAATCAAAAACTTGCGAGAGCTTCAAAACGAATCGAATTAATCAAAAAAGAAATCAAAGCATTTTACGAAAGAACCAAGCTCAACACCGAACTTCTTGAAGTCCGAAACCTTGTCGCTTGTGCAGATTTGATTGTTCGTTGTGCAGAAATGAGAACCGAAAGTCGCGGACTAAACTACAACACCGATTACCCAAAAATGAATTCCGAAAAGAAAGATTCAGTCATCTGGAGATTTGAATGAAGTATTTCATACTTTTTTTAATTTCCATTGCTTTCACGCTTAATTCTTTTGCAGAAGAAAAAGACTCTACCAAAGAACTAACCCAATCAATTCTTGAACTTCAAAAAGAGTTAGTAAAGTCTAATTCAAAAACTCAAAAAGAATTGGTAAAATCAATTGAAAGTTCTGGAGATAAGATTCAAAAATCTTTGGATTTGAATTTCTCTAATCTTAATAATTCAGTCGGTCAAAAAATTGCTTTAGAAGCAAGTAAAATTGATTCGATAAGTTTAGCTTTAGAAAAAATTAACAACTCTATTAAAAGAGAAGAATGGTGTTTATGGTTAACAAAATCTGAATTTTTTAGTGCAATTTTAGCCCTTGCTACTTTATGCGTTTTAATTTGGACAGTAATAACAACCAAAAGACTAGAAGAAAAAAAGGTTGCACCTTTTATTATTTTCGTGGAACCTGCATTCTTTGAAAAGGATGAATTCAAACATAGAAAATTTCAAGTAATAAATATTGGTAATGGTCCAGCATTAAATATTAATGTTGAAGAAGTGAAACCAGTTGAAGAATCAACTTTAAGTAGTAAGGAAGCGGTAAAATTTGCTGAGGTAAAAGGATTTTTACTTAAGTATAGAATTCCTTGGCTTCAAAATAGAGGAAAGGATTTTCCAAAAAATTTACCAAAAGATGGTATTTTCTCAGCAGGAGAAGAAGAATTTAAAAATGAGATGAGAGTTTTCATTAATGCCAAAATTACTTACGAAAGTATTTATGGAAAAAAGTATGCTTCGATAATTGAAAATGGTGAAGCTACTTGGAAAAAATTATAAAAATTTAAATTCAGATAATTATAAAATGAAAAAATTCTTTATCACTTTAATTGTTACAGTAAGTGTTCTGGCACTTTTGGTAAACTTTGTCGGAAATATTTTGTTAGAGGAATCTTCGAGAAAGGCTTTGAATTACATTGATTACTACGCTTCCGATTACGGACTCAAAATCAAAGGTCTTGATTTTCGTGAGGCAAGTATTTCGTCAGTAAATTCTGTTGGCTGGAAAGGGATTTTTGGAGCTTTCGAGTTCAAAGAATACGGAATCCCAAATCGTCTTTCGATTAGTTCTGTGGACTTAAACTTCCACTCAACTTCACTTGCACAAGTTGTTGCACGAGGAGTTCAAATCAGACCTGAAAATTCTCCAAAACCAAACGGCTCTCTTGGAGAATCAATTCGTGGTGGAAAATATTTAATCCGAAATTTCCGAATGACTTTTCCAATGGACATTTTTAATCCCGAAGAAGGTTTGCAAACTTTAGCATCTGAGATGCGACAATTTATGTTAGACGAAAAGAACTCGAAATTACTCCTTGAAGGACAAGGAGCTTCAAATATTTCTCTTGACGGAGAAGCTGAGTTTTTCACTTCTGGGAAATATTTCAAAGTCAGAATGACTACCAAAAAAGTAGGACGAGAAACTAAAATCGTTTTACACAAAGAAGATGTGAGGAGACTTTCACCACTTTTTGAGAAAAATCTAACAGACGCAGAAATCGGAGTAATTGCCAATTACCCTTTACGAGCTCCATTTTTACTTTTTGCAAAAGAATACGCAGAAGCTGAGTCAAGAATTGCTTTGTCAACAAACCCTTCTTCACCCGAAGATGCTCACAGACACGTTTTGTGGAGCTACACTTTGACGAAAAAATTCGGAGCAAAATTTGCAAAATTAGTTACTGACGCACACGAAAAAGGCGACACAGGAAATTCGGAACAAGAGCGAAAAAGAGATTTGCACAACAATGCGGTTGGAATTGATTTTGCACAAAGAGGAATTGAGGAATCAAAAATTTATGGTTTGGTTTTAAGAAGCCCAAATGTGCGAAGGTAGGAAAAATGATAACTGAGAGCCCGACTAAGAGTCGGAAACTCAGTAAAATATTTGTGAGATTCTGACTTTTAAGGCTCTCACTTTCAAAATCCTAATTTCTTTCCGCTTCAACCAAATAAGCGAAAGGCAAAATTTTTGCTCCAATTGGAACTAAGGTTTTGATTTTAAAACCACCTTTTGCCAAAATTTCTTCGATTTCTTCTTGAGTGTAAGCCTTAGTCCAAAAAGTCTTAGAAAGATTGTGAATTGCGTATTTCGTAGAGATGTAAGGATTTTTGCGATTGCGGAAGTCAAAGACCAAAGTATCGCGTGAAATGTTCATCAAATTCAAAAGCATTTTTTCTGCTGCGTCTCTGTTTTCCAAATTAAGAAGAGTGTTGAGAAAATAAACTCCATCGAAAACTTGTTTTCCAAAAGGCAGTTCAAAACCATTTCCTTTGACTAAGTAAGCTGACTCAAAACCGTTGTCTTTGAAAATTGCCTCTGCTTCTTTCAAAAGTTCAAACGAGTAATCAAGCCCAAAGAAAGTCGTGTTTTTCAAGTTTCCAATCGCCGCAAAGAAAAGTCCATTTCCACAACCAATGTCAATCAAAGAACCTCCCTGAAATTCTTTGCAAATCTTTTGAGCTTCTTCTCTGACTTGTGTCGTTAAAGCACCGAGAAAGGCTTTTTTGTCTTTTACTTTTGATGTATCAAGTTTGGTCAAACCAAAATCTCCTCAATTTTTTTTGAGAGTAATTTCCATTCAAAACTTCGTTTAGCTCTTTCAAGCCCATAAGTTCCCATTTTTTGCCGAAGTTCTTCGGAGTTGAATAATTTTTTGCAGGCTTCCAAAATTTCTTCGTTACCAATCGGGTCAACAAGAAAACCAGTTTTTCCGTCTTCAACAGCATCTGCAACTCCTCCGTTTCTTCCACCGATTACAGGTTTTCCACAAGCATTTGCCTCTAAGAAAACAATTCCAAATCCTTCAAAATCGCCTTTCAAAGCTGATTCTTCGGTAACTCGATTTGGCAAAATGAAAACATCTGCGAGGTTGTAATAAAGCGGAAGTTCTTCGTCAGGAACAAAACCTGTGAACTTCACAGCATTCTCTAAATTTAACTCACGAACCATATTTTTCAACCTTTCTTCTTCACGACCTTTCCCAACAATTACGTAAACGAGTTCGGGAAAATTTTTGAGAAGTTCAGGCATTAATGAAATAATTTTATCGTGTCCTTTTCTTTCGTCAAGTCTTGCAACTGTAAGCAAAATTTTTGTTTCAGGTGAAGTTTTGAGTGAAGCAATATGTTCAGGAAAATCTTGAGTTGGGAAAAAAGTTGAAGTGTCAACTCCCGGAACAATCTTTTTCATCTTTGATTTTGGAACACCAAATTCAATGTACTCTTGAGCAGTAAAATCGCTATTCGGAATTATCACTTCTGCTTCTTTACAGACTTTTTGCATAATTTTTTTGATTACAGGATTTCCGCCCATTCGGTGAGTTTCAGAGCCGTAAACGTAAAGCACAAAAGGAATTCCCAAAACTTTTTTACAGACCAAACCTGCCAAACCTGTCGAAACAATTTGACCACAATGGAGTTTTTTAATTCCTAACTTTTTAGCATAATTGAAACCCAAACGAGCATTCACAAACATTTTCAAAATCTTTTGTGAAGCACTTTCACCTGTCGGAATTGCCTCACGATAAACTTTACACTTTAAAGTTTCGTCAAATTTTTTGTCTTTTGCAGAGTCTCCGGTTATTGGAGCCAAAATCGCAGTAGAATTTTCGGGCAAGTGTTTCCACAATTCATAAAAGTAAGTAGAAATCCCACTCGTTATCGGCGGAAAATCATTTGTAATTAAAAGTGTATCAGGCATTTTAAAATAATTTTAAAGATTGTTGTTTTGTCGAATTTCCATTCTTTTGAAAAGTCGGAAGTCTGTGTTCAGTTTTAATTTTTCCATTGTTTGACAGACGTTCAAGAATCATTTTGTAGTAATCCTCTTGGAGTTCACAAGAAATAAAATTTCTTTTTAAATTTTGGCAAAGAATTATTTCCGAACCACTTCCACCGAACAAAATAAAGACATCATCATTTAGGTTTGTGCAAGATTTTATCAACATTTCAACCAAAGGTAAAGGAATTTGGCAAGCGTGAAAAGTTTTGTCTTTAGAGACATTTTTTACCAAATCAAAGTAAAACCAAGAATAAGGCATTCGACCTGTGTGTCCGTTTGCAATTCTTTCTTTGATTCTTTTATCGTTAGGGTTTTTGTAAGGTTGGGCAACGTTTTCTTTGTAAAAACTGTTGTCTTTAGATTTCGTTGCGTGAAGAATTGAGCGGTGAGCAGTTGTAAATTTTCGATTACTGTGCCCAACATTTGTGTTGTAAACCCAAACGTATTCGTTTACATCAAAGGCAATTTCATCTAAGAATTTCACTCGCAAGTAAGCATTTTGTTTTGGGTAATTCATCATAAAAAGATTGCCTGTTGGTTTGAGAACTCGCATACATTCTTGAGTAAGTTCTCCGTACCAATTGATGTAATCGTCCCATTTTTGAGTGTAATTCCTTCCTGAGTAATTAATTCCAACATTGTAGTCAGGGTCGCCATAAACCATATCCAAAGAATTGTCTGGAATTGATTTTAGGATTTCAATAACATCTTTGTTAAAAATTCTGTTTCTGATTTTTTCTAACATTTTGATTGCTCTGGAATTAATTTGTAACTGCAAGATTTTAAAAATTTTATTGAAGTAATTTCAAATGGGTCTTCAAAAGTGTAAGCCCAAAGATTTAGAAAGATAAAACCTTCTTCGATTGTCTTAGTTAAATAAACACAAACAATATCGTCAATTTTTCCGCAAACATTTTCATCATTTTTGGCTTTGTGATAGTAAAGAAAAGGGTGATAAAGTTGGTAAATTACAAATGAATTAGGATTTCCATTTTTAGCCTCAAAGACACTAACAATACCATTCATTTCGATTGTTAAATCAATTTCAATTTGCATTTTATCTAAAGAAATTGGAACTCCGTTTATCGAGTAATCCATATCAATTTTTGTCCTGTGAGGAAAGTAAGTCTTAAGAGATTTTTCCATTTCATAAAGTTTAGCCTCTTTTCCCAAAACAAACCTATGCAAAATCCTTTGGTTGTTTGCCACCGAAAGAACGTTTGATTCACTTGTGTTGTAGTGGTTCAAAACACTTTTGCGGTAACTCCAATCTTCTGTTTTTTGAATTGGCTCGAAAGTATGAAAAATTGTATCAATTCCTTTGATGAAAGAATGAAAACCTTTTCCCAAATGAATTAAAGCGTAATCATTTTTTATGAGAATTTCAGGAAGTTTTGATTTGTCGTCAATTTTAGTCGCATCGAAAGGGTTACCAAAACCAACTTTCTGACTCACTTTTTTCACTAAATCGTTATGAAAAGTGTAGTCTTTTTTCTTGCGACAGATCTTGAAAATTTCTGTAATTACCTGTGCTTTTTTACTCACTTTTAAATGTCTTCGTTGTCGTAGTGAACACTTGAGAAAAATTTGTAGTCTTTGAAAAGGTCTTTTCCATTCAAGAAATCTAATTCAATCACAAAAGCAACTCCTGCAACAATTCCGCCCATTTTTTCAACTAAGTTACAACAAGCTTTCATTGTTCCGCCTGTTGCAAGAAGGTCGTCAATGAGAAGAACTCTTTGCCCTTTTTGAATTGCGTCAATATGAACGTGAAGCGAATCTGTTCCGTACTCAAGTTGGTAAGATTCAGAAACTGTTTTGTAAGGGAGTTTGCCAGGTTTTCGCATCAAAACATTTCCTTTTTCCCATTTGTAAGCAAGTGCTGAAGCGAAAACAAAACCCCTTGATTCTGCACCTGCAACGAGGTCAATCTCATTTGGGTCGAAAAAATCAGCCATTTCATCAACTGCGTATTTGAAGGCTTTGCCATTGTGAATCAAAGTTGTAATGTCTTTGAATCCGATTCCGGGTTTTGGGAAATCAGGAACTGTCCTGATAAATTTTTCTAAATCCATTTTTTTACTCAAATTTTTATTGTCAAATTAGTTTTTATCTTTTGGAAAGTATTTCAATAAAAAGCCAAATCCAACAATTTTATGAAAGGCATTTTTTCCAAAGGAAATTTAAATTTATGTTGTAATTTCGGGGAATTAAGAAATTGGATTTTTTGGTTTTAAGATAAAATTACTGAAAAAACTATTAGTCATTAATCATTAAACATTAGTCACTAAAGAAATGGATACTCAAAAATTAATTGACGGAAAAGCAACAGCTTTACAAATTAGAAAAGAAATCAAAGCAGAAGTTGAAAACCTTAAAAAAGACGGAATCACTCCTGGATTGGCAGTTGTTTTAGTTGGTGAAGACCCAGCTTCTCAAGTTTATGTTCGTAACAAAGAAAGAGCCTGTGAAAGAGCAGGAATCTTTTCACTCAAAATTACTTACAATGCTTCAATTTCAGAAAAAGAATTGCTCGAAAAAATCGAAGAACTTAACAACGATTCAAGAATTGATGGAATTTTAGTGCAATCGCCTTTGCCAAACCACATTGACGAATTCAAAGTTGTTGAAGCAATTTCACCTTCAAAAGACGTTGACGGATTTCATCCAATGAACGTTGGAAATTTGGTTCTTGGGAAAAAAGCATTTTTGCCTTGCACACCTGCAGGAGTTCAGCAACTTTTAGTTCGCAAGGGAATCGAAACTTCAGGAAAACACGTCGTTGTAATCGGAAGAAGCAACATTGTCGGAAAACCTGCTGCAAACCTTTTCGTTCAGAAAAATTCAGGTGCAAATTCAACAGTTACAATCGTTCATTCAAGAACAAAAAATATTTCTGAAATTACAAAACAAGCTGACATTTTAATCGCTGCAATTGGAGTTCCTGAATTTGTGAAAGCTGAAATGGTGAAAGATGACGTTGTTGTAATTGACGTTGGAATTAATAGAGTTGACGCAGACAATGAAAAAGGTTACAAGTTAGTTGGAGACGTTGCTTTTGACGAGGTTTTTGAAAAATCTTCTTACATCACTCCAGTTCCTGGTGGAGTTGGTCCGATGACAATTGCAATGTTACTTTCAAATACTTTGGCATCTGCAAAAAATCGATTAGAAAATTAGAGAAAAATATGAAAAGTAGTCTAAAAGTTGGAGTTTACGCTGACGTTTCAAATATGTATTTGAACGGCGGGCACAAAATGCAATACGACATTTTGAGAGAATTTGCAATCCGTGACGGAGGTGAGTTAATTCGTTTGAATGCTTACGTTAGTTACGACCCGAAACGTGCAAAAGAAGACCCTGAATACCGAGATGGAGCAAAAGAATTTTACTCTTCACTCAGAGATTACGGTTACAAAGTCATTACAAAAGAAGTAAAATCGTTTCGCGATAAAGAAACAAACGAGATTTTCAAAAAAGCAAACGCTGACCTTGACCTTGCAGTTGACGTTCTTTTACAATCTGAAAACCTTGACAAAATTTTGATTTGCACTGGAGATGGAGATTTCATCCAAGTTGTTCAGGCAATTCAAAATCGTGGTTGTCGTTTGGAAATCGTTGCTCTTGATAATTCTTCTTACGAATTAAGACACGAAGCAGATATGTTTGTTTCTGGATTTTTAATTCCAAACTTAATACCAACTAAAACTTCAAGAAAACCAAACACTCCTAATTGGGGCGAAATTGGCTCAAGAGTTCGTGGAGTTTGTTACTGGTATGACAAAGAAAAGGGTTATGGATTCTTCAAATACTTGGACAAAATCAAAGGCGGACTTTGGCAAACAGATACAAGGAATCCAGATTCTCCTTACAAAACCGCTTACTTTCACGCTTCAAATTTTACAAACGATTCTTACGTTTCTGGATTGCCAAGTAGAGAGTATATTTTTGAATTTGACCTTGTCAGTTCAGGAAAAAATGATGGTTTACAAGCAACAAACATTGATTTAATTTGCAAACTTTAAAAGAAGAAACCAGAAGGCAGAAGTAAATTTGGCTTTGCAAAACTCCTATTAGTTATTAACCATTAATCATTAGTTTAAATGAAAAATAATTTTTTAGTTTCGCCTTCAAACTTAAGGCTAAACATTGATTCAAACTCAATTCCAAAACTCACCGAAAAAATTTCTCAAGAAGAAATAATTTCTCAAGAAAAGCCTTTGAATGCTCTAAAACTCGGTTTGAATATTCGTACAAGAGGTTACAATCTTTTTGTCACAGGATTGACGGGATTAGACAGAATTACAATTTTGAAAAACTTAATTTCCAAACTTAAGCCAAAGAATTTCCCTAAAGAAGACAAGTGTTACGTCAACAATTTTGAGGATTCTTCAAAGCCGATTCTTTTGACTTTTCCCAAAAATAAAGGCTCTAAATTTAGAGATGCAATTGAAAATTTGATTGACGAATTTCGTAAAGAATTTCTGAAACTTTTGGAATCTAAGGCTTACGTTCAAAGAAGAAAAAAAGTCATTGAAAATTACGAAAAGTTGAAACTTGAACTTTTCCAAGGGCTACGAGAATTTGTAAATTCAAAAAACTTTGAAATGATAGGTGATGTAAACTTCGAGGAAAATGTAATCATTGACAGCATAAATTATGTTTTTGAAGAGAAGAATTACGACCTTGAACAACTTACCAAACTTAAAAATTCCAAAGGAATTTCAGCAAAAGAACTCAAGCAGATTTTTAATGACTACTTTTTGATTAAGTCTGAACTCGATTTAATGATTCGTAAGCTAAAGTTGATTAACCAAGAAATGTTCGAGGAAATCGAAAAGATTGAAAAATCCTTGAGCCAAAAACTAATTGCAAAGTTAATTACTAAGGTGAAAAAGAATTTTTCTAAAGGTGATGAAAAAATTGAAAATTACTTAAAATCTCTTAAAGAAAGTATTTTAGAAAATGTGAATATTTTCCACGAGAGAAATGATTCCAATCCTCTTAAAAACTCTTACGAAATTCTGTGTCAGTACGATGTGAATTTAATTGATTCTTCTGAAAATTCTGACACGTCAACAGTTGTTGAAAACTTCCCGACTTTTACAAATCTTTTTGGAGATATTGAAAGCCTAAACGATTTTTCAAAAGATTCTGAAACTCAAGATTTTAGAAAGATTCGTGGTGGTTCAATAATTTTTTCTGACGGAGGTTTTTTAATTTTAGACGGAAAAGATTTGTGGGATGACAGTTTAGTTTGGAAACATTTAAAACGTGTTTTAACAAGTGGGAAACTCGAAGTCCAAAATTACAATTCTTTTTCACAATCTTACTCTGCTTCTTTGCAACCTGAAGAAATTGATTTGAATTTAAAGGTAATCTTAGTTGGCGACGAAGAAACTTACGAAGCTCTTTCGGAGCTTGATGATGATTTTCAAAATCTTTTCAAAATCAAAGTTGAATTTGACTATGAATCGGAACTCACAGACAAAAATTTACAAAAATTCGTTGCCTTTGCTCAGAACCTTTGTGAAACAGAAAAACTACTTCCATTGACCCAAAAGGCTCTTTCAAAAATGTTAGAGTACGGAGTCAGGCTTGCAGGAAATCAGAAAAAAATTTCAACACACTTCGACGAAATTGCAAATTTGATTCGCGAGTCTAGCTACTTTGCTGAAAGTAAAAACCTTAAAGAGGTTTGCGAAGTTGAAATCCAAGAAGCGATTTTGCATAAACTTTCAAGACATAGTTTGATTGAAGACAAATATCAAAAAGCAATTTTTGATAGAACTGTTCTCTTACAAACTCAAGGTGAGAAAGTCGGACAAATTAATGCCTTGACAGTTCTTGATTACACTGACCACACTTTTGGCATTCCGATTAGAATTTCTGCGACAAGTTCAATCGGAAATTCTGGAGTCGTAAATATTGAACGTGAATCAGATTTGAGTGGACAAATTCACGACAAAGGCGTTTTTATTTTGACAGGATTTTTGCGAAACACTTTTGCTCAAAAAAGACCTCTAAACATTTCTGCAAGTATTTGTTTTGAACAAGCTTATTCAGGAATTGACGGAGACAGTGCAAGTTTGGCAGAGCTTTACGCACTACTTTCGAGTTTAGCAGAAGTTCCACTGAAACAGAATTTGGCTGTAACAGGTTCTGTGAATCAATTTGGTGAAGTTCAATCAGTCGGTGGAATTAATGAAAAAATCGAAGGCTTTTTTGAGATTTGTAAAGGGAAAGATTTCACTGGAAATCAGGGAGTTGTAATTCCACAGACAAATATTTCTGACTTGATGCTAAATGAAGAAGTTGTTGAACAAAGCAAGAATGGTAATTTCTCGGTTTTTGCAGTTTCAAACGTTGCGGAAGGTTTAGAACTTCTCACAGGAGCCGAAGCAAAAGTTATTTATCAAAAGATTGATGAGAAACTTTTAGTTTACGCCGAAGCAGTTAAAAATTGGGCTAAATAATAATAATCTTTAATTTTTCAACTCCAATATTTTCAAGTTTTAAGGTCAAAAAATTCAATTATTTATTAAATTTAACATTCTAATTCTCCGTTTGCGTTTTACAAAAGTATAACTTAAGAAAAGAGTTAGTTGGAATGAAAAACACACTTGAACTTGAAATCATTGATTTGAAAGAAAAAATTTCAGACTCAAGTGATTTGAAAAAAATCGAACTTCTTGAAGAGTTGGGTCTTTTGTTAAATGAAAATTCTCTAAACCCTCAAGAAGCGATAGATTGTTTCTTAGAGATATTAAAAACTCCTTATGCTCAAAAACATAAAAATATTCTTGCTAAAACATATTATATAATCGGTTTTATTTTTTCTACTAAACTTTTCGATTATGCAAAAAGCCTAAAGTATTTATTTGAATCCATAAAATTAGCTCGCGATGCAAATGATAAATATACTGAAGGTTCTGCTTTGGTAAAAATTGGAATTGATTACATAAATTTGAAAGATTATGATGAAGCAATTAAGCATTTAACGACCTCTGTTAAATGTTTTCAAGACATTGATTTGAAAAAAACTTCATACCCATTAGCAAGTTTGGGAAGAGTTTATATTGAGATTAAAAATTATGAAAAAGCTTTGGAGTTTACAAAAGCCGCTTATGAAATTGCTAAAAAGCAAAATGATCCAAAACAAACTGGAAGTTATTTAGCAAATTTAGGCGTTATTTCTTTTGATTTAGGGAAAACTAACGAAGCACTTTCATATTATTTAGAATCTCTAAAAATTTATCGTAAAATTAATTTCCCAATTGGAATGGCTGGAACTTTAGATAATTTAGCAGATTACTACCAAAGTGAAGGAATGATTGAAAAAGCTTTTGAGTGCTATGAAGAAGCACTGGAAATTGCAGAAACAAATAATTTCTTAGGAATAACAAAAACGCTTTACGAGTCTTTAGCAAAATTGCATAAAAAAGAGAAAAATTTTGAAGAAGCATTAGAATTTACTGAAAAATTAATTGATGTGAAAAACAGACTCTTTTCTGAAGAAATGGCTAATAAAATAGGGAAGTTAAAAATTCATTTTGAACTTGAACAAAAAGAAACCGAAAATGAAATTTATAAATTAAGAAATGTTGAGCTTGTTAAACTGAACGATGAATTACATAAAGCTCAAGAAATGCTTATTGAATCAGAAAAGCTCAAAATGTTTTATGCAATGGTTGTAACGACAAACCACGAACTAAATCAGCCTCTTTCAGTTATTCTAGGAAATCTTGACCTTTTGAGAATTACTGCAAATAAGAAGTTTTCCGAAAGAGAAACTGAATCTTTAAATAATGTTTATCAAGCTACAGTGAAATGTTGTGAGATTTTGGAAAAATTACGAGATATTAAGACTCCGAAATATAAGACTTATCTTCAGGACGTAAAAATGATTGATTTAAAAAGCTAACAATAATTATTAATAATAAAATGAGACAAATATGAAAACAATAATGGAACCATTCAGAATAAAAATGACAGAGCCTATTCACATAATTTCTAAAGAAGAAAGAATCAAGGCTTTGGAGAGGGCAAATTTCAATGTCTTTGCACTTGATGCTAAAGATTGTTGCATCGACCTTTTGACCGACAGTGGAACCGGAGCAATGTCAGCTCAACAATGGGCAGCATTAATGATTGGTGATGAAAGTTATGCAGGAAGTAAGTCTTGGAAAAAGTTTGAAGCAACTGTTCAAGAAATCACTGGACTAAAGCACGTTTTACCAACTCATCAAGGTCGTGCCGCAGAAAATATTTTGGCAACAACAAGACTCAAACCAACAGACGTAGTTCCAAACAACAGTCACTTCGATACAACTCGTGCAAACATCGAATTCACAGGAGCAAGAGCTCTTGACTTGCTTTGTAAAGAAGGTTTGAACACTGCTTTGGACGTTCCTTTCAAAGGAAATATGGATTTGGAGAAACTCGAAAACTGTATCAAAACTAACGGAGCAGAAAACATTCCTTTTGCAATGATTACAGTTACAAATAACACAGGAGGTGGACAACCTGTTTCAATGCAAAATGTAAAAGATGTTAAAGCACTTCTCTCAAAATATGGAATTCCACTTTACATTGACGCTTGTCGTTTCGCTGAAAACGCTTACTTCATCAAACAACTTGAAAAAGGATACGAAGACAAAACTTTGCTTGAAATTGCTCAGGAAATGTTCTCTTATGCAGACGGTGCGACAATGTCTTGCAAAAAAGACGGACTTGCAAACATCGGCGGATTTCTTTGCACGAACAACGACGAATGGGCAACTGACTTTAGAAATCTTCTAATTTTGCGAGAAGGTTTTCCGACTTACGGAGGGCTTGCAGGAAGAGATTTGGAAGTAATTGCTGTTGGGCTAATGGAAGCATTAGCATACGATTACCAAGTTTACAGACACGCAACTGTTGAATATTTAGGTAAAAAACTTGATAAAAAAGGAATTCCTTTCGTGAAGCCTGTTGGAGGACACGCAGTCTTTCTTGATGCAAGAAAATTTTTGCCGCACATTCCTCAAAATGAATTTCCAGGAATCGGTTTAGTGAACGAGCTTTACATTGACGGAGGAGTTAGAGCTGTTGAACTCGGAAGCGTAATGTTTGGTAAGCAAGATGAAAAAGGCAACGAAATTCCAGCTAATTTAGAACTTGTTCGTTTAGCTTTTCCAAGAAGAGTTTACACGCAAAGTCATTTTGATTATTTGGTAGAAGTCATTAGTGATGTTTGGAAAAATCGTACAAGCATTCCAAGTTATAAAATTGCTTACCAACCAAAATTCTTAAGACATTTCACTTGTCATTTTAAAAAAATTTAGATTTTTAGAAGCCACGAAAGAACCCTTTGTGGCTTCTAAAATTTTTTATCAATTTTAAGTTTTTCTTCTTACCTTTTATCTTCCTCACACAAAGCCAATTTTAACTGATTCTATATTTTTTAAATTTAACCCCAAAGGACTCACAAAATGAAAAACCTTGCCACTTCACTTCTAACACTAAGTTTAGGTTTCGCTATTACCTCAAGCTCTTTTGCAGAAAAGGTTTACTGGGTTGACGATTCAGCTGACAAAATTCAAAGAGCAAATCTTGATGGTTCAAATGTTGAGGATTTAGTTACAAGTGGATTGTCTTCACCTAGAGGACTCGCTTTAGATTTGACGAATTCAAAAATGTACTGGAGCGATGCAGGTACAAATAAAATCCAAAGAGCAAATCTTGACGGAACAAATGTTGAAGACGTAATTTTTGAAGTTCCAAGGTCTCCGTCAGCTCCAAAAGAAACAAATAAAATTAGCACTTTCACAACCAATCCGCTTGGGATTGCTTTGGACGAATCTAAATCAAAAATTTATTGGACTGATTCATTCCTAAACTATATCCGAAGAGAAAACACAGATGCAACTAATCCAGAATTATTAGTTTCAGGATTAGATGACCCAGAAGGAATCGCTTTAGATTTAGCAAATTCCAAAATGTATTGGAGTGATGGTTTTGTTAATAAAATCCAAAGAGCGGATTTAGACGGAACAAATGTTGAAGATGTTGTTACTGGACTAAACGGACCTTCTGATGTTACCTTAGATTTAACAAACCTTAAAGTTTATTGGACTAGCTTTGGTGATTCTAAAATTAAAAGAGCGAATTTGGACGGTTCAAACGTAGAAGATGTTGTAGTTGGAGTAGTCCAATCTTTCTCTGTAAGACTTGACTTGACTAACTCAAAAGTTTATTGGACAGAGCATTTAAGTGGAAAAGTTCGTAGAGCAAATTTGGACGGTTCAAACATTGAAGATATTGTTAATACTGCAGGTGACCTTTTTGAGTTAGCTCTTGATTTGACTCCTGATGCACCACTTTCAGTTGAACTTGATTCTTTCAAAGCTCGTCAAATCGGAAGAACTATTGGACTTTCTTGGGCAACTGCTTCTGAAACTGAAAATGCAGGTTTTAATGTTTACAGAAAAATCGGTAACAATGACTTTGTTCAAATTTCTTCTTACGAAAATAACTCAGAACTTATCGGAACTTTGAACACTTCGACTGCAAGTTTTTACACTTTCGTTGACAACTCAGAATTTAAAAACAACGAGCTTTACACTTACTACGTTTCAGATGTTGAAACTAATGGAACCGAAACAAAACACACTGAACTTGCTCAAAGTGTAGTTTATGAAATCAAATCTCAAGTTGTTGACAGATTCCAACTCAAACAAAACTTTCCGAATCCTTTTAACCCAAGCACAACAATTTCTTACAATCTTGGTGACAACGTTGATGTTAGTTTGAAAATCTACAATGAAAAAGGTGAGTTCGTGAAAGAACTTGTGAATGAAAATCAAAGCAAAGGTTCACATTCAATTGATTGGAATGGAACTGACAGTTTTGGCAAAGAAGTTTCAAGCGGCACTTACTTTTACAAAATTGAAACTGAATCTTTCACAAGAAGTCAGAAAATGATTTTGCTCAAATAAGTTTTTTATCCCTAAAAGATTTTGAAAATCTTTTAGGGATTTTCCAATTTTAAAAGCCCGTTTACTCAAAACGGGCTTTTTTTTGTAGAATTTAACCTTCCAATAAATCTACACAACTTTGTCCTATTGACTAAACTAATCTCGTATCTCAAAACCTTCTCCCTGCGACACAATTTGTGTCAACGACAATCCTAAAATTTATAAAATATCCCTATAGGCTCAACCGAAAAACTACTGACACATTTTGTATCAGTAGCTAAACTCTTATTTTACTAACACTTACTTATTCGAAGAATCCATCAACACAAATTGTGTCAACAAAATCCTTTTCTCGAAATTAGAGAAAGTATTGTTTTTGCTATACTTATAATCTTGGCACAAATATTGGCTAAAGCAAAATAGACAGATTCGAAAAATAATTTTTAAACAATAAAAATCTAAACAAAGGGTTTCAAAAATGAAAAATTTCACAAAAACACTCTTACCTGCCATAGCTCTTAGCTTGGGAATTTTCGCAAATGCTTCTGCTCAAAAAATGTATTGGGCAAATCCTGGAGTCAATAAAATCCAAAGAGCAGATATAGATGGCTCAAATGTTGAAGATTTAATTGATAAAACAGGTGCTCCTTTGGGCTTTGGTCCAAATGGAATAGCAATTGATGCTACTAATTCAAAAATGTATTGGACTAATCGTGATAATGCTGCAAATGCATCGATTCATAGATCTGACTTAGATGGGTCAAATGAAGAAAATTTAATTACGACTGGTTTGAATAATCCAGAAGAGATAGCTTTAGACGTACCAAGTGGAAAAATGTATTGGGCAGATTCTGGAACAAATAAAATCCAAAGAGCTAATTTAGATGGTTCATCTGTTGAAGATTTAATTACTGGTGTGAACGGTGCTCGAGGAATGGATTTAGACTTAACAAGTGGAAAAATGTATTTTACAGATACTGGAACTTTTAAAGTCGCAAGAGCTGATTTAGACGGTTCAAATGTTGAGGATTTAGTTACTGGTTTAGCCGGTCCACAATCAGTAGCATTAGACTTAACTGCTGGAAAGATGTACTACATTGAGTCAGAAAATTTTAAGATTCATAGAGCAAATTTAGATGGCTCAAGTACTGAAACTTTAAAAAGTGGTATTTTTTCGCTTGCAAGAATTGCTGTGGATTCACCGAATGGAAAAATGTATTGGACTGAAGGTAATTCACATAAAATCCAAAGAGCAAATTTAAATGGTTCAAGCACAGAAGACTTAGTTACAGGTTTGAGTTTCCCAAAAGGAATCGCTTTAGGTCCAGATGATACACCACTTTCTGTTGAGTTAAATTCTTTCTCTGCTCGTCAAATTGAAAACTCAATTTCACTTACTTGGTCAACTGCTTCTGAAACTGAAAACGAAGGTTTTAATATTTATAGAAAAACGAACGAAAGTAACTTCATTCAAATTGCTTCACATAAAAGCCACAGAGAACTTCAAGGACAAGGCAACACCTCAATTGAAACTTTCTACACTTTCGTTGACAACTCAGAATTACAAAGTGGTGAACTTTACACTTACGTTGTCTCTGATGTTGAAACTAACGGATTAGAAACTAAACACGAAGAAATGGCTCAAAGTGTATTTTTTGAAGCAACACAAAACCAATCGGTTAAGAGATTCAAATTAGCTCAAAACTTCCCTAATCCTTTCAACCCTAACACAACAATCTCTTTCACACTTGCAAAAGACTCAAATGTTAGTTTGAAAATCTACAACGAAAATGGTGGATTTGTAAAAGAACTCACAAGCGGATTTAGTCACGAAGGTTCACATTCTATAAACTGGAACGGAACAGACCAAAACGGCAACTTAGTTTCAAGCGGAACTTACTTCTACAAAATTGAAGCAGGAAACTTCGTTCAAACAAACAAAATGATTTTATTGAAATAAGATTCTTTCTCTCTTACTAAAAAGCCCGATAATTAATTTTATCGGGCTTTTTTTGTTTTGCCTAAGAGGGTTTTGTGATTAAGTTTTTGCTTCTTCGCGTAAAGTTCGCAAGAAGTGTTCAACCCGAGAGAAAAGGCAATACTTTTTTCTTAATCATTAATCATTAGCCATTAAAATAAAATGCCTTTCGAAATAATTTCCAAAATTGCATCAGGTACTTTCGGAACAGTTTACAAAGTTCAGGATTCCACCAACGGTGAATTTTACGCACTAAAATTAATTCACGAGAACTACAAGGTTCCTAAAGAACTCAAGAGGATTAAACGAGGCTTTAAATCTGCTCAAAAAGTCTCAAGTCCGAACTGCGTTAAAATGATTGAATGGTTTGAGGAAGAAGATAAAATCGGTTTTTTAATGGAATTTGTGGAAGGAGAACCGATTTTCTTAGAAAGACAAAATTTAGTTTTACCACAAAATTTTGCTGACATTATAAATCAAATAATTCAAATTTGTAATGGACTTGAAGCACTTCATTCAAAAGGAATTATTCATAGGGATTTAAAACCAGCAAATATTTTGGTTACCAAAGAAGGCAAAATAAAAATAACTGATTTCGATTTGGTAAAAATTGATGATTCTTCAACATTAACAGCAACAGGTGCTTTTCTAGGAACAATAAAATATGCTTCACCTGAACAATGCCAAAACTCTGCAAGTGTTGACCATCGAAGCGACCTTTATTCTGTTGGTGTTTTATTCTATAAAATGGTTACAGGAAAAGTTCCTTTTGACGGGGATTCTTTGGCGGAAATTGCACTTGGACACATTCGAACTCCGTTAATCTCTCCTCAACAATTTGTTCACGACCTACCAAAAGAAATTGACTCGGTAATTACGAAGTTATTGAAAAAGAATCCCCAAAAAAGATTTTCCTCAGCTCAAGAAGTTGCAAAAACGCTAAATTCATTTTTAAAAAATGATTCGATTTTTGAAATTCAAACTTTTGGCGAAATGCTTTTAATTCCCGACTTTGTGGGAAGAAGTGAAGAGCTTTCAATATTAAGAAGAAATTATTCAAAAGCTTCAAAAAGTAATTTAAGAATAGTTCTAATTAGTGGAGAACAAGGAATTGGTAAAACAAAATTATGGAATGAGTTTAAAGCATCACTGAATCAGAAAAATACAACTCTTATCGAAGTTAAATGCGAACAGAACAATTCCAACCTTTCACCTCTAAAAATTATTCTTACAAATGCTTTAGATAAAATCAAAAACCTTTCCTCCGAAGAACAAGCTGAAAAAATTGGAAAGTTTGGAAAAGATTTAGTTAAGATTTTTCCTGAACTTGAAAATAAAAGATTTTTCAAACACTTGCCCGAACTTCACCAACTCAAAGAAAACGATGCAGAAATTAGACTCTTTGAGGCACTAACAATTTTTATAGATAATATTCTTAAAAAAGATACAACCTTAGTTTTGTTTTTTGACAATTTACAGTGGATTGACTCAAGAAGTCAGAATTGGTTAAAATTCTTTTCGCAACGTTTAAGTAAAAAAGCAATTTTAGTCGTAGGAGCAATCAGAGATAAGGAAAGTTTAAATTTCAAAAACGAGTTTAACTCAGCAAAAATTATAGAACTTGAAAGATTCAATCTTGAAGAAGTGAAAAATTTCTTGACTAAAATGTTAGGAAAGTCAGAACCTGTAAATACAAAATTTGTCAATGAGATTCTCAAAAGAACAAGTGGAAATGTTTTGTTCCTTGAAGAATTAATGTTCCACTTACTTGAGACCAAAAAACTTAAAAAAACCGAAGGAATCTGGGATTTAGACGAAGAGTCTTTTTCGGAATTATCACTTCCAGAGTCAATTCAAAGTGTTGTCAACGAAAGGCTTAGCTTCTTAGAAAATGAACTTTTTCAAATATTAGAACTTGGTACTTTGTTAGGAAAACATTTTACGACCAAAGCTGTGGCAAGTATCTTTTCCAAAATAGAAAGCGAAGTGAACGAAAAGCTCACTGATTTTGGTTTGGAAGGAATTTTGGAAAAAAATGAAGACGGATTTTTTGAATTCATTAACGACACTTTTAGAGAAAGCCTTCAAAATCAGATTGCCCCAAAGAAAAGGGAAATTTTACATAAACAAATTGGCGAATATTTAGAAAATCACTTTGAAGAATCTGAAGTTTTAGAAGAACTTGCAAACCATTTTTTTAAAGCAAAAAACAAGATAAAAGCTTTGAATTATTGCATTAAAGCAGGAGAAATCGCCAAGTCAAAACAAGTAATTTCTAAAGTAGAGTATTTCTACAAATTAGCCTCAAAAGTTGTTGAGTCCTCTGAGGAAAAGAATTTAAAAATTAAAATTTTTGATGAACTTGCAAAAACTTATTTCCAGTTAAACAAATTTGAAAACGCAATTCCTCTTTATGAAAAAGCATTGGACTTAGTTCCCGAACTAAACCCAACTCGGGCAAATTTGTTATCCGATTTAGGAGAAACTTTTCTCAAGTCATCAGATTTTGAAAATGCAAAAACAAAATTTTATGAAGCCTTTTCAATTTATGAAAATTTGGAATTTAAAAAGCAGGTAGGCTTAACTCATACAAAATTTGGAATTCTGTTTAAGGAAGTAGGAAGTCTCGAATACGCAATTTCCTCACTAAAATTAGCTTTAGACATTGGAGTCGAAATTGGTTCGAATGAAATCATTGCAAATTCTTACCGAAAGTTAGGTGAAATTGCCATTTTAAGAAATGAAGAAACTGCTGAAGAATACCTTCTAAAATGCCTTGAAATTAGAAAAATTCATAATAACAAATACGACCTTTTCGACATAAATTGTATTTTGGGAAATTATTATACACAAATTGGAAAATTAAAATTAGGAATTGATTTTTATACCGAAAGTCTTTCTTTGGCAAAGGAAATTGGCTATCCGAAAGGAGTTATTAATGCAAATGTTGGGATTGGTAAGACCAATTTCATTGAGGGAAACTATCAAGAAGCCATAATCTATTTTAAAGACAATGTTAGATTTACGAAACTTATTAACGACAAAAAGAAATACACTGAATATTCAATTCTTTTGGCTACTGCTTACAATTATGTTGGTGAATTTGAGCAAAGTGAAAAGATTTTCATTGAGCAAAAAAAGATTTGTGAACCCGAATCTAACAATGAAATAGAACTTGTATCATTGTACACAAACTATTCGGAGATGTTGGTTGACAGTAATCAAAATGAAAAAGCTATTGAGATAGCAAATAAAGCTTACCGAATTTGCAAGAGTTTAAAATTATACGATAAGTTATGCCAAAATTTAGTATCGAAAATAAATGCCTATTTTGAACTTGGAGATTTCATAAATGCTGAAAAGATTTGCAAGGAAGCACTTTCTTTTAGTGATAAAACAACTGGGATAATTAGTTCATTATTGAAATTTTATAAAATAAAAATTGACTTTAAACTTCACGATAAATCAAAAGCCTTTAACCAATTTTTAGAACTTCAAAGAAAAGAAGAATCAGAATTCATAGTTGCATTAATAAATTTTGAAATCTGTAATATTGCTTCTAAAAATGAATATCCATTTTTATTGGAATATCAAATTAACTTCTTAGAACTAAAACAAGTTACTTTGGAAAACTTAAAATATCAGTTTATGGCAAAACCAAAGTTCCGAACGAAAAAGATTATAGAAAAACTTGAATCATTAGTTTTACGTTCTAAAGAAATTTACCCTGAATTAATTACTGCTTTAGCTAACTGGATGAATCCTGAAACAGTTTTTGATGAATTACTTAAGTTTTTACAAAAAGAAACAAATGCAGATGGTTGCCAAATTATTTTACAAAATGGAGATGATTTTGAGATTGTTGCAGTTTCGCCAAACCTCAAAGAAATTGAAGTCAATTTCTCTGCAACTGTCCTAACAAAAGCGATTTCAGATGACCAACCAACACTTCTAAAAAATGTCTTAGAAATCCCAGAACTAAATAAGAATGAAAGTGTCATTGGGAAAATTTTTCTTTCAGTCATTGCAGTTCCACTTAAAGCTGACGGAAAAATAATTGGTGCTCTTTACCTTGACCGAACAAAAATTGCGAATGGATTTTTCACAAATTCAGACTTAGAAAAAGTAAAAACTTTTGCAAAAATTTTATCTCCTGTTCTCCAAAGACAAAATGAAGCCGCAAAATTGAAAATCCGTTCTGAAATCCACAAACTTGGGATTTTTGTAGGAAACAGTCCCAAAATGCAAACCGTTTACTCTGAAATTGAAAAGGCTTCAAAATTCAACTTTCCAATTTACATTTATGGTGAAACAGGAACAGGGAAAGAACTTGTTGCAGAAGCCTTACACAAACTTAGTAATAGAAGAAACAAACCTTTTATAATTATTAACTGTGCAACGGTTCCTACAAATTTAGCTGAAAGCGAATTATTCGGACACGAGAAAGGAGCTTTTACAGGGGCAAATTCAACTCAAAAAGGGAAATTCGAACTTTCAAGTGGAGGAACTCTTTTCCTTGATGAAATTGGAGATTTGCCTTTGGAGTTACAAGCTAAGTTTCTCCGAGCAATTCAGAAGAAAGAAATTTGGAAAGTAGGTGGAACTTCGGCAATCAAAATTGATTTGAGAATAATTGTCGCAACCCATAAGAATTTGGAAGAAGAAGTAAAAAAAGGAAACTTTCGAGAAGATTTGTTTCACCGCCTCAATGTTGTGAAAATTTCTGTTCCATCTTTACGTGAAAGAATCGAAGATATTCCTTTGCTTGCAAACCATTTTCTACAAGTTATTTCTAAAGAAAACGGCATAAAATCAGTCGGTTTCACTTCGGAAGCACTGATTAAATTACAACAGCAATTTTGGTCAGGAAATGTGAGAGAATTATCAAATACAATTATCAAAGCTATTGTCGGACACGATTTCGAAAAACCATTAACAACTAAGGATTTTGATTTTCTTCGAAAACCAAGCAAAATTTTAAAGGCTTCTGAATTTGAAGAAAAAGATGAAGCGGCTCAAAAAAATGATTTGAAAGAAGTGTTAAATTTTTTCGAAGGTCAGAGTTACACCGAAAAGCTTATGACTTTTGAGAAAGCACTAATCGAAAAAGCCTTAAAAGAGAATGATTGGAACAAAACCAAAGTTGCTGAAGAACTTGGAATCGGAAGAACCCAAGTCAACCGAATAATCCAAAGACTTAAAATCGAGAAATAAATTCTTTATTTCTTACAATTTCTTTCGCATAAAAAATAAAGATTCATTTTCAGGATAGTCTTCAAGCTCTCCGAAAATTTTGTAACCATTTTTCTCATAAAAAGCTTGTGCTTGAAAAGTGAAAGTTGTCAGGCAAGAATTTTTACAACCTCGTTCTTTAGCTTCCTTTTCTGCTTCAAGTAAGACCTTTTGTCCGAGTTTTCCACCACGAAGTTTTTCTTCAACCCACAAAAAAGAAATGTAAAACCAACCGTAACAAGTCATTCCAACCAAACCACCAACAAGATTTCCATTTTCGTCTCGCAGAGCAAGGTTTAGAGGTTTCGAGTCATCAATTCCTGTTTTTGAGAAATTGAATTCTTCGATTTTTTGGTCAATTAAACCAACTTCTTCCTTGGTTACATTTTTGTCAATTTTATAATTTTTCATTTTATTTTTATTCCTTCTTTTAAAATTCTACGTATTCTTGCTTTGACAGAAGCTGCTTCATTTTCTAAAGCACTTTCCAAAAGCATTTTCACTTCACTTTCAAACTCTTCAAAGTCTAAAGAAAGTTTATAAAAGGCACTGTAAGACCAAGCACGAACAAATTTATTTTCCGACTTTAGGCACTTTCTAACAAAACTTTCGATTTCATTTTTATAGTCTTTCTGAAATTCGACAAAGTGTAAAATTTGGCACAAGTGTAATTCGGCTTCCCAATTTCCTTCTACAAATTTTAGGCTTGTGAAAAGTTTGCCCAAAAGACTCGGCTCTAAAGTTAACGATTCTTCAAGAGATTTTTTGATTAGCCAAGTCGAAGCAGTTTGGGTTTTGGAATCTTCAATTCTGACAAATTTCACAAGTTGAAGCAAAAAAAATTCGTTGAATTTGTATTTTTCAAAAACTTGTTCAAGGCTTTTGACTCTCTTTCCGTCAAAAAAATTTAGCTCTGAAAGTAAATCCATTTTAGAACCAGTAAACTAATGCCAAAGCAATTCCCGCTGGTAAAGCTTGAATGAAAAGAATTGTGCTTTTGGCTGTAAGCGAACCGTAAATTCCTGCAATAATCACACAGCCTAAAAAGAAAACTTTTAGCTCAAAGGCAAATTCATTCGTCAACAAGCTCCAAACCAAACCTGCTGCAAGAAATCCGTTGTAAAGACCTTGGTTCTTTGCGAGAGAAGCTGATTCTTCGGCAAACTCTTTTTTGAGTCCAAAGATTTTCCTTCCAAAAGGCTTCGTCCAAAGAAACATTTCGAGAATTAAAAATAGAATGTGAAGCAAAGCCACAAAGCCAACTGCAAAGTTTGAAACTAAATTCATTTTATACCTTATTATTTGGTCGCTAAAAACAAAACAAAATTCTCAATTTTTAGCAAACAAATTACTGAAATTTGGCAAATTAAATGCCTTGTAAAAATTTATTCAAAATCTTAAATTAGTGGACTTTTGAATAAATGAAACCTTAGCAAATTATTGCTACTTGGAGATAAAAATGATAGATAAATTTTTCAAGAAAGTTTTTGGCTCAAAAAACGAACGAGATGTCAAAAAATTACGACCTCTTGTTGATGAAATTAATCAAATTTATGAAACGTTAAAAGACGTTTCACAAGAACAATTTCAAGCAAAAACTTTCGAGTTTAGAGAAAAAATTCAGGCTGTTTACAACAAAGCCAAAGAAGAATGTATAAAAGATAATCTTGACGAAGAAACTATGAGAACAACTCTTCGTGAAGCGGAAATGGAAGTCCTTGACGAAATTTTACCTGAAGCGTTTGCAATGGTAAAAGAAACTTGCCGAAGATTCTGCGGTCAAACTTTTATGGTTGCAGGAACAGAAGTCGAGTGGAATATGATTCCTTTTGACGTTCAGTTAATCGGTGGAGCAATTCTTCATCAAGGAAAAATCGCTGAGATGGCAACTGGTGAAGGTAAAACTCTCGTTGCAACAATGCCAACTTACTTGAACGCTTTAAGCGGTCGCGGAGTTCACATTGTTACTGTAAACGATTACCTTGCAAAACGTGATAGCGAATGGATGGGACCAGTTTTTGAATATTTAGGTTTAACTTGTGGTTCGCTTCTCAACAATATGGAAAATGCTCAGAGAAAAGAAGTTTACCAAAAAGACATTGTTTACGGAACTAACAACGAATTCGGTTTCGATTACTTGCGTGATAATATGGCTTGGAAAATTGAAGACTGCGTTCAACGTGGACACAATTTCTCAATCATTGATGAGGTTGACTCTGTTTTAATTGATGAAGCGAGAACTCCTCTCATCATTTCAGGTCCTGTTGATGTTTCTGGTCACCAAGTTTATAACGAACTTCGCGACAAAGTTGATAGACTTGTGAAATTGCAAAATGAATTTGTCGGTAAACTCGTAGCAGAAGGTGAAAAACAACTTGGGAAAGATGATTTCAAAGCAGGAATTAATTTACTTACTGCTCTTCGTGGTGCTCCAAAAAACAGTAAATTAATGAAATTAATGAACGAGACTGGAGTTAAGAAAATCATCACTGACGTAGAAAACGAGTTTATGCGTGATAAAAAGATGAGTGAAATCGACGAAGAACTTTACTTTAGTATTGACGAGAAAAGCCACGTAATCGACCTTACTGAAAAAGGTAGAAACACAATTTCACCAGATGACCCAGAAGCATTTTTGATTCCTGACGTTGCCGACGAAATCGCTGAAATTGATAACGACGATTCGCTTTCTACAGAAGATAAAACTACTAAGAAAAATGATTTACAAAACTCTGCCAATAAAAAAGGCGAAATAATTCACGCAATTTCTCAGCTTTTGAGGGGCTTCTCACTTTACCAAAAAGACGTTGAATACGTTGTGCAAGAAGGAAAAGTTCAAATTGTCGATGAATTTACAGGTCGTGTTCTAACAGGAAGACGTTACTCGGACGGACTTCACCAAGCGATTGAGGCAAAAGAAAGAGTGAATGTCGAAAAAGAAACTCAGACTTACGCAACAATCACTCTCCAAAACTACTACAGACTTTACGCAAAACTTGGTGGAATGACAGGAACTGCTGAAACAGAAGAAGGTGAATTTTTTGAAATTTACAAACTCCCTGTAACAGTAATTCCAACAAATGTTCCAATTATTAGAAAAGATGAAAACGATTTCATTTACAAAACCAAACGTGAAAAATACGTCGCAGTCGTTGACGAAATCGAAAGACTTCACAAAGAAGGTCTTGCAACTCTTGTCGGAACCGTAACTGTTGAAGTTTCTGAAACTCTTTCAAGATTGCTCAAAGGAAAAAAGATTCCTCACAATGTTTTGAATGCGAAACAACACGCCAAAGAAGCTGACGTTGTCGCAGCAGCAGGAAAACCCGGAGCTGTAACAATTGCAACAAATATGGCAGGTCGTGGAACTGACATCAAACTTGCTGAAGGAATTCCTGAAAAAGGTGGACTTCACATTATCGGAACTGAAAGACACGACTCAAGAAGAATCGACAGACAGCTTCGTGGACGTGCAGGAAGACAAGGTGATCCAGGATTTACAAGATTTTACCTTTCGCTTGAAGATGATTTGATGAGACTTTTTGGCTCAGAAAGAATCGCAACGATTATGGACAAACTTGGTGCAGAAGACGGAGAAGTCATCACTCACCCGATTGTTACAAAATCAATCGAAAGAGCTCAGAAAAAAGTAGAGACTAACAACTTTAGTATTCGTAAACACCTTCTTGACTACGATGACGTAATGAACCAACAAAGACAAGTGATTTACAAAAAACGTCGTAGAATTCTCGAAGCAGGAAGACTTGGAAAAGAAATCGAAAATGTAATTCAAGAATACGTTGACATTGTTGTTGAAGAATTTACTCACCCTGACACAATTTCTTCTGATTGGGAATGGGAAGCACTAATTACAAAAGTTGAAAGAGACACAGCAGTTGTTGTAGAATTTCCTGAATCAATGAGAAATAAGACTAACGTTGATGCAGTGAAAGAACATTTGGATCAAACAGTCAAAGATGCTTACAAAGAGAAAACAGAATACCTCGGCGATGAAATGATGGGAAGAATCGAGCATTACGTCGCACTTCGTGTAATTGACCAACGTTGGAAAGAACACCTTTACCAAATGGACCAACTTCGTAGCGGAATTAACCTTCGTGCTTACGGACAGAAAAATCCACTTCTCGAATACAAATCTGAAAGTTACGGCTTGTTCTTGAAACTCTTAGATAAAGTAACAGAGGAAACAATCAGCTTGATTTTCAAAATCCAAGTTCAAACTGACCAAGCACAACAACCGATTCCTCAACAAAGGTTAAAAACTTCTCACGTAACTTCGGAAGACCATTCTGTCGGCGGACAAAACGGAGCAGCAGAAGACGAAAGCCAAGAAAGAATCAGAACTGCAAAAGTTCCTGTCAAAGTCGAAAAAGTTCCCGGTAGAAACGAACCTTGTTACTGTGGAAGTGGCAAAAAATACAAAAGTTGCCACGCACTTACTGATTAATGACTAATGATTAATAGTTTTGAAAGGCTGTAAAATTACATTTTACAGCCTTTTTTTGTTTTAAAACTTTAATCTCTTAAATTCTTTTCCAACATACCAATTTTTAGGATTTAAGAAATCCAATGAAAACAAAATTTTCTTTAAAAATCATAGCAGACACAAACGACGAGTTTAGTGATTTTTCGCCTTACGTTCCTTCGATTAACAATGGAGGAGTAATTTCTTTTCAAGCAAAATTGAAAGACGGTTCAAATGGAATCTTCGCCTATCGAAATGGAAAAATCGAGAAAGTCATTGATTCAAAAGAAAGTGAATTGAAAGAATTCGGCAGTCACCCTGACGTGAATTCAAATGAAACTTTTTGTTTTTATGCGAAAGACCCAGAAGGCTTTGAAGGAGTTTTTTCCTGCAAAGAAAATGGGTTGATTACAATCGTAAGCAACAAAAAAGATTTCAGTTCAATTGGTCCTTTGGGTCCGACAATGAATGAAAAAGGTTTTGTAGCTTTTCGTGCAACTTTGAATTCAGGTGAAAACGGAATTTTCGTTGGAAATTCCGAGTCTTACGAATTAGTCGCAAAGGAACCGAACTTTGCTGAATTTTACGGATTGCCCGTTGTGAACAATTCGGGAAAAATGCTTTTTCGTGCTGACCTACCAAACGGCGAAAAAGGAATTTTCCTTTGGCAAAACGGAACTACCAAAACGATTGCAGACACAAAGAAAGAGTTCCAAAATTTCGGCTTTTTCCCATTTCTAAACGACGAAACTGTGGCTTTTGTAGCAGAATTAAAAAATGGAGATTCAGGAGTTTTCACTGTAAAAAATGGTAGAATTGAAAAAGTGATTGATTCTACAAATTTCGAAAGTTTTCGTGGAGTTTTGGTAAATCAAAATGAAAACTTGATTTTCTACGCAACGCCAAAAGGCGGAACTCTTGGAATCTTTTGTGGCGAAAATCCTGAAACAGACGAAATTCTTTCAATCGGAAAAAACTCGTTTGGCTCAGTTATTACAGAATTTGCACTAAACCCTGTTTCGATTAACGACAAAGGTCAAGTTGTTGTTCGAGTGAAGTTGGAGAGTGGAAGGCAGTTGATTGTTTGTCTGAGTTTTTGATTAGATTAAAGAAATAAATTCTGGTGCTAAAATGTCAAACGTAATTGTAATACTAATATTTTTCTTCTCAATTGGGCAAATTAATGCTCAAAAAATTGATGAATTGGTAGATATCATGGCTCAAGTCAACGAAGTTCACGATTCTGCTGTTGGGGTAGCAGGAATAAAAACCGAGCAATTTAAAGCTTTTGAAAAGTTGAAAGAATTAGTGACAATTGATGAATTAGTAGAACTTACAAATCATCCAAACCCAGTTATCACTTGTTATGCAAGTTGGGGATTAGTTGATAAAAATTATAATCGCTTAGAAATAGTTTTCTCGCAACTTCTAAAAAGAAATGAGAAAGTAGCAATTTATTATGGTTGTCAGGGGAAATTTTTAACTATTAAAGAATCTCTCTATTTAAAATATTTTAACAAATTATTGAATCAAATGGATTCTCCGTTTTATCAAGTCTCAACCGACAGTCAACTTTTCAAATTAGATAGCTTAATTTTATTCGATGACAATATTAGTGAAACCTTACTAAATCACGCTTTCGAAAATAATACTTTTGGAGGAAAGTTTTTGGAAAGAATTAAGTTTATTGCCTTTGAGCAAAAGAAGTTTGTAGCAATGAAATATATTTTCAATAATCACAGGAATTGTTGTGAAGAAAGATTAGCTGAAGAGTTACTTTTATATTTAGGCAATAATCAGTATGTACATCATAATATTTATCGAGAAATATTTAGTATGCTCTTTTTCTTTGATAATGAAGAATTGAGAGAGGTTATATTTTTAAGACTAAAAATACTTTTCGCAATGGGAATATTTCCTACATCTGAAAAAGAGTATGAAACATATTTGAAAAAATGATCTGAAACTTCCTTGTAAGTCAATTACTTTTAAAAAATTATTTCTTGAATTTTGTACCGTAAACCAGTACATTCTTTTTCAAAAGATAAAGGCATAAAAATGGTAGAGTTATCAGTAAATAAATTCCGTTCAAACTTAAAATCCTTTGTTGACCAAGCAATTGAAGAACACACTCCAATTCGTGTCAGTCGTCGAAAAGGAGAAGATTTTGTTGTAATGAGTGCAGAAGATTGGGAAAGAGAACAAGAAACTTTGTACGTCCTGCAAAACTCTTCATTGATGAAACAAATTGAAGAATCTGTAAAAACTCACAATGCAAAAAGTGGCTACAAACCGACACAAGAAGAGTTAGATGAAATCAATAGTTTTTGAAGGAAAAACTTGGAACGTTTATGAGGAATTAAGAGTAAAAGATAGAGTTCTTCACAAAAATCTTTGTAAAATTCTCAAAGAACTTCAAAGAAGTGACCCAACGAAAGGCTTAGGCAAACCTGAACCCTTAAAACATAATTTGAAAGGTTTTTGGTCGAGAAGAATTTCACAAAAAGACCGAGTGGTTTACAAGTTCGACAAAGATTACATTTTCATTTTTGCGATTGGTGGACATTACGAAGAATTTTAAACTTCCTTGCGAGTCAATTTCCTAAAATTATCTTCGAAGTAAGTAACGCCACAGACGAAAGTCAGAATGAAATTCGGGAAACTTGCTGCTCCTGTCAGTAAGTACATTATCAAAATCTGAAATTTTACAGCTTCAAAAGGTTCTGCTCCTGCAATAATCATTCCTGTCATTGCTCCGGGAAGTTGGATTAATCCGACAATCTTCAAAGAATCAAGCATCGGTAAAATCGATGCACGAAAAGCAGGCGGAATTAGAAATTCCGAAAATTGAACAGGTCGCAAACCAAGTGCAACTGCTGCTTCAAGAATTGGTTTTCTATTCTGAAATTCGGACTTCATTCTGTCTAAGCCGAGTGAACAAGATTTTGTTCCTTGACCGATTACCATTCCACCAATCGGAATCACAATTCGCGGACTAAACTCCAAAGCTCCGACTAAAACCAAAACTCCAAGAGTCAGAAAAGTTCCAAGCAGAATTGAACCAAAAGCAACCAATTTTACATTTTTGAAACCTTCGCCTCTTTTGGAAGAAGTCATTGCTCCGACAAAAATCATCACCAAAATAATTACCAAAGTGTAAATCGGATTTTCTTCTGCAAAAATGAAATTCAAAACGTAACCGATTAGCGTTAGTTGCCCAAAGGTTCGCAAAGTTCCGACTAAAAGTTCTTTCTCAATTCCAAGTTTCTGCCACTTTGAAATCCCAAAAGTAACAGCAACAAAAATTAATGAAATTAGAATTTCATACATTTTATTGGTAAAGTCCTTTTGCTTGAATAAATTCTTCAACCTTTGGTGGAATTAAAAAACGAATTGATTTTCCTGCCTTGACTCGCTCACGAATTTCTGTTGAAGAAACATCAACCAAACGAGTTTTGTAGAATTTTAAATTTTCATTTTGGGAATTTGACGAATCGCTTCGGCTCATCACAACAACTTCGGCAAGTTCTAAAATTTTGTCGGGATTTTTCCATCTGTCAAAACTTTTGGCGTTGTCTTCACCGATTGCCCAAAAGAGTTTTGCTTGAGGATAATTTTCGTGGAGTTTTTCAAGAGTTTGGTAAGTGTAAGAAATTCCGCCAAGAGTTTGTTCGATGTTTGAGGCTCGAAATTTTGGGAAAGATTCAAGTGCAAGTTCGAGCATTTTGAAACGATTTTCAAAAGACGTTCGAACAGAATTTTTGTGAGGAGAAACAGCAGAAGGAACGAACAAAACTAAATCAGGCTCAAGAATTTCGCAAAGAGATTCGGCACTCAAAAGATGCCCAATGTGAATCGGGTCGTAAGTTCCACCAAAAACTAAAATCTTCATTCTAATGACTAATGATTAATGATTAATGATTAATAGAAATTTCGCTTGCGAAATTTAACTTCTGGCTTCTGAGTTCTGGCTCCTGACTACTTCTTTGCAGTTTCCGTTTCTTCTTCCAAAACTTGTTTTGCTAATTTCTTTTCGGCTTCTTTGAGTTTCTTTTTTGCTTCGTCAATGAAAACGCTTTTCTGATAATTTTGGAGAAAAATTTCTAATTCTCTTTTTGAGTCAGAATATTTTTTTGCTTTTAAATAAGTGTAACCTTTTCGGTACTGAGCATCATCTGCATAATCAGTGTCGTAATATTTTTGAAGCACAAAATTGTAGTAAGTAATCGCTGAACCGTAGTAACCAATTTTGCGGTAAGTTTCAGCATTGTTGAAAGTCTTTTTAGCAAGTTTGAGCCTGCACTCTTTGATTTTACTTTCGATTTCAGGAACAAGTTCACTCTTTGGGTAAGCCTCGAAAAATTCCTGAAATTTTGCTAAAGCTCGTTCGAGGTCAGTTATGTCAAGTGAAGTATTTTTCGGTGCCATTTTATAAAGTGAAAGAGCTGTTTTGTATTCTGCGTCATCAACAAATTCACTGTTCGGGAAATCGTAAACTAACCTTTGGTACTCAGATTGAGCCAAAAGAAATTGCTTCGTATCAAAATAGCATTCTGCGAGATAAAATTGCGAGTCGTCAGCAATGTTTGAACCCGGAAAATTCAGAGTAATGATTGTGAATTCTTGGATAGCTTTTTCGTATTTGCCTTTTTTGTAAAGTTCAAAAGCATAACTGAAACTTTCTTCAGAAGTCATATTTTTTCGCTTTTTCTTACCACAAGAAACTGCGAGAATTGAAAGTAAAATTATTAGAAAGATGTTTATTTTTTTCACTGTAAAATTGCCTTACTTACGAATTAAAAAAAGTAAAATTATTGCACTTGCGGTTGCTCCGCCGACAAGAATTGGGTCTAAGTATTTTCTCAAAACTGGAGTTGAAGAATGTCTTTTGGCTTTTGTAAAACCGAACAAATCGTCTTCAATTTTCTCCAATTCATCGGAAGTTACAAAATCATTGAAAGATTTCTTCACAAGTTTAGTTTTGAAGCCATTTTTTTCTGATGAGAACAAAAGTTCAACATTAAAAATTCGCTCACAATCTTTGGATTTTGTGAAGTAACTTTTGACAGGTTTGTAAGTTACAGAAAACCTTGTTGCTTCAATTTTTACACTTTCGTTTGAGTCTGCAAAAGTTAATTTTTTTTCACTTAAGTTTTCCGAAAGAATTTGCTTCAAGGTTGTTTCACCGTCAAAACTTTTCACAGAAAATTCAAGGCTTTCAGAATTTTGGAAAAATGGTTTTGCCTCGTTCACGCTTTCAGAAAGGAGTTTTCTGAAAATTTCAAGGTTGGTTTTCGTTTGTCCAAAAGCAACAATCGGAAAAGTTAAAAGCAAAAAAATGTGAATGAAAAATTTTGGCATTCAAACCCGAATTTGTTTTTTGTAAAGTTCGGTCAAATCTAACATTTAAGCCGATTTTTTCAAAACAACTAATTTAGTATTAAATGACTTTCAAAAATGTTCCAATGCAGGAGCTTCTTGGAACAAGAAAATTTTCAGCTGAGTTAATTTATTAACCCGAGAACTGCTCCTGTTGGGTCTTCAATGACACAGAAATCACTTTTGCCCATTTTCCTTGGACCATCAAGAATTTTTCCGCCGAGTTCAAGACAATCTTTAGCACTTTGTTCGACGTTTTCGACTTGAATGTAAACTAACCATTGAGAAGGAACGTTTGAGTTCGTGCCTCTTTTGTTACAAATTCCTGCAATGACATTTCCATCTTTATCAGAAATATTATAATCGTTATAATCTCCCATTGAATGAGGAATAACATTCCAACCAACAACTTTTGAGTAAAAGTCTTTAAGTTCGTCAGCGTTATCAACTGTTAAATCTCTCCAAACCACTGACCCAATTGCTGGTTTTTTGTCCATTTTTAAATCCCTTTTTGTGAAGTTTAAAATTAAAGTTTAAACCTAAGATTTTCCCTAAAGCCAAGAAAAGATTTATTCATTGGTTTTCAAATTTAAATTTTTCTAAAAAATCAATTGACAATGTCAAGATTGATTTTTAACTTGACGTTGTCAATTTTTAAAATCAATCTACTTGAGGAATCAAAATGTTAGCCCAAATTTTAGTTTTATTCATTTTTTGTTTTGCTTTAGAAAGAAGATTTCCGGGTTGGGATTTGCCGAAAGTTCCAACTTGGACTTTTAGAGTTTTGCTCGTGAATTCTGTTCAGTTAGGAGTCGTTGTTCTTGCAGGAATGACTTGGGAAAAATACTTGGCTTCAGTTTCGATTTTTAATTTTTCAGAAACATTTTCGCCCTTTTGGGGAGGAGCAACCGCTTACTTCATCGCAACTTTTGTGTTTTACTGGTGGCACAGATGGAGACACGAATTTGATTTCTTATGGCTCGGTTTTCACCAAATTCACCACAGCCCGCAGAGATTAGAAGTAATCACATCTTTTTACAAACACCCTTTAGAAATGATTTTAAACTCGTTAATCGGAAGCGTTTTGGTTTACACCGTTTTGGGTTTGAGTTTGGAAGCAGGAATGGTTTACACATTTTTTACTGCAATCGGCGAATTCTTTTACCACACAAGTGTCAAAACTCCGAGATGGATTGGCTACTTTTTCCAAAGACCTGAAATGCACAGAATTCACCACGAATATGGAAAGCACAAAAATAATTACGGCGACGTTGTTTGGTGGGATATGATTTTTGGAACTTACGAAAATCCGAAAGAATTCAACTCAACTTGCGGTTTCGACAACGAAAAAGAACAACAACTTTTACAAATGTTAGCCTTCAAAGACGTTCATAAAAATTAGTGCGATTTCACTCAAGGAAATAAAAATGCTAAAGCAACAAAACCTAATCCAAAAGAGAGCCATAAATTTAATGACAATCATTGCAATTTCGGCTATTTCTTTGGCAATTGTAAACGCCGAAGGTAAAGTGAATTCAATTTCTCTTGACGGTAAATCTTTTAAAGGAAAAATTTATTGGGACAAACCGATAATTCGCTGGCTTCGGTTTTCTGACACTATCGAATTCAAAGATGGAATGATTTCATCAACACTTTCCTTAAAAGGCGGTTACAAAATAACACCTTACAATACAAAAAAAATAAATGGTAAAATTATATTTTCTGCACGTGCAATGAGAGATGAAAATGACTTTTTCGATTGGTCTGGAGTTTTTGACGGTGAATCGCTTGAAGATGTAAAAATGGAATGGACAAAAGATGGAGAAATTCGCCACTATAAATTTAAGCAAAAATAATTTTATTCAAATCAAGCATCAAAATTAGGAGATAAAGATGAAAACGATTTTAACTTTCATAATTCTTTTTGCGATTTCAACAAGTAGTTACGCAGAAGTTGGAGTAAAAGCAGGAATGAATTTTTCAAAATTTAGTGATGACTTTTTGCAAAATCCTGAATTTCGCATTGGCTACATAGTTGGAATTTTTAAAGAATTCCAACTCAGTGAAGACTATTTTATAGAACCACAAATTCTATTTCTGCAAAGGGGTACAGAATACAATTCCACGGTTTATCCTCCTGAAAATTTACCTCCAAATTTTTCCACAGACACTGTAAACGTTGAATTAAGATATGAATTAAAATATTTTAAACTTCCAATTCTTTTTGGTTATAAAATCACGAACAAATTTAAAGTAAAATTAGGACCTTCTTTGGAATATTTATTGAGTGGTAAAGCAGAAAGTGAAGTTACTAATTACCCAAAAGAAAAACATACTCTAAAACATATGAGTGATTTTACTTATGGAGTTAATTTGGGGTTTTCTTGGAACATTAGTAAAAGGTTTTCTTTAGAGGGAATTTACTACTATGGATTTAAAAATGTCTTCGATTCAAAAGATACAAAAGCTAAGTCAAGAGATTTGCAGTTTGCTTTAAATTACTCTTTTTAGATTCAATTTTTATAATTTTGTTTCTCTTAATTCTGAATTTTCCAAAATCTTTTTAGACTAAGAAAAGATTTTGGAAAGTTTAAAAGTTGTAATTATTTTACCGTAGTTATTAACTATGAAAGAAATAAAGAATTATGATTTTAACACAACAAATTGCAAAGCATTTTAGAGAAATCCATTTCGGTGGAAATTGGACAGTCTCAAATCTCAAAGAAACACTTTCAGACGTAACTTGGGAACAAGCGACAACTCAAGTTCAGTCTTTCAACACGATTGCGATTCTTACTTTTCATATGAATTATTTCGTGAGTGTAGTTTTGAGAGTTTTTCAAGGTCAGCCACTAACTGGAAACGACAAATTAAGTTTTGATGTTCCGCCAATTACTTCTCAAAAAGATTGGGAAAAGTTGGTGAACAAATCTTTAACCGAAGCAGAAGAACTTGCAAAGCTAATCGAAAAAATGCCCGAAGAAAGACTTTGGGAAGATTTCACCGACAAAAAATTCGGCAATTACTACCGAAACTTACACGGAATTATCGAACACAGTCACTACCACTTAGGGCAAATTTCTTTGATTAAAAAGATAATTTCGGAAAAATAAAATTCAGTGAGAGCCTGACTGTTAGTCAGAAACTCACAGTGTGTGTTGAGACTCCGACTTTCAGTCGGTTTCTCAATTTGGTTTTATCCGAGTAATCTATTAATCCGTAAAAATCCGTGATTCTGACACTTTTCCCAAAATCTCCACATTCTCATCCTCGTCAAAACCGTCAATCACGAACACTCTATCTTTTTCAATTTTTATCAGAAATGAATTTTCACCTTTGAAGCCAGAGACTTTACTTTCTGTCAAAAATGTTGTCGGCTCTTTGTAACGACTTTCAAAGTTGCTTGCAATTGCGGTGAAAAATTCAAAAGCATCTTCTTCCGAATCCCAAACGGTTTCCCAAGTCAGAATTACTTTTTCGTCTTTTTCTACCACAAAATACTTGTCGCCGTTCCAACCTTCAGAAGCATTTTTTGCTTTAGATTCCGAGTTTCCATTTTTGAGCAAAAGGTAAGTGTTGAACTCTCCGAGTGTGTTTTCATAAACTTCCGAAAGCTCAAGTTCTTCCGTTAAAACTTTCATTTTAGAAGGAATTTCAGCAGGCTTTTCTAAAGGGTATTTTTCAGGATGAAGAATTTGCTCTGTCGAAACAGGAAAATTTTTGAAAACTTTGTTTACTTCCTCAAAACCACCTTTTCCGTGAAAGTGATTCACGAAATCCATTCCTTGAATGTAAGGAAAAAGAAATCCGAATTTGATGTAATCGGGAGCGGAATTCACTTCGGGAAATTCGGAAGCCATTGCCATTTCGACCAAAGGCAAAAGTTGTGTAAAACTCAAAGAAGGCATTTTTTCGACTCCGCCAAACATTGTTGAGAATTGGTAAAACATCATCACCAAAGTTGCGTCGCCTTCAATCAAAGCTTGAATCGCCATCGCTTCGTCTTCGTTAGAACTTTGTGCTTCACTCATAGCTTCGGAAAGATTAAAATTGTCGTGCTGTAACTTGTGAATGTACTCGTGAGAAATTACGGTTTTGTCTTCCTTTTTCGCCCATTCTTTTGAGAAAAACATTTTGTTAGAATCAGGTTCAAAAAATGCTGCGACTTGTCCTGAGAGTAATTTCAAAGTCTCATTTTTCAAGTCGTAGTTTTCGGGAATTAATCCGAATTTTTTAAAGACTTTGTTTTGCTTTTCAAAAAACTCATCGTTGTAAATTTCGTCAACTTTTGTGTTAAGGTAATTTGAGATTTGAGTTGAATTTAGAAGGTCGTAAGCCATTTCGGAAGTTGGCTCAAGTTTGCGAATTTCGGAAGTCTTTCGAGCAATGTTTTGCATTTCCTCTTTTGGTGGAAGGAAAACATTTTGAGCGAAAGAATTGGTGAAAGAAAGGAAGAAAATCGGTAGAAAAACTCTACCGATTTTCTTAAATGTGTAATTAATCATTTTATTACTTTTGAACCACGAAAAGTAGGGAATTTTAATTTTTGTCCCTACCCAAAATTAAAATTCTGCATTTTTTGGAGTTCTTGGGAAAGGTATTACGTCGCGAATGTTGCTCATTCCGGTTACGTACATAATCAGTCTTTCAAAACCGAGTCCGAAACCTGCGTGAGGAACTGTTCCGTATTTTCTTGTATCCAAGTACCACCAATAATCTTTAATGTCCAAATCCATTTCTTTAATTCTTGCTTCGAGTTTGTCTTGGATTTCTTCTCTTTGACTTCCGCCGACAATCTCGCCAACTCCGGGAACAAGCAAGTCCATTGCAGCAACAGTTTTTCCGTCGTCATTTTGTTTCATATAAAAAGCCTTAATGTCTTTCGGGTAGTCTGTTACGAAAACAGGTTTTTTGAAATGCTTTTCGGTCAAAAATCTTTCGTGTTCAGTTTGCAAATCGCTTCCCCAAACAGTCGGGAATTCAAACTTCTCGCCTGATTTTTCCAAAATCTCAACTGCTTCGGTGTAAGTAATTCTTGCAAAATCTGAATTAATGACGTTGTTGATTCTTTCCAAAAGTCCTTTGTCGATGAATTTGTTGAAAAATTCCATCTCTTCAGGAAGTTCGTCCAAAGCGTATTGGAGCAAGTATTTCATCATTTCTTCTGTCAAATCCATATCGTCGCTTAAATCTGCGAAAGCAATTTCAGGCTCAATCATCCAAAACTCAGAAGCGTGTCTTGCAGTGTTTGAATTTTCAGCTCTGAAAGTCGGACCAAAAGTATAAACTTTATTGTAAGCCATACAAAAATTCTCGACTGAAAGTTGTCCACTCACTGTTAAGTTTGTTTCACGCCCAAAGAAATCTTCTTTGTAATTGATGTCTCCGTTTTCGTCAACGTTTGCTTTTGCAGGGTCAAGAGTTGTAACTCTGAACATTTCACCTGCTCCTTCGCAATCACTTCCTGTAACGATTGGAGTGTGAACGTAAACAAAATCTTTTTCTTGAAAAAATCGGTGAATTGCGTAAGCCATAACCGAACGCATTCTGAAAACTGCCGAATAAGTGTTCGTTCTTGGTCTTAGGTGAGCGATTGTTCTCAAGTATTCAAAAGTGTGTCTTTTCTTTTGAAGCGGGAAATCCGAGTTTGAAACTCCAACAATTTTTACGTTTGTAGCTTTGATTTCAAAAGGTTGTTTGGCGTTTGGAGTAACGACTAAAACACCTTCGATTTCAAGTGAACTACTGATTGGAAGTTTTTTAATTTCTTCAAAATTATTTAAATTATTTTCGTAAACTATTTGAATATTTTTGAAAAATGAGCCGTCGCTAAGTTCGATGAAACCGAATGCTTTAGAACCACGAATAGTTCTAATCCAACCGTTTACTTTGACTTCTTTGTCAGCAAACGAGTCAGTGTTTCTGTAAAGTTGTTTGATTGTTTGAGTCGTCATTTTAACTCCGTTAATTTTTTTACTGAATTCACTTTTGCAAAGACTTAAATTTCGCAAAAATGAGATTTTATTAAGTAGCTAACGAAATACAAGTAAAAGCACAAAAAGTTTCCTAAATTAAAAAGCCCTTTTGACAAGGGTTTGGTAAAATACAGAAATTTTGTAATTCTATTGAATTTCTAAAAGAGACTTAAGGTAAAAAAGAAAATCACTTTAAAGAATAATTTTAATGGCAAATTCTAAAAAAACAACTTCCAAAAAAGTAAAAGCCACTCCAGAAGCGAAACCAAGTTTTAAGTGGTTAGGACTTCCTTTTTTGGTTGCCTTTCTGGTCGTCTTTGTAGAATTTCAGTTCAACTTGGTTGAAGTTGCACTCGGAAGTTACTTAGCTTCAAACAACGAAGGGCGAGAAAAGTTAGGCAGAATCTACACTCTCGAAGAAAAAAATATTTCTGCACAAGGTGGTTTGGAGTCAATTTTTGAAGACCTTGAACGTGAAAGAGAAGAAATTGAAAGCTCGGAAGGTGTTGACAAAATCAAAGAAATTCTGAACAATCGCGGCGACATCGTTCTTTCCAAAAGTAAATTTCTTTCGATTTACAATTCAATTCCCAAAGGTCTTTCAGCAAGAATGATTCAACCTTTCGACTTACTTGAATTCGTGAACGACTCAAATTGGAACCGAACTTTTATTCAAAAAAGAGAATCTGTGAAAATTTATTTGGTTGACGAAAACAACCGAGTTCTCAGAAGTTTCCCTTTGATGCTTGAAGATTTCAACTTGATTCGTGACTTCGAGAAACAAGCTCAAACGACTTTGGAAAATTCTCAAGAATACGAGCAAAACATTTACGAAGCACAAGAGTTTTTGAGAGCATTTAATTCATTGCCGACAAGTTATCGTCAACAAATAATTAACAATCCTTTCAAACTAATCGAATGGGGCGAAAATTTAAAGACAGTCGGAATTTCTTCACAAGAGCAAAATGGGACAAGAGAAGTTGCCTTTGAAGTAAAATTCGGAAGCCAAACCTTAGTCCACAAATTCTTAGCAAACACAAAAGCCATTGAATTTTTGTTGAAAGAGTTTAATTAATATTTCAAATCTTTCAGGTCAATTCCCACAAAATCAGGTTCGATATAATTTTCAAACTGAATTGCTTCGATGTGAGTTTTGCCGATTTTTAATGCTTTACAAACTCTGTGCATTCCGTCCATAATTTTTCCTTTGTTGCACAAAATTATCGGGTAAGACAAGTCAGCTTCATCAATCAATTTTGAATGTTCAAGAATGTTTCTGCAAGTTGGGTTTGAGTCGCCCAAATCGTACCAAAATGCTTCGTCCAATTCTTTGATTTCAGAAAGTGGAATGAGTTTAGTTTCTAACTTTTCCGTCAAGTCAATTAATTTCAAAATATCCCAAACCAAAAGACCTTTTTCCGAATTTCTAAAATGATATTGTTGTCGCATAATTTTGTACTTTTCTAAAATGATTCTGAAATTTACTCTTTTTTTCTTTAAACAATTTCCTAAAATCGAAGTTAAAAATAGATTCTCTGATTTTATCCATCAAGTGGGCGAAGGCGGTTTCTCTGAAATCGTCTTCGCTTTTTTTAAAATTCAAATTACGGGTAGAAATTTAAATGCGAAAATTGTTACCGATTTTAGCTTTATTTTTATTTTTTCAAAACTCAATTTCACAAACCAAAATCGCAGTAGTTGACTTTCAGACTTTAGAAGACGATTTTTCAATCTTAAACATTACTTCGCAATTCCCAAATTTACTCCAAACGGAACTTTCTGATTTCGCAGAATTTACCTTAGTCGAAAGACGAGACCTTGATAAAGTCCTCCAAGAACAAGAATTTATCGGCTCAGAATTAACCGAAGATTCCGAAGCAATTTCTTTGGGAAATCTTTACGGAGCTGATTTTGTCATTAATGGTCAAATTTTCAAAGAGAGTGAAAATGAAATCCGAATTGACGTGAAAATTTTACACGTTCAAACAGGAAAAACTTTAGGAGAAAAGGTAAGCGGTAAAAGGAAATACCTTTCAAGAATGGCGGAACTTTTAGCGAAAAATATTCACGCCTCAATTTCAGGTTCAAAAGATAGAGTAAAAGAATTACAAGTTGCCTCGCAAAGTAACAAAGGAATGATTTTTATGACTTTGGCTTCGACTGCTTTTGCCGGGATTTCATTTTGGCAAAGTAAAATTGCAGCTAAAAATTACAAGGAAGAAACACAACTCAGCAAAATTGAAGGAAAATACAAAACTGCAAAGAGATGGCAAAAAGCTTCGATTTACGGTTCAGTTTCAGCTGTTATTTTTGGCTACTTTACACTCAAAAGACTTTTCTCTGATGAAAACTCAGAATACATTTACACACAGAAACCTCACGAATTCCCATTTCAATTTTCTTACCAAAAGGACGAAGTTAAATTTGGCTTGGAGGTGAATTTTTAATGAAAAGTATTTTAATAATTTCTCTTTTTATCTCACTAATCGGTTGTGAAATTGACCGCGATAACCCACTTGACCCCAAAAACCCAGACAACTCTTTTCAAAGAATTAACCTTGTTGAGCTTTTTTATAAAAGAGGCGACAATCTTTCAAGTTTTGCTACTCAAGCATTTGAGGTTTTGAGTTTAGACGGAACTTACAAAGACCAAATTGCTTTAATTCAGTACGACCTTTTACCAGACGAAATTTCAGGGGCTCAAAATTTTTACGAAAATGAAAGAGCAAACGGAATTAATTTCGGTATTCCAGATTTTTTCTTGAATGGAAATGAAGGACGAGCTCAAGGTGCTTCAAGCTACTCAAACGCACTGCGAAACTACAAAGAAACTTTGCAAGAAGCTACAAACGGCGAGTTTAGAGAGTCCGATTTTACTTTTTGGGCTGAACTTCAACCCGAAGGAGATTTGTTGACGATTCAAGCCGAACTTGGAAATGTCTCGGAAATTAGAAAATCAAATTTACTTCTTCGTGGAGTTGTAGTTGAAAATCAAGGAGGCAATTTCAAATTTTCTGCGGTTCAGCTACTTAACTCGAAAAACATTCCAATTTTGGAAGCAGGAGAAGTTTCAAAATTCACTTTTCCTTCAGTGGCAATTTCAAATTTACAAAACAGGTTTGAAAAAATTAACGTTGTGGTTTGGGTCGAAGAAAACAAGCAAGTTTCTCAAGCAGGAGTTTTCAAATGAAAAAAATTACAAATTCATTTTTACTTTTTGCCCTAATCTTTTCGATTTCTTGCTTGGACGAGGATTTGGGAAAAAGTAAACCTGACATAAAACAGCTTTATGCTTCAAAAACATTCCTCGAAGTAAACGACACCACGAAAGTTTTTGTCGTTGCAGAAGACCCAAACAGCGGAACTCACTTGAGTTACTCTTGGGATAAATCAGGAGGATTTTTTACAGGGAAAACCGACGAGTCTGAAATTATTTGGCAAGCTCCTTCTGTTGGTGGAAATTACGACATTACTGTTACAGTCGAAAACGAAGGTGGCAAAAGAAGACGAGAAATCGAACTTACGGTCTTTTCAATGGAAGAACCTGAAATTGAATTCGCAAATTTAAAAGACAATGATTTTGTTTCTTCTGCTCAAAAAACTTTTTTGATTGAAACAAACGCCTTTCACTCCAACGGAATCGAAGAGATAAATATTTTTATTAACAATCAATTAGTTTCTACTTGCCCAGCAGAAAATTGTAGCTTTAATTGGAACGTCGAAAACCTTAGTGGGAATTTTGCAATTAAAGTAACTGCAAAATCGAATTCCGCAGGAGCACCAATCGGCACAAAAGAAATCAATGTTTCAGTTGAAGGCACAATTTGGGAGTAAATTTTAATGCGTTTTTTCATTTTAATTCTTTTACTAATTTCATTCAGTTTCACTTTTTCACAAAACCAATCAAAAGTTGATAGTAAGTTCAAAATCACAAGATTAAAATATTCTGGTGGCGGAGATTGGTACGGGAATCCGACTTCAATCAAGAACTTAGCTCGTTTCATCTCCGACAACACTTCAATCAAAATCTCGGTTTCTGACAATTATGCCGAACTAAAGGACGAGAATCTTTACACTCTTCCTTACCTCTACCTAACAGGTCACGGCAACATAAAATTCTCAGAAGAGGAAGGTGAGATTTTAAAAAATTACTTAACGAATGGTGGTTTTCTGCACGTTGATGACAACTACGGTTTAGACAAAAATTTTCGTCGTGAAATCAAAAAAGTCTTTCCTGAAAAAGAACTAGTTGAGATTCCTTTTTCACACAAAATTTTTTCTTCTCACTACAAATTCTCAAAAGGTTTGCCAAAAATCCACGAACACGATGGAAAATCTCCACAAGCATTTGGAATTTTCCACGAAGAAAGATTAGTTTTGTTTTATACTTACGAATGTGATTTAGGTGATGGTTGGGAAAACCAAGAAGTTCACAACGACTCAGAAGAGAAACGCCAAGAAGCTCTCCGAATGGGAACAAACATTGTTGTTTACGCTTTGACGCACTAAGGAAAACTAGTTCGCCAAAACATTTGTGAAAGCTAATTTCTTAAGACTGTCTCTAATTTTTCATTTTTCCAATTATGAAAAGAAGTAAAACTGCCCCAATTGTTGAGGTAATGATTGAACCTATTAATCCATCGCTAGAAATTCCAATTAAACCAAAAAGAAAGCCACCGACTACAGAACCGATAATTCCAACAATGATATTTTTAACAAGTCCGAAATCGCTTCCTTTCATAAAATTTCCAGCTAACCAACCTGCAAGTGCTCCAATCGCTAAGAAAATAATTATGCTAATCATAATTTTACCTCAAAAAATTAATTAAAAACTATTCGGATAATATTATCTAAGTTCAAAACAATGTAAGAGAGTTTTTAAAATTATGAAGTCATTTCTCAAAATAGTAAGCCATTACGTAACAATGAATCGCTAAATCAGGCATTTGGTCTGCTGGAACTCCACTAAGCCCAAAGCCTTTAAAACCGAGTTTTCTTATCGCATTCATTCTTTTGGGAACTGATAAGATTAGTACTTCTTTCAAGCCACATTTCTTGGCTTCTTCTAAACGAATGCTATCTAACTTTCTTGCCAAACCTCTTCCTCGAAAATCTTTTCGGACAACTAACCTTGACATAAAACCATAAGGCAAAATTGTTGGCAAATCGTAAGGTGCAAATTCTTCTTTATGAGGAATGTCTTCTTTTGAATTGTGCAAAGTAAGGCGTGCAGAAGCAATTATTTCCTCATTTTCAAAAACTGCCCAATGCTTACCAATATCGTCAAGTTCGTCTAACCAAATCCCATTCGTGCAAACATTTGGTAAAAGAAAACCTTCGTCTTCCCAAACGTCTGCACGCAGTTTTCCAATTTTATTTAAATTAGAAATATCAGTCGGCTCAATAAATCTCACTTCCACTTTTAGCTCCTTTTAGATTTTAAGGATTTATTTAATCAATTTTTAAAACAGCTAAGAATGCTTCTTGTGGAATCTCAACGCTTCCGACTTGTTTCATTCTTTTCTTACCTTTTTTCTGTTTTTCGAGAAGTTTTCTTTTACGAGAAATATCTCCCCCATAACATTTTGCAGTTACATTTTTTCTCATTGCCCTAACATTTGTTCTTGAAATAATTTTTGAGCCGATTGAAGCCTGAATAGCAACTTCAAACATTTGGCGAGGAATTAATTCTTTAAGTTTTGAACAAAGTTTAAGTCCCCATTCATAAGCTTTATCTTTGTGAACAATCATCGAAAGTGCGTCAACCTTTTCGCCATTTAGCATTATGTCTAATTTTTGTAAAGTTGACTTTTGAAAACCTGAAAATTCGTAATCGAAAGAAGCGTAACCTCGACTGTAAGATTTTAGTTTGTCATAAAAGTCAAAGACAATTTCTGCTAAAGGTAAACTTGATTTTATTTCAGCTCTTTTTTCGTCAATGTAATTTGTGTCTTCATAAATTCCTCTTCGCTCGATGATTAGTTGCATCAAAGCACCGATGAACTCTGTCGGCGTAATAATTGAGGTTTTCACGTAAGGCTCTGTGATGTAATCAATGTTGGAAGGGTCAGGAAGTTGAGCAGGCGAATCAATCGCCAATTTATCGCCGTTACGAAGGTAAACTTCGTATTCAACACTTGGCAAAGTTGTGATTAAATTCATTCCGTATTCACGTTCAAGACGTTCTTGAATTATTTCCATATGGAGAAGTCCAAGAAATCCGCAACGAAATCCGAAACCAAGTGCCGCAGAAGTTTCAGGTTCGTAAACAAGTGAAGCATCGTTCAATTTTAATTTTTCAATCGAAGTTCTAAGTTCTTCGTAATCTTCTGCTTCTACTGGAAAAAGCCCACTGAAAACCATTGGTTTCACCTCTTGAAATCCCGCAAGTGGTTTGTCAATTGGGGTTTCTGCCGCAAAAACTGTGTCGCCGACTTTTGTTTCAGAAACATCTTTGATGTTACAAATTAAGTAGCCAACGTTTCCGACTGAGAGTGTTTTGCTTTTCTGTCTTTGTAATTTCAAAATCCCAATTTCATCTGCGTCAAACTGTTTTCCTGTTGAGAAAAATTTGATTTTATCACCTTGTTTGAGTTGCCCTTCTTTAATTCGGACAAGTGCAACCGCTCCTCTGTAAACGTCAAAAAATGAATCGAAAATTAAAGCTTTAAGTGGTTTCTCAGAATTATCAATTGGAGCAGGAACTCTTTCGACAATCGCTTCTAAGATTTCCTCAATTCCAAGTCCAGCTTTTGCACTTGAAAGCAAAATTTCGTCTTCGTCACAACCAATCAAGTCAACAATTTGTTCTTTAATTTCAGGAATTCTTGCACTCGGCAAATCAATTTTGTTGATGACGGGAATGATTTCCAAATCACTATCGATTGCAAGGTAAAGGTTTGAAATTGTCTGCGCTTCAACACCTTGCGAAGCGTCAACAATTAACAAAGCTCCTTCACAAGCTGCGAGACTACGCGAAACTTCGTAAGTAAAGTCAACGTGTCCAGGAGTATCAATCAAATTGAAAATAAATTCCGTACCATCTTTAGCTTTGTAATTCATTTGAATTGCGTGAGATTTGATTGTAATTCCTCTTTCGCGTTCCAAATCCATATCGTCAAGAGTTTGGTTCTGAAGTTGTTTGTCAGTTACAGTGTGAGTAAACTCAAGTAATCTGTCAGCAAGTGTTGATTTTCCGTGGTCAATGTGAGCAATTATGCAGAAATTTCTTATTTTAGAACTGTCCATTTTTTCCTTTTTGGGTTCTTTAATTTTGAGAACAAAAATTAATTTGCTTTAAATGTTTAGTAAACAAAAAACTGTATGGGCGAACCTGTGTTTTCGCCCCAAATTTAGATTCTGAACTTTTGCCTAAAATATTTCATCAAAATTTCAGAAGAGCGTTCCAAAATTCCAAAAACTTCATCGTAATCTTTTTGGCTCAAGCCGTAAGGGTCAGGAACGTCTAATGAATTCATTTTCGGGTCAAAGTTCCTCATTAGCACGATTTTATCATAAAACTTTTTCTCTTCATCAAGTTTAAAAACGTACTCTTGGTTGTACCTATCCATTGCAACAATCAAATCAAATTTTTCCAAATCTTCTTCTTTGATTTGTCTTGATTTTCCTTCAAGTTTAATTCCCTTTTGCCAAGCGATCAGAACCATTGGTTCACTTGGAGGCGAAGGATAAGGATTGTTTAAAGTTCCAGCTGAGTCAACTTCTACTTGGTCGTCTAATTTATTTTCCTTGAGCAAATTTTGGAAAATTGCCGTAGCCGCAGGAGAACGACAAATATTTCCTGCACAAACGAATAAAATTTTTAACATTTTAAGGCTTTCCTACTACTTTTCTACCAATGATTATTCTCTGAATATGGGAAGTTCCTTCATAAATTTGCAATCCTTTTATATCTCTATAAAATCTTTCAACAGGAAATTCATCTGAGTAACCTCTTCCTCCGTGGATTAAAACCGCGTCAGAAGCAGCTTTCATCGCAGATTCTGTTGCAAAATATTTTGCCATCGAAGTTTCCAAAGAAGAATTTTCTCCTGCTTGCTTTTTCAGTGCAGCACTAAAAGTCAAAAGTCTTGCTGCTTCGTAACTCACTTTCATTTCAGCTAAATTTGCCTGAATCATCTGAAAATCGCCGATTCTTGAGTTGAATTGTTTTCGGTTTCGCACAAAATCACGACTTGCTTCAAGACAACCTCGCAGAATTCCAACAGCTCCAGAAGCAACTCCAATTCTTCCGTGTTCCAAAGCTCCCATTGCAATCTTAAATCCATCTCCAACTTTTCCAAGAACGCAACTTTCAGGGACTTCCATATTTTTAAATTCTATAAAAGCGTGGTCAGAAGCTCTGTGTCCGAGTTCTTCACCTTCCATTTTTTTTCGATTAAAACCTTTAGAGTTTGTCTCAACCAAAAATGCTGTCATTCCTTTGTGTTTTGCTTCTTTATCGGTGTAAGTAAAAATGAGTGCGATGTCAGCTAGATTTCCATTTGTAATCCAATGTTTCGTTCCGTTAAGCACAAATCCGTTTTCAGTCTTTTTTGCAAAACTTTTCATTCCTGCAACGTCAGAACCTGCTTCTGGTTCAGTCAAACAGTAACAACCGATTTGTTCACCAGAAGCTAATTTTGGCAAATATTTTTGTTTTTGTTCTTCGTTTGCCCAGTCAGAAATGCACATTGCGACAAGTCCAATTTGGACAGTCATAAAACCACGAGTCGAAGAACAAACCGTTCCGACTTCTTCGTAAGCAAGTGCAGTTGAGACGTAATCGAAATCTTTTCCGCCGTATCTTTTAGGCAGAACTCCAGAGAGTAAACCTAATTTTCCCATTTCCGAAACAAGCTCGCGAGGGAAGTTCTTTTTTCTGTCCATTTCTCTTGCTAACGGTTTTAACGTTTTTTGTGAAAATTCATTAGCAATTCTTTGAACTTCCAAATTCAGTTCTGTTAGTTTTAAATCCATATTTTTCCTGATAAAACACAAATAGATTTATTTGTTTTATTTTTTTTGGAACATTTTGATAATATTAGTAGTTTACGTGCTTTGATTTTTAGCCGTAAGGCAAGGAATTTAACAAACTTAATGAAAAAAACGAGGTTAAAAAATGGCAGTCAAGAATTATGATGATGAAAATTTAGACGACAAATACTTTGATGGAAAAGATTTAGAGGAAGATGACGAGGAAGATACAGAAAAAGATTTAAGTGATATCGAAATAGACGAAGATTTTGAAGACGACGAAGAGATAATTGACGATGACGACTACGAAGACGATGACGACTACGAGGACGAAGATGAGGAAGAGGAGGAAGAAACTGAGGAGCAACGTAAACAGAGAGCTAAAGAATTAGCAAAACAAAAAGAAACTGACGAGTTAGAACGCAAAAAAAGAGACCGTAAACAAAAACTAAAAAGCCAAGTCAAAATTGACAAAGTAAATTTTTTTGAAGATAAATGTATCGAATGTAAGAAAGTCGTTAAGTGGAGAAGTCCTCAAGGAAAATGTACGAAATGTGCTGACAAAGAGGCGAAAGAACGTCAAGGCGAAGGAAAAAGCAAAAACGTTTACCGTTTGAGTATCTAACCAAAAGTTGAATTCAAGCCTTAAAATATTTTAGGGCTTGATGATAAACTCGTTTTACATTATCTTAAAATACATATTCAAAAATATAAAATTTCACATACAAATTAGAAAACACATTTTGTTACCCTTCTTTTTACCCGTAAAAAAATAGTGCAATCTGTAAATTCAACTTTTCCCTTGCTACAGATTGCACTACACGGAGGAAATTATGCAAAGATAGGATTGGATGGGATTTTATTCAACCTTGTGTGGAGCGGTCAAATATTCTTTGCACTTCTTTTTACCCTCAAAAATTTAAAATATTCTTAAAAACTTTTTACTCACGGTTATAAAGTTCTCAATTTTTCAAGTGTCTCAAGCCTGATTTTAAGTGTTACCACAATTACACTTGTCAAAATTAATTCAATATGTGTGCCAAGTAATTTACTTTACAAAAGTGAATTTATTTTTGAGCTTTAAACAACTTAAACGCACAAAAATTCTTTTGTTTCAAAAAACATCTTTTTTGTTGTAAGTGTTACCTTAAGAAAAAAATTGTTACTTTAAATGCGAGAAGGTGGGAAAAACGGTAACCGAAATTGATTACCGTTCTTTAAAAATTAGTTACCTGATTTCACAATGTAGAAATAAAGTTGATTGGAAGTTGCTGCACCTGAATCTGTCCAAGTTGCAACTGCTCCAAGAGTCGTAAGTAAGTTTGAAGCGTTAGGAGTAAAGTTAGGAGAATTACTTCTGTAAACTTTGTATTCCGTTGCAAGAGGGTCTAAATTCCAATTCAAGACAACGTCATTTCCGCTTGGACTAACTAACAAACTCACATCACTTAAATTTGCTGCTGGAGGAATGTCGTCGAAATAAACTGATGTAAGATTTTGTGAAGGAGTCGAATCGTCAATGTCAAGTGAACGATTCGCAATAGTTTCCCAAACAGTTGCTCCTGAAGTGTCAACATATGAAAATTTATAACCTTGATTTTTGCTCTCACATATTGGGAAAGAGTAAATTCCACCATAAACTGAACCACTGATTAAATTAAGTTGCATATCAGTTCCTGACCAACCTAAGAAATCTCCGTTCAGGTAAACAGTTGTAAAAGTATCAACCTGACTCATATCAACTTGGAAAAATACATCAACAGCTTGCGAAGTTACATTTCCAGCAGGGTTATCGTTGAACCAAACTGTTGCAAGATTCTGAGTTGGGCTTGTGTCATCAATTACAAGTTGCCTATCACTTACTGATTCCCAATTTGCCGTAGAAGAGCCGTCTGCGAAGTGAATAAATTTGTATGCTTGTGAAGGTGAAGAACCAAGAGCAAAAGTGTTAGTTCCTTCCCAAATTCCATCTGAGTTCGAATCTGTAAGAACAACTGCTCCTCCTGATGCCGAAGAAGTCCAACCTGTAAACGTTCCAGTCGCAACTACAGAATCAATTGTTGCACCACAAAATGCGTTCATATCTACAGAAAAATTCACATTAACCGCTTGTGAAGTCGCAGCTGTAATGTTGAAAGTTCCAGGGTTGTTAGCGTCAATCGGACCAAAATTGTTTTGGTCATTTCCGTAACACTCAACACCGTCGGTTGTGTCTAAGATTTTTACGTAAAATTCAATTTGACCTACACCTGAGAGTGCTGCGGTTGGAATTGCTCCCGTGTATTCATCATTGTTACCAACATCACCCCAATAACTCATTGCAACAGTTTCATAAGTAGGTTCACCAACTTCTCGGTAATAAAGTGTTCCAGCAATTGAAGGACCTTGCCCAGGTGAATCTGTAACACTTTGTTTCCAAACTTGGAAATAAATATTTATATCAGCATTACTTGCGTGTGTTGAACCACTATTGGGCCAATTATTTCCACACCAACCAACTGCTGAGTGAGCAGTCTGAACAGAGCTAAAAGCTAAAGCTCCAGTAATGAACGAAGCCAATAAAAGCTTTTTCATATTTTAATCCTCTGAAAAGTTAAACTTAAACTAAAAGACAAGCATAAAATTAAATGTTTTAATTGCTAAAAATCAAGTTTTTAGGCTAAGATTTTTATATTTTTTTCGATGAAATCACCAACTCTAAAAGTCATTCCTTCATCGAAGGATTTAGCCATAATTTGTATTCCGATTGGTAAACCGTTCTTTGCATTTCCACAAGGGACACTAAGCGAAGGGATTCCAGTTAAATTCGCACTCACAGTAAAAATATCGTTCAAATACATCTTAAGTGGGTCGTCAAGTTTCTCGCCTGCTTTGAAAGGCAAGTTCGGAGTCGTTGGTGCAAGAATGCAATCTAAACCCGCAAAAGTTTCGTTCATTTCTTTTTGCATCAAAGTTCGAACTTTCTGCCCTTTCGCATAAAAAGCATCGTAGTAACCAGCTGAAAGAACGTAAGTTCCAAGCATAATTCTACGTTTCACCTCTGTTCCAAAACCTTCCGAACGAGATTTGACGTAAACTTCGTCTAAACCTTTTGCTTCTCCGTTTCTGTAAGTGTAACGAATTCCGTCGTAACGAGCCAAATTTGCAGAAGCTTCAGCAGTTGTAAGAATGTAGTAAGTTGCGATTCCGTACTTGAGCAAAGGCAAAGAAACTTCTTTAATTTCTGCACCATTTTTTCTTAAAAGTTCGATTGTTTCCAAAACTGACTTTTTGATTTCAGGGTCAACTCCTTCATCAAAGCATTCTTTCAAGACACCCATTTTCAACCCTTTAACGTCTTGATTCAAAAATTGAGTGTAATCGGGAACAGAATTCGGAGCAGAAGTCGAATCCATTTTGTCAAAACCAGAAATTACTTCTGTAACTCGTGCAACGTCTTCGACAGTTTTTCCGATTGGTCCGACTTGGTCAAAAGAAGAAGCAAAAGCGGTAACACCGTAACGCGAAACTCTTCCATAAGTTGTTTTGAGTCCAACAACACCACAAAAAGCCGCAGGTTGACGAATCGAACCGCCTGTTTCGGAGCCAAGAGAAACTCTTGAAAGTCCAGCCGCAACAGAAACCGCAGAACCACCACTCGAACCTCCAGGAACTAAAGAATTGTCCAAAGGGTGAAGAACCTTTCCGAAAGCAGAAGTTTCGTTTGAAGACCCCATTGCAAATTCGTCAAGATTATTTTTTCCAATAATTACCGCATCTTCATTTTTGAGATTTTTTACTAAGGAAGCATCGTAAGGTGGGATAAAATTTTCTAAAATCTTAGAGCCGGCAGTTGTTCTGATTCCTTTAGTGCAAATCAAATCTTTGAGAGAAATTACGAGTCCCGCAAGTTTACCTGCTGTTCTGTTTTTAATTTTTTCATCAACTATTTTTGCTTGTTCAAGAGCGTAATTTTCAGCAACAGTGATGAAAGCATTAAGGTGAGAATTCTCGTCAATTTTTTTTAAGTATTTTTTTACAGTTGTTTCGACAGAGTTGTCTTCAAGAAAGAAATAAGAACTCAACTTTTAGTTTCCTCTTGCTTTTGAGTTGGAGGTGAAGCAGGTTCATCTAATTTTAATTCGTCTTGAACGTCTTTTGAAGCTTTTTTGAATTCTTTAATTCCTTTGCCAAGACCTCCCATAAGTTCAGGAAGTTTCTTTCCGCCAAAAATCAAAAAGACGATAAATCCAATTACTAAGAGTTCAGGAACACCTAATCCGAACATTTTTATACCTCTTTAAAAAAGTTTTTATTCAGAAATTCTAAGAGTAAAAGATAAGAAAATTAATGATTAATGACTAATGATTAATGACTAATAGTTTTGAATATTTCAAGAGTCAGAAACCAGGAGTCAGAAGTTAGTCTTGTGGCAACTTCTGACTCCCTCTTTTCGATTTTCCCTTTCTCCCTTTTCGTGTTTTCTGTGTCTTTCATGATTAAAATTCTTTGTTTTTTTAAAAAGTTAGCAAATTTAGGATTGCGGACTTTAGTCCGTTTTTTACCACTTAACAGGCTAAAGCCTGCAATCCTTTTCGCTTTAGCTCTTTTCTTTTTCGTGTGTTTCGTGGGCAAAATTCTTTAAATGAAATCTACTACAAATCGAATTTATTCTTTTTCACTTCGGCTTGAAGCTCTGCAAGAAAATTCATTGCTTCGATTGGAGTTAAATTGTTCACCTCTTGCTCCATAATTTTTTCTTTAAGCAAATCGAGAGCGGCTTCAAATTTTTCCACTTTGTCTTGTGAATCCATAAAAAGGCTTAGTTGGTCAAGCGTAGTTCGATTTTTATTTGGAGAATTTTGGCTGAGCAAATTGAGCTCGTTTGTTTCCAAATTCTTCAGAATCGTTTTGGCTCGGCGAATTACGTTATAAGGCAAGCCAGCCATTTCTGCAACTTGAATTCCGTAAGAATGGTCGCAACCTCCGGGAATAATTTTTCTCATAAACTCAATTTTGCCATCTAACTCTTTGACTTCAACATTGTAATTTTTGACTCGCTCAAGAAGTTTCTCCAAATCTGTCAATTCGTGGTAGTGAGTTGCAAAAATCGTTCTTGCTGAAACTCGCTTGTTGTTGTGAAGAAATTCCGTTACAGCCCAAGCAATCGAAAGCCCGTCGAAAGTGCTTGTCCCTCTTCCAATTTCGTCAAGTAAAATCAAACTTTTGGCAGTTGCGTTGTTGAGAATGTTTGCGGTTTCGTTCATTTCTACAAGAAAGGTACTTTCACCGGAGGTGATGTTATCAGAAGCTCCAACGCGAGTAAAAACTTTGTCAACAACTCCGATTTCCGCAAGTTCAGCAGGAACAAAACAACCAACTTGAGCCATCAAAACTATCAATCCGACTTGTCTCAAAAATGTAGATTTTCCTGCCATATTCGGACCTGTTACAATCCAAATTTGAGATTTTTCTCTGTCCATAAAAGTATCGTTTGAGACAAAGTTTCTGTCAAGTGGTAAAAGTTTTTCTACAACAGGATGTCTTCCGCCGACAATTCGAATTTTGCCAGAATCAGAAACTTTTGGTTTTGAATAGTTGCTTGACTTTGAAATTTCGGCGAAGTTTGAAAGCAAATCAATTCGTGCCAAACAACTTGCGTTCAGCTGAATTTCTTGAATGAATTTTGCAGTCTTGTTGCAAAGTTCTTGGAAAATTTCCATTTCAAGAGCAATCATTCTTTCATCAGAACTTAGGGCTTTTTCTTCAAATTCTTTGAGTTCACCTGTTATGTAACGTTCTGAATTTACAAGCGTTTGTTTCCGAATGTAATGATCGGGAACTTTATCCAAATGGATTTTTGTAACGTTAATGTAGTAGCCAAAAACTTTGTTGAACTCAACTTTGAGCGAAGAAATTTGAGTTTTTTCTTTTTCTTCTTCTTGATAATTTTTGAGCCAATCTTTTGAATTTTGCGAAAATTCTTTTAGTTCGTCAAGTTCAGCATTGTAACCCTTCCGGATAAATCTTCCTTCACGAAAATTTGCAGAAGGGTTTTCGACTAAAGCCTCTTCAAGAAGTGATATTAAATCTTCGAGTTCAGTCAGTTTTCCGCAAAGACTTCTGACGTAAGGAGAAGTTGCTTCTTCCAAAAATCTTTTGACTTCGGGAGTTAATTTTAGGCTTTCTTTAATCGAAACAAGGTCTCGCGGAGTGTTTTTACCTATTACAACTTTTGTGATTAACCTTTCGAGGTCAGCAACTTGTCCGAGTAAAAGCCGAACTTGCAAACGCATCGAATCGTTTTCAAAAAAATCGCTTACTCCTTCGAGTCTTTCTTCGATTTGCTTAACTTTTGTAAGCGGGAAATTCAACCATTTTACCAAAAGTCTTCCACCCATCGAAGTTTGCGTCAAATCTAAAATTGCAAAAAGTGTGTCTTTTTTGTCGCCGTAAGAAGACGAGTGAACAAGCTCAAGATTCCGTTTTGTCGAAGCGTCAAGAAGCATAAAATCTTTGTTCGTCAAAAGTGAGATTTTTGTGATGTGACTAAGTTCGCTTCTTCGAGTTTCTTTGAGATAATTTAAGTTCACTCCTGCGGCAATTTGGGCAACTTTTAGCTCATCAACTCCAAAGCCTTTTAGCGAGTGAGTGCGGAATTGTTCAAGCAAATTTTCACGAGCAAATTTGTAGTCGAAAAGCCAATCTTCCGATTGAGTCAGAAGCGTGTTTTCAACTAAATTTTCGATTTGTTGCCGGTCTTTTTTGTGAACGAGAATTTCAGAAGGTGCAAGGTTAAAAAGATGTTGCTTAAGATTTTGAACGTCAACTTCACCTATTAAGAACTCACCTGTTGAGACATCAGAAATCGCAATTCCTGCGACATTTTTTTGGATAAAAACACTTGCGAGAAAATTGTTACTCTTGTGTTCGAGCAAGTTGTCGCCGACTAAAGTTCCTGGAGTTACAACTTCCGTTACACCACGTTTTACGATTTTTTTGGTTTGTTTTGGGTCTTCAAGTTGCTCACAAATCGAGACTCTAAAACCTGCTTTCACAAGTTTTGGCAAGTAATTGTCGAGAGAGTGGTAAGGAAAACCTGCAAGAGGAATGTTTGCCGAAGTTCCTGATGAATTCCTTTTGGTCAAAGTAATTCCGAGAACCTTTGAAGCTGTTTTCGCATCTTCGCCGAAAGTCTCGTAAAAATCTCCCATTCTAAAAAGCAAAATCGTTCCTGGGTTTTCTTCTTTAATTTTGTAGTACTGAGCCATTAAAGGAGTCAAGGAAGGTTTTTCTTTTTTAGGAGACATTTTGTCCTCTTGAGATTATTTTTAGTCGGAAGTATTTTCGAGGAAGGAATTTAAAAGAATTTAGAACCCAACCAAAGCAAACAAAACACCAAAAATCCAAAATGAAAATTTCACTAAATCCCACTTGATTTTCGTTGTTACTAAAGTGAAGACTGAAAAAACCAAAGATAGCACAAAAAGCTTTAAAGTGAAATTTTCAAAAGCACTCCAAACCATTCCGAATTCAAAGCAAATTGCTAACAAACTCAAAGCCGAGAAACTCATCACAGCAAGTTCAAAGAAATGTTCTTTTTTGTGAATTTTAATTTGAAGCGGAATTGTCAAAACCATAAGAATAAAAGTTCCTAACAAAAACTCTCTTGGAACAGGTGGTAAGATTCCTTCTCGAAAAAATGTGCCAAAAGTCAGCAAAAGGAGTATTCCTCCGAAAGCCAAAGTTACCAAAGTAATTGGAACAAAAATAAGTTGTTCGACAGCAAAGACAGGCTCTTTAAACCAAAATTGATTTAAAAGATTTAAAAATATTGTAGTGAAAATTGAGAATGTAAAAAGGATTTCAAGCCAACAGAAATCAAGAAGAAGTTCCGAAGTAAAAAAAATCAGAACAACAAAAGAAATGACTGACAACGCAAGCAAAAATCTTTCGACCTTTGGAAAATTATTCAAACCGAAAGCTCTTTGTTTAAACTTGACCGTTTTCGAAAATGCAGGCGTTAAAATGTCCTGCTTCTTTTTCTCGCAATTCTGGAATTGTGATTTTACATTCAGGTTTTGCACTCGGACAACGCGGGTGAAAATAACAACCGCTTGGAGTGTTCGCAGGACTTGGAACATCTCCTGTGAGAATTATTCTTTCAGATTTTCTGTCAGGGTCAGCAATCGGAACTGCCGAAAGAAGTGCTTTTGTGTAAGGATGAGTCGGATTTGCGTAAAGTGTTTTATAATCAGAAATTTCAACAATCTTGCCCAAATACATAACCGCAACACGATTTGAAATGTGCTCAACAACGCTAAGGTCGTGAGCAATAAAAAGATAAGTAAGGTTGAATTCTTTTTGTAAATCCATCAAAAGATTGATGATTTGTGCTTGAATAGAAACGTCAAGAGCAGAAACAGGTTCATCACAAATTATAAATTTTGGCTCAACGGAAAGAGCTCTCGCAATTCCAATTCTTTGTCTTTGTCCACCTGAAAATTCGTGAGGATAACGAGTTGCGTGTTGTTCCGAGAGTCCGACTCTTACAAGCAATTCGTCAATTCTTTGTTTGATTGCATTCGAATCTCCAAAGTTGTGGAGTTTAAGAATTTCTGTCAACATACTTCCGACAGTCATTCTTGGATTTAGAGAACTGTAAGGGTCTTGAAAAATGATTTGAATGTCTTGTCTTATTTTTCGTAGTTCAGATTTTGAAAGCGAAGCAATGTCTTCTCCGTTAAAAATCACTGAACCTCCAGAAGGTTCTAAAAGTCTTAAAATCGTTCTTCCAAGAGTTGATTTCCCACAACCTGACTCACCAACCAAACCTAAAGTTTCGCCTTTTTTGATTGTGAAAGAAACGTCGTCAACAGCTTTTACGTTGCCAACTGTTTTTGAAAATAGACCTTTTTTGATTGGGAAATATTTTTGGAGATTTTTAACAACAATTAAATCTTCAGACATTGAAGCCTCTAAAATTTTAGGGTTTACAAAAGTGAATCCAATTTAGTTTTTTTTACCAAACAAACCAAATTCTTTCTTTCTCTGCTTAACTATTCAATTTCTAAATTTTTGCTTCAAAACTTAGAATAAAATTCCTTCCCGAGCCATTTACTCCTGAACCGTGTTCTCGGTAATTGTAGTCCAAAATATTTTCAACCGAAAACTGTCCGTAGAAATGCTCTCCGAAGTTTTTACCAAGTCGTAAATTCAAAGTGAACCAACTTGGAGTTCCACCTTCTGGAATTCTTGAATCGTCTTTGTCGTCTTCTGAAAGTCTGTCTTGTTTTGTCGCAAACCTTGCAAAAGAATCAACAGAATAACTTTCGTTTTCAAATCGGAAACCAAGCAAACCGAACATTGGCGGAACTCCTCCAACAGGTTCTTCCAAAGTCGTGTTTTGTCCGTAAGTGTAAGTCAAATTTCCGTAGAGATTGGTTTTACCTTTGAAAAAATATTTGAATGAACTTTCGATACCGGTTAAGTAAGCATTTCCAATGTTTTGTTTTGACTTAACTTTTATTGAGTCGTCAATTGTCTCAGAGCCGTTAAAAGTTGCATCTTCACTTCCGATTAAGTCAGTAACTTTTGCGTAGAAAACTGACAAATCACTTTTGAATTTTAGAAAATTAGTCTTGAAACCTGCGTCGAAACTAATCATTTTTTCAGGCTCAAGTTCTGTGTTTGGAATTTCGTAAGTATTACCTTTTGACTCACCAAGTTTTGCCAAGTCGCTTAAGTTTGGAGCTCGAAAAGCCTGTCCAACGTTTGCGTTCAGAAAAACATTTTTCGCTGCTTGAAAGTTAAAACCAACACTTGCCGTCAAAGACTGAAAATCTTGCTCAACTGTTCCAAGATTCAACGTTGCCGAAGAGTCAAAAGGAATCGTGAATTTTGTATCGAAGAAACTGTAACGAGTTCCTAAAATCGTCGTGAATTTTTCTGTGAAACGGATTTCGTCTTGCAAGTAAATTCCAAAACTTTTGTAATCCGAATCATCGGGAAAACGCCCTCTTGCAGCTTGGTTCAAGAAAACATTTTCCGCAGAATAATTTTTTAGTTCACTTTGAACTTTGTCTTTGTAAAAATCAAAGCCGTAAGTGAAAAAATTATTTTCGTAGTTTGAATTGAGTTGCAAAGTGAAACCTAAAGTTTTCGTCTCATCTTTTTCTTTTTTGATTTCGGAAGTTACTGTTTTTTGGGTTTGCCTTCCTTCTTCCTGAATTTGGTAAGAAACAGAAGCCTTGAGGAATTTCACAAATTTATTTTGTAAACTGTTCTCGTAGTTTAAGTAAGTCAAGTAACGATTTTGTGGTTTGTAAACCCAAAGAACATTGCTTCCACTTTCGTACTTGTCGTAACGAGGAACGTCGAATTGTCTTGAAGTTTGGTGAGCTAAAATGACACTTTGACTTTCTGTAAATTGGTAAATCATTTTTCCATCAAAGTCAATCGCATCAAAGCCTGTTGGTGATTGTTTTTTGCCGTTGGTTGAAGTTTCGAGTTTAGAGTTTCCACCAAAACTACCGCGTTTCAAATCACCGTAATTTTTGTAACTGAAACCACTTTGGAAAGCGAGTTTGTTATTGAAAACGGCAAACTGAGCTCGTGTTGTTTTTTCTTGGTCAGCAGAAGCGAACCTTCCGTTTACTTTCCCCGAAAATTGGAACTCGGAGTCTTTTGTCAGAAGCGAAGGTTTTTGCGTCAAAAGATTAATCGTTCCGCCAAGTGCATCACTTCCGTAAAGCACAGAAGTTGGACCTCGAACAACTTCGATTCGCTGAATGCTGTTGTTGTCAACTGTCGTCAAGTATTGGTGGTTTCCGAGTCTGTAAGTTGAGTTGTTGAGTTTGATTCCGTCAACAAGAAGGAGAATTTGGTTTGAACTGAGTCCGCGAAGAATCGCTGAACCTCCTCCGTGATTTGTCTTTTGGATAAAAACTCCTGTCTCTTCTCGTAAAGCCTCTGCGGAAGTCTTTGCATTTCGCTTTTGAATTACGTCTTGCTCAACGATGTTTAGCGGAACTGAAACATCAACTGTTCTTTTTTTGTTGCGAGTTGCAGTAACAACGAATTCTTCAAGTTCAATCACTCGTGGCTCAAGTGTAATTTCTCCAAGATTTTTGCTACCTTGAACTTTGAGATTTTTCAAAACCTTAGTTTCAAAACTGATGTGTGAAAAAGTAATTTTGTGTTTTCCTTTTGGAACTTTTGTCAAGTTAAAATGTCCTTCAGAGTCTGTGTTATCGCCAAGGTTTAACTTAGGAATTTCAACGTGAACCTCAGGAATTGGATTTCCAAAAGTGTCAAGGACAAAGCCTTCAATTCTTCCCGTTTCGGCAAAGGCTAAATTAAAAATAGTTGTTACAAGTAGTGCTAAAAGGCAATATTTTTTCATTTTTAAGTATTTCAATTAGAAGTTAAGGTATTGATTGGGCTTGATTTTTACTAAAAAATCAGAAGTCCATTGTTGCATTCATTAAAGCATCTTGAAGTTCTGCTTTTGAGTGATGGTCTTTGAGTTCTTCTGCAATTTTGATTCCTTTTTCGTAAGTCTCGACTGCTTCATCTTTTTTACGAACAGATTCTAAGGCTTTACCTAAGTGATAATAAGTCGCAACGTATTTTTCGTCGTTAGTTTCGATTGTTCTAAATGCTTTAATTGCTTCGTCAAACTTCTCTAATTTGACAAGTTCCAAAGCTAAAGCAAAACGTGAGAATGAGTCGTTTGGGTCTTCAGCGAGAAAGCCTTTGAGGATTTCAATTTTGTCCTGCATCTTTTTCCTTTTTTTCTTCAAGTTTTTCTTCTTTAGGGTTAATTTTTATGTCCTTTTGGCGAAGTTCAGTTTCATTGACAGCTTCACCTTTGAGCATTTTTTCTTGTCCTGGATATTCAATTCTTGTGTGGAGTGAACCTGCAACAATTGGCAAAAATGCTTCCTGAATTTTAGTTAATTCTTTTAAAGTTAAATCACACTCATCAAACTGACCTGAATTAAATTTTTGGTCGGTGATTGCTTTAATCATATTTTTGACTTTTTGCGGAGTTGGATTTTTGATTGACTGAGTTGCAGCTTGTGCAGCATCTGCAATCATCACAATTCCTGTTTCTTTCGACTGTGGTTTTGGACCTGGATAACGGAAGTCGTCAATATTTACGTTATCACCTTCTTCCTCAACTGCTTTCTTGTAGAAAAACTGAATCGCTGTTGTCCCGTGGTGTTGTGGAATAAAATCAATAATTTCTTGTGGCAACTTCAGTTCTTTTGCCATTTTTATTCCTTCTTTCACGTGTTCAGTAATCACCAAAGCTGACATTCGAGGTTTTAGTTCGTCGTGTCGATTTTTGCCATCAAGTTGATTTTCTGTAAAGTATTCGGGTTTTAGCATTTTCCCAATATCGTGGTAGTAACAACCCACTGTTGTAAGAAGTGCATTTGCTCCGATTGCTTCTGCTCCTGCTCTTGAGAGATTCGCAACTCCGATTGTGTGATTAAAAGTTCCGGGAGCTCGAATCGAAAGCTCACGCAAGATTGGTCTGTTTAAATCCGAAAGTTCCAAGAGTGTAATGTCAGTGATAATTTTAAAAGCTTTTTCAAAGAAGTAAAGTAAACCAAAAGCAAGAATCGGGCTGAGGAAACCATTAATCGAAGCATAAACAAATTCGTTTGTCTTAAGATTTGAGAAAGTTACTGAGTGCAAACTCCAAATCACCAAGCAATAAACCAAAGGCAACAAAATTGAAGTAAAGAAAATTTGGTTTCTATGACTAATTTGCCTCATCAAGAAGACCGAAAGAATTCCTGTAATCGTCGAAGTAAGAAAAAGTTGAAAATCCATTCCATTCATTGAAGCGACAAAAATTGCCGAAATAATCGCACCAACAAAACCTGTTCTTGAACCAACTAACATTGTCAAAAGCATTGGACTTAAAGCAACAGGAATCAAATAATTTATGTCTTCATTCGGAAAAAATGTATCCGTAACGTAAATCATCAAAATCGGCAAAAACAGAAGCATCAACGATAAGGAGAATTTCTTTTGATTATGCCAAATCTTTTTCGTGTAGTAAAAGACAAAAACTAAAAATAGCCCCAAAATGAAACTAATAATTACGATTTTCCCTAAAAGTGAAGAAAAACTTGAATAGCCTTCTGCTTTGAGGTTCGTTTCCGCAATCTTTAACTCTAAAGAAGTAAGTTTGTTTTTAACTTCTTGAGTAATGATTTCGTGAGCGTCAACAATCTTTTCATCTTTAATTACAAAACCTGTATAAATCGGCACTTTTGAAGCAACCAATTCTTTTTCAGATTTAGTTTTATTTTCATTAAAAACTAAATTTGGTTTCAGCAAATTTGAAAGAATGTTAAGTCCGATACTACGAAGTTCTGTATCTTTAATGTAGTTATCTTTGAGTTCAATATTTTTCTCACGAATAAATTGTGCCTTATCAGAAACACTCGAAATTTCTTTGGAAGATTTTTGAATCACACTTCCATTATCAACGACTTTAATTTCTTGGATTTCGTCTTTAAAACCGACAACACCTTTATCAAAAAGTACGCTTAAAAGGTGCCTTAAAGTAAGTTCAAAATTCCGAAACTCTTGTTTTGGAACTGTCTCTAAAGGAATGTCGAACCTTCCAACAATTTTGTCCCACTTTCTGTCTAAAACTAAATTAAACCTTTCACTAATTTGACTTTTCAAAAAAAACACCTTGAGTGTATCGGAAGCCATTTCCTTCTGCAAAGAGTCCAAAATTGTACTTTTCTTCAAAGAGCTGTCAGGCATACTTTCAGCATTTTCTTGCAAAAAGATTTCCGCTTCTTCCTTTGTCTGCCAATAGTCAGAATTGATTGTTCGAACTTGTCTGACGAAAGCAAAAAGTGTATCAAATTGAGAGTAGGCTCTTTCTTCAATATCCCTCAAACGGTCAAAAATCGGCAAAATATCTTTTTGAGAATTTTCGCGGTCTCTTTTGACCTCCTGTTCTGATTTCCGAATTGTAAAAGTTACAGGTGAAATCACTTCTTTCGGAGCAGGAGAACCGACAACAAAGTCTGAGAAAATTATTGCCCTTTCAGAAGGGAAAATAAAAGCTGCGAGCAAAATAAAAGTCAAAACCATAAAAATTTTGGCAACCGAATCAGAATCCTTAAAAGGTTTAAGAAGGACTGATTTAAAATCGGTTTTAGTTGCTACTTTTTGCTTTTTCTGAGGCTTTTTCTGCCAAGGAAGTTTCAAACTTTGACCTTAGAATTTTCTTTAAAGTTGGAACTTGCAAACTTACAAGACTTGAAAAATTAACTCATTAAAGTAATTCTTCAAACTTCTTTAGATTTTCGTCTTCGTTTTTTCCAATTAAATCTAAATAAATTTTTTCCAACTCGGATTTCTCAAGTGCAAAACTTTCGTTTGAGTAAGCAATTTTTTGGTTGTGGAGGATTGCTACCGAATCACAAAGATTTTCGATTAAGTCTAAAATGTGAGTTGTAAAAATAATTGTCGAACCATTTTGAGAAAGTGACTTGAGCAGTTTTTTGAAAATTATTATGCTTTTTGCATCAAGCCCAGAAACAGGTTCATCAAGAATCAAAATTTTGGGGTTTTGCAAAAGTGCGGAAACCAAAGTGATTTTGCGTTTCATTCCAAGCGAGTAAGTTTGAATAAGTTTGTTTTGATAGTCTGTGAGTTCAAAAAGTTCAAACAAAAGTTCTAATTTTTCTAACACACTTTCGAGTGGGATTTTCTGCATTTCAAGAACAAACCTTACGAACTCAAAACCTGTCAGAAATTCGTAAGCAAAAGGAGTGTCAGGTACAAAAAGAATTTCATTTCTACTTTTTTCCAGAAATTCAAAGTTAGAGATTCCTTGAATCAAAATTTCGCCTTCAAAGTCAAGTTTGCCCAAAATTGAATTAATTAGAGTTGTTTTCCCTGCTCCATTTTCACCGATTAAACCGAACAACGAACCTTCCGAAATCTTAAAGTTTAAGTTGTCCAAAACTTTTTTGGAAGTGTAATTTTTGGTGAGATTTACAAATTCAATCACTTTAGTCTCCTGTAAGCAAAAAATGTAACAATTGGAATCGAAAATGGAATTAAGACTGAAAACCCGAAAGTCAGGTTTCGTAAAACTTTACTTTCCGCAAAAGCAATTCTCAGAACAACTGCAAAGCCAATCAAAACCAAACCAACCGAAATTCCGAAAGGCAAAAACACTAAGCCAAAACTTTCAACAAAAATTCCAAAAACCGCACAAACCAAAACCCAAAGTAAAATGAAAACTAAACTCCAAAAAGCAAATTCACCTTTTAAAATTTCTTTGGTAAGTTTTGGATTTTTTTGCAAAAGCCAAGTGTCATTTTCAAGTCCAAAATTTAACGGCAAGTCGATAAAAATTAGAAACTGAATTAAAATCCCGAAAAAAAGCAAGTTTCCCAAATCTGTATTTGAGTTTATCAAAAGTATCAATCCATTGAGAGCCAAGAACCCGAAAAATATTTGCAAAACCTTAGCTTTGTGGAACCGCCAAAGGAATAAAATTTCTCGTTCAAAAACTGACTTTGGAGGTAGGTTTTTGTCTTGAACTTTGAGTAAAGATTTTTGGGTGAAGATTTGATTTTTGACTTTATTTTTTTTGATTTTAAAAACTTGAAAAAAACTAAAAAAGGTTAGTAAAATAGATTGAACAGAAAAAATTAAAGTCTGTGAAACACCATCAAAAGCTCCTCGAAAACCAATTCCCGAAAGTAAAACCCAAAGCACAAAATTTAGAATGAAAGTTTGTAAAATTCTTAGATTTTTAATTTCGGTTTTTGAGAGAAAATTTTCAAAAAAGTTGATTTCTTTTTGAGTAGAGTTTAAGTAAAGATTTGTCAGTGAAATTGGAATTGCCAATGCCAAAATGCTTTTCACAATTTCTTTTATTAGGCTTGTTTCTGAGTTCAAAAGATTTTGTTTAAGGACTAACCCCAAAAACCAAAAAATGAAAATCAAAAGCCCTGAAAAAAACAAGTTTTCTCGAATTGAAAGCCAATTTTTCAGAAGAAGGAAATGGTTAGCGGAAATTTTGAACCAAGCTTTCAACAAATGAGAAACCGATTTTATTTTAAATTAGATGATAAAGTAAGGAACAAAAATTTTGTTCCTTATATAACCCGAACGCTTACAAAATTATTTTGTTTCTTCGCATTTTTTACAAAAAAAGCCTCGCCAAAAAATTGACGAGGCTTCAAAAATCTTAAAATACTATTTTCTTAGAATCTTGGTAAATCTGGAATTGGTTGGAGACTGTATTGGAAAGTAATTCTTCCTTCAGCACTTCCAGCAGCGGTTTGTTGCATATCTGTAATCATTAACTTTACATAATGAGTCGAACCACTTCCATCAGTGTTGTTTTTAATTTCTAATGCATAAACTTTACCATTCTCACAAGCTGCATTGTTACCAAACTCAAGTTTATTAAGCGTTGTAACATTCCAGTCATCGCCAATCATATAAATTGAACTTGAACTAAAACTTCCACCTGCTAAATGAGGGCTTTTGAGTAAAAGCTCAGTATCACTTGAAGCGTCATTTGCAGTACCTAGATAAATGTCTATTGAATCAGCTAACGAACTCATCATAGAAAATTCTTTCCCAAGTACGAAACTAAAACCACTTAACAAGGGACTTGAAAATTCATAGATTATTTCATTATCCCCCGTTAAAGTTGTTGCATTGAATTCAAAACCACCTAAAGTTCCAATATCATTTGATGTATTTCTTGCAACTACTGCATAGTAATAAACTTTTCCTTCAGAAATTGTCGAACCTGAATCTTGAAACTCCATACTTGCAGAAACAAAACCAACAGAACTACCATTTGCAGCAACTGAGTCAGCAGTAATGTTTGTTCTGTAATTATCACTTTCCATTCTCCAAATTTCGTAATCTTTAAAATCAGCAAAATCAGTGTCTGAACTTTCATTCCAAGTTACTCTTAGTGTTTTACCACTCAATCCAAAATCATTACTTACCCAAACAGTGTCAGGAGCAGTAAGTTTATAAATTGTAGAAGGCTGAGTTCCATTGTCAGAAGCCAAACTAATTCCTTCATCATTCACACTTCTTACGTGGTAGTAAAAATTAGCGTTACTAATTTGAAGTGTATCGCGATAAGAAGTAGTTCCTTTTGCAATTACACTTGAGTTTGCTTTGAATTGGCTCAAGTAAGAAGCAGTTGTGTCGTTAGGAAGAACGTCCATATAACGGTAAACGTTGTAACCTTTGAAACCGTCACTGTTTGTATCATTACTTGCACTCCAAGAAACTTCGATTTCAATTCCCATTTTAGTACTGTCAGAAGCAAGTGGAACTTTACCAATATTTGTTACTGTAACACTATTTGGTGGACCTAAGTCTTCTGGGGCTAATGGGTTTTCGGTGTCATCACTACAACCGATAAAAGCTAACGATAACATCGAAAGCGTTAAGAGTTTAAAAGATGTTTTCATTTATTTTCTCCTATTTTTAAATGAAATGAGATTTTTGTTAATTGAGTTCTACTCAAATATTTCTTTATTGTTTAAGTAATCTTCGAAAGTCATTGCGTAACGAATGTGGTCTTGCCATTTTCCGTCAATTTTCAAGTAACCTTTGGCAATTCCTTCGTTTCTAAAATTTAATTTTTCCAAAAGTCCAATACTTCTGTCATTTTTGACCAAACACGAAGCCTGAACTCTGTGCAATTTCAAATGACGAAAAGAAAACCGAATTGTTTCCCTTAAAGCCTCTGTCATAAAACCTTGTCTTCCAAATTTTTCACCAATCCAGTAACCACAATGAGCATTCTGAAAACTGCCACGAACTAAGTTCGACAAAGCAATTCCGCCAAGTAGTTCAGAAGTTTCTTTGTCAAAGATGAAAAACCTGTAACCTTTATCCTGCCAAATTTCCATTTCAGCGATTTCCACCATTGAGGAAAAATGCGAAAAATTTGTAACGTAATCTCTTGGACGCTCGGGTTCGTAAGGTTTTAAAAAATCAAGACTTCTCAAGTAAAGACTTTTCCAAGCAGTGTAATCGTCAAATTTCGGGCAACGCAAAAACGTTCTTTCCGAACTTAAGAAAAGAGTGTCTGGTGAAAAAATAGACATATTTTTAAATCTGTTTCTTGGACAGCCGTTCTAATTTTTTAAATGTTTTTTCCCGTAAATCAGAAGTGCTTTCGAATGTACCCGTAAAAAGTTTTTCGTAAGCCTCGCTCATTTCAACCTTGCGACGAGACATCACAATCTTAGCAGTTTTTAATGCTTTTGTCAACTGATGTTCTATTAATTTTTCAGAACCGCCCCAAGCAAACGATGGAATAAATTTTGGCGGAAAATTAGCTCCAAAAATATTACTCGAAATTCCTACAACCGTTCCTGTGTTGAACTGAGTGTTAATCGCAGACTTCGAGTGGTCGCCCATTGTCAAACCGACAAATTGCGAACCTGAATCGATGTTTCTGCCATTGACTTGGACTTTCACGTTTCCGTAATCATTTTTCAAATCACTTGTGTTTGTGTCCGCTCCGAGATTTACCCATTCTGCCAAGTAAGAATGTCCGAGAAATCCGTCGTGTTGCTTGTTCGAGTAAGCGTGAATTATTGCTTCTTCAACTTCACCGCCAACTTTACAAACTTCGCCGATTGAAGTTCCTTCGTAAATTTTTGCACCAGATTTAATTTTGGAATTTTTGCCAACGTAACAAGGACCTTCGATTACAGAATTTGGGAAAATTTCGACACCTTCATCAATCACAATCGCTCCGTGAGTTGCATCAAGCACAACTCCGGGTTTTACCGTACAATTTTTGCCAATAAAAATTTTGTCTGCTTCAACCAAACTTACATTCGGATAAAGTTTGCTCTGAACTTCACCAAGTGGAAATTCCTTTGCCTCACGTTCGATTTCACTTGCGTTGTGGTTAATCAAATCCCAAGAATAATTTATGAGTTTTAACTCTAAAGTTTTTTCTTGAATTTGCGGAACTTCCTCAATCTTAGAAATTTGATTTTGCAAGTTCAAATAAGCACAAAGAAGTTCGCCTTCTGAGTCGGTTCTGAACTCATCTTTCCCAATATCAATATAAAGTTTGTCAGCCAAAATTTTAGCGTTAAGGAAAAAAGTTTCACCTTGAACAGATTCATTGACTTTAATGTTTGGGTATTTTTCACGAACAAACTCAGCAAGTTCTTCCCGAACCCAAAAGTGAGTTACTCCAAAAGGAATCGCTTTTTGAGCCTTTTCCAAAAGAGAAAAAATCCCTGACTTGAGTTCAAAAACAGGTCTCAAATGCGTTAGTGGAAAAAGGTTCTCCACTTTTTTATCTTCAAAAATTACAACGTTCATTTTTTTACTTTTAAAATTTTTCTGTCAAACTTTAAATCAGAACAAAAAATTCTTAATTCCAAATTCCTAATTCTTAATTTTATGGAAATTCATTCCTAATTTTCCGACCTGCGAATTTACAAAAGCTTTTGCAATTTGAAAGTAATCTTTTGAGTTGTCTTTTTTGAGTCTGTGAAGCGTTACTTCGCCATTCAAACGTCTGTCAACAAACTTGTAAAATTCTTTTGAAAAACGCCTTTCAACATCTAAATCTCTGTCGGTTCTTTCTGCCCAATTCTTCTCTGAAAAAACCTTGTCTTCAATCTCTTTGAAGTAAGTCGTTCCTTTAATCGGGTAACTTACAGTTGTCAAAAATGTATCAGGATTTGTTTCTTTAACGTGTTCGATTGTTGCTTCGATGTCTTCAATTTCTTCGCCTTCGTAACCCCACATCAAAAACATTCCTGTTTGCATTCCTTTTTCTTGTGCAAGCAAAGTTGCCTCTTGAACTTGCTCGACTTTCACACCTCTTGCCATCGCATCTAAAATTTTCTGAGAACCACTTTCAGAACCAATCCAAACTTTTTGACAACCCAAATTTGCAAGTGAACTTACAATTTCTTCGTTCATTCTATCCGCACGAGAAATGCATTCAAATGGAAATTTAAGATTCGCCTCTTTCATTTTTTCTTCAAACTCAAAAAGCCATTTCCGATTTATCGTAAAAACATCGTCTGCGTACCAAAGAAAATCAGGTGAGTAAAGAGAATTAATTTTTTCAATTTCTTCAATAACATTTTCAGGAGAACGCCTTCTGTGAGTTCTTCCATAAACTTCGTGGCTACACCATTTACAATGGAAAGGACAACCTCTTGCGGTAATCAACGAAACCGCTCCGAATCCGTGATTTTCTCGCCAAGTTCGGACGTACTTTTGAATGTCAATTGATTCTCTGTCAGGAAGAGGAAGTAAATCTAAATCGGGAAGTTGTCCACGAGGTTCGTTTTGGCAAAAACTACCATTCTCATCTTTAAAAGTGATTCCTTTAACCTGTGGAAATTTTTCGAAATCTTTGTTTTGTAAAATCGGAATGAGTTCTTCCAAAGTCTGCTCTCCTTCACCTGAGACTACAAAATCAGCTCCGTAGTCCAAATAATTTTTTGCATACTGAGCAGGTTCAGGACCTCCAAGAATTACAGTTACTTTTTGTTCTTTAAGAAATTTTATCATCGGAAGCACATTAAGTTTCGTCATCAAATTACAGTAGATCCCAACGATTTTAGGCTTGTCAGATTTGATTTGTTTGAAGAACTCTGCTTTGGTTGCAAAAGTTGAATCGAAAATTTCGACATCAAAATTTTTACTTTTGAGATAGGAAGAAATGTAAAGGATTCCGAGAGGCGGATAAGGTCGCATAATTTTTAACTCTATCGAATCTTCCGCCAAAAAATATCCGTGAGTGAGAAGAATGTCCATTTTTTACTTTACTTTATGAAAAATCAAGAATGCGAAAGTAAGGATTAATTTTTATAAAAATCAATGTATTCTTCGTCTTTAAGTGTAATTTTTCGTGGGTGAGTTTTTTTGAGGACTTTGAAAAATTCGTTAATCATAAACGGATCCCATTTACCTTCAAGGGTTTCTTTCATCATAATTTCTATGCAAGTATTTGTTGGTAAAGCTCCTCTGTAAGGTCTTTTCGTCGAAAGTGCATCGTAAAAATCCACGACGGCAATAAGCCTCGCATTAAATGGGATTTCCTCACCTTTAAGTTTGTCAGGATAACCAGAACCGTCCCAACGTTCTTGATGTCCACGAATTATCGGAAGTGCATTTTTGAGAGTTTTTAGAGGCTTACAAATATTTTCACCTATTTCAGGATGTTTACGCATTTCAACCCATTCTTCATCTGTCAAAGGTCCATTTTTGAGAAGGATTGTATCGCTGACACCAACTTTCCCAACATCGTGCAAGTAAGCTCCTTGAATTACTGCTTTTGTTTCTTCTTCTGAAAGTTCAAGGTGATTCGCCAAAAGTTCTCCGTAGTAGGCAAGTCTTGTGCAATGCCCTTCAGTATAGCTATCTCTTTCTTCGATGACAATTGCTAAAGTAAAAATTACGGATTCCGCATTTTCAAGTTCATCTGTATAACGTTTCAGATTAATTAAATTTCTTACCTTGTAAAATAGCTCAAGAAGGTTGTAAGGCTTGTTCATAAAATCATCAACACCACTGTCAAGACTCGCAATCTTAGTATCAAATTGGCTATCAGCAGTAAGCATAATTATTGGAATTAAACGAGTTGTCTTATCACTTTTGAGAACCTTGCTAACTTCAAGACCACTCATTTCAGGCATATTTACGTCTAAAATTATTAAGTCAGGCTGACTTTCCCCAATTGCTTTCAAGCCTTCAGGTCCATTGTAACATTTTACAATCTCAATTCCGTGCCTTTCTAAAAAGGTAGCAACCATTTCAACAGCATCAAACTCATCATCAATAATTACAACTTTTGAGCCCGTTAAATCATCTTTTCGCATTTATAAAAGCCTTATTCTTTTGGGGTTAAAAAGTAAAAACACGCTAAATTATCAACTAAAAAAAATACTATTTAATTCCTATTTTCTAAAAGTAAAAACTTTTTAATATTTTTACTAAAAAATTCTTGACAAAATAAGAAATCGAAATTACCTTTGAAGCCCTTATTGAATTCCTCGGTGGCTCAGTTGGTTAGAGCGGGTGACTGTTAATCACTAGGTCGTAGGTTCGAGTCCTACCCGAGGAGCTTAAAGCCTTGTTTTTTTAACAAGGCTTTTTTTTTTACACCAAACTCAAACTGAACCAAATTAAAAATTTTGTTGTGAATTTAGTTTTTTTGCGTTAATTCAAAACTTCTTTTGCAAAACTTTAGTTTACAGAAAAACAAAGGTAAAAAAATCGGCGAATTCAATACACTAATTCCTTACCTCAGAAAGCATAAAATTGCACTTTTGTTTGGTAGTATTTTTACAATCTTTACAAATGTAATCGCACTTTACTCACCTTTAATCCTAAAACAAATTATCGATTTTTTGCAGGAGAAAGCCTCTAAAGAGGTAATTCTTGAACAAGTTTGGATTTTCCTTGGAATTGCTTTTATCAGTGGAGTTTTTAAATTTGCGATGAGGCAAACTACCGTTGTTGTTTCCCGAAAAATCGAATTTGAATTTCTGAATGACTACTTAAAACATCTCCAAAGTTTACCCATTTCATTTTTCAACAAAAACAGAACTGGCGATTTAATGGCACTTGGAACAAATGATTTGAGCTCCGTCAGAAATGTTCTTGGACCTGGAATTATGTACACAACAAATACTTTAGTTACGTTTTGTACTGCACTTTATTTTATGATTGGAATTAGTTCGACTTTGACGTTTTTTGCACTTTTACCTTTTCCTTTGATGTCAATTCTTACTTGGAGCTTGATTCGTGTCAACCACAAAAACACTGCTCTGAAACAAGAACAGTTCGGAAGAATCAATTCGACAGCACAAGAGAATCTTTCAGGAATTAGAGTCATTAAGGCTTACGTTCAAGAGGCTTTGGAAATTCAAAAATTCGACAAACTTAGCTTTGACTACCTAAAAAAAAATATGGCTGTAACAATTGTTAGTGGCGGAATGCACGCAGGTCTTGCTTTCCTAACTGCTCTTGGATTTTGCGGGATTCTTTGGGTTGGTGGTAAAATGGTAATAACTGGCGAAATCACTCTTGGAAGTTTCGTTGCCTTTAACACTTACTTGACGATGCTTGTTTGGCCAATGATTGCTTTTGGTTGGGTAATGAATATTTTTCAACAAGGTTACACTTCGCTTGGAAGAATTAACAAAGTGCTTCACACAATTCCCGACGAGGAAAATGTTACTGAGAAACTTGACAAGAACTCACCGATTGACATTGAGTTTAAAAATGTTTCTTTCGGATACGAACCTAATGAAACCGTTTTGCAAAATATTAATCTGAAACTTCCCGCAGGAACTTCACTTGGAATTGTCGGGAAAATTGGCTCTGGAAAAACAAGCCTTGTGAATTTACTTTCAAGACTTTACGAAGTCGGTGAAGGAGAAATTCTTTTAAATGGAAAAAATATTCAGTCTTACACTTTAAAAGATGTTCGTGAAATCATCGGCTGTGTTTTGCAGGAAACATTTCTTTTCTCAGATTCAATTGCAAACAACATTCGATTCGGAGTTCCCGATGAACAAATGGACAAAGTTCTTGAAACTGCCGAACTTTCTCAACTCAAAGAAAATATTGACGAATTCCCAATGAAATTTGAGACAATTCTTGGAGAACGAGGAATCACTCTTTCTGGCGGACAAAAACAAAGAACAGCAATCGCAAGAGCTTTGATTAAACAACCTAAAGTTCTAATTCTTGATGATTCACTTTCGGCAGTTGATACGCAAACCGAAGACGAAATTCTCAAAGGCTTGAAAAAAGTAATGGAATCAAGAACAACTTTAATCGTTGCTCACAGAATTTCTACTGTCCAAAATTGTGATAAAATTATTGTAATTGAAGAAGGTAAAATTTCTGAAGAAGGAACTCACGAAGAACTTTTGAATCTTGGCGGAACTTACTTTGAGTTCCACGAAAGACAGCTTTTGCAAGAAGAGCTTGTCGAGACAGAGTAAAAACCTTTATTCCAAAATTTCACTTACACTCAGACTTTTCCTACCAATATTTAAAATTACTGAATCAAAATTGTGAGGAATAATTTGGCTGATTTTAAGGCTTTCAAAAATTCGTGGTTTTGTCGGTGAATTTAGTAGTCGAATTTCACTTACCAAAAATTCATTCGTGTTTGGAATCTCACTTTCAAAGACTTCAATTAGAGTTTTCACGTCTAGTCTTGTGAGCCAAACGGTTTTACCTGTCTGGTAAGTTTCAAGACTTTTGAGATGCAAATTCCAGCCTGAACCGGCTAAACTTTCTAAATATTTTTCTATTTTTTTGACTCGAATTGCAATGTGGTGAAGTCCTTCGCCTCGCTTTTTTAGAGCAGAAAAATAAGCACCTTCTGAAATTGGTTGCATCAAAAGAATTTTGCCAAATTGATTTTCATCTCCGATGTAAACTTCGCGTGTTCCTTCGTTCGGAAATTCTTGAAATTCACCAATTTGGCAACCTAAGTCTCCAAATTTTCGAGCAATTTTATCAACCGATTTTACAACTAAAGCAATGTGGTCAAGGATTTGATTTTCCATTTAAGATTGGCTTGACTTGTAAAAGGAGTAATGCAAAAAGATTGTGTAAAAAATGCATAAAATGATTTCGTAAGTTTCCATTTTTGGTTCTCCTGTTTTAACTTTAACAATTCAAAAGTCAAAAAGTTCCGTCTAAAGTTATTCTTCTTCTTTTTAAAAGTCCTTTGTTGACAACAAAGGCTTTCAGTTCTAACTTTGTCAAATTCTTAAACTAACTCCAAGTGTTTTGCCAATGCCTGAATTTAAAGTTAAATATCCGAACTCCGAAGGGACTCACAAAGAAATCCGAACTATTGAATCCTCGACAGGAAAAGTTGATGTTTCAGTTTTGCTTCCAACAGTTGATGCTGACAGAGGAGGTTACTTCGCAAAACTTCTCTCACAACTAAAAGAACAAACTTTCCAAGATTTTGAAGTGATAATTGTTATTGGAGACAAAAGACAAGGAAGAGCAATCAACAAGGCAGCTGCTCTTGCAAAAGGTGAACTTCTGATAATTCTTGACGATGATGCAAGTATTGGACACAACACCGTTTTTGAAAATCTTGTCAAACACATCGAACAAGACCCAAAAATCGGAATGGCTGGAGTTGCGAACACAATTCCTGAAGACGCAAATTGGGTCGTCAGAACAGTTATGAAACAAGTTCCACGCAGAAGCTCAGAAATCGTAAAAGAAGTTGTCGAAAGCGATATGGCGGAACATCCTTGTTGTGCAATTCCAAGACACGTTTTTTATGGAATGGGAGGAGAAAATGAAATTATTCCTCGCGGACTTGACCCTTACTTACGTTCTGAAATCCGAAAATACGGCTACAAAATCGTTGTCATTCCCAATACTTTCATTCATCACTTACCTCCTGAAACTCTCTCAAAAAACATTGGGCAGTTTTTTCGTAATGGCAGACAATCTGCTTTTGCTAGGTTAAATTATCCCGACTTTGTAGTTGACCTAACGGTTTCACACACTGACGATTTTGAGGAGAAAGTTGGATTTGGAACAAGGCTTTTCAGAATGTTAGGCAGGGTTTTTCTTTCTGTCGTAAAACTCGAATTTATGAATTTGCTTTTTATGATTTGTTACTACTACGGATTTATTGTAGGTTACTTTTTTGACCGTAAAAAATGAAAACTTTTCATTAGGTTTAGCAGTAGCTGTTCTTTTAGCTTCGATTTCAAACCTCTTGGAAATTTGCAAGATTCTAACTTTTCACTTTGAGATTTGGCACTTAGGTTTAGCCTTTTTTGTTGGAGTTTCTTTTTATTTTTTTTCTGCCCACGAAAGACACGAAAAAGCACGAAAAGATTTTTTTTTAAGTGCTCTACTCTTTTTCATTTTTCTAAGTGTAATTTCAGCAATTCCTCTCGTTATTTACACTTTCAAAATTTCTGAAAATTATGAGCCGATTTTGAATTGGCAATTACTTTTCAACTTTGGGATTTTGGGAGCAAGTTCTGCATTTTACTTTTCACAAATTTCAGACCTGACAGATTTTAAGAAACCTTTTAGGTCTTTTCTCCTTGGACTCACAGTTTTTTTACTTCTTTACTTTCTTCCCGAAGGCTTCACTTACACGGTTTCTGTTCTAATTTTTATTGGAATTTTTGTTGTGCAAAAGTCAAAGGAGAACATAATTTTTTCGTCTGTTTTGGGTTTAATCGCAGTTTTGATTTTTAGTGATTTTAGAAATTTCGAGTTACAGTTAGAAGACAAATTTTATCCGTCAAAAGTAATTGCAAAAGCTAAAAATAAAAATTCAGACAAATTTGTTCTGACTGAGCAAAACGACGAAGTTACTTTTTGGAAAAACAACGTGATTCGCTTTAGCACTTACGACGAGTACAGGTTTTTTGAGGCTTTGACAGTTCCAATTTTACTTTTTGCCGAAACTCCGAAAACTGTTCTTTTGGTCGGTGACGAAGGAATGGCTTTGAAGGAAATTTTAAAATTCGATTCCATTGAAAAAGTAGTTTTGATTGGAACAGACTCACTTGCTTTGGAAGTTGTAAACTCTAATCCAAAGCTGAAAGAAATTACCAAAAATGCTCTACAAAATCCAAAATTGAAAATCTCCTTTGCGGAAGTCGAAAGCTATTTGGAAAAGACAAACGAGAAATTCGACTGCATTTTTTTGAATTTGCCTGACCCTGTTAGTGAAATTGAAGCAAAATTTTACACCAAAGAATTTTACTCAAAAGTTGCAAAGAGATTAAACCCAGATGGTTTTGGAGTAACTCAAAGTTTTTCACCATTTTTCACGCCGCGTGCTTTTTGGTGCGTAAAAAATACTTTGGAGGAAGTTGGATTTTTTGTTACACCTGCGAGAATTTCTTTGCCAAGTTTCGGAGAATGGGGTTTTCAAATTTTTTCAAGAGAGGAGTTTGGAATTGAGGAAAAGAAATTTAAATTGAACAACGATTTTAGGTACTTTTCGGAAGAAGCATTTGCTGAAATTTTTGCTTTCGGCGAAGACACAAAACTTGAAGTTGAAGAAGTAAACTCAACCGAGAACTTAGTACTTTGGAAATTTTACTTAGACGAACTTAAACAATTTGGGCAATAAAAGTGAGAGCCTGACTGAGAGTCAGACACTCACGAAATTAGAATAAAAGTGAGAGCCTGACTGAGAGTCAGACACTCACGAAATTAGAATAAAAGTGAGAGCCTGACTGTAAGTCAGACACTCACAAACTTGGCTTTCACAAATTTAAAGACACAAAATGAAAATCGGACACATTTCAGATTTACACTTGGGAATTGACAATTACGGTAGAATTAATCCTGAAACAGGTTTGAACTCACGTTTTGTAGATTTTTTTGAAACTCTTGAATTTTGCTTAAAAACTTGTGTCGAAAGAAAAGTTGACATCGTTTTGTTCGGTGGCGACATTTTCAAAAATTCTTTTCCTTCTCCGACAACACAAAAAATGTTTGCCGAAAAAATCAGCATTCTTCTAAGAAATGAAATTCCTCTCATAATTTTAACAGGAAATCACGACGCTCCGATTTCTTTTGGTAAATCTTCGCCGATTGAACTTTATGAAAGTCTTGGACTTCCGACAATCAAAGTTGTTTCCAAACCTGAAAATTTGCGAATGAAAACGAAATCGGGAGAATTGCAACTTCTCTGTTTACCTTGGCCAACAACTTCAAACTTTCGGACAAGAGAAGAAGCGAAATCAATTTCTCGTGAAGAAATTGCTCAAGAAGTTGTAAAACGTTGCAACGCTTGGCTCACTCAACAAGCCGAACTTTTAGACAAAACTTTGCCGTCAGTAATTCTCGCTCACGTGAACATCGCAAGTGCAATTTTTTCAGGAACAGAAAAACGGGCAATGATTACTCCTGACCCAACTTTTGAGACTTCGGATTTCAGGCTTGACGGAATTGATTACGTTGCACTCGGACACGTTCACAAATTTCAGAACTTGAATGAAAATTATACAATCCCAATTGTTTATCCGGGAAGCATTGAACGGATTGATTTTGGTGAAGAAAAAAATGAAAAAGGCTTCGTAATTGCCGAAATTAAGGAAAAAGGTAAAACCGAATTTGAATTTATTCCGACAAATGCACGTGGATTTCTGACAATTAAAATTGACGTTACAGATTCTGAGAATCCAATGGCTCAAATTGAAAAAGAACTTAAAGCAGAAAATATTTCGGGTAAGATTTTGCGAGTGATTTTGAAAATTAAGAAATCTGACGAAACTGCGATTGACAAACAAAAAATTGATAAACTTTTGCAAAAAGCATTTTACCTTGCAAAAATTGAGTTCATTACTGAAGAAGAAAAACGCCGCAAACGGATTTTTGTAACAAAAGACGAGAACTTGCAAGACTCTGTAAAAAAATATTTAAGAAAACGTGAAGATTTAAGCGAACACCAAGACAAGATTTTAGAAAAAGTTGATGACTTGGAAAGCCGTATTTCACAAGAATAAAATTTGGAGAAATTTCGATGGTAAAAGTAACAGAAATTAATCACCCTTTAATTCAAAAGAAACTTTCTTTGATGCGAGACTTGAACACTCCACATCACGAATTCAGGATTCTTTTGAGCGAAATTTCTTCGTTGATGGTTTACGAAATAACTCGAACTTTCCCTGTTGTTAAAGTCAAAGTTCAGACTCCAATGGAAGAAACAGAGTGTGAAGTTTTCGATTCTAAAGTAACTCTCGTTCCAATTTTAAGAGCAGGAACAGGAATGCTTGAAGGGATTTTAGACTTAATTCCAACTGCCAAAATCGGTTACTTGGGAGTTTATCGGAATGAAGAAACTCTTGAACCCGTCGAATACTTCGCAAAACTTCCGAAAGACATCGGTGAAACAGAAGTAATCGTAATTGACCCAATGCTCGCAACTGGTGGAAGTGCAGATTTTGCTTTGAAACAAGTCAAATTACGAGGTGCAAAAAATATTAGGTTTATGTGTTTGGTTGCGGCTCCCGAAGGTGTAAAAAACTTGAATGAAAAGCACCCTGACGTTCCTATCTTTACAGCTTCGCTTGATAGAGAATTAAACGAAGTTGGCTACATTCTTCCTGGACTCGGAGATGCAGGTGATAGAATTTTTGGAACACAGTAAACGGATAAACTGAGCGTCTAACTCTCAGTCAGGCTCTCAGTACAGTAAAATTAACGAAAGAGAAAAATGGCTAACGGATTAAAAAGCATTACGAAATTACTGAACAAGGAACTTTCGCACTTTAAGAAAGAATTCCACAAGACTTTGAAGTCAGATATTTTTTTGGTGGACAAGGCGATTCAGTTTATTTCTTCGAGCAAAAACAGCGGACTTCGTTCCTCACTTTTGCTTGGAATTACAAAAATGCTCTCCGAAAAACTTCCGACGAAAGCCTACAAAGGAGCAATTGCCGTTGAACTTTTGCACACTGCAATGCTTTTGCACTCAGAAGTTACAGACGACATTGTTGAAAGTAAATTCCGTTTAATTAGCAAACGAAAAGCTAACAAACTTTCGATTTTGCTTGGTGATTTTATGCTGTCACGTTCTTTGGTGGAAATTGCTTCGACTGAAAATTTGGAAGCTGTGAATATTTTTTCAAAAGTTGCGACAAAAGTAACTGAAAGCGAAATTTTCGCCCAAGATATGTTGAACCGAGCAGATTTTAATGAAAAAGAATACGTAAGATTAATTTCGGAAAAATATTCAGATTTAATTTCAGCTTCGTGTGAACTTGGAGTTGTTCTTTCGGAAAACCCAACAACTCAAATTCAAAATTCGCTCAAGAATTTTGGACAAAATCTTGGAATCATTTTTTGGCTTCAAGACGACCTTTTCAAAATGTCAAAAAACTCTGTTTTCGGGAAACCTCTTGAGAAAAACATTAAAGAATTTGACTTTAGTTTACCACTGATTTACTCACTTCAAAATGCTCCTCAACAAGAAGTTGAAAAATTGCTTGAAAATTTCAAATCAGGTACAAAACTTTGGCAGGCATTTTCTGAAAAATACGGTGGTCTCAACTATACTTCTTCAAAAATTTCCGACCACTTAAAATTAGCAACTGAATCTTTAGAACCTCTTGAAAACGGTGAATTCAAATCTGCTCTTGCAAGTTTAACCAAAATTGGAAATTAGCAAGACTTTGTCAGAAAAAACCGTTTCAGTCATAATTCCCGCTCACAACGAAGAACAAGCAATTGGCAAAGTTGTTTCGGGAATCACTTCAAAATTTGTAAAAGAAATAATTGTTGTAAACAATGCTTCGACTGACCAAACTGCCGAAGTTGCAAGAAAAGCAGGGGCGAAAGTTGTTGACGAACCGAAAGCTGGTTACGGAATGGCTTGTCTTACTGGAATTGCTTCGGTTGACTCACCTGAAATTGTTCTTTTCATTGACGGAGATGCTTCTGACGACCCAAAACAGATTGACGATTTAGTCTTGCCTATTTTGAAAAACGAGTTCGATTTTGTGATTGGTTCAAGGAAACTCGGCAAAAAAGAGGAAGGAAGTTTGACGCCACAACAAGCTTTTGGGAATTGGCTTGCAGTTACTTTGATTAAACTCTTTTGGGGATTTAGCTACACGGATTTAGGACCTTTTCGAGCGATTCGTTACTCTGCGTTGCAAGATTTGGAAATGAAAGATACGAATTACGGCTGGACTGTCGAAATGCAAATTAAAGCTGTAAAACAAAAACTTAGAATTAAAGAAATTCCTGCGAATTACTTTGTGAGAATCGGTTTTTCAAAAATATCGGGGACTGTCAAAGGTGTGATTTCTGCTGGTTTCAAAATCATCTACACAATTTTTAAATCTCTCAAAGAAACTTAATTTATAAAATAACGAATGAGTAAACTTTAGCACAAAAGTTCAAATTAATTTTAGAGATAAAAATGGTAAACGAAGAACAAAAGCCTACAAGAAATTATATGGGAGCAGGAATTGCGATTGGAATCGGTGTTGGTGTTGCAATTGGAACTGCTTTCGACAATGTTTCAGTCGGAATAGGAATTGGTGTCGCTTTTGGAGTTGTTTTTGGAAAGTTTATGACTACTTAAAAGTCTTGTTAAGCAATTACATTTTCTTTTGAGCCGAACTTCACTTTAAGTTTTTTGAAGACTTCAAAGTAAAATATCAAACCAACAACAACGACACTCGAACCAAAAGCAAGCCAATGAGGAATCATTTCGTTAGTTTCTTGAATCGAAGCGATTGGATTAATTCCTAGAATTTGGAAAAGGTAATCCGTCAACATACCAAAAATTATTGAACAAATTGCAATCACACCTAAGTAAAGTGCTGTGGATTTTTTGCCAAATACTTTTTGAATTATGACTAAAGAAGCAATGTTTGTCGCAGGTCCAACAAGTAAGAAAACCAAAGCTGTTCCCGGACTCATTCCTTTCAAAAGTAAAGCTGCTGCAATTGGAGTCGAAGAAGTTGCACAAATGTAAAGTGGAATTCCGAGGAAAAGCATTCCGACCATTCCTAAAACATTTCCGTCAAAAGATTGAATCACATCAGTTGGGATTAAATAAGAAATCATTCCTCCAATTACCAAGCCAATGGCAAGATATTTTGAGATGTCTGCGAATAAATCTGTGAAAGAGTAAACAAAACCTTCCTTTAATTTCTCCGTCAGGGATTTTTCAGCGACAACTTCTTTACTTCCACAACTTGAACTTGCACAACAAGATTTTACTTCTTGAACTTTAGTTTCTTCTCCAAAAATATTTTCAGTAATCCCGACAGCAATTGCAGTAAAAAATGCTGCAATCGGTCTTACCAAAGTCATAAAGCCGCCAAGCATTCCATAAGTGATTGCAATTGAATCAACCCCGGTTTCGGGAGTTGAAACAAGAAATGACATTGAAGCTCCCGAAGAAGCACCTTGTTTTTTCAAAGAAGTAGCAACAGGAACAACTCCACAAGAGCAGATTGGAAGCGGAATTCCGATTAACGAAGCCCAAAAAACCGATTTTGTAGATTTCTCACCAATGAATTTCTGAATGAATTCATCTTTTAAAAATGCTTTGATAACTCCAGCAAAAACAAAACCTATCAAAAGATAAGGTGAAGCCTCTAAAGTTAATTTCCAAATTTCTTTTAGTAATTCCATTGCAAACAAGATACACAACCTATCATTTTTTTATACAAGTTAAGTTGAAAAATCCATAAAACAAAAAACTCCGACTAAATAATTAGTCGGAGTTTTTAGAAAAGTATTTTAAACTAAAATTATTATCGTCTAAAACCGCCTCTGTTTCCACCGCCGTTACCGCCGCCGCTACGGAAATCTCTTCCGCCGCCGCCAGTTCTTCTTGGTCTTTCTTCTCTAGGACGTGCGAAGTTTACAACTAAACTTCTTTCCTGATAGTCAGTACCATTGAACATTTCAATAGCGTTGTTAGCGTCATCTTGTGATTCAAATTCTACAAAAGCAAACCCTTTTGAGCGACCTGTTTCTCTGTCTTTAATTAAGTTTACAGAAACGATGTTACCAGCTTCGCCGAATAACTCTTCTAATGATTCTTCTGTTGCAGTGTAAGCAACATTACCGACATAAAGTTTGGATTCCATTTTTATCCAATGTCTCCTGTGTTAAAAAAATAAAATGAAAGTAAAAAACCAAAAGGCAAAACCTTTTGATTAGGTTGGTAACGAAGCGAAAACTAAGGAACTGATTCTAAAGAAATTAAGTTAGAAAAGGTTTGAGATAGAAACGCAGTTAACCACCTTTATTAAGTACAGTTTCAAATATAATCTATAAAAAAAATTAAAATGCAAAAAAAGTGTTATAAAACTATTTTTATTTGTATTACAACATCTAATCCTCATTCTAATAATGAGAAATCTGATTTTTGAAATAAGAAATAAAACTTATAGACTTCAGTTAAATTGTTTTATCTTTTTAAGCCCTTAACTTTTAACCTTTTAAGGAAGAAATTGATGAATCATTCAAAACTCCTTTCGCTTTTCTTTTTGGCTTTGTTTAGTGCATTAACTTTTGCTCAAGCAATTGCCGACAAAAATCTACCTCATTATTTAACTGAGGAAGAAAAAGAATTACTCAAAACTTACCAACCTCCTATTTCTTCGGAAAGAGGGACAAATCCTCCTCCAACTCCTGTAAGAACAATGGCTGAGTGGGAAGAACTTGATGGAATCCAAATTACTTGGACACAGTTTCCTTCAATTCACAGACAAATCGTTGATGCTGCTCAAGAAGAAGGCAAGGTTTACATTGTTTGTAGTGATTCAAACCAAGTCAAAAACAATCTCACAGCAAATGGAATCCCACTCACGAATACAGTTTATCTCGAAGAGCCTTTCAATTCAATTTGGTGTAGAGATTACGGTCCTTGGACTGTTTATTCTGACGAAGTTGATACAATGCGAGTTGTTGATTGGATTTATAACCGACCAAGACCTCTTGACGATGCAACTCCTGTTGCAATCGCAAACTTGCTCAATGTTCCGATTCACGAAACAACTCAATCACCAAACGACCTTATCGCAACAGGTGGAAATTTTATGGTTGATGGACACGGAACAGCTTTTTCTTCAAACCTCATTGTTGATGAAAATCCAACTAAAACGAAAACAGACATTGACGGAATTTTAAGTAATTATATGGGAGTTGACCGTTACATAAATATGACGAACCTTCCTTACGATGTAATTCACCACATTGATATGCACATAAAATTACTTGACGAAGAAACTCTTTTGGTTGGAGAATATCCTCCGGGAGTTGCTGATGGACCACAAATCGAAGCAAATTTGCAATACATAATGAATAATTTTATGACTTATGCAGGAAGACCTTACAAAGTAATTCGTATTCCAATGCCTCCTGAAAACGGTCAATATCCAAATACAAACGGTGATTACAGAACCTACACAAATTCAGTAATCGTAAACAAAACTGTAATTGTTCCAACTTACGAAACTCAGTACGACACAACCGCTTTAAGAATTTATGAAAATGCAATGCCCGGTTACAACATAGTTGGAATTAACTGCAATTCGATTATTCCACTTAGTGGAGCAATTCACTGCATCACAAAAGAAATCGGTGTAAAAGAACCGCTCTGGATTTCTCACGCAAAAATACTCGACGGCTCAAGCACAACAGGTTACGACGTTTCTGCAAAAATAAAAACTCAAAGTGGAGTTTCAGGAGCGAGTGTTTTTTGGTCAACTGACACGACTCAAGGTTTCACAGAACTTACGATGACTCCAACTCAAAATGATTCTTTTTACGCACAAATTCCTTTCCAAAATTGGGGAACAAAAATTCATTATTACATTTCTGCAACTTCAAACAGTGGAAAAACAATCTCAAAACCACTCGTTGCACCAGAAGGTCATTGGATTTTCGAAGCAACAGGAATTCCGCCACAACTTGGACTTTCTACTCCAAACGGCGGAGAAATTTGGGAAGCTGGAACAACTCAAGACATTGTTTGGGTGAGTTTCAACGCAGATTTTATAAACCTTGAATACACTACAAACGGAACCGATTGGGCAGAAATCGCAAGTAACTTACCTACGAATTTCGGCGGAACTTACAGTTGGACTGTTCCAAACGTTTCTTCTTCTGATTGTAAAGTTCGTGTAGTTTACCCAAATGACCCTTCAATTTCAGATGAAAGTGATAACACTTTTCAAATTACTTTTCCTTCTATCACTTTGATTTCTCCGAACGGAAATGAAAATTGGGAAGTCGGTTCTGAGCAAGAAATTCTTTGGCAAAGCACAGACATTGCAGAAGTCCTTTTGGAATACACAACTAATGAAACGGATTGGACAACAATTGACACGGCTTCAGCAAGTTTGGGAACTTTTGATTGGACGATTCCGAACACACCGTCGGAAACTTGCAAAGTCAAAATTAGTGCTTTAGGTTTCCCTTCCTTGAATGATGAGAGTGATGATAATTTTACAATTGAAGAAATCCTTTTGCCAACTTTAACTCTTGCTTCTCCAAGTGGCGGAGAAATTTGGGAAAGCGGAACTCAAGAAGTGATTTCTTGGACGAGTTCTGACGTTGACAGCATTCGACTTGAATACACAACTAACGGAACAGATTGGATTTGGATTTCTGACGGTTCAACAATTTTCACAAGTTTTGAGTGGCTCGTACCAATGGTAAATTCTACTCAATGCCAAATCCGAATCAGCGATTTACACAATCCGAATTTGAACGACGAGAGTCCAACTTTTACTATCGAAATTCCTGAAAATACTTTTGCAACTTTAGTTCTACCAAACGGTGGCGAACAGTGGCAAGCGTTTACGGAACAGGAAATTGTTTTCCTCACAAACCAAGTCTCGGAAGTAAACATTGAGTACACAACAAACGGAACTGACTGGAATTTGATTGCTGAGAATGTCTCTTCTACTTCGGGAACTTACACTTGGGAAATTCCGAACATTGCTTCTACAACTTGTAAAATCAAAATCAGCGATTCAAACAATCCTTCAATTTTTGACGAAAGCGACACAAACTTTGAAATCATCGGAAGAAGTTTAACTGTCTTGAGTCCGAATGGAAACGAAAACTTAACTTACAAATCCATTCAAGAGATTTCTTGGGAAAACTCAAACGTTCAGACAGTCGTTTTACAGTACACAACTGACGGAACAAATTGGAACTCGATTGACACAGTTGCTGCAAGTTTGGACAGTTACAATTGGGTAGTTCCAAATTCGCCTTCGACAAACTGTAAAGTCAGAGTTATGGATTTTCAGCACAACGCTTTGTTTGATGAAAGTGACGAAACTTTCACAATTCTTGAATCTTCGGTTGAAATTCTTTCACCAAACGGCGGAGAGATTTTCCGAATTGCAACCGAACAGGAAATTTCTTTCCGAATCCAAAACGTAACCTCTGTTAGACTTGACTTGGTAACGGAAGGAAACACTTGGCTAATTGAAACATTCCAAAACTTAGCTTCTGGAAATCACATTTTTACTTGGGCAGTTCCAAACATTTCAGCTGAACAATGTAGGATCAAAATTTCCGTTCAAAACTTAAATGGAATCGTTGACGAAAGCGACGAAGTTTTCCAAATTTCTCCGATTTATGTTTATCCCGGAGATGCAAACGACGACGGAATCGTAAACTTGAGCGACGTTTCAGCAATCCAAACATTTTTTAACACAACGGGAAGCAAAAGAACAGGAAGAAATTCGGATTGGGGAGCTCAACCACTTTTGGAAATTTGGACACCTTTTGAGTCTTGTTTTGCAGACTGTAACGGTGACGGAACAGTTGACGAAAAAGACGTTGAAGCAATTGTTACAAATTGGAATGCAACAAAAGAAAACGGAGTTCCTGCAAACGTTGACAAAGAAGCAGCTTCAAAAGAAATTTTGGAATTTGTTCAAACCCAACCGACAAGTGCAATGACTTCTGCGATGGAAGTTTTTGTTGTGGATTTGATGAAAAACTCCCTTGGAATCGAACTTAGTTACGAAATTGCACAAAACTTCCCGAATCCGTTTAACCCAAAAACTGAAATTAAATTTTTCCTTCCTTCCGAAGAAAAAGTAACGTTGAAGGTTTTTAATGCAAACGGACAACTTGTAAAGAATTTATTTTCAGGAACCGGAACAGTTGGAAATAATTTTGTTACTTGGGACGGAACAGACGAAAGTGGAAAACCCGTTTCAAGCGGAATTTATTTTTACAGAATCGAAGCAGGTTCTTTCAACAAAGTCAAAAAAATGACACTAATTAAGTAAAAGAGCTTACAAAAAAACACGAAAATCAATGTAGAGACGCACGGCTGTGCGTCTTTTTAATTTTAAAATTAAAAGGCAAATTAAATTGAAAATTTTAGTTTTATGTACAGGAAATGCTTGCCGTTCACAAATTGCACACGGCTTTTTGAAGCAAAATCCTAACTTTGAGGTTTACAGTGCAGGAGTTGAAACTCACGGAGTAAACCCAAGAGCAATTCAAGTTATGAAAGAAATCGGAATAGACATTTCTGACCACACTTCAAACAACTTAACCGAATACCAAGAAATTGATTTTGACGTTGTAATTACTGTTTGCGATAACGCTAAAGAGCGTTGCCCTGTCTTTCCGTCAAAAGCTGAAAAAGTTCACCAAAATTTCCCTGACCCTGGAAAAGCAACAGGAACAGAAGAAGAAATTTTAGCTGAATTCAGAAAGGTTAGAAGTCTAATCAAAGATTTTTCAGAAAAACTTGCAGAGACTCACAAATGAAATTAAAAGAGATTAGAAATTTATTTGAAAGAGAATTAGAAAATTTAGCTGAAGAAATCGAAGCCTACAATGACGAAACTAAACTTTGGCTCACGACAAACGAAGTCAAAAATTCTGCGGGAAATTTAGCAATTCACTTAGTCGGGAACTTGCAACACTTCATCGGTTCTATTCTCGGAAATTCAGGTTACGTCAGAAAAAGGGACGAAGAGTTTAGTACAAAAAATTTGCCGAAATCAGAAATTTTAGACTTAGTAAATCAAACCAAAGAAATCGTTCTCAAGACTTTGGACAGCCTTGAAGAATCTGAACTTGGTAAGGAGTTTCCTATCGAAGTCTTTGAAAAAATGACAACAGGATTCTTTTTGATTCACCTTTACGGGCATTTGACTTACCATTTAGGACAAATTAATTACCACAGAAGAATTTTGGCTTAAATGCAAATCGAATTTTTCCCTGACGACAAAACTCTCCAAGAATTACTTTCTAAGTCCGAAACTTTCCCTTTAGTTGGGAAAATTCGCTTAACTGCAAAAAATCGCCCAACAGAATTTTTTGAAAGAATTTACGGTTCAAACCCAAAGAATTGTTTCCTTTTTGAAAGCAATTCTTACAATCCCAAAACTGCTCAAAATTCTTACTTCGGCAAAATTGACTCAAATAAAATTTACTCTCTTTCTTACACCTCTAAAAAGTCCACAGAAGAATTTGCGGAGGAAGTAAAAAGCCTTTTTCAAAACCTTTCACAAAAAACAGAGAAATTCGATTACGCACCATTTTTTTGGTCAGGCGAAATTGTTTTGGCTTCTTACGGAATTGTCAGAGCTTTTGAAAAAATCCCCTTTACAAAACCTGACTTCACAAACTTCCCTGAAATCACCTTAGCAAAAACATCGGAAGTTTTTTGTTTAGACGAAAAAACTCAAGAATTGTCTTTTTCACTTTCAGTTAGTAACTCGGACGACTTGAAAAAAGCAAAGGCGAAAATTGAGACGACTTTTTCCAAACTTTCAAAAGAAATGGAATCTGAAAACGAAGAGTTTTTTGTCAGTAAACCGAAGAGCAATTTTCCAAAATCGGAATACGAAAAAGTCGTTGAAAAAATCAAAAAATACATTTTTGAAGGCGACGTTTACCAAGTAAACATTAGCCAAAAGTTTAGTGCTAAATTTTCTGGAAATGCTTTTTCACTCTTCAAAAAACTAAACTCAATCAACCCATCACCCTTCGCAAATTTTGTGAATTTTGATGAGTTCACTGTTGTCAGTTCTTCGCCCGAAAGACTTTTGAAGGTCGAAAACGGCTTTGCTGAAACTCGCCCAATTGGTGGAACTCGAAAACGCGGTGAATCCGAAATCGAAGATTCCGACTTGGCAGAAGAACTTCTTTTAAACGAGAAAGAACGAGCCGAACACACAATGCTTGTTGATTTGGAAAGAAATGATTTGGGAAGAATTTGTGAGTACGGAACTGTCGAAGTCGATGAATTTATGGTCATCGAAAATTATTCTCACGTCAAACACATCGTCTCGAATGTTTCGGGAAAACTTTTTCCAAACTTGAGCCTTTTTGATTTGCTAAGAGCAATGTTTCCGGGCGGAACTTTGACAGGTTGCCCGAAGGTTCGTTGTATGGAAATTATTGAGGAACTTGAAACTTGCCAACGTGGACTTTACGCAGGTTCTGTCGGCTTTGTGAATTGCGACGGAAATCTTGACCTAAACATCGTCATCAGAACTTTTGTGATTAATGAAGAAAATCTTGAGTTCCAAGTTGGCGGCGGAATTGTCGCAGATTCTGAGCCTGAGAAGGAATATTTTGAATCACTTCAAAAAGCAAAGGCTTTGCTTAAAACTTTAGGTCTTGAAAAAGTTTAGTTTTTCATTGGTTAACCCAATTTTGCAATAGTTGTTTTCCTTGTTCGGTGAGAATTGATTCGGGGTGAAATTGGATTCCTTCAACTTCAAAATCTTTGTGTCGAATTCCCATCACAATTCCATCTTTTGTCTCACAAGTAATCTCAAAACATTCAGGCAAAGTCTTGCGTTCTAAAACTAAAGAATGATAACGACCTGCGAGTAAACCTTGTGGCAAATTCTGAAAAATACTTTTTCCGTTGTGAGAAACTTTCGAAGTCTTTCCGTGAAAAAGTGAAGGAGCGTGAATGACTTTCCCACCAAAAAACTGTCCGATTGCTTGATGCCCGAGACAAACTCCAAAAATTGGAATTTTTCCGTGAAATTCTGAAATAACTTCGAGAGAAATTCCGGCTTGGTTCGGCGTTCCCGGTCCGGGAGAAATTAAGATTTTCTGCGGATTCAGTTCTATAATTTCTCTAACCGAAATTTCATCATTCCGAAAAATCTTTAACTCGGTCATTTTCCCGAGAATATTTACCAAGTTGTAGGTAAAGGAATCGAAGTTATCAATTACTAAAATCAAAATCTTACAAAAAATTTTTAGGGTTTTAGGTTCTACCAAAATTAATTAAATTGGTAAACTTTTAATTTAGTCAAATTAGGTTGTTTAATGTCAGACAAACTTGAAGAATTTGTCAAAGAAGAAAAAATTTCAAAACCTTTAGTAAGAAGTGTTCAAAGTGGCAAAATTTCTCTTGAAGAAGCCTTAGAAATTTTTAGTAATCAAAAGTCCAAGCTAATTTTAGCTGTAAATTTACAAGGAAATAAAATTATTCTTGGTGCTAAAAATTACAAACAAGAATTAATTTTTACTGAAATTTTTAAAACCGAAACTCAAGACATTTTTCAAGCACAAGTTGAAGGTATTTTTGCAATTTTGGAAAAGGCTTTGGAACTTGGGTTTGAAAGAGCAATGCTTAAGACTCACGTTGCAGAAGATGAATTCATTGGCGAAAACCTGACAAGATTAAATTATTTTCAGCAAAAACTAAAAAGTATAGATTTTAAATTTGTTCCAAATGACAGAGCGTGTTAAACAAAATTCAGCGAAAGAGGAATTTTACTTTAGAATTTTGGAACTTGTCTCCAAAATTCCAAAAGGCAAAGTTACGACTTACAAAAACTTAGCAATTGCGGGCGGAAAGCCAAGAAGTTCACGATTAGTTGGTTGGATTCTGAATAAATCACCTTTAGGTTTACCTTGTCACAGAGTTGTGAACCGTAACGGAGAACTCACAGGAAAATTCGCTTTTGGTGACTCACAAATGATGAAAAAGTTACTTGAGTCGGAAGGAATTGAGTTTGACTCAAAAGAACGTGTAAACCTAACAAAACACCTTTGGATTTTTTAATTTTTTAAGTAAGAGAACTCAATGAAAATATGTCCCAAATGTAAGCATAAAAACAAAAGTCGTCGCGAAAAGTGTACTCGTTGCGGTGCTGGTTTAACAGGAAAAGAAATTTTAAAAACCTGTAAGGCTTGTAACCACGAAAATTCTTATGCGGCTACAAAATGTGCAAAATGTAGTGAAAGTTTGGTTGAAAAAGTTGACCCAACTAAAAAGCGGAAAAAGAAAAAACATAAAAACCCTGGAATCCCTTCTGAAGTTAGAAACATAATTTTTGCAATCGTCTTTCTTGGGTTGGTTGGTGGATTAATTGCATTTGTTGTCAAACTAACTGACAAAGTAACTGATGAAGAAACGAAGCAACAACAAGCAGTTACAGATTCTTTGAAGCGAATCGAAATTGCTGAAATCCCAACGGTTGATTCAACAAATGTTTTTATTACTTCAAATGTTGATGCCGAAATCTTTGTTGACGGAGAATCAACAGGATTCTTTACAAATCGTAAAGGACTTCAATTACTTCCTGGCAAATATGTAGTTTCTGTAAAAAGAGACCGTTACACAATTTTTCCAACGAGCCAAGAACTTTACCTCGAAAAAGGTAAAGAAGTTAAAATGGATTTCCGTTTGGACAGAATGAAAGAAACTGTTTGGACAAATATTCTAAAAGTAACTTCAAACTCAAAACGTGCGAAAATTTTCTTGAACCAAAATGACACAGGCTACCACACAGACCACTCTTTCAGAAACCTTGAACCAGGAACTTATAAAGTCTCACTTGAGAAAGAAGGCTTTGAAACGACAGAGCCAAAAGAAATTGAGATTAGTGGAAACAACAAAGAATACTTAATTAATTTCGACTTAACTAGATTAATTCGAAATGAAATCATTGTAAAAACAGAACCAGTTGCAGGGAAAATCTTTGTTAATGGAAACCATAAAGGAACAGGAACTTATGAAGATACTTACGAAAATGTAAACTCAATCGAATTGACTTTCGGTTATGTTCCAGGTTACATAACTCCTGACCCGAAGACCGTTTTCTTTTTCTATAATAACAAAAAAGAAGAAGTTCTTGTCAAATACAAAAAACAAATTGACCTCAAAGTCGAAATTGGAAATTCTGGAGACATTGTAAGTACAGGAAATATAAAACTTGAATCTGGATTTTTTGACACAGTTAAGGAAAAATTTGTCCCTGAACCAAACGGGAATTCGGTTAAAACAAAAAAATCTGACAAGCATTCTTTCAAATATCTTGAACTTGGTTACAGAACAGAAGGCTATGGTTATGCAACTTTAAAAGTAACTTTTAACTTGCCTGAAGATTACGACTTTAGAAGGAAACCAACTCTAAAACTTTGGGGTTACGCAACAAACTCTAATTTTCCTTTTACTTTTGTTAATAACTCAAAGATGGCAATAGTTGTGAATGAAAACTACTTGAAATGGAAATACTCTCCTTACTATAACATTGATGAAAGTAAAATCCTTGATTACGAAGACCACGATTTGACAAGGTTTTTGAAAACAGGAGAAAACGAAATCCTGATTCGGGCAACAGAAGAAACGACTTGTTACTACGCATTTCAGAAGTTAGAAATTGCAGATGGAGAGGAATCTTTAGATTAATTTTTAAGTTTTATAATTTTAAGAAATTCTAACCTAAGAAAATGAGTTGAATTTTTAGCGAGTTAGAACTAAATTAAATGTTACGATTTTATTTTAGAATTTTTAATTTTACTGGAGAATTTTAGAAATGGATAGTTGGCAATGCGACCTTTGTGGAAGGGAATTTCCTTCCTATGAACACATTTACGATTTAGAACACGAAGATAGAGATGAATTAATAAATGCCTTACCGCAAGTTTCTTTTGGAAACCAAAAAGACGTTTTATACTCTTGCAGAAGTTGTAACAACCAAATTTTCCTTTCAGGAATGGAGCTTCTATCTTATGACAAATGCTTTGAAGTCTCACTTGAAAATGGTTCACCAAAAATCAAAATTCTATCTAAGAGAAGCGGAGGAACATTTTAGACAACCCACTAACCCTTAATTAAATTAAAGGAGAGTTCTAATGAAATTCTTCAAAACATCAATCTGTAGTATTTTAGGAGTTTTGGCTTTTGCCTTAGGAAGTTATGCTCAAAATACTGCTGTTCTACTTGGTCAATTTTTTGACCAAAACCTAAATATAGGTATTTCGTCTGGTCCAGCTGGAGTGACAAACAGTCCGACAGTTTTGGTTCCGATTGTTACTGCTGCTGATGCAGTTGACTCTACTATCACAGAATTTTCAGCTTCGATTAAATTCAAAAACACTGTGCTTCAATCAGTTGGTTTTGCTTTTAATGAAATTGACCCAACTGCTACAAGCCCTGAACAAATTTCTGATGGAGTAATTAACCTTAACTCTACAGAATATGACTTGACACTAATCAAGCCAAATGCTTACAACTTTGCAGTTAATGTCCAAAACAATTTTGACAATTTAAATAATCGTGGATTAGCAAGAATTTCTGCTGCTTCTGCTACCGACGGAATTTTTAAAGAAACTGACGGTGGTATTCTTGGTTACTTAGTTTTTGAAGTAATTAGCGATACTGCAAATGCAGGCTTACTTAATTTAGTAAATTGCGATACAACTCTTTGTGAACTTTTACCTGACCAAACTGGTTTGAATCCGCTTGTTACAGATGATTTTACTGATGGTAACTTTACTGGAAATCCAACTTGGTTCCAACACACAACAATTGGAAACGACACTGTAATGGTTGACCCTTCTTCTGGTGACAATGCTTTAAGAATTCGCGACAACGGAAGAATGTTTCTTGGTGCTGGAAACTTTGGTGGAACTTACATTGATGCTTCTGCAGACATCAGAGAAGATGGTGCTGGTGGCGGAGTTTCAGTTTTTTGGGAAATGAGCCTTAGAACTCCAAACCTTTCGACTCCTGGACTTTACTTACAGCCTTACTACAGATTTACTTACACTACAAATGAATATAAACTTGAAAAAGTAAACAATGGAATTATCACTCCAATTGATGCAGTTCCTTCACCAGCAGTTGACGGAAATTATCACACTTATAGAATGATTCGTTACTGGAATGGAGACCTTCAAGTTTACAGAGATGGAAACTTACTCTTAGAAGGATTTGATGTTAGCACTGCAATTACTGACGGATTATTTATTTCTGCTGGAGGTTACCAACCACCAAACGACGGAGCTTTCTTTGACAACATCGAAATTTATGACTCAAGAGTTGATTGTGAGAATTTAGTAGTTGACAATCAAGGTGCTGTAACGATTACAAATACAGTTGTTCTTGGTGGGCAAACTTTTATTGATGTTGCAAATGATACTTTGCTTGCAGGAACTGATGTTTTTCCTTTTGACCCACTTGACCCAACAGTTGCAGGTTGTGATACAGGAAACTTCGTAATTGGTGATAGCACTGCACTTACATTTTCAGAAATTGACGTTCCCGGACAAGGTGTAGAAATTCCAAATGGATTTACTTTTGATGGTTTCGGACAAATTCCTGAACCAACTTTAATCGAAGGTCTTTTCTTTGTTTTTGGAATTTGTGATGGTGATTCTTGTAACTTCTTAGACATTGGTTTGGGTATTGCTGAAGAAATTAACTTGAATCCAACTCCTGAAGGTTATGCTTTGTCGCAAAACTTCCCTAACCCTTTTAACCCTTCAACAAGCATTGTTTTTACTGTTCCACAAACAGAACAAGTTAGCTTGAAAATCTTCAACGTGCTTGGACAAGAAGTGAAATCTCTTGTGAATGCAAAAGTAATCGGTGGAGTTTCAACAATGGCAACTTGGGACGGAACTGACAACTTTGGTCAGAAGGTTTCGAGTGGAGTTTACTTCTACAAACTCACAGCTGGTGATTTCTCAGAAACTAAAAAAATGCTTCTCTTAAAATAAGCATTTTTCAGATAAATTTCCCAAAGCCGAATCTAATTTTTAGGTTCGGCTTTTTTGTTTAAAGGGAAAAAACCTTTTCATTTCCCTTTAAAAATTTTAATTTTACAAAATAATTACCTTGTGTAAATTTCTTATGTGTGAAATTTGCACACAAGAAAAACATAGTTTTTATCTATATTCGAGGTATAAAAGTAAAATTTTTTCTGTAGTTTATCACTTAAAGCCTTATAAAATTGAGATTTAGATAGAAATGAATAAGCAGTTATACTTCAACTACATAAACAATCATTTGCATAATTTATCTCGCATTACCGAAACAAATGGGAAATTGCATATACTAGATTTACATACTTATTCTGAATATTTTTATCGTGATTTTTTAAATTTGGTATATGGATATGAACTAAAGAATCTTAATGATGAAATTGCAAATGCCCCAGCAATCGATTTAATTGACCACAAAGATAAAGTTGTTATTCAAGTCTCAGCTACTTGTACAAAAGAAAAAATTGAAACAGCATTGCAAAAAGAAATTATTCAAAATTACCCAGATTATACTTTTAATTTTATTTCCATAGCCAAAGATGCTTCAAACTTAAGAAGTAAAACATTTCAAAATCCTCACAATATTAATTTTAATCCATCGAAAGATATTCACGATATAAAATCTATTCTACAAAAAATTCTTAGCAAAACAACTCCTGATGTAAAAATAATTTATCAATTTATAAAAGTAGAATTAGGTAAAGAAACTGATTATGTAAAATTAGATTCGAATTTAGCTACAATTATTAATATTTTAGCCGAAGAAGATTGGAGCAATTCAAATGCTACCAAAAGAGATAAAAGTTTTGATATAGAAAAAAAGATAGATTTTAACAATTTGGTAGCTGCTAAGAAAGTTATTGAATTCTATTCTTTACATTCGACAAGAGTAGATGAAAAATACTCTGAATTTGACAAACTTGGAAAAAACAAAAGTCAATCAGTCCTTGGAGCAATTAGCAATATATATTTGAAACTCACAATTGACCAAAACAAAAGTGCTGATCAGATTTTTTTTGCAGTAACTGAATCAGTTATGAGTATAGTATTGGAAAGTTTGAATTTTACAAATATTCCAATAGATGAATTAGAATTGTCCGTTGATATTTTAGTTGTTGATGCCTTTATTAGATGTAAAATTTTTGAAAACCCTGAAGGATATAAATATGTTACTTCCAGATAATATTCATCCTGAAAATAGTATTTATTATAATGGAGCTTTAGTTTTACAGCTTCTTCAAAATGAAGATAATGTTGAATTATTGGAGCTTTATGAAAGAATTGTCCAAATACGAAATATCTCTTTTCCTTTGTTTGTTTTATGTCTTGATTGGCTTTATTTAATCAATGCAGCAGAAGTAAAGAATAACAAGGTAGAGTTATGTTCTTAAAATCACTTAAAATTTTGACTCCTACAAAAGTAATTCGACAAATTGATTTTCATATGGGACTTAATCTTATTGTAGATGAAAGTGAAGGTCAGATTACAGGAAATAATGTCGGAAAAACTACTGTATTGAAATTGATTGATTTTTGTTTTGGAGCAGACAAAAAAATAATTTATGAAGACCCCGAAGATAAAAAGCAATTCTATAAACTTGTCAAAGACTACTTAGTTAATAATGAAGTAATAATTTCTTTAGAAATTTCTGAGAATCTTTATAATGAGAATGCAAAGACATATGTAATTGAGCGTAATTTTTTATTCCGTAAAAGAAAAATATTAAGTATTGATGGACGTAAATATACTGAAGATGAATTTGAAAACAGATTAGTAGAATTATTTTTTCCTAATCATAAATCATCGAAACCTACTTTTAAACAAATAATTTCACATAATATACGTTACAAAGATACTAGTCTAAACAATACTCTTAAAACACTTAATGAATATACTGCTCTTGAGGAATATGAAACTTTATATTTATTTCTTCTAGGATGTAATTTTACTAAAGGAGATGATAAACAAGCTATTTTACAAAAGATTAAATTAGAGACTACTTTTAAAAACCGTTTGGAAAAAGTGCAAACCAAATCTGCCTATGAAGTTGCATTATCTATAATTGATAGAGAAATAGAGAAATTGCAATTGAAAAAAGCGAACTTAAATATTAATGACCATTTCGAAAAAGATTTACAAAAACTAAACCAAGTTAAATACCAACTAAATTCACTTAGTTCTCAACTAAGCAATTTAAACTTAAGAAAAAATTTAATCCTTAAAATGCAAGAAGAATTACAATCTAGTGCTTCAGATATAGATTTTCAGCAATTACGAGCAATTTATAACCAAGTTAAAGTCAATTTGACTGATATGCAAAAATCATTCGAAGATATGGTGCAGTACCATAATCAAATGATACAAGAAAAAGCTAATTTTATTTCTAAAGAACTCCCAGTTTTATCAAAGGAAATAGAAAATAAGGGCAAAGTATTAAATGAGTTACTTGAAAAAGAAGTTGAATATTCGAAGGTAATTTCGAAAAGTGATTCTTTTGAAACACTTGAGAAAATAATTACTGAACTTAATGAAAAGTTTAAAAACAAAGGTGAATATGAAAATACAATTCATCAAATAGAAGAAGTTGAAAATAACTTAAAAGCTTATAATGAAGAATTAAGATTAATTGATACTGAACTCTTTTCTGATGAGTTTGAAGCAAAAGTTAAGTTACAGTTAAATAAATTTAATCGACACTTTTCCTATACTTCAGATTTATTGTATGGAGAGCAATATGCTCTAAAATATGATATAGAAACTAATAAGAAGGGGCAAAAATTATATAAATTTAGTGCATTTAATACAAATTTTAGCTCTGGTAAGAAACAAGGTGAAATATCTTGTTTTGATATTGCTTATACACTTTTTGCCGATAGTGAGAATATTCCTTGTATGCACTTTATTTTAAACGATAAAAAGGAGCTAATGCACGGTAATCAATTGGTGAAAATTTCTGAACTCGTTAATAAAGAAAAAATTCAATTTATTGCATCAATTCTTAAAGATAAACTTCCAAATGATTTAAATGATGAAAAGTATTTTACTCTTAAATTATCACAAAAAGATAAATTATTTAAGATTGAGGAAAACAAGAACCCTTGGTTACCATTTTAACCTCACTCAAACTTTTTCCTACTAATAGCTTCAATTTCCATTTCATCAATGAAATACTCGAAGCCTAATCTTTCCCTTTAATTTCTCCTGCTCTAATCATTCTGTAAAGTTTATGGATTTTAAATATTTGTTAAAAACAAAAAAACGGAGAGAGAGGGAATATCTTGTTTTGTTAGTTTAAAGATATTCCCACGCTATTTTTCTATTTTGTGTGTCTAATTTGTGTCTTCACTAAAGAAATTTTTAATATTATTTCGACGTTTTCTTAACAATTCCTCTAACTCTTGTTCTTCAAAATCACTTTTCGCCAAGTAACAAATAAATTCCTCTAATTCATCACAAGGAAGTAATTCTCCATTCCCAATATCTACATACCCAACTACTTTTTGCCCTTCTTGCGTAAAAGCAGTTCCACTAGTGGTATAATCAAAAGTTTTCAAAGCCCAATGAATTATAGGATAAATGTATTTCCTTCCTCCACCACGACATAGAGCAAAGAAACCTTTTGAAGAGATAATTTGGTTTATTTCTTCACCAACTATCGAAATTGAAGTGCTTTTTTTATATAAGGCTACCTCTGAAAACATACTTCCCTTGCCTTTTAGTAACCAATCTGAATTGACTCCAAATACATCTAAGAACTTTAAAATATTCTCAAATTTTAGACCAATATCACCATTTATTAGTTTTTTGAAGTTTGTAACATTATACTCAAACTGCTTACAAAACTCTATTTGAGTAATATCTTTTGATTTTTTGAAATATTCAAATACTTCTCCAACACGTTTTCCAAACTCCTTTAAATTATTTTTTTCATCTTTTTGATTTTTCATTTTACACCATAATTTATTTTTACTATTTTTCTTGTAATTTAATAGTATAGCAACCAATAATCAAATTTAATCTTAATTGAAAGGTAATAAAAAATGATAATTCCAAGATTAAAACAACAAATTAAAGCAAAAAAATTATTGCAAAAAGCTATTGCAGAGGAACTTGGAATAAGTCCACAAAACTTTACCAACAAACTCCGACGTGGAACTTTTAACAAACTTGAAATTGAAAGAATGAATCAACTTTTAGAAATTAAACCCAAAGGAATTTTAAAAAATGAACAATTTAATTAGTGAAGTAAGATTTGTAACGCTAAGCAGGTTTAGTGAAATGACAGGAATCCCAATTAGAACTTTGTACAACAACAAAGTCAAATATCCAAGAGGAAGAGGGAATCAAAGCTCAATGATTGACCTTTGGGCTTTCAACAGTAATCAGAAACAAAAAAGCCCTTTACCAAAAAATAGAGGTAAAAGGCAAAATTTCTTACCACGTTTTAAAAAAGGCAAACGTGATGAAAGATAATCAATTCAAAGCAGTCTGTGACGAGACTGAAACCTTTGAAACACTCATTCAATTTGGTAAAAGATAATGAAAAACAACAATGTTAGCAATTCAGAAATACTCCAAAAAGTAAATAGAGAGTCTGAAAAATTTGACAGAGAATCAGATTCAAGCTGTGGAATATTTAACATAAAAACTGCAACTGAAACATTAAAGGAAGCAAATCAAATGCAAATTCCCAAAAAGTTATTCGGAGAATTTTTCCACGAAGGAGAACTTTGCTTTTTATTCGCTGATACGAATATTGGAAAATCCTTGTTAGCTGTGCAAATTGCCAACTCAATTTCCAGAGGTGAAGAGATTAAACCTTTGAAAATAGAAGCAGGAGCACAAAAGGTGATTTATTTCGATTTTGAATTATCTACAAAGCAGTTTGAAAATAGATATTCAGAGAATTACAAAAATCACTATGAATTTAATGATAATTTTCTTCGTGCTGAATTAGACTTGGAACGTCTTAGTAGCACTGAAATCGAAAAAGGAATTGATTTTGAGAAACTTCTTATTAATAACTTAGAATTAGCCATTAAAGATTACCAAGCAAAGATAATAATTATAGATAACCTAACTTATTTAGGTAATCAACTTGAAGAAGGTAAGAAAGCTCTTCCATTAATTAAGCGTTTCCACAACCTCACTCGAGATTTAAATGTCTCAATTTTGATTTTAGGGCATACACCAAAAAGAGATTTAACAAAAGCTCTTACCGTAAATTGTTTAGCAGGAAGTAAACAATTTATCAATTTTTGTGATTCAGCCTTTGCAATAAACAAAAGTTGCAAAGATTCAAGCCTAAGATATTTGAAACAAATTAAAGCCAGAGCAACAGAAGTTCTTTACGATTCTGATAATGTTATTGTCTTTGAAGTGTCCAAACCATCTAATTTTCTAAAATTTGATTTCGTGGAATTTGGTAGCGAAACTGAACATCTTAGAAATTTTACAGAGAATGAAAGAAGTCAACTCGAAGAAAATATTTTGGCATTAAAAGAGTCAGAACCAAATTTATCGGTAAGAAAAATTGCAGAGCAATTAGGAACAAATAATAATAAAGTTCAAAGGACTTTAGCAAAGTTTAAAGAACCTTTCTAAAAGTGTACCGTACCACTTTGGTGGTACAGTGTACCAACTGTACCGTTTTAGCGGTACAAGCGGTACAGTTAAGGAGAAATTCAGAAATGATATACTTTCTAAAAAATTTTAAAATAGCGAATAACCTATTTCTAATGGGTTTAATCGGCAATTTGCCGATTAGTGATAAATTATTTTTTTTGATTAATTCTAAAAAGTGTACCGCTGTACCGTCAAAGTGGTACAAACGGTACACTGTACCGTCAAAGTGGTACGGTACACTTTTTCACTTACAAAATGGTACAATTATTACAGCCCAAGAGGAAAAAAATGAACAATAAATTCACACTTGAAACTGGGAGTAAAAAGTTCCTTTGTCCGCAGTGTCAACAAAAGAGATTTAAAAGATACATTGACGTTGAGACTAAAGAATATTTAAATGTCAATGTTGGGATTTGTGATAGAATAAATAATTGCGGTTATCACTTACCACCAAGAGAGTTTTTTTCTTCCCAAGAGTCCAATATCAACTCGATTCTAGGAGTAAAAAAACAAGCTCAACAAGAACCACCAAAAGAACCAAGTTTTATTCCTTTTGAGTTAGTTCAAAAATCAATGAGTTGTTACGAAACAAATAACTTCGCTCAATATTTGAAAAGTTGCTTTTCGGAAGAAACCACAAAAAGACTACTGAATCTTTTCTTTATCGGAACTTCTAAGCATTGGAAAGGTGCTACTATTTTTTGGCAAGTTGACCAGAATGGAAAAGTTAGAAGTGGCAAAGTAATGCTTTACGATTCTAAGACAGGAAAGAGAAGAAGAGAATTCATTACTTGGGTTCACAAACTTGGAAAATTCAAAAATTTTAACCTTGCTCAATGTTTGTTTGGTGAATATCAGCTTAGCCAAACTCAAGAAAGAAAAACTATCGCCATTGTGGAAAGTGAGAAAACAGCGGTTTTAATGAGCTTGGTAATGCCAAAATATATTTGGCTTGCTTGTGGCGGTTTACACAACTTGAATTCCCAAATTTGCAAAGCTTTAAAAGGAAGAAAAGTAATTATTTATCCAGATGTTTCAGGTTTTGAACAGTGGAAAATGAAAGCTCAAAGATTAATGAACTTTTGCGAAGTAAGAATTTCTGACACTTTAGAAAGTTTGGCTTCAAAAGAAACAGTTGGATTAGACTTAGCGGACTTCTTAGAAAGAGATAAAAATTACAATTGGATACTTGCTCCAGATGGAAGTCCAGCTTTTTGGAATGAATTAGAATTAATCAATCACAATATTTAACAAAGGAGTTCAAAATGAACTTAGAACAAATTACAGAAATCATTGTCCGAACTAAAAGTGAGTGGGCAGAAATGTTAGGAGTCGATAAAAAGACAATCGACAACAGAGTTAACGAAGGTCTGCTTTTCAGAGCAGGTTACAATGACAACAAGGAAACCGTAATCACAAATGATAGTGAAACGGCAGTTGAACTAATGGAAGCCTATGAAGAACGGAAGCAAGACCAAAGGAAAACCAAAGAGCTACAAGCGTTTTACAATGGTTTAGACCACAATCTTAAAGAGATATTAAAAGGTTTGATTGGGAATACTCTTGAGAAACCAATTGGAAATTGTTTGGAAATGAATATTGAAAATGCTAAGAAACTGTTTGAATTTCTTATTCAGGTTCTTAGAGAAAATCACGAGTTAAAAGATAAAATAGAAGTTTTTGAAGCTGAAACTTCTGAACAGAGAAAAATTAACCAAATTGGAAAAATTGCTATTGATTACTCTAAGAAAATCAACTCTAACTTAAGCTCTGAACAGGCTTTTCAACTTGCATTTGAAAAATTGGAAAATTATCCAAATGTTAGCCTTGAAATTATCGAAGGAATTGTCAAAGAAACCATAGATAATTTTTCAGATAAAATTCCTAAAATTGACCCAATAAAAGCTAAAAAAGTATTTATTCATTTTTCACACAATCACCTAAAAAAAATTAAAGGTGAAAGCAATGGGTATGAGTATTTCATTGAAAATAATTATGATTCTTGGCGATTTTCTGCGAATGGCTTTAAGACAAGCAGAAGTGAAACTGTTTACCCAATTCTTGATTTAACAGGAATGTTTTACAAACATTTTGCTAAGTATGAACACAACATAAATGTTTACTCTTAAAAGCAGATTCTCTTTTACCTCTAATTAAGTTAGGAATTAGATTTTCGGCTAATTCCTAACTTCTCAATGACCGAAAAATTAAGAACTAACAAATAACATTTTAGACAAACTTTTTACTCTAATTTATTAGAAAGGCAAGAACTATGCTCATTAAACGTGGTAAAATTTATTACTGTAACTTTTCAGTAAAAGGTGCAAGGTTTAGAGAAAGCACTTTTACAAGTAATAAAAAAGATGCTTTAAAAATTGCACAAAAAATTAAGTCAAAAGCAATTTTAGGACTTCACGACCTTAACGAAAAAGAGAAAATCGAAAAATCATTAGAAGAAATCCGAAATGATTTTATCCAGTATCAGACAAGTATTCAAAAGACAGAATCAACAAAACTAAGAACTAAGCAAAGATTTAGTTTCTTTTGTTCTTTTAGTTTCGGGTATTCTTTAGACCAGCTCACAAGAAAGTTAGTTGAAGATTACATACAAGAACGCCAAAAAATAGTTAAGAATGCTACAATCAATGAAGAATTATCTATTCTGAAAAGATTTTTTAGGTACTGCATTGACCATAATTACTTAAAAATTTCTCCAATAGAGAATCTTAAAAATCTTCCAGAAGAAAAACCAGATACAATAATTTATTCAGAAAAAGAACTAAGAGTAATTCTTCGATTTCCTGATTATCCTAAAGCACCAAAGATTTTAAAACTTGCGTACTTAACTGGTTTTAGAATTTCAGATATTTATCGGTTAGAAAGGAAACATATTGATTTTGCTAAAAATATCATCTCCTTTAAAATGCAAAAAACCAAAATTCAACTTAACTTTCCAATTTGTAAGGATTTGGAGGAGCTTTTAAAGGAAATCTTCATTCTTGGTTATGGATTGGTACCAGAAAAAGGAAAACTTTATCCACTGATGACGGAAAGAGATTACAAAGATGGAGTTTATCGGTATCTAAAAAGGAATTTAAGAAAGAAAGGCATTGATGGAGCTGGTAAAAATTTTCATACTTTAAGGCATACATTTGCTACTCATTCTCTACTTAAAGGAATTGATTTTTACAAAGTCTCAAAGTTGCTTGGGCATACAAAAACAGAAATGACAGAAAGATACTTACACTTGCTACCAACTCACTTTAAAGAAACAGCCCAAAAATTAAATTTTACCTCAAGTTTGAGTTTAGGTGAAGAAATCAAACTTAATCGTTAATTCTTAGAAGTATAAATATTCTGTTAAAGTGCAAAAAATCAAATTCTTATTTCACAAGGAAATAATTCTTCGATTTTCTATAAAAGAACTCACGAAGCTCGAATTCGAGAGT
>QQUF01000010.1 GCA_008501735.1 Calditrichota bacterium | reverse complement strand
AACAGCCAATTTTACATTTTCACTTACCTCCAAACCGAAGCCAACTTTTTCAGGTTTGATTCCAAGGAACAGAATCCTTGGTACTTCAATTTTTAGTGTTTCCATCAGAGTCGAAACAGTGTTCAAATTCAATTCGTGCAGTGAAAATCTAAAATCATTCGATTTCAAAGAAACGTCGTCAAGTTGAAATTCAAAAATTTGCTCGTCGGAGTTTGAGACATTTACACAATCCACCAAAATCACTTGTGAATAATTTTCAAAAAGTGAAATTGTGTCAACTCCCATAACTCCACCTTCGACAACCCAAATATTTTCAGGAAGTTTTAGTTCTCGTAATTTTTGAATTACTAAAACTCCTGCTCCGTCGTCTTGTTGTAAAAGGTTTCCGAAACCAACAATCAGCAAAGGTTCTGAAAAATCAACTTCAAACATTTCTAAACAAACTCCACATCTAAAAAGTGAGCTGAACAAGAAATACAAGGGTCGTAAGCTCTGACTAACATTTCCAAACTGTGAGTAATTTCTTCCTTAGGTTTGTCAATAATTTCAGGAACAAGTTTTCGCATATTTTTTTCAATGTTCGCCAAATTCTGACCAGTTGGAATTATGCAATTTGCTTTAACAATGATTCCTTTTTCGTCAATTTCGTAATCGTGAAAAAGAATTCCGCGAGGAACTTCACAAGCTCCTGCTCCACGACCTGCTTTAACTTCGTAATCTTTGTAATTTTCTTGTTTGATTCCTTTTTCAAGGAGGTTTTCAATTCTTTCAATTGAGTCATAAAAACAGTGAACTGTTTCAATCACTTGAGCAACATTGTTGTTGAAAGGATTGTAGTTTGGTAATTCCAAACCGAATTCTTCAACCAAAACTTTTGCTTTCGGGTGAAGTTTTTCCGCAGAAAGATTAAGCCTTGATAAAGCTCCAACAGCGTAAGTTTCACCTTCGCCTTTTACGTGTTTTGCAGACGAATGCTCAACAACTCGTTCTTTGATTAATTCCAAGTAATCGTTTTCGTCTTCAATGATTTTGCCGTAAGAGGAAGTGATTTTCCCGTCGTAAAGGCAAAATTCTTCGCCGTCGCTTGTTAGCCCGATGTTTTCAGTGTCGTTTACAAAATCAGGCATTTTCAAAGTTTTGAAAAGTGCGACCATTTTTAAAATATCGTCTTCCGAGTCCAAAAGCATTTTGCGAACTTTTTCAAATTCCGATTCACTTGGAATTCTTGTAAAACCGTTTACAGTCATCGAAACAGGGTGAATGTGTCTTCCGACCAAAACTTCACAAATGTCGTTTCCAAGTTTTTTGAGCCTCAAAGCTCTTTTGACTTCTTCCGGGTGAGTTTCGGCAAGAGGAATCACAGAACCAACATTCAAAAAGTCAGGCAGAACCAAAAAACAAGCGTGAAGAACGTGGCTTTGAATAAATTCTGCATTCAAAAGCACTTTCCGCATTTCTTGAGTTTGTTCACTTGGAGTGATTCCAAGTGCTTTTTCTGCTGCTTTGAGTGAAGCGGTTGTGTGTCCGACCGAACAAATTCCACAAATTCTTCCTGTGATGTGAGGAGCTTCGGTAATGTGTCTTCCTTGCAACATCACTTCAAAAAATCGTGGAGATTCTACAATTTGCAGTTGAAAATTTTCGACTTTACCTTTTTCGTAGTTCACAACTACATTTCCGTGTCCTTCAACACGAGTCAAGTGGTGAACATTTATGTCTAACTTTTTCATTTTACGAACTCCTCGATTTTGTCATTAATCGTTTCGATTACGTCAAGACCGTTGAAGTAAGTGAACTTGTTTTTGATTTCAGGTTTTGTCAAACCTCTGTCAGCCAAAACTTGAATCATTCCTTCAAAATTCGGTTCGTCAACAAACCCGCGACAACCTTCACAACCGTCTCCAAAAGTCGGACAAATCGCATCGCAACCACCACGAGTAATCGCTCCGATACAAGTTTCACCTTTATCGAAAAGGCAAACATTTCCAGCAGTTTTGCACTCGGTACAAATTGAGTAGTGAATTTGTTTTAGTGGAATACCAAGCAGCAAACTTTTAGTAACGTGCAAAAATTCTTTTTTCGTAATCGGACAGCCGTGCATTTCGTAATCAACTTTTATGACATCGCCAACTCTTTGAACAGGTAAAGTTGGGAAGCAACTTGCTTTTTCCTTATAAACTTCATTTCTAACAAAGTCGAGTGGGAAAAAGTTTTTCATTGCATTTACGCCACCAAGACAAGCACAAGCACCAATTGCAACGACTAATTTTGCTTTTGAGCGAATATCTTTTACTTCTTCGATTTCTTCGGGAGTTGTGATTGAACCTTCAACAAAAGCGATGTCGTAGTCTTGTGCCTTTTCGTCAATTGCTTCACGGAAATTCACTATTTCGACGGCATTCAAAATTGAAAGAAGTTCGTCTTCGAGGTTCAGAATTTGTAACTGACAACCTTCACAACTTGTGAAAGAAAACATTGCAAGTTTAGGTTTCATTTTAAATTGCCTCCTGAATTGCTTGAACGTCAACGTAATTGAAAACAGGTCCTTCTTGACAAACATAAACTCCGTTCATCTGACAATGACCGCATTTTCCAAGTCCGCAACGCATTCGTCTTTCTAAGGACATAAAAATATTTTTGTCTGTAATTTCTTTTTTCAGCATTTCACGAACTACAAATTGATACATAATTGGAGGTCCTACAATCACACCGATTGTTTTTTCAGGGTCAATTCCAATCATTGGGAAAAGTGAAGTAATCAAACCGACATTTCCCATCCAATTTTCTTCACCGATGTCAACTGTTTCGTGAAAATCTACAAATTCAGAAGTTTCCCATTCGGAAATCTCATCGGCAAAAAGTCTGTCGTGTGGACTTCTTGCACCGTAAAGCAAAGTAAAATCACCGAACTTTTCGCGATTTTGCAAAACGTAACGAATCAGTGAACGCAAAGGAGCTAAACCAAGTCCTCCTGCTGTAAAAAGCAAATCTTTACCTTCTAAAACTTCGACAGGAAAACCATTTCCGTAAGGTCCACGAATTCCGATAAAATCACCAACTTTCAAGCTGTGCATTTTGTTTGTGAGCGAACCGACTTTGCGAACACAAAGCTGAAATTCTTCGTCGTCAGGAGAAGAACAAATGCTTATCGGAGCTTCACCAAAGCCAAAAATCGAGACCATCACAAATTGGCAAGGCAAGAATTTTAAGTGTTCTTTGTGTGGGAAGTCTAAAGTAAAAACTTTTTCGTACTCGGTTGGCTGAGTGATTTTGGTGATTTTTGCTTCAACAGGAACGTAGCCTGTTTCCATTTTTATAAAATCAGCTTCCATTGTTACACCTCTTCACTAAAGACATTATTATAAATGTCAATCAAACTTATTCCTGCAATACAAGCTGTGTTACAACGACCACAACCGACACAACCCGAATAGCCTTTGTTTTGTGGCAAGTAAACTTCTTTTTTGAAAACTCGGTGGCGATTCCGTTGCGATGATTTTTCACGGAAATTTTCACCTGAGCCGACACAGGCAAAGTCAAGATTCTGACAAGAATCCCAATTTCTGCATCTGTGACCACCAGCTAAGTCAATGTCAACAACGTCTTTCACATCGAAACAGTAACAAGTTGGGCAAACAATGTTGCAAGAACCGCAAGAAAGGCATTTTGCACCGACTTCGTGCCAAAGTTCACTTTCATAACTTTGTCTCATTGCTTCTGGTAGTTCTGAAATTTTACGAGTTAATTTTTTCTCAAATACAAAGTCTTGTCTTTTGTGGTACTCAGACTTGAATTCGTGAAAATCACCTGAATACTCAGTGAAAAAATTAAAGAAGTAACTAAATTTTGAAGCTAAAAAATTACCGAGAGAAGTAACAACTTCCACAAGATAAGATTCGCCGTTATCCCAAAACATCAAGTCGAAACCTGAATCTGCTTTGTAAGTTCCTTTGTCGTAGCAAAGTATTTTGTCTGAACAAGGAGTATTACAATTAATACCAATGATTATCGAATCTTTACGTCTTTCGAGATAGTGTTTGTCTTCTGGTGGAGTTGAAAAAATGTTATCCATCATTTCGATTGCGTGAATATCGCAAGGGTGAACACCAAAAAGCACTTTTTTAGAGTTTTCGTGAACAGAAGTAGTTTGACCATTCGGTTTGAACTCTAAAATTTTCTCATCATTTGGAAAAAATGTTTTTACAGGAGGGAGAATTGTTGTGTTGTAATCCAAACGAAGTTCTGCGGCAGTGTCAATTTTTCCGAACTCGAATTTCATTTCTTTAGCTTTAGCACCAAAAACCTGAAATTCATCAAGAACAGACTCGACAAGTAGTTTTACCTTGTCTTTAGGCAAAAAGTAGATTTTCATTTGATAACCTCATTGCCAGTTATTAAAAATTATTACTAATCTTTAATAATGCTAAATCTGTGCCACAGAAAAAGTTCGATTTAAGACTTAGAAGTCCTTTTAAAATTTCTCAAGTCTTAAAATTGAGAAATTTAAGCTTTTGTTTCTATTAATTTTAATAAACTGAGAGTCTCACTTAAAGTAAAAATCTCAGAAAATTTGAGACTCCGACTTATAAATTAAATCATAAACTGAGAGCCTCACTTTGAGTGAGAATCTCAGAATTTTTTGAGACTCCGACTTATAAATCATAAACTGAGAGCCTCACTTTAAGTGAGAATCTCAGAATTTTTTGAGACTCCGACTTATAGTCGGGTTCTCATTTAAATCATTTTAACAAAACCATCTTTTTGGTTTTGTTAAAACTACCGTTTGTTAGACGATACAAATAAACTCCTGAACTTACAGGATTCCCAAAATTATCAGTTCCATTCCAAACTACCTCACCTG
>QQUF01000053.1 GCA_008501735.1 Calditrichota bacterium | reverse complement strand
ATTGTAGGGAACAATTGTAGGGAACAATTGTAGGGAACAAAAATTTTTGTTCCCTACAGGTTGGCATTTGGAACAAAGGTTTTTGTTCCCTACGGGTTGACATTTGGAACAAAGGTTTTTGTTCCCTACAAGTCTTAATTTTGAAATAAATTTTGTTCCCTACGGAATCGGCATTTGGAACAAAGGTTTTTGTTCCCTACGGGTTTTAAATTTGAAATAAATTTTATTGCCTACGGATTTTAAATTTGGAACAAAGATTTTTGTTCCCTACAATTTTTTCCTACGGAAAAAATGGAGAAAATGAAATGAAAAATAGGAAATTGAACCGTTTGAAAAATTACGATTATTCTCAAAACGGATTCTACTTTGTTACGCTTTGCACAAAAAACCGAATTGAATATTTCGGTAGAATCGAAAATGGAAAAATGATTTTGAATGAATTTGGTGAATTTGCAGAAAAATGTTGGTACGAAATTCCCGAACATTTTCCTAACGTCAGGTTAGATGAATTCGTAATTATGCCGAACCACATTCACGGAGTTATTGTAATTGTGCAAAATGTAGGGAACGATGTCGTAGGGAACAAAAATTTTTGTTCCCTACCAAATTGGCAAACAAAATTATCTCGTTCTTTGTCTTCAATAATTCGGGGTTTTAAAATTGGAGTAACAAAATATTTTCGTCAAAAGGATAACTTTGAATTTGCTTGGCAGAAATCATTTTACGACAAAATTATCCGAGATGAAAATGAGTTGTTTAACATTCGTAATTACATCAGAAACAATCCTCTTAAATGGGAATTGGAAAAAGATAGAGACCATATTGAAAATTTTGATTTGTAAATTACATGAGGAATTTGTAGGGAACAAAAATTTTTGTTCCCTACTAAGGAATTTTAAATTTGGAACAGAGATTTTTGTTCCCTACGGGTTTGGAATTGTGAATATCAAAATTTGCTCTTTGCAGATTTGAGGTTTGGGAACAAAGATTTTTGTTCCCTACGGGTTTGGAATTGGAACGATGAATTTTGTTCCCTACAAATTTTACATTTGGAATAGAGATTTTGTTCCCTACGGAATTTGTTCCTTACAGAATGGCTTGTGTTCAATCCAAAATTTCTTATTTTGCCATACCTTACAAACTAACTTACTTAATAAATGAACTCTGTTAAAATTCAATCCAATACTTACAGAGCATTTATTAAAATTCCATCTTAAAAAAAGAAAAACTATGCAATTATTAATTTTCGTAATTCTTCTACTCTTCACTGCAAAAATTAATGCTCAAGAATCACTGACTTACCAAAAGCCATCAAAGGAAATTCTTGACCTTGTTGACATTCCTTTAGCTCCTCGTGTAATTTTTGACGCAAACAAAGAATTTATGATTTTTCAATATCGAGATGCCTACAAAAGCATCGAAGAATTATCTCAAGAAGAAATGAGATTAGGCGGTTTGAGAATCAATCCCAAAACTAACATTCATAGCAGAGTCAGATACTACAATAACTTGAAAATTAAGAATCTCAAAAATGACAAATCAAAAGTCATTCAAGTTAGTGGCTTGCCTGCAAAGCCAAAGCTGACAAACATTACTTTCTCTCCTGACCAAAAGAAACTTGCAATGACGCATACGACTTCTTTGGGTGTTGAAGTTTGGGTAGTTGATTTAGTCAAAAATTCTGCAAAAAGACTTACCGAACCTAAAGCAAATGGAAATTTAAGAAGTGTGATTAACTGGTTTGAAGACGGAAATTCTTTATTGATAAAAATGGTTTCCGAAGATAGAAAAGAGTTAATTGATACTAAAAAAGCAGTTCCGACAGGACCAACAATCTCAGTAAGCGACGGAAAAAAAGCACAGAACAGAACTTACCAAGACCTTTTGCAGAACAAAAATGATGAGCATAATTTTGAGCAACTTGCACTTTCTGAATTGCATAAAATTTCATTGGACGGACAAAGTGAAAAGTGGTTAGAAAGTGCAATGTACTATGAAATTGAGTTCTCACCAAACGGCGAATACGTTATGGTAGAAACAATTGAAAAACCATTTTCATACTTGGTGCCTTACTACAGATTTGCATCAAAAACTGTCATTTATTCCAAAGATGGTCTCAAAGTTGAAACTGTTGCTGAAACACCTTTGGTTGAGGATTTGCCAAAAGGTTTTATGGCTGTTCACACAGGACGAAGAAAGTTCAGTTGGAGAGATGACAAACCTGCAAGTTTGATTTTTGTCCAAGCTCTTGACGAAGGAAATCCTGAAAAAGAAGCCAAATTCAGAGATGAAATTTTTCAACTGAATGCACCATTTGACAAAGAAGCTAAAAGTTTGTTTAAAACTAAAAACAGATACTACAAAGCTTTGTGGGGAAATGAAAAAACTGCCATAATTTTTGATTATTGGTGGAATGACCGAAATATGAAAACCTATTTATTCAATCCTTCTTCGCCTTCTTCGGAAGCTAAAATTCTTTTCGATAGAAATTATCAAGACAAGTACAGCGACCCGGGAGATTTTGTTACCAAAAGAAATAAAATGGGAAGTGATGTTTTAGCTTTAAAAGGTGAAAATGCTTACTTGAAAGGAGACGGTTTTTCGGATAAAGGACAATTCCCTTTTATCGACAGAATCAACCTTAAAGCCCAAAAACTCAGTCGAATTTATCAATCGAAATTTACAGATAAATTGGAAAACCTTTACGAATTTGACATTGATAAAAATCAAATTTTAGTGCGAATTGAATCTCCTGACGAATACCCGAATTATTTTTTTAGAGATTTAGAGAAAAATCAACTTAACCAATTAACAGATTTTGACAATCCATTTAAAAGCATTCAAGGAATCCACAAAGAAGTAATTTCTTACAAAAGAGATGACGGATTGGAACTTTCGGGAACTTTGTATTTGCCAATTGGTTACGACAAAGAGAAAAAAGAAAAAATGCCGATGATTTTGTGGGCTTATCCAATTGAATTTAAAAATCAATCAAGTGCTTCTCAAAAGACTTCAAACCCGAATAAATTCACTTATCCTTATTACGGCTCACCAATTTATTGGGTTACCAAAGGTTACGTTGTTTTAAACCGTGCAAGATTTCCGATAGTTGGTGAAGGCGACGAACAACCAAACGATACTTTCCGCGAACAATTGGTTGCCAACGCAAAAGCCGCAATTGATGCAGTAGATGAGTTAGGTTACATTGACAGAAATCGTGTTGCTGTTGGAGGACACAGTTACGGAGCTTTTATGGTTGCAAACTTGCTTTCACACTCAGACCTTTTTGCAGCAGGAATTGCACGAAGTGGAGCTTACAACAGAACCCTAACACCTTTTGGGTTCCAAGGCGAAGAAAGAAATTATTGGGAAGCTCCTGAAGTTTATTACAAAATGTCGCCGTTTATGCACGCAGACAAAATGAAAACTCCAATGCTTTTGATTCACGGCGAAGCGGACAACAATTCCGGAACTTATCCGATGCAAAGCAAAAGATATTTTAATGCTTTAAAAGGACTTGGTGCTCCAGTAAGATTAGTTATTTTGCCTAACGAAAGTCACGGTTATCGAGCTAAGGAAAGTGTTCTACATTTGTTGTGGGAGCAAGACCAATGGTTAGAAAAATATGTTAAAAATAAATGAGAAATCACGTTTGAATCACGGATTAGGCTGAATACACTGAGTAACACATATTAAATCAACTTATGATTTAACTCCTTACAAAATCCGTGAAATCTGTGTAATCCTTAAAATATGTGATTCAAACAACTAAGAAATTACAAAAATGGAATCCAAAATGAAAAACTCTCCTAAAACTCCGATAAAGTTCCCTTGTGGAGCAGAAATGAAAAATAGATTTATGCTTGCACCAATGACGAATTGCCAAAGTCACGAAGACGGAAAACTTTCAGACGACGAATTACACTGGCTAACGATGAGAGCAAAAGGGCAATTTGGCTTAGTAATGACTTGTGCTTCTCACGTTCAAGAAGTTGGGAAAGGATTCTCGGGACAGTTAGGAATCTTTTCTGACAAACACATTGAAGGGCATAAAAAATTAGCTTCAAACATTAAATCACACGGAAGTCTTGCAGTAATTCAATTGCATCACGCAGGAATGCGTTCTCCCGAAAAATTAATTAAACAAAAACCTGTTTGCCCTTCTGTGAATGAAGAATTCGGAACTCGTGAACTTTCTCTTGAAGAAGTCAAAGAACTAAGAGATGATTTTATAAAAGCGGCAATTAGAGCAAAAGAAAGTGGTTACGACGGAGTTGAAGTTCACGGAGCTCACGGATACATTTTAACACAATTTTTGAGTTCAGAAGTCAATCTCAGAACTGATGAGTACGGTGGAAGTTTGGAAAATCGAGCCAGAATTTTATTTGAAATTGTTGCTGGAATACGAGAGGCTTGCGGTAAAGAATTCCTTCTTGGAGTTAGGCTTTCTCCTGAAAGAGTTGGAATGAAATTGCTTGAGGTTAAATCAATTTGCGAAAGATTTATTGACGAAGGTAAAGTTGATTTTCTCGACATTTCTTTGTGGGATAGTTTCAAACTTCCCGAAGAAGAAGAACATCGAAATCTTTCACTTTTAGAGCATTTTACAAGTCTTGATTTTAAAAATGTGCTTTTGACAGTTGCAGGAAAAATTTATAGTGGAAAAGATGTTAGCAAAATTTTAAATCAAGGAGTTGACTTTGTTACGATTGGGAAATCTGCAATTCTTCACCACGATTTCCCTGCAAAGGTAATCGAGAACCCAAACTTTACTCCAATCGAAACACCTGTTACAAAAGAATATTTACGTAATGAAGGCTTAGGCGAAAAGTTCTTAAATTATATGAGTCATTGGAAAGGTTTTGTAAAGTAGTAGAGAGCAAAAAATTTTGTCCTCTACAAGAATTTCATTTTTTTATTGAGCTAACTAATAGACCTTATGAGGGTAAACAGCATCACGATTCTGAAATCTAAGAATATTATCTTTGACAATCACACCTTCATCAATATTTATAGCATTTTTAATAGTTTCGTTTTGCATCCAACCTTCACGACCATTTATAACAGATTGAACATACACAATTAATGCTGCGGAAATCGACCTTGAAGCACTTTCCCAGAAATAACTTGGCGTATGGTCAACAGCATAATAATCTATGTTATTTATTTTCAAAATCGGGTCTTTAAAAGTTGTAGGTTTTGCAAAATAAAATCCCATTCCTTCATCGCAACTAACATCAATTATTAAAGTACCTGATCTTAGAGTATCTTTTTCATCTTCTGTAACAAAATCAATCGGATTATTTGTGTCCTGAAAAGTACCATTAATAATTATTTCAGCTTCATTAATTAATTTTGATAAAGGTTGGACCGTTCCGTCGTGTTCAATAGTTACCATTCTTGCTTCTCCATTTATACCTTCACGAATACGAACATAATGAACATCTAAAATTTCTTCACGAACTTCGTGGTCAGGTCTTTGGATACAAATTGTAATGTCTCTAAATCCGTGTGCTTTAAGTGCATAAATAGCTCCTCGACTAACCGCTCCAAAACTAAAAATAATCACTTTCCTTTGATTTCCATAATGTCCGTCAATTCCCTTCAATTGAAGTGCGTGAATGACAGCACTATAACCAGCCATTTCATTATTTTTATAAAAAGTGTGTCTTCCCATTTGTCCACTTGGAGACCAAACAAACATATCTTCAAAAGCAATCAATGTTAATTTTTTATCAATCGCTGTTTGTGTAATTTGTTTTTGTTGTGCACAATGAGGATACCCCCACAAAATTCCACCGACTTTCAGTTCCTCCAAATCAGATAAAATAGGTTTGGCAATAAGAACTAGCCCAATCTCCGACAAGATTTCACTTCGAGTGGCAATTCCGCCAGTTTGCTTTCTAATTTCATCATCACTAATATTGAAAGGAGTTCCATAGCCTTCTTCAAAAACAAGCTGTTTACGGATAGATTCTGGAAGCCTGTTAAAATGTTCAGGATGTAGAGGAACACGTCTTTCGTCTTCTTTCTTTGAAGTTCCTATAACACCCATTTTTAATAAAGTCATATAATTTTCTCTCTTGAATTGAAACGGATTGCAGATTAATGAGATAGGCAAAACGTAAATTTTAAATTTCTATTAGAGGGTTACTTAGTAGTAATCAGGCATTAAATTGACTACTAGAGTTTTATTAAAAATTCGTTTGAATTTTGTGTGAAGGGATAATTAATATCAACGGAAAATAATCCTGTTTCAAAGATACTTTTTTAAAAACGTATTCCTAAGGCAAAATTATTAATGAAGAAACTACTAACAACTGACTTTAGAATTTTAAAAGAAATAAAGAACTTTTTACTTCAAGAAAATCATTTTACGAGTTTTGACGAAATCTTTAGCTTCCATTCGGTAAAAGTAAATTCCACTTCCGACATCGCTTCCTTTTTCATCTTTTGCGTCCCAATTAAGTTTATAGAATCCTGCTTCTTGTGTTTGATTCACAAGAGTTTTGATTTCTTGCCCAAGTGCATTGTAAATCCGAACTTTAACCAAACTTGCTTCAGGAAGTTGGTAGGAAATTTGAGTTGAACCGTTAAACGGATTTGGATAATTTTGTTCTAACTCAAAAACTTGCGGAGTCGAATTAGATTCCTCTGTTCCGTTCAAAGCCAAAATTAAATTGATTAGACCAAAATTATTTTTGCAAACTTTTACAAACTCACCGTCATTCACAAAAACTCGCCAATACTTCCACCCAAGATTTTGTGGAGAAAAATTAACTGTGAAGCTTGTGTCATTTTCAACTGAAAAAGTCTCTTTTGTAACGAAGTTTGAATCGCTCGAAATCTCTAAAGTGTAAGTAAAGTCTTCAAAATCAAAGTCTTGCGGTTTCTGCCAAACAAAATCTACTTCAACTGAATTTCTGTTTTCAAAAGTAAGCCAAGAGTTAAACTCAGGTGAAACAATTTCAAACTCATTCGGTTCGTCATTAACAGGTAAAATCGAAATCAAAACTGTATCAGAATAAATCTCAGAACTTTCAATGTTCATTGCCTCAAGAATTAATTTTTCAGGAGTTTCCAAATTAAGATTTTCTGTTGTTTCAAGCTTCAAAATTCCATCTTCAACCGCAATAAAAATGCTAGGATTTTCACAAAAGGCACTCCATTCGATTTTCTTAAAATCGCCAAAAGTTACCAAATCTTCCAAATTAAACTCTAAAAACTCATCTTCCATTAAAACAAAATCAGGAGCAGAATCAATTTCCATTGGAGAATTATCAACTGTGAAAACAACTTGAATTTTATCCAAAACTTCGTCTTCATTCAAGTTTGAAAAAAGTTGAATCTCTGCTGAGTAATTTCCCTCTTCGAGTGCTTCAGAATTAAAATTTAAACTCAAAACTTCTGAATCAAAATTTAGACTTAACCAACTTGGAGTTTCTCCTAAAATTTTACTTTTTTCAATTTCTAACGACAAAAGTGAAAGTTGTTTTTGAAGTTCAAAACTTTCTGTTCGGTTTTCACTTTTTGCTAATTTTTTGAGTTTACCTTGTTTCTTCAGAAGAAGCGATTCTAAATTTCCACTTGTTGTTTCAAGTATTTTGAACTCTAAATTTGAACTGGCTTTTAACGGTAAATTTAAATTAGTAAATTTGTTTTGTTCTTGAATTTGAGAAACAAATTTTTTGTCTAAATCAATTTGAGTGTTAACTCCATTTTTGATTTTAATTCCATCAATAAACCAACCTGCTCCACTGTTTTCAAGTTCGTCAACAGAATCAAACTCAAAACGAATTTGGACTTTTCCCCAAGAGTTTTCTAAAGGAATCGAGTATTTTTTCCAAACTCCACAAAATTCTGAATTTATCAACTGTTCGGAATACAAAGTTGTTACAAAATTGTCGTTTGAAATTGCCAAAAATCTTCTGTCAAAGTCATTTGTAGGTTCAACAAAGTGCATCGAATAAAATTCTAAAACAGAGTTTACAATTTCTGAAACATCAATTTCTAAGGTAGTTGCTTTTCCAAAAACTCGTTGTTGACCGTTTTCAATTGTCTCAATTCCACTAAAGTTCAGACTTGGCGAATTCCCTCTGTAAGTCTTGACCTCACTTAAAATCTTCCTCGGCTGTTTATCAAATCTCCACTTCACACTTTGAGAAGAATTTTCGAAATCCCACTTGTTTGAATCTTGAAGTAAAATTTCACTTTCAGCGACTTTTTGCTCAACTTCAACGACTAAGTTTTGAGAAAATCCATTAGCATTTTTTACCTCAAGTTCTAAAGGAATTTTGACATTTCCTTCGAATGCTTCTGACAAAGTAAATTCTACGAAAGCCAAGTTTGAGTTTCCAAAAACCAGAGTAAAAGTAGTGTCGTTGAATTGAAAGAAATTAGATTTCAAACTTACTTCAAGTTCAGAAATCTTTTGTAAACCTATGTTTTCTAATTCCAAAAATAATTCTTGAGAATTAGCAACGTAAGACTTTGCAACTTGGATTTTTGGCGTTCGAACTTCTAACTCCAAATTCTCTTTCCAAATAAAAGTTTGGTCTGAGAATTTCACCTCAAACAAAATACTTTTTGTTTCAATCGGAAAGCCTTCTTTAAGCCTAATTTCAAAAGGGAATTGTAAATTTAAAATTGAGTTAATTGGTAAACTACCAACTTCTAAAACTGGATTTTGAACTTCAACAAATTCGTTTGCAGTCGAAAGTGAAATTCGCAAATTTTGAGTTTCAGCAGTCCCAACATTTTTCAAATTCAACTTGAGCTCGTTTTTGCCAAAATTCAAATAATTTTTATCAGCCAAGCTATGACCTTCTAAAGTCAAAAATGGTTTTCCATCGTTTACAACTTTGAAAAAATGAATTTTGGGGAGATGGTTTCTAGCTTTTATCAAAATTTCCGCTTCACCTTCAAAGTTACTTGGGAAAGCAATTTTTATCGCACCATTTGAGTTAGTTTTTGCTCTAAAAAATGATTTTTTATCAAGAATTAAATCCACTTCTGCATTGGCTAAAGGCTTTGACCTAGAGGATAAATTAAGTTCAATTTCTGAACCGCTCATTAAAGTTTCAAATGTTTTGTCTAAGGAAACTTCTTTCGGTTTAGTCGAAAAAATTATTGTTGTTGGGTCGCCAAAAAATGCAAAAGAACTTTGTTTTTCTTGGTGTTTCAGAATTGAATTTGTGAAGACTTCGCCTAAAGTTGTAAAGTTTTCGTTTGCAAAAGTTTGTAAGAAGTTTTCAGTAAATTTGCCTTCGTTGGAGGCAAATTGAAAAACTCCGACTGAGTTTGTGTAAATCCAATCCTCAAGTAATTTTTCACCTTTTCTAATGACGAGTGAATTTTTAGGAGAAATAATTTTTGAGCCTTTTTTAGAGAAATCGAAAAGAAACTGAATTTCATCTTTTTCCAGACTTAGCTTTTCTGAGCCCAAAGTTTTAGAACTAAAATTTTTCTCTGTTAAAATTTTACCTAAAACCGAACTTTCACTTTCTAAGATTAAAGCTTTTTTAGTTTGGTTTTCTGAAATTCCACTTTGCTCGTAGGCAATAATTTTTGAAAGAATTTTTTCCAAATCGCTTTCAGAACTTACAGGAATTCTACCAAGTAAAATTTCTGGAAAAGAGTCATTTCCATCAAGATTTCGGTAAAAAGAATCGTTTTCTTTTGTTGGAATGATTTTGTCGTTCCCAACCAAAATTACAAAGTCAGGTTTATCATTTTTAGAATAAAATTTGTCTTGAAGAAATGCCTTAATTTTCTCTGGATTCGGATTTAAGCCAAATTCTGAAAGTGTTGTTTGGCTTACTTTAAAGCCAATTTTTTCTTTCCAAGAGATAAAAGATTTTAAAGATTCTTGAAACTCTTTTGGGTGAATTAAAAGCAAATTTTGCGCATTCTCAGAAGTATTTCCAGAGTCTTGGAAATTCAATAAAAATTCTGAGTAAAGAGGCGAGAACGAAAAAGATTTTTTTGCAACAGGAGTTAATATTTGATTCGCTCCTCCAAAGCCCTCATAATTAATTCGCACAGTAATTTTGCTTAAAACCGAAACTTCTTGAGTAATGGGATTAAACTTAACAGGATTAATTTTTAGCTTCAAAATTCTTAAGTCTCTGAAAATTGCAGGTTCACCAATTTCTGCAAATTTTGAAGGGAAATTTTTATTAAAAGAGTAAACTTCCGAATTGAATTTTATTTCATTGAGGCTTTTTGAGAAAGGAGGAATTTCAATGTTAGTGAAAGTGTGTTCAGTAAAGTCAATGATTTCAAGACGTGGTTCTTTTGTGTTTGGAATTTGCAAATATTTTTCCAAAATCGGCAAAGTTGGCATTCCAAATTCTTCGGAAAGAATTGTTTCGGGAATGGTTAATTGACTAAACTTTTGCCCGTCAATTTTTCGTTCGTTTACACTAAACCCACTAAACTCAAATTCGACAATTGCAAATTTATCATCGGAATGAACAAGGTTTACTTGAGTTTTTCTGAGGTTTTGGTCATTTAAACTATGCCAAAGCTCAGCTTGAGAATTTTTTAGGTTTGTGAAAATGAGAAAAATAGAGAAAAATACAGTAGCAATTTTTTGCATTAAACTCCTTTGCTTAGTGAAACACAAGTCTTAAACTAATCAAAACAAAACTAGTTCCCAACTTATTATTTTAAACGACAAAATTTTTGAAAAACTTCCCAATTTATTAAAAGGTGAAAAATCTATCTGAAAACTTTGAGCCATTTGATAGGTAAAGATTTAATTTTTTGTTAAATTCTACAAAATTTGACAGAAGGTTTTTAGCAAGATGATTACACAAAAAGAACTTCAAGAGAAATTTCAGAACCTCAACTTAATTCAAAGAATTTATTTTTTTGAAACGATAGACTCAACAAACACTTTTGGAATTTCGTTAGTTAGGCAAAATACAATTTCTGGAACTCTGATTTTGGCAGAAGAACAAAATCAAGGAAAAGGCAGACTTGGCAGAAATTGGATTTCTTCAAAAGGTCTTGGACTTTGGTTTTCAGTAATTCTCGAAGAAAAGGAGATTTTCAAGAAACCACTTCTTTCAATGCTTTTTGCCGCTTGTTTAACAAATATCCTGAAAGAAATGGGATTTAAGGCTTCGGTAAAATGGCCCAACGATGTTTTAGTGAATCGAAAAAAGGTTTGTGGAATTTTAGCTCAAACAACTTCAAACTCTGATTCCATTGTCATTGGAACAGGAATCAATGTGAATCACGAAAAGCTACCACAAGATTTACCAAATGCTTCGTCATTGTTTTTGGAGTCAGGCAAAAAAATCAATAGACTTGATTTACTTCACAGTTTTCTTAAAGAGGTTGAAAATCAAATTGGTAAATCCATTTCAGATTGGTTAGGGTTTTGGGGAAAAAATTGTGATTTCTTTGGAGAAGAAATTCGTCTTACTTCTAACAGTGAGATTTTTGAAGGAAAATTTTGTGGAGTTAGCAAAGAAGGTGAACTAATTCTTCTTTTCAGAGATGGTAAAAAGAAGTTCTTTCAAGCAGGTGATACAACTTTAAAAGAAAAAGCCTAACAGTTTTTAGTTGTTAGGCTTTTTCTTTAAGCAGCTTTAATTGATGAGATTAATTTTTCTTTAAGTCCTGTTGGCATTTCAACCCCACAAGAAGATTTCATTACCTTTTTGAACTTTTCATAAAAAAGTGCAACCTCATTACAGTGCCCACATCTTTCGATGTGCGTCTTAAATTTCGAAACTTCACCTGCTGTAATTTCATCATCAAGAAACATATACAATTTTGTAATTGCTTCTCGACAATCAATCATCTCAGTGTCATTTTGTTCCATTTTTATCTATGCTCCTAACGTAACCATTTTTTATTGCGTAATCCCACAAGATTTTTTGCATCGCACTTCTTGCTCTTGAAAGTCTAGACATTACAGTTCCAATTGGAATATCTAAAATTTCGGCGATTTCCTTGTAAGAGAACTCTTCGATATCTGCTAAAATAATAATTTCTCTAAAGTGTTCCGAAACGCTTTCCAAAGCACCTTTAACATCGTCTCCGAATAATTCATCTAAAACATCAAACTTATTGACTGTATTTTCAAATTTGTTTCGTTCCAACTTTGCATAAAGGTAATATTCTTCAAATTCTTCATAACTTGAGACTTGGGGTCTAATAGCTTTTTTTCTGTAATTTGAGATGCCAGCATTTACTAAAATCTTAAAAATCCACGCCTTGAAATTCGTTCCCTCTTGAAATCTTTCAAATGCCCTAAAAGCTTTCAAGAAAGTTTCTTGGACTAAGTCTTCTGCATCAAGTTTATCATTAGTCATTCTGTAAGCTGTTGAGTAAAGAGAATCTAGCAAAGGTTCAGTCAGTTTGATAAACTTATCGTGCTGTGAGTTTGTTTCTACCACTTCGTTTGACCCTGAATTAAACAGTTAAATTTCTTTTCTATTCCATAAAGAAAATAATTTATAACTTAATAAGGAGTTTTTCAAACCTTAAATTTTTAAATGGCTTAAATGTGTTTTTAGGTCGGTTCTATTGAGTTTTCTTCCTCTTCTTCAATTTCGACAGGCTTAACTTTGCCAGCTACAAAAATCCCGACTTCGTAAAGAAGCTGTAAAGGCAAAGCCATCAACAAGAATGTAAAAGGGTCAGTTGTTGGTGTTACAACCGCTGCAACTATCAAAATAATCACGAAGGCATATTTTCTTTTTTGCCTCAGAAACTCAGGTGTTGCAATTCCCATCTTAGCCAAAATGTAAATCACAATCGGCTCTTGAAATGAAATTGCAAAAGCTAACAAAAATCTCGAAATAAAAGAGACAGTGTAATTCAATGAGTAAGCATTTTGTGTGTATTCAGTAATTTCAAATTCAGTTAGAAAAATAAAAGCATAATCCAAATTGAAATACCCAAAAGCTCCACCACCAAAAAACAAAAGTGTTGCAAAAAAGATTACAGGAAAAATTAATTTCTTTTCATTTTTGTAAAGACCTGGAGCAATAAAAGCCCAAAGTTGATAAAGGACGTAAGGAAAAGCCAGAAATAAACCTGCAATCGCCGAAACTTCAAGCTTTGTAACAAAGCCTTCTGTTGGTTTTAGATTCATTACTTTATTTCCTGTGTACTCAACGTAAGGTTTAAGCAAAAATTTTACGAGTTCGTCACCGAAAGAATAGCAAATTAACATTCCGATAATCATTCCCACAAAACACCGAATTAAAGTAAACCGAAGTTCCTCAAGGTGGTCCCAAAAAGTCATTTCTTCATTGTATTCTGCCATTTTCTAAAAAACCAAAATTTCAGTGTCTTGGAGTTCCGACACAAATTTTTGGTGAATTGCTTCCATTCTTTCTTTTAAAATAGGTTTCACTTCTTCAACAGCTGGGAAACGTGCAACCGAATAAAGTTGTATTTCTGTTGGTTTTAGTTTTTTAAAAGTTGAAATCAATTCTTCAATGTGTTTGTCCAAAGAATTGTCAAAATTTTTGCTTTGTAAGAACAAAACCTGAAATCTTTTTTCATCAAAAGAATTAATCCCGTCAACAATTTCTTGAAGTTTAATTTCTTGTGGAGTTCGGTTAATCTTTCTGAAAAGTTCTTCATTCACAGTGTCAAGTTTGAAGTAAACCTTGTCGATAAATTTGTAACTCTCACGAATTTTTGGCTCGTTGACAGTTGTGGAATTTGTGAGTAAAGTGATTTTTGATTTAGGTAAGAATTCATTTCTCAAGTTGTAAATTAACTTTGTAATTCCAAGAAAATTTGGGTGAAGAGTTGGCTCTCCGTGTCCTGCGTAAGTCAAAGATTCGATTTTGGAATTACCAATTTCTTTCATTTTCAATCGGAACCCATTTTCAATTTGTACCAAAGTCGGAAAGGCTTTACTTGAGTCGGAAATTGTTGTCAGGGTCTTCGTTACACCACATTCGCAATAAACGCAATTCATACTGCAATATTTGTCAGAATAAGGTAAAAGGTCAATTCCAAGCGAAGTTCCCAAACGCCTCGAAGTTACAGGACCAAAAAAAATATCATTTTCGTTTGTGTTAAAACTCAATTTTTTGAAACTTCTTTACTGAATTTTGTCTTTTCCGAAGAATTTTTGTAAAGCTTCCGGAATTAAAATTGAGCCGTCAGCTTGTTGGTTGTTTTCCAAAATCCCAATCAAGGTTCTTGGCAAAGCTAAACCTGAACCATTTAGAGTATGAACAAACTCAACTTTTCCTGTCGAAGTTCTTCGGAAACGAATGTTTGCACGTCTTGCTTGGTAAGATTCGCAGTTTGAAACAGAAGAAACTTCAAGCCATTTTTCTTGTGCAGGCGACCAAACTTCAAAATCAATCGTTTTAGTCTGAGTCATTCCCATATCACCTGTGCAAAGCAAAAGCTGTCTGTGAGGCAAGTTCAAAGCTTTCAAAGTATCCGCAACATTTTCTACAATTTTGTCAAACTCTGCGTAAGAATCTTCGGGCTTGCAAATTTTCACAAGTTCAACTTTATCGAATTGGTGAACTCTGTTGATTCCTTTTACGTCTTTTCCGTAAGAACCTGCTTCTCGGCGAAAACAAGGAGTGTAACCTGTGTTGTAAATTGGCAAATCTGCTTCGTCAAGAATTTCGTCTCTGTAAAGGTTTACCAAAGGAACTTCTGATGTTGGAATCAAAAAAAGTTTATCAATTGTGGCTTCGTACATTTGAGCTTCTTTGTCAGGAAGTTGCCCAGTTCCCCTTGCAGAATCTTCATTCACAAGAAGTGGCGGAGAAATTTCAGTAAATCCATAAAGATTGACATTTCTGTCTAAGAAAAGTGAAATTAAAGCTCGTTGAATTCTTGCTCCATCTCCCATAAAAACAGGAAAACCTGAACCTGCGATTTTAGCACCACGTTTTAAATCAATAAGTTTGTGTTTTTCAATCAAATCTGTGTGTTCTAAAACAGGGAAATCGAATTTTGGAATTTCACCCCAAGTTTCGATTGTAACATTGTCGTTTGGGTTTTCACCAAAAGGAACAGACTCGTGAGGAATATTTGGAACGTTGAGCATTATTTCATTAATTGCTAACTCAATTTCTTTGAGTCTTACATCAAATTCTTGAATACTTTTTGAAACGGTTTGCATCTCTGCGATGAGTTCGTCAGCATTTCCTTTTGCTTTTTTTATCGCTCCGATTTCTTTTGAAACAACATTTCTACGGTTTTTGAGTTGGTCAGCTTCTGACAAGATTTTGCGTTTCTCAGCATCTAAATCAATGAACTTGTCAAGGTCAGCAGGATATTTCTTCTTGCCAATTTGTTCTTTGACAAAGTCTAAATTTTCCCGAATAAATTTTGGGTCTAACATTTTATTTCTCTAATTTTTGAACTTAGGATTGCGGACTTTAACCCCTTACTTTGCTAAAAAACGGACTAAAGTCCGCAATCCTTTTCTTATTTTTCACTTACATTCTTGCTTTTGATTCTGTTACACTTAAGACATTAAATTTTAATACTTTGCACTCTTCTGCTCTTCCATGAAAAAGTGAATTCCTGTGGTAAACGTAATCGAAAAACGGGTCATCTTTGTCAACAATTTGTGCAAAAGATTCTACTTTAAAAACTCTAAATTGCCCTTTTCGTAAAGCAAAATTGTAGAAGAGTAAAGTGCAGTAAGGGCTTTTCTCTAAATTTTTCATCGTTTGAGAAGAAGAAATTTCAAGTGAACTAAAACAAGTCAAGTTGAGATTTTCAGGACTTGAGTAGTAATCAGCTAAGAAACTTAATGCTTCTTTACTAACTTTCCCTTTTCCTGCTGAAACGTTTCTTTCGTAAATATCTTTAAACTTGTCAGTGTATTCTTCCAAGAACTCAGGTTTAGCAGTCATTCCGATGACTTTTGGTTCTGAGATGAAATTCTCTTCCTGATTTTCAGGCAAAGTTAAAATTATCGGAGCAACAGCAAGAGAAGGCATTCCTCCAAATTTTTCGGCGTTTTCTTTACGTTCTGCAAACTGCCATTCGATAAAACTTTCTGGTAATTCTATAACTTCTAATTCGTGGTACATTTTCTTTTCAATATTATTATTTAAGATTAATTTTCGTTGGAATTTAAACAAAAAAAGAAGGCAACAAAATGCTTTGTTGCCTTCAAAAGTTTTGAAAATTTATTTCAAAATTAAATGTCGTATTTTTTCAACAAATTATTGAATTTTTGTGGACTAATTTTTAGAAGATGTTCGACATCTTTATAGTCCGTTCCGTAATCTTGGACAACTCCTTCAATTACGTGCTTTTCAAATTCCTCAAGCAAACCGTCTAAGCCATCTTCAAATTGGTCTTCACGAACAGAATAATTTAAAATCAAATCATCTTCTTGTAAGTAGTTTTCGATTTCTTCTTGAGATTTTTCTTTGAAAAGTCTTCTTGTGATTTTCTCTTTGTTAATTCCAAGATTGTTCAAGTAACGGTGAAATGTCGAATTATCAACTCCGATAATGCTCGCAGCCCTCGACTTGTTTCCTTGTGACTGAACTAAAGCACGAATAACTCTTGTTCTCAAATCACCTTCATTCAAAGCATTTTCTTGTTCTTCAAGTGCTTCAAGGACTAATTTTGTACTTTCTTTGAGTTTGTCAAAAGAAGCTGTAAGTCCGCGAGTGAACTTATTTCTAAGTGAACGTTTGAAAGCTAAATCAAGGTAATCTGTAATTGTTCCAAGGTCTAAATCTTCTTGAAATTCATCACAAATTTTTACATAGTTTTGGGTTGATTTTGGGAAATCTCCACTCAAATCGCCATAAACTAAAGAAAAGCCTAAAAACTCATTTGCCAAAATCGGGTCAATCTTCCTTACAACTTTTGCAAGTTCAAGATAAATTTCAGAAAGCCCCATCAAATCTTGATCATTTCTTAAGATTTTAATAATTTTTAAGTAAGCTTCTTTTGCTTCAGCATTTGAATCAACAGTAACAAATAATTCTGCGACTTTTCGTAACAAAATTGCTCTATCATTTTCATCTTCAAAAGATTGCACAAGTCTTTCACACTTCACAATGTGATTTTTGCCCTTCGTAAAGTTATTTTCTTCCGTTGCAATTTGTGCCAAAAGCATTTCTTTTGAAAGTTCAACTTCAATTTCAAGTTCTCCACTGAGTTCATTTGCAAGAATTTCCTTTGCATTTTCATCATTGCTTTGGTAGAAATACACTTCAGCCAATTTTAAAAATGCGAGATTTAATTCTTTTTTCTCAAACTCATCGGTCATCGGGTTATTAATCTTAACAAAAATAGAATTTAATACTTCTTCAGCTTGGTCAATTTTCCCCAAAGCTAACCAGAAATCTACCTGTCTTGAAATTGAGTACATTTTCTTATAAGAATTGCCAAAATTATCGTGTGCAAGACCATAATATTTTACACACTTGAAATTTTCAAGATAGCTCAGAGTCTCTGCAAGCAGGAAACTAAGTTCTGCTTTTTCGTCTGGTTCTGTTATGACTTGAATTGTACTTGAAACAAGTTCAAGGAACTCCGTTACCTCTTTTTCAAAAGTTAAGAAACTTATCTCTGGTGGGTCAACGCGACATTTGAGACTTAACTCGTCTAAAAGTGCGATAATTTTTCTTTCCGAAATTCTTGTTAGTTCTTTGAACATTTTTTACTCATTTGTTAGTTTACTACTTCTTTTAGTTAATAAAGTTAGATGCAAATTATAAAATTGAATTTCAATAGGATATAAACCAAAATTTGATATTCTTTATTCATAAATATTTAAAATAAATTATTAAAGAACATTACTTAAAAGTAATACAAGAAGTTGCATTGTATATTTTTAGGGGGAAATTAAGAGAAGCAAAAAACTCCTCTTAATAAAATTGATAATAATCTAATCGGTGAGGATTTAAGCTTCCTCAGAAACTGGGTAAACAGAAATACGTTTTTTCTTTGTTTTTGCGATAGGTTCGAAAGTAACGATTCCGTTGACCAAAGCATAAATTGTAAAATCTTTTCCTAAGCCAACATTTTTGCCAGGGTGAAATTGTGTACCACGTTGTCTTACAATTATGTTTCCTGCCATAGCAAAACTACCACCTGATTTTTTCAATCCAAGTCTTTTAGCTTCACTGTCTCTTCCGTTACGAGAAGAACCAACACCTTTTTTATGTGCCATTTTCTAAATTCCTATGAAATTTATATTGTGATACTGTCAATCTTAATTGCTGTAAAATCCTGACGATGTCCGATTTTTCTTTTGTAACCTTTACGTCTTTTTTTCTTAAAGTTAGTTACTTTTTTGTCTCTTCCGTGCTCTTGAACGGTAGCAGTAACTTTGCAACCTTCAACAGTCGGAGAACCAACTTTAACTTCATCACCTGATACGAGAAGGACTTTGTCAAACTCAACAGAAGCACCAGCGTCAGATTTCAACAAAGGAACCTTAACAGTAGCATTTTCTTTAACTTTGTATTGACGTCCTGCAACTTCAACTATTGCGTACATTTATTTATCTCCAAAAAATTATTTGTTTTCTTTTCAGCAAAAGAGGGTTGAAGTTAATTTATTAGCTATTAGTTGTCAAGTCCATTTCTTCAAAATTAATTCATTTTGTCTGAACATTTTTGCGAAGTATTTTCCAAGCTATGTTAAAGGCACTTTGTATATTTTTTTTAATTTTTCTTTCGTCCCTTTTACAGGCACAAGTCATTGGAAAAATTGAGGTTTTGGGCAATAAGAAAACTCGTACCGAAGTCATAACTCGAGAAATGAGGCTCAAAATTGGAAGTATTGCTGACTCTGCTTCAATCGAACTTGACAGGCGGAAAATCGAATCACTTGGACTCTTCGACAAAGTTGATGCGACCTTTAGAGATTCGACCTTAAAAATCACAGTTGACGAAAGGTGGTTTATTTGGCCCGTTCCTGAAGTCTTCAACGCAGAGAACAGTTTCACTTTTTCAAAATTCAAAAATATTTTCACGAGTTGGAATGGACTTGCGGAAGAAAAAGTTACGCTCAAGTTAAGCCTAAAACACACAAACTTTCGCGGTAACAATGAGAAACTTTCTGCGAGCGTAAGTCTTGGCTACAACGCAGGTTACGAACTTTTTTATTTGATTCCTTGGCTCACTGACAAAAAATTAATTCTCCAAACAATGCTTTTCAGAAGAACGCTTGAAGTCGAATCTGAGTTTGACAACTCTTGGCAACCACTAAACCTAAGTTCTCTCAAAACTCTCGAACAAGGTGGATTTTTAACTCTTGGAAGACAAATTGGGTTCGACCATAAAATCTTTGCTGGAGTTGGTTACAGAAATGTCCAAAGTCAAAAAGACGAACCAATCAAAGATATTTTTCTTTCACCAAAAGAGAATGACAAATTGCCTTCTCTTTTACTTTCTTACATTTTTGACACAAGAGATTTGATTTTTTATCCGAACAAAGGAATCTATTTTGAAAGCACTTTCCAACGAATTGGTCTCACTTCGACAACTGCAAATTATTGGAAAAGTTTTGTTGACGCACGTTACTTTTTCCCGATTTCCAAGCATCAAACTTTGGGCTTTCACATTCTTTCTCAAAATTCAAAAGGTAAAGTTCCTGTTTATGACAGGTACGTTTTAGGTTCGATTTACACTGTTCGTGGACATTTTAGAGACCAACGAGACGGAGAGCAGCTTTTCTTAACTTCAATCGCTTACCGTTTCCCGATTCTAAAAACCAAACACTATAAAGTAAGAAGTTTTGATTTTTCAGAAGACTACACAGATAATTTTAAATTTGGAATTAGTGGTGAACTTTTCTTCGATTCTGGTGATGCTTGGTATCAAGATTCTCAAAGACCAAATTCATTTTCAGACTTACAAAAAGGTTTTGGGTTTGGATTAAACTTTCACATTCCTTACCGTGAAGTCATTCGTACCGAATTTGCCTTTGATGAAAAATTTAAGTTTGAGTTTCTTTTAGGAATCTTTGTCTCTTTCTAATGAATAATGTTTTGGATTGCCGACTTTAGTCGGTTCTTCATTTTACAAACCGACTAAAGTCGGTAATCCCATAGCAATAAAGATACTGTTAATTGTGCACTGTTAATTGTGTACTGTTAATTGTGCATTACTCATTGAATCCGTAATTCTTTTGTTTTTTTAAACAAATTACTTAATTTTACGAATTATCATTTGCATCAAAATGAACTAAACCTAATCGAGGAAATTATGGCAATTAAAGAAATCAAAAAAGGTCATTGCGTAGTCTTAGAACTTTCGGGTAAACTAATGGGTGGAGACGAAACTTCAGAAATCAAAGAACACGTTAAAAGCCTTATTGACGTTGGCGTAACTAAAGTTGTTTTTGATTTACGTAAAGTTAAGTGGATGAACAGTACTGGAATCGGAGCTTTAACAGGAAGTTTGAATTTGTTAAACGATGTTGACGGTAAATTAGCTTTAGCAAATATCACAGACAAAATCGAAAGCCTTTTTGTAATCACTCAACTTTCTAAAATTTTCAGTGCTTTCAATTCCGTTGACGAAGCTGTTACATCTTTAGAAGATTAAATTTTTGCAGAAACTCGAAAATTTGAGTTTCTGCTTTTAATTTGAATGACAGAACCAATCCGAAAACCTCCTCCTTTACAAACCGAAGTTACTTGGGTAAAAGGAGTTGGACCTCTCAAAGCAAACGCTTTAAACAAAGAACAAATCTTCACAGTCAAAGACCTACTTTGGTACCTTCCGCGTCGTTACCTTGACAGAACTACGATTTCACCAATTCGGGATTTACCAAACGAATCTGAAAATGAAATTACGGTCATCGTCAGAATTGACAACTTTGGAATGCTCGCAACAGGTACAACTTCACGTTTCGTAGTTGTAGCTTCCGATGCAACAGGAATTATAAATTTTGTTTGGTTTAACCGAGTAAATTTTTGGTCAAAGGCTTTCACTGTCGGCGAAACAGTTGCTTTTAGCGGAAAGGTTACGAACTTTCGTGGAGTTCCACAAATCCAACACCCAGATTTTGACAAAATCGGTTCGGAGGCAGGAAAGAATTTTTTCAAAACAGGAACTATCGTTTCTCAATACCCTTCAACAGAAGGTTTGAAAAAAGTTTACCTTGACAGTCGTGGTTTCAGAAAAATCATTAAAACAGTAGTTGACAATTATTTACAGCACATTAAAGACCCTTTACCAAAATACTTAGTTGAAAAACTAAAAGTTTTAGACCTTCAAACTGCTTTAAGATTTGCACACTTCCCACAAGATTTACAACAAAAAGAGTTAGCAATTAAGCGTCTAAAATTTGACGAACTTTTCTTTTTCCAGCTACTACTTGCAACCAAAAGGCGAAAAACTCATACTTCCGAAATCGGAATAAATTTTGAAGAAGTCGGAGAATTTGCCACAAAATTTGTAAAAGAAATTCTGCCTTTTGAACTCACTGACAGCCAAAAAAACGTTCTTCGCACAATCCGAAAAGATATGAAATCCTCACAACCAATGAACAGACTCTTGCAAGGAGACGTTGGTTCGGGTAAAACTGTTGTCGCAGTTTTTTCGTGCTTGATGGCAATTGCAAACGGATTTCAAACTGCGATTATGGCTCCGACTGAAATTTTAGCAGAACAACATTTTGAAAACATCAAAGGTTGGTTTGAAAGTCTCGGAATTAAAACAGGAATTTTGGTCGGTAAGCAAAGAAAAAAAATACGCGAAAAACTTTTGACAGAACTCGAAAGTGGCGAAATAAAACTTTTAGTCGGAACTCACGCACTCATCGAAGACAACGTAATTTTCAAAAAATTAGGTTTTGTTGTAATTGACGAACAACACCGTTTTGGAGTAATCCAAAGAGCTAAACTTCGCGACAAAGGCTACGGAAATTTTACTCCTGATGTTCTCGTGATGACAGCAACTCCGATTCCAAGAACTTTAGCGATGACAGTTTACGGAGACCTTGATGTCTCTGTGATTCGCGAACTTCCGAAAGGTAGAAAGCCAATTAAAACCAAAGTTTACTTTGACAAAGACAGAGGTTTTGTTTTTGAATTTGTTCGCTCGGAAATAAAAAAAGGAAGACAAGCCTACGTAATTTATCCGCTTGTTGAGGAGTCAGAAAAATTAGACTTGAAAGCAGCAACCGAAAGTTACCAACTTTTGCAAGAAGAAGTTTTCCCTGAATTCAAACTTGGGCTTCTTCACGGAAAAATGAAAAATTCCGAGAAAGACGAAGTGATGCAAAAGTTCAAAGCTAAAGAACTAGATATCCTTGTCAGTACAACTGTCGTTGAAGTTGGAGTTGACGTTCCTAACTCCTCTGTGATGGTTGTTGAACACGCAGAACGTTTTGGCCTTTCACAACTTCACCAACTTCGTGGAAGAGTCGGAAGAGGCGATTACCAATCTTACTGTTTGCTCGTTTCACAGTACGCACGTTCGACGGAAGCAAGGCAAAGATTGGAAATTATGGAGCAAACTAACGACGGTTTCAGAATCGCAGAAGAAGATTTACAAATTCGTGGCTCTGGTGATTTCTTTGGAACAAAACAAAGCGGAATGCCTGAATTCAAAATCGCAAAAATTACCGAAGACGGTGAAATTCTCGAAGTCGCAAGAAAAATGGCTTTTTCAATCATCGAACAAGACCCACAACTCCGAAACCCTGAACACAAACTCTTAAGGCAAGAGTTCCAAAAATCTCTCAAGAAAAAAATGGACTTAAGCCAAATCGGCTAACTAATGACTAATGTTTAATAGGTTTTTCTAATTCTTTCGCATTAGAAGTTTCTGTAGGAACAAAAATTTTTGCTCCCTAGAATCGTAAAATCCGTGATACTACCTTCTATTTCTCAGCAAATTCATCGAATCTTTGTAACGCCCTAAAACTCCTATAAAAGTAAACCCGATTTCCTTTTTGCTTTGGTAAGCGTAAATAATCGAAACAATTGTTATTGCAATTAAAGTTGAAAGAATCGCTCCCAGAACACCAAAGTATGAGATTAAAAAATAATTCATAATTACGTTTAGAATGCTTGAGAAGACTCGAACTGCAAGTAAACTTTTAGGCTTATTCAAAGCTAAAAGAAGTGCTTCACCAGTTGTATTCCAACTTAGAACGAGAGCGTAAAAAGTGAAAATCCGAAGCATATTCGCACCTTCGGGGAATTTATTTTTGTAAAGCACGTCGAAAAGAAAATCCGCTGAGAAAAATAAAAATACCGAACCAACAATCAAAACGGAAGTTGTGGAAAAGATGATTTTTTCAAAGAAATCACGTAACTCTTCAACCTTTTTTTCATACCAAAGTTTTGACATAGTTGAAAAGAAAAGAATGTGAATGATTTGCTTCATCAAATCATAAACTTTTTTGAAATTTATCACTGCATAGTAAAGCACAACTTCCTGAACTCCAAGAAGCGAAGTAATCATCAAAATATCAACTTTGTCGTAAACGTGCTGTAAAGTTATCGAAAGTGAAGTGTATTTTCCGAAATCCCAAATCTTTTTTAGTTCTTCCGAAAAGCCCAAACTCATCTCTTTTATTGCCTTGAAACTTCCTCTGAAAAGCAAAATAAAAAATGTAACAGTCAGACCTGTAAGGACTCCTCCGAGAATTACAAAAGCGACTTGTTCAGCCGATTCCAAACCGATTTCAAACGAAATCCAAAGTAAAGCTACCAAACTACTAAGTTGCTGAATTATGTTAATGATACTGTAAATCCAGATGACATTTTTTGCTCGGTAAATCTCACTCACGAAGTTTTTGATTAGGCTAAAAAATGAAATTATTATCGCCAAGTACATCAAATCAATAAGTTTCGGAAGTTGTAAAATCGAACTTAAAATAGGAGTAAGAACTACAAGTAAAATCGTTCCGACAACAAAACCGATTAAATTTAGAGCAAAACTTGCCAACACAAAATTGTGCTTAGTTGTATCTTCCGAGTAAAATTTTACCATCGGACCAAGAGCCATTCCGTGAACGATGTTTGAAAATGTTAGGAAAATTACTTGAAGATTTATGAAAAGTGCAGCTTCATCGCTTGGCAATTCACGAAGAATGTAAATCGCCAAAAAGACACCGAAAAGTGCTTGAATACCTTTGTCTGTAAAAGCCCAAACGCTATTTTTTAAAAATGAAGTTAATTTCAATGAAGATTTCTAAAGTAAATGACTGTTTTTTCTGCCCACGAAATACACGAAAAAACACTAAAAAAAGAAATAGGGAAATTTAGAATTCTCTCACTATCTCTCAATCAATTTACAAAATGCCCGGACAAATTTTCTCAATCTCTCTTTCGTCTCAAAGTCTTTAATTTTTCCTTCTTTATCAATTTTACCTTTTACACCTTGAATAAGCAAAGTCGTTTCATCGGTGAACTTTGTTTGCACTGTTTTCATAATCATTTTTAATTCTTCGTGTCCCTTTTCTCCACTCGCAGAAGCTGTGATAATTCCAATCGGTTTATCCGAAAAAATAATTGTTGAAACACACCACTCAATTGCATTTTTTAATCCACTCGGAATACTGAAGATATATTCGGGAGTACTAATGATGATTCCTTCTGCTTTTGCAATTTTGTTACGAAATTCAACTATTTTTTCTGGTACATTTTCGTCGCTTAGTTCTGTTTTAAAATGCGGAAGTTCTGTTAAGTCATCAAAAATTTCCAATTCAAATTCAGTCTTACCAACTTCTTCAACAAAATTAAGGATTGCTAAGTTAGAGGAGTTTTGACTTGCACTTCCATTAATGCCTATAATTCTTTTCATTTCTCTAATTCAATTTTTCAAAAAATTTTTAACGTTAAATTTTGATTTTAAATCTTTGTTCACCAAAAGCACTAAATGAGTGTTTTTTGCATTTACCCAAGTTCAAAAGTAGTTATACCATAAACTTTACTGACATCAACTTGAGGTGGACTTCCTTTATACATTCTTGCACATTCGAAGACATACTTTGCATTATATTTTCCTACCATTTTCACAGCTCCATTGTTAATCATCGGAATGTCAAGATAAACGGAATTTCCAATTGCAGAATTCAAACAAGCCTTATATAATTCTTCTGCAATGTTGTCATTGTCTGCGAATAATGGACCAATCTTAAAACCTGATGAACACTTTCTCAGAACAGCAAACCCTTTTAGTTCATTATTTTCTGAATATTTGTAAGTTCTACTCTCAGGCAAATTTAACCATAGCTTTAAAAATTGTGGTCTTATGAAACCAAAACACTTTTTATCATAATCTAAAATTTGATTAAAATCTTCCTCTACTATAGGTTTAACTTTCTCGCTGACAGGCAATTCGATTCCTATTTTTTCATATCGTTTGTCGATAAAAGCAATTTCAAATCCTCCTTTCTGGTAAAAAGGTTGCATATCGACAACACCGTCCATACCAATTGAGGAGTTATTTTTAAGTCTTTCGATTAACATATCTCGTCTCAGATACCATAATTTTTTACCAATCCCGAGGTTTCTATATTCTGATTTAACAATGAAAAGTCCCATAAAACCGAATTCATCGTTATAAGAAACAATTGCTCCTCCAGCAATTAGAGAATTATTAAAGTAAAAACCTAAAAATCCATCAGGGTCTGTTTTCCAAAAAACATCAGTATCAGAAAGTCCTGGATTCCAACCTTCAGTTTCTGCCCAACTGACTAAGGTTTTTAATCCGTTCAAATCTAATTTTTTAAATTCAAGTTTGTCTATATCAAACATAGTTTTCCCCAAAATGTTGAAAATATTCTTCTTTTCATTTTTTAATTTTCACCAAATTTTGATTTCAATTCTTTTTCAGTTGAGGATATTAAGAGAAATAGAACAGCAAATGTTAATCCGAGCTCAACAGCTCCTTTAATTGGGTCTTCAAATGGAAAAAACAATCCTGAAAATGAGGTCATTGTGAGAATTGAGCCAATTTTTACAGTTTGTTGGCTTGAGTAAACCTGAGCAAAATCCCAAGATTCTTGAGACTTCATTGATTTTTTTGTCCTGTAACCTACTAAACCATTAATTTTCTTTGGTGGAAATTTTTGAAAGATTAATCCTGTAATCACAAAGATTAAACCTGTAATCATTGGTACTAATAAGATTTGGTTCATTTTTTCTCCGTTCACTCGTTTGGTTTAACATTCAGTGAAAATTAATTTAGGTTGTAAAACGGGTAAAATAAAGAAGTTTAGTTTGACTTAAAAATGTAAAGAATATAAAAATCATCGACTGTTTGCTCTCAATTTTTTTGGCCATTTCCTTAATGGAATCAATTCTTTATTAATTTTTATTTTTTTTGCCTTTGGTAAAATTTTTAGCCCTTTAATTTCTAATTTAACATCACTATCTACCATTTTCAGTTCTAATAAGCTACTCTTTTGAGAAGGACCTTTCTCTTCATCAATACCAATTAGTTTCACATTAGGATGTAGTTTTACTAAAGGTTTATGTGTATTCATGGGTCCTTGAGATTTTGAAATTAGGTATTCGATATAAGACTTAGATATATTTTCATTAAAAAAAAGAGCTTCACCGCAATTTAAAATTTGAAGAATATTTAATTTTTCAATATCAGCTTTCCTAGTTAAATCAAGAGTTATTTTTCTAGAGCCTATTTTATAGATATTAGAATCATAAAAAACTAAAGTGATTTTAGGGTTAAGAGGAATAAAAATTTGCAACCCAATATTTCCATATCCTGTTTTTCCGTGAGAAATTTTTCTTTTTTCTAAAAATTGATTTTGTCTTACTATGGGAAAGTCAGATGTAATAAATGGAATTTTAGTACGATTTATTAAAAGCTTATACTTTAAATCAAATAAGTTACCCACTACATCCTTACAATGAGACAATGCGATTTTGATAACTTCTTCATGTGTTATCTCTGGAAATGCATTATTTAAATTTATTTTTCCATAATGTCCATCGAGTTTTTCTATAAATTTTTCTCTTGTTTTCTTGATAAAATCAATATAAACTGGGTTTCTTACATGAGTTAATCCAACAAATATTAATAAATTAAGGTATTTTATTCCGTCTTTTTGGATTACATTTTCAGTTCTTATTATTTCTCTAACTTCTGAAGCTAATAAGTTTTCAATATTAGCTAAATTATTTTCTATGACTCCATCATGCCCATAAAAGAAATCTTTGGAACCTTGGGTTTTTAATTTAGCTGTTTGAAAGAAAAAACTTGATTTTATGTTATAAATACCAATTTGTTTGGCATTTAGTTCGTATGAAAAATTTCTTAAATAAAATTTAGGGATATAATGTTGGTTCTTTTTAACAGTATTCATGTTCTTATCTTTGAAATGAGTTTATAAGATACAAATTAAGTATATTGGATATAATAAAATTTTTAATTCAGTCTAATAAATAGATATTTTAGAAATGAGAAAAGCTCTAGGCAAAGAAATTTCATTATACTTTGTAGTTAAAGCAACTAAAGTTCTGTCTCTAAGCTAGAAAAAAAGCCTTTGAGTAAAGAACTGTGAGCCTAATAGAATTTAAAAAGAGAGTGTTCTGTGGTAATTTTTAAAGTTTTGAAATCATTCGACCGTCAAGAGTGCAGTAATCTTTCATCAAATTTCCAACCATACACGAATGAACAGGTAAAATTAATAAATAATCACCTATTTTATATTTTTCTATTTCGTCTCTTGGAGCAGAAATTATTCCGTGTTCTTGTGATAAACTTTTCACGTACATTTTAGGAATCGGATTTCCCCAACCACTCTTTTTCTTTTCCACAACTCTGCCAAAAATCGTTCCTTCTTCGCCTTCCAATCTTTCTTTTGAAAGATGAACTCCTCCTCCGTAAATAATTATTTCAGAGCGATTTTTATGGACAGCTACAATCGGGCACGCCAAAGCAACTGCAATTTGTGAAATATCATTTGAGCCAATTTGATTTTGAGTTAAATCGTAAAACACAAAATTTCCGGGTCGAATCTCATCTACTCCTGTAAAATTCTTTGCAACGCTACAACTTGGTGTGTCTCCCAGAGAAATTATCAAAGAAGGAAATTGCTCTTTGTATTTTTCCTTGAGTTTGCCCATAATTTCTAAACTGGTTTTATGAACTCGTCTAATTTCTTCTTTGTTTTTACACTCATAAGTTTGTCCTGCGTGACCCAAAAATCCACTAAAATTAATTAACTGACTTCCTTCGATGACCTGCAAAATTTTATCAATTAGTTGAATCTCATTTGGTGAAATTCCGGTTCGGTGATACCCAACATCAATTTTGATAAAAACATCAATTTCAGAAGTAATTTTTTCCGATAAAAACTCAATACTCCCCTCGCTTTCAACCAATAAGTTCAAATTTATTTTTTCAGCCAAAGCATTGATTTTGTTGATTTCAAGAATGTTCACAGGAAAAGCAATTGTAATGTCATTCCAATCAACAGCAAAATATTCAGCCATTGTGACGGAAGAAACTGTAATTTTATCGACACCTTTTTCCTTAAACCATTTTCCAATTTCAAGTGATTGATGAGTTTTAAAATGAGGACGAAAATCCAAGCCATAAAACTGTGCTTTAGAAAACATCTTATTTATGTTCTCCTTACACTTTATCTCGTCTAAAAGTAGTGTTGGTTTTGTAATCATTGAGAACCAAACTTTAGCAACAACATTTGATGAATACTTCTAAATCCATTTTTATGAATAGCTTTTAAAGAGCCAATATTTTCTTTCTCACAACCACAAATTGGCTCCCTTTTCCACTCAAGAGAAATTTCTTTCGCTTTTCCGAGAAGAAATGTTCCTAAACCTTTTTTTCTATGATTTGGCGAAACAATCATTCCTAAATTTGCAACTTTAGGATTGGTTTCACTTTTCCGTACTTCACAAATACCCAAGATTTCGCCTTTTTCCTCAAAGACAAAATATTCGCCTTTGGTTATCAAATTACTAACATATCCACTTAACCAATCTTTTGGACCTCCAGTACTGATGTGACAGAATTCTACAAATTTCTCAAGTTCATCAATTTTAACCAATCTTAACGTTCCTTCTTTATCCCCTACTTTTTCATTTAGATAATCTGAAAAAAGATAAAATTGAATTTCTACTGATTCTTGAAAATTCATAGCCATTGAAAGACAATGAGGATTATTTGTTCCAATTATTGCTTTTTGGATTTTTAGTTGGTGGGCAAATTTTTCAAAAATTGAACTTCCTGTCTGTATCCATTCAGGTATAAGAAAAAATTGTAAAAGGCAATTATCGCTATTTACACAGGCATAACCGATAGTTTGATTTTTGAAATTAATTTTCCAATGTTCTGCAAATTCTGTAAACGTTTCCCACATATCATCTTGAGGAGCTGTAAGGCTTTTTCTCCATTCAGTCTTTAAAGAATCAAAAATTGTATTGTCTGAAACATTCTCAAATTGGATTTCTTCTACTTCGAAATTCATTTTTTAAATTACCATTTTTTAGGTCTTTTTCTTTTAGTTGAATTTGGAATGAAAAATTAGTTAAAACTTAGTCTCCAACCTAACCTGAAAGAACTCGCTTTGGAGCATTGAATCGTAAGTGTAATTGAATTTGAGAGGAGTGTTTTTCTCGCCATAACTTTTGTTCAAATTACGTGCAAGAAATGCAGAATGAATTGCCGAAATTACGTGGTTTGCAAAAATCGCAAAGCCTGCAAATTTCGCTCTATTTTGGAAGTCTCTTCCTCGAAGTAAAAGTTTTCGGTAAGACTTACGGTTCGCTTCTGAACCTTGCCAATCCCAATTATTTTCGTCTGTTTTCTTGTAAACTCTACTGTAATTTCTGTTTTGTAATTGGTCGGTGTTAAATTCGTCCATTGATTGGTAAAAACTCACGTCTGTTCTGAAATCTCTGTTTCTTCCGTGAAGGTCAACTCCCGAATAATTACTTCCGTAATTCACAGCGTCTTTTTCAACTGATTTTCCGTAAGCATCAACTCCAAAGTAAGAACTCCAAAGCAAGACTTCTGCAGCAAAAAATGCGTAAGCTCGTTTTTGATTTCCGACGTAAGCCTCACCTGCTCCGGGAACTAAAAGCGATAAAATCATTGCAAGAGCTGGTTTCTTAATTTGAACTGTTGGTTCAAATTCGCTTTGCAAGGAGTTTTGGAAATTCTCAAAACTTGCTTCGGTTTCTGCCAAAAGTTTTTCTCTTTTGAAATCTTCTGCAAAAGCTGAGAAACTAAGAATTATAATTAAAAGTAGTGTCGTTGTTTTTATCATTTTCATTTACCAACGAATCTTTAAAGTTGCGGCGTTTACAAGATTCCCGTTATAACGAATTACATCAGGAGTTAGACTTGCGAATTTCTCTTTGTTCTGATTATTAATCGAAACTGCTGCGTGAATTGCACTCACTAATCTTGTTGCAAAAAGTCCAAGACTAAAGTTATCGGCTGTTTTGTAAAAATCATTCGCATCGTTTCTCATTTTTCGGTATTCATTTCGTTTTTCACTTACAGAATTTCCCAAGTCAAAAGGCTTGTAAGCAATATTTACATTATTTACATAAGCGACAGTTTCTGCACCTTCAGGATAAACAATGTCAATCCAACCTTGCGAAAATTGGTCGTATTTATAAATATTCTCGTAGTAATTCCTGTCTTTCTTTCCTGTTACCAAAGCCTCATTAATTACGTGGTGCGAACAACCTGTTCCACAAACATTGTTTTCATAATCTTTTAGAAAATTAACTTCCGAAGCTGAAAGGTCAAAAAAACCATCTACATCAGGGTCGCCAAAAGTATTCGTTCCACCATTTTCACTAATGTAATGAGAAATCAAGTAACCGTAGTAACGTTCAACGTGCCAATTAGCTTCTGCAAAATCTATAAATTCGTCTGTTTTGTCGTCGCCTTTTGAATTGTAGTAACTAATTCCACCCCAAAGACTAACTTCCGAAGCAAAGTAAATCGAACCTGTAACGTAATTTCCGCCATAAACTTGTCCAAGTCCCGGAAGCAAAGCCGAAAGTAAAGCTCCAACCATTGGGCTTTTCCAACCTTCAGGTTTTGGTTTGTTCCACTCGTTTTCAACCGGTAAATCTGAGTCTTGCAAAAGCATTTGGTTAAAAGAGGCACTTTGTTTTTGTAGTCCAACTTCGGTTCTCATCAAGTTCTTTGAAGAAAATTGAAATTGAGCTTTCAATGGATTAATCCACAAAAGAACAACAAAGAAAACTGCTAAATTTATTTTACCGAAAAACAATTTTTTTTAAAACTCCAGTTTGCTAAATGACTGATAAAAAATTTGCTTCATAAACTTTAACCTAAAAAATTACTCAAAAAACCTTTAACTCTCACGGACTAAAGTCCGCAATTCTAAAAACTTAAAAATTACCGCCAAACCAACTTCTGGATTCTGACTACTGTCTCCTGAATTCTTCCTAAAAAGTAAACAGAACAGTAAAGTAGTAACGCCATTCACCACCATTTTTGATGACTTTATCAACATAAGGAATTCCTGGTTCTCTTTCGGCTACGGGAACAGTTTCAGGATAAAAAAGTCTGTCTTTTTCAATTCCACTAACTGGGTCAACGTCAACCAAAGTATCAAATTCTGTCAAGCCGTAAGCAGCAGAAAATTCAAGTGCTGTCGGATAGCCGAAGAATGAAAATAAACTTGTTCGCAATTGGTAACCAACATCAATTTTGAAATCGTTCCAATCGTTTTTCAATCTGTCGTAGTCGTAATTGCTGTAAGATTTCTGCGAATTTAAATTTGACTTTCCTGTGCTAATATCTTTAAAAGCATTGCTCGGGCTACTGTTATCCCAAAGATTTCCAATGTCAGCGAAAACACTTCCATAAAGTTTGTCAAAACGTAAGTGTAAAAATTCTAAATCTAAACTTTTGATGATTGGAAAACGGTAATTCAAATTCAGAATCGCCATATTTTTACCTTCAAGAGCGTAGTAAGAATAACCTTTCATTCCCGGAAAGCCACCTCCAAAAAAGTTAAAATAATCGTCAGGTGTTCTCTCTTCTCTTGTATACTTTTCAGGAAAAGCACTGATTGAATCTCTTGGAGCGATGTTATTTTTGTTGTAACCAACCAAAACTCCACCTTTGAAATTCGCAGTCAAACTGTGTCGCCACTTTTTCATAAACGGAACAGGTAAATGCTCAGAGTAATCAACTTGAAATTTGCTCATAAAGTAGTCAATTCGGTTTTGCTCAAGAGTTCCTGTTTCCGAAATACTAAAGTCCGAATCTCTGTTGAATTGGTTCAATTCGTTGTCAATTTGAACTGTAAATTCACGCCCGATGTGAGGATTTATATTTCTGTCAAGAGCTGGAGCGATACTTCTGTAATGCCATTTTGAAGAAAATGAGTAACCTAGAAAATAAGGTTCAGGTTTGAAGTAACGAAACTGCGAAAGGTCAGCTCTAAAAGTCGTTGTTGAGTCAACGTTGTCGATTATAAAAGTGTCAAACTTTAACTTTGTCGAGTAACGACTGTGAACAAAAGCGAGTTGGTAGTCATTTTCAGCGTCAATTTTTTCTCTAATTCCTGCATCAATTTCAAACAAATCAAAAATGTATTGAAAGTCTCTACGAATCGAAGTCTCGTTGTTAATTATGTCGTCGAGATTTTCAGTTGCTCTACCGACTGACGAATCCTTGAGTTTTCGCGAGATGTAATAAAGTTCAAAGAATAAAGTCGGTCTTTTGAATTTGTATTCGATGATTGAAAAAGCGTCAATTTCAAAATCTTTGTTTGTGGAAAGTCCCCAAAAGAAATTGTATTTGTTCAAAATTCCGTTCCAATAGCCGTAAACTCCGGGTTTGAAAGTTCCGTAATCGAAAGTTGCTCTTGGAAACAAAATCATTTTTCCAAGTTCAGGATTGTAATCTTTCGCTTCTGTCATTGGATAAATTGTGTCGTCAAATTTTCTGTCGGGAATTGTTTCGATGTAATTTTCGATGTAAACTGAATTTGCTTCGTCGAGTGGTTTTGGTTCATCAAGAATTGCGATTTTATAACCGTCAACTGCAAATTCTGAGTAAGCTATTTTGCCGTCAGAATTCATTTCAGGCATAAAAGCACTTCCTGTAACATTCGTCAAAAGTTCACTTTTATCTGTTTCGAGGTCATAAGAAAAAATGTTGAAAATTCCTGATTTGTCGCAAGCGTAAAGAATTTTTTTGCCGTCAGGAGTGAAATTTGGATTTCTTTCGTCAAGTTTGGTATTCAAAATGTAGCGGAAATTTGTTCCGTCAGAATTCACAACTGCAACATCTCTTCCATCAAGAAGCGAAGTCGCAAAAGTGATTTGTTTTCCGTCAGCAGACCATTTTGGGTAGTAAGTTTGTTCGCCATTTTCAAAGTTAGTTAAATATCTCAAACCTTTCACACTTGCCGAATCCAAAGTTCCAACAACCAAATTCATTGTTCCGTCGAAGTTCACCGAAAAGGCAACTTTTTTCCCGTCAGGAGAAACCGAAGGATTAAAAGCACGAAGGTCGTGAGTTAGTCTTGTTTCTTCTTCCGATTCGAGGTCGTAAATGTAGAGGTCTGAAAATCTCGATTTGTATTCGTTGAGTTTACCTTTTCTTGCGTAAACAATTTTATTTCCGTCATCAGTCCAAGAAGGTGTTGAGTAAACGCCTGACTTTAATTTTTTGTGTTCTTTAGTTTCAAAGTCGTAAGTGTAAACGCTTGTGTAAGAGAAAAATCCGCCGCCTTCAAAATTTGAAATGAAAGCTAATTTTTTGCCGTCTTTTGTCCAAGTCGGATAAAGATTTGTTGTTCCACCACCGTCCACTGTTTCAGAAAAATTTTGTTTTGTGGAATGCTTGAATCCGAGTTGCGAATGAGTTGAAACTCCGACAGTTTCGTTTGAATGCCCTGCACAAACCGAGCAGTAAAAACCGTTTTTGTAAGGAACTGAATTTTCTGTTAAAAGTAATTTTTCGCCACTTACTTCGTTAGCTCTGATTTTTGAAAGGCGTTTTTCATAAGTTTTGTCGAGTTCTTTTCGCCACTCTTTGTAAACTTCTTCACCCGAAATTCCGATTGCCTTTTCAACTGCACTTTCAAAAGAGAAATTGATTTTTGAAGAAAGATTTTTGGCAATTTCTGCGATTGATTTTTCACCGTATTTTTTGGCAATAAAATTTGTAAGAGCGTAACCTTGATTGTAAACCGATTCGTTTCCTGTTCCGCCTTTTCCAAAAGAACCCATTTCAGAGTAAGAAAGGATTTCGTCGTTTAAGTAACGAGTTCTGATAATCATATCTCTGTGAGCGTCATAAATGTCGTAGTGAACAGTTTTTTCTTGGTGTTGTGCAACACCTTCCGCAAACCAAAGCGGAACAATCACAGTTGGAAAAGGATAAGAAGCTATCACATTCGGATAACCGCGAATAACATCAGGACGTTTTTCTTTTTCGTAAGCGAGAACTTGCAAATAAGCCGCAGGAAATCTTCTACTGTCAGATTTTCTTGAGGCTTGAAGCTGAATCATATGCACAAATTCGTGAGCGATAACGTCTCTCAACCAATTGTGCGAACCACGCAAATCATAATCCAAATTGCTTGCCCAAATTTCAATTGTGTTATCGAAGTAAAAAGCTCCACCATTCGAGTAATCATCGTGGTCGCGAATCACCAAATTCATCTTTTCATCAGGCTCAAAATCGTAAAGATTTGTAATTGGTCCATAAACTTCTTCGGCAATTTTTGAAGTAACTCTTGCAGTTCGCTCTGTTCCTTGATGGAAATGTACTTTGAAATGTAGCGACTCAATTGTTTGCCACTCAAGTTCAGGATGATTGTAAGCAGCAGGTTGTGCATTTACAACAAAGAGTGAGCAATGAACAATAACGAATAAAAGGATTGCTGACTTTAGTCGGTTAGTAAGAAAATTTATCAAATTGTTTACCATTATTTCACTACTGCAATTTTAATCATTTTTGAATCTCCGTCAGCTTCAACCTTTGTGTAGTAAACACCGTTTGAAACTTTATCCAAATCCCAGACAATTTCACCGACTTGATTGGCTTGTCCTTGTTTTATAAATTCATCAACAAAATGTCCAGCAAGGTCATAAATTCTAACTTTAACTTCTGCGTCTTTAGTTAGATAAAATCTAATTTTTGTTTCTGTTTTGGCAGGATTTGGGTAGTTGTAAACTTTGTGGAGAACTCCATTTCCTGTTGCTTCGGATTTAATTTCTTCTTCTGATTTTTCGACAAAACTTGAATGAAATTTGTTTCCGCCTTCACCCGACCAAAGCGGTCTTTCAGTAAATTTTGAATTTGGAATTGAGAAGCCGTAAAGATCTAAAGATGTAGTTTTTACAAAAAGTTCTAATTCCTCACCAGGTTTTAAATTTGCTAATATTGGTGAAGAATTTGGTATTCCTCCAATCGCAAATGGAAATCCTTGAACAATTTGACCATTTAAATCAATAGCATAGAGTAAATTATTTTCTTGGGCTATAAAAATAATTTCACCTTTTCCGTCAGAGTTTACATCTCCAATTAGAGGTGGGAAGTAAATCCACTCGTCTTTTAATGTTACAGGAAAATTTGGTTTTGAAATTCCATTCTCTGTAAAAACATAAATTTTATCATCTCTTGTAACAACAATTTCAACTCTTCCATCTAAGTCAAAGTCTTCAACTGCCAGCCCTGAGGAAAATTTTTCACCAAAATCAAAACTAAATTTTGTTACTCCATTACTATCAAACATCTTTAAAGATGTTTTTGTTAAAAGAATCAAATTTTCAGTATTATCAGAAAATTCAGCAACTATCAAATCTGTGATTTGTTCTTCCAAGTTAACAACTTCGTTAACCTCAAAAGATGCCAAATTTATTTTATAAATTAAGTTTCCTGCACCTACGAAAGCACTTTCTTTGTTGTAGGCTAAATGTGAAATTTCCCAAGTCGTAAGTTGTAAGTTTTGAGTTACAAGCAAAGTATCGTAATCTCCGCGATTTTCAAGTACTATCAATTTTCCACTTTCAGTTCCTAAAAGAATCTTTTTATCTAAAATATTTCCTTTAGTTGTAACAGGAGTAGTCGTTAAAGTTTCATTTTGAGGAAAATCTTTTAAAGCTATTCCATAAGATTTAAGCCCTAATGTTTTAGGAATTAAAATTTCTTCTCGCCCATTTGGTTGCGACCAAGGTTCGATTCCACTTTGCATTTCGTCAGCAAGTAAAGTTGGTCTTAAAGTATGAATTAACATATCAGAGAAAGTTTCAATTACAGAATCCTGAGCAATTCCTAATTCTTCATTCCAAAAGATTCTTTTCAATTCTTCAGGATTAGCAAAAACTAATTCCGATTTTCCATCAAAAGTAAATGTTTCTGTCAAATTATTAAACGATACCGTATTAATTGGAAACCCTGGAATTGTGTTTTCAAAGTTCACATCGAAAGTCATTACTGTGTCGCGACTTGAGAAATTGTCAATTTTCAAGTGAGAAAAACCACCTGTATTTGCTTTTGTCGAAGGTCGTGAAAAACTTTTGAACTCAACTTTGTCAACGCCTGTGTAAACAGCTCTGTTGTTTTTTACCCAATCAAAATTTTCAGAATACCAAGCGTCGTTTGCAGTTCCACTTTCTTTTCCTGCTCCGGCACTAAAAAATCCGTATTCTTGACCGATGTCTTGAACTCCGTCAGCTTCCATCAAATTCACTGCCCGAAGTGTGTCGGAAGAATTAATTGAATTGGTAGCGATTCTTTTTGAAATTATTGAATTGTCAATGTGCCAAATCAAAATTCCATCTCCGGGAATTGCAAGATCGTAATTTTCAGCTTTAAGAATTACACCAAGTGTGTCAGTCGGTTCAACAATCATTTCAAGCAAACCGTACTCGTCAACTTTCAAGCCGATTTGATTTCCATTGCTGTCAGTTGCGTAAGTTAGGCTGTCTGTTCCGAGTTTTCTGTTTCTGTTTTCTACTAAAAAATATTCAGAAGCTGTAATCGGAATTTTATAAATATTTTGTGTTTGGCTTGGAGTTTTTGCTCTGACTTCTAAACCTGTTTGGTTTCTTGTAATTTCTTGAGGAGTTAGCCAATTTTGATAAACTTTCGTCCAAGCACAAGGTTCAGCGGGTAAAAGTCCTCGCAAATTCGCGGAACCTTGGTCCATCAAACCCCAATTTCCAATTCCGGGCGAACCGTCGTCAGTGTCGAATAAACTTGGTAAACCGAACGAAAATCCGATTTGCAAAACTGCTGTTCCTGTCATTCCAACTTGCAAACCAACTTGCGATTCGGTTTCAGGCAAAATCACACATTTTGTAATTTCAAAACCTGTCGAATCCGCTCCGTCGCCAACAATGATTCGCTTTGGAGTAGTTTCGTAAATCGGGTCAATGTCAGGTCTGTAAGCCTTTGGAAGGTTTGTGTTGAAAAATGTCTCATCTAAAAAGACAGAAGGAATGTCATTTGGAGTTTCGTCAAAACCTAAAGCAATGTCGTTCCCAACTCCTGCGTGAAAAACCACAAAATGATTGTATTCTGAAAAATTAATTTCTGAATCTTTGTCAGCGGCTTCAAAAGCATCAACAGTAAGTCTTGTCAAACCTCTGTCAAGTGCTGACTCGGAAGTTGCAGGATTGTAAAAAGCCATTTGACGAGGAAGTCTGTAAGTACTTCCATTTTTCGGGTAAACTTCGTATTCGATTTCCAAATTCCCATTGGAAACTTCTTCGTAATAATTTTTTACTGCTTGAAGTTGATATTCAAAAAACTGCCTGTTATGAGGTGCAACGTCAATAATTTCGTTGTGTTTTGTTTCAACGGAATCAATTCCTGTCAACAAAAAATGCTCACTTAAATTACTTGCAAACTCACCTTGTCCAGTTGTGCTTTTATCGTCAACGGCTTCTTTTTGAAATTCAACCATTATCGCAAGGACTTTTTGTGTTTCACTAACCTTAGAAGGTATTTTTTTCGCAAAAGAATTTAGTTTCGGGACGTAATCCTTCGCTAAAGCCAAGTTTGCAAAAGCAGTTAAAACTGCCAAAAGTATTGTGGTTGTTTGTTTTTTAGATAATTTCAAAGTTTCTCTAACTTTTAAAACTTATAATTTTTAAGTAGGGATTTTTTAATAAAATATTTCTCGAAAAGTAACCTGAAAGGTTTTAAAACCTTTCAGGTTCATAAAATTTTACGTCACAGTTGTGCGTCTAAAGAAAATCTCAGAGTATTCGACAAAGGGTGGTCTGAATCAAGAGTAATAATTATCCCGAAATCAAACCTAAATTGTAAGTATTTCAAACCAAATCCAAGAGTTGGAGCTTCAATCTTTCCTTCAGGATCCCAAATGTAACCTGCTCTTAAAGCAACAAGGTCAGAGTACCAATACTCTGCTCCAACGTTGTGAACAAATCTTTCTAAAGTTTTGTCATCAGTCCAAGTTGTAAAAATCGCTTTGTAAACTGGGTCTTTTTCTCCACCTGTAACAGTTGTGTCAGTTGCAGTAAAAACTGTGTCAACTTTGTTAGCTTTTACAAGTTGGCGATTAACGTCATAAAGGAAAGTAAGTTTGTTAAATCTGTCCTCAACAACTTTGTAACCGAAACCAAGTTTCAAGTTTGTTGGAAGTGGGTCGGCTTGGTCTTTGTCGTTAAAAGTAACTTTTGGTCCTATGTTCGCAATCGAAGCACCGAAAGTCAAATCTTTTGTCAAGAAATCTTTGTGCATATAGCCAATGTCAACAGCAAGAGTTTTTGCACTTCCTTTTGTTGTTTCATTCCCAACACTTTGGTCATCAGCAAGTTTCATCCAAACGAGTTTCATTCCTACACCGAGTGTTTGTCTTTCTGAGAATTGGTAAGCGTAAGCCAAGTTTGCAGCAAAGTTGTAACTCGTGAAAGTTCCTTCTTCTTGTCCAAATTCATTAGTTCTAATTTGGTCACCAAGATTAAGATAGGTAATGTTTGCACCAAAAGTCCCGACTCCGTCAACGTAGTAAGTTCCTGCAAAATAATCGTAGAACAAATCGTCTGCTAATTGTGGAAGCCAGTTTGAGTGCATAAAGTGAAATCTTGTATTTCTAAAAAATCCAATACTCGCAGGATTGTAGTAAAGCCCTGTTGCATCGTCTGCAATTCCCATAAATGCTTCACCCATTCCACCTGCTCTTGCTCCTGGATTAATTAAAAGAAAAAGTGCCGTAGCTTCACTTACTGCAAAAGCACTTGTTGAAAATGAAAGAATCATTAGGGCTGATAAGAATAACCCTTTAATTTTTTTTGACATTTAAAATCCTCCGGATATTAAGTCGTTTTATCTTATTATTGCTAATTTACCTATTTTGGAAGCCTTAACAACTTCTCCGTCTTCTGTTTCTGAAGACGCGTTAATGTAATAAAAATAAGTTCCATTTGAAATTTTATCTCCATCTCTATCTCTTCCGCTCCAAGGAATGGAGTAAAATCCCGAACCGCCACTTTGAGGTTGTTCATTTAATTTCAACGTTTCAATCAATCTGCCTGCCAGAGTGTAGATTTTGACTTCAACATCGAGGCTTGAATTTACTTGAGAATGGTTCAGTTTAAAAATAAATTCTGTCTGTGAATCATTTTTTGTCATTGGGTTTGGAAAATTGTAAACTTCTTCGAGTTCAAAGGAGCTTTCGCTTGCAAAAAATAATTTTCCTTCCACAGTTGTTGCATTGTTGAAATTGTCCCAAGCAGTGATTTCAAAAGTGTGCTCTCCTTCTTCTAATTCTTCGATTTCGTACAAAATTTTGCCATTCGTAAAACTATTGGTTTCGTAAGTAAATCTGTCTGTTAAGTCATAAATTGTGTCGTAATCTTTGTCAAAAGTCAAAATGATTCTGTGCCCTTGTTTCCCTGTCAAATTGATTCCCGAAGTCGAATCTGAAATTGAAATGTCTAACATTGTTTCAATTTCGTCAGTGCCTTCAGTCAAAACTTCAAAGTTGATTTCAGGTCCGACAGAATCTTCAAAAGCTACATTTCCACCTTCAAGTAAAACACCTTCCAAAATCCCTGAGCCATCAAATCTTAATCTTTCGTCTTTTGAAGAATCGTTAAAGTAAACCAAAATTTTTGCAGTTTTTTCGTAAGAAATATCTTTTGGAGTGAAAAATTTAGCCGAAAAATTTCCTGGGTTTGTTGGGTCAGAAGTAACGTTTCCTTTAAAAAGATTGTTTCCTTGTAGAGTGTAACCTGAATTTCCGTGAGGTCTTGATTTATTTGCATCTAAAATCTTGACAGTTACAGTTCCGTTAAAATTAGCCAAAGCTTGTGAGTTTGCTTCGTCCAAAATTGTACCTTTAATTTCAGTTGGTGAAAGTGCTTTTATCGAACCGCCTGTAATTTGTAAATTACTTGCACGAAGTCTTGGTGAAGCAAAAATCAAAGTCGGGTCTGAGAACAAGTAATATTTTTCTTCATTGGAATCTGGTGTCGTTGAACTTCCGTTTGAATTTTTTGCTTTCATCAAAGCATCACCAAGTCTCATAAATTGGTCTTCAGTTCGGAAAAGTTGTGTAAAGAATTGGTTGTTAAGTGCTGCGTTTGCATTCGACAAAGTAATTCTTGATGCACTAACAACTCCGATTCCACCAGCTTCTTTGAGCAAAATTAATTCTTCCGTAAAACTTTTACTTCCCTCAGCAGGGTCAAAAACTCCAAAGTCACAAGTCGCTGCGATGAAAAGTGGAAGGTGTTCGTTTTTCAATTTCCCAAGATGTCTGTCTTGATTAAAAACTCTTTCGTGAGCCCAATTTGTAGGATTTCCGTGTCCGATGTAATTCACCACCAAACTTCCGAGATTGTTAATGCTGCTCAAAAGGTCATCAGCAGCTTCTGGTTTTCCACGACCTGTTGCAGTTGCTGCGTCACTGACAGTCGGATATTCTGGTAAGTAAATTTTGTTTAAATCAAATCCTCTTGGGTTTCCATTTGTGATAATTCCTGCAAGAGATTCAGATTGTGAAATATGTAAAAATTCATTCGAACTTCCGTTACCTGCAAACTCGTCGTCTCCAACTAAAGTTACTCGCATTCTCCAGTCGCCAAACTTTGGTGAACCTTCGTAAGCAATAATTTTGTCAATGAAAATTTGTGCTTCTTCTGCTGACTCAGCTGGAACTCTTCCAGTTGCCAAGTCAAGAATTACGTCACCTTCCGTAAGCATTGCAAACTTATCGTCAGTCGCTCTCGAAATCAAATCGCTTCCTGCATCAACTTCAAAGGTTGGAACCCAATTGTTATCATTATCAAATTCTAAATTTCTAAAATCAAAATCACTGTCGCCCAAGAAAAGAACGTAACGAGGAGGAATTTCTGCTCCTGAATTTCCACGCCAATTATTGAAAGTGTAGTGCAAAAAATCTCTCAAAGCTAAAGCATCGTAAATCCCACCCGAAAACTCATCGTAAATGTCTTGAGTCAGTATCACTTCTGTTTTTAAGTAAACTCTTGGGTCAGAATTTGCTTCTCGAAATTCTTTGAGCCTTAAAGCTTCGTCATAAAAATCTTCGTGAGTAATTATTAAAAAATCTGCTGAGTTGTCTGTGTCTCGCAAATGTGGTGCTGTTCCACCAAATTTTTTTCGTTCAATCGCAAGTGGAGTTTTGAAATTACCCTCAACAGTTAAGTAGTAGAGTTTTTTGGCTTCGGCAGTTTCCGAATTTCCGAAGGTCAAATTTTGGCTTGAGTAATTTGTGCCTGTAATTTCAGTCAGTTCGTCAAAATCAGAAATTTCAAAAACTCTTGGTTTTTGCGAAAAGTTTGTTGTTTGGTAGCGGACTGCTTCACTTGAGTTTTTCCCGAAAAAGACTAACTCGTTCCCAACAGCCTTTAAGTTTCTTTCATAACGAAACTCGTAAAAGTCAAATGCTGCTTCACCACTTGTTGGCGAAATACTAAAAGTACTTCTGAAAGAATAATTCTCTTGGGTAAGTGGCAAAGTTCCTTCCAAAATTCCTTCACGGAAAGAAGTTGTCCAACCTCCTGTTGTAACGTTTGAAGTTCCTAAGTTTTGACCGTTTGCAGTTACTGAAAATTTGTTTTTATAACCGCCTCCGACGTATTGGTAAAAATCGTAAGCTGTGTAAACAAACTTGTAATCCAAATTCGTCCCTTGAACGAAATCACTAAAATTAATGTCAGGGTTTGCTTCGGCTGGAGTATTTCCATTGCCACTTCCTGTGTAAGTCATCACTCCTGCAAAATACTTAGTTCCAGTGTGCAAAGGGTTTACTCTGTCAACTTCTCCACGAACCAGCTCTGTGTAAGAAGTAACTGTTTCACTTGCGGTTTCGCTATTTTTAGCTTCAAATCTTTTGCCAGTAATTCCAGAATCAAAGTTCAAAAAATAATTACTTTCTTCTGCGTAAGGGTGCATTCCGCTGAACTCAACTTTCGGATTTCCGCTTGGGTCAGAAAACGATTTCCAAAAGTTCAAAGGTCTTCCATAGAAAATGAAAAAATCATCTGAGTCAAATTTACCGTTGCCGTTGTTGTCTTTTATTTCAATTGGAATTTCTGCCCAAAACTCTTCAAGGCTTTTAGGAACCTCTTCTGGGAATTCTGCGAGTTCTATCCTTTTGCTTCCAAATCCGAAAAGTCTAATTTCACTTAGTGATGGAATTTCATTCAAACTAAAATCTGCGATATTGTCAGTGAGCCACTTTCCTGTAATTTTATAAATCCCTTCTTCCGAAAGTGAAATTCTGTAAACTTTCCCAAGATTGTCGTTTGGCTTGGAAAGTGAGCTAATTGTATTCATTGAAGCAAAGAGTTCAATTTGTCCAAAGTTTAGGACTTGAGATTTGTAAAAATTCAATTCTTTTTTGGGTAAACTTTTTCTTTTGAGATTTGTGGGAGAATCAAGATTTATTTTTACTTTTATTGAGGTTAGAATTTCAACTCCGTTTCCGTCTGTCCGAACAGGATTCACCGAAACTTTTGCGACAGGTAGAAACCTAAGTTTGCCACCTTTTTCAATCGAAACTAAATTTCGTGAGATTGAACTTGGATTGTCAATTTCTTGGCTTATGTTTTTGTGAAGTTTAAAACCTGAAACTTTTTGAAATTCTGTTTCTAAAACTTGAATTGAGGGATTTGAATTTTCTGCAATTCCAACTAAGAAATTACGCTCAAATTCTCCATTTAGTGAATTTTGTTGAGCGTCTCCAAAAACAACTTTTATCTCTTTTGTTAATTCAGAAGTGTCAACTTTTACACTTGGTGAATAAATAAAAATCAACTCTTGTGGAGAACTTTGAAAAATCTCCACAGATTGTTTTGCAAAAAGTGTTTGTGTTGAGAGAATAAAAAGGAATGTAAAAAATGATGTAAAGAAATTTACCATTTTACAAGACTCCAAAACTAAAATTACTACTTTTTACCCGTTAAAAAGTTTGCGAATTTAAGGTTAAAAATTCAGAAAAAAATTACAATTCGTTAACAATGGCTTATAAGCAGTCCTTGTTGGTTTCGGTTTTGAAGTTGGAATGCAATTTAGCCCGATTAGAAAATAAAGTCAACGAGTTTTTAGTAACTTTATCGGGTATCATTTATTCCAAAATTTAAATTTACTTTTTATAAAAAAAGGGAATTTTTTTATATCGAAGAGTTGTTCCCAATTGAAGTTCAGTAAGTTTTTAGTAGAAATTAAAAAATCGGAGAATATTTATGACAGTTTTTAAGTGGGTTTCATCATATACTTTTACTATCCATTCATTTTCAGGTTCGCCCAAATACATTGACTCAAGTGGAAAGGTTGCTGTAATTGATAGCACTGGAGAATACGAAGGTAAAGGAATCGAATTAAGCGGAACAGAAACGGTAACAATCACACCACCTTCTGGAGTTACTGTTACCGAAAATGAATGCCAAGCCCTTTGGAATGAAACTGTAACACTTAGTGTAATTTCTACGGAAGGAGAATGTCAATATTTTGACGGAACAGAGTGGCGAGCTTTAAGTGGGACAACAAGTGTTTCAGCAAAAGGTGTTAGAGGCGATGTTAATTTTACTTCTATTGAAGTACAAGCATCTTTAAGCGAGTTTCTCCAAGGAGGTTCCAAACCGAATGAAAAATATTAATGTTCTTGAGCTGAGATTCTTTTTTACGGAAATTTCTAAATTCATAAACACAAAAATACCAGAAATTGATTTCAAACGAGTAGAATTCACTGAAAAGAACTGTGCAAAAGTATTGGAGGAAATTTATGAAAAACTTCAAACTCAGAGCCACGAAGTAAAATTTCAGGTAACAATCTTATTAGCTCGGATTTATGAAGAACTTCCAAGTTACGACGGAGAAAAAAAGCATTTTGAAAGCATAAAGTTGGCAAAAAATAACTTAGAAAAAGTCAAAGCACTAAACACCTATGTAAGAACTCTTATGTTTTCAAGGTATGATTTTGTCAAAGCAAAAGAAGTTTTTGACGAATCCACGAAAATCTTAGTCACCAATGAATCAAAACTAATTCAGATTGAATTTTTAGGTAGAAAAGGAGTTGGGTTAAAAGAAATTGATGACGAGATTAAGAAGTTAGCTTTAGAAGTTAGGAACAATGAAAAAGATGATGAACTTTATGCAGAAAGTATAAATGCTTACTATGTTATTGATAAAAGTAACCCTAAACAAGCGTATCTAGATTTAAAAAAAGCTTACAAATTGATTCCTTATCCTTACAAGCATAAGATTCTCTCTTGCATTGCAAATATTGCTTTAGCGAATGGGCAATTTTCAAGAGCTCACAAATTGTATAATCTAAGATTAGAAATATCTCTCAAGTATGGAATGGACAAAGGTGTAGTTTATTCTTACTTCTTTTTAGGCTACATAGAAACCGAATTAAAAAATTATACTTTAGGCAAGGAATATTATCAAAAATCGCTAGAGCATAACCTCAATACAATTAATTCAGATATTATTTCTACTCAAGTATTTACTAACTTAGGATTAATTTATAAAAATATAGAAGAGTTTGAAGAGTCATTAAAATATTATAGGCTTGGTTATGAACATTCCAAAAAGATTGGCAATGAAGGCTTTATGCAACTTTCAATTCAAAATATGAATTGTTTAATAGAGTTGATTAATCAAAAGTCTCAAAAAGTATTTGACGAATATGAATTTCAAGATGTGGAAGAACAATACTTCAATAAAGAGTCAGAGAATTTAAATAAAAAATTTATCCTAAAAGTTCTAGAAAAAAATCAAAATAACATTTTAAAAGCAGCTAAAAGTTTGGAAATGCCAGTAGAAAATTTTGTTCGTAAAATGAAATATTTCAGAATTGAATTACCTAATCAATAATAAATTTTCAATCCTCACACATCTAAAACTAATAAGAACAAAATTAAACTTGACCAAAACATTAATTTTGTTTTTATTAGTTTTATGCACAAACTTTATTAGGTAGAGCTAGATTTATATTTTTTTAAAATTACATTTAGCTTTTATAAATTTTGGCAATAAAAAATAAATAAGCTTGAACCCACCCCAAGGCACAAAGTAAAATATTTTTATTAGCCAAAAATTTTTGTCTAAACCTTAGGTTTAATTAAGGAACAATTACAATGGTTTACCCCAAAAGACTCATCTCTAAAATTGCCTTAAGTGTCGCAGTTTTAGGTTCAGTAGCAATGAGCAGTTCTTCTGCTTTTGCACAAACATTCCCTGATATGCTTTATTATAAATTTAATGAATCAGGTGGCACAACTACATTAAATGAAGCAAGTCCATTTGTTGGTTCGCAAAATGCAACTGTGAACGGACACACTCTCACTCCTGGAGCAGGACAATTTAATGGTGGTTTAGTTGGAATCGGTGGAACATCCAATACAAATTTTGTTGACACAGGTTGGCAAACAAACCTCTCTGGTGATTGGACAATGCACTTCTGGGTAGATTACACAAACGGTCCACCAACTACTCTGATTTATATTCTTGGAGACGTTACAGCTTCTTCACTTCGTTGTTTCACAAATGGAGTTGCTGGAGCAGGAAACTGGATGCTTCGTGGTGGTGGAATGACTGATGTTCTTGTAACAGGAGGAGCTCCAGTAGCTGGTCCTGCACAAGCTGTTACTTTTGTTTACGACAGTTCAGTTCCAGAGATTAGAGCTTACTTAAATGGAGTTCTGAATAATACTGTTGCACAACCAGTTTTAAATATTCAAGGAACAGGAGTTTCCAACTTTGCAGTTGGAGCACAAGGTGGAGGAACTAATAGTTGTCTTTCTGCTGGACAAGCAATGGACGAATTCAGACTTTATGGAAGTGCCTTAACTGCTCTTGAAGTCTCACAAGTTTGGAATGCAACTTTAGATGACACTCCTGCAAATGACGATGTTGCTATTACATCTTTATTCGTTCCAAATGGTGGAGTTAACTCAACAGTTACAGCTGATATTACGGTTGTAAATAAAGGACTCAATGTAGCAGACGGAACTGTTGACCTTGATATTGACAATGATGGATTTGCAGATGGTAGTGATACTTTCGCAGGTCTTGCAGCAGGTGATACAGTTGTAGTCCAAATCCAAGGAACAGTTCCTGGGGCATTAGGAACTTACACTGCTTCTGCTACTGCAACAATGACAAGTGCAACAGATGAAAAACCTTTCAACAATACGACTGCGACTAATTATGACGTTGTAGCTGGTGATGATGTTGAAGCAACAAGCATAACTAATGTTTCTGCATTTGCTGGTGCACAATCTACTTTTGATGTTGTAGTTACAAATAATGGTTTCCTTTCAGCAGATGGAAATGTTGACGTTGATGTTGACAATGACGGAATCACTGATGCAACTGGAACTTTCACAGGTTTAGTTGGTGGTGCTTCTACAACAGTAAATATTGTGGCAACTTCTCCTGCAACTGTTGGAAACTTCACAGCAACAGGAACTGCAATTCTTACTTCCGGGGTTGACCAAGACAATACAAATGACGTTGCAACTACAAATTATACAACTGTCCCAACTTCTGATGTTGAAGTTACAAGCATTACAGCTACTCCAAATCCAATTCCATCTGGAACTGCAATAAGTTTTGATGTTGTAGTTACAAACAATGGTAATAGTTCTGCTGATATGTCAGTAGATATTGACTTTGAAAATGATGGTATTGTTGATGCTTCAAGTAATGTTTCAGGCTTAGCTTCTGGTGCTTCTCAAACTGAGACTTTCAATGGAACGGCACCTGGAACTGCTGGAAACGTTACAGTTTCTGCTACAGTAACAATGACAAGTGGTATTGACCAAGATATAACAAATGATACAGCTACCTCTATTTATGCGGTTACACCAAGTTGTGTTACGGCTTTCCCTTACTTAGAAACATTTGATACTTGGCCAACAGGAAACGGTGCATTTGATGTAACTACTGGTTGGATTCAAAATACAAATGATAACCAAAACTGGACTGTTTTTGCTGGAAACACAGGTTCAAGTCCAACTGGACCAACTCAAGATTATACAAATGAGCAAACAGGTGTTGCAGGAAATTATCTTTACACAGAGACTTCTGGTCCTGCTGTTGGTAATGTTTTTGCAATCACATCAATTTGTTTTGATATGGCTGCACTTACTGCTCCAAAACTTTCTTTCTTCTATCACGCATTCCACAATAACCAAACAGCCGGTGAGTTCCACGTTGATATTGAAAATATGACAACTGGTGTAACCGACTCAAGTGTTTGGTCATTAATTGGACAATTCCAAACTGCTGAAGCTGACCCTTGGGAAAATGAAGTTCTTTCATTACTTCCTTATGCTGGTAGCACAATTAGAATTCAGTTTAGAACAATTGTTGGTGGTGCAACTAATTTTTACAATGACACAGGTCTTGACCAAGTAAGTATTTTTGATGCCGCTGATGATATTTCTGTTACTGCATTTTCTGTAAATGGTGCTGCTTCGGCAGGTAATCCAATTGCTTTTGATGTTGAAGTAACAAATACAGGAAGTAATGTTGCTGATGGAAATGTTGACCTCGATATTGACAATGATGGAATTGTTGATGTCAGTGATACATTCACAGCATTAGCTTCTGGTAACACAGTTAATTTTACACTTAATTCAATTGCTCCTGCAACTGCAGCAACTTACACAGCTGTCATAACCGCTAATTTAACAAGTGGAACTGATGGAAATCCTGCTGATAACACTTCTAACTTACCTTATGCTGTTGCTCCTAACGAAGATTTGGCAATTACAGCATTTACAGGACCTGGGACAATCGGTTCAGGCTCAGCAATGAGTTTAGATATTACTGTAAAAAATCAAGGTGGCTCTCCTGCTGATGGAAATGTTGAAGTTGATTTTGACACTGATGGCATTGTTGATGATACTCAAGGGTTTACAGGTTTAGCCTCAGGCGACTCAACTACTTTAACATTCAACACAAATGCTCCAACAACTGGTGGAAATAATATTTCTACTGCTGTTGTAAATATGACAAGTGGTATTGACGGAGACCTTTCAAACAATACTTCTACTTTTACTACTTATGTAGTTCCTGCATCAGGTGGACCTGATGTTTATGGTTATATTTGGGAAAGTAGTTTAGACGGAACAGTACCTTTTAATTATGTTGATATTTCAGGTGATCCTAATACAGTCAACCAAAATTTAACTGATGATTCTTTCGCATCAGTTACAATACCTTTTAACTTCAATTATTATGGAACAAATGAAACTGTTATTAATATTTGTTCAAACGGTTGGATGAATTTTGGTGCTGGTAACGGAAACACTTCTCTTGGTTTTAACGGAGTTTGGCCAAATGCAGCAGTTCCAAATGGTGTTGTCTCACCTTTCTGGGATGACTTGAATCCAAGTTCTGGTGGGCAAGTTCTTTACTTAGACGACTCAGCGACAAATAACAGAGTAATCATTCAATGGAATGGTGTTGTAGCCTTTGGTGGAACAGTCCCAATGTCTTTCCAAATTCATCTTTACACTGACGGGACAATCGAATTCCATTATTTAGATATGGATGAAAACGATGTTGTAAGTGCAACTGTTGGCTGGGAAAACCAAGCTGGTGATGATGGAATCGCAATTACTGACAATGCTCCTTTTGTTTCTGACAACTTAGCTGTAAGAATCGGTTTACAAATCTTACCTGATAACGTTGCAGTTTCAAATGTTGTTCTTAACGGAGTCGCTCCTGCAAGTAACCCAATTTCATTTGACGTTACAGTAGCAAACTTCGGAACAAACGTTGCTGACGGAGATGTCAACATTGATATTGACTCTGATGGTATTGATGACGGAACTGCTGCATTTGTAGGTTTAGCCTCTGGTGCAAGTACAACTGTTACAATTAACACAACTGCTCCTGCAACTGCTGGACCTTTCACAGCAACAGCAACTGCAGTAATGACAAGTGGTATTGACGGAAACTTAAACAATAACACTGGAACTGTTGGTTACACCGTAACTCCAAACGAAGATGCGGGAATTACTTCCTTAACAGCAAACCCAAACCCTGTTCCTTCAAGTTCTTTAATGGACTTTAATGTTGCTGTTCAGAATTTTGGCGGATCAGTAATTGATGCTCAAGTTGACATTGATTTTGATAATGACGGTATAGTTGATGCTTCAAGCAATATTTCAGGATTAGCTTCTGGTGCAACCCAAACTGAAACATTTTCTACAACATCACCTGGGACAGCAGGAAGTTACATAGCTTCAGCTACAGTTATACTAACAAGTGGTATTGACGGAGATCCTTCTAATGACACTGCTAGTTTAACTTTCTCAGTTACTCCTTCTTGTGAAACAATTTACCCTTACACAGAAACTTTTGATACCTGGGCTACTGGTAATGGTGCATTTGACATCACAACAGGTTGGACTCAAGATACTAACGATAACCAAAATTGGACTGTTTTTGGCGGAAGTACAGGTTCTGTAACTACTGGTCCTACTCAAGATTACACTGCTGAGCAAGGTCTTGGTTCAGGACTTTATCTTTATACAGAAACTTCAGGACCTGCAGTTGGGAATGTATTTTCAATCACTTCGCATTGTTTTGATTTACTCTCATTAACAGATCCTCAATTATCTTTCTTCTATCACGCTTTCCATAATGGGCAAACAGCTGGTGAGTTTCACGTTGATATTATTGACTTAACAACAGGAATAACTGATTCAAGTGTTTGGTCATTAATCGGCCAATTCCAAACTGCTGAAGCACAACCTTGGGAAGAAGCTCTTGTATCTTTATCTGCACATGCAGGTAATACTGTTAGATTTAGATTCAGAACGATTGTTGGTGGAGCTACTAACTTCTATAATGATACTGCTCTAGACCAAGTCTCTGTTCGTGAAGCCCCAGCAATTGCTAATGACGAAGTTGAGTTGACAAGTATTGATGTTGGGTATAGTGTTGCTGGAAATTGTATTGATTGTTACGATGTAGTTCTTACAGTTACAAACAATGGTGGAAACACTGTTTCATTTGATGTAAATGCTACAATTGGAACGAACTACAACCAAACTGTTAACGTTCCTAACTTAGCAAGTTTAGCATCTGCACAAGTAACTTTCCCTTCTTTCGACCCAAGTGCCGAAGCTATTGGGAATGTTACAATGACCGCAGCAACTCAATTAGCAGGTGATATAGATCCTTCTAATGATGTTGCAACTTATGATATTGCAATTGATACTGAAGCATTTGGTTATGATGACGGACTTAATCCTACTAACGATGGTTTAGGTTTTAATACTGCTACAGGTTCCTTTGTAAATCGTTTTGACTTTTGTAATGCTGTTACAATTGACAAAATTATTATTTGGGTAAGAACTCCTGGTGATATGTCAGAACAGTTTAGTGTTTCAGCTTGGAATGCAGATGGACCTAATAACGAGCCTGGAACTCTACTCCAAACATTAGTTCCGCCTACAACTTATACAGCTTTAGCAGCTATAAGTCCGTTAGACACTTGGATTACTTTTGATCTTTCTGCTAATCCACTACAATTCCCTGCTGGTTCTACAGTTTATTTTGGTGGAGACCAATTGACTGCAAGTACAGTTGGAACTTTCCCAATCGGTGTTGACCAAGACAGTCGTACTCTTACAGGTGGACTTGCAAACATCTTTTACTACGCACCTTTAGGTGGCGGAGTTGGAAATTGGACAAACACAGCAACTGTCGGAGCTAATTTTATTCAAATGCTTCGTGTTGGTGGTTGCGGAGCAATTACTCCTGATGATGTTGTTGTTTCAATTGATGGTGCAACTTTAAGTTGGCCAGCTTCTAACAACGCGAACAACTATTGGGTCTACACTTCTGCAAATCCAAATGGTCCTTGGAGTCCTGCTATTTCAGCTGGAAATGTTCTTACTTGGACTGATCCTGCGGGAACTGCAACTACAGAACCTTTCTACTATGTAACTGCAGATTCTGATGTTCCTGTTTCGCCGATTACTTCTTCTAAGAATAGTAATCCAACGATTACAGTTGTTAATCAAAATGTAAGTAAAACAACAATCACTAAGCAAAAAGCTAATAATTCTTCATTCCAATTAATGCTTAGTAATCAAGTTGAAGAAGAAATCGAAAATGTTCAAAAGCAAACTCAAAAAGTTAATGCTACAAAACATTAGACTTCTTTAGTTTTAATTTTAAAAAAGCCGTTAGACTTAAAGTCTAACGGCTTTTTTGTTTGTAAGAATGTAACTATCAAAAAAAAACTTGCCTTAATCACACTTTAAAATTAAATTAATATTTATTACAAAAGAATCCCCACTTCTTTTGTAATTCTTAAAAATTAAATTTAATTGCGGTCTATTTCTTAAGTATGGTTTTGGTTTCTATTCTAGTCGGTATTTCACTCATTCAATATCGGAAATGACTTAGATAAGAAAAATTTAATTTGCTATAACAACAATGTAACTTTTACGAAAATTCGTTTTGCTCGAATTTATTTACATTTATAACTTTTGGAAATAAAAACAAAATTAGCTTGAACCCTCCCCAAGGTGCAAAAGTAAATTGTTTTTTATTTCCAATAAGTTTTTAACAAACCTTAGGATTTAATTAAGGAAAAAAACTATGTTTCAAACAAGAAACTTGACTTCTAAAGTTGCACTTAGTCTTGCAACTTTAGCAACAGTCGCTTTTAGTAGTTCCTCTGTCTTTGCTCAAGCATCCACTATTTTCTCAGATGATTTTGAAGCGGGTATTGGAAATTGGACGGTCAACCAAACACTGACATCAGGAGCCGCTGGAGCTCCGACTTGGTCGGTTGATGCAACTCCGTCAACAGTTTTAGGAAGCCCTGTTCCTTTTGCAGGAACTGCTTGCTTAAATTACAACAACGGATTAAGCTATGATGATGGTGGTTTGCAAAACGCTGGTTTTGTAACCTTGAATCAATCAATTGCAGTTGGTGCCTATCAAAACCCTGAATTAAAGTTCCAACAGAACTGGAATACAGAATCGGGTACTTATGACCAAAAAAGACTTCAAATCAGTAATGATAACTTTTCTACGTTCTTATTAAATATTGATACTGGAGCATTAACTACTGCAGGAAACTGGACTCAAGTAGTCCAAGCACTTGACCCAACTTGGGGAACAATTCAAATTAGATTCAGTTTTGACACAATCGATGGTATCGGAAATGCTACAGAAGGTTGGTTCATTGACGACTTCTTGATTGAAGGTGTTTCACCTGCAAATGAAGATGTTGCTGCAATTGGTGTTTCTCCACAAGGAAGTGCTTTTGCTGGACAACTTACAAACTATGATGTAACAGTAACAAATATCGGAACTGGTGGGTTAACTGCTGACGGTAACGTTGATGTTGATATTGATGGTGATGGAATTTTTGATGCTACTGGTTCATTTACTGGTTTAGCTGCTGGTGGAGCACAAACTGTTGTTACGGTTAGTGCAACTGCTCCTGGAACAGTTGGTAATACTGGATTAACTGCTGCTGTAACTTTAACAAGTGGTGTTGACGGTAATACTGCAAATGACACTACAAGTTCTGGCTACAATGTTCTTCCGACAGACGATGTCGAAATTACAAGTGTTAGTTCGGCTGGAGCTGCTGCAGGTTCTCCTTTAACGATTAATGTTGATGTTACAAATAATGGTTTAACTGCCGCAGACGGAAACGTTGATGTTGATATTGACAATGATGGTATTGTTGATGTTTCAGGCAATTTTACAGGCTTGGCTTCTGGTGCAACTGTAACTGTAGCAGTTTTAACAACTGCTCCTGGAACAGCAGCAGTTTACACTGCAAGTGCAACAGTCGTTCTTACAAGTGCTGTTGATGCTGAACCAAGCAATGATACAGGTTCTACAACTTATACTGTAACTCCTACTTGTACAATCACTTTCCCTGCAGTTGAAAACTTTGATTCTTTTGCAACTGGTGCAGGAGCTTTTAACGCTTCAACAGGTTGGGAACAAGACACTGCAGACGGTGGTAACTGGACTGTTTTCGGTGGAAATACAGGTTCAGTTAACACAGGACCAACCCAAGATTTCACGACTGAACAAGGATTAGGTTCAGGACTTTATCTTTACACTGAAACTTCAGGTCCTGCTGTAGGAACTGTTTTTAATGTAATTTCACCTTGTTATGACCTCAGTTTCTTAACTGCTCCTCAAGTCCAATTTTATGTTCATATGGTTCACGATAACCAAACAGCAGGTGAATTTCACTTAGACGTTCTTAACCTTTCAACAGGTCTTACGGATATGAGTGTTTGGTCACAAATCGGACAACTTCAAGGTGCCGAAGCTGACCCTTGGGAAAAAGTTTCTGCTTCTTTAGCTGCTCACGCAGGTGACCAAGTAAGATTAAGATGGAGAAGTATTGTTGGTGGACCAACTAACTTTGTTAATGACACAGGTCTTGACCAAGTAACAGTTGGCGATGCTCCAACAGATGATGTAGGAATCAACTCTGTAACAGTAGTTCCTCCTGTATTTACAAATGCAATTTTTAATGTTGATGTAGAAGTTGAAAACTTTGCACAAAATGCAGCCGACGGTGATGTTAATGTTGACATTGACGGAGACGGTATTGCAGATGGAACAAATTCATTTGCAGGTTTGGCATTTGGTACAACAACAACAGTTAGTGTAACAGTAACAGCTCCTGGTATTGCTGGTCCTTATACAGCAGATGCAACAGTTGTTTTAACAAGTGGTTTAGACTCTGACCCATTAAACGATACAGGGTCTGCGAACTTTACAGTTTTACCAACAGACGATGTTGAAGTTACAAGTGTAACAGCTCCAGCTGGTTTATTAAATCCTGGTGATCCTGTTCAAATTGATGTTGTTGTAACAAACAATAGTCAAACAGCTGCTGACCTTGATGTAACACTTGATTATGAAAATGATGGTATTGTTGATGATACACAATCACTCACAGGTTTAGCTTCAACAGCTTCACAAACAGTTACTTTTAACACAACTGCTCCTACACAAGGTGGACAAATCACAGTTTCAGCAGCAGTGCTTTTAACAAGTAGTGTTGACCAAGACCCATCAAATGATACAGGAACAGATTTTTATGATGTCCTTCCTGGTTGTGTTGCAACTTTCCCTTACTTAGAAACATTTGATACTTGGACAAACGGTGCAAACTTACCTGTTGCTGGAGGTTGGACAAATGCTTCTGGAACTACAGTAGGCTTCAACTGGTTAGTTGATGATTTAGGAACTCCTTCTTCACCAACAGGACCAAACAATGATGTAACTTCTCAACTTGGTGGTGGAAGCGGAAAATATATGTTCGTTGAAACTTCAGGTGGAGTCAATGGTGAAATCACAACTCTTGATTCAAGATGTCTTAACCTTACAACTCTTGCTTCACCAACTCTCAAATTTTATTACCATATGTTTGGTACTTTAATTGGAGATTTACACGTTGATATTTTAGATGAAAATGATGTTGTTATAGGTACATCACTTTGGAATCAAAATGGACAAGTTCAAACTTCAAGTGATATCACAGTTTCTCCTTGGGAATCTGCAAAAATTGGTCTTGGAGCTTATGTAGGACAAACTATAAAAGTTCGTTTCAGATACATCAAAAATGGTGGATGTTGTGCAGGTGATGCTGCAATTGACCACGTAAGTATTACTGAAGGAACTGATGACATTGCAGTTACTGATGTTGCACTTAATGGTGCTGCTTCTGTTGGTTCTGCAGTTAACTTTGACGTTACAGTTTACAACTTCGGTTTGAATGCTGCTGACGGAAACATTGACATTGATGTTGATAATGATGGTATTAATGATGGAAGTGCTTCTTTCACTGGCTTAGCTTCAGGAACTTCTACAGTAGTTACTGTTTCTGCTGTTGCTCCTTTAACAATTGGAAACTACACAGCTTCTGCAACTGCAACTCTTACAAGTGCAGTTGACGGCGACACTTCTGATAACTCTGGTTCAACTGTTTATACAGTTACTCCAAGTGAAGATATTGGAGTTGTAAGTGTTGTTGCTACTCCAGACCCTGTTCCTTCAGGTTCTGCAATGAGCTTTGATGTAGATGTTCAGAATCTTGGTGCTTCACCTGCTGACATTTTAGTTGAAATTGACTTCGAAGATGATGGTATCGTTGATGCTTCAGATAACATTACAGGTTTAGCTTCTGGTGCAACTGGAACTTCAACTTTTAACACAACTGCTCCAGGAACTGCTGGAAACGCTACTGCTTCAGTTGCAGTCACTTTACAGAGTGGTGTTGATGGAGATCCTTCTAACAATACAGGTTCTGTAACCTTTGCAGTTACTCCAAGTTGTGTAACAACTTATCCTTATTTAGAAACATTTGATACTTGGCCAACTGGAAACGGTGCATTTGACATCACAACAGGTTGGATTCAAAATACAAATGATAACCAAAACTGGACTGTTTTTGGTGGTTCAACAGGTTCATCTCCAACTGGACCAACTCAAGATTACACAAATGAACAAGGTGGCAGTGGTGGACTTTATCTTTACACTGAGACTTCTGGTCCTGCTGTTGGTAACGTTTTTGCAATAACTTCGATTTGTTTTGATATGGCTGCACTTGCTGCTCCAAAACTTTCATTCTTCTACCACGCATTCCACAATAACCAAACTGCTGGTGAATTCCACGTTGATGTCGAAAACTTGACAACTGGTGTAACTGACTCAAGTGTTTGGTCATTAATCGGACAATTCCAAACTGCTGAAGCTGACCCTTGGGAAAATGAGATTCTCTCATTATTACCTTATGCAGGCGATACAGTTAGAATTATCTTTAGAACTATTGTTGGTGGTGGAACAAACTTCTATAACGATACTGGTCTTGACCAAGTAAGTATTTTTGATGCAGCTGATGATGTTTCTGTTACTGCATTCTCTCTTAATGGAGCTTCCGCTTCTGGTAACCCAATTGCTTTTGATGTTGAAATAACAAACACAGGAAGTAATGCTGCTGACGGAACTGTTGACCTTGATGTTGACAATGATGGTGTTTCTGATGGAAGTGATACTTTCACTGGTTTAGCTTCTGGTGCTTCTGTTACATTAACTATCAATGCAACTGCTCCAATAGCTGTAGGAAATGCTACTGCTGTTGCAACTGCTAATTTAACAAGTGGAACAGATGGTAATCCTTCTGACAATACTGCAAACTTAAATTACGTTGTTGCACCAAATGAAGACTTATCAGCTGCTAACATTATTGTTGGAAATGCTTATTCTGGAATGACAACAACATTTAGTGTTGATGTTACAAATAATGGTGGAAGTACAGGAGACGGAACTGTTGACTTTGATGTTGACAACGACGGTGTTGCTGATGGAAGTGCAAACTTTACTGGTTTAGCTTCTGGTGCTACAACAACTGTTTCAGCTTCAATTACTGCAGGTACAGGAACTCCTTTTACAGTTATTCCTGTTGCTGCAACAGTAACTTTAACAAGTGGTGTTGACGGTGACCCAAGTAATGACACTGCAACTTCAACTTACACACTCATTCCAACAGACGATGTTTCCGCTCAAAATCTTACTGGACCAACTGCTCCTGCTGACGGTTCAACAAACAATTATGATTTTGAACTTGTGAACAACGGAATCAATCCTGCTTCAGGAACTTTTGATTTTGATGTTGACACTGACGGAACTCCTGAGATTACTGGTCAAGCTTATGGACCAATTGCTCCTGGTGATACTTTAGCAATTATGGTTACTGCAACTGTTCCTGCTGCTGTTGCAGGTTCTTTCACTGCAACTGTTACTCAAACTCTTGCTGGTGACGGAGATCCAAGTAACAATTCAGCAACTTTAGGTTACACTGTTCCTCTTGCAGGTTGTGGTAACAATTCTTTGACTACAACTTTTGCTTCTGGTAATGGTTCTGCAGGAAATATGTTTGATATTACTGCAATCAATGATGTTGTAATTACTTGCTTTGACGTTCACTTTGATCCAGGTGTTGGAGATTTTGAAGTTTGGTATCTTACAGGTGGTGGAACTTATGTTGGTAATGAAACTAATGCTGCTAACTGGACAATGGCTGGAAGTATTACTGGTGTTCCTTCTGCAAGTACTGCTCTAGATGATGGAACTCCAACTCAATTACCAATCTTGATTAATGTTCCAATTGCAGCTGGTGCTACTCAGGGATTCTATGTTACAAGAATGAATGGTTCTGTAAACTACACTAACGGAACTGCTGTTGGTAACATCCAATCACAAGATGCTAACATTCAGTTCAAAGAAGGTGCTGGTGGAAGTTACTTTAGTGTAACAATCACTCCAAGAATCTTTAATGGAAACATTATTTATGATTTAGGTGCTCCAAGTGTTGATCCTCCAGTTGTAACAATTGACGGAGCTGACTTAAGTTGGCCTGCTGTTACTAATGCAAACAACTATTGGGTTTATCAATCAGCAAATCCTAATGGACCTTTCAATACTTCAACTTCTGTCGGAAACGTTCTTACTTGGACTGACCCTGCAGGAGCAGCAAGTGCTGAACCTTTCTATTACGTAACTGCTGACACTGATGCTCCTGTAGTTGCTCCAACTTCTAACAAAGGTAACAACTCTCTTGCTAACAACAGTAACTACCAAATTGTAATTACTGATGAAATGCTTGCAGAATACAAAGAGTTAGAAGCTCAAGGATTACTTGACGCAGATGTGAAAACTTGGTTACTCTCAATGTATCCAAACTTATTTGAAGTAGAACACTCGAAATAAGTCAAAATGAAATAGTAATTTCGATTACTAATTTTTAAATAAAAAAGCCGTTGAACTTTAATGTTCAACGGCTTTTTTTGATTTTAGAAGTGAAGAAAAAAATAAGTCTTGCCAAAAAACTTATCTAAAATTACCTTTAGAAACAATTTGGATTAGTTTTTCCTCCAAATTCCAATAACTGATACTATTTTTTTACTTTTAAAGATTTGGAAGTAAAAAACAAATTTTCTTGAGCCCTCCCCAAGGTCTAAAAGTAAAAAGTTTTTTATTTCCAAAATTTTTTAACCTTAAACTTTCTTAAGGAAGGAACATAATGACAAAACTCCGAAAAATGACATCTAGAGTTGCTTTAACAGCTTTAGTTACAGTCGCATTGAGTAGTTCAGCTTTATTTGCTGCAACCTACACAATTGGAACTGGAACCGCAGTAAATAGCGGAACTAGTTATCCAAATCCTTTAGGTGCTTACTATGAAAGTCAAAGAACCCAATATCTTTACACAGCTGCCGAGCTTACAGCTGAAGGAATGACTGCAGGTGAAATGATTTCAGAAGTTGGATTTTACATTACAACTCCGAATGCTGTACCAGCATTGAATGAATTTATTGTTGCTTTGAAAAATACAAGCACAACTGCTTTAACAGCTACTTACGAAACAGGACTTACAACTTCTTATGGTCCTATTAATGGAGAATCTGTAACTGTTTCAAATGATTGGCATATGATTACTTTAGATACTCCTTTCACTTGGGACGGAACTTCTAACCTTGTTGTGGAAACTTGTATGTTTACTCCACCTTGGGTTAGTAATGGAAATGCTTCGGCTGAATATTCTGTTGTCACAGGTGGAGCAACTTATATCAATACTGATGGAAGTTCACAATGTGGAACTGCCTCAGGTTTTGCAAGTCCTAATAGAGCAAACCTCAGATTGATTGCAAATCCTCCAACATCAGAAGATATTTTCTTAACAAGTATTACTCCTCCAAACCCTGCATTTGCAGGTCAAACACAAGATTTCGGAATCAATATTTCTAATGTCGGAACAGGTGGATTAACTGCAGATGGAAACATTGACTTAGATGTTGATGGAGACGGAATCTTTGATGCATCAGGAACTTTTACAGGTTTAGCTGGTGGAGCTGCAATGACTTACAATGTTTCAGCTACAGTACCATTAACATTTGGTAGCCAAACTGTAACAGCAGCCATTACTTTAACAAGTGGAGTTGATGGCAATCTATCTAATGATACAAGTGATGTTTCCTACGATGTTTTGCCTACTTCAAATATGGCGGTTACTGCTGTTAATGTACCTACTTCAGTAGGTGCTAATTCTATTTTCGCTGTAGATGTTACAGTAGAAAACCTTGGTCTTAACCCAGCTGACGGTAATGTTGATATTGATTATGAAAATGATGGTATCGTTGATGATACTCAATCAATTACTGGATTAGCTTCAAGTGGTGCAATAACTCTTACATTTAACCCAACAGCTCCAGCTTCAGGAACTCCAACTGTTATGGCAACTGTTACTCAAACAAATGATATTGACCAAGACCCAAGTGATGACTCTGGAACAGCTTCTTACATTGTAGTTCCTGCTTCTGGCGGTCCTGATACTTATGGTTACATTTGGGAAAGTAGTTTAGACGGAACAGTTCCTGCTAACTTTGTTGACATTTCAGGTAATCCTGGAACAATAGATTTAGCTTTAACTGACGATTCGTTTGGTACTCAAACATTACCATTTAACTTCAATTATTACGGAACAAATGAAACAGTTGTTAATATTTGTTCAAACGGTTGGATGAATTTTGGTGCTGGTAACGGAAACTCTTCTCTTGGTTTTAACGGAGCTTGGCCAAATGCGGCAGTTCCAAATGGTGTAATTTCTGCTTTTTGGGATGACTTAAATCCGAGTTCTGCTGGACAAGTTCTTTTCTTAGACGACTCAGCAGCTAACAACAGAGTAATCATTCAATGGAATGGTGTTGTTGCCTTTGGTGGATCAGTTCCATTATTTTTCCAAATTCATCTTTACATTGATGGAACAGCAGAAATTCATTATTTAGATATGGATGAGAATGATGTTTTAAATGCAACTGTTGGTTGGGAAAACCAAGCTGGTGATGACGGAATCTTGATTGTTGATAACGGACCTTTTGTAGAAGATAATTTGGCTATTAGAATCGGTTTACAAGTTCTACCTGATAACGTTGCTATCTCAAATGTTGTTCTTAACGGAGTCGCTCCTGCAAGTAACCCAATCTCTTTTGACGTTACAGTAGCAAACTTTGGAACAAACGTTGCTGACGGAGATATTGAAATTGATGTTGACTCTGACGGTGTTGCTGATGGAACTGCCTCTTTTACAGGTTTAGCTTCTGGTGCAAGTACAACTGTTACAATTAACACAACTGCTCCTGCAACTGCTGGACCTTATACTGCAACTGCAACTGCAGTAATGACAAGCGGTATTGACGGAAACTTGAACAATAATGTTGGAACTGTTGGTTACACTGTTACTCCAAACGAAGACGCTGGTGTTGTAAGTGTTACAGTTACTCCAAACCCAGTTCCTGCTGGTGCTGCAATTAATGTTGATGTTGAAGTTCAGAATTTTGGTGGTGCTCCAGCTGACATTACAGTAGAAATTGATTTTGAAGACGATGGTGTTAATGACGACCTAACAACTATTTCTGGTTTAGCAGTTGGTGCTACTCAAACTGTAACTTTCGCTGGAACTGCCCCTGGAACTGCTGGAAATGTTACGGCTTCTGCTTTTGTAACACTTACAAGTGGTGTTGATGGAGATGCTTCAAACGACTCTTCAGGAGTTGTTTACCCAGTAACTCCTGCTTGTGTTACAACTTATCCTTACTTAGAAACATTTGATACTTGGGCAACTGGAAACGGTGCATTTGACATAACTACTGGTTGGATTCAAGATACTGCCGATGACGAAAACTGGTCAGTCTTTGGTGGAAATACAGGTTCATCTGCAACTGGTCCTACTCAAGATTATACAAGTGAACAAGGTGGCGGTGCTGGACTTTATCTTTACACAGAGACTTCTGGTCCTCCATTTGGTAGTGTTTTCAATGCACTTTCAATTTGTTATGATTTAAGTTCATTAGCTGCTCCTAAGCTTTCTTATTTTTTCCATATGAAGCACAATCTTAATACAACAGGTGAATTTCATTTAGATGTAATTAACCTTACAACGGGTATTACTGATTCAAGTGTTTGGTCTCAAATTGGTGAGTTCCAACCTACCGAAGCTTCACCTTGGGAAAATGCAATTGTTTCTTTACTTGCTTATGCAGGTGATACAGTTCAGTTTAGATTTAGAGCAATTTCAGGTTCTACTGGTTTTAATTTTGAATATGACACAGCTCTTGACCAAGTAAGTATTTTTGATGCTGCTGATGATATTTCTGTTACTGCTTTTGCTCTTAATGGTGGTTTAGCTCCTGCAAGTAATCCAATTTCATTTGATGTTGAAATAACAAATACTGGAAGTAATGTTGCTGACGGAACTGTTGAAGTTGACCTTGACAACGATGGTGTTGCTGACGGAACTGATACTTTTGCAGGTTTAGCTTCTGGTGCATCTGTTACATTAACAATTAATGCAACTGCTCCTGGAACTGCTGGACCTTATACTGCTGTTGCAACTGCAACTCTTACAAGTGGAACAGATGGTAACCCTTCTGATAATGACGCTTCAATTAGCTACACAGTAACTCCTAATGAAGATTTGGCAGTTATCTCTGTTACTCCTGATGCATTAGTTTTTGTTGGTAATCCAATGAATGTTGATGTTCAAGTAACTAACCTTGGTGGTGTTTCTGGTGATGGAAATGTCGAAGTTGACATTGACGGAGACAACATTGCTGATGGTAATAATTCATTTACAGGTCTTGCTTCTGGTGATACAACAACTGTAACAGTTAACGTTGCTTCTGCTCCTGCAACAATTGGAGCATATTCAGCAAATGCATTTGTTACTCTTACAAGTGGTGTTGACGGAGATACATCGAATGACACTTTAGCAACTGGTTACACTGCATTACCAACTGCTGATGTTGGAATTACAGGATTTGATATGCCTGCAACAACTGCTGGTAATTCACCTCTTTCAATTGGTGTTATTGTTTCAAACTTAAGTCTTGCTGCTGCTGACGGAACTGTTGATGTTGATTTTGATAACGATGGAACTCCTGATGCTTCTGATTCTTTCACAGGACTTGCTTCTGGTGCAATGGATACATTGTATTTCAATACAACTTCTGTAGCAACTGGTTCTCAAACTGTTAGTGCTACTGTAGTCCAAACAAATGACATTGACCAAAACCCAGCAAATGATACATTTACAGCTACTTACTTTTCAGTTCCAGCTTTTGGCGGTCCTGATGCATTTGGGCATACTTGGACAAGCAGTTTAGACGGTGCGATTCCTGTTGATTTCTTTGATATTAACGGATTAGGAACTCCTGTTCCTGGTGGTGCTATTAATTCTGACGACGGAACTTCTGCGATTACTCTTCCATTCTCATTCCCATTCTACGGTACTAGCTATACTACCGGAAATGTAAATGCAAATGGTTGGATTAATTTCGGTGGAGTTTTCTCAGGAACATCTTGGATAAACAACCCTCTCGTTACAAATACAAATAATGCGATTTTCCCTTGGTGGGATGATTTACATTTAGCACTTGGAACTATTCTTGAATATTACGATGTAGCAAATGGTAGATACATAATTCAGTTTGACGAAGTTCCTTGGAGAACTGATTATTTCGCAAACAACCTTACTCCATTAAGAAATACTTTCCAAGTTATTATGTATGATAATGGAATTATTGAAATGAACTACGAAGTAATGTCTGCTTCTAATCTTAACCAATCTGCAGTAGGTATTTCAGGTGGTTCAGCTGATGGTTTACAAATGGCAAATGATACTCCTTTCTTAGGTAGTAATATGTCAGTTAGAATTGACCCTAACAATGTTGTAGTTCAACCAGATCCACCAGTTGTAATGATTACTGGTGCAACTTTAACTTGGGCAGCTGTTCCAAATGCGAACAATTACTGGGTTTATACTTCAGCTACTCCTAATGGACCTTGGAGTACTGCAATTTCTGCTGGAAACGTTCTTACTTGGACTGACCCTGCAGGAGTTGCTGCAACTGAAACTAATTATTATGTAACTGCTGATTCTGATGCTCCTGTAGTTGCTCCTTCTAAATCTCAAAATCAAGTTACTTCTGTTGTAGTTTCTACTCCAAATCCTTATGGATTACCTGTAGCTTCTACTCAGTCTGTGAATACTTTCAAACAATTAAAAATTGAAGGTAAACTCACAAAAATGCAAGAAACTTGGTTAAAATATGCAATTCAAGACATTGAAAAACTTAATGGCACAAGAGGCCAAATTCAAAGATCTAACAAATAAGATTCTTTTGAATATTGCATAAATTTAAAAAGCCGTTGGATTAATTGTTCAACGGCTTTTTTGTTTTTAAAACTTTATGTTAAAATCTAAGATTCGAGTGTACTCAAATCTCCTTCATCTTGTCCTAAAGCTCTTGCTTTAAGAACCCTTCGCATAATTTTCCCACTTCGTGTTTTTGGCAACGAATCCACAAAAATTACTTTTTCAGGTTTTGCAATCGGACCAAGAACTTCCGAAACGTGATTCTTTAACTCGGCTTCAAGTTCTTTACTTCCGCTCATTCCTGCTCGAAGAATTGCAAAAACATGAATACAATTTCCTTTAAGTTCGTGAGGCAAAGCGATTGCAGCAGATTCCGCAACATCAGAATGACTTACAAAAGCACTTTCGACTTCTGCCGTTCCAAGTCTGTAACCACTAACTTTTATCACGTCGTCAATTCTTCCAATTACCCAAACGTAACCGTCTTCGTCAATTCTTGCAGAATCACCTGCTTTGTACCAACCTTGCTTTTCAAACTCTTTCCAATAAACTTCTTTGTAACGTTCATCGTCACCATAAATTGTTCTCGCCATTCCGGGCCAAGGAGCTTTTAAAACTAATTTTCCAACTTCACCTGCTTTAACTTCATTTCCTGCGTCGTCAACAACCGCAACTTCATTTCCGAAAAATGGCTTTGTTGCAGAACCTGGTTTCAAAGGAGTAATCGGTAAAGGTGTAATCATAAAACCGCCTGTTTCTGTTTGCCACCAAGTATCCATAATCGGACATTTTTCACGCCCAATTACTTTGTGGTACCATTTCCAAGCCTCAGGATTTATCGGTTCACCAACAGAACCAAGAAGTCTGAGCGAACTCAAGTCGTGTTTTTGCGACCAAGAATCACCAAAACGCATCAAACCTCTGACAGCTGTCGGCGAAGTGTAAAGAATTGTGATTCCGTATTTTTCAATCATTTGCCACCAACGATTCGGATAAGGATGATTCGGAGCTCCTTCGTACATCATTACAGTTGAGCCGTTAATTAACGGAGCATAAACAATGTAAGAATGTCCTGTAATCCAACCTGGGTCAGCAGCACACCACCAACGGTCTTCATCTTTTATGTCAAAAACGTATTTATGAGTTGTTGAAGTGTAAACCGAATAACCTCCGTGAGTATGCAAAACTCCTTTTGGTTTCCCTGTCGTTCCCGAAGTGTAAAGAATGAAAAGCATATCTTCTGCGTCCATAACTTCGGTTTCACATTTTGGACTCGCAATTGGAAGTCCCATCAAATCGTGGTACCAAAAATCGCGGTCATTTTCCATATAAACTTCGTGTTCCGTTCTTTTTACGGTGATGCAAACTTCAATTGTCGGTGAATTTTTCATTGCGTTGTTAGCGATTTTTTTCAAATCAGTAATTTTTCCTCGTCGCCAACCTCCGTCGGCTGTAACAAGAACTCGACTTTGTGCATCGTTAATTCTGTCGGAAAGTGCTTCGTGGCTAAATCCTCCGTAAACAACACTGTGAGCAGCTCCGATTTTCGCACAAGCAATCATCGCAATAGGAAGTTCAGGAACTTGAGGCATATAAATTGTAACAATTTCGCCTCTTTTAACCCCCATACTTTTGAGCACATTTGCAAACCTTGAGACTTCGCGATTAAGTGCGTGGTAAGAATAAGTTCTTACATCTCCGGGTTCACCTTCCCAAATCAAAGCAACTTTGTTTCTTCGCCAAGTTTTCAGATGTCTGTCAATCGCATTGTGAACGATGTTTGTTTTCCCTCCGACAAACCACTTATAGAATGGCTTGTTACTATCATCTAAAACTTTATCCCATTTTTGAAACCACTCCAAATCCTCTGCTCTTTCAGCCCAAAACCCTTCTCGGTCTTCGATTGAACGTTTGTAAAGCGATTCGTAATCTTTTACGTTAGCTTGAGCTTTAACTTCTTCGGAAGGGTAAAAAAACTCCGAGTCATTTTTGCCAGACATAAATTTCTCCTGTTTTTGATTTTGGAAAGAATTTTGTGCTTTTTAAAGTAAGTAATTTTTATTTTAATGGGAAAGTAAAGACCAAATTTTTTCAATTTTTATACAAGGGAAAATTTCTAAAAATGACTAAAAAAAATAATTTCAAATTAGAGACTGTAAACGGAATTTGCACAATCACTTTCCAAAGACCCAAAACTCTTAATTCTTTGACGTTTGAAGTTTACCGAGAACTCGAAGTTTTGACAGGTGAATTGCAAGAAATGGACGATGTAAAAGTTGTTGTAATCACAGGTGAAGGAAAAGGATTTTGTTCAGGAGGCGATGTTCACACGATTATCGGAGAACTTTTCAAACGCGATATGAAAGGCGTTCTTGAATTCACAAGAATGACCGGAAATGTTGTTAAAAACTTAAGGCTTTTAGACAAACCTGTAATTTCTTCAATCAACGGAATTTGTGCAGGAGCTGGTGCAGTAATTGCTTTAGCTTCGGATTTTAGAATTTTTTCAACCGAATCCAAAATCGCATTTTTGTTTCAAAAAGTCGGTTTGACCGGAGCCGATATGGGAGCCGCTTACCTTTTACCAAAAGTTATCGGATTTGGTAGAGCAACGGAAGTTTTGATGCTTGGAGATTCAATTTACCCAGAAAAAGCAAAGGAAATCGGTTTGGCTTACAAAGTCGTTTCTCCAGAAAAGTTACAAGAGGAAACTCAAGCTTTAGCTGAAAGACTAAACAATTCAGCAACTCTTGCACTTTCGATGACAAAAAGAATGCTCAACAACGAATACGGAATGGACTTAGTTTCTGCAATCGAACAAGAAGCACAAGCACAAGCATTGTTGCTAATGGGAAAAGACCACAAAGAATTTTACAATAGTTTCGTAGAAAAACGCAAACCCAAATTCAAAGGAAACTAAAATGCATAAACAAGTAAATCCTGAATCTTTAGAAAAGCCAATCGGTTACGCTCACGGAGTTCTTGCAAAAGGAAATTTTTTATTCATCGCTGGGCAAGTCGCACACGATAAAAATGGAGAAATGGTTTCAGTTGGAGACATCGTCGGACAATTCAGACAAGCAATGACGAACTTCAAAGCAGTCTTAACAGAAGGTGGCGGAAAACCTGAAAACCTTGTTAAGATTAATATTTTTACAACAGACAAAAATGCTTATGCTAAAAATGGTAAAGAAATCGGGAAAATTTACCGCGAACTTTTCGGCAAGAATTTTCCTGCAATGACACTGTGCGAAGTGAAAAGTCTTTTTGAAGACGATTATCTTTTGGAAATTGAAGGAACAGCTGTAATCCCTGATTAAAGTCCTTCAACAAATTCTAAAATGAAAAATGTTGCTACAACTCCGCTCAAAATCAGCAAACTGACAGCAGCTTGGTAAGAAAATTTTTTTCGTCTTTTAATTTCATTGGCAGGAAGTATTTTCTGAAGCATTTTCTTACCTTTTGAGTTAGTGGCTTTCATTAGTAAATGAAGAACTGCAAAAATAAATTTCATAAAAATTAGAAAATTAAATGCTACTAAGATATTTGACAGCAGGCGAATCACACGGACAAGGTTTAATCGGAATCCTCGAAGGAATTCCCGCAGGACTTGAGCTAACGGCAGAAGACATTAACACAGAACTTGCACTCAGGCAACAAGGTTACGGTAGAAGTAATCGCCAAAAAATTGAAACCGATAAAATCAAAATTTACAGCGGAGTTCGGCACGGAAAAACAATCGGAAGCCCAATCAGTCTAATTTTGGAAAACAAAGATTTTGCAAATTGGCAAGAAGTGATGTCTCCCGAAGAAAATAAGAATTCAGAAAAAAAAGTTTTAGTTCCTCGTCCCGGACACGCAGACTTAAATGGAGTTTTGAAATTCGGTTTTTCAGATGCTCGGAACGTCCTCGAAAGAAGCAGTGCAAGAGAAACTGCGATGAGAACTGCTGTCGGTGCAATTTGCAAAAAATTCTTGTCTGAATTCGGAATTCAAATTGAAACGGAAGTTTTGAGCATTGGTGGAGTTTCGGGAGAAAAAAACACAAAAGCAAAAATTGACGAGGCGAAAGAACAAGGTTTTACACTTGGCGGAAAAATAAAAGTCGTCGCTAAAAATGTTCCTGTTGGTTTGGGAAGTTACGTTCATTGGGATAAAAAACTTGACGCAAGACTTGCCTTCCAACTTACAAGCATTCAAGCAATTAAAGCTGTCGAGTTTGGGCTTGGAACAAAAATTGCCGAACTCAAAGGCTCTGAAGTTCACGACGAAATTTTTTGGGGCAAAGAAGAAGGTTTTTACAGGAAAAGTAACAATTCGGGTGGAATCGAAGGCGGAATGTCAACAGGTTCTGACATTGAGGTAACACTTTCAATGAAGCCAATTCCAACTTTGATGAAACCACTTAATTCGGTAAACTTGGAGACTAAAGAAGTTGCTTTTTCCCACAGAGAACGAAGCGATATAACGGCAGTTTTTGCTTGTTCAATCATCGCAAAGAATTTGACTGCTTTTGTACTTGCTCAAGCTTTTTTGGAAAAATTCGGTGGAGATTCGGTTTCAGAGACAAAAAGAAATTTTGATAGTTACGTGAAGGAAGTTAATAATTTTTAATTAGGGGTTTAAGACAATGACTAAGTTTTTAGGGTTTTTACTTTTGGCAACCACTTTATTTTTTGGTTGTAGTTCAGATAATTCGGAAAAGACTTTTCAAATCAGTGGAAGTGTCATTCACGGAACTAATAAAAACCCGCTAATCGGAGCTAAAGTTCAAGTTGAAGATTCTGATATTTCTACAGTTTCGGATTTTGACGGAACTTATGAAGTCGAGCTAAGTTCAGGTTCTTGGAAATTACTTTTTTCACAGGACGGTTTCGTGAGTGATTTACAGGAATTAGAACTAAGTAACAGTGATTCTACAAACATAAATTTGAACATCGAACTTTTGCCCGAATCTTTCTTTAACCTTTACCATTCAAGACCTTTTAACCAAGACACAATTCCCGAGACCTCTCCGAATTTGGATTGGAGCAGATTGAGTGTTTTTCAAAATTATGCGGTTCAAGTTAGCGAATCAGAGAATTTCTTGAGTGGAATTGTTGTTGACGTTGACACAATAAAAAATGACGAATTTGAGCTTCCACCTTTAGAGAACAACCAAACTTATTTTTGGCGAGTTCGAGTTCAGACTTTGAATGACTCTTGGACTGAGTGGACAACTCCTTGGAGTTTTACAACAAAACTTCCGATTCCTGAAATTCCCGACCCACTTAATGATGAAACGATTTTGACACAAACTCCAAGTTTTGATTGGGAAGACGTTGATTCTGCTTCTGTTTACTTCGTGGAAATTAGTGAAGAGCAAGATTTTAGTTCAAATATTTTATTTGCTGATTCGACTTTAACAGAATCGGAAGTTTCAATTTCAAACATTTTGGATTTAGGCAAACCTTTTTACTGGCACGTAAAAATTAAAAATTCTGACGGAGTTTGGGGAGAATGGAGTGAAACTTGGAACTTCACAATAATTCAAGCAACAGAGATTAACAACTTCATCACAACCAACACAACTTGGACAAAAGCAAACAGTCCGTATTTTGTAAACAACAACATTCGTGTGGAATCGGGAGCGACTTTGACGATTGAATCCGGAACAGAAATTTTTATGGGAAAAGATAAATCTTTGCAAATCAACGGAGAACTAATTGCAATCGGAACGGAAAATGAGAAAATAATTTTTACCTCACCAAGACCAAATCCGGGCGAATGGCAAAATATTTATTTCACAGAAGAAGCGGTCGGAGCAGAGATAGATTCTCTCGGAAATTACATTAGTGGTTCAATTTTAGAACATTGCAATATTTCTTACGGAGGAAATGAAAATGGAATGGTTTATTCCAACAAATCATTTTTTCTGAATTTTGTAAAAATCGAATTTTCATCAGAAATAGGAGTTTATTTTGACTTAGATAATGGTGAAAATGACATTTCAATCTTAAATTGTAAATTTGAAAAAAATGATATAGCTATAAGAGGAAGTAGTTTTTATGCATTTAAAAATTTTTTTTTAATAAACAATGTTTTTGATTCAAACGAAGGTAACTTTCTTTTAAAACTTGATTTATACGCCACATCTAATTTGGGTAATAGTCAAACATTAATTCAGAATAATCTTTTTCAAAATAACATAAGTAATGAATTAGCTGATATTCGCACGCTTAAAAGTGAAATAATAGTTAATGAGAATGATTTCATCAATAATCATTGCAATAATTCCATTATTAACATCAATTTTCAACATCACTTACCTTCTCAACTAAACATTAAAAATAATTTTATTAAAGGAAATACTTCTAATTATTATTTGGGATATTTAAGCATTTATCCTACAAATGATAATTTGATAAATGCAAAAATTTCTTATAACTCTATTATTGATAATATTTGCACAAATTCATCATTTCAAGGCTTTCAAATTAACTCAGAACAAAATGTCATAACTGAGTTTAATAACAATAATTTTTCAAACCCCTCAAACGAGTTTGAAATCTACAATAGCTCTTCCATTGACATTGACCTTTCAAACAATTGGTGGGGAACAACTGACGAATCTGAAATTCAAGATAAAATTTTCGACTTCTTTGATGACTCAAACTTGGGAATTGTGAATTACCAACCATTTCTAACAGAACCTGACACAACTGCTCCGGGATTCGATTAGAAAATCAATTTGCTTTTTCGGTTGCAAATTGATTTTAAAACAAAATTTTTGCTAAAAACCTTTTTTAACCTTAACACAATTTTAGCTAAGCCTTGAGGTGAAATTCCTTTCGGTTTGCTAAAAGCGAGAAATCTTAACCTTAACCGAAAGGCAAAAGCAATGAAGAACCTTTACAAAATCTCATTCGCTTCCCTTACACTTTTAACCTTTTCACTGACGCTGAAAGCACAGACTTTTACCGACGTTTTTGGAGTTGACATTTCAACTGATGTCGGTTGGACAGAAGGCGGAAATTTCATTGATTACGACAAAGACGGAGACCTTGACCTTTTTGCAGGAAACAATCCGCGAAAAAGTGCTGTCAATTTTCTCTACGAAAATGACGGTCTCGGAAACTTCACCAAAATTGACACAGGAATAATCGTTACCGACATTGTTATGACGGAAAACGGAACTTGGGGAGATTTTGACAATGATGGTTGGATTGACCTTTTCGTTGCAAACGGAGGTTTTGACAGTTCAAGAGTTGACTTCCTCTACAAGAACAATGGAAACGGCTACTTCACAAAATATTACGATAACGATATTTCAAGTTCAGTCGGATTTTCGCAAGGTTGTAGTTGGGCGGATTACGACAAAGACGGAGATTTGGATTTGTTTGTAATTCAGAACTTAAATCCCGCAGGTTCTGGTCCCGGAGTTGATTGTTTTTACACAAACAACGGTAACGGAACTTTTACAAAAATCTTAGCTTCTGCTCCCGCAGGTGAACTTGTCAGTAATGCAGGAACAGGTTTTACTCCGGGTTGGAGCGATTACGACAACGACAATGACCTTGACCTTTTCGTTGCAAATTCCAACACTTCAAATTTTCTTTACCAAAACAACAACGACGGCAGTTTTACAAAAGTTACTAACGGAGCGATTGCAACTGATGTTTTTGGTTCAATCGGTTGTAGTTGGGGCGATTACGACAATGATGGAGATATGGATTTGTTCGTCTGTAATTTTAACCAAAACGACAATCTTTACCGAAACAACGGAAACGGAACTTTCACGAAAATTTTGATTAGTCCTGTTGTTTCAAATGGCGGAACAGGAGAAGGAAGTGCTTGGGGCGATTACGACAACGACGGAGATTTGGATTTAATTGTCGCAAACGGAGGTCCTGGAACTGACGTTGTTTTTTTGTATGAAAACAACGGAACTTTAGGTTTTACCAAAATTCTTCCCGGAGATTCAGAAGACGATTTACTTGTAACAGGTTGTTGGGCTGGAGTAATTTTCGGCGACGTTGAAAATGACGGAGATTTAGACGTTTACCTTGCAAACTTCAACGGCAAAAATGACAAAATTTTCATCAACAACGGAACGAATAACAATTGGGTAAACATCGAATGTATCGGAACAAATTCCAATGTTTCGGCAATCGGAACAAAAGTTAGAATTAAAGCGACAATCAACGGAACACCTGTTTGGCAAATGCGAGAAATTTCGGGTTGTACTGGTTACTTGAGCCAAAACAGTTTGCGTTGTCATTTCGGACTTGGAGATGCAACAATTATTGATTCAATAAAAATCGAATGGTCAATCGGCGGAACGGAAATTTATACAAACGTTGCTGTGAACGATTTTTACTTGGCAACTGAAAACGCAGGCTTTGTTACTTCCGTTCAAGAGCAAGCAGTAACTTTACCAAATGTTTTTTCATTAAAGCAAAATTTCCCGAATCCTTTTAACCCGAGCACAAAAATTGATTATAAATTATCTGTGGACAATTCAGGAAAATTGGTAATTTTTAATGTTCTTGGCGATAGAATCAAAGAATTTAATTTGAAAAATTCGGAAGGTTCTGTTGTTTGGAATGGCAAAAATGCCAAAGGTTTTAACGTAAGTTCAGGCACTTATTTTTACCAACTTTTAACTGAAAGTGGAAAATCAGAAACAAGAAAAATGACTTTGGTTAAATAGGTTTAACACTTGAAAGGTTTTCTAAAACCTTTCAAGTGTTCTTTATTTATAAACTTTATCTTTTGTCAAATCAATGTCCATTTCAAGCATTTGCAAAACTTTGGTTTCTGACCTGTAAGTCGCTCGCATTCTTTTTCCACACTTAATTCCTTCTTCTGTCCATTTGTGTTCTGAGAAGTAAGTCTCTTTGTCGGGCCACTGAGCGTATGCAATGAATTTCCCTGTTTTTGCTTTGTGCAAACGAGAACCTAAACTACCAAAATTTTGGTAAATAAATTTTGTTACTTCGCTCCAAGCCTCTCTAAACTCTTCCTCTTTTCCTTCAAGAATATCAAATTCTAAAATTACCGCAAACATATTTTTTCCTTTGTAAAATTATTTGTTTAAAAACCTAACCAAGTAAGAAAGCTGACCATTGTGGTAAGCAATGTCTTGGATTGTATGAGTGATTAGATTTTCAATTGAAAAAAATCCTTCTTCTCTTAAGTCTTTCGGTAGCCCAATTTCTCCTCCTGAAAGATTTCCGATTAACTTTTTTGCTTCATTTACAACTTTGTCTAAAGTTTCTAAAATTTCTTCAATTTTTGGATATTCACTTTCAGGAATGCGAGTTGAACCCGTTTTGAAAAATGTGTGGTAATTTTCAGGAAATTCAAAATCACTTCCCAAGGGTCGAAGAATCATATCGTAAATTCCAAAAGCTGAATGACCTGCAATCCAAGAAGGACAATTTAAAAATTCGGGTGTTTTGGAATCTAATTTTTTATACTCACTCACAAAATATTTTAAAGTTCCGATTACTTGGTTTAACTCAACAATAAAGTGTTTCATTTCTTCCTCTAAAAAGAAAGACCTGAAAGGTTTTGAAACCTTTCAGGTCTTAGTAGAATTTATTTTAAGAAAACCATTTTCCGATTTTCTGTGAAGTTTCCTGCTTGGATTTTGTAGTAGTAAATTCCTGAGCTGACAACTTTGCCATTTTCGTCTGTTCCGTCCCAAACTGCCGAATGTTTTCCCGCTTTTTGCTTAACTGAAACAAGCGACTTTACTTTTTGTCCCAAAAGGTTGTAAACTTCAAGGCTTACGAAACTTTCTTTTTCCAAAGAGTAAGCAATCGAAGTTTCAGGGTTAAAAGGGTTCGGGAAATTCTGTGCGAGTTCGTACTCGAACTTTTCGATAATTTCTTCTTCAGGGGCTTCAACAGAAACCTCAACTATTTCCTCTTGGAGTGTTTCAAAGTTAGATAAATCAACATCTGCCAATTGATAAAAATATTTGTTTCCGTATTCAACTTTTCTGTCTAAAAATTCATAGCTGAGTAAATTACTTGAATTTCCACTTCCGAGCAATTCGGAATGTCCTTCAAAATCAGCAATTTTGTAAAATTCTTCGGTTGGATTTTCACTTCTGTAAATTCTAAAGCCTCTGTTGTTGAGCTCCGAGTGAGTTGCCCAATTTAACTGAACATTTTTTCCTTTTTGAACACCTTCGAAACTTGCAAGTTCAATCGGAAGCGGAATGTCGTCTTGGTCTCCGATAACAAAAGGTGAGAAAGAAGTAAACCAAGCAGCAATTACAACATCATTTGGATTTGAGTTGTCGGAATCATCAACATCTTTTCCGATTCCTGAATTATCAGGAGGAGTTACAGCAACCGCAGCAGCTTTTGTTGGATAACCTCCTTGACAAGGTGTAAAAGCACAATCGAAAGGAACCGCGTCAGCAAAAGTAACTCCTGCAGCATCAAGTTCTGCTTGTGTAACGTGAAATTTTACCAAAACCGCTCCACCTGGAGTAACAGGATTATCAGAAGTAATTGTAAATCTTCTGTCAATCACATTCACACCACCGTAAGTCGTGGAATTTCCATCATCAACTGAGATTGTAACATTTCCGAGATTTCCTGCTCCGTCATTTTGCAAAGCCGCAATTACCCCACCCGAAGTTCCACCGACAAAATCAACTGTTCCATCTCCTGTAACTGCTTCTGTATCCGAATCATCAACTGTTGGAGGAGGGTCAGCAACAACAAGAGAAACTGCAACTGTCTTTGTTGGGTTAGTAGTATCATTACTTCCAAAATTCACGTTTGCAGAATAAGTTCCATTTGCAAGACCTGTTGCATCAAAATTAATGTTAACATCTTCATTGCTTGTACTTTCGATTTTTCCATTTCCCGAAGAAACTGAGAGCCAAGAAAGTGGATAAGTAAATTCAACTGCTAAAGGACTAAAAACATAACCTCCATTTTCAACAAGTTCCAAACCATCATTTCCAGCACCATTTTCTATGCCAATTGTACAACTTGAACTTGTCCCAATCATAGAATTGTAGTAAAAGTTAATTTTTCCATTTGAAGACAAAACGACTTGAAATGTTTTATAAGAAGTCGTACCTGACCTTGCCCATAGATTGTACTGAATTGTCAATGTACTTGCAGTTTTTAAGTAATAAACTTCTCCTGTAGTGCCTCCATTCATATCGTCCCAAAATGGAGCGATAATATTATTAATTTCATCATTGCTTGGAATCGAGCCATTTAAATAGGTATAAGGTAATTCAGTGTGAAAGTTAAAGCTGAGGAAGCCATTTGTATTTACAAAAACCGTATCGTAGTAACCGCCATAAAAAGGGAAATCAAATCCGATTGGCAAAGTAAAAACAGCTTCATCTTTTCCAAATCCCGTCCAACTGTTCCCGATTGCTGTTCCTGTTCCTGAAATATCGTTCCAAGTGTAAGTTGGTCCATCTGGCTCACTCGAATCTTTGTAAGTGTAGCCAAAATTATCTGGACCACCAGAAGCGTTAAGCTCAGAAACTTCTTTGTTACTGACAGCAGAAGGACCAGAAACAGAACTCATACTAACACTCCAGTTGAGACTTGTGTTTGCCGTTGTGTTTGAAACATTAACCTTTTCACTTGCTGTTGAACCTGCCGACAAAGTTTTTGTAGAAGTAGTTTTGTCTAAGGCAATTGTTGGTGAAGCCAGTAATTCTGTATTCCTTACAAAAAGTAAGTTCGCTAACATTCTATCTCTTTGCTGAGTTGTAAAAGTAGTTCTACATTCCTTTAATGAATAAGACATAGTATTAGAAGTACTTGGAACATAAGTATCTCCATTTCCATCTGTTCCACTTCCAGTGTAACCACAAGTTGGAAATGCTGAAACATCACCTGAGACATTCGGGTCTGCTGGAGTATCACAAACTAAGTCTCCTGCAATACTACAATTTGAGCCATCAACTAATTCACTCGCAATGCCGGTTTCGTGTGTGTGAAACAAATCAAAATAATGACCGACCTCGTGAGGAAAAGTACTTGGATTAATCGCAAGTCCCATACAATCGTTATCAATTACGATTCCCTGAACAGTAGAAAATGAGAAAGATGAAATTCCACAAGAATTTTGTACATAGTCAACAAAATAAAGATTAATGGTATTCGAAACATTGTAAGTATTTCTCAAAGTGTTTCTTTCAGAATCACTTGAGATTGAATAAAAAGCATCGCTGTCAATGTAATTTGTTGCTCCTTGCTGTGTAAACTGAATTCCAACTGATGAGAAATAGCTATTCAAATCTGTCATACCTTGAGTCAACTGAGCTCCTGGAAGTCCGTCAGTTCCTGCACTAGTTCTTACAATATGAATTGTAACTGGAACTGTAAAAGTTGTATTTGCATAATTCCCATACTTATTTTTAAGGATTGACGAAATGTCCTTTCCATAAAAAGGGTCATTTTGACGAATCCAATTTGCATCTTCTTCAGTAAGTACACTTCCGCAAGGCTCTAAGTCAAAACTTCCGACTTGAGATTGGGAAAAACTGAGTGAGGAAAGCAACAATGTCATAGAAAGTGAGATTAACTTTTTGTTCATCTGAGATGTCTCCGAAGAATTTTATTTATTTTTTGTGGGGTAGAATCTTAAACTTACATCAATAAATTTATACATTTATGATTTAGAACAAGTTTGATTTAATTTTAAAATATTAAAGACAACAAAAATTATCAACATAAGTTTTTGTTTTAATGAATTTAATTATTTAACAGAAAGCTAATTCAAATTGGAAATTAAATTTTTAATGACAGAATCACTTGGTTTACGTTCAACAGCTTGTGTTGTAAAGTTCAGTGATTTTCAACTTTTTATTGACCCTTCATTTTCCGTAACACCAAAAAGATTTGACTTACCACCCCACAATCTTGAAATTGCAAAAGCTCAAGAAACTCGTAAAACCTTTGATGAAGAAATTCTAAAATCAGATGTAATTTCTTTTAGCCATTACCACTTTGATCACATTCCAAGGTTTGAATTTAATCCGTTGGAATTCAACGATACTCTTGACTATTACGAAATTATGAAAGACAAAACAGTTTGGGCAAAATCTCCAGATGTGAAAATAAATTACTACCAAAAGCTACGTGCAGAAGAGGTTTTTAGGAAATTAGGAAAGGCAATCCACAAAGTTGATGGAAAAGAATTTGGCAAAGTTAGATTTTCAAAGCCGATTTTTCACGGAGAAGAGAACACTCGTCAAGGTTGGATTTTGTGTGCAATTTGCGAAGAAGATGGTTTCAAATTCATTCACGCTTCAGACTGCCAGGCAATTTACAAACCTTCTGTTGAAATGCTCATTGCAGAAAAACCTGATTTACTTTGGATTGGTGGACCTCCAGCTTACCTCGGACAAGTAAGCCGAAAGTTTATTACTCAAGCTGTACAGAACCTTTCGTTACTCGCTGAGAAATTGCCGCAAGTGATTGTTGACCACCACCTTTTGAGAGGAGGTGATTTCCAAGATTACCTAAAAGTGCCAAAGGAGACAGCTCGTAGAAATGGAAATAAAATTTGTACTACAGCAGAATTTTTGGGAAAAGAAAATAATTTTTTTGAAACAGAAAGACCAAAACTTTGGAATCAAAAAACCAATTAAAAAATCATTTTATTTCTTAAATTGATTTTTACGATTATTAATATCCATTTTAAAACTAAAGTAATGACAATATGGATTGGGAACTTCTTGAAGAAATCTCTTCAGGCTCATTCGGCACAGTCTCGAAAGTAAGAAATAAAAAGACAAAAAAGATTGCCGCCTTAAAAATCATTCACCCGAATCTTAATTCTGAAGAAGAAAAACGCAGAATTAAAATAAATTTTATTTCTGCTTCAAAGATTTCACACCCAAACTGCGTTAAAATGATTGAATGGGTTGAGACTCCTCAAAGTTATGGTTTCGCTATGGAATTTGTGGACGGGAAACCCATTTCATTTCTTAAGAACCTACGAAACAAAGAAACAGAATTCTCGCTTTCCAAAGCTATTCAAGCAATAATTCAAGTTTGTAATGGCTTAGACGAACTTCACTCACTCAACCTTGTTCACAGAGACTTAAAACCCGAGAATATTTTAATCACTTCCGAAGAAGAAGTCAAAATTACCGATTTTGACTTTCTAAAAACAAGTGCCTTAATTAATACTCCAAAAGGTATTTTTATTGGAACAATAAAATATGCTTCACCAGAACAATGCGTTGATTCAAAAAAAATTGACGGAAGAAGCGACCTTTATTCACTTGGAGTGATTCTTTACGAATTGATTACAGGTAAACTACCATTCGACGGAAAAACAAACACCGAAATCATTTTGGCTCATATAAAATCACCTTTGGTTTTTCCTAAAGAACTTCCATCTGAAATCCCTAATTCGCTAAAAAATATTATCGAAAAACTTTTAGCTAAAAACCCAAAAGATAGATTTCAATCAGCAAGAAATTTGATTGACGAACTAAAAGTCTTTTTGAGTGAACGTGAGATTTCAAAAATCAATTCTGGTCAGAAACGACTTTTACCTCCTACTTTTGTTGGAAGAGAGGAATTTCTTTATTCTTTAGAAAATAATTTTCACCAAGTAACTAGCAGTCGTGGTAAAGCTGTTTTAATTTTGGGTGATTCGGGAGTCGGTAAAACAAAACTTTGGAATGAATTTTGTGTTGGGCTTAATTTGTTTAAAGTTAATATTTTTGAAACTTTTTGTGTCAATGGAAGTGGGATTTACAAACCTCTTTCAGAGATTATCAAACAATGTTTAACCTCGTTAAAAGGTTTGGAGAATCATAAAAAAGCTGAAATACTTGGTAACAATGGTAAAATTCTACTTGACTTATGTTCAGAGCCTCAAGACGAAGAATTACTGAGTTTACTTGAGCAACAACCTTTCACTTTAGCAAAAGTAAACGATGAGATTAGATTTTTTGAAACTGTACAGACTTTTTTTACTAATCTGTCAGAAATTGTTTTTGATAAAAATCCAATAATTATTTTTTTTGACGACCTCCAATGGGCTGACGAAAAAACGTGCAATTGGCTAAATTTCCTTTTCAAAAACATTCATAAACTTCCAATTTACTTTGTTGGAACTTCTCGGTCACAATTTTCAGACTCACTTCCATTTAAACGAATCCTTACAAATTTTGAAAAAGTTGAAGAATATTTAGAAACTATTCACTTAAAGCCATTAGACTTAAATTCAGTTTCGGCACTTCTAACTTCAATGCTTGGTAAGTCTGAGCCGATAAATGAAGATTTTGCAAAAGGAGTAATGAAACGTTGCAGTGGAAACCCACTTTTTATTTCGGAAATCGTTCGTTACTTATTAAGAACCGAAAAAATAAAATTGGAAAATGGTAAGTGGATTTTAAACGAAAGTTCAATTGAAGAACTCAAACTTCCAAGTTCAATTCAACACATTTTAACTAAACAATTAGAACTTCTTAGACCTGAAGTTCTAAAATGCTTACAAGTTGCTTCAATTATTGGTAAAACGTTTAGTTCACAACAATTAATTGACTTACTTGAAATTGAAGAAAACACTGTTTTAAATTTACTCGAAGAAGCTCGATTTGAAGGGCTAATCAAAAATAAAGTTCAAAGTTCATTTGAGTTTACATACGATGCAATCTGCGAATCACTTTTGGTAAACTTTTCTGAGAAAAAAGAATTTCATGAAAAAGTAGGATTTTATCTTGAGAAACAAAACTCAGAGAATTTGGAACAAATTTTTGATGAACTTGCAAAACATTTTTATTTGGCTAAAAACTATACGAAGGCAATTGAATATTGTTCTTTAGCAGGAGATTTTAACAACAAAGAATTCTCATATTTAAAAGCAGAATACTTCTACGCTCAGGTAATTGAACTTGCTCAAAAGACGGGAGATAAGGAATTAGAAATTGACTTCTTGCTTAAAAGAAATGTTTTGCTAGAAAATCTAACCAAACTAAAAGAGCAAAATGATTCTTTAAACAAAGCATTAAAATTAGCATTGGAAATTAATGACGACTTAAGAGTTGGGCGAGTTTCACAAGGAATTGGAGAACTTCAATACAATCAAGGAAAGTTTGAAGAAGCAAAAAAGAATTTTGACAAAGCCATAAAACTATTTGAACAAGAAAATTCGAAAACAGACTTAGTAAATGTTTATCAAATTTATTTTTACTTCTATTTAAGTAAGTACGAACAACCTAAAGCGAAATTAGTTACAAAGAAAAGGCTGGAAATTGCAAAAGAACTTAAAGATGAAAGCTTAATTGAATCGGCTTTGTTGGACATTTACAAATTTGCAGACACAAAAGAAGAAGTTAAGGAAGCACTAAGTTTTTTAAATAAAAGAAAGAAAAATGCTAAAAAAGAAAATATCATTGATACGATATTAACTTGTAATGATGTATTAGGAATTATTTTTCTCAAAACCGGTAAAATTGATAACTCGATACAAATTAGTTTAGAAAATCTTAAACTGAGCAATCGATTTGGAATGAGATTAAATGCCACAAATACTCTTTTGAATCTCGGAGTTTGTTACTATATCAACAAAGATTATAAAAATGCAATTTATTACTTTAACAAAGGTTTAGAGAAAGCCAAAGAAATAGAATTCTTTTTAGTCATTCATAGTGCGAATATAAACTTAGCACAATCTTACTTTGCAATGGGTGAAGAACTTAAAGCCCAATCTTACGCTTTAGAAGCTAAAAAGTGGAACAGTTACGGATTAATGCAAGATATTTTTGAAAATGATTTGCTCCTCATTCAAATTGAATTTGCAATTGGAAATCAAATTGAAGCATTCAAAAATTTAGAATCTCTTTTAAAAAGTGCTGTAAATGACTTTGAATACGCTAAAATTTACCACACATATTTCAACTTTGCAGAAAAGCCTTCACATTTAGAAATTGATAGAGAAAAATACCGTCGTAAAGCGTTGGAGTATTTTTTCAAAATAAATCAAAGTTCACCAAAATTTACTTACCAAAGAAAAATTGATGAGCTTTTGAATTCAAGTAATACAGACTCTTCAATTTCTCAAACAACTTTGTCCTTAGTTGAAGCACTAACAAAGTGGATGGACCCGGAAATTATTTACACTGAAATTCTTAATTTTTTAATTCGTGAGTGTGACGCTGACAGAGGTCAAATTATTTATTACAAAGAGAATACAAACTACTTTGAAATGCGAGCATTATCCCCGGGCTTAGAAGGTGAAGATTTTGACTTTAGCCGAGGAATTTTGCAGGAATCAATTAGGCAAAATAAGCCGACATTAATTGAAAATGCCGTTGAGTCTACTCAGTTTAAGCATAACGTAAGTGTTTATGGAAAAATTTTTCTGTCTGTAATTTCAGTCCCTTTAAAAATTAACAATGAAATAATCGGTGCAATTTACTTAGACAGATGTCAAGTTGAAAAAGGAGTTTTCAAAACTAAAAACCTAAATAATGTTTTGACACTCACTAAATTAATTTCCTCTGTTTTATGGCAACAAGAAAAAAATAAAACATTTCAATTTGAGTCTAAAATAAGAAGACTTGGAATGTTCGTCGGTAACAGCGTCGAAATGCAAAAGGTTTACAAACAAATTGAAAATACCTCAAAAGTTAAATTACCTGTTTTTATTTACGGCGAAACAGGAACAGGGAAAGAATTGGTTGCAAAATCAATCCATTACATTAGCGAAAATAAAAATAATCCATTTATTGCAATAAATTGTGCCGCTTTGCCAAGAGGTTTAGTTGAAAGTGAACTTTTTGGTCACGAGAAAGGCTCTTTTACAGGTGCTTTTGAACGACAAGGTAAATTTGAGTTAGCGGATAATGGAACTCTTTTCTTAGATGAGATTGCAGAACTTTCACTTGAAAACCAAGCCAAAATACTTCGTGCAATAGAAGAAAAACAAATTTGGAGAGTCGGTGGAAAAAATCCAATCTCAATCAATACGAGAATAATTACTGCAACTCATAGAAATTTAAAAGATGAAATTTCAAAAGGAACTTTTAGGGAAGACCTTTACCACAGGCTCAATGTGTTAAAAATCGAAATTCCACCTTTACGGGAAAGAGTAAGTGATATTCTCCCTTTATCCTATTATTTTTTAGAGAAATACTGCAAAGAAATGAATAAGGAAATAAAAGGCTTTACTTTAAAATCAATAGAATTTCTTAAATCTTCACAATGGGTCGGAAATGTCCGAGAACTTGAAAACACAATCGCAAAAGGTGTACTAAACCATCAAGGCAAATTAAACTTGGATTTAAAAAACTTATTTAATGAAAATGAGATTGAGCAAAAGAATGAAAGCCCTTCCACAAACCAAACTAATGATTTCTCAATCGAAGGTCGAAGTTTAAACAGTATTCTTGAACTAACTGAAAAAAAAGTAGTTATTGAAGCTCTTGAAAATTCAAACTGGAATCTTTCCAAAACAGCAAGCAATTTAAATATCGGTCGTTCACGTCTTTACAGAATTTTAGAAAAACATAACTTACCAGCTTCAAGATAAGCACATTAACTGTCCTAAATCGAGACAACGTACCGACTTGAAACAATTGCCATAAACCCCTACAAAACAATTAGATAAACAAGGCAATTACTCAAACGCCCCTTCAAGTGCACCAAAACGCTACACTTAAAGCTTTCAATCATTTCAAAAATTACTCTATTATTTGGGCTATTCTAAGTATATTTCTTCCTTTCTTTTGGCACAAATCTTGTCTAAAAAGTCAATTAAATTTTTAATCTTATTAAACCCTCCCCAAGGTGTTACTAAGTTTTAAAATTATTCACTCTTAAAACATAGGAAAATCTATGAATCAAATCCAAAAAACGCTAGCTAAAGTTGCTAAGTTAAATTTAGTAGCTTTGGGTGCAATAGCTTTTTGCAATTCAGCTTCCTTTGCTCAAGTAACTATCTTTGCAGATGACTTTGAAGCAGGAGCTGGAAACTGGAATACTCAATCGACAGCCGGAACAGGAAATGTCGTTTGGGCAGCTGATGCAACTCCTGCAACAGTTGGTGCGACAGCAATACCTTTTGCAGGAACTGCTTGTTTGAATTACAATGATGGAGCAACTTACGACGACGGTTCTCAGAATTCAGGAACCGCAACTACTATTAATGCTTATGACATTAGCACTTACTTAGTTCCTACAATCACATTCCAATCTTTAGTAGAGACAGAAACAGGACTAAACTGGGACCAAAAGTGGATTGAAATTAGTAATGATAACTTTGCTACAATTGCTTATGCAGAGCAATTCGACCCTGCTACCCAACAAGTATGGGAATTGGTTTCAATTCCTTTAGACCCAACTTGGGGAAATATTAAAATCAGATTTAGATTTGATACAGGAGATGACTTTGCAAATAACACAGCAGGTTGGTTCATTGATGATTTTGAATTAACAGGTCAGGTTCCCGGAGCAGAAGATGTAGGAATTACATCTGTTGTTGTTCCCGGAGGTTCAACCGCTTCAAGTGCATTAACAAATTATGAAGTTACAGTAATAAATATTGGAACTGCCGGACTTTCTGCCGACGGAACTGTAGGAATTGACATCGACGGAGACGGAGTTGATGACGGAAGTGGAAGTTTCACTGGTTTAGCAGCAGCAGGTGCAACAACAACAGTTATAATTCCTGTGAATGCTCCAGCAACTGCTGGAATTTACACAGCTACTGCAACTGTTTCGCTCACAAGTGGTGTTGACCCCAATAGTGGAAACGATATGGGTTCTGTAACTTACAGTGTAACTCCTCCTTGTGTCATTACTTATCCTTATCTCGAAAATTTTGATGCAATGACTTTCCCAATTGACATCTCAACAGGATTTGAAAACACTGACCCTAATGCAAATTGGCAATTAAGTTCAGGACCAACAGGAAACTGGCAAACAGGACCTTCTGCTGACCATACTGGAGGTGGACAATTTATTTACACTCAAGCTACAAATTGGGGCGATTTTGAAACTCCAACTCTTTACTCAAATTGCTTTGATTTATCTTTATTGATAAATCCTGAAATGGCTTTTTGGTATCATATGTTTGATGACAATTTCAACGGAGTTGGTGATTTGCACATTGACATTGCTGACTTAACTAACGGAACTCTTACCCAAGATGTTTTCGTGCTTCAAGGAAGTCAACAATTCTCAACTCTTGACCCTTGGTTACAAGCTAAAATCGACCTCGCAGCTTTTGCAGGCTCAACAATTAGAGTAATCTTTAGAGGAACAAAACCTGCACAATCTTTTGAAAGTGATATTGCTGTTGATGATTTCTTCGTTGGTGAGAAAGCAAATGATGATGCAGGAATTACTGCAATGTCAACTTCCGGTGGAAGTGTAAACTCTCCTTTCACTATTGACGTAACAGTTGAAAACTTTGGTTTAAACACTGCTGCTGGTGATGTAAGTATTGACACTGACGGAGATGGTGTTGATGATGCAACTGCAAGTTTCACCGGATTAGCTTCTGGAGCTTCAATGGTTGTTACTGTAAATGCAACAGCTCCTGCAACTCCCGGAAGTTATTCTGCTGATGCAACTGTTGTTCTTTCAAGTGGAATTGACGGCGACCCAACAAATGATTCTTGGTCAATTGGTTACAGTGCTGTTCCAAGTTGCGTTCAAGCTTTCCCATACACTGAAAATTTTGACACAATGACTTTTCCTATTGACATCGCAACTGGTTGGGAAAATACAAATTCTGACCCTGACGTGAATTGGCAAAATAGTTCAGGACCAACTCCAAACTGGCAAACAGGACCTGATTTTGACCACACAAGTGGAACAGGACAATTTATGTTCACACAAGCTAATAACTGGAGTAATTTTGAAGACCCAATGTTATCTTCTCCTTGTATGGACTTATCACTTTTAGTTTCACCTGAATTATCATTCTGGTATCATATGTACGATGGAAATTCTACTCCAATGGGAGATTTGCACGTCGACATTGAAGACCAAAGTTTCGGAACTCTTACACAAGATGTTTTTGTGATTTCAGGCAACCAACAAAGTTCTCCAACTGACCCTTGGTTACAAGCTAAAGTTAATCTTTCAGCTTTTGCAGGGTCAACTGTAAGAATTATTTTTAGAGGCGATAAACCTGCTCAAACTTTTGAACACGATATGGCAATTGACGATTTAAGAGTTGGCGAACAAGCTACTGATGATGCAGCAATTCTTGGAATGACAACTGCTGGTTCGGTTGCAGGTGCTCCTATTTCTTTCGATGTTGTAGTTTACAATTACGGTTTAAACACTGCTGATGGAGATGTAAATGTTGATATTGACGGAGATGGTGTTACTGATGCAACTGCAAGTTTCACAGGTTTAGCTCCAAATACTTCAACGACTGTTACGGTTAGTAACGGATTTGCTCCTGTAATTGCAGGAAATTACACCGCTGATGCAACTGTCGTTCTTTCAAGTGGAATTGATACTGATGCTTCAAACGATACTTGGTCTGTTACTTACAGTGCAATTCCAGGTTGTGTGAATGCTTTCCCTTACGTTGAAAACTTTGACGCAATGACTTTCCCTGTTGACATTGCAACCGGTTGGGAAAACACTGATGGTGTTGCAAATTGGCAACCAAGTTTTGGACCAACTCCAAACTGGCAAACAGGACCTGATTTTGACCACACGGGAAGTGGGCAATTTATGTTCACTCAAGCTGATAACTGGAGTAATGCAGAAACTCCTACTTTAGCTGCTCCTTGTATGGATTTATCCTTTTTAACTTCTCCTGAATTATCATTTTGGTACCATATGTACGATGAAGATGTACTCAATGCAATTGGTGATTTACACATTGACATAGAAGACCAAACTGCCGGAACAGTTACTCAAGATGTTTTTGTAATTTCAGGTGGAAATCAGCAATTTTCTTCAACTGACCCTTGGTTACAAGCTAAAGTTGACCTTTCTGCTTTTGTAGGTTCAACAATAAGAATCTTTTTTAGAGGTGATAAACCTGTCCAATCTTTTGAAAGCGATATTGCAATTGACGACGTAACAGTTGGCGAACAAGCTGCTGACGATGTTGCAATTCTTGGAATGACAACAGCAGGTTCAATTGCCGGTACTCCGATTTCTTTTGATGTTGAAATTTTCAACTATGGAACAAACACTGCTGACGGAGATGTAAATATTGATATTGACGGTGACGGTGTTGATGATGCAACTGCAAGTTTCACCGGATTAGCTTCCGGAGCTTCTACAATTGTTACTGTAAGCAACGGTTTTGCACCTGCAACTCCGGGAAGTTACACTGCTGATGCAACTGTTGTTGCAACAAGTGGAATTGACTCTGATGCTTCAAATGATTCTTGGTCAACTACTTACAATGCAATTCCTCCTTGTGTAAATGCATTCCCTTACACTGAAAACTTTGATGCAATGACTTTCCCAATTGACATTGCAACCGGTTGGGAAAACACTGACCCTGATGCAAACTGGCAAATAACTTCTGTAGGTACAAACTGGCAAACAGGACCTTCTGCTGACCACACAAGTGGGAGTGGAATGTTTGCATACACTCAAGCTTCAGATTGGACTAATATTGAAAGTCCTTCTTTATCTTCTCCTTGTATGGATTTATCATTTTTAACAGCTCCAGAGTTATCATTCTGGTATCATATGTACGATGGCAATGCTGCTGGAATCGGTGATTTGCACGTTGACGTTTTGAATTTCACAACAGGTGTTACAACTCAAGATGTTTTCACCATTTCAGGACTTCAACAAAATGCTCCAACTGACCCTTGGTTACAAGCTAAAGTTGACTTAAGTGCTTTCTTAGGTGAAACAGTTAGAATAATTTTCAGAGGCGATAAACCTTCTCAATCTTTTGAAAGTGATATTGCAATTGATGATGTTGTAATTGATGAACAAGCATCAGAAGACGTTGGAGTTACATTAGTTACTATTGTTGGTTCTGCTTTTGTCGGAAACACAATGACAATTGATGTTGATGTTAAAAACTTTGGATTGAATCCTGCTGATGGTGATGTTGACGTTGATATTGACGGAGACGGAGTTTCTGACGGAACTTCTTCCTTTACAGGTTTAGCTTCAACTTTGACAACAACTGTTACAGTTACAGCAACTGCTCCTGCAACAATTGGTACTTTTAGTGCAGATGCAACAGTTACTCTTACAAGTGGTGTTGACAGCAACAACTTAAATGATATGGATTCGGAAAATTATACAACTGTTCCGACTGTAAACGTAGGAATTGTTGACATTCTTCATCCTGCAACAATCGCCGGTGGTTTTGCAATTGACTTTGACGTAATCGTTGAAAACTTTGGAATGAACCCTGCAGATGGAAATGTTGACTTTGATTGGGACAATGATGGAACTCCTGATGCAACAGACTCTTTTGTAGGTTTGGCAAGTGGTGCTCAAGCAACTTTAACTTTTAGCACAATTTCCCCTGTGGCAATTGGTGCTGCTAATGTAAGTGCAACTGTTACTCAAACTAACGACACTGACGCAGACCCAACTGATGACGACCGTAATTCAAGTTATTACGTTGTTCCTGCTTCCGGTGGTCCTGACACATTTGGTCATACTTGGTGCAGTAGTTTAGATGGAGCAATTCCAGTTGATTTCTTTGACATTTCTACAATGGGAACTTCTTTTGGAACTCCAATCGTTGGCTCTGATGACTCAACCGAACCTTTCACAATTCCATTTAACTTCCCATTCTACGGAACTGATTACACTTCAGGAAGTGTAAATGCAAATGGTTGGATTAACTTTGATGCAACTTTCTCAGGATCACTTTGGACACCATCGCCTCTTGTAACAAACTCAAACAATATGATTGCAGCTTGGTACGATGATTTACACTTAGGTGCTGGTGATCTTTTTGAATATTATGATTCTGCAAACAGTAGATACATTATTCAATGGGATCAAGTTCCTTTCAGAAGTGATTATTTGGCAAACAACAACACTCCACTCAGAAATACTTTCCAAGTGATTCTCTACGATGACGGAACAATTGAATTGAATTATGCAACAATGCTCTCAACAGTCCTTGATGAAGCTGGAGTTGGAATTTCAGGTGGTTCTCTTGATGGTTTGGAAATGGCATTTAACTCTCCTTTCTTAGGAAGCAATATGTCTGTAAAAATCAAAACTGACATCCAACCTGATCCACCTGTTGTAATGATTGACGGAGCAACTTTAACTTGGCCCGCAGTAACTGGTGCACAAAATTACTGGGTTTACAAAGCTGACAATCCAAACGGACCTTTCACAGCAGTTTCAGTTGGAAACGTTCTTTCTTGGACAGACCCAAGTAGCACAAGTTCAGCAACTCCAAATTATTACGTAACTGCTGATTCTGATGCTCCTGTTGTAGCTCCAACTTCTAACAAAGGAAGTGCTTCAGTTGCAATAACTCAGAAACAATTTGTTTCTTGGAATCCTTACAACGTGCCTTCGGAAGTTTCAATGAAAAATGTGAATGTTTTCAAAAAGCTACAAAATGAAGGTAAACTCACTCCAAAACAAGAATCTTGGTTGAAACACGCAATTCAAGATTTAGAGAAAATGGGACTCTTCCAAAAGAAACAACTTCAACAAAGTAGATAGTTCCTTCCAAATAAGTAAGTCATTACTTAAAAAGCCGATAGAGTTTTCTATCGGCTTTTTTTATATTAGATTTTATTTCTCTCATTAATTCTTAAATTATCTCCAATTAAGCATTGACTTTAATGCTTAATTTTTATTTTTTATTAAGAATTGATTGCAAAGAATTTGCTCTAGAATTAAAGCACATACTTTTAATAAATTTTGGCAATAAAAAACAAAGTAGCTTGAACCCTCCCCAAGGCACAAAAGTAAAATGTTTTTTATTAGCCAAAAATTTTTGTCTAAACCTTAGGTTTAATTAAGGAAAAATTACAATGGTTAAAACCAAAAAACTCATCTCTAAAATTGCCTTAAGTGTCGCAGTTTTAGGTTCAGTAGCAATGAGCAGTTCTTCTGCTTTTGCACAAACATTCCCTGATATGCTTTATTACAAGTTTAATGAATCAGGTGGAACTACTACATTAAACGAAGCGAGTCCTTTTGTCGGAGCACAAAATGCTACAGTAAACGGAGCTTTTGCTCTTACTCCTGGAGCAGGACAATTTAACGGAGGTTTAGTTGGATCAGCTGGAAACGGTTCTACAGACTTCGTTGATACAGGTTGGCAAACAGACCTTACCGGTGATTGGACAATTCATTTCTGGTTGGATTATACTAATGGACCAACCGGATTAAATTATCTCTTTGGAGACGTTACTGCAGCCAGTTTTCGTAGTTTTACAAATGGAGCTGCTGGTGCAGGAAATGTAATTCTCCGCGGTGGTGGAATGACTGATTGTACCATTGTTGGTGGAGCAGCTGCAGCAAATCAACCTGCTGCTATGACTTATGTTTATGATAGTTCTGTTCCAGAAGTAAGAGGGTATTTAAACGGTGTTCTCAATGTTACTACTCCTCAACCAGTTTTAAATATTCAGGGAACGGGAGCAACTAATTTCAAAGTTGGTTCTTATTCATCAAGTGGTGGAATGGCAGCTGGTGTCGCAATGGACGAATTCAGACTTTACGGAAATGCATTAACTGCTCTTGAAGTTTCACAACTTTGGAATACAACTTTAGATGACACTCCAGTAAATGACGACGTTGCACTTACTGCAATGTTTGTTCCGAATGGTGGAGTCAGCTCAACAGTTACAGCTGATATTACAGTTGTAAACAAAGGGTTGAATGTCGCTGACGGAAACGTTGACCTTGACATTGACAACGATGGTTTTTCTGACGGTAGCAATTCTTTCACTGGTCTTGCAGCAGGTGATACAGTTGTAGTCCAAATTCAAGGAACAGTTCCTGGAGCATTAGGAACTTACACTGCTTCAGCTACAGCTACTTTGACAAGTGGAATTGATGGAAAACCATTTAACAACTCAACAGCTACAACCTACGATGTGGTTGCTGGTGATGATATTGAAGCTACAAGTATAACTGCTGTTTCTGCATTTGCAGGAGCACAATCTACTTTTGATGTTGTAGTAACAAACAATGGCTTTAATCCGGCAGATGGAAATGTTGATATCGATGTCGACAATGATGGTGTTGCTGATGCTTCAGGAAACTTCTCAGGTTTAGTTGGTGGTGCTTCAACGACTGTTCAAATTTCAGCTACTTCTCCTGCAACTGTTGGAAACTTCACAGCAACAGGAACTGCAATTCTTACTTCTGGAGTTGACCAAGACAATACAAATGACGTTGCAACTACAAATTATACAACTGTCCCAACTTCTGATGTTGAAGTTACAAGTGTAACTGCTCCAGCTGGTTTACTGAATCCTGGTGATGCAGTTCAAATTGACATTGTTGTAACAAATAATGGTCAAAATGCAGCAGACATTGATGTTTCTGTCGACTATGAAAATGACGGTGTTGATGATGATGTTCAAACAATCACTGCTTTAGCTTCTTTAGCTTCACAAACGGTTAGTTTTAACACAACAGCTCCTGGACAAGGTGGACAAATCACAGTTCTTGGAACAGTTCTTTTAACAAGTGATATTGACCAAGATGCTACAAATGATACAGGAACAGATTTTTATGATGTTCTTCCTGGTTGTGTTACAACTTATCCATTCTTAGAAACATTTGATACTTTCGCAAACGGAACTAACTTACCTGTCGCTAGTGGTTGGACAAATGCTTCTGGCACAACTGCTAGTTATAACTGGACAATTGATGATTTAACAACTAGTTCAGGTTCTACAGGTCCAAATGATGATGTAACAGCACAACTTGGTGGTGGAACAGGGAAATATATCTATGTAGAAACTTCAAGTGGTGTCAATGGTGAAATCACAACTCTTGATTCAAGATGTTTTGACCTTACAACTCTTGCTTCTCCAACTCTCAAATTCTATTACCATATGTATGGTTTATTAATCGGTGATTTACACGTTGATATTATGGACACAAGTGGTAATGTAATTGGAACTTCACTTTGGAACCAAAACGGGCAAGTACAACTTGATGAATTAGACCCTTGGGAATCTGTCAAAATTGGACTTGGAGCTTATGCTGGTCAAGTAATTAAAGTTCGTTTTAGATACATTAAAAATGGTGGATGTTGTACAGGTGATGCTGCAATTGACCACGTAAGTATTACTGAAGGCTCCGATGATATTTCTGTCACTGATGTTTCTCTTAATGGTGCTGCTTCAGTTGGTTCACAAGTTGATTTTGACGTTACAGTTTACAACTTCGGTTTAAATGCTGCTGACGGAAACGTTGACATTGATGTTGAAGATGACGGAATTGTTGATGGTAGTGCTAACTTCACTGGTTTAGCTTCAGGAACTTCTACTGTAGTTACTGTTTCAGGTATTGCTCCTTTGACAATTGGAAACTACACTGCATCTGCTTCTGCAACTCTTACAAGTGCAGTTGACGGCGACACTTCTGATAACACAGGTTCAACTGTTTATACAGTTACTCCAAGTGAAGATGTTGGTGTTGTTGCATTTGCAGCTACTCCAAACCCTGTTGCTGCAGGTTCATCTTTTGACCTTAATGTAGATGTTCAGAATCTTGGTGCTTCACCTGCTGACGTTTTAGTTGAAATTGATTACGAAAATGATGGTATCGTTGATGCTTCAAGTAATATTTCTGGCTTAGCTTCTGGTGGAACTCAAACAGAAACTTTCAACACAGCTGCTCCTGGAACTGCTGGGAATTATACAGCTTCTGTTGCAATCACTTTAACAAGTGGTATTGACGGTGATGCTTCAAACAATAATGCAACTGCAGGTTATTCTGTAACTCCTGGTTGTGTTATTACTTTCCCAGCTACTGAAACATTTGACTCTTGGGCAACTGGAAATGGTGCTTTTGATGTTTCAACTGGTTGGACTCAATCTACAACCGACGGAATGAACTGGACAGTATTCAGTGGCTCCACAACTTCAGGTTCATCTGGACCAACAAAAGATTTCACAAATGAAATTACTAACGGTGCCACTGTTGGAAATTACCTTTATACAGAAACTTCAGGTTTCAATAACTTGGAAGCAACAATTATTTCAACTTGTTATGACCTTAGTTTCTTAACTGCTCCTGAACTTACTTTCTACTATCATATGGTAGGAGCAACAATGGGTGATTTGCACGTTGATATTTTAGACCAAACAACTGGAACAACAACAACTGATGTTTTTGTTTTAACAGGTCAACAACAAGCAAATGAAGCTGACCCTTGGGAAAAAGCAACTGTCTCACTTACTCCGTTTTTAGGAAACCAAATAAGACTTCAATTCAGAGGAATGACAGGAAGTTCTTTTACAAGTGATATGGGTATTGACCAAGTAAAAATTGGTGAAGCGGCAACAGACGATGTTGGTATTACTAACCTTGTAGTTCCTACTGCACTTTTAAATCCTGGTGATGCAGTTCAAATTGATGTTGAAGTTACTAACTTCGGTGTCAACCCAGCAGATTACGATGTAAATGTTGATTGGGATGATGACGGAGTTATTGATGCAACTCTTTCTGGAACAGGTTTGGTTAACGGTGCAATGGATACATTAATTTTCAATACTACAGCTCCTGCACAAGGTGGTGTAATTACAGTTAATGCTTCTGTAGCCCTTACTAATGGAATTGACTTAGAGCCATTAAATGACAATTCAACAGGTACTTACAATGTTCTTCCTGGTTGTGTAACAACTTATCCTTTCTTAGAAACATTTGATGCTTTCGCAAATGGAAACGTTTTACCTGTCGCTAGTGGTTGGGTAAATACTTCTGGACCATTAGCAGCTTATAACTGGACAATTGATGATTTGACAACCGGTTCTGCAAATACAGGTCCAAGTAATGATGTAACTGCTCAACTTGGTGGTGGAACAGGGAAATATATTTTCGTTGAAACTTCAAGTGGAGTTAATGGTCAGATTACAACTCTTGATTCAAGATGTTTTGACCTTACTTCTCTTGCTTCTCCAACTCTCAAATTCTATTACCATTTTTATGGTAATTTAATTGGAGATATGCACGTTGATATTTTAGACGAAAATGATGTTGTTTTAGCTACTTCTCTATGGAATTTAAGTGGACAAGTTCAACTTGACGAATTAGATCCTTGGGAATCAGTAAAAGTTGGTCTTGGTGCTTATGCAGGACAAAACATCAAAGTTCGTTGGAGATACATCAAAAATGGTGGATGTTGTGACGGTGACGCTGCAATTGACCACGTAAGTATTACTGAAGGAACTGATGATGTTGCTGTTACTTCAGTTGCTTTAAATGGTGCTGCTCCTGTTGGTGCAACAACAACTTTTGATGTTTCAGTTTACAACTTCGGTTTAAACCCTGCAGACGGAACTGTTGACCTTGACCTTGATAATGATGGTGTTATTGATGGTAGTGGAGCATTCACAGCAATTGCTGCTGGTGGAACTCAAGTAGTTTCAGTTTCAGGTATTGCTCCTTTAACAATTGGAAACTACACAGCTTCTGCAACTGCAAATCTCTTAAGTGCAACTGACGGAGACCTTTCTGACAACACTAATTCAACTGTTTACACTGTTACTCCTAACGAAGATATGGCAATTTCTAACATTGTTGTTGGAAATGCTTATTCAGGAATGACAGCAACATTTAGTGCTGATGTTACAAACTTAGGTGCAAGTGCTGCTGATGGAACTGTTGACTTTGATGTTGACAACGATGGTATTGCAGACGGAAGTGGAAACTTTACTGGTTTAGCTTCTGGACTTACCGAAACTGTTACAGTTTCTATCGCTGCTGGAGTTGGAAATCCTTTTGATGTCTTTACTGTTTCAGCGACTGTAACTTTAACAAGTGGTGTTGACGGTGACCCAAGTAATGACACTGCAACTTCAACTTACACACTCATTCCAACAGATGATGTTTCCGCTCAAAATCTTACTGGACCAACTGCTCCAACAGACGGTTCAACTAACAATTATGATTTTGAACTCGTGAACAACGGAATCAATCCTGCTTCAGGAACTTTTGATTTTGATGTTGACACTGATGGAACTCCTGAAATCGTTGCTCAAGCTTATGGACCAATTGCTCCTGGTGATACTTTAGCAATTATGGTTACTGCTACAATTCCTTCAGCTGTTGCAGGTTCTTTCACAGCAACTGTTACACAAACACTTGTTGGTGACGGAGACCCAAGTAATGACTCTGCAACTTTAGGTTACACTGTTCCTCTTGCTGGTTGTGGTGCAAATGCATTGACTACAACTTTTGCTTCAGGAAATGGTGCTGGAGGAAATATGTTTGACATTGTTGCAATCAATGATGTTGTAATTACTTGTTTTGACGTTCACTTTGATCCAGGTGTTGGAGATTTTGAAGTTTGGATTATTACAGGTGGTGGAACTTATGTTGGTAGTGAAACAAATGCTGCTAACTGGACTTTGATTGGTAGTTTCACAGGACTTCCTTCTTCAAGTACTGCTCTAGATGATGGAACTCCAACTCAATTACCAATCCTGATTAATGTTCCAATTGCAACTGGTGCTACTCAGGGATTCTATGTTACAAGAACAAGTGGTTCTGTAAACTATACTAACGGAACTGCTGTTGGTAATGTATTTGCACAAGATGCTAACATTCAGTTCTTAGAAGGTGTTGGTAAAGGTTATCCTTTTGGGGCTACAAATACTCCAAGAATCTTTAATGGTAACATTATTTATGATTTAGGTGCTCCAAGTATTGATGCTCCAGTTACAATGATTGATGGTTCAACTTTAAGTTGGCCAGCAGTAACTAATGCAAACAACTATTGGGTTTACCAAGCAGCTAACCCTAATGGACCTTTCAATACTTCAACTTCTGTCGGAAACGTTCTTACTTGGACTGACCCTGCAGGAGCAACAAGTGCTGAACCTTTCTATTACGTAACTGCTGACACTGATGCTCCTGTAGTTGCTCCAACTTCTAACAAAGGTAACAACTCTCTTGCTAACAACAGTAACTACCAAATTGTAATTACTGATGAAATGCTTGCAGAATACAAAGAGTTAGAAGCTCAAGGATTACTTGACGCAGATGTGAAAACTTGGTTACTCTCAATGTATCCAAACTTATTTGAAGTAGAACACTCGAAATAAGTCAAAATGAAATAGTAATTTCGATTACTAATTTTTAAATAAAAAAGCCGTTGAACTTTAATGTTCAACGGCTTTTTTTGTTTTAGTTTTTTAATTCATTCAGGGTTTCGTAAAACCACTTTCCTGCTTCAGAATGTTTTTGCCAAAGTTCTTCTCCTTTTGTGACAAAGAAAAACTCCTCTAACCTACTAACCACTTCTTTTGGAAATTCATAGTAAACGTAACGAGTGTGAAAATTGTAACGATTCGGCTCAAACTTCATTCGTAAAACTTCTACCAAAGGTCTAAGAGTCATTCCTTGATAATAACTAAATGCTTCAATGTAATTTTTTCTGTGGAGTTCTTTTGTCGTTAAAGCTTGGTAAAGTGGGAAAGTTACTTTCAGATTCTCAATCCTTTTCCGAATCAATTCTTTCTGTGAACTCGCATCAAAGTTAGAACAATTCGAAGTGTTGTTTTTATCAAAAAGAAAGTTTGGTTTTCCGTGAATTTCAGATTCAAGAAATTTGCTTTTATTGCTTTCAGTCATCAAAACAAAGTCGATTAGCAGAAACTCCGAAGCATTTTTTAGTTTGTAAAATGCTTGTTCGTGTCCGTGCCAAGTCGGTTTTGGCAAAACAAATCTTAGCTCAATCGGTGAGAGAGACTTTAAGGTTTCTTCAAAAATATTAAATGTTTGTTCTTCAAACCCATCTTTAACATCAATCTGTAAATCAATGTCTGACCACTCATCGACTCGATTAAACGCTTTCGCTCCTGCTTCCCACATTGCATTTACAAATTCAAGCGGTTCAAGTTTTGCCGTAATTTCACTAAGGATTTCTTCTCTGGTTAAGGTTTTCATAGAATTCTCCCATTTTTTTAATGATTAATGCCTAATAGAAAAGCTCTTTCGCTTCGCTCAATTGGTTTTGAAATAGAGTTTTTAAGAAATTTCTACTAAACAGAAATTCTTAATTCTTAATTTCTAATTCTTAATTCTTTGAAGGATTTTTCGAGCTAATTCTTTTTTGCTCATCAACGGAAGGGATTCGGTTTTGTTGCTAAAAACTAAAGTTACTTTGTTTGTGTCGCCTTGAAAAGCTGCACCTTTTTCTTTCGGATTGTTCAGGACCACAAAGTCAAAATTTTTCTTTTGTAGTTTGGTTTTAGCGTTTTCAAGTTCATTTTCGGTCTCGACTGCAAAGCCAATGTGAATTCTTTTGCCTTTGAGTTTTCCTGCTTCAAAAGCAATGTCTTTAGTTTTTGTGAGTTCTAAAGAAAATGAGTCAGAACTTTTCTTTAATTTTTCTTTTGCAGGATTTTTGGGAGTGTAATCTCCGACTGCTGCTGTAAAAATTGCGACTTCACAATTTTCGTAATTTTGCATTGTCGCTTCGAACATTGCTTGAGCAGTTTTAACTTTGATTAACTTTGCTTTTGGCGGTGGAGAAATGAAAACTTCTCCGCTAACAAGCGTAACTTCTGCTCCCATTTCAATTGCTTTCTCAGCGATTGCATAACCCATTTTTCCACTTGAAGGATTTGAAATGAAACGAACAGGGTCAATCGGCTCTTTTGTTGGACCTGCTGTGATTAGGATTTTTTTGCCTTGAAGCGATTGGCTTTCGGTAAAAAAATTCTCGACTTCTTGGAAAATTTGTTCAGGTTCGGCAAGTCTTCCGACGGAGTGAACTCCACAAGCCAAATCGCCAAAACCTGGAGGAATGATTCCGTAACCAAAACTTTTCAATTTCTCAAGGTTTGTTTGTAAAGCCTGATTTTCGTACATAAAATCGTTCATTGCAGGAGCTACGATTACAGGAGCTTTTGTGCCAATTAAAGTTGTTGTAAGAATATCGTCAGCGATTCCGTTTGCGATTTTTCCGATTGTGTTTGCTGTTGCAGGAGCAACGAGGATTAGATCAGCCCAACGAGCCAATTCGATGTGATAAGTGTCTTTCCGCTTATCGGCAGGAAAGACACTCGTAAAAACTTCATTGTTTGAAAGGACTTCAAAAGTTGTTGGAGTAACAAACTCCATTGCGTTTTTCGTCATCACAACTTTCACGAGATAATTTGATTTTCTCAAAAGTCTGACGAGTTCACACGCTTTGTAAACGGCAATTCCACCACTTACGCAAAGAACAATTTTTTTATCGTTTTTTGTTTGTTGCATCAGTTTTGTAATGGAAATTTAATTTAGAATCAAGAAGTTCATCAATCGCTAAAACTGTTGGTTTTGGTGGGTCGATAAATTCTCTTTTCAATGCTTCTCTGTCAATCTCTTCTTCGTAAAGCAAATTCGTATCTAAATCTTCTGGTTGCATCAATTGTTTTCTTTGGTAATTGATTTGTCTCGCTCTTTTTCCTGCAGCCATTATTGCTTCGTAAATATTGTCTGCACTATCTTCCAAGTGTGAACGTTTGATTAATTTCATTTTTTAAACCTTTCAGTTTAAGTATTGATTAATAATTTCTTTAAATTCGTTTACTGATTTTTCGATTTCTAAATTTTCTATCACGTGGTCATATTTTTCTGTAAAAGCCATTTCTTTTGCGGCACGTTCCAATCTAACCTGAATTGTTTCCTCTGTTTCAGATTTTCTATTTCTTAATCGTGCCTCTAAAATTTCTAAAGAAGAAACTGTTATAAAAATTAAAACTGTTCTTGGGTTCTTCTCTTTCAGTTTCAAAGCTCCAAGAACGTCAAGGTCTAAAACAATATTTTTGCCTTGCTCAAGTTGGGCTTCGATTTTCTTACGAGAAGTGCCGTAAAAGTTTCCGTGAACCTTTTCCCATTCCAGAAATTCATTCTGAACAATCATTTCTTCAAATTCAGATTCACTTACAAAAAAATAATGTTTTCCATTTTCTTCGTAATCTCTTTGTTTGCGAGTTGTGAAAGAAATTGAGTAACTCAAGTTCAAATCTTGTTTTAACACTTCTTCCAAAATTGTTGATTTTCCACCGCCAGAAGGAGAAGAGACAACAAACAGAAAACCTTTTTCTTCGCTGTTACTCAATATTTTGTACCTGTTCTCTAATTCTTTCAATTTCTTCTTTGAGGGTTACAACAAAGTGAGCGATTTCCGATTTTGAAGATTTTGAGCCGATTGTGTTAGCCTCGCGATTCATCTCTTGAAGTAAGAAATTCATTCTTCTTCCCGGAGCTTCGGAGGTTTTGATTGTTTCTAAGAAAAGTTTGTTGTGACTGTTGAAACGAGTAATTTCTTCTGTAACGTCAGCTTTGTCAGCCAAAAATGCAATTTCAAGTTCAAGTCGTTCTTTGACGATTACCGAATTGTCGTTCAACAAATTATTTATTTTATTCGTCAGATTTTCGCGAATGTCAGCAGAAGCATTTTTGGTGATTTCATAAATTTCGACTAAAGTTTTCTCTAAGATTTCGATTCTTTTTACCAAATCATTTTCCAAACTCTTGCCTTCATCAAGACGCATTTTAAGGAGTTTGTCAGTTGCCTTTTCTACTCCTTCACAAATTTCTTTAATAAAAACAACCTGTTCTTCTTCGGAAAGTTCGTGTGGAATTATAACGTCAGGAAAAGCGAGAATTTGGTCTAATTTGACCTCTTCTGAAATTCCAAGTTTTGCATTAAGTTTTGTTAGAGAGTCAAAATATTTGACGGCTAAGGTTTCATTAATTTCATTTGAAGGAACATCATTTTGGTTTGTAAAATTAATAACCAAAGTGATTTTTCCTCGTTGAATTCTCTTTTTAAGAATTTCTCGGATTTCTTGCTCAAAAGAATAAAGTGGCTTCGGTAGTTTTGTAGAGATTTCACTAAAACGGTGATTTACTGTCTTCACTTCAACTTGAACTGTTGTTCCAAGAACCTCAAGAGTAACGCTCCCAAAACCAGTCATACTGCTAATCATAGATAACTTGCTCAATTAATTGTAAATCAAGAAAAATATTACTTTACGCCTTTTAAGTCAACACAATTTTGCAATTTGAAAAATTAGAAAAAACAAGTAAATTAGATGCTCATTAAAAGTTTTAGTTTCTCACTTTAAATGAGTCCTTTAACGTTTTTTGGCAAATGGAAAATTATAATTTTTAGGAAATAAAATGAACGTAAAAAAAATAACAGTAATCGGAAGCGGAACAATGGGCTTAGGAATTGCTCACGTTGGAGCTATTGGCGGTTACGATGTTGTAATAAATGACATTTCGTTGGAAGTGCTTGAAAAAAACTTTGAGCGAATCAAAAAGAATATGGCAAAAGGTGTCGAACTCGGCAAACTTTCACAAGGTAAAATGGATTCAGCAATTTCAAAAATCTCACTTAGTGCCGAACTCAAAAGCTCTGTTGAAGATTCCGATTTGGTAATTGAAGCGATTCCGGAAAGAATTGACTTAAAACTTCAATTGATGGAAAATCTTGACAATTTTTGTAAACCTGATACAGTTTTTGCAACAAACACTTCAGGTTTGAGCATTACCGAAATGGCTGGAGCAACTCGCAGACCTGAAAAAGTAATTGGAATGCACTTTTTCAACCCTGTTCACAAAATGAAACTTGTTGAAATTATTCGTGGACTTGAAACCTCTGACGAAACTTACCAAGCAACAGAATTAGTTTCTGTAAATATGGGTAAAGAAACTGTCGAAGTGAACGAATCTCCTGGATTTGTAACAAGCCGAATTAACGCAATGATTGGAAACGAGGCATTTTATATGCTTCAAGAAGGAGTTGCTTCTGCAAGAGGAATTGACAAAGCTCTCAAACTTGGACTTAATCACCCAATGGGACCTTTTGAAATGATTGACCTTGTTGGGCTTGACACAAGACTTAGCATTCTCAAATATTTGCAACAAACTCTTGGCGAAAAATATCGCCCTTGTCCTTTAATCGAAAAATATGTGAAAGCTGGAAGACTTGGTAAGAAAGTCGGAAAAGGCGTTTACGACTACGAATAGGAAAAATTAATGCCAAAGTTTTTACTTAGCAAAAGCCAACGCAAAGCAGTTTCAGCCTTAATCAAAGGTACAATGAAACCGATTCAAGACAAAAAGAAGTTCAAAAAAACACAAAATATGATGGACGTAATTGTTGAGAAATGCGAAGGTGAGTCAAATGAAATCATTTTCAAAAGAGATGAATACGATATGATTTCAAGAGTTATGCAAGCGGCTGTAATGCAATACAAAATTGCAGGAAAACTTACACCAGAAGACAAGTGGTGGAACATTGTTGTTCGTGTCAAAAAGTTTTTTATTCGCAGAATGGCAAATCATTACGAAGATATTTCTAGCGATTTGAAAATCAAACTCGACAAAGCAAATCCTTTGCCACAAGCTCAGCAAAGATATAAGTTATCAAAACATTAGAAAGTTAGAAAATGAGCATTTTGAAAATCAGGACAATCGGCGACCCAATTTTAGAGCAAATTGCAAAACCAATTGAAAAAATTGACGATTCGATTATCGAACTTGCAACAAATATGATTGATACAATGATTGCAGGAGACGGAGTTGGTTTGGCTGCTCCACAAGTTGGACATTCAATCCGAATGCTTGTCGTTGATTTGGGAATGATTACAGAAGGAGAAATTCCGACAATTTTCATAAATCCCGAATTTCTCGAAATGGAAGATGAATGTGAAATGGACGAGGGTTGTCTTAGTGTTCCTGACGTTTACGCAATTGTTAAACGCCCTAAAAGAATCAAACTAAAATACCTTGACATTGACGGAAGAGAACAGATTTTGGAAGACGAAGAATATTTGTCAAGAGTTTTGCAACACGAAATTGACCACCTTGACGGAAAACTTTTCGTTGGCAAATTAGAGAAAGACGAAAAAAAGAGAATCAAAAAGAAACTCTTAAAAATCAAGCCTGACGGTTGGATTCCCGAATCAAAGAAAAAATAATTTTTTTAAAGGCAAGGTTAAATTCTTGCCTTTTTTCTAAGAAATTATTTTGAACAATTATCGAATTCATAAACTTCACTTCCAACACTTTTGGAACCTAAAACCGCACCACCGAAAAAACCTGCAATTGCACCACCAAAACCAACAATCAGAAAAGAAGGAGCCTTAAAAGATGACTCTTCACTCTCTAACGAACCTGTTTGTAAATTATTTTCCAAAGAGTAAAGAAGCCCTAAACCCATTGTGGCTCCTGAAACAGCTCCAATTCCTGCTCCTGTAATTGTTGCAAGAGTTTTTGAACCTTTAGAGTAAATCGTTAATTTTTTAATCTCGTCTCTGTGAAGGCTAATTTTTTCTTTTGTCTTAGAGTTTGTAAATAGAAAAAATTCTTTATCAATTTCTAATTTCTCACCCCAAACTATACTGTCTTTTTCACAAAGTTCAACATCAAAAATTTTATCTTTTGACTTCTGGCTGATCTCTTTATACAGCCCAAGGGCTTCTTGTGAATTTCTTAAAATCGTTTGGTTTGAACAACCTACAAGTAAGAAAAGGATTAATAAAATTTCAAAAATTCTCACTTTTCATTCTCCAAAATTTTAATTTTCAAAGTTCTTTTTCCATTCCTATTTCAAGAATAACATTTTCTTATTCTCTACAAAATCGTTAGCAGTAATTTTGTAAAAATAAACTCCACTTGAGACTTGCTTTTTCAGTTCATTCGTTCCAGTCCATTTGATTAAGTGCTTACCAGCAATTTTAGTTTCTGAAACTAAAGTTCTTACTTTCTGTCCAAGCACATTAAAAATCTCAAGTTTCACGAATGAATTTTCAGGAATCGAATATTCAATCGTTGTGGTTGGGTTAAATGGATTTGGATAGTTTTGTGAAAGATTAAAGTCTTTGGGAGAAAAATCCGGCTTGATTTCTTCAACACCTAAAACGACACCATTCTCATTAAAAATAGATAGTCCTTCATAACCTATCCACAAATTCCCAAAATCATCTGAGGCTAAAGTGTAAATGTAATCTGAAATTAAATCTCCATTCGCTTTGTTAAAAACAGTCCAGTTAGTTCCGTCAAATTTGCACAAACCGTTATCTGTTCCAAACCACTTGTTGCCAAGATTATCAATTTCAATTACCAAAACCTTATTGCTTGGCAAACCACTATTTGTAGAATCGTAATAAGTCCAAGTGTTTCCATCATAGCTTCTGACACCTTGCATCAATGTTCCAAACCACTTTGTATTCTGTTCAATACCAATTGACAACACTCTTGCAGTGTAAGGAAATGTGAAATTTATTGTTGCCCAATTTGTGCCGTCGAAATTTGTTACTCCATCTTGTCCTCCAAACCAAACACTTCCATCAATATCTTTTTTTATACTATAAATATCATCACTAATTAAACCGCTATTCGAGGTATCAAAAGAATCCCAATTTGTTCCATTAAACCTTGTCACACCATTACCGTAAACATTTTCATTTCCATTAGAAATCCAAATATTGTTGTTGCCGTCAATTTCCATTGCTTCAAGTGAGAAATTTGAAGGGAAACCACTGTTTGTTTCGTCGTAATAAGTCCAATTTGTTCCATTATATTCTGCAAGCGAATTCCAACTGCCAAACCAAATATCTCCGTCGGAATCAATAGCTCCAAGATTAGGAAAGACATTTCCATAACCATAAATCTTTTCCCAAGTCTCACCGCTTAGTTTGTTGATTCCATAGCCATTTCCAAACCATTTATTTCCATTAGAATCAATCAATATCTTTCGGACAGAATTATCTGTTAAAGTTTTAGGTGTTTCAAAGTTTTTCCAATTAATTCCGTCAAAACTTGAAATTCCACCAACTTGTTGAAAAAATCCTTGACCAAAGTAAACATTCCCATCAGAATCCGAAATAACACTATTGATTGTACTGCTTATTAAACCACTATTCGATTCTATAAAATTTTGCCAAGATGTTCCATTAAACTTACTTGCTCCATTTAAAGTTACAAACCAAAGATTTCCTTCTTTATCAATAGAAATGTCTTGAATGGTATTTGAAACAAGATTACTGTTGAAAATGGTATAACTAGTCCAATTCAAACCGTCAAACTTGCTAACACCACTTCCTGTTCCAATCCAAATATTATTTGAAGCATCTTGCTCAATAGAATAGCAATTATTATTGATTAAACCACTATTTGAGGAATCATAGTTAATCCAATTAGTTCCATCAAACTTGCTTACTCCTCCTGTGTATATTCCGAACCACTTATTTCCACTAGAGTCAATTAGTATTGAATTAACATTATTGTTACTTAAACCACTATTTGAGGAATCATAGTTAATCCAATTAGTTCCATCAAACATACTTACTCCATTTTCTGTGCTTATCCAAACATCTCCATTAACATCAAAAGCTATATCAGTTACGTAATTATAGATTAAACCACTATTTAAAGAATTGTAACTAGTCCAGTTACTTCCGTCAAATTTTGAAATACCTTTTCCGGTTCCAATCCATTTGGTATTATTTGAGCCAATAGCTATCGATGTAACATAATTGTCCGCTAATCCATCAGTAGCAAGAAATTTTTCATAAGTTGAATCGACTAAATTCCATTTCAAAAGTCCTCCTTTTGTTCCTGCCCAAAGTGTATCATTCTCAATTGCCATTGCTGTTATTTCACTGTCATTTGTAAAATGTAACCACTGTTCTTGTGCAAATAAATTGTTTGCAAACACTAAGCTGATTAAAGATAAGATTAAAGTTTTCATCGCTTTTTTCCTTGTAACAAACCAAGAGATTGGATTTAAATCCAACCTCTTGGTTATTGATTAATTTACGCTATTTGAGTAAAAGCATTTTTTTGATTGAAACAAAATCACCTGATTCAATTCTGTAAAAATAGACTCCACTCGAAACTAATTTATTCTCATCGTTTAATCCATTCCATTTTACTGAGTAATTACCTGATTTTTGAACATTCGAGACCAAAGTTTTTACTTTTCTACCAAGAATGTTAAACACTTCCAATTTAACAAATGAGTTTTCAGGAATTGAGTAATTAATTCTTGTACTTGGGTTGAATGGGTTTGGGTAATTTTGTGAAAGTGAATACTTTGAAGGAATAGAACTTTTATAGTTTTTCAAAGTTCCTGCAATGTTAATTAAGTTTTGCTCACTATTTACTTTCATTGCAACTTTTCCACTACTTCTGTTCAAGTTTACCAGTTTTGTTAAACTTGAACTGTCAACGGTTGTAACTTGCAAGTTACCAAGAGCATCAGTCCAACTTATTGAAATTGGGTATTTGAAATTTGCGGCGGTTAATCTAATAGTCAAGTTGACATTGCTCGAGTCTTGAACATTTGCATAAGTGTAAGTTGAATCATTAAAATAAATTTGAGCATCAAAGAATTTCAGGCTGTCAACTAAGTTGCTTTCAGGTAATGGAGGTTTTCCAAAGTAAGAATTATCTACCGAGAAACTATCGCTTTGAGCAAGAAATAATTTAACCGTATCAGACTCAGCAGAAATTACCGAAAATTCAATCAATCCATTCAAATCAAGTAATTGATTGTAGCTTAAATAAATAAGAGAATCAGAAGATGACTTTGTTAATGGCTCACTTGAATTCCCATAAGGAAAATTTAGAATTTCAATAGGAGAATCTACATAAACCCAAATTGCATCTCCGGGTTTTAGAATTGCATTATCAGCATCAATTGCTTTGTAACCATAATCGTAATAGAATCCTTCTCTAAAAGGTCCACCGTTTGAAGAAAAGTATTTTGCAATAGAAACTTCATTACTTATTGAAGGAATTAAGTTCCAACCTTCATTAAGATTCAAATCATACTCTAATTTTTCTTTCCCTGTAAAGTTTAAAGTCTTGGGACTTCCTTCTGCAACTGTAGAAAATCCTTGTTGAAAAAATACGGAATCGGTTAATGTCCAATCTACTTCTTCATAATTTATTGTTGTGTAAGGGAAATAAGTATTTGTGTTGTTAGTAAACAGCTCTTGGTAATTAGAATTTTGTTTTACGCTGTCAACAGGCATTGAAAATAAATTAAAACCTTCAGGTATTGAAACTTCTAGGGAAATGCTATCAGAAGGAGTAACATAAAAACCTTGTGAAGCTAAAACAAACTTTCTTTGAGTACCAGATTCTTGAGTTGGAAAAGAAAATTCAAGTTTTAAACTTTGATTAGGTTTAAGCCAAGAGTAATCAAAATCAGGAGAAGATAATTCTGACAATTGATTAATTACTCCACTTTCACCACCTAAAATTAATTCTGCATTTGAAAGCTCAACTTGATTCACTTGAATTTCATTTAAATCAATAGGAGTAGTATCAATTGCAATTTGGTCAATTGATACTTTATTTCTAAAACTCAACTTAAAAGTTGTTTGATTCTCTGAACCAACAAACTCACTAACATCAAGAACGTGAGTGTAATCTTTATTTCTGTAAGCTATAGAAGCAATATTTTCTTCTATTCCACCTCCGATTACTGAAAATCCATAAACATATTTTGGTTGAGCTTCAATTGTTGGGTCAAGTTCCAGAGTTTTAATAATGATTTTGCAAGTTTCATTTGCTACCGGATTCACGACGAAACTCAAAACATCTCCTGAATCAGAAAGGAAAAATTGAGAATCATCATTTGTAATTTCTGACCGAATATCTTGCGTACCATTAACATCGGCAGAAAAAACTGAGTTTAAACTATCAGGATAATAAAAAACCAATTCTTGATTTTCTTGAGCTAAAGCTCCGACCTCTATTCCTGTTGGAACATCAATTGTCTCTAAAGAAAAGTAATCAAGATTACTAATTGAGGTACCAATTTCTTTGATGTTTAAAACATATTTTCCATTTTCAATTGGTAAATCATTCTGAATTAAACATTTATCTGTAATAGGTCCAAATTCCCTTTGTTCATTTGAGAAATAAAGAATGTTATTCTCAACTATTTCTTGACCATTAATATTCAAAACTATATGAGGACAAACTGGGTCGTTTGGTCCAGGATTTAAATTACAATCACAGTTAAGTTTTACAATAGGAGTTCCATTTGCAAATTCTTTCCAAACACTCACTGCCCAATTAACTTTTTTTTGTGCAGATAATTTAAATGCTTGACAATCTCCTCCGATATGAGAATTCCAACTAAATGAGCCAAAACTAGGATTGGTAGGTAAATAACTTTTACCGAGGCTATTTATATTTCCTTCAACAAAATAAGATTTACTACCTTTTTCAATTTTCCACTTTATAGTACCATAATTATTTAAATCATTTATGTTTTGTGTAGCTTTCCAACTTTTAGATTCAAGTTGACAAAATCCAGGAGCTGAATCAACAAATAAATCTCCCGTAATTGAAGGAAATCCAGGATAAATATTAATTCTAGATATGTCTTGACCTGTACTAGATAAAGTCCCCCAATATTTTGTAGATTGAACTCCAGCTGAATTTGTTACTGTTAACTTTACGTCATGCTGTCCGTAAGTTGTGAAAGTTTTAATCGGATTTTGTTGAGTACTTGTTGAGTTATCCCCAAAATCCCATAACCAATTTGTGATTGTGCCATTTTGTTGTGTTGATAAATCCTGAAATTGTACTTGGAAAGTTCCAGAGTAATTTATCCAACTACCAGAAATTGTGTAGTTTGGAGTGATTGGTGTTACTGACCAGTTTACACTTGGTGGTGTAAATCCCATTTCACTCAATAAAGGTGGAATTATTTCTGGAGGAACGGAATCGTGAAAGGTTGGAACCAAAGAATTTATTACTACATCAAAATCAGAGTTATTAGGTTGATTTGGGTTAAATGAAGTTGCACTCTCAAATGTAATAAAAGTAGGATCAGAGTATCTTTCAATTTCTACATTAACTAAATTATAGATAAAACCTTTACTCTTTCCATCAGTGAAACTTTTGGGCAAAAAAGAACCCATATCTGAAATATTTTCTGAAGAACTTATGTATAGGTCTTCATCACTTATCCCTGGAATGCCTTGATTATCCATACTAAGCCATTTGAGTCCAGAGTTCGGATTTTGTCCATAACCAGGACTAAAAGAAACTCCAATATTTTTTGTATTTTGTGACCACCCCGTGGAATTCAAACCATTTAAGTTGTTGTAAAATGATGTGTGGTAACTTCCATTTAAATTCCAGGCATTGTAAGTAAGCATTTGCTTTGCTGCAATACTACGTAATGATTCTATTTCACTAGAGATATCAGCAGGTGAGTCGTCTAAATTATATAACCAATTTTGAAAATTATCATCAAGTTCAGCTCCTTTTTGTGGGGAATCTACAGAGACAAAATTGGATACATTGATTAAAATCCCCTCTTGTTCTGCGTAAGCAAGAGCATATCTGGCAACAACTCCTCCCATACTTATGCCAATGATTTGAGAAGAACCATAAATATTACTTATATAACTAATTCCACTGGCAAGGCCTTGGCCCAATTTTGCTAGATCCTGACCACCATCAGAATAGTCAAAAAGTAAAATATCTGCTTCGGGTGAAGTATTTTGGAGAATTTGAATAAAAGAAGAAATATCATTATAAAAACTTTGTGAATAAACTTTGTTTTTAGCATCAAATCCTTCAACAATAATAATAGGGTAATCAATTTCATTTCCACCCTGCCATACAGATATTGAGTTTCCTTTGTCAAAATCACCTGGCCATATCTGATCAGAATTGTCCGTAAAGTATGAGTGAGAGCCAGTCTGAGAAATTGGATTGTTTAAAGAATTTTGAGTATTTGAATTAGGCAATAAATGAACTCTTATATATGCTACATATTGAGGTTCACCCCAATCTACACGCCACAAATGGGCTAATATATATGTCTCACCAGGTACGCTCCATTCTGGCGGAGTATCAATAAAATCAGAATATTCTTGTAAACCACTTTGAGGATTTGAATAATCTGCCCAGGTATTTTGAGGAGTGTAGGTACCATTAATTTTAAACTTTACACCTACCTGAACAGCACCATATACTTTTTGTCCGAGTATATTTTCAACTTCATACTTTAAAACAATTCTATCAGAATGTCTCACATAGACATCAGTAGTGTCATTAGGCTTTTTAACTACAGAATGAACTTGAAATGGGTCAGCTGTTTTCTGCCACTGTGTAGCGAATCCATGTTCAAAACATGTGAGGAAAAAAGTTAAAAAGATAAAAAATGAAAATAGTTTTTTTGCCCAATTAAAATTTGGGCTTCCAATTTCTTTAAAACCCTTTGATTGGCTACCACTCCAATCTGTTTCTTTTCTCCATGTTCCTCCCAAAACAATGCTCCAGTTTGCTAAAATTGCAAAACTCGTTAAAATTAAAAATCCTGTTTTCTTTAAAAACAACATTTTAACCTCCGAAAATTAATTATAAGTTTCACCCAAATTGCTTTCACGACAAATGAGTGCCTAAAACATTTCAAGGAAAATTTATATTTGAAAGTTTAGTTTGTTAGAAACAGAATTGTTCATTTTATTGTTTTGGCTTGAAACAAAATTACGTTTTTCTTAACTTTTAGAAGGTTTCTCACTAAAAAATTCACAATTTTTTTTCGTCTTTAAGCAAAAAAAGGGAAATTAAATCACTTATAGACAATATTTTATCAAAGATATGATTTATTGCTTTGTAATTTTATGACTTACTCAATTTTTATAACTTTTTTTATAACTTTACTTGCTAAAAATTAGGAACTTGAAATTGGAAAAATTAATAGACATTGCCAGACTTTTGAAAAAAAGAGATTTTAAACCTTTAAATAATTTCCTACATAAAAAAGATACAAAATCAAACATTTGGAAACTTTACGAAGGGATTTTAGAAGGTAAGTATAAAACGGATTCAGAAGCATCATTAGATATTTTTGGTGAGAAAATCCCCGGAAAGAAGTTTCGTGAGTTGAAAAATAATGTTAAAGAACAAATGATTAACTCCATTATGGAATTAGATATTTCTATAAATGCTTCTGATAGGTTAAAGGCTACTTATAAATGTGAAAAAAATTTATTCGTTGCAAAGATGTTAGGAAAAACTGGCTCAAGCAATGCAAGTAGAGAATTATATAAACAAACCTACCTTCTCGCTAAGAAGCATAAAATTACCGATGTGATACTTTGTTGCCTAAAAAACCTGAGTACTTTTTATGTTTTTCGACACAAGAAAAAAGTCTTATATGATAGTTTTAAAGAAATTAATTTTTACAAAGAAGTTTATGCCGCTGAAATACAAGCACAAGAATTTTATCATAAAATTATATATGAAGTAACCAATTCAAAAACTTTAGATCCGAAATCATTTGAAATTGTTTTGGAATATTCAAAAATAATTGAAGCAAATATTGAAAAATTTAAAGAATATGACTCTTTAGAATTACGAATTTGTTTTTTTAGGATAAAATCTTCAGCATTTGAAGCAATAGGTGATATAAAAAATGCACTAAAAGTTTACGAACAAACTGAGAAAAACTTACTAAATAGTTCAATAATAGTTTCTCCACAACTTTTGGCTGAATTAAATGCTGGACAATTAATTTGCCTTGTTTATTTACAAGATTTTGAAAAGGGAAAATTAATTGCTGAAAAGATTAAACAAATCTTACCGAAACAGACAGCAAACTACATTTCCTTCCTCAATCACTATTTTTTGTTATCAATTCAGTCAAATGAACTTAAAAATGCTTTAGAGATAATAAAGGAGTTAGAATCTCACGAGCTTTTCAAAATTAGTTTTATCCAAGAAACCGAGTATTTCATTTTATTTAAAAGTTATTTAATCATTGCTCTTCTAAACTCCAAAAACCCATTTGAAGTTAAAAAAGGAAATGAGTTAAGAAATAATTTTAATGTTTTTAAAGCCATAGATAAATTATTAGAAACTTCAAAGGATAAAAAAGGTCTTAATGTTTCCATAATAATTTTAAGAATATTATTTTACTTAATCGAAGGAGATTACTCTAAAGTTTTGGATAAAATGGAAGGTTTGAAACAATACAACCAAAGGTACCTCAAAAAAAATGAATTCTATCGTACCGATTGTTTTATTAAAATGATAATGATGCTTGAGAAATACGATTTCGACTATAATCAATTGAAAATTCACAGTGTAGAATATGTTAAAAAATTAAGCAGCTTTCGTATTAAAACAACAAAAAGTTTATTTAATTGGGAGATTATACCTTATGAGAATTTGTGGACTATTATTTTAGAAACTTTAAGAAAAAATGAAGAATCTTAATTTTTCTAAAGTAATATTTTTGGTAATTTTTATTTTTCTTGAAAAGCTCTCTTCCTATAGCTTCAAATATCATTTTTTCGATACAAAAGTAAAGGTTATTTTTCTATCTGTTATCTTTCAATTGAGACACAACCCTAAGAAAGAAAAATTATTGTAAAATACAATAAATGAAAATAAGAGATTGGAATTGAATCCAATCTCTTATAGTTAAGGTCTATTACCTTACCAAAGAAATTGGTTTTGGTAAATATTTAAGCCTATTTCTTTCTCAATATTCCTTTTAAATAATGCTCCAGCCTGATAAACTTGATAAAAAATCCTGTTTTCTTTAAAAACAACATTTTAACCTCCGAAAATTAATTATAAGTTTCACCCAAATTGCTTTCACGACAATTGAGTGCATAAAACATTTCGAGGAAAATTTATATTTGAAAGTTTAGTTTGTTAGAAACAGAATTGTTCATTTTATTGTTTTGGCTTGAAAGAAAATTACGTTTTTCTTAACTTTTAGAAGGTTTCTCACTAAAAAATTCACAATTTTTTTTCGTCTTTAAGCAAAAAAAGGGAAATTAAATCACTTATAGACAATATTTTATCAAAAATATGATTTATTGCTTTGTAATTTTATGACTTACTCAATTTTTATAACTTTACCTGCTAAAAATTAGGAACTTGAAATTGGAAAAATTAATAGACATTGCCAGACTTTTGAAAAAAAGAGATTTTAAACCTTTAAATAATTTCCTACATAAAAAAGATACAAAATCAAACATTTGGAAACTTTACGAAGGGATTTTAGAAGGTAAGTATAAAACGGATTCAGAAGCATCATTAGATATTTTTGGTGAGAAAATCCCCGGAAAGAAGTTTCGTGAGTTGAAAAATAATGTTAAAGAACAAATGATTAACTCCATTATGGAATTAGATATTTCTATAAATGCTTCTGATAGGTTAAAGGCTACTTATAAATGTGAAAAAAATTTATTCGTTGCAAAGATGTTAGGAAAAACTGGCTCAAGCAATGCAAGTAGAGAATTATATAAACAAACCTACCTTCTCGCTAAGAAACATAAAATTACCGATGTAATACTTTACTGTCTAAAAAACTTGAGTACTTTTTATGTTTTTCAACACAAGAAAAAAGTCTTATATGATTCTTTTAAAGAAATTAATTTTTACAATGAAGTTTATGCCGCTGAAATACAAGCACAAGAATTTTATCATAAAATTATATATGAAGTAACCAATTCAAGAATCTTGAACCCAAACTCATTCGAAATTGCTTTGGAATATTCAAAAATAATTGAAGAAAATATTGAAAAATTTAAAGAATATGATTCTATTGAGTTACACAATTACTATTTTAGAATAAAAAGCTCAGCATATGAAGCTGTAGGCGATATAAAAAACGCACTAAAGGTTTATGAACAAACTGAGAAACGTTTACTAAATAGTACAATAAAAATTTCTCCACAACTTTTGGCTGAATTAAATACAGAACAATTGGTTTGCCTTGTTTATTTACAAGATTTTGAAAAGGGAAAATTAATTGCAGAAAAGATAAAAAAAATCTTACCAAAACAGACAGCAAATTACATTTCTTTCCTCAATCACTATTTTTTGTTATCTATTCAGTCAAATGACCTTATAAAAGCTTTCGAAATATTAATGGAATTAGAATCTCACGAGCTTTTCAAAATTAGTTTTTTACAAGAGGCCGAGTATTTCATTTTATTTAAAAGTTATATAATCATTGCTCTTCTAAACTCCAAAAACCCATTAGAAATTCAAAAGGGAATTGAGTTAAAAAATAATTTTAATGTTTTCAGAGCCATTGATAAATTATCCGAGACATCAAAAGACAAAAAAGGTCTTAATGTTTCAATAATAATTTTAAGAATATTGTTTTACTTAATCGAAGGAGATTACTCTAAAGTTTTGGATAAAATGGAAGGTTTGAAACAATACAACCAAAGGTATCTCAAAAAAAATGAATTCTATCGTACCGATTGTTTTATTAAAATGATATTAATGATTGAAAAATACGATTTCGACTATAATCAATTGAAAATTCACAGCCTAGAATATGTAAAAAAATTAAGTAGCTTTCGTACTAAATCAACAAACAGCTTTTTTAATTGGGAGATTATACCTTATGAGAATTTGTGGACTATTATTTTAGAAACTTTAAGAAAAAACAAAGAATCTTAATTTTCTTTAAAGCAATATTTTTAGCAACTTTGATTTTTCTTAATAAAAACCTCTTCCTATCATTTTGAAAATGGATTTTTTTAGCTCAAAAATTTAAATAAAATTTTTGTAGAACTCCATTTTTATCCTTCAAACAACGATTTTAGAATAATTCCAAAACAATAATTTCGACGTTACTGTTTCTAAAGAAACGGCTTAGTAGAAATAATTTTGTGCTGTCACTAACAAAACAAAAGGACAGAACAAATGTATTATTTCAAACGTAATCGGGTTTCCCCAAAAAGCTTAATAATCACTTATTTTATTTCAGCGTTAGCAATATTTAACAGTTGCTCTAATGATGAAATAATTACTTCAGAAGAATACTCAATTCCCATTAATTATTCAGGGATCCAACTTTCTTGTGAAAGAGAAATCTCACTTACAGGTGGAGAATCCATTTGGGAAAATTTGGAAAGTATTCAAGTTATTTCTGCAACCAACTCTGAAAAAATGAACTCAAATGGAGAATGGGAATCAATTTCCGACGGAACAGGAACTTACGATTGTAAAGGTCTAAGGGGAGATTTATCCTTTTTAAGATCAGGGACATTTGATGTTGGTGGCGAAGAAATGGAAATTGAATGTAATGGCGTAATCACAATTGGTGAAAATATTCAATTAACTTGGAGTAATCCCGATTCAGTTCCTATTTTGAATGTTGAAAACGCTCAAGTTCTGAATGAGTCGGATGAATGGATTTCAATTGATGATACAACTTCTCAGTGTATCAATATTAAAGGGTTTAGAGTTCAAGAAGATAGTCTTGGCCAAATAAAATTTTATTCATCAGAAAATCAAATTTACAGTTCTATTAAGTGGGAACGATTGATTGAATAAGAATCTTAAATTGGAAGACATTATGAGAACCGAAATGAAAATTTGTGTTTTATGTGGGAAGAAAGGTTATGAGATTACATTTCTTCCCTCTTTAGAAGACCCTTTGAATAAAATTGATTTAGTTCATAATAAATGCCTAAAACAATACTTTAAAAAATTGAACTATAGTTTTACAAATGATTCGCTTCTAAAAAGAAAAGAGTTTTATAAAACGAAGATTAATAAAACTAATGCAAAGAAGTAAACAATTCATTTAGTAGCGTAAATAATTTTGTACAAATATTCAAAATTATTTACGCTACATTTTCTTGACTTCCGAGAAATATCCCTTCCAAAGAAAGAAATTTCTCTTTTTAAGTCATTCCTTAACCCAAACCTTCAAACCTTCACCTCGAAGTTTCAAGTTCGCTTTTTTGCCACCTTTAAATTTTGAGATTCCGTTTAATTTCACTTTGTCGTTAGTTGCTACGAGCTTCCAAGTTCCTTTTGGAATTTCGATTCCTTTGAATTCCGCTTCTTTTTTGTCGGTGTTCAAAAGGACAAAAACTTTTTCATTGACAAAGTAGCCAAGGAGTTTTGAATTTTCAGGCTCAATCCAACGGTAATAATTTTCAGGAGTTTTTTGGTTGATTCTAAAAACTTCGCCGTACTTACTTTTCCTCAAAGCAATCAAGCCTTTCCAAAATTCGTGCATTCCTTTGTAGTCGCAATTTGAACCTTCGTCGGATTTTGTTTTGCCGACATTCTCCCATTGGAACTCGTTTGCAAGACGTAAATTGTAAGTGTCTCGTTTTCCGTGAAAGTAAAGTGGTCCTTCGTGAATGCTTCCGTTGTCTTTCAAAGTGATTGTTGTTTCTTTTAGTGGAGCAGAACCTTTTGAACGCATAATTTCTGTTCCGCCGTGAATCACAATCGGACCTAAAGAGGTGAAAAGTAAAGTTGTTGCGATTTTGAATTGGTCTTCATCAACTCCAAGATTTCCGTTCCAATCGGTTGTTGCAAATCTGTCCGCCAAAGCCCAGTTGTCGTGAATGTCCAAATAATTTATTCCTGAAGTTATCGTTTTGTCTTCTGCAAAATTGTTAGAAAGTGCCATTTTTACTCTTTCACGTTCTCCGTTTCCACCTGCAAAACCTCTGTCGGCTTCTTTACTTTTCGGATTGGAAGTTGGTCCTTTAAAAGCATTTCGTGAATCGTCTTGAAAAAAAGTAATCGGCGAATCTGCTTTGTACCAATCCCAATCAGGATTTGATTCGTAATCAGGGTCAGCAGAAGCAATCCAAGGTTCTCCGTAAATGATTTTGTCTTCACCGATTTCTGAGATTAACTGTCGTAAAGTCTGTTCGTCAGTTTGTCCTGCAAGGTCGATTCTGAAACCGTCAATTCCAAATTCTTCGATGTAAATTTTGCATTGGTCAATTATCCAACGAGCCATCATTGGTCTGTCTTCGGATTTCGTTTCAGTTCCGTATTCGCCGATAAAATCCAATTCTTCGGTGTTTCGGTAGTAGTACTGTTGGTCAATTGCAGTGAAGTGCATTAAATAATTTCTCAAATCCATTCTTTCGGCTGTGTGGTTGAAAACAAAATCAACAATTACCGCAATTCCTTTGTCGTGAAATTTTTGCACCAAATCGCGGAACTGTTCGTTCTGTTCACCAAAATCACTGCCTTTTGTGCGAAATTTTGTCTCGACAGCAAAAGCGTGAGAAGTTCTGTAACCCCATTGATAATTTTCAAGATTAATTCCTCGCTCAATGAAAAACGGGGCGTTCTCAAAATTCTTTCGCCAAATTTTATTGGGATAGTGTAAGTACTCTTGAACAGGTTGCAAGTGAACGACATTAATTCCCAAATCGACCAAGTAGTCGAAACCGATTTTCTCGCCTTTTGAATTTTTCAAACCTGTTTCCACAAAGCCTTCAAAAGTTCCTTTTTTCTTGTCATCAAGTCCGTTCAAAGCCGTTGTAAAATCCTGCACGTGAACTTCGTAAGCGATTACGTCTTCCATTTTCGGGATTCCGTTTTTGAGTGGAGTTGCAGGTTTTGTTTTGTTCCAAACTCTACTCTTTCCGAATGCTTCGACATTCACTCTTGCGTAAGGGTCAGAAATGCGAGTGTGAGTTGTTTCATAAAATTTATTTCCGGGTTCGTCAAAACCGTGAACTGAAAACTCGTAGTAAGTTCCGTGTAAGTTTCCTTCTACCGAGTATTCCCAAACACAATTTTCGTCCATTTTCATAGGAACTGCCCTAAAAGGCTCAGTTGTGAAATGTTTTTTGTAAAGGTAAAGAACAACTTCTGTCGCTCTTGGTGCGAAAATTCTGAACCAAGTTTTGTCTGTTTCGGAATCGTAGTTTGCTCCAAGTTCTTTGTCAGAATAAACTTTTCTGAACCAACCATCAAAATTACAAAATGCTTTTTTGTTAATTTTAGTGTTAGAAACGTAGTAAACTCGTCTTTTGTCCAATTCTTTTTCAGGAATCAAATGCCTTTCACCTTGATTTTCGTAAAGTATTTTTTTGATTCGGATTTCTTCACCCTTGGAGTCAGTGATTTTATAGTCTTTTGGTGAGTAGGAAAGCTCGTAACCACTAAAAATTACTCGAATGTGATTTTCAGAAACAAGCTCTGCTTTAAAAGTTCGGCGTTCTGTTTTGTGTGCAAAAACCAAATTTCCACCTTGAGTGTTTTCTGCACTTTCAGGTGGAGAAAGCCAATCGCCTTCATTAATTCGGAATTTAAATTCTGCGAAAGGCGGAATTTTTTCAAGGTCAGGATTTTCAACTTCCAAAGTCCAAAGGTTAGAGGCATTCTTTTTCAGCTGCCAATTCTCGTCTTTCATTTCTTGACTCCAAGCTCGAAAACTTCCCGTAACAGTTACATTTTTTGCATCAACTTTGTAAAGCTCCGAAGAAAAGACAAAGTAAGTTTTATCACCTTCAATTTTGTAACCTTGAATAATTTCTAACTGTGAGAATTCAGTTGCAAATACTTGAGAAGTTAAAAGTAAAAGTAGAATTAAAAATTTCATTTTGAGTCCTTTGGAATTTCCATTTTATGAAGCTTTTTCAGTTTTTTACGACGATGTCAATTTAAAAAATTCTAAAAAATATTTGGAGAAAAAGTAAAATATTTTGCAATCTATTACTTTTGTTAAACACCTTAATTTTATTAAATTTTGAACTTAGAAAAATTTTAATGTTTAGGTGTAAAATGAAAAAATTAACCGTAATAGCTTTTTATAAATTTGTTGACCTTCCTGATTTTGAATCCCTTCGAAAACCTCTCAAAAAATTCTGCTTAGAACACGATATTCGTGGTTCAATTCTTTTGGCAAAAGAAGGAATCAATTCTACAATGAGTGGAAGAAGAGAAAGCATTGGAGCATTTCTTAATTTTCTGCGAGAAGACAAACGTTTTGAAGACCTTGAGTACAAAGAATCTTACGCAATTGATGAACACCCTTTCCGAAGAATGAAAGTTCTTCTCAAGAAAGAAATCGTAAATCTTGGAATGCCGGAAATTAACCCGAACAACAAAGTTGGAACTTACTTGAATCCAGAAGAATGGAATAAAGTAATTTCTGACCCAGAAGTCATTTTGATTGACACAAGAAATGATTTTGAATACCAAGTCGGGACTTTTAAAAATGCTGTGAATCCTAAAACAAAATCTTTCAATGAGTTTCCCGAATATGTTGAAAGAAATCTCAACCCTGAAAAAGACAAAAAAGTTGCGATGTTCTGCACAGGTGGAATTCGTTGCGAAAAAGCTACTTCCTTTATGCTCGAAAAAGGCTTTAAGGAAGTTTACCACCTTAAAGGCGGAATTTTAAAATACCTTGAAGAAATGAAAGAAGAAAAAAGCCTTTGGGAAGGTGAATGTTTTGTTTTTGACAATCGAGTCGGAATCAAGCATCAACTTGAAATTGGTGAGTATCAACTTTGTCATTCTTGCGGTTACCCAAATTCCCCTGAAGAACGTAAATCGGAAAAATACGAAGAAGGAGTTTTCTGTCCTCACTGCTTCGACGAAATTGATGAAGAAAAATTAGCAAGTCGCAGAGAAAGAGCAAAACAAGTTGCACTCGCAAGACAAAGAAATAAAATACATATCGGGCAGATTTTCGATTCAAAAAGTAAGAAAGCAAAAGTGTAATAATAAAAAAGGCAAATCTTAAAAATGGATTTGCCTTTTTTACTTTAACGAGAAAGTAAGTCTATTTTAAAAAAGTCATTTTTTTCGTGTGACTGTAATCTCCACTTGTGAGTCTGTAAAAATAATTACCACTAGAAACCAAATTTCCAAAAGAATCTTTTCCATCCCAAACAACAGAACCTTTTTCTTTATTCAAAGTAAACTCTTTGACCTTTTCACCAAGAATATTAAAAATTGTAATAGAAGAATTTTCTAAATTTGAAATTTCTAATTCGTAATCAATTTTGGTAGAAGGGTTAAAAGGATTCGGATAATTTTGCGAAAGTGAAAAAACTTTAGGAGTGTTTTCATCATTAGTCGGTTTTGTAAAAAAGTAAGCACCTTTGTGATAAACTCTAATTTCTGAATCTGAGTAAGTTGGGTAAAAAAAGACATTTAAAACATTACTAATTGCGTGGTCTCCATCAATCGCTACATTCCTCCCAAAACTACTATAAGTGTTAGGCAAATTCGCGTTGATTGGTAAAAGTTGTTCTACCCAGTTTGTTCCAACTTTCTTAAAAAAATGCCCATTACTATTGGAGGCAATAAAAATATTATCACCAGAAATTGCAATAGATTTTCCAAAGTCATTAGCTGAACTATTTGGAGTTAAAATAGTTTTAGTTTCCCAGTTAACATCTAAGAATTGCATTTCTGAATCACCTACAATCACTTTTTTTATTTTAGTCTTTTTTTCAAAAACTGCAACAATCTCTTCAGAAGCTGAAGAAGCCAAAACTACGTCGCCATCTATCTCAACATCTGAGCCAAAACGTGAATAAATTGAAGAGGAACTATTTAAATCACCATAAAATTTATTTACTAAATCAACAGAGTCATTTTTTATCTCATAAATATAAACTGCCCCTTTAAGGTAGTATTCACCACAAGCTCCGACAACGATGTTATTCCCGTCAATGTCAACACTTGCTCCAAATTTTGCAGTCGCATCTGTTGCCGTTGGTTTTAAAACTGCGATTTTCTTCCAAAAGAAAGGTGTTTTCTTTTCATAAACGTAAACTGCTCCATTCCAATTCATCGTGGTACTTGAGGAAGTTGAATTAACTCCAAAAGCACCAACAATCGCATAATTTCCAGAAATTGCAACATCGCAGCCAAAACCATCTAAACTATTTTCACCTTCCATTTTTTCAACTTCAATCCAAGACCCCGTAGAGTTCCTCATAAAAATATAAGCTGCTCCAGTTGAGTTATCTTTTCCACTTGCACCAACAATTGCAAAGTCTCCATCTTTTTTTACTGAACAACCAAAGTAATCGCCAGAATTTGTATCAGAACCAACAAATTTCTCTTGTTCAACCCAGTTTGTTCCGATTCGTTCAAAAGAGTAAACTGCTCCAGCATTGTCACCATTTGTAGAATCCAACGAAGCTCCAGACAAAATAAAATCTCCGTCAATGTCAAGCCCTTCACCAAAGTAATTGTCTTCATAATTATCTGAAGGTGTAATTGTTGTCTCTGCTTGAGAAGCTTGGTAAGTTACTGTCAAACCTAAAGTCAAAATCATTAATCTTCTGCTTAAATTCACTAACATTTTTTTATCTCCTGTTTTGAGTTTGTATTTTTATTGTTACTTATTCCACAAACTGTGCCAAAAGAAAAAACCTTCTTTTAAACTCAAAGAAAGCCACTTAAAGATTTATTAATATTTTTTTGTCCCCATAGTAACGTTACTTCGCAAACCTTTGTCTAAAAAATTGTGTCCTAAGTCATTAAATTTTGTAAATAAAAAAGGCAAACCTAATTAAAGGTTTGCCTTTTGTTCGTATGGGGAAGTAGAAAGGAATTTATTTTAGATAAGTCATTTTCTTTGCTTGTCTAAAAGTGCCAGAAACGATTTCATAAATGTAGTTTCCACTTGCAACAGAGTTCCCATTCTCGTCTGCTCCATTCCAAGAAATTTGGTGAGAACCTTTTGCCAAATCTGTTTCGACTAAAGTTTTAATCAACTGCCCTTTAAGGTTGTAAATTTTTAGAGTTACAAAATTATCTCTTTGAATTGTAAAACCTATTTTTGTATTTGGGTTAAAAGGGTTTGGGAAGTTCTGTGCAAGTTGGTACTCGAGTTTTGAAACTGAATTTTCACTACTAATTAGAAACTCAATTTCAACAGCTTCGTGTTCAGTTTCAGTTCCTTCAAAATCAACGTCAACAAGTTTGTAGAAATACATTTCACCAAAATTAACTTCCAAATTAACAAAACTATAATTTGTGCGAGAAGCCTTGTTCCCTTGCCCAACGAGTTCAGAGTGCGATTCAAAGTCAGCAATTTTTACAAAATTTTCGGGATTTCCTACTGCTCGTAAAAGTCTAAAGCCTTTGTTTTCAGTTTCAGATTGAGTTTCCCAATTTAACTCAATTCCATTTTTTATTTGCCTTGCTTCAAAAGAATTTAGTTCAACTGCTAAAGGTTCGTCTTCTTCACCAATTCCCCATTCCGAAAAATGGTCTGTAGAAACTGTGATTGTGTTAGCACTTGTATTAATTGTTCCACTCAAAGTCGTCCAAGCATCACTTGAAGTTTCACGAGTGTAAACAATCAAACTACTTTCATCCAAAGAGCCAAGCTGTGCATCAGTGTACTGAAATGTTAAACTTGTGCTGTTTATTGTTCCAGTTTTCGTTGTTGAAATATCCCACCAAACAGGCATTACGCTTGTCGGTAAACCTGAACCACTTGGAGAAGAAGGATTAATTTCACAACTCACTGTTCCCGACCCAGCAGAAGTGTCATTAAAATCAATTGTTACATTTGAAGTTCCAAAATTAATTGGCGGAGTATTTCCCGAACCGGTTGACATATTTACTGTAGCTGCAGTTGATGGAGTTTCACCAAAAATTAAGTAAGCTTCTCCGCCATTGCTTCTTGAAGGAGGGTCAGCATTCGGAGCACTTAAAAATGCGTCATCAGTTCCATCACCATTGACATCTCCCATTGCAACTTGAAATCCGCAGTAATCGCCGTCAGTGTCGCCTTGAATTTCTACATCACAATCTGAAGTTTGTGTTAAAGTTCCACTAAGGCTTGTGCTTCCGTAAAAAATGTAACCTGCTCCAGCCCAAAATCTTCCTCCAGGGCTTGAGAATGGATTTCCTGTAAAAATGTCTTTAACCCCGTCGCCATTAAAATCTCCACAAGCAACTCCGCCCATTCCAGTGTTTGTTCCAACTTGAATTGTTACATCGCGAATTACCTCAATTCCTCCTGAAGTTGGGGAAGAACTTCCGAAAATCACATCAATACTTGTCGTCGGTGAATCAGAACAGTAGATCAAAAGGTCTTCGTAACCGTCGTTGTTTACATCTCCAATGTCTCCTCTGTAACCAACTCCATAAGTTCCTGTTGTTGAACCATAAGTTACAAAATCGTGGTCAGAATTTTTTATGTCATAAGTTGAACTTGGAGAAGCAGAGCCATAAACTCCCCAAATCATTCCACTGTGTCCAGGATTTGACCAAGTTGAATGGTCTGCGTGATAGTAGCCGAAAAAAATGTCATCGTAAGAATCACCTGTTACATCACCAACCCAAACAACATCACCAATTCGACTTGTTGAAGTTCCTGAGTAGTGTCCATAAATTTCAATGTCAGCGGAAGTTGTCGCAAGGTTGATTGTAGAAGCAAGTGAAGTTCCACCATAAATTGCATAAACTGCTCCAGCATAATTTCTTGCTCCTAATCCGTCAGGATCTGGACTTGTTCTTGGAGCCCCAAGAACTATGTCGTCGTAACCATCTCCATTAATGTCCCCAACATCAACAGATTTTCCAACTTGCTCAAGATTTTCAGAACCGTAAATCTCCACGTCAGCAGTTGTTGAAGATAAATCAATTGACGAGGACCAACTTGTTGTTCCATAAAAAACTAAAGCTCCACCAGTTTGGTTTAAAGAATTTCTATCTGCTCTGTAAGTTCCGAGAATGAGGTCTTCAATTCCATCTCCATTAATGTCTCCAGAAGCTATCATACTTCCAACTTCATCTGTTGAACTTGAACCCTCAATAACAACGTCAGGTTTCCCACTACCATAAAGATTGTAATTTGCTCCACTAAAAGATGTAGCTCCAAAAGCAATGTAAACCCTTCCATTTGAGCCATAATCAGGAGCTCCACAAATTAAATCTCCATAACCATCTCCATTGACATCTGCAATAAAAATTCCTTTTGCTTCTTGAGCACTTGGTGAACCTAAGAAATCTTTTTCAGTCTCACCACGCACTCTCAAGTCTCGTTCCCCAGCACTTAAATCGTAAGTTGTTGTTGCTCCGTTGACGAAACTTGTAAAAAAAGCCAGTAAAAGGCTTAGTGATAATGTTTGTTTTTTAATCGTTGACATTTTCTTCTCCGAAATTTTAGTTAATTTTCTACTTCACTAACCTTTATTTCAGAATTCGTGCCAAACTTTTAAAATGCTAACAGAATGTGCAGAATACGAGAAAAAGAATTTCGTGTCGCCATAGCAACGTTAACATTTAAACGCTGTCGCCAAAAATACTCCTAAGCAAGTCATAACTCGCAAAGTATTTTTCTAACACTCCTAAATTTTGAGGAAATTTTAAAATGAAGACATTAATCTTTGCTTCGATTTTTGCAATTCTTGTTAGCAACCTTTTTGCACAAAACTTAACCCACACGGTCGGAATGTCCGCTTCATCAATTTCAGGAGCAGGTTTTAGTTACAAGTATAAAATAAATGAAGATTGGGCTGTCAAATCCACTTCTTTTATCATAGGAAACAAAAACGATGGTGGCTCCGATTTATATTTTAACCTTGGAGGTGAACTCCAGTATGATTTGTACCAAACTAAAAAATCTCGCCTTTACCTCCTTGCAGGTGGTAGTTATTGGTACTCAAAAGATGAGTATCAGAATGATATTTATGGAGATAAAGAACCTTTCGAATTAATTGAAACGAACAAAATGAAAAGAATTGACGAAGATTTTAATCTTGGAGTTGCTTTAGGAATTGAAGCTATTACTTTCGACAACATCAGTTTCAATGTTGATTTTGGTTACCATTTTATTAATTCTTTGAAAGACTCAAATTATGAAATCGGTTTTGGTGGTGGAGTTGGAATCGGTTACACTTTTGGTAAATAAGTTGAAATTTCTCCCAACATCACTTTTATTTTTAATTCTATCCCAAAATTCTTTCGCACAAACCGGTATCTCCGCTTCTTCATTTTCAGGTTTTGGCTTAAGTTATAACCACTCATTTTCTGAAGTTGTACAAACAAAACTAACGACTCTTTTCTTTGACGGAAGCGAAGATGAAAATGAGGAAGAGTCAGACAGTTTTCTCTTAAGTCTTGGTTTAGAACTACAATTTAATTTTTTCAAAAGTGAGAGTCTTAGGCTCTACGGGCTTTTCGGCGGCAGTTTCTTCTTAATGACTTTTGACGAACCTGAAGAAAAAAAGGAGGGGTTAAGTTTTCTTACAAATGGAATGGGAGTCGGAGTTGAATTCCCATTCTCTCAAAAGATGAGAATGAATTTCGACTTAGGTTACACTTCCTACAAAATCCTCATAAACCCAAAAGATTTTTCAGGTCTTGGAGTCGGAATTGGATTTAGTTACGATTTTTAAAATTTTGTTTGCGAATCTCAAACTCTTTTCTAATTTCCCTCCAAAACAAAATTAGTAAAGAAAAAAATTGAATCCAATTACACCAAGACTTTTCCTTTCAAATTCTTACTGGACTGACTTTCGAGGCGAAGTTTTACAAACTTTCCAAAAAGAAAACCATTACGGTTACTTACTTGATCAAACTTTTTTCCACCCACAAACAGACGAACAACCTTGCGACAAAGGAACTTTGAACGGGATTCCTTTAACCGAAGTTATGGAAATTGACGGCTCAATTTTACACGTAACAGACCAACAAATTGAACTTGAAGACGAAATTGTTGAAGCTGAAATTGATTGGGATTTTCGTTTTTTGATGATGCGTCAACACTCTGCCGCCCATTTAATTTCTTATTTTTTACCTGCAAAATTTAAAAAAAATGTTAGCCATAAAATTTTACCTGAATGGTTTTCAATTTTTACAAAAGAACCAATTTCTCGTGAAAAGATTGAATCAATTTTGGTAAAAGCAAATTCCATTGTCAACGAAGGCAAAAAAATCGAAGTTTATTTCGGTACAAAATGTTCGATTGACGGACCAAAAGTCAAAGGAATTGACACCTCTTGCGAAACTGGACCAAACAGAGTCGTCGAAATCGAAGGACTTGGAAGAGAAGCCTGTTATGGAACTCACTGCAAGAACACATCTGAAATTGGAGAGATTCTTTTTGAAAGCTCATTTCAAATGACAGATGGGAATTTCAGAATGAACTTTTATTTAGGAGAATAATTTGAATTTACCAAAGCTTATAGTTTTTGATCTTGATGACACCTTAATTCTTAATAAAATTGATTTTGTAATTTTGTGGCGAGAGCTTCTAAAAAATTATCTTGGACGTGAAATCGAATATTTTGAGGTAGTTCAAGCACCAAGTTCAACTGACAGAATGTTTTGTGAACATTTTCTAAAAGATGAAAATCAAATTGAGGAATGCTTAGCCAAACTCCAAACATACTACTACGAAAGCCTAGATAAATTTTGGCTTCCTGAAGGAGTTAGCGAACTTTTAAGCGAGTTGAAAAAATCAAATGTTAAACTCGCAATTTTTTCAGCAAGAGATAGAGAAACTGGTGAATTTTTGCTCAAGAAATTTGACTTAATTGGCTTTTTTGATTCTTTAGTTTTCACAGAGGATGTTTCAGAGCAAAAGCCTAACCCAGAAGGTCTTAAAAAACTACTACAAGAATTCAAAACTAACACCAAAGATTCCCTTTTGGTAGGCAACACAAAAGATGACTTTGAACCAGCAAATGCCTTAGATGTTGAATTTTTTAGAGTTAACTGGTTTCGTAAAGGACCAAATGCTTGGGGAAATTTAAATAACAGACTTTTTTCCTAAACCATCTTAATCACTTCAAATTTGATTGAAAATATATTGCCTCAAAATAATTCATTTTTCTTTAAGTTTTTAGTTGACAAACTTGGTAATGAGTTTTACATTTGGCACTCTTTTGGAGATTCGGTAGCTCAGCTGGTAGAGCAGCACCCTTTTAAGGTGATGGTCGACGGTTCGAATCCGTCCCGAGTCATAAATTCATTTTCAGTTTTTGATAACATCAATTGAAATGAGTTGACAATAGGTACATAAAAAATTAAATTTGTCGCTCAAATATGTCAAAGAGTAAATTAAAATTAACCAAAAAGAATTTCATTCTATTTGGAGTAGGACTTTTAGTTCTCCTTTTAGGGTTTGTAAGTCTTCATCAAGGACCTGCAAATAACCCAATTTCTCTGACATTAGGACCTGTTTTATTAGTTATCGCCTATTGTATTCTAATTCCTGCAGCAATTATGCTAAAGGATAAAGAAGAAACTTCGGGCACTTAGCTCAGTTGGTTTAGAGCTCCTGCCTTACAAGCAGGAGGTCACTGGTTCGAGTCCAGTAGTGCCCATAAATTTTTGGGAGTGGTAGTTCAATTGGTTAGAGCACCTGCCTGTCACGCAGGAAGTTGCGGGTTCGATTCCCGTCCATTCCGTTAAACAAAAAAGCCTCAGAAATAATCTGAGGCTTTTTTGTTTGTATTCATTTCTTACCCATCTTCATAATACCTCCAAAAGTTTGTTTCTTTTCAGATTTTCAATTCTAATCTTTTTGACTAAATTCAATCTTAAATTATCTTTATAAATCTTTCTCTTGAAATTGGAAGTTGGCCCTATCTTACCAAAAGTTAGAAATTACAACGTAAAGAAAAAGTTTTAGAGAAAAGGCAATTATGGAAAAACTTTAAGAGGCAAAATATGGATACAATAATTTCAGTTCTGACATTTAGAATTTCCAAAAACAATGAATTTGACCTGACAGTTGGTATCATTTGTTTCTTAATTCTGATAGTAGTAGTCTCGGGTTTGTTTCTTTGGCTAAGACACACAAATAAAATCAACAAAGACTTAAAAGATTTAGTTGAGAACTTTGATGAGGAAAAGCTAAGCAATATTTCTTATTTATCTAGCATTTGGGAAATTTATAAACATACTTTTGAAAATGGCAAAACTAAAATCAGTGCTGATTCTTACTTTTGTTTTGAAAGAATTATTACCACAAAATTAAACTATCGTACTTGGCTTTACGTGCCAAATTTGTTAGTTGGTTTAGGTATTCTTGGAACTTTTTTAGGGCTTACTTTTGGAATTTCTGAATTTGACACTGAATCAATTGAGACAATAAAAGAAAGTATTGAGAAACTATTAACAGGAATTGGAACTGCTTTCTTAACATCGGTTTGGGGAATGGGTTGTTCAATCCTTTTTAGTTTATTTGAAAAATTTCAGTTTCGGAAAATCGACCAAGATTGTAACGACTTTTCTTCATTTTTAGATTCAAAATTTAAATACTCAGCGGAAGAGGAAAAAGAAAATCTTGTGGAAGAGCAAAAAAAGATTATGAAAGATTTTTTTGTTTATGAACACGAAGAAAAGGAAGTCTTTCCAAAGGAACTTTTCAAGCACCTTTGGCATAACCAAGAAGAGCAAACAAAGGCTTTAAAAAGTTTTTCAACTGACTTAGCTGACGGAATTCAAATTTCAACAGAAACTATTGAAAGCATTGGAACAATCTTAGGAAGTAACTTTACTAAAGTTTTTAATGAACAAGTAATTCCTGCTTTGAATAAACTTACTCAAGCAGTTGAAGACTTAAAAGCAACAAAATCTGAATCTGCCGAAAAAGTTCTGCAAGAAGCGATACAAGAATTAAAAGACTCAATGCAAGAATTAATTGAGAATTTTAAAAAATCATTAACAGGCGAAACGACCTCAGAACTTGAAAATATTTCTAAGACTTTGGGAGAAACTGTAAAATCATTAAATGATTTACCTAAAAGTATTGAAAAAATGCAGGCTCATTTCGATAATTTGGCTAATAATTTTGGAGAAATTATTAGAGCTCTAAAAGAGGATTTCTCGAATTCAACCACGAAAGCCAATGAAACGGCTTCTGAAAATGCAGAAATGATTCAAGGGATTTTCAAGTCCATAGCAGAAGATTTTAAAAAAGTAGTTGAGTTACAGGAAAAAAACTTGATTAACTCAAGCAACGAAGTTCAAACCAAAACTTTAGAGACAATTGAAAAATTGGAAAAAACGATTCAAAGATTAATCGAAGGTGAATCAGATGTTACGTTGCAAGTCGAAGAGTTAATTGAGAAGTCTAAGGAAAGTTTCCAAGAAGGACAAAATTTGATTAAAACTTTGAATTCCAACATTAACGGTTTAAGTGGGAGTTTATCTGAATTCAAATCTCTTTCTACAAGTTTAAAAACTACTTCTGAAAATTTTGATTCAACTTCCGAAAGCCTTAAAGGTGCAACTAATATTTTGAACAAACAATCAGAAGAGTTTTTGAAAATTAATAAACAAACAATTAATGAAATTCAAAAATCTCTTGAAGAAGCAAAAAACTTAGGGGCAAATTACGTTACCCAATTCTCAACGATAGAAGAAAAACTCGGAGGGATTTTTAACCAATTAAACACAGGATTGAGTGATTACCAAAATATTACTAGAGAAAATTTGAACGAGTATTTGTCTGAATTTTCAGAACAATTGTCTAAAGCATCAAAAATTCTTGCAACAAGTGTTGAAGAACTGAGTGAAACAACAGAAGAATTTACGGGTATTTTTGAGAAAATAAGAAGAGCAAACTGATGAAAAAGTATGAAGAAGAAAATGCTTTTGCTCTTTCGATTGGCGATTTGATGGCGGCTTTACTTTTAATCTTTGTTCTCCTTCTTTCCTCAACTTTGCTAAGATTAGAGAAAGAGACAGAGGAAAAAGTTAATATTGCTGAAAAATACGTTGAAATAAAAAGAGAACTTTACAACAATCTTTTCTTAGAGTTCAAAGAAGATTTACCCAAATGGGGAGCCGAAATTGATAGTTTGACTTTGTCTTTTATGTTTCACACGCCTGATATTTTATTTAAGCAAGGAGATTATAAATTGTCAAATAAATTTCAGGAAATTCTGACAGATTTCTTCCCTCGTTACATTAACGTTTTAAGTGAACAAAAATTTAGAGATGCTATTGAAGAAATAAGAATTGAAGGTCATACTTCAAGCGAATGGAGTTTTCAAGTTGAAGAAGACAAAGCCTATTTTTATAATATGGAACTTTCACAAAATAGAACGAGAGCAGTTTTAGAATTTTCACTTTTACAAATTGATGAAAAAGATTTAAAAGATTGGTGTCGTGGAAAAATTACTGCAAACGGTCTATCTTCAAGCAAATTAGTCTTTGAAAATGGAATTGAGAATAAAGCTGTTTCGAGAAGAGTTGAGTTTCGAGTTAGAACTGATGCAGAAAAGAGAATCGATGAACTTTTAAAATTAAGCCTCAAGAACAATGATTGAAGAACTAAATGAATTAACACAACAAACGGCAAGACTTAGAAATGTCAACCATTTCATTAAAAAAGAGACAATAGATAAAGTCAAGGAGGCAGTTCGTGTACTGGGAACAATAATTAAAAATGGCGAAACTCCCCCGATAGAAGAAATTTCTTTTCGAGACAGTAAATTCTATTACCGAAAATTTATTAACAAAAAAGAAAGAGGGAAGTTTTACTCAGAAAGAAGAAATTTAAAAAAGTTCTCTTTGATTCTAACTTTTTCCACTGAACATCTTACTGCAATTGCCAAAGACTCAAATTTATTAAAAATTGCAATAGATTTATTTAAAACAAATTGGCATTACCGGTTTATTTACGGCTTATTTTTTACTCTTCTTGAAATTTGGGAAGACAAGAGGAACTCAACAATTTTACGCTCATTTTTACGAACTAAAATTCAAGAAAATCAAAACAGAAATCAAAGAATCAAATTCTTGAGAGATAAATCTAATTATTTCTTTAACTGTAATGGTGCGAGTGTTTGGGCTCAAGAAGTTGTAAACTCGGAAATTGACTTACAAGATTTTCAAGAAAATAATCCACAAATTAAAAATTACCTTTCTACAAGTTACTTCTCGGAATTTATTGTTTCTTACACTTACCAAAAAATTCGAGAGGAAGATTTTGAGCTCCACTTTGAATCTATTTTTAATTTTTTGGAGCAAAATAAAAACCAAACTTCACTGAAAAAGTGTTTGGCTAAAATAATAATTTGGGCAAATGAATTTGGAACTGTGTTTGAGAAAGAAGAAATCAGACAATTTGCTTACGAGAAAATTGGTGATCCAACTTACGAAAGCAAATGGTCATCGAATACTTTCTTTTCTGAAAATGAAAAGCGAGATTTAGAAGAGGCTAAAGACATTCTAAATTACTGGATTACCGAAAAAATAATGGACATTTTCTTCGGTAAAATTGTCCAAGACACTGATAGAAAGGAATTTTGGGAAAAGTATTTAAAAGTAATTAGAATTGACAAAATTTTTGTTTGTCCAGACATTTATTACAGTGAAATCAGAAATGACGAAAGAATAGATTCATCTTTTAAAGAAAGACTTGGAATTTTAAAAGGTGGTGGGAAAGGAAGTTGTGCGATAATTTTTGGAATAAAAAATTACAAGTTTATAGAATTTGGAGGTTATGCTTCGGGTGCAACACAAGTTTGCAAAAGTAATAATCCGAGATTTCCTGATTTTGAAAGAATAACTTCCTATTGGAATGGAAGTTTTCAAAGTGTTGCCAAACAAGATTTGGTGATTTTCTTTCAATTTGAAAATTTAGTTCAAGCAGGAACTTTAGAATTTTACGATGAAGGAAGATTTGTTCACCTTCACGGTGTTTGGGAAGAAAGATTGGAATCTTGGTTAAAAGAAAAACTCGGAGTATAAAATGTTTTCATTCACAGTGCATTCGGTTCTTTGTAAAAAAGAAATTCTGAACGAATCGAGCATTTCTTCAAAAATTATTCAAGAACTACTCGACAACGGACAAGCCTTTGAACTCGAAAAAGAAATTGAAATTCCATTAGAAGAATTTTATCGACTTTCACACATTGATTTGCAACTTCTTGGTTTACCTGAATTTTATCCCTTCGACATTAGAATTTTAAGTATCTCAGATTTGGGACAAAATGACTTTCACTTTAATTTGGAATTTGTAGAACATTCAAAAGGTTTGCCTTTAAACGCCAAAAGAACAGGTTGTCTTTTAGAAGAAGTATCCCAAGAAACAAAATACCTTTTAAGTGATGAACAATTTCAACTTTGCGAGGCAGTTGAAGAACACAACCAATTATTAGAAAAAAAATCTAACGTAAATTTTATCAATTTTGCAAAAATCAAAAATCTTGCTAAAGAATGTCAAGCGATTTTGGACTCTTACCTTGAAAATGAAAATGTTTTTACTCCTGAAAAAATCTCTTTAGACTTGAAACAAACTGACGACGATTCAATTTCTGTAATGCCTGAACTTGAAGACGAAAACAACAAACCTTTCCAGAAAAAATTTGACCGCTTCCCACAACCTAAAAACATTTACTCACTTTCTAATTTAGGTGGAAAAAGAGAAAGAATCGTTTTCACAGAAGAGCAAAAGACTGAGCTTGAAAAGATTAAAAGGCTAAAAAGAGTAAGTGGTGAAGAAAAAGAAAATTTCTTTAACCAGCCTCAAGATTTTGTTGATTCCGAAATAATAAATCTTGATGATTTTAGTGAAAGAGTTTTCGGGATAGGATTTTACAAACCAAGATTTTATCCGTTCATAACCATTTACAAAACACAATGGATTCCGGGTTTTATTGTTGAAAAAAGCCCAGAAGAGAGAGTAAAAATTTCACTTAAAAAAGAAGACTTAGAAGAAATTAAAAAACTTACCGAAGAAGCTAAGCAAAGTGATAGAAAAAGTGTGGTTTTTAAGGGTACAGAAATTCCTATCCGACAAGCAGAGAAAATGATTTCCTTTGCAGAAAAACAAAATGAATCTAAAGAACCTATTAAAAATATTGGTGAAGAAACTGTTCTACTCATTCACGAGAATGTAGATTTAATTGAATTTGAAGAGAAGGAATTCTTAGAAACAAATCTGAATTTCTATTTTGAGCAACCACAGAATTTAAATGAAAATTTAACATTACTTGAACACCAGATAGAAGGGATTACTTGGTTACAATCACTTCAAAGAGAAAATTATCGTGGAGGACTTTTAGCTGATGATATGGGACTTGGGAAAACCTTACAAATTTTCGCATTCATTGCTTGGCACTACGAAAAAAATATGAAGTCGAAAAAACCTTACTTAATTGTAGCTCCGATTTCAATTTTAGAAAACTGGGAAAATGAGTTTAACAAATTTATTTCAAACGGGCAAAAAATCATAAGATTTTATGGAAAAGAAAAAAAATCAACTCAGATAGATTCTTTAGGTAGTGAAAGTATTGTTTTAACAAATTATGAGACTCTAAGAATAAACCAAAAATCATTTGGTAAAATAAATTGGGCAATTTGTGCTTTGGACGAAGCACAAAGAATAAAATCACCAGGAACTCTTGTAACCAATTCAGCAAAAGCATTAAAAGCAGATTTCAAAATTGCATCGACTGGAACTCCTGTTGAAAACACACTTGTTGATTTGTGGTGCTTAACAGATTTTCTAATTCCCGGACTACTTGGAAGTTGTAAAGATTTTGCAAAAATTTATCAAGATCCTTTACAAGACGAAGATACAGATATTAGAGCGCTTGGAGAAAAACTAAGAAGTCAAATTGGGATATTTTTTATTAGACGAATGAAAAAAAATATTCTTCAAGGTTTACCAAATAAAAATATAGTCAAATTAGAAATGGAAATGCCTAACGAACAAAAAGCAAAATATTTAGAAGAGTCAAACAGAACCAAAGGCTTTGAGGAAAATAACAGGAACAATATTTTAAATATTTTATCTGCTTTAAGAGATATTTCCGACCACCCAATGATTGCTCATAGTAATAATAATTTTCTAAATCTTTCTGCAGACCAATTAATTACAAAGTCAGCGAAATTAATGCTCACAATTGAACAATTAGAAAAGATTGAGCAATTGAATGAAAAGGTAATCATCTTCACTCACTTAAAAAAAACTCAATTATTGCTTCAACAAGTCATAGAAGAAAAGTTTGGAATCAAAGTAAAAATAATAAACGGAGACACTCCTACAAGTTCAACGAAAGCAACTCTTACTCGCCAACAAACAATTGATAAATTTCAAAGCAAAAGTGGTTTTAACGTAATAATTATGTCACCAATTGCCGCAGGTTATGGCTTAAATGTTACGGAAGCAAATCACGTAATTCATTACACAAGACATTGGAATCCAGCAAAAGAAGCACAAGCAACAGACAGAGTTTATAGAATTGGACAAGAAAAAGATGTTTTCATTTATTTTCCAATTAGCACCTCATCAACTTTTGAAACTTTTGACGAAAAATTAGACAAACTTCTTTTGAGAAAAACGGACTTGGCAAGTGCATCTTTGTTCCCAACCGAGAGAATCGAAGTTACACCAATGGAATTATTTTCCGATTTAGAAAAACAAGATGTACCTAAAGACATTGAAAATAAGCCCTTAACAATTGAAGAAATAGATAATCTTGACCCATTTTTATTCGAAGCAGCAATTGGAGTGCTAATGCGGAAAAATAATTATGAAGCAAAACTTACTCCAAAGAGCAAAGATAAAGGTGCGGATTTAGTTTGTTTCTCAGAAAATAAAAATCTTTTAATTCAGATAAAGCAATCTATAAATATTGTAAGTGATTCTTGTATTGGAGAAATATTAAAAGCAGAAGGATTTTACAAAGAGAAATACCTTAAAACATTTCAGTTAGTTGCTTTAACAAACAGTGAGTTTACGGCACAAGCAATTGAACTTGCTAGTTCAAACTCTGTTAAACTTATAACTCGGGAAAATCTTTTAGAATTGGTCAAGGAAAATAGAATATTTATGAGTGAAATTCACAGTTTAGAAAAATTACGAATTAATAGATTTTAGCAATCAAGAAGCTCATTTAACTGATTAAGAAGTACTGGAATATCTTTATTAATCGCTTCCCACACAATTTCATCTTCGACAATGTCGTATCCGTGAGCAATTACATTTCTAAAGCCTATGATTTCTTCCCAATTATCAATTCTCTCAAGCAAGCTAATGTCAATCTTTTTTATCCTATTAAGAGCCTCACCAATTATTTCAAATTGCCTTTCAACAGCCGCTTTCGTTTTTACATCTTTGTAGTAATCAGAATCTCTCATTCCTAATGTGAATTGCAAAATTAATTCGCAAGCGTGAATAGCGTCTTCAACACACACTAAATGGTTATGCCTCATAAATTTTCTTTGTCCTCGAAAAAATATAATTTTTTATTCGCTCGTTCTTTATAGCTTTTGGCATCACAATATCAACAGGACGTGTAAATAATTTTTCCAACTCAAACTTGATTTTCATATACCTTACAAGACCGTTTTCAGCTTTATCTAATTCCAATAAAAAATCAACGTCGCTGTCAACTTTAAAATTATCAGAAAGAGAACTACCAAACGCTGTAAGAGTTAAAACATCATACTTTTTGCAAATCTTATTTATTTCTGTTTGGTATTTTTCAAATTCAAACATTTTTATTTTCCTAAAAGTGTTGAGTTGAAAGTTACAAAATTATTTTTTTTGCCAATACAACATCTTTTTGAATTTGGGATTTCAACTCTTCGATACCATCAAACTTTTTTTCACTTCTGATTTTTTCTACTAAACTCAATCTTAAATTTTCTCCATAAATTTCTTCATCAAAATCAAAGATGAAGACCTCTACCGAACGACTTTGTCCGTAAAACGTTGGTCGTGAGCCAATGTTTAAGACTCCGTTGTAATCTTTACTTTTGTGAGCCACTCTTACAGCGTAAACTCCGTCTGTTGGTAAAAGTTTGTTTGGGTTCATTTTCAAGTTCGCAGTTGGGAATCCTAAAACTCTTCCTCTTTGGTCTCCATTGGTGACTTTTCCTGAAATTAGGTATTCATAACCAAGAAGTTGATTTACTTTCTGTAAATTATCCTCAGCAATCAATTTTCGGATTGTTGTACTGTTTACTTTGTGTCCTTCTAAATTGAATTCTTCTACAAGTTCAATTCCGTAATCGAACTCTACTGACAAATCTTTTAATGTTTGGAGACTTCCTTCTCGATTTTTGCCAAAAGCGTGGTCATAACCGACTATTATTTCTGAAGCGTTTAAGCCCTGGATTAAATAATTTTTGCAAAAATCTACTGCCGAAGTTTGTGCAAATTCCAAACTGAACGGAATTACAAAAAGTATATCAAGTCCTGTTTTCTCAAGAAGGAAAACCTTCTCTTCGAAATTACTAAGAAGCCCTATTGGCTTTTTCTTATTTTTTAGGATTTCTTGTGGGTGTGGCGAAAAGGTAACTAAAGCTGTTTTTAGAAATTTTCTTTCTGCTTTTTGGGAAAGTTTTTCAAGTAATAGTCTGTGTCCAAGATGAACTCCATCAAAAGTACCAACAGTAAGAGCAGTTTTATCTGTAAAATTTTCGAGCTCAGACAGATTCTTTAGAATTTTCATCTTTTACCTGTTCGATTAAACTTTCGATTGTAATGCTATCCTCAACCCTAAAATCGCCTACTTTAGTACGAACTAATTTTTGTAAGTAAGCCCCGCAGCCTAATCTTTTTCCAATATCGTCTGCTAAAGCACGAATGTAAGTTCCTTTTGAGCAAACAACTTTAAAAGTTACAAAAGGCAGATTTGCTTCTAAGATTTCAAGTTCGAAAATCGTGATTTGCACAGGTGGTCTTTCAACTTCGATTCCTTTTCTAGCAAGTTTGTAAAGTCTTTTACCTTTAATCTTTTTTGCGGAAAACATTGGCGGAGTTTGGAGAATCTCACCTCTAAATTCAGGTAAAATTTCTTGAATCTTTTCTAAAGTCAATTCTTCCGTTGAAGACTCACTCGTAATTTTTCCCGTTACATCAAAAGAGTCAGTTGTTTTGCCGAATTCGACTGTCCCGACGTACTCCTTTTTAGTGTCAACGAATGTATTAATTTGTTTGGTTGCTTTTCCTGTGCAGACAACAAGAACTCCTGTTGCAAAAGGGTCGAGAGTTCCTGCGTGGCCAATCTTTTTGATTCTTAGAATATTTCTAAGTTTGGCAACAACATCAAAAGAAGTCCAATTTTCAGGTTTGTAAATATTTAGAGTTCTTCCGTTGGCATAGTCTGACAAACTTGAAATTTCCTTGAGTTTGAAAAAATAGAAAGTTTTAGTTATCCGAGTCTTCGGAATCTTCTTTTATATTTTTGTTAAAAATTTCTTCCATTCTCATCGCATAATCTAAATTCCTATCAAGAAAAAAACTTAGGTGTGGAATGTTTCTCGCACGAATTTTTTTACCGATTTCAAACTGAATAAATTTTGCACAACGAGTTAAGGCTTTTTGAGTTTTCCTACGAGATTTATCGTCTCCAAGTGCATTGTAATAGATTTTGGCAAATTTTCCATCTTTGCTAATCTTCACCCTGAGAATAGTTACAAAACCAACATCGGGGTCACTTACTCTTTCACGAATTATGGCAGTAATTTCCCTCAAAAAGGTATTTTCTGCACGTGCTTTTTTTATGTTATCCACAAGTTCTTTTTCAGTCTAAGTAAGTTTTCTTTTAATTTCAATGATATGGTAAACTTCCAAAACATCGCCAGGTTTTACGTCGTCAAAATTCGCAATTCCAATTCCGCACTCAAAGCCTGTAGCAACTTCTTTCACGTCATCTTTAAATCGTTTAAGCGAAGAGATTGTTCCATCGTAAATTTCTGCGTCGTTACGTACAACTCTGATTTTGGAATTTCGATTTACTTTTCCGCTCATCACGTGACAACCTGCAATTGTCCCAATTTTAGGTACTTTGAAAGTATCTCTAATTTCTACAAAACCGAGAATTTCTTCTTTTTGCGTTGGTGCAAGAAGACCTTCAAGAGCAGTTTTAACTTCACTGATTGCATCGTAAATAATTCTGTAAAGCCTAATATCAACTTGGTCACGCATTGAAACTTCACGAGCTTTTACATTCGGTCTAACTTGGAAACCAATAATAATTGCACCAGAAGTTGAGGCAAGTAAAACATCTGCTTCGGTAATCACACCAACGCCTTTGTGAATAATTTTAACTGCAACTTCATCTGTGCTGATTTTTTGTAAAGAGTCAGCTAAAGCCTCAACAGAGCCGTCAACATCACCTTTAATGATAATTGGAAGTTCTCTAATCATTCCGAGCTTAATTTTTTGTGATATCTCATCAAGACTTACTACAATTTTATTTTGATGATACTGGCGTTCACGTCTTAGTTGATTTCTTTTGGTAGCAATTTCTCTTGCTTCTCTATCAGAAGGCATAACATCGAATTTATCACCAGCTTGTGGGACACCTTCGAAACCAAGAATCTGAACAGGAGTAGAAGGAGGAGCTGTTGTAACAGTATTTCCACGTTCATCAAGCATTGCTCTAACTCTTCCTGCAATCGCACCACAGACAAAAGAATCTTGAATCTTTAAAGTTCCGTTAGTAATCAAAACAGTTGCAACAGGTCCACGACCTTTATCAAGTTCAGCTTCAATTACAATTCCTTGGGCACGTTTAGTTGGATTCGCTTTGAGTTCCATAACTTCTGCTTCAAGAGCAACAAGTTCGAGGAGCTTGTCAACATTCAAACCTGATTTTGCTGAAATTTCCTGTGCTTGATATTTTCCACCCCATTCTTCGACTAAAAGACCTTTTTCAGAAAGTTGTGTTTTAATCTTTTCTGGGTTCGCACCTTCTTTATCGATTTTATTAATTGCAATTACTATTGGAACATTCGCAGCTTGTGCGTGATGAATTGCTTCCACAGTTTGTGGCATCACAGAATCATCAGCAGCAACAATTAAAATTACAATGTCAGTTACTTGAGCACCTCTTGAACGCATTGCCGTAAACGCTTCGTGTCCTGGAGTATCTAAGAAAGTAATGTTATGACCATCAGCCATTTCCACTTCATAAGCTCCAATATGTTGCGTAATTCCACCTGCTTCACCAGCTACAACATTTGCTTTTCTAACATAGTCAAGCAAAGAAGTTTTCCCGTGGTCAACATGACCCATTACTGTAACAATTGGTGGTCTATCTTCTAAAAGACTTTCATCTTCTTCTTCCTCTTCTTCAAAAACTTCGCCGACTTCATATTCTTCCATTGTTTCGACTTTGTATCCAAATTCATCAGCGAGCAAAGTAATCGTATCAAGGTCAAGTCTTTGGTTGATTGTAATCATCAAACCTAAAGAAAAACATTTTGTGATAATTTCAGTTACGTCAACTTCCATAATTGCAGCTAACTCAGAAGCTGAAATAAATTCACTAACGCGAATTACATTTTCCTCTTGTTCGATACCCTCTTCTACAGATTTTACTTCTTTTTTATGTTTTTTACGCTTAGAAGTATCGCTCATTCTTGCCAATGTTTCTTTAATGTTTGCAGAAACGTTAGCTTGGTCAACTTTATTTTTTTTCTTTCTCTTCTTACGTCTTCCAGCAGACTCACTCGCTTCTAAAGCTGCTGCTGTACTTGCAAATTTAAAGTTACGACCTTTCTCTTTATCTTTTCTAAATCCAGTTTTCGGTTTCGCATCTGTAGAGTCTTTAAATTTATCGTCTTTTTTATTTCCAAATGTACGAGTAATAGGTTTTGCTGACTCAGGAGGAACCCCAGATGGAATTTGGTCTTGTTCAGATTGCCTTGAATCGGTTCTTCTTGGTCTTTCGGAATTTCTTTCAGCAGGACGGTATTCTTTTTTCTGAATTTCTTCTCTTTTACCTTCAACACGTTTTTGGCGTTTTGGGTTTTCAGTTTTAGCTCTTCGACTTTCTCTTTCCTTTTTGTATTCCTCAGACTGGCTAAAACGCTCTGTTTTTTTCGTTTCTACTTCCGTTTTCGTAGTTCTTTGTTTTGTTTCTTCCTGAACTGGTTTAGAAATTTCAGTTTTTTTAGGAGTTTCCTTTTTAGGTTCTTGAACTTTTTTACGTGCTGTTTTTGGGGAAGATTTTGGTTGAATGTCTGTCTCTTCTTTGAACTTTATTGCCTGCTCGTGGACTTGTTTCAAAATTTTATCGTAGCGACTACTTTGTTTTTCCTCAAGCTTTGGAGCTTCTTCCGATTTTGCGTCAGGAGACTTTGTCTTTTTCACAAAAGATAGAGAATCGTAATCTACTGAATTAGTAGTAGCGAGTTTGCGTAAAGTGTCTTCCAATTTCTCATTGAACTCAATTGCTGAATTGATTTTAAGGTCTTCGAAACCGAAGCCACTTAATTGTTCAAAGAGAGTTTCGTGTCCGACGTTAAACTCTTTTGCTAATTTAAACAGTCTTATTTTTTTTACTTTTTCGGGCATTTATGCTCCTGTAAAATTTACTAAAATCAAATAAAAGTTAATTGAAGAGACTAAGTTTTAGTAGTCTTCCTCATCAAAATCACCGTAAAGTTCATCAATTGCATCATAGATTTTTTCGGCATCTTCTTCGCTTAAAACCCCTAAATCAACAAACTTTTCTTTAGTGTAATTTAAAACATCGTCAATCGTTTCAATCTCGTGCTCCAAAAGTCTCTGAACAGAATCAGCATCAAGACCTTCGATGTCTTTTAAATAAATATCTTCGTAATATTCTTCATCCTGAACTTCTCCTCCAAATTCGTCAAATTCATCGTCACCGACAGCATCAAAACTTTCAAGAATTTCTCTTTCATCAGGAATTTCAAGTTTGAGAGTTTTCTTACGTTCAGAAGTTGATTGAATTGAAATATCAAAGCCTGTTAGTTTGGAAGCTAAATCAACGTTTTGGCGATTCTTACCAATTGCAACTGCAACGTTGTCATCTTCTACGACTACAATTGCTTCTCTCGTTTGAGTGCTAACTCTTACGTCAATTGGTTTTGCAGCTCCCATAGAATTTGAGATAAATTTTGTAATGTCTGCGTCCCAAGGCACGATGTCAATTTTCTCACCGTTTAGTTCACGAACAATTGATTGAATTCTTACACCACGTTGTCCAACGCAAGCTCCAACAGGGTCAATTCTTCTGTCAGTTGACTCAACAGCAATTTTCGCTCTCATTCCTGGTTCTCTTGCAACTCCTCTAATTTCGATAATCCCATCAAGAATTTCAGGAACTTCGAGTTCAAAAAGTCTAATCAAAAATGAATTATCAGTTCTTGAAACAATTATTTCTGGACCTCTTGGAGTTTCATCAACACGGAGAATTACACAACGAAGTGATTGACCTCGTTTCATTCTTTCATTTTGAATCTGCTCACTTTCAGGCAAAACAGCTTCAATTTTATCGTAATTCAAAATTACTTTACTGTGTTTCACTTGGCTTACATCGGCAACAATAATTTCACCGACTCTTCTTTGATATTCTTCAGCAATTAATTCTTTTTCAATGTCACGGATTTTTTGTTTAAGTGCTTGTTTAGCCTTAATAATTTCTCTTCTTCCGAAAGAACTTGGGTCAACAAATTTTACGTAAGTATCACCTTCTTCATAATCTGGATCATCTTTTTGTGCGGTTTCAAGTCCAATTTCCCATTCTGGGTCCATCACTTCTTCAACAACTTCCATTTCTTGAAAAATCTCAACTTCGCCCTTTTCAGGGTTTACGATTACATCAAAAGTATCTGGAAATCTGTAGCGATTTTTTATCAATGTCATAAAAATCTCTTTGATGATTTCGCTAATCTTATCTTTACCAATATTTTTTTCTCTTGCAATTGCGTTAACTGCATCAAAAATTTCAGCGTTCATTTAATTCTTATCCTTAAAACATTAAAATTCAACAATTACTTTTGCTTCGACTATTTCTTCTAAGCCTAAAACAAATTCTTTCTTTTTGGTCTGAAAAAATGCTTTTCCGTTTTTAAAATCAGTCAATTTAAGATTTGTGATAATCTGCAATTCATCATCTTCTTTAAATTTCAAACTTACATTTCGACCAATATTTTTTTCAAATTGAAATGGAAGAGACAAAGGATATTCAATCCCTGGAGACGAGACTTCAAACTTAAAACCCTGTGGGACTAAGTTCTCATTTTCGTCAATAAAAGCAGATAATTTGCGGGCAATCTTTGCACAATCGTCAATGGTTACACCTTTGACAGAATCGATAAAAATTTTCAGCAATCTATTACTTTTGAGAAAATTAAATTCTACTAAAAATAGACCACTTTCTTCATTTAAATTACTTTCAAGAAAGTTTCTAATTTCTTCCATTTTGTTTTCCTGTTTTTTACAAACAAAAAAAGTGGACTTTTGAGAGAGTGTCCACTTTTAAGCCCAATAAAATAATATTTTTTTTATTAAGAAGCAACTTTTTAAATAATTTAGAATTGGGGCTTAAGATTCTTCTTTATAATTAGTTTTATCTTGTCAGAACTAAATAAAAAGAAGAATTTTAATAAGGTAATTCGGTAGGTTTTGTACTTTTAGAAAGAATTAGATCTTTATAAAGTCTTGCATTTTCTATATAAAGGTCAGAAGGTCCTGGACTTAAAAGAATTCTTTTATTTATTGCTTTAAGAGCATTCTCCTTATCTTCGGTTTCATTGTAAAGTGCTGCAAGATAAAAGTAAGAATCCAAGTGTTTTGTCATTTGAATGGCTTTTAATAAAAACTTCTCCGACTCCTTAAATCTTCTTTTTTGAAAAGTAGCAATGCCCAAATTATAGTAAGCATCTGAAATTGTCGAATCTAAAGAAACAACGTTGTGGTAATTTTCAAGTGCTTTTTCAAGTTCATTTTTATGCAAGTAAACTTTTCCCAAACGCATTAAAATCGGAACATTATTTGAACGAAGTTGACTCGCTTCTTCAATAATTTTTTGGCTCTTTTTAATATTCGTTTGATAATCGTCAAGCAGGTTCTTTTCCAAGTAAAAATCGGTAAAAAGAATTCTGTAGCTAATTGAAGCAGGGTCAAGAAAAACTAATTTTTCCAAAATTTCTGGGTAGTTGTGAACCCTTATCTTTTCAAAATTTTCCCACCGAAACGGAGCAAGATTGTACAAAATTCGATAAAATCTTGCGTCACTTAAAGTTTTCTCAAACAACAATTTTAAATATTCTTCAACTGTCGTCCATTCTTTGTAGGTCGTATGGAATTGTGTTTTAAAGAACCAGTAATCCAAAGAATTTGGTACTTTCTCAAAAAGTTTTCGCAGAATAGTTCTGCCTTCTTTGTAGTAAACATCCATTCCTCGAAGATCTTTTCGAACATCTCTGTAAGTAATTTGTAGATTTATTTCTCCAAGTAAAATCAAAGCTGGAGGAAAATTCGGAAAGGTTTGGAGAAGCTCATTTGTTAAAGTCTTTGCGTAGTCAATTTTATTTTCTTTAAAAAGAATTTTAGCTTGGTAATAGCTTTCAAGTGGTAAAGGTAAAGAATAAAATTTTTCAATTTCGTCTTCAAATTTCGGATTTTCATTTTCAATTTTTGCTTCTGAAATAATTTTTTCAGCAAACTCGTCAGTCAGTTTTGTAAAATTATTTTTGTTAAGCAAAAAAGGCTCAAAATCTTTTTCTGTCCCTTCCACGATTTTAAAAGAAATTTCTCCAAGATATTCGGAAGAATCTGGAACTAAAATTCCGTAAACGACAATGTCAGCATCTACAAGTTCGGCAAACTTTTTGCGGTAATCTTGAGAAGCAAAAAACCTTGAGTCAAAAGATTCAAAAATCGAATCCGAATTGTAAACAATCCAATTTCTATCAGTTTTTCGGTTTAAATCTCGGATTATTTTTTCCCAAAAAGCAAAAGGAAGCCAATTTTTATCTTGCTCAAAATTGTTGAAAGGGAAAACTAAAATGCGTTTTGGGTCTGGAGTCGGCGGATAATCTTGTCTCAACTCATAAAATTTGTATCCCCAAATTAAACAGGCAACTAAGCCGCCAAGAATGAGATAGTGAGTTTGAAAAGATTTTAATCTAATTAAAATGAAAGTGATTAAGCAAAGAACCAAAATGGGTGAAATTAATAAATATATTCCACCCGGAACATTTCCGACAAGTTCGTTTAAATCCATCAAATAACTTTTTTAAACTTTAAACTCGTCATCTTCATCTTCTGAATCTTTTTTCTTTTTGGAAGGGAAAGGACTAAAGATTTTATCGAAAAATCCAAGAACCTTGTCTGAGCCATCTGATATCTTACCTTCGGCTTGACTGTCTTTGAATTTACCCTGAACTTTTCCATAGATTTCTTTTGCCTTGAAAGTAATCAGACCGACAAGTGAATCATCGGTTGGAGTTGCTTCCGTGTAGTATCTTGTGTAGTAATCTTTGTCTTCTGAGAAGATTCCGATTTCAGATGCAACGTCATTAAGAATTACTCCCCAAACATCTCCGTTAACGTTCTGTAAGTGATTCACGGCTCGTTTCAACGATGTTCTTGCAGCTTTGCTTACTTGGTAAACCATAATAATTCCATCAACTTTGTTAGCCAAAATTGCCGCATCAGTTACAGGTAAAACAGGAGGAGCATCAATCAAAATTATATCAAACTCATCTCGCATTTTATCGAGAAAGTTAGACATCTCATTTGAAGCAAGAAGCTCAGATGGATTTGCAGGAATACTTCCACCAGTAATTATATTTAAATTATCAAGTCCAGGGTTGGTAATTACTTCTTCAAGCATAATCATATCACCCATAAAAACATCTGTAATTCCACGAAGAACATCTTCCCACTGATAATTTCCGAGCAAAACATTAGTCAACCCAGGTTCTCTATCAATTCCGAAAAGTCGGTAAACACTTGGACGTCTAAAGTCACAAGATATCAATAAAGTTTTGTTCCCCATTTGAGCCATTGTTACCGCAAGATTTGCAATCGAAGTAGTTTTACCTTCGTCAAGAGTCGTACTTGTTACCATAAAAACTTTACCTTCTCTTTGAAGTTTGATAAAGTCAAGGTTAGTACGAATTTTTCTATAACTCTCTGAAACAGCAGATTTGGGCTGGTAATGAGTTACCAAACTCGCGTAGTACTTCAGGTTCTTATTAGTTTCGGAGTCTGGATGCATTGCAACCATTTTTTCAATTGTCTCTTCAACATTAATATGCGGAATCGTTCCAAGAACTGGAACTCCAATGTAAGTTTCGACATCTTCAACTCTGTCAATTGACGTATCAAACGTTTCAAAAAGATAAGCCAAAACAACACCAAGGATCAGCCCTACAATTGCTCCAAGAAATGTTTTTTGCCAACGAGTAGTGTCTTTAATTTCCGTTGGGTCAGCAGCCTCTTCAAGAACCGAAACTTCAACTATTTTCTCCGACTCACGAATATAAGCAGATTGCAGTTCATTTCTAAATTTTGCATAAGTATCTTTTAAAAGATTAGTTTCACGTCTCAATTTTTGCAAGACTGCATCATTTGCTGGAATGATGTTAAGTTTAAGTAAAAGTTCTTCACGTCTTTCGACTAAATTATCAAAAATACTCCTGTATTCTTTTGCCATATTTTGGATTAAAGTATTAATTCTGTATTCCAAATCAAGGACTTCAGGAGATTCTGGTTTATGATAAATCAATAACTGAATTTTCTTTAACTGTAAACCCAAAACTTCTTGATTGAGCATTTCAAGGCTCATATCGTTATTACCTAAGTCAACTGTAACCCAATCAATGTAATTTAGGTTTCCGCTACTTAAACGATACTCAAGTTGTTGGAGCTGTGGAAGGAGACTACTAATAATCGCATTGATTCGTGTGAGTTCTTTTTGGACTTCATAAAGTTCATCTTCCCCTAAACTGATGTTATCAATGTGCTCAGAGATGAAAGTGTTCATCTGTCCTTCTTGTTCGTCAAGTTTTTTTCTGAAATCTATTGTTTGAGTTTCAATAAATTTTCTAGTCTCAACGATTTGATTATTCGCTTCGTCAATGTTGTATTGCTTAAAAATGTCAGCTAAACCATTAGCAAGTTTTATTGATTCTTTTCTATCAAAAGATTTTGAGAAGATTTTGATAATATTAGTTTTAGGTTCTTTCTCATTCCAAATTATCTCTCTCATTCTACGAATTTGCTCAAGGTCTTTTGGGTTGTCTGCAATTTCTTCAACCGTTTTATTTCTTTCTATGTAACCCATTTTTTTTGCAAGTAAAATCAGCAAATTATTGCTCGAAAGTACCTTAGAGTGGGTTTCCAAATTATCCGTCCTACGTGAAACAAAAGAATTATCCTTCAATACAGCACTTGTGATTGTGTTGTATTGAGTAATTTTTACACTTGCAGAAGCGATGTAATAAGGAGGAGGATCTTCGGTCATAAACCAAACTGCGATTGCAATGATAAAAATTGAAGCAGCAACTACTTTCCAACGTTTTTCAAGCGACCGTAAGGTTTCAATTAAATTTAAATCATATTGTGCCATACTAAACTACCACTTCTAATTTTACTTAAAGACCTGATTTACGAGGAAGAATGTTTGCAACAAAGACAAAGTCGGATTCAACGAATTAATAAATTCAGTCGTTGAAGAATAAGTCGTTTGCGGAACAAAAACAATATCTCTATCAAAGAGTTTCACATTTTGACTAAAATCACCTTCCTTAAGCAATTTGTGAATATCTGCTTCAAGTATGTTTGGTTTATCAATATCACCACGAATAATTCTGATATCACTTTGTAATGCTTCACGAGTAAAATTACCTGCGTGAGCGATACATTCAATAAGAGGTAAACCGCTTGATTCTTTGATTTCGATTAAACCCGGATTATTGACTTCGCCAAAAACGAAGACAAATCTACTACTCGTAGTAAGAGAAGGGATAAAAACTATTTGATTTGCATCCATAACTGGGTTTTGAGTAATATCTGCTTCTACAATTGTTGCCCAAAGGTTAAAATAAAGAGATTGTCCATTTTCCTGAATAACTTGAATTTGAGTTAAATCAGCATCTTTCGTTGGACCTCCGTGATTCGAGATGAAGTCTAAAAGTGTTTCACGACCTGTCAAAGGATAACGTCCTGGACCTGTGTCATCATCGTCAGTATCACGAATTTCACCAAGAATTGAAGATTGATGAGCGAAATAATATTTTACGTCAACTTCAACATTTGGTTTTTTGAGAACACTTTCCAAAATTTCGTAAAGTTCATTTTCGACTTGAGTAGAAGTTTTACCTTTTACATAAAATTTTTCATCCCCAACATTCGGAATAAAAACATCGCCTGAATTTCCAACCGTTACTTCAAATTCCTTTTTATCCAAACCTGTCCAAATTATGATATTTAAAACATCTAAAGAGCCAATGATGTATTCAGGGATTCCACTTGCTTTAGTAAATACTTTATTTTGGTAAGGGTCAAGAGTTGCATTATGAAGCCCTTTTGGTTTAGAAGTTTCTCCAAGCAACAAGTCTTCGTCAATAACTCCAACATCTAAAGAATCTGCGTATTCAAATTTATTTACTCGTTGCAAATACTCGTAATCAGGAGTTCTTTTGACCTTTTCAATAATAATATCGCAACGTCTGTTAAGTTGCAACTCTTCTGGAGCATTTGGGTCAAAGACTTTTGGTCTTGTATCAGACCAACCAACTGGACCAATAAATCTTGTTCTTTGAGATTTCAGTCGTGGCATCAAAGCATCTTTTACAGCATTCCCTCTTGCCTCAGAAAGTTCTAAGTTACTTGGATACTCAGTCGTATTAATATTTCTGAAATCTGCGTGTCCTTCTAAAGTAACTTTACTATTCGGATACTTATTAATGACTTGAGCAACTTTCTCCAAAATTGGCTCTTGGTCAGGACGAATGTCAGCAATTCCAGTATCAAAGAAGACACTGTAAACTGTCTCACCATAAGTTGCAGTCCCTTTTTCGATAAACCACAAATCTAAAGAATCTGTTTCAACAGGTCTTGGTGGTCCTGAATCATAACGATTTTCATCATAAACTTGTAACCAAATGTGAACACCTTGGCTGTAATTAGCAGCAGCTAAGTCAGGTCTTGAATCATTATTAAAATCGCCATAGGTAAGCCCATAATAAGTTTTCTCCGAGTCAATCAGATTACTCCAATCGTGCCAATCACATTTCCAATCATTTCTAAAAATCTTAACTCCATCTTCACCAAATGAGGTTGTAACTATGTCTTGGTCTCCGTCAAAGTCTAAATCTATTGATTGAACTTCCCACCAATGTCCATAATCTAAAAGCCTACAAGGTTCTGTAAATTTTCCATTTTCGTCTTGATACCAAAGGTAAACACCTTCGTGGTAAGCAGTAGCACAAATATCAATTCTTCCGTCGCCATCATAATCGCCTGTTGTAACTCCAATAAAGCTACCGACAGTTTCTGGGCTTGAGCCTGCATACCATTCAGCACGATTTGTTCCGTACCAAACCTTTACTTCTCCGTCAACTCCCCAACGTGTCGAAACTATATCAAGTTTTCCATCATTATTAAAATCTGCAATTGCGACATCTCGGTAAACACCTGTTGATTGAGGACCATAATTTTTTGAAAATCTTCCTTTCCCGTCTCCAAACCAAACATTAACACCACCATCACTTTGCCCAGATGAAGAAGTATTTGCTGCAATAACATCAAGATTCCCATCGTAATTCATATCCGCAACTTCAAGACCTTCAAAAGTTCCCTTTTCAGTTGGGAAAGCAGCTAATCTCCAAGTTCCATCTCCATTAGAAAGGAAAACCCTAACTCCCTTAGCATCACCAAAAGATGTACAAATAATGTCGTCAAAGCCGTCATTATTTATATCTCCGCAAGCTAAGTCCCTAATATCACCTAAATCTGAAGGTGTATTAACTTCGTTCCAACTTCCATTACCATTGCCATACCAAACAAGAATTCCACCAGGATTAAAATTACCACCAACAATATCTAAGTTACCGTCGGAATTAAAATCACCAGTTGCTACACTGTGGTAATTACCTGCATTGGTCGGACCAGTTTCATACGACCAAAAGTAATTTGGCATTTTACCGCTTTGGCAACCCAAAAGTAAAATAGGTAAAGAAGAGAGTAAAATCTTTTCTTTTAAATTAATTGCCATTTGCTACTAAAGTTAAATTTGTTGTTACTTGACTACTTATTTTCCGAGGAAATTATACTTCCATATCGGATATTTCGATAGATGCTAATATTCTGTCAATTTGGGAAAGTTCGAAAGGTTTTCTTAGATAATCAAAAGCACCTTCTTCTAAGGATTCTTTTGCAATTTCTTCTGTTGCATAACCAGACATCATCACAACTTTAATACTCTTATCAGTTTTTTTTAGAACTTTGAGAATTTCGATTCCGTGAACACCTGGAAGTTGAATATCTAAAAAGACAATATCTACTCGTGTTTTGCGTATAACATCAGTTGCTTCTCGAATATCGCCTGCTTCTTCAACAGAGTAATTCTCTTTCGTAACTAAATACGTACTTAAAACTTCTCTAATTTCGGGTTCATCGTCAACAATTAAGATGCATTTCGGTGAGGTCATCTTACTTTTCTACCTTTTGAATGTTGTGTGAAGTAAATTGTTTCACGAAAATAGCTAACTTACATTTGCAAGTCAAGAAATTTAATTCATATAAGAATGTTTAAATTTTGGAAAAAACAGATAGGGAAAATTAGGGTTTGGACTTATTTAAACCCTAATTTTTAAAAGAAATAAATTAACTGTAATTTTTAATTTAAAAGGAAGTTCAAACTAAATCTGTGGGCACGTCCTAAATTTTCGCTTTGACCACCTTCAGACACTGCGTAATCAACTGTGAAATACTTTGCAATCTTAAATCCAGCACCAAAATTCAAACGCTCAACATCATCAACTCCAAACCTCAAAAAAACTAACTCTGCAAAAGAATATTCAACACCAATTCTGAAATCCAAACTCAAAGCACCTAAGCTAACTTGTGAAGAATAATCTCTTCCTTCGAAGCGGTTATCTGCATCAAGTGCAAAAGTAAAACGATTTCTGTTTTTCATCAAATCGTAAGAGGTTCCAACTTTCAAAAGTGGTCGAATGTATTCTTTAGAAGCACCTTTGTCCCAACTTACAATTGTAGTTGTTGCATTTTGAAGGTTTGCTCCGACTCGCCAATTTTCACGGATTTTGTAAAGCCCTGAAACATCAATTCCAAAACCATTAGCCGAAAATTCAGCAATTGAACGGTGAATCACTTTAAAATTTGCACCAACGGCAAGTTTTTCATTCCACTCTCTTCCAAAAGCGAAATTGAAAAGTTGGTCAGTGTCTGAGAATTCACTGATGTTTGTAAAATCAATGTTTGTGATTTGTCCATCTGAGTTCCGAGTTACACTTCCATTTCTCGTGTCAAGAATTCCGTCAACACTTGAACGAACGTAGGAAAACCCAAAAGTAAAATCACTCACTGGATAAAGAACTGAAAAATGGTCAAACATTAATTCGCCACCAAATTTTTCTGCGTGCATTACAGAAACTCCGAACGAACGGACTTTTGCAATTCCAGACGGATTCCAAAAAACAGAATTCACATCACCTTCAAACGAAACAAAAGCTCCTCCCAAAGCCAATGCTCTTGCTCCAACTCCATTCGAGTAAAATTCATCTCCAAATTTACCCGCAGCTAAAGTTGTTGTAGCTAAAATTCCAACTGTAAGTGTGGTTAAAAACTTTTTCAAAAACATTTATTCTTCTTTCAAAATTTACAGATACTCTTCTCGACTTTCTTCTTGTAGTGCTTCGACAATCTTTTTAACGTCTTGAGCATTATTTTTATTGCACACCAAAAGTGCATTTTTTGTATCAACAACAAGCAAATTTTCAACACCAATTGCAGCAATCATTTTTTTCGGGTCTGAGTGATAGAAAAGAGAATCTTTCGTGTCAATCAATTTCACGTTTCCAAGTTTCACATTTCCTTGTTCGTCTTTTTCGCCTTCGGTATAAACTTCTTTCCAACTTCCTAAATCGTTCCAATCAAATTGAGCAGTAACAACAGAAATATTTCTAGATTTTTCCATAACACCGTAATCAATTGACTCACCTTTAATTTTCGTGTAAGCTTCAAGGATTGCAACGTCTTGTTTTTCAGTTCCAATTTCGTCTAAAATTCTATTCAAAACTTCCATTGTGGCTGGCATATATTTTTCTAATTCTTCCAAAATCCTACTGACTTGCCAAACGAACATTCCACTGTTCCACAAGAATTCTCCAGATTCTAAAAACCTCTCTGCTGTAGCATAATTTGGTTTTTCAGCAAAAGCCTTAACTTTAAAAGCAGAATTGTCAGTGTCAAAGTCCAAATCATTTTCTGTCCTTTGAATGTAACCGTAACCTGTTGCAGGAAAAGTTGGTGGAATTCCAAAAGTAACCAAGTCACCTGTTTTCTGTGCAATTTCAGAAGCAAAATTTAAATTCTTTCTAAAGGTGTCAAAATCTGTAATCAAATGGTCTGAAGGTAAAACAACCATCGTTTCGTTCAATTTTTCAGGTGAGTATTTTTTGATAAAAAGTGCAGCAAGTGCGATTGCAGGAGCAGTGTTTCTTCCCATTGGTTCAGCGATAATATTTTTGTCAGGAATTTTGTAAGAACCGATTTGCTCCTTAAGCATTCCAACTTGAATTGCATTTGTAACAATGAAAGAATCTTCACCAGAGACCAAACCTTCGAACCTATCTAAAGTTTGTTGAATCATTGTTTTTCCACCATAAATATCTAAAAATTGTTTTGGAGTTCTTTTTCTGCTTCGTGGCCAAAAACGTGTTCCAAAACCTCCTGCCATAATCACTGCAAACATTTTATCACCTAATTTTTTGTTAAAATTAAATTTTCTAAAGCCAAATTCAAGTTAGGAATTTAGTACCTTTTAGGCAATTCCTAAGTAAGCTTTTTGTACTTCCTCATTCTCAGCTAATGCCGTAGAATTACCTTCAAGGATAATTTTTCCAGTTTCCAAGACGTAACCGTAATCCGAGATTTTAAGAGCAAGACGAGCATTCTGTTCAACAAGCAAAACTGTAACTCCAAGTTCTTTGTTAACTTCAACAACTTTCTCAAAAATTGTCTGTACAAGAATTGGAGCAATTCCAAGTGAAGGTTCGTCCAAAAGCAAAAGTTTCGGCTGACTCATCAAAGCCCTGCCGATTGCGAGCATTTGTTGTTCTCCACCACTCAAAGTTCCTGCAGCTTGCGAACACCTTTCAGCTAACCTTGGAAAAATTTCAAAAATGTAATCTTCTGTTTCCTTAATTTTTACTTTGTCTTCAATCAAGTAAGCTCCCATTTTCAAATTTTCCTCAACCGTCAAATTCGCAAAAACAAGGCGGCCTTCAGGACTTTGTGCAATTCCAGCTTTTACAATTTTGTGAGGTGCTAATTTGGAAATCTCTTCACCTTCCAAAATTATCTGACCAGATTTCGATTTTACAATCCCTGAAATTGTTCTAAGAGTTGTTGTTTTTCCTGCTCCATTTGCACCAATTAAAGTAATAATTTTGCCCTTTGGAACTTCCAAAGAAATTCCTTGAATGGCATTTATCGCACCGTAAGAGACTTCTAAATTTTGAACTTTAAGCATTTTAAAAAATTAAGAATTAAGAATTAAGAATTTGCGGGTTGCACGGCTTCTTGCGGGCTTCACGCTCTAAGTTACAAATTACTCAATTGGGAATTTATTAATCAATCCTTTAGCTTTTTGCAAAATCAAACTTGCGTCGTTTACTCGAACAAAACCGTCTCCGTCAACGTCAGTTACAACTTTTTGTTCAGGCACGAAATTAACGTTTTTTACAACCGACTCCAAAACTAAATCTGCATCAATTTCTTCAAGAATTCCGTTTTCATTTGCATCTCCATAAACAATAACTCCGTCAACTCGCAATTTGATTTCATCTAAGATTACACCAAAAGGATTCGTTGCAGGTCCGTTTCCAACTCCGTCAGTTACAAGCCTAAACCTAAATTTAACGTCCGGATTTCCGACAAAAGGACTAAGCGAAACAACGTGTTGTTTCCAACTTGAAGGTCCAGAAAGTGTATCAACTTTTGTAAAATTCTGCCAGTTGTCAGTTGTAACTTCTACAAAAAGAAAATCATCGTGTCCAATTTTCAAAAAATGCCTTGCCCAATAAGTTAGTTTTACGTTATCAGCGACAGTGTAACCAGAAAGATTGTAACCATCAAGCAAAGTTGCACTAACGTTTGCGTTGTCGTTGTAACCTGTACCAGGACTTTCATCAAGAGAAAAATCTCCCGAATAAGACTGTTGATTCGAAATCACCCAAGGAGCGTCCAAATTCCATTTAGCTATTCCGTCTTCAAAACCTTCAACTGTTTCGACATTTGAAACTGTAAAAGTCAGAAATTCATTTGGATCTTGTGGAAGTCTTCCTGTGTTTGGCGTTAACGCAACGTCGTCAACTGTAAAAAAATATTCAACAACATCGCCAATTTGGTAGGAATTGCTTCCCAAATCAATTTCAGCGGAAAACGATGTGTCAGAAAGTTGAGTAATTGAGTTTGTTTGGAAACTTCCTATTCCGACTCTGTGATGCACTAAACCAGTCGCAAAGTTTACACCTTGAAGCCCTAAATTATCAAAAGCATTAACTATGCTTTTTTGTGAAATCAGACCTGTGTTTTCGATTGTACTTTTAAATGGAATTTCGACTGAAAGTTCTGGCTCAACTTGGTCAGAACCTACAAAAAATGTAAGAAGTTCTGTTGTTGGGTCTTCTGGTTCAGTAACAACAAGGCTCAAAACGTCTTGTGCTTTAATATAATAAGAAACTGTTGTTCCACTTGGTTGTGCGGGAATTTGTCCTTCAAACATTGTTGAAATCAAATTTGTAATCGGAGCAGAGGAAAAGTTTGCACCTCCGTCAATAGAGTAAAAGATACTACACTGAGCGACATTAATTCCAATTCCAAAAATATTCGTCTGAAAATCTGCTGTAAAATGATAAGCATTTTGCGAATCTTCTGTGTCAGGAATTTTGTCGTGAGTAATTTCAATATCAGAAGAAATTGTGTGCTTACCAAAAGCCTCAAAAATTTCGTCAGAATAAGGAGTTCCATTCGTCAAATCACCGTCATTATCATCAGAAGTGATTAAGTCAACAAAGTAATCAAAGAAACTATCTGCTTTTCCGTAACGAGCAAAGTGGTGAAGAGAATCTGCTCTTGAAACAGGAACTAACTGCCTCAAATCCCACAAAGCTCCAGCAATAATTAATCCGTCGTAATGAACTTCATTAACGATGTCATCAGGATATTGATTTTGATTATTAATGTTCCTTAGAAAAGAATTTGGTCCGTTAAATCCGACTCCGACTAAAGGCTGATTTTCAATTGTTGCTGCTGTGTAATCTGCAATTCCTTCGTGCATATCGCCAGGCATTCCAAAAGGACTGTAATGAGTTGAATTAATTCCGTGACCGTATTCGTGGTAAACAACTCCTGCAATTCTTGAAATCGAAGGACATTGACTTCCTCCACTTGCTCCAGCTCTAAAAAAGCTAATCGAACTTCCATTCCAAAAAGCATTACAAGAACCGTTAAGCTCAACGTTGCAATTCATTGAGTAGTCAACACCAGTGAAAGTTTGGTCAATTCCTTTGATAAAATCGTGAGCTACGTTTGTGTGAAAAAATCCATCTCGTTCGCTAAAGGTTGAACTTCCTGAGTCCAAATTTACGTTTACAGTTTCGTTGTCAGTTACGGTTGTTAAATTCAAAGTTGGAGTTTGGTTTCCATTTTGCGAATTTCTCACTCTAACCCAAGTTCCTTGCAACGGAATGCTAACTTGTTGTGGTCCTGAAGTCGTTGTCGTGTAAGCAAAATTCCCTTGTAAATCTGTAGTAACAAAATCGCCGTTGATGCTCATTCGCAAATGTTTGTAAGGGAAAACTTGTGGAATGCTCTGAGGATTCACAAGTTCTGTATCACCTGTGATTTGTCCATCAATTGTTCCGAAATGCACTGTGTTAAAACGGCGAAGAATTTCGCCTGAATTTGCGTCAATGTAAGTCTGCCAATTTCCGTAATGTTTTGAAACAGGAACTAAAGAATTGTAAGCGAGTTTGTAATCCAAAATCTCAGTGTCTTTTCCATAAACTGGAACGTAAACAAACTCATTTTCGACAGTAATTTTATCGGTTTTTTCGTCAAAGCCAACTAAACCAATTGGAGCGAAAAACTCCGCTTCTTTTGTCGTAAGTGCAAAATCAGTTGAAAAAACTCTGTCTTTTCCCATCAAGAAACCAAATCTTGCAACCTTTCCGTCAGCCGTCAAAACAACAAACATTTTTGAATCAAGCACCTCGAAACCGTTTACGAATTGTTTGTAAAAAACTGCGTAGTCGCCTAACCAATTATTTGTAACTGCGAAACTGAATTGCGAAAGTTCTAACCCAAATTCATTTTTGATTGAATTCAAAAAATCCCAAGCGACTGTTTCCGCATTTTTTTCGTTGACTATTCTGCTCCAATTCCCTGCAAAAGGTTTTCCGAATGCCTTTTCAGGAAGTCCTGAATTTTCATCAAAAATTGCGACCCAGTTCTGTTTGCCTCGTGTGAAGTTTTGCCAAACTTGAGATTTCAAAAGTTCTTGCTGCTTAGCTTGATTGTGGTGTGAAAAATTTGCTTGAATTGGGAAAATTTTTCCTGTCTCGTTGTGAGGTTCAGGTGCAAAAGCAAATGCCTCAAAACTTACAAACAAACAAAAAAGAGTTAAGATTATTTTCAAGATTTTCTCCTTGAGGTTAATTTCTAATAAGGTAAGGTTGTGGTCGTAAAAAAAACGAAAAAGAATAAACTAAATTCCAAAGCTAAGTCAAAAAGGAAAAATTAACGCAAATTGAAGGTTGTAACCAACTCAACGTCTTTTATAAATTCTTCACCTTCCAAAAGTAAAATCTGAAACTTAATTTTCTTAACTGCTTCAAAAGCTAATTCTGCTAAAAGTCCTTCTGAAGGGTCGTTAAGAATTTGAAAATTTAAAGGTTTTCCTTTTGAGTTCACATCGAACTTAATTTTCACTTTCCCTTCAATCCCTGCTTGTCTAAAACTTCTCGGATAATCCAAATTCAATGCAACAGCTTTTGCCAAACCTTTTTTGAGTTTTTGGTTTTCGTAGCCAACAACTTTAAGCCTATTTTCATAGCTCCTTTTTGGAGTTTGAATAATTTGCGGAACAAAATTAGGCATCTCTTCAAATTCAATTTTAATCACTTCATCAAAGATTTCTTCCTTTTCGAGTAACTCAGAATCGGCAGAAGCAATAAATTTTGTAAAAGGCTTTTTAGGTCTATTGATTGGCTTTGGAGCTTTAGTTTTCGGAGGAACAAGTAAGCAAATTGCTTCAATTGGAATCTCTTGCAGAAGCTCAAAATTCTTAGTCTGCGAGGTATTTTTTTGGAAGACCAAGAAAGTAACAATAACCAAAATTAAGGCAAAAATGTAACTTTGCTCAAGACGCTTTTTGTAAGACAGTTTGAGATTTGATTTTGGATTTTGTATAAGTTTCAAGTCTGAGTTCTTTTAAAAAACTAAATTTGGAATTTAAACTAAAAAAGCTAAATTAAATTCACTGAAAAATTATTAATTATCAGCTTCTCAGTTTCTTGGAAGAGAAAATGCACAAAAAATGTATTTGGTCAAATCAAAAAAACGAAAACTTAAAAGAGTTAGAAGTAAAAAATTTGAATACCAAAAAAATTGAAACTGTTTACGTTTTACCTGAATTTGAACAGGAATTTTTGAGTTTTTACAAATTTGCAGAAAAATATGCAAATAAGTTTTTAATTGCTGTAATCTCTCTAAGCTTTGCTTTTGTTTTTGTATTAGTTCTACCAAAGTCTATCTCACCTTATTTTCTAAGTTTAGGATTAGTTCTTATGGGAATTCTTTGTTATCTCTTCCCTTTTGTAACACCTGAAACCGTCAAAATGATTGGAATGAAAAAATCAATACTTACAGCAAAAGTTTTGGGAATAATTATTGCCTTATTTGGAACTTTTATTTGTTTTAAAACAATGTCTTTTTGAACGAATCTTAGCCCTCCTGAAATTTTAACATTCTTAACTACCAAAGAACTTTTTAAATGCCATTTCTTATTCTGTTAATCTTTTTCACTTCATTTTCAATTTCACACTCACAAATCACTCCTAACCATAACTTTGCACACTTGAATTGGCAGACTTTTGAAACCGAACACTTCAAAATCGTTTTTCACGACTCAGCCGAAACAGTTGCTTGGGAAGTAGCAGACATTGCAGAATCGGTTTACGACTCAATTTGCACAGACTTAGGAACTTTTCCGCCACGTAAAACATCAATCATCGTTTCATCTTTTGAAGATTTTTCAAACGGACTTGCGAATCCTGTCGGACATTACATTTACCTAGACACTGCAAATCCCAAGCGTTTAACGGCAGGAAATGAAAAATGGCTTGAAGGACTTGTCGCACACGAATTCACTCACATCGTTACTTTTCACGCAATGAATTTTGACCCTTTGAACTTGTGGGAATACGCAGCACTTCTTACAATTCCTGCTTGGTTCACAGAAGGAATCGCACAATTTGAAGGTGAAAAATGGGAGACCCAAAGAGAACTTTTACTCCGAAATTCATTCGATAAAAATTGCCTTTTAACTCGTCAAAAAATGGGTGGTTTTCCCGAAACAGGAAGAATCAACTCACGACTTGTTTACGAACAAGGACACAGCTTAATCCGTTTCATCGTTTCAAAGTTTGGCAAAAAAGCACTCAAAGAAATTCTCCGACAGCACAAGCTCAACCCGATAAATTTCAGTTGGACTTTAAAACGTTCAATCGGAATTTGGGAAGACGATTTGTTCGACCTTTGGAAAGCAGAAATTCAACCTAAAATTCAAGCTGAAAAAGAAAATTTTCCAAAAAAATTAAAAGGAAGAAGGCTTAAAGAAAACGGTTTGATTCTTGGAGTTCGTGAGACGAAAAAGACTTTGGCTTTTGTCAAAATCGAAAATCAAAGTGTTTGGCAAAGCAAACTTTTTGCAAACGGAAAAGAAATTGACCTTGACGTTGAACCTTACTTTGACTTGAGCAAAGACGGAAACGAAATTCTTTACTCAAAATTTTACTTTGCGAAAGACGGAAGTTACACCCACGACATTTTTCACTACAATTTAAAAACCGAAACTAAAACTCAAATAACTTTCGGACAAAGGGCAAGCGACCCGATTTTTTATGGAAAAAGTATTTTATTTTCCAAAAGTAGTTCAGGCAAAAGTGAAATTTTTGAATTAGAAAAAGAAAGAGCAACTCCTTACCTATTAACAGATTTTCCGACAAAATTTTCTCCGCAAAGTCTTGGTAGGCAATTCATTTATAGTTTTGTAGAAAAAGACGGTTCAAGAGGAATTGCCAAATTTTACGAAAAAATCACTGAACCTAAAGAAGAAGCACGAGACGGATTTTGGAAAAATGACTCAACAATAATTTACGTTTCTTACGAAACAGGAATCCCGAACCTTAAAGAAAAAAATATTTTGACAGGTAAAACAAAATTCCTCACGAACAGTTTTTACGGAATTTTCAATCCTTCAAAATCGGCAAACGAAGACTCCGTTTGGGTAATCACTTACGACAGACCGAAAGGCTCAAGTGCTTACAAAATTCCGATTGAAGAAACTCAAATTTCGAGTTACGAAAGTTTCGACCCTTACAAAAACAAGATTTCGTTTGAAAAAAAAATTAGTGAAACTCAAAAAGGAAAAACCAAAGGCTACAATTCGTTCAAAGAATTTCGCCCAAGAGTTTTGGCTTTCACTTCAAATCCCGAAGGTTTTCAAACTTCGGTTTTAGCTTTTGACCCTTTGATTAAAAATTTCATTTGGACAAACGTAGGTTTAGGAAACGCTTTCGGAAATTTCAACGTCGCTTACAGTTCAAGGCATTTTTTACCGACTCTGACTTTGGATTTTTTCCAAAAAAGAAGAAGTGTGCTTTTTAAGAATGAATCCAAAATTCTCCAAGAAGAGACTTACGACAAAATCGGTGCAACTTTCGTAGTCAGTAAACTTTTTAACTCACAACAAAATTTGAGGCGAAGTTGGTTTCTTTGGTCAAGTCTTGAGGTTTCGGATTCAAAAAACAACGAGCCAACTTTGCCAATCCTTGAAGGAAAAAATGGAATCGGAACAGTTGGTCTCAGTTTCGCAAATTTCGACCCGACTTTTTACGCAACTTTCCGAGTCAAAAGCTCTTTACCAAAACTTGCGAACAGAGTTGATTTTACAGAAGCAAACTTGCGAACTTTGAACTACTTCCGAATTGGTGAGACTAATTTCTTTCTGCGTTGGCAAAACCTTCTGAACTACCGTTTTGGGGAACAAACTTTCGATGAAGATTTGACCAACGGACTTTACTACTTCAAGCCTTTAGTCGGTGCAAAAGAAAGTCTTTCGGGCAAGGGCACAACTTCGACAACTTTTGACTTAAACTACTCGCTCACAGGAATTCTCAATGATTTTACCGATTGGACAGGAATCGGAACTTTCCAACCTTTACACCCATATTTTTACTTCAACCGATTCAACCTTGCCGGATTTTTCAGTGCAGGAAAATCATTCGGAGACTTTACTTACAAACCTAGAATTGACCAAGAACCTGTAAACAATTCACCAAATTACATTCAAAAGACAGTTGGCGGAGGTTTTGGTTTCACTTACTGGATTTTCGGAAAAGCACCTGTCGTAACTCGTCTGCTTTACGGCAAAGAAATTTCCAAAGGCAAAGGCAGTGAATTTCTGATTGAAGTAAATTTCTTACTAAATCCTTACTTGTAAAATGAAGAACTACAAAGTCCAAATTCTTCTCGCTCTCTCACTTCTTTCTTTTATCGCTGTTTTCTTCCTTCCCAAAATCCCACAGCCAACTGATTACCACAACTTCGCCGACCAAAGATTGATTTTTGGAATTCCTAACTTTTGGGACGTTGTTTCAAATTTGCCTTTTGTTTTGATTGGCTTACTTAGCTCAATTTTCATTCTTCCGAAAGTCTCAAAAGACAAAAATCTGTTACCACATTTGGGATTTTTCGTTGGAGTTTTGTTGACAGGTTTTGGTTCTGCTTACTACCATTTTGCTCCGACAACTGAAACTCTCGTTTGGGACAGACTTCCGATGACAATCGCTTTCACATCTTTTCTTTCGGCACTTTTGACCGAAAGAGTTAACGAGAAATTTGGACTAAGAAGCTGGATTCCATTTTTACTTTTTGGAATCGGAAGTGTTTTTTATTGGGCTTGGACGGAGCAAATTGGTTCAGGAGATTTGCGACCCTACATTCTCGTTCAGTTTTTGCCGATAATTTTGGCTTTGGTGATTCTTGGGATTTTTCAGTCAAAGGCTTCGGAAGGAAAATATTTTGGAGGAGTCATTTTGTTTTATGGGATTTCAAAAATCTGTGAACACCTCGACAATGAAATTTTTAATTTTTTCATTTTTAGCGGACACACTTTAAAACACATTTTTGCAGGAATTGCAGTCTTTTGGATTTTGGCGATGCTACAAAAAAGAAAAGCCGATATTAATCGGCTTTTCTAAAAAATTATTCAAATTTTACTTCGGGCTGTTTTGCAAAGAAAATTCTGATTTTTGGTCTTAATTCTTCCGAAGCATTTTGGTTAAAGAATGCAAACTGCGAGAAATCCGACTCGTCAGAAGTAATTCTAAATTGAAACTTAGCTTGAGAGTCTCCGAGAATTGTTTGCATAAAATTACTAAACCTATCGTTTTGTAAATCACCGTCAAAAATCATTTCAAGTTTTATTTTTGAAGAATCAGTGATTTGTGGAAAAATGCCTTTGCTTTGCGAAATACTAACTGTTAGCGTTGTGTCTTCGGTGTCATTCCTAAAAAGCGTCAGAATCGACAGCAAACTTTCATCTTCTCCATCTTCAGGGATTTGTGGAGAAATCATAAGTCTTTGGCTCAAAGTTTCGTCCAAAGTCAATGAAATTTCAGCTCTAACGACTCTAACTGTTGTGTCAATTTCCGAACCATCATTTGGATTTTTCGATAAATCAAAGAACAGATTCCCTCTTTTCACTGTTTCATCTGAACCATTACCAACCCAAAAATGTTCTGAACTCTCTACTTCCGTTGGACCTGTTACAACAAAAGTGTCTTCTGTTGGGAAAATTGTTACGGAATCAGCGTCAGAAACGTTTACCGTGTGAAAATAGATTTCTAAACTTGGAACGCCAAAATTCAAATAATTCGTGCTATTGATTTCAGAACCCAAACCACCGTTTTCAACCGAAGTGATTGCACGAGCAAATTTTGCTGCACCTTCCTCTGTATAAAGTAAAAATGAAAGAGGTTCTGTCGAAGTACTGTCAATTAATTGGTTAAGTAAACCTTCATAAAATCTAAAACTAAATTGTTTAAACCTTGTGCTTGATTTTACTGTTGCAGAATCTGTTCCAGAGTAAAGCGAATCCCCAACGAAAAGAATTGAATCTGAGTTTGTGTCCATTACGAAATTTTGAAGGAAGTTCATACTTCCAACGTCAGTGTCCAAATCACTCCAAACTAAACTTTCTTCTTCCCATTCATTGTCAGGATATTCGTAAAGTTTGAGTGGGAAAGCACTTGTGTCTGAAAGCGTTTCTGCTTGAAAAGCGTTTCTGCGGTAATAAAAATCTTCAGCATAGAATCTAAAAAAGATTGAATCGACAAAAACGGTGTCGCTTTCTAAAATTGAAACAGAATTAAACTTGAACAAAGTTGCTGTCTTGTAGTCGTTAAAAGCACCTACAAAATGAAAGTCGCCGTTTCCTCTTCCGTCAACATCTTCGGGGGTGTAAAAATTTGAAGAATCTGCGACAAATTCAACTAATTCAAGTTCGACATTTTCAAAGTCAGTTGTAGCAAATTCAAACTCTGTACTATCGCAAGCGAATAAAAACAAACTAACGAAAAGCGATAAACAAAAATATTTTGTAAACATAAAAATCCTAAATCGTGCTTCTAAATAAAGTTACTTAATTGGTTTTGCTTCGAATGTTGAAGCTATAATTTCGAGTTGCGTAAGATAATTCTTTTTGGCTTCGCCGGGTGCAAAAACTGCAAGGTCAACAAGAAAATACTTTTGAGCTTTTGCATCAAAAAAACAGTAAGACCGAAAAGGTCCTCCAACAAGGTCTTTACGAATTGCCCAAAGTCCTGTAAGTTTCGTCGCTTGGTAGCCAAGAAAATCCACTTTCTCTGCTGTTGTGTGCAAAGTGTCAACTTCTGAACTTTGGTGATATTTTACACCAATTTCATTGCGAAGATTTATCCAAAATTCTGGTGAATAATTTTCAGTTCCCGTTCCTTCAAAAGATTTAACACTCAAAAATCTGTCAGGGTAAAATCTCCTAAGCCAAACAAAATCATTGTCCTCGTCAGCATTTGCAACAACGTAATCAAACTGCACTCTCACTTTCCAACCGAACTTTTCCCAAAGTTCTTCCGAAATCTCATCTTGCTCACCAACCTTAAACATTACGTAAAGAAGTTGTTGCTTCTGAACTTCCAAGAAAGCCTCCAAAAGTCTTTCTCCATTCAATTCCAAAAATTCAGAAATACTTTTTGCATCTTTCCCGACTAAGTAAGCGAGTCCTTGATTTTTAGTCCAAATATTTTTTTGAATCCCAAGAAAAACTTCGCCGTTTGTAACTTTTTGCTGTGCTTCCTCCGAAAGGACACTTTTCACAAAACCGTCGGCTTTCCCTTCTTCGTCTAGAATTGAAAGAATCAAAATATTTTGCCACCGCTTGTAACGTTCGTATTTCTCAAGAGGCATAAATTTCAGTGTGAATAATTTTTCTGGTGCAGGAAGGAGAACTTCCGCTTCCAAAGATTTTTCAAGTGCTTTTTTCGTTTTTACAAAATCGGAAGAATCTGCAATTACAAGGATTTGGTCGTGAGGTCCAAGAGTGTCTCGTTTCGGAATTTCGCCATCACAACCAATAAAAAGAATAAAAATTAGTAAAGTTAGAAATCTCATTTTTCGAAGTCTTTTTTAGTTTAATTTGAGAAGTTAAAAAAGTTTTGCTTCAAAAAAAGTCCGATTCTTGTCGCCTAAAAGAATCGAATAATTTTTCAAAAAATTTAATAAATTGAAATCCAATTTTTGACTTTAAACTTAGGTGGAAAATAAATGCCCGAAATCTTAGCAAATATTTACAGAGGTGATGAAATTGAGAGTATTCACTTTGGTGATTTGGTAGTTTGCAATTCACAAGGAAAAATTCTTTTTTCACAAGGTAATCCTGAATTTAAAACCTACTTTCGTTCTTCCGCAAAGCCTTTCCAAGTTTTGCCTTTAATCAGAACGGGTGCTTACCAAAAGTATGATTTTACTTTGCCCGAACTTTCAGTAATGTGTGCTTCTCACAGTGGAGAAAGTTTCCACACTGAAACCGTTCAAAAAATTCTCGATAAAATCGGACTTGGAATCGAAAACTTAAAATGCGGAATCCATTCTCCTGGTCATAAACCGACTTTGAAAAAAATTCGTGAAGCAGGAACGCCAATCACAGCGATTCACAACAATTGCAGTGGAAAACATTCTGGGGCTTTAGCTTTTACAGTTTTCAACAATTGGAACACCGAAAACTACCTTGAACCAAACTCTAACACACAAATTGAAATCAAAAAAATCTTGTGCGAGGTAACGGAAGAGCCTAAAATTTCAACAGCTGTTGACGGTTGCAGTTTCCCTGTTTTCTACTTGCCTCTGAACAAAATGGCTTTGGCTTTTGCAAAACTTGCTGAGCATAAAACCGACGACTTAAGAATTGTTTTTGAAGCAATGACAAAGCACCCTGAATTTGTAGCTGGAACAGACAGATTCGACACGCAAATTATGCAAATGTGTCCTTCAAAAATAGTTTCAAAAGGTGGTGCAGAAGGGATTGGTTGTCTTGGAGTTTCAAATGGGAAGGACAGTTTTGGAATTGCATTGAAAATTTCTGACGGTTCGTCAAGAGCAATTCCGATTGTTTTGGCAAAAGTCCTTCACAAATTTGGTGCATTAAGCGATGCACAACTAAACGAGTGGCTGAACGGAGATTCTGGAATTCTCAAAAACCACGCAGGAGTTGAAGTCGGAAAAATTACACCAAACTTTTAAAGAATTTGAAATTAAGAATTGATTTTATGCAAAGTTAATTTCTTAGAAATAGTTCGGATATTTTTAAGATTTTCCATTTTTCAAAAAACAAACTGCGTATAGACGCACGGCGGTGCCTCTGAAACTTCTTTTTTTTGTGTCTTTTGTGGTTCGGTTTTTCTCTTCTTAAGTAAAACCAGTTTTGAGTCATCATAACACTTAATTTTTCCAAAAAATTTGCAATTACTCCAATGTTCTTGCGTTGGAACTTTAGATTTACTCTAAACTTTTTGCAAAAAATAGTGTAAGTTTTAAAATCAGGTCTTTAAAAAAAATCCACAACTAACGAAAGCTTTGAAATGAATTCTAACAACAATTTAGACAGAAGAAAATTTTTGAAACTGAGTGCCGTAACGGGACTTTCAGCAATGATTGCTCCGAAGTTACTTTTAGCTGACGACTGCGATTTGACAACAAGCGACATTCAAGGACCTTTCTTTTCCGCAGGTTCGCCAACGACGAACGTTTTAGCTGACACTTCTGAACCCGGAACTCGACTTTTCATTTCAGGCAAAGTTTACGCTGACGACTGCATAACCCCTGTTCAAGGAGCGATTGTTGACGTTTGGCAAGCTAATGATTCTGGTTGTTACAGTGTTTTTGAACAATGCACTCCAGCAAGCACAAACCCTTACAATTTACGTGGACAAATGCTTACTGACGCACAAGGAAATTATGGTTTTGAATCTATTAAACCTGGATTTTATTTGAACGGAGCAAACTTCCGACCTGCTCACATTCACTTTCGAGTTGTAACTCCTGACAACACAATTCTTGTTACTCAACTTTACTTTCAAAATGACCCTTACATTTCAATTGACCCTTGGGCTTCCGACCCTTCTGCTGCTGAAAGAATAATTCCTTTGACAACTCAAGGCGATGATTTGTACGGAACTTTTGACATAAAAATGAACACAATGGCAACCGTTGGAATTAACGACGAAGAACTCAAACCTGACTTTTTTGTGCTTCACCAAAATTATCCGAACCCTTTCAACCCCGAAACTACAATTCGTTACTCGCTTCCTTTAACTTCAAAAGTAAAACTCATCGTTTTCAATGAAATGGGGAAAACTGTCGCCGTTTTAGAAAATGGAACTAAAAGTTCTGGTTATCACAACGCTGCTTGGAATGGAAAAGACTCAAAAGGTAGAAAAAGTGCAAACGGACTTTATTTTTACAAAATTGAAGTTGAGAATGAAAAAGGAAAGTTTTCTCAAACTCAAAAAATGATGCTCCTAAAGTAAAAGTTGATTGGAAACAGGTATAAAATTCTCTCAAAACTCGGTTCGGGCGGAAGCGGAACTGTTTACAAAGTTCTTGACACTTTTTCGCAGAACGAAGTTGCATTAAAAATTCTAAAAGTTCACTCCGAAGAACTCAAACAAGAATTTTCAATTTTAAAAGAGCTCAATCACCCTTACGTTTGCAGTGTTTTCGATTACGGTTTTTCAGACTCCGAAAGTTTTTTTACAATGGAACTTTTGGAAAGCAAAAGTCTTGATTTTTCTACTAAAATTGAAACTGGAATTTCTGTTGCACTAAAAATTGCTCAAGGTCTTCACTACATTCACTCAAACGACGTTACTCATTTCGATTTAAAACCTGAAAACATTCTCTTTGACTCAAAAGGGAATCCTAAAATTCTTGATTTTGGTTTTAGCTCCAAGTCTTCAACAACGGCGAAACAAGGAAGCATTTTCTTTGTCGCTCCCGAAATTTTGCAAGAGCGAAAAGTTGACAAGAAAGCTGACCTTTACTCTTTTGGTTGTCTTCTTTACAAAATGTTCACAAACCAAACTCCTTTTGACGGAAAAATTACCGAAGTTCTAAAAGCTCACATTTCCCAAAAGCCTAAGAATCCCCAAGAAATAAATTCAAAAGTTTTTGATTCTTTAGCAAGTTTGATTTTGCAACTTTTGGAAAAGAAGCCGACTGCAAGGCTTCAAAGTAGTTCGGATTTAGTTTACCGTTTGGCAAAAATTCTCCCGAAAACACTCGAATTTGCTACGGGCGAAAGCAAAATTTTCGGAAGAGAAGCCGAACTTGAAACTCTTAAAAATTCAATTTTAAGATTGGAAAAAATTACAACCGTAAATATTTTCGGAACAAAAGGAGCTGGAAAGACAAAACTTTTTGAGGAAGCCAAAAAACAAGCTCAAATTCAAGCTAAAATTCAGAATTTTGAAAACCCAAGTTTCGAGTCTTTAAGTTCTCTTACGATTGAAGTTGAAACGCCCGAAAATGAGATTAACACATTTTTCAGAATTAAAGATTTTTTGGTAAATCTTAAGTCTAAAATCCTTTTCCACTTTACTCAAAAGTTCGATGACAAAACTCAAAAACTTTTAGACTTTTTGCAAAGAACTGTCCCTGAACTTAGACTTTTAATTTGTTTTGAAACTTCTCAAAAGTTAAAGAATACAGACTTTAACTTTGAGTTACAAAATTTAAATTTTGAAGAACACACTAAGCAAATTTGTGAAATTCTTTACACTTTTCCTGAAAAGATTCAAAATTTTAATGAAAGCCTTTTCAAACTAACCGTTGGAAATCCAAGCCAGAACAGACTTCTGATTGAAATTTTCTTCCAAAATGAAGTTCTTAAAATCTCTGAAATTGGATTAGAATTTAACCACAAAAAATTTGAGACCTTCAACTTCAAACCATTTTTAGAGGAAGCTAATTTGCTTCTTTGGGAATCGCTGAACGAAAACGAAAAAGAATCTTTCAAACTTGCCTGCCTTTGGGAACTTGAACTTGACGAAAACACTCTTAGACTTTTGGCTAAAACCTTTGAGGAAAATTTTAATGAAAGCACTTTGCAGAGTCTTCTTTCTAAAAGAATTTTTTCTTCCCGAAAAGGTAAATTCAAAATTGAAAATCAAGGACTTAGAAGTTTTGTTTCCGAGCAAATTATAACTCTTAAAAATGACCGACTTGCTGATTTTGCAAAGGAAAGATTTCCACAAAATCCAGAGTTTGAAGCGTTCCACTTAGCAAACTCAAAAGACTCAAAACGTAAATTTGAAGTTAGCTTTTACGCTGCACAAAAAATGTCAAATGAGAAAAATTTTGAGTTAGCAGAAATTTTTTACAGACAGGCTTTAAGTGTCAAAAGATTTGTTACAGCCAAATTTAAAGAAGATTTTGCAGATTTTTTACTTGCCTTAGGGAAGAACAAGGAAGCGATTGAAATTCTCAAAAACGAACCTAATTCCTACCAAAAAGGTTTAGCTTTTCAACGTGAAGGAAACTACGAAGAAGCAAAAAGTATTTTCAAAAATTTGTTAGAAAAAAGTCCTTCGCTCAAATCTGTTTCAAGTCTTACTCAAATCGAAATCTACCTTTCAAACTTCTCAGAAGCAGAAGATACTTGCAAAAGTTTCTTAGACTTAAATTCCAAAGACCCTGAAATTCCAACAATTTTTAGTCTCGCAGGCGAAGTAAAATTTTACCAAAGAAAATTTGAAGAAGCAGAAAAATATTTTTCGCAAAGCCTTAAACTTGCCGATAAATTTGGTAACAAACTCAAAGTTGCTCTTGTCTCAAACAGCCTTGGAAGTTTGAATGATTTGCTTGGAGAGTTCGAGAAAGCAGAAAAATTTTACAAGGACTCCGAGCAGATTTTTCTTGAAATCGGAGACCTCGCTCACCTTCCACTTGTTTACAACAACTTGGGCGAACTTTATCGGAAACAAAGTAAATGGGAGCTTTCGGAGAATTTCCATTTAAAGAGCCTTGAGCTTAAGAAACAAATGGACAACCGAAGAGAAATGGCATTTTCTTTTACAAATTTGGGAGTTCTTTTTTACTTCAAAAATGACCTTCAAACTTCGGTTGACTACTTCAAACAAGCCTTAAAAATTCAAGAAGAACTTGCGGATAAAAATCAAACTGCAAACCTTTTGAGCAACATCGCAGAAATTTATTTTTTGAAAACTGAATTTGAAAGTTCAAGAGAGTTTTTTGAAAAGGCAATTGAGTTAAAAATTGAAATTAAAAATTATGCTGAAGTTGGTGAAGCTTACTTTTTTGTTGGAGAAATTGAGCAAAAATTAGAGAATTTCTTTAAAAGTAAAGATGCCTTTTTTCATGCACTTCAATTCTACAACAAAGCGGAAAATCGTGAAAAACACTCGGAAATTTATCTCAAACTAAGCGAAATTTACAAAGAGTCGGGAAAAATTCACGAAGCCGAAAGTTTTGTGGAACGAGGAATTGAAATTGCAAAAAAGCAGAATCAAGAAAAGCAACTCGTTGGCTTACTCGTTCAGCAAGCAAAATTTTTGTTAGAACAAAACCAAGTTCAAGAGTGTCGTAGGTTCCTTGAATCAAAAATTTCAGAATACGAACAAAAAACAATTTTGAAAGTGCAATTTTTGGCACTACTTTATCAATTAGAGAAAACAAAAGGTTCCCCTTTAAGAGCCTTAGAGATAAAAAACCAGTGTGTCAAAATTGACAAAAGTATTTTAAGTAGTTTAAAAAATAGTGCCAATTCTAACACACCAAAGAAAGAAGAATTACCAACTAAACAGGTTAAAATGAACCTTTCAGGTGAAAGATTAAAAATCCTTTTTGAGGTCAGCCAAAAAATAAATTCAATTTTGGAATTAGACCAACTTTTAAGTGAAATCTTAAATTTGCTCGTTGTTACACTTGGAGCGGAGCAAGGTTTGGTAATTCTGACAGACAAAAACAACCAACTCGAAACCAAAGCAAGTTGGCAGCTCACCAAAGAAGACAGAGACTTTAGCTCGACAGTTGTAAAAGAATCAATTGAAAAAGTGAAGACAATTTTCTGCCCAAATGTTCACGAAGATTTTAGGTTTAGCCAAGTTGAGAGCATCGCAAATTTTCAATCTTTGTCTCTAATTTGCACACCACTTTACTCCAAAGGTGAAAAAGTAATCGGCTCACTTTACGTTGACAGTAGAGATTTTGAGCACATTTTTACCGACGAAGACGTTGAGTTTCTGGAGTCTTTTGCAAACCTTGCAGTAATTGCTTTGGAAAATTCCAAACAACACTCAAACCTACTTATTGAAAACAAAACACTCAAACAGGAAGTTACTTCTAACTACAAATTCAGTAAGATTATTGGCAAGAGTCCCAAAATGGCTGAAATTTTCCAGCTTTTGGAAAGCATAATTGCAACTCCTGTTACAGTTCTCATTGAAGGTGAAAGTGGAACTGGTAAAGAACTCGTCGCAAAGGCGATTCACTACAATGACCCGATTAGAAATAAATTTCCATTTGTGGCTGTGAACTGCGGAGCTTTACCTGAATCAATTTTGGAAAGTGAGCTTTTTGGACACACTAAAGGCTCGTTTACAGGAGCAATTAGGGACAAAGAAGGGATTTTTGAACACGCCAACAATGGCACAATTTTTCTTGACGAAATTGGAGAGATGTCTCAATTAATGCAAGTTAAACTTTTGCGGGTTTTGCAAGAAAGAGAAATCACAAAAGTTGGTGACTCGAGACCAATAAAAATTGACGTTCGATTCGTCTGTGCAACAAACAAAAATCTTGAAGAAGAAGTTACCAAAGGTAACTTTAGAGAAGACCTTTTTTACCGAATTAATGTGATAAAGATTAAGACTCCAAGCCTTTCTGAACGCATCGATGACATTCCACTTCTGGCTGAGCATTTCTTGAAAATTTTCACAAAAAGAATGAACAGAAAAAATATAAAAAAGTTAAGTGAACCTGTCATTGATGCACTTACCTACCACTCTTGGAAGGGAAATGTAAGGGAACTCGAAAATATTATCGAAAGAGCTGTTGTTCTTTGTAATGAAGATGAAATTGAGATTAAGCACTTACCAGAGAAACTACGCAAACTTTCCTCAATGCCAGACTCCGTTTCCCTTCAAGAAAAGACTGGTGATTTAAGAACCTTAGTCAGTAAATTTGAGCGGAATTTGATAATTCACTACCTAAATCGTGCAGACTGGAACATTGAAAAAGCTTCTACTCTTTCAGGGCTTCCTAAAAGAACTTTTCAACGTAAAAAGAAAGATTATAAAATCATAAATGCCAAAGGTGGCATAGAATAAGTATCAGAATCTTTCTAAAACAACCTTAGGTTACCTTTAACACTAGTTTACATTTTTGGCATTAATTTTGAAGTATTTATCAAGCAAAACTCAGAGGCATTAAAATGCGTGTAAGCTTACTAACATTTTTTGTATTGTTTCTATTTTTTGAAACAAGCCTCTCGGCAACACTATCAGGTTCGGTTTCGGATTTGGCGGGAAATCCTGTTGCAGGAGCGGCAGTAACGGTTTACAAAAGAATCAATACGGTTGGAGTCCCTTCTGAAGTAAACCAAGTTCTAAGTGATTCATTGGGTAATTTTTCGTTAACCAATGTTGATACGGGTGAATATTATATTTCTGCTGCCGACCTCGCAGGGAACTTACTTGGAACATTTTATCCAAGTTCTTTAAGTTGGAATGAATCTTTGTCAATTGACGTGCAAAGTTCTTCAACGCTCATTGACACTTTAGACTTTAACCTTAGTCCGTTAAACAAAACAGCTTCATCAATCTACGCAATTCAGGGAGCTCTTTCGATTACAAGTACTTCTCCACCACAAATTGCTAATTTTGATTCATTGATTGCTTTACAAAAGATAGGAAATGGAGTAGCTGGGGCAGATACAATAGTTCCACCAGAACTTTGGATAATTGCACAAAGCGATAGTATTTTGACAAATGGACAAATGGTTGCAAACAATTCAAAGTTTGGTTTTTCCAGAACGCCGTATGATGGAACTAGCACTTTTGTATTCTTCAATATCCAAAATTTGCAAGAAGGTAAATACAAAATTTTTGCGACTCTTCCTGGAATATGGTCAACTTACTACGCAAGTGACAGTACTTTGAACTCATTCAGTTCAATACCAGAAGATAAAGCAACTTTGATTAATGTTCCGCAGGTAACTGGTCAATTTGTTTTGATTATCGCGAAACCTGTCCAAACTCAGTTTCTTTATGGAAATATTTTCGACGAAGATGGAAACATTACTTGTAATGGTGAAGTGATAAATTTTATTGGAAATCAAGTTGATGTTGGTGATTCTAAACTAATTTTAAATCATTCAACGCAATGTATTAACCTTAACGTTTCACAACAATTTGTAGCAGATGTTGATGGTGACAGAATGCTTACGCCGAAAGATGCTTCATTAATTTTACAAAAACTAAATGGAACTATCCAATGTTTCCCTGTAGAGTGTAACAACTAAAAAAACCTTTTTTCTTTTCCACTAACCTTTTTTAACCTTAGTACTGACCAAACATTTAAGAACCCCCGAAACCTCTTGCAATTTGTAAGAGGTTTTTTAGTTTCTAAACCATTCCACTACGTTTGCGGATAAACCACTCAATACTAAGAAGTGAAATCGCTAAAACCAAAAGCCAGATTTTGTTCCAAAGTTCTATTTCTTCAGTGCTTTCAGTGACTCTTTCTGTGAGGTCAAGATTCTCACGGATTTCACCGACGTTCTCGTAAGTGAAAAATTTGCCGTTTGAATTGTGAGAAACTTTTCGCAAAAGTTGGTTATTCATTCGAGTTTGCAAGTATTCGATTCCTTTTTCCTCGACACTAAATTCACCTTTGTCTTCTCCCAAATCCGTGTCGCCTGCAATCGCTTTTCCAACAAATTTGTAATCACCTCCAGGAACTCCTTTCAAATCTCCTTCATAACGTCCGTTGCCTATTTCTTCCAAAATTACTTCCTGCTCAAACTCCTCGTTCTTAACAACAACTCTAACATCTGCACCAGAAAGCGGATTAAAGTTTTGGTCGTAAGTTTGTGCGTAAAAAAGTATTTTTTCACCATTCGAGTAAATCTTTTTGTTCGTAGTAACTCGTAAGGTTTTAGAGTCTTCTTTTGTTGTCAACCACTTCACAGCATTTGTAAAAAATGTCTCATAAACAGGATTCTTTTTGCTACTATTCCAAAGTTGAAAATTCCATTTCCAAAGCCCGTAATTTCCAATCCAAAGTGATTTTCTAATAGGATTTTTTAAAGTCAAAATAAGAGATGAGGTTACTCTATCAGGCTGAACCAAACTTCTTTGAAAATCAATTTCTAACAACGATTTTGCCGAAGGGTTTACTCCAAAACTAATCGGTTTATAAAATGTCGGTGGAAGTTCAAAGTAGGCTTCGGAAGTTTCATTTCTCGAATCCGAAACTCTCGTCAGAACTGAAGAAAGCCCTTGCTCAGTGAGTTTGGGAAGAACTTCTTCTTCACGGTTTGAAACAACTCTTACTCCACTAACAGGAAGAAATTTTTCAAATGATTTTAGCTTACCAAAATCAACTGAGTTTCCATTAATGAAAAGTAAAGGTGTTTTGAATTTATCCAAATTCTGTTCTAAAGTTGTTAGAAAATTTGCGGGAGTTGTTGAGTTCGGAAAATTCACAAAGACCAAACAATCTGTTTTTTCAAAGTCAGGCAAATCTTTTTGGTAAAAAGTGCTTCGTGTTTTTTGAAGAAAGAGTTCGACCTCAAAATCCTTGTTCGTCTCCAAAGCCCTTTTCAAAAATGAAACTTCGGGACTCGGTGAGGAACTAACAATCAAAATTTTCAACTTAGATTTTAAGACTTTGACTGTAAAATTTGAGGAGTTGTTCACAGTTGTAAGTTCATCACCAAACTCGGTTACCTTGACTGTGTATTTTTCAATTCCTTCTTTTTCAGGAATAAAAGTGAATTTGATTTTCCCTTCAAAATTGTCATCACCAAGAAGAACATTTTGTGTTTCAAGAACGTTTCCGTTACGACTCAGGGAAACGGTTGCATTCTGATTTTTGTAACCTGCAGCTTTGATTGTTACATCAACAGGAGTTTTGTTTTCGAGATAAACAACTTCATTTGTAACAACTTCACTAACCAAAACATCTTTTTGAACACTTGAGTCTCCAATTCCAACAGTAAAAATCGGAACTTTAGAAGTCTTCGCAAACTGTTCGGGAGAAAAGCCTAAGTTGCTAACTCCGTCTGAAACCAAAACAATGTTTCGTAAATTCGCTTCTGAGAACTCTTCGGAGATTTTTTGAAGTGCGTTTGTAAGGTCTGTTCCTTGACCTTTGAGGTTTAGCAAACTGTCTTTAGCGTTCAAGTCAGTGTCAAAAGTGTAAGAAAGAAATTCGAGTCCGTCTAGTGCTTCGGGCAAACTTTTGTTGTAAAGTTCCTTGACCAAAGTTTCACGCTCAAACTTGGAATCTTTGATTTTCATACTTTCGGAATTATCCCAAAGCACAACAGTCAAAGGCTTTTCAACTTCTTCAAATTTGTAGCTTAGAACAGGCTCGAAAGCCAAAAATAAAATTACGATTAAAGCTAAAGCACGAAGAGTTGAAAGAATGATTCTTTTCGCATTCGAGACAGGTGGAATCGTTGTTTGGTAAGCAAAAATGCTGAAACCAATTGCCCCTAAAACGCAAAGAATGAAAACCCAAAACCCTGGGTTCAGTTCTAAAAAAATATTTCCAAAAGACATAATTTCCTAATGTTTACCGATAGAGATTTGAAAGTTGACGAATTTACGGATTAGAAGTTGTTTTTTAAAGGAAATAAGTTTCTTCAATTTTATGAATTGCTCCCTTTTCCGTCAAGACACTTGAGTAAAGATGAAATTCTGAAATCGGAATTGATTCCGTTTGAAAAAGTCCGTTTGCTGCAATGAAATTTCCGATTTGTCCGCTTGTTGTGTTTTTCAGTCGTGCAAGAGTTAAGTGAGGCGAAAATTTCCTTTGCTCTCGCTCTACTCCAATTTGTGCCAAAGTTCTTTCAACTTTATTGCGAAGTCTTAGCAAAGATTCATTTTTTTCGATTCCAACCCAAAGAACTTTCGGCTCTTTTCGTGGTGGAAAACAACCTAATCCTTTAAGTTTTAGTTCGAAACTCGGAACTTCAATTTCACGCAAGGCTTCTTGAATTTCAACAAAATCTCTTTCGTTTGTGTCTCCGATAAATTTCAAAGTAATGTGAAATTGTTCTGTCGGAATCCAACGAGCACCTTTCAAACCGTAACAAAGTTGCGAAAGTCTTTGCTTAATTTGTTCGGGAAAATCAATTGCAATAAAAAGTCTTTTCATTTTTAGATTTAAATTTAATGGCAAAGTGGAAAAGAAAAGTTTTGTTCTTACAAATCTTTATCCTTTCATAAATTCTTAATTCTTTAGAAATTTGCTAAATCTTATTAAATTTGGTTTTCAAAAATCTACTTTGCAAGAAATTAAAACCTTAAGGAATAAAAAATGAAATTAATTGAATGCGTTCCGAATTTTTCGGAAGGAAGAGACTTAAACGTAATTAACCAAATTACTGCTAAAATTACAGAAATTGACGGTGTAAAATTGCTTGACGTTGACCCGGGAAATGCAACAAACAGAACTGTTGTAACTTTTGTCGGTGAACCAAATGCAGTCGTTGAAGCGGCTTTTCAAGCAATCAAAAAGGCATCGGAAGTAATTGATTTGGCGAAACATTCAGGAGCTCACGCAAGAATGGGAGCAACTGACGTTTGTCCTTTGATTCCGATTAGTGGAGTAACAACGGAAGAATGTATTGAGCTTTCCGAAAAACTTGCCAAACGAGTCGGTGAAGAACTCGAAATCCCTGTTTACCTTTACGAGAAATCTGCGAAATCTCCTGAAAGAACAAACCTCGCAAAAATTCGTGCAGGCGAATACGAAGCACTTCCTGAGAAATTAAAGAAACCTGAATGGAAACCTGATTTTGGTCCTGCAAAATTCCACAGCAGAGCTGGTGCAACGGTGATTGGAGTTCGTGAATTTTTGATTGCTTACAACATTAATTTGAACACAAGAAGTGAGGCAAAAGCTCACGACATTGCAAAAGGGATTCGTGAAAAAGGTCGTTGGGCAAGGGACGAAAAAGGAAATTTTGTTTTTGACGAAAATGGTAAACACGTTTTTGCTCCAGGAATTTTCAAAGAACTTAAAGGAGTTGGTTGGTACATTGATGAGTACGGAGTTGCTCAACTTTCGATGAATTTTACAAATTACAAAATCACTTCTATTCACGCAGTTTTTGATGAAGTTTGCAGACAAGCAGAAAAACGAGGACTTCGAGTTACAGGAAGTGAGTTAGTTGGTTTGATTCCAAAAGACGCAATTCTTGCCGCAGGAAATCACTACTTGGCAAAACAAGGAAGTTCACTTGGAGTTTCGGAAGAGGAATTGATTCACATTGCAATAAAATCTCTCGGACTTGACGAACTCACCGAATTTGACCCTGACAAAAAAATCATCGAATTTATGGTTTTCCCACGCAAAGGCAACCTCGTTAAAATGGACTTGAGAGAATTTGCAAACGAAACTGCTTCGGACTCAGTCGCTCCCGGAGGAGGAAGTATTTCGGCTCTCGCAGGAAGTCTTGGAGCAGCTCTCGGAACAATGGTTGCGAACCTAACTTTTGTCAAAAAAGAATTCAAAGCAAACAGACCACGTTTGAACGAACTTGCTGTGAAAGGTCAAACACTAAAAGATGAACTTTTGCAACTTGTTGACAAAGACACTGACGCTTTTAACCAAATCATTGCAGCAATTCGACTTCCAAAATCCACAGCAGACGAAAAAGCAACTCGACTTAAAGGAATTGAAAACGCAACTAAAAATGCGATTCTCGTTCCATTAAGAGTAATGGAAACTTGTTTCAGTGCTTTGGAAATTTGTGAAGAAATGGCAAGAAATGGAAACAAAAGCTCTGTTTCGGATGCAGGAGTTGGTGCTTTAGTCGCAAAAGCTGGACTCGAAGGAGCTTTCTTGAACGTGCAAATTAATCTCAAAGACCTCAAAGACGCAGATTTTGAAAATGAAGTAATGACAAAGGCAAAAGAGCTTTCTGCCAAAGCAAACATTCTTCAAGACAAAACTCTTGCAACTGTCAAACAACACATTTAGTTTTTATTTTGCCGATAGCGTTCCTAAAAAAATGCTATCGGTTATTTTGATGACAATTCAAAACTTCCCAATTTTTCCCCTTTAGTTGAAATTTCCGTTTCTAGAACGTCTTCTTTTTTTTGACAGGTTTAATAAAAATTATTACAACTTTTATTAACTTTAGGGTTAGAAAGTTCACCAATAGTTTCACCAAACGAGAGAATCGAAACAAATGATAAAAATTAATCTCATTCTTAGTTTTCTTTTAATTTTTCAAATAGCCTTTTCACAAGTCAAAATTCACGATAACAACCGTTTTGATGGTGACGGTTTTGGCTCTTCAATTGATTTAAAGGAAAATTTAATCGCAATCAGTGCAGTTAGTGACACTGTCAACGGAGAAGTTTTAGGCTCAGTTTTAGTCTTTTCAAGAGACGGTGAAAGTTACAAGTTTGAGCAAAAAATTGTTGTCGAAGATGTTGCACCAGTCAGCGACTTTGGTTTCAGCGTTGCAATCGAAGGAAATGAAATTTTCGTCGGAGCTTACAGAGACAAAGCACTCGGAGAAACTTGCGGAACAGTTTACGCTTTTTCCAAAGAAAACGGAATTTGGAAGCAAACACAAAAAATATTTGCAGATGATTTTTACAGAGGGCAAAATTTTGGGCGAGCGATTTCAATTTCAAACGGAATTCTTGCGATTGGAGCTCCACACGATTCAGAAAAAAGTTATTGGACTGGAGCAGTTTATCTTTTTGAAAAAGAAAACGGAGTTTGGACACAAAAACAAAAAATCTTTCCAAAAGACCCACAGTCCGAAGAGGCTTTTGGAAATAAATTGAACATTTTTGGAAATCGTTTGATTGTTAGCTCAATTGGAAAATTTGACGAGACAACAGAATCGGGAGCGGCTTACATTTTTAGAAATGAAAATGGGACTTGGGTTCAAGAAGCAAAACTAACAGTTGACGAAATTCTCGAAGGTGATGCTTTTAGCAGTGCTGTAAGTTTGAGCGAAAATTTTGCAGTTGTTGGTGCAGCCTTCGGAGACGGAAATGAAAAGAATTCGGGAACAGCTTACGTTTTTGAAAGAAAAAATGAAACTTGGAAACTTCACTCAAAAATCGTTGCCGAAGACGGAAACTACAACGACAGATTTGGAGTCTCGGCAGATTTTTTTGGAGAAACAATAATTCTCGGAGCTTACAGAGACGACGACAAAGGACACGAATCAGGAGCCGCTTACGTTTTCAAATTGAAAAATGGAAAGTGGATTCAAAGCCAAAAACTTAGAAGTGAAAAAGGTGGCGACGATTGTCATTTCGGAGCAACGGTTTCAGTCTTCCAAAACTTCGCTTGTGTTAGTGGTTGCTCTCACGACGAACAAGAAAATGTAGATTTTCCACATCTTTTTAAGTTGGAAGAGTAAAAAGCTATTCCTTAAATGTGTTCACTGCTGTTTTATACCAAGAGTTTAGAAAATTATCTTCCTTGTCTTTCGGATTCTCCTCCATAAATTTTATAAACCACGAAAGCATTCCGTCCCATTCTTCCAAATTTCCAGATTTGTAAAGTTCCCAACCTAATTCCTCTAAAAGCCAATTTGACTTCGCACTGTTTTTTAGTTGTGAAGTACAAACCCAATTACTTTCTTCATCAATTCCACCTCTTGAAATTGGAACAATGTGGTCAATTGTAGGTGATAGTTGCCAGTAAGCAATGTGGCATTCTGACATTTTCCAATAAGGATGATATGGAAATTCTTTAGGTATTTGGTTAGAAATCAAACGTAAAACAGGAGGAAAAATCAATCTTTCTCCTGAATACCTATCAATAAATCCATCTCTGAGAAATACTCTTATCATTTGTTTTTTAGTGTAACTCCGAATTGACTTTACAAAAGCTTCAAAAGGGTAGTTCTTTGCCAAGATTGATTTTGCTTTAACAACTCCATCTCCCGAAATTGCATCGCAAACTTGCTTAATTATTTCACTTTTCGAATTTTCCATTGTTATTCTTCCTTAGAATGTCATTTTTAAAACTTAAAGAAACTTCAATAAGAAGAGAAGTTTAAAAGACTTAAAACCTCGGTTAAGTTCTTTCCCTTAAACATTCTTACGATTTTTCTTGCATAAAAATCTCTTCCAATATATTTTGAGAAGCTACAAATTATTTATATTCTAAAATTCCTACCGAAAGGAAAAATTTATAATGACTTATCCATTCGACAGGGCGAAAGCCACTAAAATCTTGAATGAAAAACGCACAAAACTCGGAAGAGGACTTTCTTACGTAGAGAAAATTCTTTTCTTGCACGAAGGTCAAAAGACCTACAACGAAAACTTGAGTCGCGGAAAAGACCAAATCGAACTTTTCCCTGACAGAGTTGCAATGCAAGACGCAACTGCTCAAATGGCTGTTTTACAGTTTATCCAAGCAGGAAGAAGCAAAACCCAAGTTCCTGCAACAATCCATTGCGACCACTTGTTACAAGCTCGCGACGGAGCAGATGCAGATTTGAAAAGAGCTTTAGACGTGAACAAAGAGGTTTACGATTTCTTAGCTTCAGCAGCAAACAAGTACGGAATCGGTTTTTGGAAACCAAGTTCAGGAATCATTCACCAAGTTGTTCTTGAAAATTACGCAATTCCAGGCGGTTTGATGATTGGAACTGATTCGCACACACCAAATGCCGGCGGACTCGGAATGATTGCAATTGGAGTTGGTGGAGCTGATGCAGCCGAAGTTATGGCTGGACTTGCTTGGGAAACAACAAATCCTTACCTCGTCGGTGTAAAACTCACTGGAAATCTTTCTGGTTGGGCTTCTGCAAAAGACGTAATTCTTGAAATGCTCAGACAATTAACCGTAAAAGGTGGAACAGGAAAAATCGTCGAATATTTTGGCGAAGGCTCAAATTCACTTTCTGCAACTCAAAAAGCAACAATTACAAATATGGGTGCAGAACTCGGTGCAACAACTTCCGTTTTTGTTTACGACAACGAAATGGACGCTTACCTAAGAAATATCGGAAGAAACGAAGATGCCGATTGGGCAAAATCAGTTGAAGACATTTTACAACCTGATGAAATCTGTTACACAAATCCTGAAAAAGTTTACGACGAAATTATCGAAATTAATCTTGACAAACTCGGCGGTTCTTTCGCAGGACCTTTTACTCCTGACAGAATCACTCAAGTCAAGGACTTCGGGAAATTAGCAGAAAAAGAAAACTGGCCCCAAGATGTTTCAGCTTGTTTAATTGGTTCTTGCACAAACTCTTCTTACTCTGACCTTTACGCTTCGGCAGAAATTCTTAGCCAAGCAAAAGCTCACGGAATTAAGCCAAAAACAAAATTAATGCTTTCTCCGGGTTCTACTCAAGTTTACGAAACAATCAAACGTGATGGAATCTTAGACAAAATCATTGACGCAGGTGCAACTTTACTCACAAATTCTTGTGGACCTTGCATTGGTCAATGGGACAGAACAAGTATTAAAAAAGGCGAAACAAACGTAATCTTCACAAGTTTCAACAGAAATTTTGTCGGTAGAAACGACGGAAACCCTGAAACTTTAGCTTTTGTAACTTCACCTGAACTCGTAACTGCAATGGCAATTTCAGGAAAAACAAACTTCAATCCTGCAACTGACACTCTGATTGGTTCAGACGGAAAAGAGTTCAAACTTGACGCTCCAAAAGCACCAAAACTTCCTGAACAAGGTTTGGTTCAAACAAGCGACGGTTTAATTTCTCCAGCTGAAGACGGAAGTCAAGTTGAAGTGATTGTGAACCCTGAATCGGAAAGACTCGAACTTCTCAAGCCTTTCGACAAATGGGACGGAAAAGATTTCACAAATTTACCGATTCTCGTTAAAACAAAAGGTAAAACAACAACTGACCACATTTCACCGGGTGGAATTTGGTTGCGTTTCAGAGGACATTTGACAAACATTTCTGAAAATATGCTTGCAGGCGGAGTGAATTCTTTCACAGGTGAAATCGGACACGGAACAAATGTTTTGACAGGTGAAAAAGGTGTGAAGTTCCCTGACCTCGCAAGAGCTTACAAAGCAGTTGGCGGAACTGTGATTTTTGGAGACGAAAATTACGGCGAAGGTTCAAGTCGTGAACACGCAGCAATGTGTCCAAGATTTTTGGGAATCAAAGTTGTGGCTGTTCGTTCTTTCGCAAGAATCCACGAAGCGAATCTCAAAAAACAAGGAATCTTACCTTTGACTTTCGCAGATTCTTCGGACTACGGAAAAATCGGTGAAACTGACAGAGTAAGTTTCGTTGACTTAGCGAATTTGACTCCGGGTAAACAAGTCAAAGGAGTTTTCACAAAAGAAGACGGTTCGACTTACGAAATTATGTTTAACCAAACAATGACAGACGAACAACTCGTTTGGTTCAGAGCAGGAAGTGCTTTGAATTCTTTAAGCGAATAAAAATCTCAATTCTTTTGAGGTTACAAGTTTTGGCTTGTAACCTCTTTTTAAACAAGAAAGGTTTCAAATGACAAAATTAATTTTGGAAACCGATAATTCTTGGACTAAAACAAAAGTCAAAGAAGCGATTTTCACAGAAATTGCCATTTTGAAAAATGCAATTTCAAGAACTACTAGAAAGATTGAAGCATTTAGACAAAAATACAATGCTCTTGATACAAGTTCGCTTTTTGGCAAAGTTGACGATATGGAATTGATTGAATGGGAAGGCGAAGAAGAGATTTTAAAAGAGTTAAAAACTAATTTAGAAGCTCTTGAGGAAATTGAGTTTGAATATTGATGATTACATTATCGAAGTCGAAACTGAGATTAAGAATTGCGTAAATCTCGCAAACTATGAATTAACTTTCGATAAGAAAAGTTCGGAAACTGTTTTTATTTCTGGGAAACTTATTTTCAGAAATGACTCAATACTTGACTTCAAAGAGTTCGTGAAAATAAATAATTTTGGTTTTAGGAAATTAAAGTATGCTTACAATTTTAGAACCCAAATAAATTTTATTTTTAGATTTGACAATGCTCAAGACCCAAGAGCAAAGAAACTTGATTCTTTCCCCCACCACAAACATTTACCAAACGGTGAAATTATTGAATCATTTGAAATGAATCTTAAATTTATTTTAGATAAAATCGAAAACATTAACCTTTAGCTATTTTAAACAAGGAAAAAATAATGGCAAAAGTTGGAATTTTAATGGGTAGCACAAGCGACCTTGAAGTAATGAAAAATTGTGAAACTTACCTTAACTGGTTTGGAATCGAAAGTGAAACTCACGTAATTTCCGCTCACAGAAATCCTGACCAATGTGCAGATTTCGTAAAAAGTGCAGAAGAAAATGGATTTTCAGTTTTGATTGGTGGAGCTGGAATGGCAGCACATTTACCTGGAGTTATGGCTTCTTTTACAACTTTACCAATAATTGGCGTTCCTCTTGAAGGAAGTGCTTTGAACGGAGTTGATGCACTTCACTCAATCGTTCAAATGCCTGCAGGAGTTCCTGTTGCAACTGTTGCAATCGGGAAAGCCGGAGCAAGAAATGCAGCTGTTCTTGCAGCACAAATTATTGGAATAGGTAACTCTAGCGTCAAAGCGAAACTCAAAGAATTCAAAGCTATGGGTTGCAAACTTTAAGTCAAAAAGTACGATTTAGATTTATTCACTTTTTAATTTGATAAATCAATCTTTTAACTTAATTTTTAAGCCTTAGTAAATTAGAAATTAATAAATTTAAAATACAAATTTCGCTGGAGGAATTTTTATGTCTCTTGACGCTTTAGGAATGGTTGAAACAAAAGGACTTGTTGGTGCAGTTGAAGCAGCTGACGCAATGGTAAAAGCCGCAAAAGTGGATCTTATTGGAAAAGAAACAATTGGCGGTGGATTTGTAACAGTTATGGTTAGAGGTGATGTTGGAGCTGTTAAAGCAGCGACTGATGCAGGAGCTTCTGCCGCTGAAAGAGTTGGAGAACTCGTTTCTGTTCACGTAATCCCAAGACCTCACACTGATGTCGAAGCTATTCTCCCTAAAAGAGATGCAAAGAAATAATTTCATAAAGAAATTTTCTAGATAATTTTAAAGCACCTTTTTCTTTTAAAAGGTGCTTTTTTGCGTTTAAAACCTACCTATTTTATTTCTTCTAATTTTCATCTTGACTCAGCCCTTAAAAATTCTTTGACACAATTAATTTTTGATTAAATTTTGCAAAACCTAAGGCGGAAACTTTGTTTTCTCGCCTTTTTTTAATTTAGAAACTCGAATCTTAAAACGGAGATTTTACAAAATGTCATTCCTAAAAAGAACTCACAACTGCGGTGAGTTAAGACTTTCAGACTCAGGCGAAAAAGTAACTCTAAACGGTTGGGTTCACAAACGACGAGATTTAGGTGGAGTAATTTTCTTCGACCTTCGAGATCGCTTTGGAATGACACAAGTTGTTGTAAATCCCGAAACTGCTGATTCTGATCTCTATGAACTTGCAAAAACAGTTCGCTCAGAATTTGTAATCGCAATCGAAGGTGAAGTTACAGCACGACCTGAACCGGGCAAAAACAAGGAAATGCAAACTCGTGAAATCGAAATCTATATTTCAAAACTTGAGATTTTGAACAAAGCAGAAAGTACTCCTTTCGAGATTTCAGCAGCAGACGACATTCACGAAGACACAAAAATGAAATATCGTTACTTAGATTTACGAACTCCAAAACTCCAAAACAACATCGTAACTCGCCATAAATACTACCAAATTGCAAGAAATTATTTTTCACAAAACAATTTTGTAGAAGTTGAAACACCGATTTTGATGAAATCAACTCCAGAAGGTGCGAGAGATTTTCTTGTTCCAAGTCGAATGCACAATGGCAGATTTTATGCTTTGCCACAATCGCCACAAACCTACAAGCAACTTTTGATGGTCGCAGGTTTCGACAAATATTTTCAAATTGTGAAGTGTTTCAGAGACGAAGATTTACGTGCCGACAGACAGCCCGAATTTACCCAAGTTGATGTTGAAATGTCTTTCGTTGACGAAATTGATGTTCAAGAAACAACAGAAGGTTTGATGAAAAAATTGTTCAAAGAATTTAGAAATACAGAGCTTGAACTCCCATTACCAAGAATGACTTTTGCAGAAGCAATGAGCCGTTTTGGGTCGGACAAACCCGACACAAGATTTGAAATGGAACTTAGTGAAGTTACAGATTTAGTTTGTGAATCAGATTTTCAGGTTTTCAAAGACACAAAAGAAAGAGGTGGAATTGTAACAGGAATTTGTGTCAAAGGCGGTGCAACTTTTTCAAGAAAAAAACTTGACGAACTTACCGATTACGCCAAAAAATTCAAAGTCAAAGGTCTTGCTTATTTCAAACTTGGGGAACAACTTAGCTCACCGATTAAGAAATTTTTCAGTGAAGAACTGATGCAAAGAGTTTTTGACACTTTTAGTGCCGAACAAGGTGATTTGATTTTGCTCGTCGCTGACCAAACTGAAACTGCACAAGTTGCAACAGGCGAACTCAGACTGAAAATTGCAAAAGAGATGAATTTAATCGACGAATCTAAAGACTCAATTTTTTGGGTAACTGAATTTCCACTACTCGAATACAGCGAAGAAGACGAAAGATTTGTTGCAAGACATCACCCTTTCACAGCTCCTTTGACGGAAGATTTGGAACTGATGGATTCTGACCCGTTGAAAGTGAGAGCAAGAGCTTACGACCTCGTTTGGAACGGACACGAAGCAGCAGGTGGAAGTATCAGGATTCACCAAAATTCAGTTCAAGAAAAATTATTCAAATTGATTGGACTTTCCGAAGAGGAAGCTCGTGAAAAATTTGGATTTTTACTTGACGCTTTGAAGTACGGAACTCCACCACACGGAGGAATTGCTTTCGGACTTGACAGACAAGTTGCACAATTCTGCAACGTTGATGCAATTCGAGATGTGATTGCTTTCCCAAAAACTGTAAGTGCTTCTTCTCCAATGGACGGTTCTCCTTCCAATGTTTCAGAAGAACAACTTGACCAACTCGGTTTGAGAATTAAGAATTAGAAATTATGAATTATAAAAATGTAGGGAACAAAGATTTTTGTTCCCTACATTTTTGTTCTCTACATTCCATTAATCATTAGTCATTATTAATGCAAACTTTTGTCAAAATTCTTTTGATGTTTTTACTGCTCCAAAGTGCATTCGCACAAAATACGCGAAAGAAAATTGACGTAAATAAATCCGAATTACAGAACCTCAAAAACTCCATCAAATCCCTTGAGAAGAAACTAAAAGAACAAAAGAAACTAGAAGCCTCAGAAATTAAAGCCCTCGAAAATTACAAAGAACAAATCGGGCTTTTGAGCCAAGTAATTGCCAACCTTGAACAAGAGAAAAAGAATAAAGAAATTGAAATTAGTAGCCTCAAAACTAAACTCAAAAACTCGGAGGAAGAACTTAAGAAACGACGTGAGATTTTTGCCAAGAGACTTAGTTTTATTCAAAAAACAAAAAGACTCAATGAGCTTGAACTTCTTCTAACTTCCGAATCTTTTCCAGAATCACTTAGAAGGCTAAAATTTTTATTTCTACTTTCAGAAGAAGACCGTAAAAACATTGAGAAGATTTCTGAAATTAAGTCTCAAATTGCTACGGACAAAGTTTCACTCGAAACAGAAGTTGTTCAGAAAAAGAGAGTCATAGCTGAAAAGGCTTTTGAGGAAAAATCTCTTCTTTCCAAAAGGCAGAAAAAGAAACAAGTTCTGCAAAAAATTAAAAAAGACAGAGAGTTTTTAGCAAAAGACATCGAAGACAAAAAAGTCGCCGCCGAACAACTTGAGGGAATCATTGACCAATTAGAAAAAATTCGTTTAGCAGAAATCGAAAGGGCTAAACGTGAAGCGGAAGAAAGAGCTAAAAAAGGCAAAAAAGGTCAGAAATCAGAAAGGCAAAAATTCTTCTCTGCGATTGGTTCTTTTAGCAAAAATAAAGGTAAATTAAGTTGGCCAGTTAGCGGAAAAATTGTTAGAGGTTTCGGACAACACAAAGACCCAAAACTACTAACAATTACTGAAAATCCAGGAATTGACATAAAAACAAAAGTTGGTGCAAACGTAAGAGCAGTTGCAAGTGGTAAAGTAATTTTACTAACTTACTTGCGAGGTTACGGAAACACAATTATCATTGACCACGACGACGGGTTTTACACTGTTTATTCTCACGTAACAAATATTTCTGTGGTAAAAGACACTTACATTCAAGCAGGCGAAAAAGTTGGAACTGTTGAAGAATCACAAATTTCTTCGGGAGGAATTTTCCACTTTGAAGTTTGGAAAGACCGAAAGAAACAAAACCCAAAAAGTTGGTTAGCTAAAAATTAGGAACTAAACACCCTTTAATTCTCCTACTTTAAAAAGGAGGAGATAAATTAGGAATTTAAAATGAACATCGCTTTAGTCGGTTACGGAAATTTGGGTAAAGCAATCGAAAAGAAGGCTTTAGCAAAAGGGCATAAAATCAAATTGATTTTAGACTCCAAAAATAATTCAAAAGGAGAAGGTTTTATCAAAAGTAACTTCAAAGGAATTGATGTTTGCTTTGAAATTTCTACTCCACAAACTGCTTTGAAAAATATTCTTGCACTCTTAAAGTTAAAGCAAAAAATTGTTGTCGGAACGACAGGTTGGCTTGAAGATTTGGAACAAGTCAAAGAGGAAGTTGAAAAAAATGAAACTGCTTTGCTTTACTCTTCAAATTTTTCGATTGGCGTAAATTTGTTTTTTAAAATTGCAGAGGAAGCGGCAAAAATTTTTGATGAGAAAGGCTACGACTGTGCAATTCACGAATTTCACCACAAACAGAAAAAAGACAGTCCAAGTGGTACTGCTCTAACTTTGGCAGAAAAAATTTTGGAAAATTTACAGAATAAAAATTACCTTCTCACAAATTCAAGCGAAGGAAAAATTGACACCGAAGCACTTCACGTAACTTCGACAAGACTCGGCTCGGTTCCCGGAACTCACTCCTTATTTTTTGACTCTGAAGTTGACTCAATCGAAATTCGCCACACGGCAAGGAATCGCGAAGGTTTTGCAAACGGAGCAATTCTTTGTGCAGAATGGCTAAAAGACAAAAAAGGTCTTTTCTCAATGGAAGACTTTTTAATAAATAATGTTTAAAATTGGTTGTAGGGAACAAAAATTTTTGTTCCCTACAAAATAAAATGAAAATACACGAACAAATTGAAAACTTAAGAGACGAGATTCGCAAACATTCCCATCTTTATTACATCGAAAATAAACCTGAACTTTCAGACTACGACTTTGACCAACTGTTGAAGAAATTGGAAAAACTTGAAGCTGAAAATCCTGAATTAATTACTCAAGATTCGCCGACACAAAGAGTTGGTTCGGATTTGTCGAAAGATTTTCCAACAGTTATTCACAAAAAACAAATGCTTAGTCTTGCGAATACTTACAGCAAAGAAGAACTTTTCGACTTTGACCAACGAGTCAAGAAACTTGCTGACTGTGAAGAAATCGAATACGTGGCAGAGCTAAAGTTTGACGGTTCGGCAATTTCACTTCACTACGAAAACGGAATTTTTGCAAGAGGAATTACTCGCGGAGACGGAATTCAAGGTGATGAAATCACACCGAATTTGAGAACAATCAAAAGCCTTCCACTCAGAACTCGCAAAGAACACACAGCAGAATTTGAAGTTCGTGGTGAAGTTTTTATGACTAAAGAATCTTTCCGAAAACTCAACGAAAGGCAAGAGGAAAAGGACGAGAAACTTTTTGCAAATCCAAGAAATTCAGCAGCAGGTTCGCTAAAACTTCAAGACCCGAAAATTGTTTCTGAAAGAGATTTGAACATTTTTTGCTACTACTTGGAAGGTGGTGAAACTCACTACGAGAATCTTTTGAAACTCAAGGAATTAGGTTTTCCAACGAACCCGAATTTTAGGCTTTGTAAAAATATTGAAGAAGTTTTTGAGTTTTGCTCCGAGTGGGAAAACAAACGTGCAAACCTTCCTTACGAAATTGACGGCGTTGTAATTAAAGTGAATTCAATCGCTCAACAAGAAAATTTTGGACAAACGGCAAAAATTCCACGTTGGGCAATTTCTTACAAATTCAAAGCTGAGAAAGCAGAAACTAAGCTTTCAGATATTACAATGCAAGTCGGAAGAACAGGAGCAATTACACCTGTTGCAGAACTTGAACCGACTTTTCTTGCAGGTTCGACAATTTCGAGAGCGACTTTGCACAACGAAGGTGAAATCAAAGCCAAAGACATTCGAGTCGGCGACACAGTTGTCATCGAAAAAGGTGGCGACGTAATTCCGAAAGTCGTTGAAGTTGTGCTTTCCGAAAGACCAAAAGATTCAGTTGAGTTTGAGTTTCCAAAAACTTGTCCTGTTTGCGAAAGTGAACTTGTCAGAACCGAAGGCGAAGCAGTGATTCGTTGTGTGAATTTTGCTTGTCCTGCACAAGTTCAAGGAAGAATTCAGCACTTTGTTTCTCGCAACGCAATGGACATCGAAGGACTCGGCGAAGCAGTTGTGAAAATGCTTTTGGAGAATGAGTTAGTTTCCGACTTCGGAGACATTTACTTTTTGGAAAAATCAAAAATTGCCGAACTTGAAAGAATGGCTGAAAAGTCAGCTCAGAACTTGGTTGACTCAATCGAAAAGTCTAAGGAAAAGCCTTTCTCAAAAGTGCTTTACTCAATCGGAATTCGTTTTGTCGGACAAGGCACAGCAAAGGTTTTGGCAAAGACTTTCGGCTCGTTGGAAAAGCTCAAAAGTGCAACTTTGGAAGAACTCGAAAACACTTTTGAAATTGGACCTAAAATCGCAATTTCAGTAGCTGAGTTTTTCAAAGACGAAAGAAATTTGGAGCTTTTGGAGAAATTGGAAAAAGCAGGTTTGAGTTTTTCAGAAGAACAAAAAGAGGGCGAAAAAGTTGCAGAGTTTGAAGGAAAAACTTTTGTTTTGACGGGAACTTTACCAACACTCAAACGCGAAGAAGCAAAAGAATTGATTGAAAATGCAGGCGGAAAAGTGTCGTCTTCTATCAGTAAAAAAACGAACTTTCTTCTCGCAGGTGAAAAGGCAGGTTCAAAACTCGCAAAAGCCGAAAAACTTGGCGTGAAAGTTCTTTCGGAAGAGGAATTTTTAAAGATGTTTTCGGGTGAGAAGAATGAAGAAGAGCAATCGGGAATTGATGAACAGTTGAGTTTGTTTTGATAAATAATTTGAGAAATGAAATGAAAGAAGCTGAATTACTTAACCTGAAAATAGACTCATTATTAAACAATGAAGCTTACTCTGATGCATTAGAAATTTTAGAGAATCAAAAAATTAAATTTTTAAAATCTCCAAAGAAAGATTTTTACTTATTAGATGGAATTGCTAGTGGCTTTATAGACGTTGGTTGTGAATCAAGTAATGAGGAAATCATAGAAATTGGTTTATCTTTATTTGCACAATACCGAGAAGAACTCAAAAAATATATTTCAGAAGATAGATTTGAATATTGCATTGGAAATGCACAACAAGGACTTTTTGAGACAAAAGTTGAGAAAAACCTAAATTATTTTCCCAAACTTGAAATAGTTAAGGATTTATTATTTCCTTCCAAAGAATCTTTTTTGAAAGCTTTTAAAAAGATTAATTTACAAACTCTGAAAAATTCTGACTTAAATATTTTAACCAATTTAGGAAACAACCTTTCCAACTCTGGCAGGATTGTCGAATCCTTACAACTTTATGATACTGTTTTGCTGTCTAATAAAAAATTTCCTCACGCAATACTTGCAAAGGCTAACAGACTTTTTAGGCTTCAAAGCCAGACAAATATTAAAATAACTATTTTTCTACTTATTAAAACCTATTCCTTGTATGATTTAATTAAAAATGAAAACTCTTTCCCTCAGAATTGTAGAAGTGACATCAAACTCGCAATGCAAATTTGTATCTCTAAATTAAAAAATGAGAATTATGATATTGACTCTTTAGATTTTAAAAAAGAAGAAGAATTAAATAAGATAGAGTATTTAAACCACTCTCCTAAAATTAGATTCTATTTGGACAACTTCTTAAGTCTTTCGGAACATGGACTATACTGTAAGTGCAATGGAGCAAAATACGATGACTTAATGATTGGTTATTCAGGCTTTATTACTAAAAGTGATAAGGTTGTTCATTTAGAACAATTATTAAATAGAGTTAAATCTGAATTTTCATTAGCTAGAGAAATGTTTTATGAATATAAAACTCAAGAATTGGAAGATAATCTTCACTATGAAACATTTGGTAAAAGTGGAACTCTTTATGGTACAAAAGCAGAAAAACTAAGAACAAGTTTTAGAATTTGTTTTGGAATCCTTGATAAGATTGCAGAGGGAATTTGTTATCTCTTTGAAATTCAAAAAGGTAAAAATGAAAATGTTTACTTTGAGTCATTTTGGAAAAAGGAGAGAAATTTGCAAAAACTATGTCAAAGATGGGAAAAGTTAAACTCAATAAAAAATATCCATCTTACAGCATTATACAGTATTGCTTGTGATTTAAATAAAAAAAATGGAGAGTTTGGTTTTTATAAAGAATGGAGAAACCAACTTGAACATGGGGTCTTTTCGTTAACGACTACTCAGGAAGAGTTAGATTTAATTAGTGGTTCACTATTTGGAGAGTGTGTTCTAGAATCTGATTTTGCAATAAAAGCAAAGCATTTATTGCAATTGACTAGAGCTGCCATTTTTAGTTATACTTTTTGTGTTAGACAAGAAATGTCAGGAGAAATTGAAAACAATGGAAGACCTTAATTTCACTTACCAAATTTACAAAAACGGTGATGTTTTAATCAGACACAACGGACTCACTGCAACGACTTTGCGTGGAAAACAAGCGATGAAATTTAAAAGCCAAATTGAGACTCTTGACTTCGCAGAACTTCAACAAATTATGGCAAGGCTCACAGGAAATTACAAACGTGGAAATGAGAGGCTTTCTAAAAAATCAAATAAAAAATAACCGATGATTTTAGTTGAAACAGATAGACTTTTTATTAGAACTTTCTCTTTACAAAACATTCCCGATTACGCAAAAATTGTTGCTGATTCAGAAGTCGTTAGATTCCTTGGAAATGGTAAAACTCAAACTTACAAAGAAGCCCAAGATTACATTTTAAATTGCATAAAAAATTATTCTGAACTTGGTTGGTCAAGATTTGCAGTTGAAACCAAAGAGACTAGCGAATTGATTGGTTTCTGTGGTTTTGCAAATTATAACAACGAAATAGATTTTGGTTGGAGATATTCGCCTAAGTTTTGGAATCAAGGTTTTGGAACCGAAGCTGCAAAAGCAGTCTTAGAAATGGGAATTAATAAATTTAAATTCCCAAGAATTGTCAGTATTGCTTACCCTCAAAACATTGGCTCAATACGAATAATTGAAAAAATCGGAATGCAATTTGAAAGAAAAATTGAAATTAACCAAAAGGAACTTTTGCAGTTCGTAAAAGAGAATTAGTTCCTAAACTCTTCTGCTCTCTTCGATAAATTTCACATTTCTATTTTCAAGTTCTTCTAAAATCGGATTGTAAATTTCTGGCGTTACAGGAATTCTTACACCTTTTGCTTCGATTTTCCCTTCAACGATGCAACGAGCTGCAACTCCTGCAGGCAAACCAACAAGTTTTGCCATACTTTTTAAATCATTCGGATTTCCGTAGTCAAGTAAAGTCGAAGTGATTTCTTCTTTGTGAGATTCGTATTCTACCAAAAACTTGTGGTAAAGAATTGTCATATCTCTTTCACCTTCTTCGTATTTCAGCTTACCTTCCAAAATGCTTGTCAGAATTCCGACTTTATCACCTTTATCAATTCCTATTTTCTCTTCACTTAAAAATCCTAGCCATTCTAATCTTTTCATCACGTCAGAAGTATCTGCAAGTCCGAGAATTTTCGGTAAGTATTCTTCGAGTTTATCTTTTCTGATTCCTGTAATTTGGCTCAAGTAGTCAATTTTTGTTAAGTTTGTGCAATCAATTTCTTCACTGTTTTCAACTAAATCTAATTCACGAAAAGCATTCCAAGTTGCACACCAACCAAGGTAACGCAAAGTTCCTCTGTAAAGGTTTTGGACTCCTTGAATGTTGTATTTTTCGATGTAAGGAAAGCAATCACGGTTTACGTAAGACTCAAGAAAACCGAAATGAGGAACGTCAATCAATCGTGTTTTTGCAAAAAGATTTTCATTTGGGACAACTCTTTTGTTGCCTTCCAAAAGATAAATTCCGTCGTTCATCGCAGCAGTTACAACTCCTCTCGGACTCCAAGAAAATTTGTAACGAAGTAAATTCATACTTGCTTCAGGAGCAGGAATTCCACCACAGAAAGAATAAAAATCGACAATTTTTCCACCATCGTCTTGAACTTTGCGAATAATTCGCATTGCTGACATATGGTCAATTCCTGGGTCAAGTCCAACTTCGTTCAGAAATAAAAGTCCGAGTTTCTTGGCTTCTTCATCAAAGGCTCTCATTTCATCACTAACGTAACTACAAGTAACAAGGTGTTTTTTGTACTTTAAACAAAGTTTCGCAACTTTCGGGTGAAAAGGAGCAGGAAGTAAACTTACCACCAAATCATTTTCTTTAACGAGGTTTTCAAATTCATCTTTTTGTAAAGCGAAATCAAGTTTACTAAGTTTTCCATTTGAGTAATTTTGGAACAAACTTTCTGCATTTGAAATATTTTTGTCAATTGCAGTAAGAAAAATATTTGGTGAATTTAAAAGATAATTTATTAGAGGTTTTGAGACTAAACCAACACCGATTAAGAGTATTTTTTTCATAACAGTTAAGTAACTTATTTTTAAAAATTAATTGTAATTTATCGCTTCAACAGGCAGTAATTGGGCTGCTTTGTGAGCAGGGTAAATTGAAGCTAACCAACAAAGTAAAATCGAAACTACCGAAACAAAAGCAAAGTGGTGAAGTTCCATTTCAATCGGAACAGCGTAAATTATGTAAACGTCTCCCGGAAGGGAAATTAGCTCGTAAGTTTTCTGCAACCAACAAAGAATAAATCCCAAAATTGTCCCCAAAATTGTCCCTGAAACGCCAATAATCATTCCTTGGAAAACAAAGATTTTTCGAATTTGGCTTGGTAAAGCTCCCATCGCTTTGAGAATTCCGATTTCTTTTGTTTTCTCCAAAACAACCATCGTGAGCGAACCAATAATGTTAAAAGCAGCGACAACAATTATCAAACTGAGAATGGCAAACATTCCCATTTCCTCAATTTCCATCCAAGCGAAAAGATTTCTGTGGTTGTCGTACCAAGTTCTGACTCTGAAAGGGTAACCAAGAGAATCATTAATTTCAAGAGCGACTTCATTCACTGTGTCAAGATTT
>QQUF01000046.1 GCA_008501735.1 Calditrichota bacterium | reverse complement strand
ATCGGAACAATTAGAATTGAAGAAATTGACAAAATAAAAATTGTAATCAAAGACTCAGAAATTCTTTCTCTTGAAAACTTTAAATTAGAAGAAATTAGAGAATTTTTAACAAAGATGTTTGGCAATGCTGACCCTGTAAATACAAGGTTTTGTGAAGAAATCTTAAAACGAACAAGTGGAAATGTTTTGTTTATTCAAGAGTTGATGTTCCACCTTTTGGAAACTAAAAAACTAAATAAAAGTGAAGGAAATTGGGATTTAGGAGAAGAATCATTTTCAGAATTAATACTTCCAAAATCAATTCAAAGTGTTGTAGAAGAACGTCTTAATTATTTACCTAAAGACATACGAAACCTTCTCGAAATTGGCTCTTTGCTTGGAAAACACTTTACAACTAAAGTAATTGTTGGAATTTTAGCCGTAAAAGAAGATAAAATTGAGAGTAAACTTAAAGACCCAATTCTTAAAGGCATTTTAGATAAATCTGAAAATGAGATTTTTGAATTTGTGAATGATTCTTTTGGCGAAAGTATTTCAAATTCAATAAATACAAAAATTAAGAAATCACTTCACAAAAAGATTGCAGCTTACTTAGAGAAAAACTTTGTTGAAACAGAAATTTTGGAAGAACTTGCAAATCATTTCTTTGAAGCTAGAGTTAAGAAAAAGTCTTTTGAATTTTGTTTGAAAACTGGAGAAAAATTTAAAGAATTATTTCTTTACGAAAGAGCAAAGCCTTTTTACTACAAAGTCTTGGAATTAGCGAAAACTTTAAAAATGAATGAAGATTATTTAAGAAGTTTAGTTGAAATTGGTGACTTAGAGTTTAAAACGTCGAAAGTTGAAAAGGCTATGGAATTTTATTCTGAATCTTTACAACTTTCACAAAATCTCTCAAACCACAACATTTATTTTAAATCTGCACAAGTTATTGGAAGAATTCACAGCTTGAAGGGGAATTTTGATGAAGCATTAAATTTTTATTCTAAAGGATTGGATTTATCAATAGAATTATCTCAAAAATTTTGGGAAGCAGAGTTTCTTGCAGATATGGCAATTCCATTTGTGAGACAAAGAAAATTAGAAAAAGCAAAAGAATATTTTTATCAAGCAGAAAAGTTATTTTTAGCAAAAAATAATTTAAAAAGTACTTCTAAAATTTATGTAAACATTGCTCATATTTTTTATTTAGAAAAGGATTATGAACGTTCAATCTACAATTTGGAAAAAGCTCTTGAAATTCAAGAGAAAGGCAAAAATAAAAATGAAATGGCAATGACTTTAGGGAATTTGGGAGTAGTTTACAATGAATTTGAAAATTTGGAAAAAGCGAGATTTTATTTATTAAAAGCTTATAATTTATCAAAAGAAATTGGAGCTTTTTCGACTCAAACTTCTCAAGTCGTAGGGTTAGCAACGATTTACCATAATGATGGAGATAATGAAAACGCTGAAAAACTTTATAAGGAAGCAATTTCTGCTCTAAAAAAGTTAAATGAAAAGCCAAGTCTGGGAATTGCATATTATAATCTTGGAACACTTTATAAAGAAAGAGGAGTAATTGAAAACAATCGAATATTTTTTGATAAATCCCTAAAATACTTTGAAGATTCAATTTCAATTTCAAAACTTTTAAAAGCAGAAGAAACAACAGCTATTTTCTTAATTTCTTTAGCTGAGTTATATTATTTCCGAAATGAATTAGACAAAGCTTTGAACTTAAATAATGAATGTTTAGAAATTGCTAAAAAGGTTAATGATTCTTCAATAATTAATAATTCTAAAGAACTTAAATTCTTGATAGAATTTAAGAAAGGCAACAAGGATTTTGCGATTGAAAATTTGATAGCTTTACTCAAAAACGAAAATTTAGATTTAAAGCAAAAAGCAAGTATTAACTATAATATTTTCATTTGCTTAAATGAGTATCCTATTTTCCGTTTTATGGAACAGATTGATTCGTTTAGAGAAAATTCAATTAGGCTTTACACAAAGCATTTGGAAAAAAAGAATGAGTTTTATCTTCGCAACAGAGTAAATACTCTAAAAGAAATGGGCAAAAATCAATTTAGTTTAAAACCACAATTCTTAAATTCATTATTGAAATTCATCACTCCTGAGACTGCATTTTCAGAAATTATTAAATACATTACACAAGAAACAGATGCTAATAATTGCCAAATAATTTTAGAAAAAGAAAATGGTTTTGAGGTCTGTGAAACTACTCAAAATCTAAATGATGAAGATATAAATTTTTCGACAACAGTTCTAAAAAAAGCGATTTCTGAGCAGAAAGCCACACTGCTTAAGAATGTTTTAGAAGTGCCCGAATTAAGTCAAAACAAAAGTATAATCGGTAAAATTTTTCTTTCTGTAATTGCTGTACCTTTATTTATTGAAAACCTACCAATTGGTGCAATTTATTTAGACAGAACAGAAATTAGTAAAGGGTTTTTTACTGATTCTGATTTGGAAAAAGTAAAATACATAGCTCAATTCCTCAGCCCAATTCTTAAAAGGCAAAACGAAATTTTAAATCTACAAATCAATTCCGAAGTTCATAATCTTGGAATATTTATTGGAAATAGTCCAAAGATGCAAGAAGTTTATACTCAAATTGAAGATGCTGCTGAAGTCAATTTTACAGTTTACATTTATGGGGAAACAGGAACAGGTAAGGAGTTAGTTGCAGAAGCTCTTCACAAACTTTCATTAAGAAGAAAGAATAAATTTATTGCTGTAAATTGTTCTGCAATTCCAAATGATTTAGCTGAGAGTGAACTTTTTGGACACGAGAAAGGAGCATTTAGTGGAGCAATTGCAACTAAAAAAGGCAAGTTTGAATTAGCTTCACAAGGAACATTGTTTTTAGACGAAATCGCCGAACTTTCATTAGACCTTCAAGCTAAACTTTTACGAGTTTTACAAACAAACAAATTATGGCGAGTTGGTGGCGAAAATGAAATAGAAATTAATACAAGAATAGTTTGTGCGACAAATAGGGATTTAAAAGAAGAAGTCAAAAAAGGTAATTTTAGAGAAGATTTATTTTATAGGCTTAATATTTTGAAAATTGAAATTCCACCTCTTAGAGAAAGAAATGAAGACATTCATCTTCTCGCAAACTTTTTTCTGCAAAAGTATTCTAAAGAGTTGAATAGGAAAAAACTTTCATTTTCTAAAGAAGCAATTATTGGAATGCTTTCTTATGAATGGAAAGGAAATGTAAGAGAATTGGAAAACACAATTGCCAAAGTCGTAGTCAAACACAAAAGCGAAGAACCGATTTCGCTAAATGAAATTTTAGATTCTGAGAAAATTGAAAATTTGTTGAATTTGGTTTCAGAATCAAAAACTCGTCATCCACAAAATGAGTTTTATTCATTAGATGAACTTGCAGATGTTCTTAAGTTTGTAGAAGGAAAAAAACTTACCGCAAAATTAGAAATCCTTACAGATGCTATTTTACTTGAAACCTTAAAACGAAATAATGGCAATAAAAGTAAAGCTGCTGAAGAATTAGGAACAAGTCGTAGAAGATTCGCAAATTTCAATTGAGCCCAATTGAACCATTGAGCCAATTCAGCTCACTTAGATAAAATATTGTAAATACATAACTTGAGACAAAACTGTATGCTCGACTGTTCCAGTCTGGCTCATCAATATTTTTTTCGTTTAAATTTTTAAAATTTATACAAGTAATTGTTTATTCATTAGTTAAGAAATGTCTATTGATTACAAAAACTATTTGGCATAAAGCTTGACGAAGTAAGGGCATAGTCAAACTTTTAAAAAAATATTTTTTAATCATAAACTTAAACAAAGGATTTCAAAATGAAAACTTTTAACACTACACTTCTTACTTTAAGCATTGGCTTAGGCTTAGCATTTACTTCTCAATCTTTTGGACAAAAAATGTACTGGTTAGATGCTCCTGGAGATTTAGTAAAACGAGCGGATTCGGATGGTACAAATATTGAAAACATTTCTTCATCTACTTCAAATCCGTTTGCAGTTGACGTTGACAAAAACAATTCTAAAGTTTATTGGTCTAATGGTGGCGGAAGTAATAAAATTCAAAGAGCAGATTTAGATGGCTCAAATGTTGAAGATCTTGTTACAACAGGTTTAGCAAGTCCAAGAGGATTATCCCTTGATGTAGATAACGGAAAAATGTATTGGACAGACGTTGGTTTTCAAAAAATTAAAAGAGCTAATTTAGATGGATCTACAGTTGAAGAATTAATTACATCAGGTTTGTCTGCTCCAATAGGAATAGAAGTTGATGCTGTTAACTCAAAAATGTATTGGGTAGATGAAGGTAGCAATAAGGTCCAAAGAGCAAACTTAGATGGAACAACTGTTGAAGATTTGGTCACAGGATTAACTACTCCTTTTGATATTACACTTGATGTTGCAAATTCTAAAATGTATTGGGTAGATGGAGGAACTAAAAAAATTCAAAGAGCAAATCTAGATGGAACTTCTGTAGAGGATTTAGTAACAGGATTGGAAATAGTTAGAGGAATTGTTATAGATTTAACTAATTCAAAAATTTATTGGACTAATGATGCAGATAGTGGTACTGATAAAATTCAAAGATCCAATTTAGACGGAACAGGAGTCGAGGACTTAATTGTTGGTGGAATTAGCAATCCATATGGAATAGCTTTAGATTTTGGAGATACTCCTTTATCTGTTGAATTAGATTCATTTCAAGCTCGTCAGATTGCAAACTCAATTCAACTTACGTGGTCAACAGCTTCTGAAACTGAAAATGAAGGATTTAATCTTTACAGAAAAACAGGAAACAGTTTTTACACTCAAATCGCTTCTTACAAAGGTAACTCTGAACTTCTCGGTGCTTTGAATTCAACAGTTTCAAACAAATACACTTTTGTTGACAACTCAGAACTTAGAAACGGCGAAACTTACACTTACTACATTTCTGATGTCGAAACTAACGGACTTGAAACTAAACACGAAGAGCAAGCTCAAACCGTAAAATTTACACTTGACGAAGAAATTGCTCAAACAAAACTCCACTACGTTTTAGCACAAAATTTCCCTAATCCCTTTAACCCAAGCACACAAATCAATTTCCAAATTGCAAAAACACAAGACGTAAGACTCCAAGTTTACAACTTAAAAGGTGAACTTGTGAAAGAAATTGTGAATGAAAAAATGAACAAAGGCTCACATTCAGCAAATTGGAACGGAACTGACAACTTTGGAAATCAAGTTTCAAGCGGAACTTACTTCTACAAAATTTCAGCAGGAACTTTCACTCAAACTAACAAAATGATTTTACTCAAATAAATTTCTTACTCTCTTTCAAAAAAGTCTGACAATTAATTTTGCCAGGCTTTTTTTGTTTTGTGAAAATAAAGTTTCTGTTTTAAGTTTTCGATGTAACAATAAGTAAGAGATTTTTTATGACATATTCTATAATTTCCAAAATTGCATCTGGAACTTTTGGTACCGTTTACAAAGTTCAAAAATCCACTAACGGTGAATTCTACGCACTAAAACTCATTCACGAGAATTACAAAACTCCAAAAGAAATTAAAAGAATCAAACGTGGTTTTGAGACTGCACAAAAAGTCTCGCACCCAAATTGTGTAAAAATGATTGAGTGGTACGAAGAAAAAGACCAAATCGGTTTTATTATGGAATTTGTGGATTCTGTTGTAGAGACGCAAAATCTTACCTCTCTACAAGAAAAAATCTCAAAAATAATTCAAATTGCAAATGGACTTGAAGCTCTACATTCAAAAGGAATCGTTCACAGGGATTTGAAACCTGCAAACATTCTCGAAACAAAAGAAGGTCAAATCAAAATTACAGACTTTGACTTAGTAAAAATTGATGATTCTTCTACTCTAACAGCTTCGGGAGCTTTTCTTGGAACAGCAAAATATTCTTCTCCCGAACAATGCCAAAGTGCAACAAAAGTTGATTATAAAAGCGATCTTTATTCACTTGGTGTTCTTTTTTACCAATTAGTTTGTGGCAGAGTTCCTTTTGACGGAAACTCTCTCGCTGAAATTGCACTTGCACACATTAGAACTCCTCTGATTTCCCCAAGACAATTCGTTCCCGATTTACCCGAAGTTTTGAACACCGTAATTTCTAAACTTCTTAAAAAAGACCCAAAAGACAGGTTTCAATCAGCTCAAGAAGTTTCAAAAATCTTAAACACTTTTTTAAAAGAAGGAAAAGTTGAAAACTTAGAAACCTTTGGAGATTTTCTCCTTACTCCCGATTTTGTGGGAAGAAGGAAAGAATTTTTAGAATTGAACAAAATCTATTCTGAAGTCTCAAATGGCAAACTAAAAACAGTCTTGTTGAGTGGAGAACAAGGAGTTGGAAAAACAAAATTGTGGAAGGAATTCAAATTAGGTTTAACTCAAAATTCAGAATTAATTTTTGAAACGACTTGTAAAAAAGATGGAAAAATTTTTGAACCTCTTCAACTAATTCTAACTCAATGTTTAGAGCAAATTGGAAACCTTTCAGCAAAAGAACAAGCTGAAAAAATTGGAACATTAGGAAGACATTTGGCGGCTATTTTGCCAATTCTTGAAAGAAATAAATGTTTTGAATTTTTAGACGAATTAAAGATTATGAAAGGAATTGATTCAGAAGAAAAAGTTTTTGAATCTTTTGTAACCCTTATCAAAAATATTCAAATGAAAAACCAAACTTTTGTTTTCTTTTTTGACGATTTGCAATGGATAGATAAACAAAGTCTAAAATTTTTACAATACCTAACGAAGAGCCTTTCTAACAACTCAATTTTATTAATCGGAACAGTAACTAAAGACGATAATAATTTAGAAACCTTTAAAAGTGAGCTTGGAAACACTTTTTTAATAGAACTTAATAATTTCTCACTTGGAGAAGTAAAAACTTACTTAACGAAAATGTTTGGAAAATCTGAGCCTGTTAACACAAGTTTTTGTGAAGAAATTTTGAGACGAACAAGTGGAAATGTATTTTTAATTCAGGAAATAATGTTTCATCTATTTGAAACCCAAAAACTAAAAAAAGATAAAGGCGTTTGGGATTTAAACACTGAAAACTTTGGGGACTTAAAACTTCCCAAATCCATTCAGAGTGTCGTAAATGAACGATTTAAATTATTTGATAAAAATTTGTTGAAACTTCTTGAAGTTGGGTCTTTACTCGGTAAGTATTTTAATAGCAAAATTGTTGCGGAGATTTTGCTATTAAACGAGAATAAAGTTGAGGAAGAATTTAGTAATCAAAAACTTCAAGGAATTTTAATTAGAAATAAAGAGGGAATTTTTGAATTCGAGAACGAATCATTTAGAGAAGGGATTTCACAAGGAATTAACCAAAAGGTTTTTAAAACTTATCATTCAGAAATCGGGAATTACCTTGAAGCGAATTATCCTGAAAGTGAAATTCTGGCTGAATTACTCGAACATTTCTTACAGGCATCAAACCAAGAAAAGTCAATTCATTATGGACTTAAATTAGCCGACATTTATGAGCAACAACAAATTTTTAATATTTCGATTCGGTATTTGTTAAAAATCTTAGATTTTATTGAAAATTCAAATGATGAAGAACTTCAATCGAATACTTATTTAAAATTAGGAAGAATATTCTTTGGTATAAACGAAGTAAAAAAATCAGAACAATATTTTACAAAAGCAAGTGAAAAAGCTAAGGAAAACAGTTCGGTAAAAGCATCAAGTTTAATTGGAATTGGGGAATTAAAACGGGTTCAAAGAGAATACGATGAGGCTTTTAAAATTTACTTTCAGGCAAAAGAAGTATTTGAAAAAATTGACAATTTAGTTGAAGTAGGAAGAACTTACATAAGAATTAGTTTTCTATATTCCTTTTTAAATGAAAATGAAAAGGCAAAAATATTTTTGATGAAGGCTAAAGAAATAGGAAAAAAAACTAATTCAAAAAATATTTTAGGTACTGTCATTTTTCAAGAAGGGAAAATAGCATCTCAAAAACAAGAATATGAAAAAGCAGAAACTTTATACAAAAGTAGTTTCCAGCTTTTGGAAGAATACGGAGATATTACAAGTATAATTTCCTACCATTTTCATATGGGTAGTAATTATGAGAAATTCCATAAATATGAAAAAGCAAAAAATCAGTTTAATTTGTGTTTTGAAAAATCTGAAGAATTTGGATTTAATCCAGGAGTTATTCAATCTTTAGGATTTTTAGGGCGAATAAATCTAAGAGAGAGAAAATTAAAAGATGCTAAAAAATACTTTATACAAGCAAGTTCCAAACTATCAGAATTAAATTTATTAGCCTATCCTTGGATTTTAAATGAGTTGGCAAAAGTATATTTTCTAATAGGTGATTTTGAGGAAAGTGAATCAATTATCAAAAAGCAAATTCAAATATGTACAAAAATTAATTCAGAACAATATTTAAGTCAACTTTATATTAATTATGGTGAACTTTTATACGAAACTAAAAGGTATAAAGAAGCTAATGATTTCTATGAAAAATCATTTCCTTTATTAGAAAAGGTTAATGACTTTGAAAATATTTGCTTTGCTCATTACCTACTTTCAAAGTCTTGCTTTGCAAAAAAAGACATTCATAAAGCAGAAAAACTTTGTCAAAAAGCGTTTGAATATTTGGGTAAGGATTTTGAATCTAACATTCTTAAAACAAAAGTAAAAATTCAGAAAGAGTTAATCGACTTTGAGTTAGGCAACAAAAACGAAGCTATTAATAATCTTTTAGAATTAAAAAGACTAACTGATTCTTCAGAACCAAAGTATGAAATTGCCTTTGAACTTTGCAAATTATTTGAAGAAAAGAAGCCTCCCTATCTCCTTGAAAAGAAAATCAATTTTCAAAAACTAAAGTTGGAAACTCTGGACTTTTTTAAAAATGAATTCAAAACCAAAGAATTATTTTTTATTAAAAAGAAAATTGATTTTCTTGAGGAAATTGAATTCAAAACTAATGAAATCTATCCTGAATTAATTTCATCTTTGACAAATTGGTTGACTCCTGAAACTGTTTTTGATGAGCTTCTTAAGTTTCTATTGAAAGAAACAAATTCGGGCAGTTGCCAAATCATTTTAAAAAATGAAAAAGGTTTTGAACCAATTGCGATTTCTTCAAATTTGAAAGATGAAGAGATTGAATTTTCCACAACAGTTCTTAAAAAAGCAATTGAAGAAGACAAACCAACTTTACTAAAAAATGTTCTTGAAATTCCTGAGTTAAAAGAAAATCAGAGTGTTATCGGTAAAATATTTCTTTCAGTAATCGCAGTTCCGCTCAAAGTAAAAAACAAAGTTATCGGAGCACTTTACCTTGACAGATTGAAAATTGAAAAAGGATTTTTTGAAAATTCGGATTTAGAAAAAGTAAAATCGATTGCTAACATTTTATCTCCTGTTCTCCAAAGGCAAAACGAAGCTATCAAAATGAAAATAGAATCCGAGATTAACAAACTCGGAATCTTTGTTGGAAATAGTCCTGAAATGCAAAAAGTTTATTCAGAAATTGAAGAAGCAGCAAAAGTAAACTTCACAGTTTACATTCACGGAGAAACAGGAACAGGAAAAGAACTTGTTGCAAATTCTTTGCACAAATTAAGCCTAAGAAGAAATGAGCCATTTATTGCAATCAATTGTTCTGCAATTCCAAAAGACTTAGCAGAAAGTGAGTTGTTCGGACACACAAAAGGTTCTTTCAGCGGAGCAACAACTGATAAAAAAGGAAAGTTTGAACTTGCGAACAAAGGAACTCTTTTCCTTGATGAAATCGCTGAACTTTCTTTGGACATTCAAGCAAAGTTGCTTAGAGTAATTCAGGAGAATGAAGTTTGGAAAGTTGGAGCAGAAAAACCGACAAAAATTAAATCACGCATTGTCATTGCAACTCATAAAAACTTGGAAGAAGAAGTAAAGAAAGGGAACTTTAGGAAAGACCTTTTTTATAGAATAGCATTTCTGAAAATTGAAATTCCACCTTTGAGAGAACGAAGCGAAGACATAATTCCACTTTGTTACCACTTTTTGAGAAAATTCAACAAAGAAACAGGAAAGAAATTAAAAGGCTTTACACAAGACTCGATTAACATTTTACTTGCTCAAAGTTGGGAAGGAAATGTTCGTGAACTTGAAAACCTCGTTGCACTTTGTTTTGTCAAAACGAAATCAGAAACTTTAATTTCTTTAAGAGATTTAAACATCAATACCCTTGAAAATCCACAAGAAATTAAACCTTCACAATCCAATGAAAATCTTCAAAGAAGTGAATTGGAAGAAAAACTTTCAGGAGATTTTGATTTAAATGAAAAGATTGGGATTTTAGAAAAGCATTTAGTTCTGAAAGCATTAAAGAAAAACAATTTTCATTTAAAAAACACATTTCAAGAACTTGGAGTAAACAACAAAAGATTAGATAGACTTTTGAAGAAACACGACATTGATGTTTCAAGCCTCAAAAATAGTTAAAATTAATTTATTTTAAAAGATGCACATTCGTGTGTCTTTTTCTTCCTTTCAAACGATAAAGTAACTTTTATTCCACAAACTCACTTTATCTATAATCTCACCAAACACATTCAAATTTTACCCAAAATTAGGAAGTAGTCATTTTGACTTAAAGAGTCACTGTAACCCAAAAAGCCAAAATGACTATTTTTATTATTTCTAATAAATACAAATACTTACAACTCTATATCAAATTTTAATAGTCATTATAGCCACAATAGTCAAAATGACTATTATTCTACTAAGCCTTGTAATTACAATTACTTAAAAATCTACTGTCTGAAATTAATAGTCAAAACGACTATTTTATTGGGAAGTCACAAATCTCACAAAGTGTTGTTTTTAAGGGGTTTATGATTTTGGCACAGAGCTTGTTAGTTCAAAGAGCAGAAACAAAATAGGAAAACTTAAAAAATGAAAAACCCAAGCAAAACTTATAAAGACGAATCTTTAATACCAAAAAAGATAGAATTAGTTAGGACAACCCTAAAGACTCTTCTTGGTTGTGTTTTGGTTCTTTTCATACAAATCATTTTAGAACAAATAATTTTAAATCAATAATTTTAATAAGACAGAGGATTAAAAAAATGAAAATCTCTACAAAAACGCTCGTACCAACTTTAGCACTTAGCTTAGGTTTAACTTTAGTTTCAAACTCATTTGCAGAAAAAATTTATTGGGTTGATGAAGGAACAGATAAAATTCAACGTTCCGATTTAGACGGTTCAAATGTGGAAGACCTTGTTACAACCGGTTTAAGTATTCCTTATGGAATGGTTGTAGATCCTACAAATTCTAAAATGTATTGGACAGATGCAGGAAATAGAAAAATCCAACGTGCAGATTTAGACGGTTCAAATGTAGAAGACCTTGTTACAAATGCTTCAAACGGAATAATCTTTGTTTGTGGATTAGCATTAGATATTACAAACTCTAAAATGTACTGGGTTGATTTTTCTACCAAAAAAGTCCAACGAGCAAACTTAGACGGTTCAAGTGTTGAAGACCTTGTTACTGGATTAGGTATTCCTTATGGAATAGCAATCGATGTTACAAATTCAAAAATGTATTGGAATGATACCGGAACAAATAAAATCCAACGAGCAAATTTAGATGGTTCAAGTGTTGAAGATATTGTTACAGGTTTAAACGACCCTTGGGGAATGACAATTGATTTAACAAATTCTAAAATTTACTGGGTTGATAATGGAACAGATAAAATTCAACGCTCAAATTTAGATGGTTCAAGTATTGAAGACCTTGTAACCTCTGGTTTAAATACACCAAGAGGGATTACATTAGATGTTGCAAATTCAAAAATGTATTGGTCTGATGCCGGAACGGATAAAATTCAACGTTCTAATTTAGATGGCTCAAGTGTTGAAGACCTTGTTACAGGGTTAAATTTTCCAAATGGATTAGATTTAGGCGTTGATGATTCACCTCTTGCAATTGAACTTGATTCTTTCACAGCTCGTCAAATCGAAAATTCTATCCTACTCAATTGGACAACTGCTTCTGAAAAAGAAAACGAAGGTTTCAATGTTTACAGAAAAATGGGCAATAGTTTCTACACTCAAATCGCTTCTTACAAAGGCAACTCTGAACTTCTCGGTGCATTAAATTCAACAGTTTCAAACAACTACACTTTCACTGACAATTCTGAACTTAAAAATAATGAAGCTTACACTTACTACATTTCTGATGTCGAAACAAATGGTTTTGAAACTAAGCACGTTGCTCAAGCACAAACAGTAAAATTCACACTAAACGAAGAAATTGCACAAACGAAACTTGATTACGTTTTAGCACAGAACTTCCCAAATCCTTTTAACCCAAACACACAAATCAATTTCCAAATTGCAAAAACTCAAGACGTAAAACTCGAAGTTTACAACCTCAAAGGTGAACTCGTGAAAGAACTTGTGAATGAAAATCTTAGCAAGGGTTCACACTCTACAAACTGGGACGGAACTGACAGTTTTGGAAACCAAGTTTCAAGCGGAACTTACTTCTACAAAATTTCAGCCGGAACTTTCACACAAACTAACAAAATGATTTTACTCAAATAGAAAATTTACGACCTGAAAGGTTTTGAAAACCTTTCAGGTCTTTTCCAACTTCAAGAAACAATCTCACAACCAACTTTAAAAACAAAAATATTTGGACATAAAAAATGAAAACTTTTACAAAAACACTTATCCCAACTTTAGCACTTAGCCTTGGAATCTTTGCAAACTCATTTGCACAATATGAAGAAAAAATTTTTGCCGGAGACGGTGCTGCAGGCGACAAATTTGCTGAAGCCGTTTCTATTGATGGAGAATATGCAATTGTTGGAGCTCAATTTGATGACGATGGAACAAATAATTCAGGTTCTGCTTACATTTATAAAAGAAGTGGAACAACCTGGGCACAACAAGCTAAAATTACCGCAAGTGATGCATCGGAAGACGACAACTTTGGAATCTCTGTTGGTATCAGCGGAGACTATGCAATTGTTGGAGCTTATAAAAATGATGATAACGGAAGTAATTCAGGCTCTGCTTACATTTTTGTTAGAAGTGGAACTTCGTGGACAGAGCAAGCAAAAATAACAGCAAGTGATGCAGCTGCACTTGACGAATTCGGAGTAACAGTTTCTATTGACGGAGATTATGCCGCAGTCGGTGCGTTGGCAAATGATGATTTACCATTTAGTTCCGGTTCAGCTTACGTCTTTGCAAGAAGTGGAACTTCGTGGTCAGAACAGGCAAAGCTTACGGCAAGTGATGCGGCAGCTTTTGATGAATTTGGTTGCTCTATTTCTATAAAAGGAGATGATTTAATTGTTGGAGCTCGGAAAAATGATGACGGAGGAAATGAATCCGGTTCAGCTTACGTCTTTACAAGAAGTGGAACTTCGTGGTCAGAACAGGCAAAACTTACGGCAAGTGATGCGGCAGCAAGTGATTTTTTTGGATATTCAGTTTCAATTGATGGTGATTATGTGGTTGTTGGGTCTTACCAAGACGATGATGGAGGAAGCAACTCTGGTTCAGCTTACGTCTTTACAAGAAGTGGAGTCTCTTGGAGTCAGCAAGCAAAACTAACTGCGAGTGATGGAACTATCAATGATGCCTTCGGCACTTCGGTAGGAATTGAAGGAGATAACATTATAGTTGGAGCTCCTAACAATAATGCAGGAGTCGTGAGTTCTGGTGCAGCATATTCTTTTAATAGAAGTGGCGTTACGTGGACACAACAAACTAAACTTGCACAAAGCGAACTTGGAGTTTCAGATGGTTTCGGTTTAGCTGTTGCAATAAGTAGTGAAATTATTTTTGTAGGGAATTCTTTTGACGATGACAATGGCACTGATTCCGGTTCTGCATCTTTTTTTGCAGCTGACGGTGGAGATTTTCCTCTTGCAGTTGAACTTGATTCTTTCCAAGCTCGTCAAATCGAAAACACAATTCAACTCAATTGGACTACTGCTTCTGAAAAAGACAACGAAGGGTTCAACGTTTACAGAAAAACTGGAAACAGTAACTTTGTAGAAATCGCTTCTTACAAAGGAAACTCAGAACTTCTCGGTGCTTTAAATTCTACAACTTCAAACAACTACACTTTTGTTGACAATTCAGAACTCAGAAACGGCGAAACTTACACTTACTACATTTCTGATGTTGAAACTAACGGACTCGAAACCAAGCACGTCAAATTAGCACAAACTGTAAGATTCACACTAAACGAAGAAATTGCACAAACTAAACTCGACTACGTTTTAGCACAGAATTTTCCAAATCCTTTTAACCCAAGCACAAAAATCAATTTTCAAATTGCAAAAACACAAGACGTAAAACTCCAAGTTTACAACCTCAAAGGTGAGTTAGTTAAAGAACTTGTAAATGAAAAAATGAGCAAAGGTTCTCATTCAGCAAACTGGAACGGAACAGACAGCTTTGGAAACCAAGTTTCAAGCGGAACTTACTTCTACAAAATTTCTGCTGGAACTTTCACACAAACTAACAAAATGATTTTATTAAAATAATTTTTTTCTCTCTCTTACTAAAGGAGCCTGACAATTAATTTTGTCGGGCTTTTTTTATTTTCGGTTAGAAAAAAATTACCTTACTAACGTTTTTTCAATATTTTTTATTTGCAAGATAAAATTTCATATTTAAATTTCAATCGTTATGATTTGTTTTTACAAACTTTTACCAAACAATACTTTAGACATTTTTAAGAATTTGAAATAAATGACGTAGCGACAATGCAATGCCTTGTTTCTACCGCAGATTTTAATGTTTTTGAGCAGAATTGGATTGCTCATTTTTTTCAAACCGAGTTAAGGGATTAAGTTCTACTTAGCAAAGGTCCACACGAAGCATTTTGAAACGGAACAGACGAAAACGGAAAGTCTGTCTTAAAATGGCACTAACTTCAACAAAATCACAGTTAGAATTTTTACTAAAACTAACAAGATGATTTTGTTGAAGTAGAAATTTGCAAGTTTTAATAGGTTTTGAAAAACCTTTTAAAAAAAAACAATTTTTAAATTTCACGCTTAATGCGGGTTTTTCATTTAAAAAATAAGGAACAAAACGATGAAAAAACTCTCTACTTTACTTTTAACTCTCATCTTAGGGTTAGCTTTAGCCACTAATTCATTTGCAACTAAGATGTATTGGACTGATACTGGAACGAATGAAATCCAAAGAGCAGATTTAGACGGTTCTAATGTTGAAGACCTTGTTACTACAGGTTTAAGTACTCCTGTTGGAATCGCAGTAGATTTAACCAATTCAAAAATGTATTGGGTTGATGATGGAACGGATAAAATCCAAAGAGCAGATTTAGACGGCTCTAATGTTCAAGACCTTGTTACAGGATTAGATACTCCTGAAGGAATCGCATTAGATTTAACCAATTCAAAAATGTATTGGACTGACTATGGAACGGATAAAATCCAAAGAGCAGATTTAGACGGTTCTAATGTAGAAGACCTCGTTACAACAGGTTTAAGTCTTCCTGTTGGAATCGCATTAGATTTAACCAATTCAAAAATGTATTGGATTGATGATGGAACAAATAAAATCCAACGTGCAGATTTAGACGGCTCAAATGTGGAAGATTTAGTTACCGGTTTAGATTTTCCTATAGGAATTACAATTGGAATTAATGATGCACCACTTTCTGTTGAATTAAATTCTTTCACAGCTCGTCAAATCGAAAATTCAATTTCACTCAATTGGTCAACTGCTTCTGAGACTGAAAACGAAGGTTTTAATGTTTATAGAAAAACAGGTAACGGAAACTTCATTCAAATTGCTTCTTACAAAAGTCATAATGAACTTTTAGGACAAGGAAACTCAACCTTCCAAAATAACTACTCGTTTGTTGATAATTCTCAACTTAGAAACAATGAACTTTATACTTACTACATTTCTGATGTTGAAACTAATGAGCTTGAAACTAAACACGAAACTCAATCTCAAGCTGTAAAATTTGTTCTTGGTGAAGAAGAAGTAATTTCTAAGAAAGAATACAAATTAGCACAAAACTTCCCTAACCCTTTCAACCCAAGCACAACAATTTCTTACCAAATTGCTAAAGACACGAGAGTTAGTCTTAAGATTTACAACATAAAAGGTGAATTTGTAAAAGAACTCACAAAAGGATTTCAACAAGAAGGTTCACACAATGTTGTTTGGAACGGAACTGACGAAAACGGAAAGTCTGTCTCAAATGGAACTTACTTCTACAAACTCACAGCAGGAACTTTCACTCAAACAAACAAAATGATTTTACTCAAATAATTTTTACTCTCTCTTACAATTAAAAAGCTTGACAATTAATTTTGTTGGGCTCTTTTGTTTTGTGAAACTTCAATTTGTGTTTTAAGTTTTCCGTGCGTTTCGCTTGCCGACGCACTCGACTCGCTAAAGACGAAATTTGTCTTATAAAAATTGTCCCGATTGGCGGGTAAAATGCTCTAAACTCAAACCAAAGAAAATTAAAATGCCCTACAATAAAATTTCCAAAATTGCTTCTGGAACTTTCGGAACAGTTTACAAAGTTAAAAAATCCACTAACGGAGAATTTTACGCACTAAAATTAATTCACGAGAATTACAAAAGCCCAAAAGAAATTAAAAGAATCAAACGTGGTTTTGAGTCTGCACAGAAAGTCTCGCACCCAAATTGTGTAAAAATGATTGAATGGTATGAGGAAAAAGACGAAATCGGTTTTGTGATGGAATTTGTGGATTCCGTAGAGACGCACAGAAGTGCGTCTGTTGGAAAAGATAATTCCATCGTAGAGACGCAAAATCTTGCGTCTCTACAAGAAAAAATCTCAAAAATTATCCAAATTGCAAATGGAATTGAAGCACTCCATCAAAATGGAATTGTTCACAGAGATTTGAAACCTGCAAATATTTTAGAGACAAAAGATGGCCAAATCAAGATTACAGATTTTGACCTCGTGAAACTTGACACTTCTTCTACCTTAACAGCTTCTGGAGCTTTTCTTGGAACTGCAAAATATTCCTCACCTGAACAATGCCAAGATTCAGGAAAAATTGACCATAGAAGCGACCTTTACTCACTTGGAATTTTGTTTTACAAATTAGTAACTGACGTTTTTCCGATAAACGGTAACTCGCTTGGGGAAATTTCTTTAGCTCATCTTCGTTCACCAATAATTTCGCCAAGGCAGGTTTTTCCCGATTTGCCGACAACCATTGAAAAAATTATTCTAAAATTGTTAGAGAAGAACCCAAACGACAGATTCCAAAGTGCAAGCGAAGTCTCAAGAGAATTGAATAATTTTCTCAAAAAAGGTGATTTTAAGGAAATCGGAAAAGCTAAATCTTATCTTTTACCTTCAATTTTTGTTTCAAGAGAAAATGAATTAAAAGTTTTAGAAAAAGCCTTTTCAGAAGTTGGGAAAGGAAGTGCAAAAGGCGTTTTCATTTTGGGTGAATCTGGAATTGGAAAATCAAAACTTTGGACAGAATTTCGTGTTGGTTTAAATTTGCAAAACGCAAATCTGCTTGAAGCAAAATGTTCTAAAAATGGAACTTCTTTTGAGCCTCTTGTGAATATTTTTTCAAAAGCTGTTAACATTATTTCCTCGTTTTCCGATAAGAAGAAAGCAGAGACTTTGGGAAGATTTGCTTGGGATTTTGTGAAAATTTATCCGCCACTTTCTCAAATGAACTTTATGAAAAAGATTGAGAAAATTGATGAATTAAAAGGGCAAGACGGCGAAATTCGTTTGTTTAATTCTTTAATCAATTTTTTGATAAACCTTTCAAAAGATAAAATTCTGATTTTAAACATCGAAGACTTGCAATGGGCTGATGAATTGAGTGCAAAGTGGTTGCTTCAAATGTTTCGTAATTTGGAAAACTCAGCTATCCTTTTTGTCGGAAATTTTAGAACTCGTGCGATTAAGAATTCGCCTTTTGCTAAAATTTGGTCAGAAATTCAAGCCGATTACAAACCTGAAATCATTGAATTAAAACCCCTTAATCTTGAGGAAATTGCCCAAATTCTTACTTCAATTCTTGGGAAAACTGACATTATTGAAACAGAATTTGCGGAATTTATTTTTGAGAAAACGAAAGGAAGTCCACTTTTTACTCAAGAAATAATTTACAATCTTTACGAGAAAGATTTGCTCACAGACCAAAATGGAAATTGGGATTTAAATTTGGACTCTTTGACGAAAGTTGAAATTCCAAGCACGATTTCTTCGGTGATTAATGAGCGTCTGATTTTATTAGGAAAAGATGTTGTTGAGTCATTGCAAGTTGCTTCGATTCTTGGCAAAAATTTTGGAGAAGAGACATTTTACGAAATTTCAAACAACTCAAAGGAAAGTGTAAAAAAGAGCCTGAAAGCAGCTTTCTCTTTGAGGTTCTTGGAAAAGGTTGGCAAAAATAGTTTTAGCTTTACTCACGATTCAATCCGCGAAACTCTTGAAAAAAATCTCATTCCAAAAGCTAAATTAGAATTACACAAAAAAGCTGGTGAATTTCTTGAAAATAAATTTTCTTCAAACAAAATTGAAGTCATCGAAGATTTAGCAGAGCATTTTTATCAATGCGGAAATTCTGAAAAAGCTATAAAATATTGTATCAAAGCTAGTGAAGTGCTTACAGGAAAATATTCAAGTGCAAAAGCATTACAATACCTTAACAATGCAATTGAATTTTTAGAAAATTCTCAAGACAATAAAAAATTAATTGATTGTTTTTTGGCAAAAGGAAACCTCCTTAGCACTTTAGGCAAAATGGAAGAAGCCGAAAATATTTGCTTGAAATCTTTAGAGCTTTCTCAAAAAAGTGAAGATAAAATGAGAATCGCAAAATCGAATGATTCTTTGGCTAATATTTTTGCAAGTAAAGGTGATTTTTTAGAATCAAATTCATTCGTTGAAAAAGCAATTAATGAATTTGAAGAATTAGGGGAAGAATTAGAATTTGGGAATGGTTTGTTGACCAAAGCTATTAATTTACGAAAATTAGGACAGGTTAACGATTCAATTGAAATTTTAAATCGAGCACTTAAAATTTTTACTAAACTAAGAAATGAGAAGAAAATTTTTGATGCCAATTTGAACTTAGGTTTAGTGATAATTTTACAAAGTAAGTACGCTGAAGCCGTAAAATTTTTGGAAGGTCAAGTAAAAAATTGTGAGAAACTAAGCGACCCATTAAGATATGCAGAATTATTAGAAGCTCTTGGATTTGCACATCGTCACCTTAAGGAAGGAAACAGTGAAGAAGCAATTTTTTATTTTTCAAAGGAAAGAGAAATTTCAGAAGAGATGGGATTTTATAGGCAAACAACTAATGCCTTGCTTAATTTAGGTGGAATTTATGCTTTTTCGGGCGAATTTGAGCAAGCATCAAAATACTATCAAAAATCAGTTTATTTTGCAAAGAAAACAGGTGATATTTCTCTAATTGCAGAAATTCACAAATCACTTTGTTTATTTTATATTCAGTCTATCGAATATGAAAAGGCACTTGAAAACATAAAAATCCAGTTAAAATTGAACCGACAATTGAATAATAAAGCTGGGATTTGCTCAGCTTTACTTTTTACTTCTATAATTTATAATGAAATTGGAAAATTTGAAGAAGCGTTGGTTAAGAATCAGCAAGCAAGAGAAATCTATGAAGAATTGCAAAATAA
>QQUF01000044.1 GCA_008501735.1 Calditrichota bacterium | reverse complement strand
TTCAGCTTGATTGGCTTTGGTTTAACCCTTTCCACCTTTGGAGCTTCTTCTAACTTTCCTTCGGTTCTTTTGAGAGTAGGTTTTAAGGTTGGTTTTGAAGTTTTGGGCTCTTCTTTTCTTTGTTCCTGGGTATCAAAAGTAACCGTTTTCTTTTCTTGTTTCTGTTTTATAAAAACAGGTTTTGGCTTTTCAACAATTTTAGGTTCAGTTTCATCTTTTCTTTCTAAGGAAAGTGGTTTTTGAGTCGGTTTAGGTACTTCTAATTTTAACTCGCCTTCTTCTGTAAAAGATGCTTTTACACTTTCTGTTTTCTCTTTAGGTTTTGGAATTTCTTTAGAAATTAAAGTTTTGGGTTCTTCTTTGGCAGAAGTTTTATAAATAACTTCCTCGGTGAATTTAACTGCGTCAACTTTTGATTCAGGTGGTTTTTCCTTGACTTTCTCTTGCTCAAATGAAAGTCCTGTTCTTTGAATTAAAAAACCAGGAACAGGTGTTATTTTTTGCTCAGTCGAAAGTCCTGAAATTGGATTGGTTTGTTGTGTAGAAGTTTTTTTTTTGAGAGTGAATTGAACTTAATCACTTGAACCGTTATGTTGTCGTTTGCTCCGTTGGCAAGTGCGTCTTTAATTAATTTTTCGCAAAGTTCACTTAGGGGAATCTTATTTTCTTGAATGCAATTTAGGATTTGTTTGTCTGTCAAAACATTGTGCAAACCGTCAGAAGAAAGAAGTAAAATATCATTTTCTTCAAGCAAGATTGGTCTGCTACGAACTTCAGGTTCAAAGTCAAGGCTGATTCCAACAGATTTTGTGAGAATGTTTCCTTTGGGATGACTGAATGCTTCTTCGTCAGTAATCACGTCGTTATCAACTAAGTATTGAACGTAGGAATGGTCTTTTGTTAAGCGTTTCATTTTGCCATTACGAATCCAATAAACTCTGCTATCGCCAACGTGAGCAACATAACCTAAATTTTGGTCAATTGTTACGGCAACAACAGTTGTTCCCATCCCTTTGAGTTTTTTATCTTGAATTGCTTCGTTAAAAATTGCTGAATTTGCATTTGAAATTGCATTCTCGAGAATTTCTTTTGGTTCTTTTTCAAAGTTCTCTTTTGAGAAACTTAGAATCTCTTCACCTGCAATTTTGCTTGCTGTACTTCCTGCTGCGTGTCCGCCCATTCCGTCACAAACTGCAAAAATGAATTTATTATCTTGATTTTTTAATGCGATTTGATAGTCTTGGTTTTCTTTACGTCCATTTCCAATGTGGGAGAAACCATAATGTTCGATATTTGAGTCGGAGATTTCAATCGTCCAATTTTGGTGATTATTCACTTAGATGTCCACAAGTTATTCATTTTCTTTAGTTTTAGTTTTTAAATCCTACTCTCCCGACGAGCCAAAAGGTAACTATTTTTTTGCAAAAGGGATTAGAAAAATATTGAGAAATGTTGAAAATTTGTAACAAAAATGGAATTTTAAAGTTAAATTTTTGACTTTAACCTTAATCTAAACTAACTAAGCTAAGGAGAAAACTTTGAAAATCAGAAATCTTGCAGTTTTCCTAATTGGAATTTTTGCTATTCAGTTCGTTTTTGCAAAAGAATACAAATATGAATCAGTTCCAAATGATCCAATGGGAGTTAGAATTTACACTCTTGAAAATGGGCTCAAAGTTTACTTGAGTGAAAATCACCAAGAACCAACTTTTAGAGCTCATATTGCAGTTCGTGCAGGAAGCAAAAACGATCCGAAAGATGCAACAGGAATTGCTCATTACTTAGAGCATATGCTTTTTAAAGGGACAACTAAACTTGGAACAATTGATTTTGAAAAAGAAAAAGTTCACCTTGACAAAATCACTGACCTTTATGAAAAATATTTCCACGAAAAAGATGAAGCAAAACGTAAAGAAATTTATGCAGAAATTAACAAAGAAGCTCAATTAGCCTCTACTTTTGCAGCTCCAAATGAGTTTGATAGAATTTATCAAAGTCTTGGAGGTTCTGGAATTAACGCTTACACTTCCAACGACGAGACAGTTTACATTGTCGAACTTCCATCAAATAAAATGACCCAATGGGCAAAACTTGAATCCGAGCGATTTAAAGAGCCTGTTTTTCGTCTTTTTCAAACGGAGCTTGAGACAGTTTACGAAGAGAAAAATAGAAGCCTTGACAACAAGTACAGTTTGATTTATGAGAAAGTTTTGGACAAACTTTTTCCAAAACACCCTTACGGTCAACAAACTACAATTGGAACAATTGAGCATTTGAAGAATCCTTCAATCAAAAAAATGTATGAGTTCTACAACACTTATTACGTTCCAAATAATATGGCTTTGGTGCTTTCAGGAGATTTCGATTCCGATGAAACAATCAAAATAATTGACAAATACTTTAGTTCTTGGAAAAGCAAAGATGTTCCAAAATTTAAGCCTGTAAAAGAAGAACCAATCAAGGAGCCACAAGTTGTCGAAGTGAATTATCTTGCGGAAGAATATTTGGTAATGGCTTTCAGAACTGTTCCAGTGAAACACAAAGACCAACTCGCACTCCAACTTTTCGATATGATTTTGGACAACAGCCAAGCAGGTTTGATTAATTTGAACTTGAACCAAGGACAAAAAGTTCGTGAAGCTCATTCAAGACCACGTTTTATGAAAGATTACGGTTACAATTACTTTACAGGAATTCCTAAAGAAGGGCAAAGTCTTGAAGAAGTAAGAGACTTAATTTTGGCTGAGGTTGAAAAGGTTAAAAAAGGTGAATTCCAAGATTGGATAATTCCTGCGATTGTTACGGATTTTGAAATTAACCAAAAAAGTGGACTTGAAAAAAATGATGGAAGAGTTTACTGGATGGTTGACAGTTTTATAAATGAAACCGACTGGAAAAATGAAGTTCATTCCTTGAAAGACCTTGCGAAAGTTACAAAAAAAGACGTGATGCGAGTTGCAAACAAATACTTTCAAAATAATTACGTGATTGGTTACAGGCGAAATGCTCAGCAAGAAGTTGTGAAAATTGAAAAACCACCTTTAGACGAAGTTAAAATTGAGCAAGAAAGGCAGTCAGATTTTTACAAGGAAATCCTTGCAATGGAAAGTGAAGAAATTCACCCTGCTTTTGTTGATTTTGATAAAGATTTGCACAGAGAAAATTACAAAAATGGAATTGAACTCTTCACCTCTAAAAATCCGATAAATGATGTTTTTACACTTTCATTTTCTTACGACTACGGAATCAACCAAGACAAAAAATTACCAACAGCAATTCAGCTTTTAGAAAAATCTGGAACTTCTGAAACCTCTGCAGAGCAGTTCCAAATGGAATTTTATAAAATTGGAAGCTCATTTGATGTTTCAATCGGAGATGACAGAACAACAATTTCGCTAACAGGAATTGACAGAAATCTTGATAAATCGCTTGAACTTTTGCAAGATTTAATTCATAATTTTGAGCCAGAAGAAAAGACTTTGAAAGAACTTGTTGCAATCAAAATTTCTGCTCGTGAAGACAGTAAAAAAGACGACCGAACCATTCAACGTGCTTTAGCTAACTTTAGTCGTTACGGGAAAGAATCGCCAAACATTCAAGTTTTATCAAATGAAGAATTGCAAAAACTTGGTACAAATGAGTTGAAAGAAAATTTCAACAATCTTCTAAGTTTCAAGCACAAAATCAATTACGTAGGTTCAAAAGACGCTTCTGAACTCAAAAAGATTTTAGACAAATCTTACAAAACTTCTGAGAAACTTGAAACACCACCGCCTTATATCGTGAAAGAAATTCAAAATTATGAAAAGCCGAAAATCAACTTCTTTGACAAAGAAATCGTTCAGGCGAAAATTAGAATGGAATTTGGTGGTGAAAAATACAACCTTGAAGAATCGCCGAAATACAGAATGTACAACGAGTATTTTTCAGGTTCGATGAGTTCGGTAGTATTCCAAGAAATTCGTGAAGCAAGAGCTTTGGCTTACAGTGCTTGGGGAAATTTTGTGCAAGCAGACAACAAAGATGAACAAAACATAATGATTGGTGTAATCGGTTGCCAAGCAGACAAAACTCCCGAAGCAGTTAAGACTTTTATGGACATCACTTACAATTTGCCAAAATCAAATGATAAGTTTGATGCAAGTAAAAATGCACTTCTAAATCATTACAGAACAAGTAGAGTAGGTTTTAGAGAGCTAATTGGAACTGTTCAAGCTTGGGAGAAAAAAGGAATTGTTGCAAAAGACCCAAGAAAAGAAGAGTTCGCAAAACTTCAAGAAATGGAAATGGAAAATGTCGCTGGATTTGTAAAAGAGAAAATTCAAGGCAAAAATATGGTCATTTCGATTGTCGGAGACAAAAACCGAGTCGGACTTGAAGAACTAAAAGAAATCGGCGAAATCCAATTCCTAACAGAAGAAGATATTTTCGGTTACTAAACTAATGATTAATGAATAATGATTAATCATTAATAGTTTGTTGGTTGCAAAATTTTACATTCTATCCGATGGCTTGAGTCCATCTGATAGATTTTGAACAAACTTTAGACCTGAAAGGTTTTCAAAACCTTTCAGGTCTTTTTATGAAAGAAAGAAAATGAAATTATCAGAAAAGAAATGTATTCCTTGTGAAGGGAAAGTTCCTCGACTTTCACAAGACGAGATTGGAAAATTTCGCTCAGAATTAAAAAACGAATGGCAAGTTCTTGAAGGGAGAAAGATTAGTTGTGAGTTCAAGTTTAAGAATTTTGTTGAGGCGATGAAATTTGCAAATAAAATCACTGAAATTGCAGAAGGCGAAGACCATCACCCAGATTTACACATTTCTTGGGGAAAAGTTGTCGTTGAAATTTGGACACACTCAATTGATGGATTGTCTGAAAATGATTTCATTCTTTCAAGTAAAATTGAAGAATTAGTCTAAACTACCGAAATCTTGCCTTGCTCGTGTCCTTCAGTAACTGAACCAATCTCGCAAATAAAATTTCCACCAAAATTTTTGTAAGCAGTTTTAAATTCTTCAACTTTGTTAGAAGCAATTGCAATCAAAAGTCCACCAGAAGTCTGCGGGTCAAAAAGAACTCGTTTGTAAACTTCTTCGACTGATTCTGCAAATTCAACTGAATCACCGACGTAAGCTCTGTTCGTTGTGTTTCCCATTGTCATAAATTTATTGTTTGAAGCAAAATCCAAGAGATTGTCGAACATTGGAATTTTTTGAGAATCAATTTCGATTTCGACTTTACTCCCTGTTGCCATTTCGTAACTGTGTCCGAGAAATCCAAAACCTGTGATGTCAGTGCAAGCTGAAATTGAATCGCTAAATTTCTGGATTGCTTTTGCAGCAGGTTCGCTAAGTTCAATCATTGAAGCAACGATTTCGTCAATCGTCGAATCCTTGGCTTTACCTCTTTTTATTGCCGTTGCTAAAATTCCAGTTCCTAATTTTTTGGTCAGAAGAAGTTTGTGTCCTACTTTTGCACCTGCGTTAGTTTTTATTTTTTTCGGGTGAACTTGTCCTGTGATTGAAAGACCGAATTTTAGTTCTTTGTCTTCAACTGAATGTCCACCGGCAACGACTGCTTTTGCCTTTTTTACTCTTTCGTTTCCACCTTCGAGAATCAATTTAAGTGCTTCCAGTGGCAAGTCGTCTTTTGGGAAACAAACAATATTTAAAGCGGTTAGAGGCAGTCCTCCCATTGCGTAAACATCGCTCAAAGAATTCGCCGCAGCAATCTGTCCGAAGACAAAAGGGTCGTCAACAATTGGTGTGAAGAAGTCAACCGTTTGGATTAAGGCGATTTCTTCGCTTATTTTGTAAACTCCTGCGTCGTCAGCAGTTTTTGTTCCGACGAGAAGGTTAGGGTTGGTCGCGAATTCAATCCCTGAAAGTGCCTGTCTCAACTCCGTTGGACTAAGTTTGGAAGCTCAACCGGCACATTTTACAGTTTGTGTAAGTCTGTATTTATCTTTTCTAAACATTGTGAAAACAAACGGACTAAAGTCCGCAATCCTTAAAGTGATTAATTAATCAAATTTCCTTGGTTCAATTTCAGCTAACAATTTAGGGAAAATCAAACTAAAATCTTTCCGAATTATTTCAAAATCGAAAACATTTGTTAAAAACCTTTGTGCAATTTTTTGAGTTTCGTTAAAAGTTTGGAATGAAATTTCATTATTTCTTTTTTTTGCACCTTTTGAGAGAATTTCTGATTTTAAAGAGATTTGTTCCAAAATTGCTTTTCGTCGTTCAGAGTTTAAAACTTCTTTTAGTAAAATTTTTACTAAAGAATAAACTCTAAATCTGTCAATTGCAGGTTGTGAGCTTGAAAGTTGGTTTTCTTTTAGTCTGTACTTTTCAACTAAAAATTTTTCTAAAAGTCTGACCTCACTCTCTAAAGAAGCTCTAATCCAAAAATCGTAGTCTTCACAAATTGCCATTTCTTCATCGAAACCACCAAGTTTTTCAAAAAATGCTCTTTCCAAAAAAACTGCCGAAGCACTAATGTTACAGAATTTGACAGAATCAAAAAAACATTTGCCCTGTGCAGGTTTGAAATCAATTTTAGGCGAAACTTGTTGACTGTTTCTAAACCAAGATTCGTTACAATGAAAAATTTTGGTTTTGGGAAAGCTCTCAGAAAATTTGATTTGTTCTTCTAATTTTGTTGGAAGCCATTTGTCGTCAGAGTCCAAAAATGCTAACCAATTTCCACTTGAAATTGAAGCACCGAAATTTCTTGCTGAAGCAACTCCGCAGTTTTCAGTTGAAATGAAAATATGTCCATTTTCTGCAACAAGTTTGGAAACCTCACTCAAGTTTTCGGTTGAGCCGTCGTCAACGACGATTAATTCAAAATCTCGGTAAGTTTGCGACAAAACTGAACTTACCGCACGTAGCAATAATTTTGTTCTGTTAAAGGCAGGAATGATTACTGAAACATTTATATTGAAGTTAAGTGGAGGCATAAATTAAGTTACTTTTTTGGGGTTAAGATGCTTTTAAAAAGTATTACTTTCAAGAAAACAATCAAAAGTAAAAATGAAAATAAAATCCTACTTACAAAAATTTACTTCACTTGAAACTCAAGCCAAAACTCAAGTCTTTGAAATTAAAATTGAAGGACAGAAAATCCAAATTTTTGTGAATGAATTTTGGACAGCAAAGCAACGCCAAGCTTCTTCAATCCACGAAATTTCTTACAGAGCTTGTTTTAAACCTCAGTTACCAAGATTCTTCATTGAAGTTTTAACAAAAGAAAATGACATTGTTTACGACCCTTTTGGAGGACGCGGAACAACTGCAATTGAATCAGGAATTTTGAACCGTAAAGTGATTTCAAACGACGTAAACCCTTTGAGCCGAATTTTAACGGAGCCGAGATTTTTCATTCCGACTTTAGAGGAAGTTGAAAAAAGGCTTTCTGAAATTAACTTTGATAAAAAACTGAAAGCTGAAATTGATCTTTCGATGTTTTACGACTCAAAAACCGAATCAGAAATTGCCTCTTTGAAAAATCATTGCAAAAATTCTAAGAATGAAATTGACAAGTGGATAAAAATGGTTGCAACAAATAGGCTCACAGGGCATTCAAAAGGCTTCTTCTCAGTTTACACACTTCCACCAAACCAAGCTGTTTCGCCTGAACGCCAAATTAAGATTAACAAAAAATTAAACCAAAAACCTGAGTACAAAAACACACAACAAATAATCTTAAAAAAGACAAAAACTTTGATTAACAGACTTTCTGAATCTGAAAAATCAAATTTAGGAAAAGCAGGTTTGACAGTGAAATTTTTAAACAAAGATGCAAGTTTGACGAAAGAGATTCCACCAAACTCTGTTCAACTGACAATTACTTCACCACCGTTTTTGAACATTGTTCAGTATTCGACTGACAATTGGTTGAGGTGTTGGTTTAATGGAATTGATGAAAATGAAATCGCTAAAAAGATTACGATGTCTCGGACTGTCGAAGATTGGACAGAAAAAATGAGTAAAGTTTTTCAAGAGCTTTTTAGAGTTACAAAGAAAGATGGTTGGGTTGCTTTTGAAGTTGGTGAAGTTAGAAAAGGGAAAATAAATCTTGATGAAACGGTGGTTTCGATTGGTTTGAGAGCTGGTTTTAAGTGTATTGGAATTTTAATCAATTCGCAGAAGTTTACTAAGACTGCAAACATTTGGGGAATCAAAAACAACTCATTCGGAACAAATTCAAATCGAATAGTAATTTTTAGAAAAGTTTGATAAAAAATTCAAATTGTTTACTAATTTCTAATCTTAACATTTACAATAAACTAAAGAGGTAAAAATGCTTTTCAGAAGTACTCTCTTCTTGCTTATTTTAGCAAGTCCGCTTTTTGCAGGAATTGAATTCCTCAAAACAAATGTCTCCGAAGCCTTGGAGATTTCAAAAAAAGAAAACAAACCGTTAATGCTTTCAGTTCACGCTTCTTGGTGAGGACCTTGTAAGTTTTTAGACAGGTCAGTCTATACGGATGAAGAAGTTGGGAATTTCACTTCAGAGAATTTTATCAATTTAAAAATTGATGGTGAAAAAGGTGAAGGTCCTGCAATTATGGAAAAATACAAAATCGTTGGTTATCCGACAATTTTGCTTTTAAAACCAGACGGAGAAGAACTTGATAGAATTGTTGGTGCAAACAAACCTGAAAAATTTTTGGTCTCACTCGAAGGATTCAGAACGGGAAGCACTTATCTTTCAAACTATTTGACAAGACTTGAAGACAGCCCGAATGATGTTGACTTGATGTTCAAAATTGCTGAAAAATACACAGATAGAGGCGATTCCGAAAACGCTAAAGAGTATTTTTCACAAGTTGTCGAAACAAGCAAAAATGATGAACAAAAAGCTACTGCTTCTTATGAACTTGCAATGTTCGATTTGAAAGAAGACAAAACAGAATCTGTTAGTAAATTTGCTAATGAATTTGGTGAAACTGAACTCGGAATACGTGCAGGAATGAAACTCGCAGGTTACTTTGAAAAGAAAAAGGAATTAGAAAAAGCCTACAAAACTTACTGGAAAGTAGTTGAGAAAAACCCACGAAATGCGAATGCTTTAAATGCTTTTGCTTGGTTTTCTGCAGAAAATGAAATGCACTTAGAAAAAGCTTTGGAAGCTGCAATTGTTGCCGTAAAAGTGAGCGAAAAGTCACCACAAATTGTTGACACACTTGCAGAAGTTTATTTCCGAATGGGAAAAAATAAAGAAGCAATTGAGTCAATTCAAATGGCAATTGATAAAGACCCAGAAGATAGCTACTACAAAGAACAACTTGAAAAATTTAAGAAAGCACAAACTGCAAATAAGTAATGCGAATTATTAAAAATGTCTCTGAAATGCAATCATTTGCAAATTCTCTCAGAGCAAAAGATGAAAAAATTTCCTTCGTGCCGACAATGGGTTTTCTGCACGAAGGACATCTTTCTTTGGTCGAAATTGCACAAAATAACTCAACCTTTGTTGTCGTGAGCATTTTTGTAAACCCAACTCAATTTGGACCAAACGAAGATTTTGACAGTTATCCTCGTGATTTTGAGAGAGATAAAAGTTTGTTAGAAGCTAAAGGAGTTGACGTTCTTTTTGCACCAACAAAAGAAGAATTTTATTCAGAAAATCATTTGACTTACGTTCAAAATGGTTCGCTTTCAGATTTTCTTTGTGGAAATTCAAGACCAAATCATTTTCGCGGAGTTACAACTGTTGTCTCAAAACTTTTTAACACTGTCAAACCTCACATCGCAGTTTTTGGGCAAAAAGATGCTCAACAAGTTTTAATTATCAAAAAAATGGTTCAAGATTTGAATTTTGATATTGAGATTTTAGTAGGTGAGATTTCCCGTGAGAAAGATGGTTTAGCGTTGAGTTCGAGGAACAAATACTTAAGTGAAGTAGAGCGGAAAGATGCTTTGGTGCTTTCGGAAAGTTTGGGCTTAGCGGAAAAGATGATTTTTGACGGAGAAAGAAATTCGGAATTAGTAATTTCAAAAATGACTGATTTAATTTTAGAAAAACAAACTGCCAGAATTGATTACGCCGAGATTGTAAGTTCTGAAAGTTTGGAGAAAATTGATTTTCTCAAAGGTGAGATTTTAATTGCCTTAGCCGTTTTCATTGGTAAAACGAGGTTGATTGACAATAAAATTATAAAATTGTAGAGAGGCAAAATTTTATAAAAGAGAGGCAAAATGTAAATTTGTAGAGACGCAAAATTTTGCGTCTCTACAACAGCAAATTATAACGGAATGTTTCCGTGTTTTTTCTTTGGATTTGTGTCCACCTTATTCTCCAACATTTCAAAAGCACGAATTAATCTCGGGCGAGTTCTTTCAGGAATAATTATGTCGTCGATAAATCCGTGTTCGGCTGCAACGTAAGGATTCGCAAATTTTTCTCTGTATTCTTCCATTAATTTATTTGTCATTTCTTCGGCGCTGTCTGCTTCTGCAATTTGTTTACGGTTTACGATTTCAACTGCACCTTTTGGTCCCATAACAGCAATTTCAGCAGTTGGATAAGCATAATTTATGTCGCCTCGAATGTGCTTAGAACTCATTACGTCGTAAGCTCCTCCGTAAGCCTTTCTTGTAATTACTGTAATTTTTGGAACTGTTGCTTCACAGTAAGCATAAAGTAATTTTGCTCCGTGACGGATAATTCCTCGCCACTCTTGGTCAGTTCCCGGTAAAAATCCTGGAACGTCTTCAAAAGTCAAAAGTGGAATGTTAAAGCAGTCGCAGAATCTGATAAATCTTGCACCTTTAACAGAAGCGTTAAGGTCAAGACAACCTGCATTTACTAATGGTTGATTTCCAATAATTCCAACTGTTTTGCCACCAAGTCTTGAAAAACCGACGACAAGATTTTGTGCGTAGTCTTCGTGAACCTGAAAGAAATCACCGTCGTCAACAACCATTTGAATTAATTTAATCATATCGTAAGGTTTGTTAGGATTTTCAGGAATAATGTCGTTTAAGTCTGAATCCATTCTATCAATTGGGTCAGAACATTCGACTTTTGGAGGGTCTTCCATATTATTTTGCGGAACGAATGAGAGAAGTTTCTTGAGTTTGTTAAGGGCATCAATTTCGTTGTCAGCAGTAAAGTGTGAAATTCCTGATTTCTCAGCGTGAGTTGTAGCTCCTCCTAATTCTTCGGAAGTTACTTCTTCGTGAGTTACAGTTTTTACGACGTTTGGACCTGTTACAAACATATAACTTGTATTTTTAACCATCATTACAAAGTCGGTAATCGCTGGGCTGTAAACTGCTCCACCAGCACAAGGTCCCATAATTACAGAAATTTGTGGAATTACGCCACTTGCAAGCGTGTTTCGCAAAAAGATGTCAGCGTAACCGCCGAGTGAAAGAACTCCTTCTTGAATTCTTGCTCCGCCAGAGTCGTTAAGACCGATTACAGGAGCTCCAACTTTCATTGCCATATCCATAATTTTGCAGATTTTTTTCGCGAAAGTTTCTGAAAGACTTCCACCAAAAACTGTAAAATCTTGTGAAAATGCAAAGACAAGCCTGTCGTTTACTTTTCCAAATCCTGTAATCACACCGTCTCCGTCGTAACGCTCGTTTTCAAGTCCAAAGTCTTTACAACGATGTTTTACAAACATATCGATTTCTTCAAAAGTACCTTCGTCAAAGAAAAGATTAATTCTTTCACGTGCAGTAAGTTTTCCTTTTTTGTGTTGTGAAGCGATTCTTCTTTCGCCTCCGCCAAGTTTTGCAAGTTCTCGGCGTTCTTCTAATTTTTTAACTAATTCGCTTGCCATTTTTTATTTATCCAAATTTTAAAAGTTATTTTTTGCAAGATGTAGAACAATGTGTCTAAACTGAAAAAAGTATTCTGAAAAGTTTGCATTTTGTTTAACTTTCCACATTAATTTTGGTCTTTAAATTTAATGATTAAACTACTTTTTTACAGGTAAAATAATGCGAAAAATCCTTTTTTTATTACTTCTTAGCTTTTGCACAACAGTTCACGCACAGTACAGATTTAGTGCTCAAAATGCTTTCAAATACATTGAAATACAAAGTGAATTTGGTCCAAGAGACCCAGGTTCTGAAGGGCATAAAAAGTGTAAAGAATTTCTTGTTGAGGAATTGAAAAAATTTACTCCAAGAGTTAAGGAGCAAAACTTTCAATACGAAGACAAGGAGCGTAAAGTAACGCTTGATTTGACAAATATTATCGCTTCATTCGGAGAACAAGAGCAGAGAATTTTGCTTTGTGCTCATTGGGATACAAGACCTTTTGCAGATAGAAATGACCCTCCTTCTAAACAACCAATTATTGGTGCAAATGACGGTGGTTCGGGAGTTGCTTTGTTGTTGGAAATTGGGAAACACATTTCTGAAAATCCCCTTAAAAACTACGGAGTTGACATTGTTTTCTTTGATGCAGAAGATTGGGGACACGAAGGCGAAACCGAAAAATATTGCATCGGTTCAAAGTATTTCGCAGAAAATATGGAAGGGATTTCGCCTGTTTACGGAATCTTGGTTGACTTGATTGCTGACAAAAACCCTGTTTACAAAATGGACGGTTACTCGCTTTACTACGCAGCGGATTACGTTTACAAAGTTTGGAAAAAGGCTCAAAGTCTTGGCTATACAGAGTTTGTTGACGAAAATCTTGGTTACATAATTGACGACCACGTTGCACTTTTGCAAAAAGGTTATCCTGTAATTGACATAATTGATTTGGATTTTCCCCAATGGCATACTTTACAAGACACTCCTGAAAATTGCTCAACTCAAGGACTCATTGCCGTTGGTGAGACAATTCTTGCATTGATTTACGAATAGATTTATGAGCAAATCAAAAGGATATTTCTTACTTTTTGTTGCTCTTCTCATTTTAATTTCTGCTCTTTTTATTGGGAGTGGAAATTTCTCAATCACCTCTCTTTTTGATTCCACAGAAGGAAATTTTATACTTTTGGAACTTCGGCTTCCAAGAATGATTTTCACTTTGCTTGTCGGAATTGGACTTTCTGTTTCAGGTTTAGTTTTTCAGACAATTTTTAGAAACTCTCTTGCAACTCCTTACACTTTAGGGCTTTCAAGCGGTGCTGCTTTTGGAGCAATTTTAGCAATAATTTTGTTTAAAAATTTCACAGCTTTAGGAAGCTACTCAACTTCAATTTTTGCATTCCTTGGTGCGATTTTGGTTCTTTTGGGAATCAAGTTCATTTTAAAATTTGTTAGAAAATTTGACACAAAAACAATTCTTCTTGCTGGAGTTGCACTAAATTTTTTCTTTGGAGCATTGATTTTATTTCTTCAATATTTTGCCGACCCAACGGAAGTCTTTCTAGCAATTCGTTGGCTAATGGGGAATTTGACGGTTGTAGGTTACACGAAACCGCTTTTACTTTTTGCAATTGTTTTGCCAACGACTTTGATTTTCTTCTTCAAAAGTAATGAAATGAACGCTTTGTTAATTGGAGACGAACTTGCACAGAGTAGAGGAGTTGACGTTGCCAAATTGCAAAATTTATTGATTGTAACAGCATCGGTTTTAGTTAGTGGAATTGTTGCACTTGCTGGTCCGATTGGTTTTGTTGGTTTAGTAGTTCCTCATATCGCCAAAAAAGTTTTTGGTGAAAACCTTTCAAAAGTTTTACCTGTAAGTATTTTGATTGGAGGAATATTTTTAATTGCTTGTGATTCGATTGCAAAAATCGCAATTCCAAAATCAGAACTTCCTGTCGGAGTAATTACAGCAATTCTCGGAGGACCATTTTTCATTTGGGTTTTGTTGCATAAAAACGAGCAGTGAACTTCTTTCTTTCAAAGAGTTAACTCAACTTCAGAGATGTAAAATGGGTAAGAAACTATTTTAAATTTATTGTCGAAACTAAGTTGAATAACATTGAATTCTCCAATTTTAGTTGCTTCTGTTTCTAAAATTATTCTTTCGTCTCGCAGAATGGTTAAACTCAATTTCGGAATTTCTCTCACACCGACCTTACCAGCTTTGAGCATTAATTTATCGCCTTTTGTTGCCCAAAAAGAATACTCCCAATTCAGTTTTGTTGCTCCTTGTTTCTGTAAACCTTCAACTGGAAGTTTGTAGAAAAGGCTGTCAAGAATTGAAAAATTACCTTCGACTCTATAAGTTATTTTGTGGAACTTCTCGTCTTCATTTTCACAAGAAATGAAGAGTGTAGAAAATGCTAAAATTAAAAAAATGGTTCTCATTTTTAATTTCTCCAAAATGTTAGATGCTTTTGCTTTAGAGGAAAAATTAGGAATTTGTGGGAAAGGTTGGTTAGTGCGATTTTGGGTACAGGATTACTAAAAAGAGTACTACATCAAATTTAGCAAATCTTTAATTTCGGAAGGGTAAACTCTTAAAGTTTTTCTACCAAAAACTTCTTTCTCTTGTTCTTTGATTAATTTCTGGACTACTTTTGCGGAGTCTAAAAGTTGCTCAAATTCAATTTCGCCTTTGAAATACTTTAATTTCATTATCGAAAGCAAATAAATTTGTTCACCAATTAAATCTTTTGTAATCATTTTCTCTAAGCATAATCTTGGTGGTGTTCAGGTAGGAATGTTTGACCGTATTTTGCTGTTAAATCTTGGTTTGTCTTTTTAGAAAAAAACTTAAACTGACTGTCATAAAGTTTGTCATTAACCTCAATGTCAATTCTTAAGAAAAATTTAAACATCAACTGTAATCTGACACTTTTTAAACCTGCTGTCAGAAAATCCTTTGTAGATTGGTTTACAATTAGTTTTAGAGATTTTTCACTGCTGTGTTCTTTAAAAGTTGCAAGCCAAATTTCGATTTGAGTAAGAATTGACTCTTTGGTCGGAACTCTTCCTTTTCCGATACAAAGTGGGCAAATGTCACTCATACTGTGAAATAAACTTTCACGTTCTCGCTGACGTGCAAGTTCGATTAGACCGAACCTGCTAATTTCTGACATTGACCATTTTGCTCTGTCTCTTGAAAGTTCGTTTTTGAAACCTTCGTAAAGTGCATCACGATTTTTTCTGTCAAGCATATCAATAAAATCAATAACAATCAAACCGCCAAGATCTCGAAGGCGAAGTTGTTTTGCGATTTCTTTTGCTGCTAAAAGATTAACTTTAAGTGAATTGATGTCAGAATTTTTGTTACTAAGAAATTTTCCACTATTTACGTCAATTGAAACCAATGCTTCTGTTTGTTCAATAATTACGTAAACTCCACCATTTCCACAGTTTACAGCTTTTGAGTGGCTTTCTAAAATTTGTCTTTCAACCCCAAAGTCTTCAAAGATTGGCTTTTTAGATTTGTAATGTTCAACTTTCTCAACTAAGTGAGGTGAAATTTCTTTTACGTAAGAAAGGATTTCTTTGTAAAGTTTTTTGTTGTCAATTACAACTCTGTCAATATTATCTCTGAAAATATCACGAATTACACTTGAAGAAATTTCATTGTCTTCGTGAATTATGTCAATTGGTTTTTCGTCGTCAATTCTGCTTTGAATTTTTCCCCAAGTATCTAACAAGTCTTGCAAATCTTTTTTCAGAATTTCTTCGTCTTGAGCTTCTGCTTCAGTTCTAACAATCACACCAAAGTTTGGCGGTAAAAGGCTTGAAAGTAGATTCTTTAATCTTTTCTTTTCTTTGAATTGATGAATTTTGCGGGAAACATTAATTGCCTCAACTCCTGGAATGAGAACTAAATATCTTCCAGGGAGAGTAACTTCTGAAGTTACTCTAACTCCTTTGTTTCCAATTGGCTCTTTGATTGCTTGAACAATTATCTTTTGTCCGTGATAAAGTGAAAGTCCTTTTCGGATTTCACCACCTTTTCCTTTTAACTTTTTGTCAACATTCGGTGGGTAATCGTCGTTGTAGGCGTTAAAATTGGCTCCGTAACTTACATCGTTAAAATGTAAAAAAGCATCTTGTCCCATTCCAATGTCAATAAATAGACCTTTAATTGGGTGTAGAATCTTAACGATTTTTCCTTTGTAAATTGAACCGATGATTTTTTCGTCGTTTGGTCTTTCAACCATAAGTTCGACTAAATCGTTGTCCTCTAAGATTGCGATTCTGACTTCCGATAAGCCTTTGTTTATAACTATTTGTTTCTTCACGAAATACTACTTATTTAAATTATTTCAAGAGGCGTTAATTTTTGCCCGTTGTGTTCTACAAATTGCCCGATTCTTTGGACTTTAATTGAGTTCTGAAAGTTCTCTTCCAAATTCAAAAGTTCCAAAAGTTCCAAAAGTTCGGCAAATCTTATGCTCCGTCTCATTTCATCAATACCAATTTCCACGACTAATTTTTCAGGAAACCATTCTAAACTTTTTATAAAAGGTCTAACATTTATTTCAGTTTCAGCGTCTTTTTTTATTCTTTTAACTAAAATCTCTTCTTTTTCGAGAATTCTTTTAATTAAGTCTTCTTCAATTTTTGCAGAATTAAAAATGAAAGCGTAAGTAAATGAATTTACTTGTGAGCCAACAGAGGGAAATTTTGCCGTAATTGGTTTGCCACTAATTATTTTCAATCCGCTTGGTAATTTGCCGTTTACTTTATTGATTTCACTAAAGTCTGTCGAAGTTGCAAAGTCAAAGTCAACGTACTCACCTAAACTTTCGATTCCTTGCGGAAGCAATGGACCAAAGCTTAATTTAGCAGTCGGAAGATGACCTTGAGTAAAACTAAGTCCAACTTTTACTTCAGCAAAGGTGTTTTCAAAAACTCTTGCCAAATCTTGGTTTCCCAAAAATTTCGCTTGCCCAAGTTTTTCGTAACAAAGTCTGTAACGAGTGAAAATTCCGATTTGTGGTCTTGTGGAAGCGACTCTTTTGACTCGAACTCCGTAAGAACTTTCAAGAACTTTACGTTTTTTCTTTTTTAAAATTGATTGACTAAAGCTCGTTTCGTTTTTCCTTGAAGAAAGCCTTGAAAATGGAAATTCTGAATCACTTTCACCAGTGTAAAATTTTTGTAATTGTTTAACCAAATCTCTTTTTGGAATCTTAGAAAAGACTTCCCAACCAAATTCTTTTTCAAAACTTTTTTCGCTTAATTCTTCTTCAAGAGAATTTGCGTTGTTTTCAAACCACTCTAACAAATTTCTTGAGTCAATCTTTTCTAATAAGTCTCCGTTTGAAGAGCGTAAAAGAGCAGCTTCAATCAAGTGTTCGTGCCAGTTCCCAAAAGTAAGATTCAATTTTTCACTTTTGAAAATCTTGCTTTGCAAGAACTCAGACTTCTCCTTTAAAGTTTCAGTTTTGGGAACTTCATACCACTGAAAAACAGTGTTTGGATTTGGAATGAAAGGTACAAAATGAGCCTCTAAAGTTATGTCTTTTTGTAATTCACAGACTTCAAGAATGTTATTTAGAAGTCTAGCATTTTCCTCAAGTTCTTTGTTTGTTTCCGAAGGCAAGCAGTAGAAAAAGTAAAAATTCAAATGAATCCATTTATTGTCGATAGAGTACCGAAGAATGTCGTAAAATTCTCTAGTTAAGCTCGGTAAATTCAAAGCTGTTCGGAGTTTCTCGCTTGCTGTAATTATTCCAAAGTTTAATCCGAATTTTTTTGTGTCTCGTTTGTAATCCAAAATTAATTGTGAATTTCCACTTGCAAGAAATCCTCTTGAATTTTCAACAATTTCCTTAAAACCGTCAAAATCGTAAGAAGGTAAAATTCCATTTGCGATAGATTTGAGTGAGAATACTCCGTCTTTTGAAAAATACTCACTAATTTTTGAAAAAGTACAACCTTGAGTGAGAAATCTAAATTTCTGAAATTTTTGCTTTCCAAATTCAATGTCAATTAAAGTTTGGAGTTCTTTGCTTTCATTAAAAAACTCGTCGTTTTCCGTTTCTGATTCCAAAGGAGTAAAATCTGAATTTTTTGCCCAAATCCCATTTAGATTTTTGAGTATTTCCAAAGTTTCAGCACGTGAGATTTTGCTACGTTCTTTAATTGTGTCGGAAAGTTGAAGAAATGAAAGTGGTGTTTCTGAGACCAAAAAGCAATCGGCAAATTCTTGTAATGGAAGTGGGTTTGAAAAAGAAGCCCAACAAATTACAATTGGGTCATTTTCTGTTCTGTCAGAACTTTTGAGAGGGATTTTAGCAAACTCTAAAGTTCTCAAAACATTTTTCATTTGCAATGCATTGAGAACAGGAAAAAAAATTATCGGTGAATCTTTTAGGGCAGAGCGAGTTTCGATTGTTAAAGCAGGAATCGAATTTTCTATTGAAATTTCTTGCAAGTCATCTCCAACCGAGTAAAATCTCTCGGCAAAGATTCCAGCACTCAAATTCAATTTGTGATAAATTTCTTTAAATGGATAAAAGTAAATCCCCAAATCATATTCTTCAGGAAAGGCTAAAACTATTTTGACAGAGTTTCCAGGGAATTTTTTGATTTTTGAATTTCTTTCCAAGCCCAAGTAACGAGCTGGTTTTGAAACAGTAGAGAGCATTTTTTCTAAATCAGAAGGAAAATCCATAAAGAGACAACACTAAAGTTTTTACAGGTTTTGATATTAAAATTTTAATAAAGATGACAGAATTTGAAAGCAAAAAACTGCAATTGTTTTTTGGGGTAACAAAACAAATAACATCTAAAAATCACGGTTGCAAAGTTACTAAATTTTTCTATTGTTTAAGGGGAAAATTTAAGTTTTTAATTAAGAGGTTTTTTACTTTAAGTAAAATTATATTTTTAAAGGAAGTAGCAACTTTAATTTCCTAAAATTATATTTGTTTATTAACTTTCCCGCTTCTATTCAAAACTCAAAATTAACTTACGGGTAAACTAATGAAAAATTTATTAATTATACTTTTTATTGTCTTAACGATTTGGGCTTGTGGTGATGCCGAAGAGCCAATCTCATTCGCATTGCAAAATGAGTACGAAACTGCTTACGAATTAGAGACTCTAGGCGATGCACAACATATTTATGTAAATGATTCGCTGTTGCTTGTTGCTCAAGGAAGAGGTGGCTTTAGTGTTTGGAATGTAGAAAACATTAATTCTACTAAACCAAGTTTGATAAAAAATGTTGGAGGAGACCTTTTCCGTTACATAAACAATAGAATCACTTTGGTAAGAGACACAGTTGCTTTGCTAACTTACAACCAGCAAACACAAGAATACGAAGTCTTTAGTGAACAAGGAGAAACTTTTGTTGTCGCTTCTGCACAAACTTTCGGAATCGAAGCAGTACCTTTAGACGCTTGTTGTTTGAATGACACAATCGAATACACAGAAAGCGAATACAACAGCAGTAGAATTGATTTTAGTGCAGGTCCAACAGGTTTCCCAAAACCAGTAATTTACGATGTCTTTACTAGAACAATTACCAAGACTTTTAGCGATTCTTTAATTTTTCCACCTGAACTTTTTACCTATGCATTTATTGCTGCGGGTGAAAAAGGTGTAATTGTTCGTGATTTTAATTTGATTAACAATGCAATCAGTAAAATTTGGGAGATTCAACTTTCAGGACACACAGAAGGAATTAAACTTGTAGGAGATTCTTTGATTTACTGCGCAAACGAAGAAGCAGGTTTTCAAATTGCAAGTGCGGTTTTAGATTACGACTCACTTGCTTCAGAACACAGTTTTAGAACAAATGTTTATGGAGGAGTTGATACTGACGGAGCAGCGACTAAACTTGTTGTTGCAGATGAAGGAAAATATGTTTACATCGCTGACGAAAACGGAGGAATTGCAATTGTCAGAGTTGATAACATTAACTCACCTGAACTTGTAAAATCAATTTCAACTGACGACTCTGCAAATGACATCGCTATCGATGAAGCTAACAATAAAATCTTTGTAGCAAATGATGACGAGGGTCTTTTCATTTACGATATTTCAGATAGAGAAAACCCTGTTTTGACAGATAGATTCCAATTTGGACCTTCCGGAAATGAGTATAAAGTGGCAAGTGTTACTTTTTACAAAGGTCTTATTTTCGCTGCAACGGAAAATGGCGGCGTAAAAATTCTTAGAAGAAAGTAAAAATATAAAATGCCCAAACCAATTGTAGCAATCGTTGGAAGACCAAACGTAGGTAAGTCCACTCTTTTTAACAGATTAATTAAGCAGAAACACGCAATTATTGATGCTACTGCTGGAGTTACTCGTGACAGAAATTACACCCAAACTGATTGGGCTGGAAAAAATTTCATTCTTGTTGACACTGGCGGAGTTGTTGGTGAAAAATCAAAAGATGAAATTGAGTTAGCGATTCGTGAGCAAGCATTTTTGGCAATTGAGGAAGCGAATGTTTTGCTCTTTGTTGTTGATGCAATTAGTGGAATTACAAACGATGATTTAGAATTGGCACAAAAAATCAAAAGAGATTTTGTCGGTAACAAAGTGATTTTGATTTCCAACAAGGCTGACAATCAGAACTTGGAATTAAGTAGCACTGAATTTTATAAATTTGGGCTTGGCGAACCTCACCCGATTTCGGCTTTGAACGGAAGAAGAATCGGAGACCTTTTAGACGACATTATTGATGGTTTTCCAGAAGACATTGTTGACGAATCTGAGGGGCTTAGAATTGCTATTGTGGGAAAACCAAATGTTGGAAAGTCCTCGATGGCAAATTTACTTCTTGGGAAAAAACAACACATTGTAACCAACATTCCAGGAACTACAAGAGATGCTGTTGACTCAGAATTTAAATATTTTGGCAAATCATTCACTTTAATTGATACAGCAGGACTACGTAAAAAAGCAAAAGTCAAAAATGCAATTGAGTTTTACAGCACTTTAAGGACGACAAAAGCAATCGAGAGAAGCGATTTGGTGATTCAGTTAATTTCAGGAAATGAAACTCTTGATGTTCAAGACATTCGAGTTTTTAATGAAGCGTACAGTTTCAAAAAACCAATAATTCTTGTTGTAAACAAATGGGACTTGGTTGATAAAGACAAAAGTACATTGAAAGACTACACTGAATATTTGGAAAAAAGACTTCCTGAACTTAAATACATTCCAAAGGTTTTTACTTCTGCAATTACGAAGCAAAGAGTTAGTAAAATTATGGAATTAGTCGAGCCGACTTATGCCGAATACCAAAAAAGAATTCCAACTGCGAAGTTGAATGAAGTAATGGAAAATGTTTTCTTTTACAATCCACCTTCTTCGAAAAATGGAAGATTTATCAAAATTAAATTTGTTTCTCAGATTAAACACTCGCCTCCCGTTTTTGCATTTTTTGTAAATAGACCTAACTTGATTGAAGACCCTTACAGAAAATATTTAGAGAGAAAAATTCGGGAAGAATTTGGTTTTATCGGAAGCCCATTAATTTTGGAGTTTAAACAAAAGTAAGGAGAATTTCAAATTACAAATCGAGAATCAAGAATTAGGGTTTTGGTCTTGTCAGTACTTTGTTTTGCAAATTTTGCTTTTGCACAAGACATTGAGCAGTTTTTGCAAATTTTAGAGGGGCAAAGTGTTGCTGAAAAAGCACACAAATGCGGCACTCATTTGGTTTTGGAATTGAGGAACTCTAAGCTTTCTGAGAAAGAAAAGTTCCGCTTGAACAAAATTTCTGAAAGACCGACTAACCAATTTTCTTACACAACTCCAAGCTCAAAATTTACAATTCATTTCGACATAAGCGGTGAAAATGCTGTTTCGCTCGAAGATTCTGACAACAGCGGAACTCCTGACTACGTTGAATTAATGCTTGAAACTTTCGACTCTGTTTACAGATTTGAAATTGACACTTTGGGTTACACAGCTCCTCCAATTTCTACGACTTTAGGAAGTGGAAAGTATGACATTTACATTGAAAATTTTAATGGTGGAGTTTTTGCATACACAGATTCCGATGATGGAAATAAATTCAATTCTTACATTCGTATGGACAACAACTACACAGAAGGTTCATACTCAACTCAAGGAATTGATGCTGTAAAAGTTACTGCTGCTCACGAATTTCTTCATATGGTTCAATTCGGTTTGTTGGGTGGAAGTATTCTAAACGACGAAATTCCATTCGCAGAAATGTCTGCGACTTGGATGGAAGATGTAATGTTTGAGGGAATTAACGACTACTACAATTACTTAGATGGCTTTTCCAACGCACCTGAGACTTTTCTTTTCAGTGGTAAAAACAATTACAGGTTTGGTGCAAGTATTTGGTGTCATTTTTTAGAAGAAAAATTTGGAAGAAATATTGTTAGAGAGATTTGGAATGGAATTACTGCTTCAAAGAGAAATTATCACATTACGGATACAATTCTAACGGATTCTTTGGGTACGAGTTTTGAAGATGCATACAACGAATTTGTGATTTGGACATTTTTTACAGGCAAAAGGACTGTTGAGAATCAATTTTTTTCAGAAGCAGAATTTTATCCAGAAACTTTCTATTCCCAAGTTTTTGATTGGACAGGAATTGCAACATCTGTTGAGTTTGGAACTTCAGAATTACCAACTTTTCTGTCTCCTATTTCTTATAAAAATTTTAAGATTACAAAGAATATTTCAACTGAAATTTCTAACGAGTTTGTAATTTTACCAACAGAAAATAAAGTGCAATTTTTATCACTTGGTTTTGCAAATGGTTCTCCGATGATAGATACTTTGGAAATTTCGACTTCCGAAGAAAAAATAAATTTAAGTCTGCAAGAAAATGCACTTTATTTAATTTCGAGTCAGTTCGTAGAAGAAAATGATTTTGCATTAAGATTAGTTAGTAATAAAATTGAAATTGCAGCCGATAATTTCTCATTAAAGCACAATGAAATTTTAGATTTCAGAAAAGAACAATTTCTCAATTTACTTGTCTCAATTGAAGATTGTGGAAGTTGTACAGGAAGTGAATTGCCCGAAATCTTAATTTTTAGTTCAAGTGGACGAGAAGTAAAAAAAATTACCTCATACAATTCTTTTGAAAACTTTGAATTTTCATTAATTTGGGACGGAACAAACAAAGAAAACCAAAAAGTTGCAACAGGAGTTTACATTCTTTTAGCAAGAATTGGTTCAAAAATCCAAAAATCTAAAGTAGCAGTAGTAAAGTAGTAAGTATGAAAATTTCCCTTCTTTTTCTCACCTCACTTTTGTGTGCGAATCTCTTTGCAGCACAAGAAGATGACTATCCTCAGGATTCCGTTTTTATTGATTTGGAAGAAACATCTGAAAACCAAACCATTGTAGAAACGTTTCTTGTCCCTTCTGAAAGTCCATTAATGGCTTTGGCAGACAGTAATTTTGCTTTAGAGAATTACGAACAAGCTCTACAACTTTACAACGAAATTGATAAATTTACCTCGAATTCTGTGCAAGATTTTGAACTGAACTTTAGAATTGCACGGATTTATCAAGAGCAAAAGCAATTTGAAAAAGCGATTCAATTTTTCAAAAAATCAATTCAGCAAAAAAAGAAATTGGCTCACTATGCGAATTTTTATATTGCAAACTGTTTTGAAAAATTGGAAAAAACAGATTCTGCAAAAACTTACTTTGAATTGGCGACAGAAGTCAGAAACTCACCTTTTTATTGGGATTCACAAGTTTCGATTGCAATGAGTTTGAAGGAACTTGGGGATTTAGAAGGCTCAAATAAAGTTTTTATGAGACTTCTACAAACCAAAAAATATTCAATCCGAAAAACAGAATTTTACTTTTATATCGGTGAAAATCAGTTGGCTTTGGGGAATCGCGAAAAAGCAATTACAGCTTTCTACAACGGAATTGACTATGAAAAAGGGAAAACTTATTCCTTAAAGTGTTACGAAACTCTTAAGAAGATTCGTCTTGCACAAGAAGAGCCTTTTACAAAAGAAGAGCGAATTAAAATCATTAAAATGCTCGTGAATTTTGGGCAGTATTCGGAAGCTACTACACAAATCAATCGTTACAAAACTCTTCACCCAAAATTTGAAAATCAGAGAATTGCTTACTACGAGGGCAAAATTTTAGCTAAGAAAAAGCAGCACCTGAAAGCAATTCCGATTCTGAGAAATGCCTTAGAAATGTCTCCAAGTAGTGGTTTAGCTTCTTACATTCAACTTCAAATTGCTCGCTCCTCTTATGCTTTGAGCAGAGTTAATGGAATTGATGAATATCTGAAATTTAGTAAAAATTACCCTAATCACTCCAAATCAGAAGAGGCAATTTGGAAAGTTGGTTGGATTCACGAAAGAGACAAAAATTTTCAAAATGCAGCTTCTGTTTTTGCAAATATTTCAAAGAGTAGCACTTCAAACATTGCTTTGAACTCACGATTTCGTGAAGGTTTTAGTTACTACAAAGAAAAAGATTACTCAAAAGCAATTTCTGTTTGGCAAAAACATTTGAAGAAAAAACTTCCATCTTTTGATGAAGAGCGGTTGACATTTTGGGTTGCAAAGTCATTCGAGAAGTTGGGTGAAAAATCGAAGTCAGATTCCATTTTTATGGAAATTGCTTCAAAGCCTTTTAATTCCTATTACTCATTGAAATCCTTTCAAAAAATGTTTGGTTCATTACCACAAATTTCTGATTCTTTAAAGGCTAGCGTCAAACATTCAACAGAGATTAATGATGAGTTTTTGTTAGAAGCAATTTTAATTACTGAACTTACGAAAAAAGAATTTGGTGAATACGAGTTACGAAATTACTACAAACAGAACCGAAGAAACCCGAACAAAATTGACCAACTCGTTGCTGCTTACGAAAAAATGGGGAATTACGGAAAGGCAATTCGAATCGGAATCACTTTGACAAAAGATTTGGTTAATGGAACAATTCAGGACTCGACAAGCCTTTGGGTTTACCGAATAAATTATCCTCAATATTTTAAATCTGAAATCGAAAATTTTGCAAAAATAGAAAATTTAGACCCTGAATTAGTTTATGGAATTATTCGTCGTGAAAGTCTTTTTCAAGAGAAAATTGTTTCTCACGCAGGGGCAAGAGGCTTAATGCAAATTATGACTTATACAGGGAAAAGGTTGGCTAAAAGCACAAAACTTGAAGGCTTTCGTAATGATTGGCTTTTTGAATCTGAAATTTCTGTTAAACTTGGAAGTCATTATTTAAGGATTCTCCTTGATTTGTTTGATGAGGATTTTGAACCTGCAATTGCCTCTTATAATGCAGGTGAGCACAGAAGTAAACAATGGATAGAAGAGTTTGGTTTTGAGGATAAAGAGGAGTTTGTAGAAAATATAGTTTTTTCAGAAACAAGAAATTATGTCAGGGCAGTTTTGAAGTCTTATTGGATTTATAAAATAATCTGGGAAAATTCTGGAAAAATCTAACCAATAAAACATAATTTAAATCAGTTAAAATGCTTGACTGATTTAAGTCCACTTACTATATTCGCAAAGTTTTTTAAGTTTAAGTAAATTCAAATATTTTATAAACACTCATAGGAGATTTAACGGATGAATAAATCATTTTTAAAGCCATTATGTGCTTTAACACTCAGTGCAATGTTGATTGCTTGTGGTTCTGATAAAAAAGAAACAGCAAGTGCTCCAGCAGCTAAAACAGATGCAAAAACAGAAGTAGCTAAAGCGGCTTCGGGACCAGCAACAGGAACTTCTTCAGTAACAGGAACTATCAAATTTGAAGGTGATATTCCTAAATTAGGTGCAGTTAATATGGATGCTGATCCAGTTTGTAAGTCTAAACACTCAGGTGCTGTTGCTTCTGAAGTTTTAGTTCTTGGTGAAGGCAACTTAATGGCAAATATTATGGTTAGCATCAAAAGTGGTTTACCAAGTGCAGAATATGATACTCCTTCCGAAGCAGCTGTTTTGGATCAAAAAGGTTGTGTTTATGTTCCTCATATTCTCGGTGTAATGGCTGGACAAGAAGTTAAAATTTTAAACTCTGACGGAACTCTTCACAATATTCACACTCAATCAAAAGAAAACAAAGCGTTCAATGTAGCAATGCCTGCTGCAAGAACTGAAATGACTAAAAAATTCAAAAAAGTTGAAGATTCTTTTAAAGTCAAATGTGATGTTCACCCTTGGATGGGCGGATGGATTAGAGTTTTCGAACATCCTTTCTTTGATGTAACAGAAAAAGATGGTCAATTCTCAATTAAAAATCTTCCTGCTGGAACTTATGAAATCGAAGCTTGGCACGAAAAACTCGGTTCACAAACTGCTTCAGTAACAGTTGGTGATGGAGAAGCAAAAGCTGTAGATTTCACTTTCAAAAAATCTTAATAATTTTTTCTTAAACCTTTAGAAAGGATTCTTTTCTAAAGGTTTTTTCTAAAATAAATAATTTTAATTATCTAAGGGATTTATCTTTATGGATGCAAGTGTTAAAGAAAAATCGTCTCACGACGACCATTCCCACCACGAAGAAGCATTTATCTGGAAATATGTCTTTTCAATAGACCATAAAGTAATCGGTATCCAATATGGAGTTACTGCATTACTTTTTCTGTTTTTCGGATTTACACTAATGATGCTAATGCGTTGGCAATTAGCTTATCCTGGAGAAGCAATTCCGGTTATTAGTGGCCTTTTTAGTGAAACAACAATGCCTGATGGAATTATGCTTCCTGAGTTTTACAACTCGCTTGGTGCAATGCACGGAACGATTATGGTTTTCTTGGCAGTTGTTCCTTTGGTTGTTGGTGCTTTCGGTAACTATTTAGTACCACTTCAAGTTGGTGCAATTGATATGGCTTTCCCAAAATTAAATATGGCTAGTTATTGGGTATATTTTGTTGGTGGAATTGTAATGTTAGTTGGGTTTTGGATGCCAGGTGGAGCAGCAAATTCAGGTTGGACTTCTTATCCTCCTTTATCAAATATTGCAACAACGGGGCAAACTGTTTGGCTTCTTGGAATGGTATTCTTAATTACTTCTTCTCTTTTAGGTTCAATGAACATTATTGTTACAATTGTTCAGCTTAGGGCAGAAGGTTTAACTTGGATGAAGCTTCCATTTTTTACTTGGGCTCAACTTGTAACTTCATTCTTGTTACTTTTAGCTTTTCCTCCTCTTGAGGCAGCTGGAGTTTTACAATTAATGGATAGACTTACAGGTTCAAGTTTCTTTATGCCAAGTGGGTTGGTTGTTAGTGGAGAAGTTTTAGACATTGCTGGAGGTGGAAGCCCTTTACTTTGGCAACATCTTTTTTGGTTCTTAGCTCACCCTGAAGTTTACGTTTTGATTTTGCCCGCTTTGGGAATTATCGCAGAAGTTATTGCAAACAATACTCGTAAACCTCTTTGGGGTTACAAGTCAATGGTTTACGCAACAATTTTTCTTGGATTTATTTCGTTCACAGTTTGGGCACATCATATGTTCTTGACTGGAATGGGAACTGCGATAAACGCATTTTTCCAAACGACGACAATGATAATTTCGATTCCTTCGGTGATTATTCTTACTGCTTTAATGATTTCCCTTTGGGGAGGTTCGATTCGCTTTAACTCTGCAATGCTATTTGCTTGTGCATTTTTGCCAATGTTCGGGATTGGTGGATTGACAGGTTTACCACTTGGGCTTACAGCTTCTGACATTCATTTGCACGATACTTATTATGTAATTGGGCATTTCCATTACGTTGTAGCACCAGGAACGATTTTTGCAATTTTTGCAGGAATATACTATTGGTATCCGAAAGTTACTGGAAGAGCGATGAATGAAATGCTTGGTAAAATTCACTTTTGGCTTTCACTAATTTTTATCAATGGAATCTTCTTTCCAATGTTTATCCAAGGATTAGCTGGAGTTTCAAGAAGACTTTATGATGGTGGTGCTTCTTATGCTCACGCACAAGATTACCTTTATTTAAACGAATTTATGTCTATTTCCGCTTGGCTTTTGGCTTTAGCTCAAATTCCTTTCATTATCAACTTTTTCATTAGTTGGAAATCAGGACAAAAAGCTGGAGACAACCATTGGGACGCAACTACTTTGGAATGGTCGGCGACTACTTCTCCTCCACTTGGACACGGAAACTTTGAAGTTGTTCCAACTGTTTACAGAGGACCTTATGAATATAGTGTACCTGGAAAAGACAAAGATTTTACACCACAGAATGAAGCTTAGGAGAATATTTTAATGAACATACCTTTTACCACGAACCCAAGACCTGATACTGGCGTTTACAACGCAAAATTAGGTATTTGGCTTTTCCTCGCTTCTGAAGTGATGCTTTTTGGAGCATTATTTTCTTCTTACATCTTAATTAGAGTAGGAGCTCCAGAAGTCGGAGAAAATGCTTGGCCTCTTGGTTCAGATATTTTAAGTGTTCCTGTTGCCTTTACTAATACTATGGTTTTGATTACTTCGAGTATAACTATGGTAATGGCTTGGGCATCTTTGGCGATGAAGAAATTCGATAAATACAAAATGTTTATGGGAATCACGATTGCTTTAGGGCTAACATTCCTCGTAATCAAAGGTTTTGAATACAACTCGAAATTCGAACATCACTTGTTTCCAAGTACAAGTAACTTTATGGCGATTTACTTTACAATTACTGGATTACACGTACTTCACGTAATTGGTGGATTAATTGTAAACTTTTACCTTTGGATTCCTGGTGCAAAAATGTGGGAATCAGACCCTGAAAGATTTACAAATCGTATTGAAGTTGCTGGTCTTTATTGGCACTTTGTTGACTTGGTTTGGATTTTCTTATTCCCAGTACTTTACTTATTGTAGGAGAAAATAATGTCACATTCTGCTGAAGAAGTGCAAAAGCACGTTAAAGTTTACATTACTGTTTTTGCAGCTTTAATGGTTCTTACAGGAGTAACTGTAGGAGCTTCTTATTTGCATTTAGGGTCAACTGCAATGAATATTACTCTTGCTTTAATTATTGCAGGAATAAAAGGAACATTGGTTGCAGGTTATTTTATGCACTTATTTACTGAAAAAGCAATAATTAACTGGACTTTGGCACTTACTGTAGTGTTTTTTATTGTATTGCTTTTGGTACCAATTTTGACTGAACTAGATACTATCAGTTTGATTTAAGGCTTAAAAATGTCTCTTAAAGCATTTCACATTGTTTTTATTGTTCTTTCCGTATTAGTCTCATTCGGCTACACTTATTGGGGAGTACAACAGTACTTGCATCAAGGTGCACTGATTGACCTTTCTCTTGGAATCCTTTCGGGAATTATCGGAGTTGGATTAGTTATTTACGGTAAGAAGTTTTTAGAAAAACTCAAAAACTTTAGTTATTTATAAAGGAACCAAAATGAACAAGTTATTTTTTTCACTTGTGGCTTGTTTTACTTTTGTAATCCCAAAAGTAACAATGGCTTGTGCTGTTTGTTATGGAGCTTCTGATGACCCGATGACAAAAGGGGTTGAAGCTGGTGTAATTGCACTTTTAGGAATTCTTGCCCCAGTTCTTGGTGGTATTATTTTCTTCGGAGTAAATATGAACAAAAGAGCTAAAATGGTTTCTCAAAAAGCTATCTCTTTAGATTTAAAAAAAGATAGCGTTTCATTAGAACTCAAAGGAATGAAAGGACTAGTTGATTAATGTCTGAATGGATTTTACAATATTTATATCTTCCACAAGATTTATCTTCACACGGACACGAATTGGATTCACTCACAGGTTGGGTGCATTTATTAATGTTAATTTTGTTCGTTGGTTGGGGAGCTTTTTACCTTCTCACTGTTTTTAAATTTAATAAGAAGAGAAACCCAAGTGCTGATTACAAAGGTGTAAAAACCCACGTTTCGAGTTACCTTGAAATTACTGTTGCTGTAATTGAAGCTGTGCTTTTAGTCGGTTTCTCAATTCCACTTTGGGCAGATGTCGTTGACAATATCCCTGAAGAAACAGCAAAAGATGTCGTTCCAATTCGTATAATTGCTGAACAATTTGCTTGGAATATTCATTATGCAGGTCCAGATGGAAAATTTGGAAGAACTGCTCCTGAGTTAGTTGACCTTTCAAATGGAAATCCTGTTGGAATTGACAAAAATGACCCAAATGCTGCGGACGATGTTACAACTGTGAATCAGTTGAATGTTCCTATGAACAAGCAAATTCTCGTCAAACTTACTTCTAAAGACGTAATTCATAGTTTCTTCTTACCAGTAATGCGCGTTAAACAAGATGCAATTCCTGGTTCTGAATTTCCACTTAAATTCACTGCTGTTAGCAAAGGTGATAATGATGGAAAATACGAAATCGCTTGTGCTCAACTTTGCGGACTCGGACATTACAGAATGAGAGGTTACTACAACATTATGACTCAAGAAGAATTTGATGCTTGGATGGGCGAACAACAAGAACTCTTAAAGGCAGCTGGTGAAGACGACGGTTGGTAATGTTGTTTCTCAAGTTTGGCTAAGAAGATTTACCAAACTTACCTGTTTCTCGACAATTCTTTTAATTTTTGCCGGAGGACTTGTAACTAGTACAGGCTCCGGTTTATCTGTTCCAGATTGGCCCAACACTTACGGCTACTTTATGTTCACTTTTCCAATTGACCAATGGGTTGGTGGAATTTTTTATGAACACGGACACAGATTGATTGCTTCAACAGTTGGCTTTTTTGTTTTAGTCCAAGCATTTTGGATAGCAAAAGTCGAAAGTCGAAGTTGGGTCAAAAAATTAGGTTTTGTTGCTTTAGTAATGGTAATCATTCAAGGAATTCTTGGTGGAATTACTGTTCATTACTTATTGCCAACTGCGATTTCAGTTTCACACGGAATTTTAGCACAAACTTTTTTCTCCGTTACGATAATTCTTACTTATGCTTTCTCGATTGAAAGAAATGTTCGAAAAGAAGAGTTTGGAAACGAAGGTTCACCGATTTCAAAATATGCTTTGATTTTGTTTGGGCTTGTTTTTGTTCAATTAATTATTGCAGCAACAATGCGTCATACTTATTCGGGTTTTGCAATTGTTGATTTCCCACTTTCAAATGGTTCGATAATTCCTTCTTTTGATTCTACTTCGATTCAAACTGCGAATGATTGGCTTTGGACGAATCAAAGTAATTTTTATCCAGGACTTTTTGAAAGAATTTATCCGATTACGGTTGAAAAAGTTGCGATAAATTTTACACATAGAGCAATGGCTTTAGTCATTTTTTTCTTTGTGATTTTCTTGAATGTCAAAGCATTTAAACTTTGTAAAAATAACTCTAAAGTTATGAAGATAATTTACATTTTAGATGGAATTCTGCTTTTACAAATTACACTTGGTGCTTTAACTGTTTGGACTCACAAAGCTCCGTACATTACAAGTTTGCACGTTGCAAATGGTGCAGCAATGTTGGGAATTTCTGTTCTTTTAAGTCTGAGGTCTTTGCCTCTTACTTTGAAAAAAGGTTTAACTGATTCCGATAGTTCGGAAATATTTACTTCGAAACTTCAAAATAAAGTTGTTTAGATGTTAGAAACTATTTCAGCTTATCTCACGCTTTCAAAAGCAAGAATTGTTTTACTTGTAACAATTTCAACAGTAATAGGTTTTTTCCTTGGTGGAAATGGAATTCATTCTATTCCTCTTTTAATGTTTACTATCGTTGGAATTGCTTTGGTAACAGCAGGCGGAGCAGCTCTGAATCAATATTTGGAACGCGATGCGGATGCAAAAATGCACAGAACTCAAGACAGACCACTCCCATCAGAATTTATTTCACCTTCACAGGCTTTGAAATACGGAATTAATATGGTCTTAGTTGGACTTGCGGTTTTGATTTGGAAAGTGAATTTGCTTGTTAGTTTCTTGGCTTTACTTTCAGCATTTCTTTACGTTTTGGTTTACACTCCTCTCAAAAAATACACTTGGTGGAATACTTTTATCGGGGCAATTCCGGGAGCGATTCCTCCAATGATTGGTTGGGCTGCTGCTTCTAATGATTTAGAAATTGGAGCTTGGGTTCTTTTTGCAATTATTTTTGTTTGGCAATTTCCTCACTTTTATCCACTTGCTTGGATGTTCAGAGAAGATTATGCTCGTGGAGGTTTTAAAATGCTTCCAGTTATTGAGCCTGACGGAAAAAGCACTTTTAGACAAATCATTTGGTATTCAATTTTGCTGATTCCTGTTTCTACTTTACCAACATTTATTGAAATGGCTGGTCAAACTTACTTATTTGGAGCGGTAATTTTAAGTGTTGCTTTTCTTGGACTTGGAATTCTTTTTGTAAAAACTAAAACGTTTGCTAATGCAGATAAATTATTTAAAGCTTCATTAGTTTACCTACCACTTTTGTTTATCCTAATCGTTTTCGATTTTAAAATTTAAAGAACTTTAATGGACTTAAAAAAATTACGTAGAATTGGTTTAGTTATTGGTGCTTTACTAATTATTTCCACTTTGTGGCTGAGAAAATCTTTAGAGAAAAAAGAACCAGTTTTACCAATTTTGGGAGAAGTCCCAGAATTTGTGCTTTACGATTCAAAAGCAAAAGAATTTTCTTATGAGTCACTTAAAGGAAAAGTTTGGGTTGCTGATTTTATTTTTACAAGTTGTTCAGGAATCTGCCCGATTATGACAAATAAAATGAGTTATTTACACAAAAATTATTTGTTAGAAAATGATGTCCGAATGGTTTCAATTTCTGTTGACCCCGAAACCGATTCGCCGCAAGTTCTTGACGATTTTGCAAGTAAATACGAAGCAGATACTGAGAAATGGTATTTTTTAACTGGAGCTACAGAAAAGATTCACAAACTTGCTGTTGAAGGTTTTAAAATTGGTTCGGTTGAGGATCCTGTAATGCACAGTGCGAAGTTTGCTCTTGTTGATAAAAATATGAAAATTCGTGGTTACTACGACGGAACAGAAGACAAAGAAGTTGAAAAACTTCTCGGAGATATTCTGTTAATTCTTGACGAAAGCGAAAAATGAGCGTTACAGACTTACCAACTTTAAATGCAATTCTGAATTCGATTAGTACAATCTTTTTGATATTGGGATTTGTTTACGTCAAGAAAAGAGAATTAGAGAAACACAAAAAGATGATGACTGTGGCTCTGATTTCTTCAACTTTTTTTCTCATTTCATATCTAATCTATCATTATTACGTTGGCTCAGTTCCTTATGGAAAACAGGATTGGACTCGGCCTGTTTACTTTGCAATTTTAATTCCTCACATAATTCTTGCCGCAGTAATGACTCCTTTTATCCTTTGGGGAGTTTGGCTTGCTTGGAAAGATAACTTTCTAAAGCACGCTAAAATTATGAAATGGATTTGGCCTATTTGGGTATTTGTTTCGATTACAGGAGTTATCATCTATTTAATGCTTTACGTTTTTTAGTCAATAAAATATTACAAGTTGATTTTAATCACATTTGTTAATAAATTCCTTCGTTGAAGAGTATGTCTTTTCAAAATTTAGGTAATTATTTTTAACCAAAGTCATCTGGAGGAAATCTGAATGGACTTTAATTCTATTTCAAAGAAATTTTACTCAAAAATTGCTAAAGCAAGTTTAATTGCCGTATTTTTGGGTTTGGGAGTAACAACTTCATTCGCACAACTTTCAGGAAATTATACAATTAATCCTGCAGGTGGTGGAGATTATACTGATTTTGCAAGTGCTGTAAGTGATTTGGAAACAGTTGGTGTTTCAGCAGCGGTTGTTTTTAATGTTGTTCCTGGAGTTTACAGTGAGATTCTGGGTGGCACTAACGGAATTCCTGCAATTACTGGAGCTGACGCAACGAATACAATCACTTTTCAAAATGATGGAAGTGGTGGAAATGTTGTTGTAAGTCCTGTTCTGACTGGTGCTCCAAGCACTTGCGTAAATATTAATGGTGGAAGTTATTTGGTTTTTGATGCGATTGATGCTGATCCTGCTCCGACAAGTACAGATGGAAAATATGGTTACACAATTACAGGCGGTGCTTCTTACAATACAATTATGAATTGTGATATTCAAAGCGATACTTCTAATTCATCAACATTTAAAGCTGTAAATCAGGTTCAGTCAGGCGGATTAACTAACAATTACAATTCTTACCATAACAACACTGTTCATAATTCATATTATGGTTTCTATCTGAATGGTAGTTCATCAAGTTACGATTCATCAAATTTTATTTATGACAATGAAATTACAGACGTAAGGCAATACGCTATTTATTATTATTACCAAAAACCAGCTAAAATTTATGGTAATGATATTCACGATATCGGATTTAACTCGCTTACCTATGGAATTAATGTTCTACTTTCTGACCCAAGTTCCACAATTGAAATTTACAATAATAAGATTCACGGAATTATGGGAAGCAGTGGTCGTGGAATTCAATTTGGTGGAAGTACGGCACATAAATTGATTTATAACAATATGCTTTATGATTTCCAAACAACAGGTCAAAATCTTGCAATGTTCGCTGCTGGTGCTTCAAATGGTGATGAATACTATAATAACACAATTTACATTAACGAAACTGGTGGTACACAAGCTGCTTACGGTTTTTTCAATAACTCAGCACAAAATGTTATTTTTAGAAATAATATTGTAATGATTGAAAAAGCTCAAGGTGAAGCAATTTGTTTTAACAAGCCTAATGGCACTATCCAAGAAGCAAGTAATAACTGTTACCTCTATTCTTCAGGAAATAGTAATGCTCACGTTGGAAAACTTGGTTCAAGTACTTATAAAACACTTTCCGACTGGCAAGCTGCTACAAGTTTAGAAGCGAATAGCGTTTTCACAAATCCTAATTTTATGGGAATTGATAATGCACACATTGACCCAACAAAATTTTCTAAAGTTGAAGAAGGTGGAACTCCGATTACTTCTGTAACAATGGATATAGACGGAGAAATGAGAGATGCAAATAACCCTGACATTGGTGCAGATGAGTTCTTAGGTGTTTTTGCTGCTGGAACTTTAGCTGCTGACCCAGCTCCTGGAACTTTAGATATTTTTTGGGGACTTCCTGGTGAAAATGGAACAGAGTTAAAATACGATGATGGTTCAAGTGAATACACTTCAGGAATTCCAAATTCTCCTCCTGGGCTCAACACTCAAGGACCAGGTTCGTTTGCAACAGTTTTTGATATTGCAACACAAACTCAAATCACTGGACCTGCACAACTTAATTCGATTAAACTTTTTATTGAAAATAATGCTAATGCAACATCACAATTTAATGTTAATATTTATGACTTTGATACAGCTTCTGGTGAGCCAGGAAATATAATTCAGACTTTCGGACCTTTTGACCAATCAGGTACAACAGGCGATTTTATTAATGTTGACGCAAATGGCTTAGCAATTGGAAGTGGACAATTTGCAATCGGTGTAGAGCAGATTGGTTCTGATAAAATTTCACTTGGTGGAGATGAAACTTTAACTCCTCCTTTTACTTTCAATAATAATACACACTTTTTAGCAGGAACAGGAACAGGTTGGCTGCCAATTGAAACTCTTGCTCCACTTTATGGACAAATTATTCCAATGATTCGTTGTTTTGTCGAACCTGCAGTTTCTCCTGCACCAATAGTTAAGAAAACAATTAATCAAATTGCAACGCCTCCAATTGTTGAATTTAGGCTTTTCAAATTAAACGGGCAAGGCATTGATGCAATGGACGTAATTACAAATGGAAATATAGTTTACAGCGGTTCTAACCAATTTTACACAGATGGAGCAGTTGTGAACCCAAACTTGTACAGTTATGCTGTAACAATAGTTTATGACATCAACGGAACAAATGTTGAGTCTGCACCAGGAAATATGTTGGTTTCTTCTCCACTTCCAGGAGGTCCTGCTTTAGCTGCTGATTCTGTGAATTTCGGAGTCATTCAACAAAGCACACCATCTTTTGCAAATCTCAAAATCAAAAATGTTGGTGACGGAATTTTGGGTGTAACAGATTTGATTATTTCACCTCCTTTTGCCGTAAGTGTAAATTCACCTGTAACTCCTCCATTTAATATCTCAAGTGGTGATTCTGCAATGGTTGAGATTTCTTGTTTCCTAACTACTCAAGGAGTTGTTACAGGAACAATTCAAATTATTAGCAATGCACCAACAAATCCTGACACTGTCGGAGTAATGGCTGAAGTTCTTACTGGGATTAATGAAAGCAAAAATTCAATTCCTTCGCGATTTGAACTTTCTCAGAACTACCCAAATCCATTCAACCCTTCGACCAAAATTGAATTTGGAATTCCTGAAAAATCATTTACTAAAGTTGTAGTTTTTAATTCTCTTGGACAAGAAGTAAGAACTCTTGTTAATGAAGTTCTTTCTCCTGCATTTTATGTTTTTGATTGGAATGGAAAAGACAATTCTGACAAAACAGTTGCAAGTGGAATTTATTTTGTGAAATTAGAAGCTGGTAATTTTACCCAAACTCGCAAAATGACTTTCTTAAAATAAATTTGTGAGTTTCTGACTTCTTGGTCAGGTTCTCACTGAAACAAGTTGTAAACTGAGAGCCTAACTTAGAGTGAGAACCTCAGGAAATAATTTTAAACCTGAAAGGTTTCAAAACCTTTCAGGTTTTTTTATGCCCAAAAATTAGCAAATTCGTGGAAGTTGTTCGCCTTGAAGTCTTTGCAAGATTCTTTCTGAGCCTAAAAAAGTCCTTAGTAAAACCATTCTTTTGTGTTCCGAAACGACTTTACCAAAAATTACAGCGTCTTTACTAACAGAATCATTTTTTAAAATTTCAAGTGCTTTCTCGGAGTGCTTAGCAGGTAAAATCATTACAAAACAACCTTCATTTGCAACGTAAACAGGTTCAAGTCCAAGCATTTCACAAGCGCCCTGAACAGCTTCTTTGACAGGAATTTTTTCTTCTTCGATTTTAATTCCAACGTTAGAAGATTCTGCGATTTCGTTCAAAACACTTGCAACTCCACCTCTTGTCGCATCTCGCATAACGTGGATTTCAGGAATTGCAGACACTAATTTTGCAACGATTTTGTTCAAAGGAGCAGTGTCAGAGCTGAACGGAATTTCAAAACCAAAACCTTCTCTTTGCGAAAGAATTGTAATTCCGTGTTCGGCAATTGAACCGCTCAAAATTATGACATCGTCTTCTTGTGCTTTTTCAGCAGAAATTTCAATTCCTTCGGGAAGGACACCAATTCCTGAAGTGTTGATGAAAATTTGAGGTTCTTTGCCTCTTTGTTCGACGACTTTTGTATCGCCTGTAACAATTTGGATTTCCGCTTTTTGAGCAGCTTCTGTCATCGAATTAACGATTGTTTTTAACTTTTCGATTTCAAAACCAACTTCAAGAATGAAGCCACAACTCAAAAATTTTGGAACCGCTCCACACATCGAAACATCGTTTACAGTTCCATTTACGGCTAAATCGCCAATGTTTCCGCCGGGAAAGAAAAGAGGGTTTACAACGAAAGAATCTGTTGAGAAGGCAATTTTCCCTTTTGGTAATTCAAAAACTGCTTGGTCGTTCAAAGGGCTTAACTTGGAATTCGAAAATGCAGGAACAAAAACTTCATCAATTAATTTTTGGCTAAGAATTCCGCCACTTCCGTGACCGAGTAGAATTTTATCTAAAGACATTTTGATTTTATAAAATTTTATTCAATGATTAAATCTTCGTAATTTACGATTAAGTAACTTCCGCCTTTTTTATCTTTTGAATCTCCGTCATCGCTAACGATTACCAAAAATTCTTTACCGTCAATTTTGGCAGAAGTAATTCCTTCGGAATGCTCAAGACTTTTCAAATTTCTAATCTTGACTGGTTTTGGAGCATCTTTTTGATTCCAAAACCACAACTTGAAAGGGACTTTTAACTTAGCAACAGGTCCGCTAATTATCAGAAATCCGCCTAACTTTTGGTCAAAGTTCATTCCACGAATTCCTTCACCTTGTAAATCGAGCAGTTGAAGTTTTGGTGAGATTTTGGGCTGTTCTCCAAGAGTAAAAATTTCGGTCGGGTTTTCGATTGTTGAAATTATTGCTTTGGAATTTGAAAGTGGGCTTCGGTAGCCGACTAACAATTTTTCTTTTTTTGCGTCGAAAGCTAAACCTTCAATGTTCAAACCACCGTCATTTTTTACGTCTTCGATTTCTGCCGCTTCAATTAGAATATTCTGGTTTTGGATTAAATGCTTTTTCAAATCCAAAACAACCGAAGCATTTTCAATTTGATTTTCATTAAAGTTGAAACGTAAAAATTTTTCTCGGTTCCTTTTTACTTTGCCTTTTCCTGACCTTGAGTGTGAAGTAATTGCAAAAATGAATCCATTTTTGTCTATGTCAAGTCCTTCCAAATCATCAAGTCTTCGCATTTCTTTAAAAGGCAAATTTTCACTTTCGATACTTTGAGAGGAGAATCTTTGATTTGTATTCAAACTTACAATGTTTAGAGAATGTTCCTTTTCATCTTCAATGACTAAAAATCTGCCGTCTTTCAGTTGGGTAATTGCCGAAGGTTCGTAAATCTCAGAAAAATTATTCCAATCTTTGGTTTCTGCATTCGCATCTTTTTGTCCTAAAACAATGAACCCAAAAACACCTAAGAATAGAATTATCGTTATGAAAAGTCCGTAAATAAAAATTGAAAATGAAATTTCAAGAAGGTTAAATTTTTTGGTAAGTCCAACACCTAATCCATAAATGCTTTTCGACATTTGCTCATAAATTTTCTTAGGACTTTTCATTAGGTTTTCGGTTGCACTTACGTATTCTTCTTGAGAAAGTTCTGTAAAATTTTTAAAGTAAAGCAATTCAGCGTCTCCTGTAATTAATTCTTCTTTAGATGTTTTGGTTTGTGGAACTCTTGGCTTAGTTGCCAAAACTGCAAAAATCATTGCACCAAGCGACGATATTAGAAAAACTGAAATCGGTAGTAATAAAAGAGGTTCTGAATTTACGATGAAACTTCCTGCAACTGCAACAATTGTGAATGAAAGGCTGTTAATGGAAAGCATAATATTTGCCTTCCCGTCAGCAAGAGAAGTTAAATCAAGAAGCATTCTGTAAGAGCTACGAAATAGTGTTTCAATGCCTTTAGATGGAAGTATTATTTCTTTAGATTTCTTTTTCTTCTTTGCAGTTTTCTTTTGCTTTGGAGATAAAGATTGGTCTTGAGTCTGACTCTCTAATTGAGTTTTGTCATTTTCGAGATTATTCATTTCTTCCCTTATCAATTGTTTTCAAGAATATACAAATCTATGGAGACTTCGGAGAAAATTTTATTTGGGAGTTTTATGAGATTTGAAGTGGTAAAAAATATTTGGAGACTTTAAAATTAAAACGGAGAAAGGGGGATTCGAACCCCCGGTGAACATTTTGCCCACGACGGTTTAGCAAACCGTTGCCTTAAGCCACTCGGCCATCTCTCCAATGAAAATGAGAAAGGAAAAATAAAAAAGCGGAGGTGATAGGACTCGAACCTACAAGGGCGTAAACCCGGCAGTTTTCAAGACTGCTGCCTTACCAATTAGGCTACACCTCCGAGCTCTTTAATTTCGGAACGCCAAATATAAGCCAAAATGTTTTGCAAACAAAAAAAAAGTTTACAAAAAACCATTTTTTTTTCAAGCTGTAATTTTTTGCTGATTATCTATGAAATCAGCCGAAGAATCCATTATTTCAGCATTCATCTTCACAAAGTCTAAAACGTAAACGAAAGATTTTACAGTTATCCAAGTAGCAATTAATATTGAGATTAAGTGAACCTCAGAACTTACTTTTCCAGCTGAAACTGCTCCCCCAAGAATGCCTGCAAAAACCATAGCTAAGACAGACAAAGTTCCCCAAGAAAATACTTTACTCTTTGAGGCACGAATCATCGGATAAACATTTTCATTAAAGTAGTCAGGATAATTTTCAAGTAGTGCTTCTTTGAGAATTTTACCACTTCCGATGAAGTAAAACATCACTATCGAGTGAATTGCACAAGTGATGCAAACAGTGAAGAAACCTGCATAAAGATGAGGTTGAATTATTATTCCATCGCTAACCCAAATAGTCTCAACGAATCCCCAATAACCAGAAAGAAAAAAGAAAATAGCGTTAAACGCCAACATTATTTTTACAGCGAGAAGCATTGGATTCCTTTAGTAGTAGATTTTGTCTTCAAAAATTTCGACGTCTGCTTCGTTACGAAACTTTTCGGCAGTTTTGTGAATATGTTGTTCTCTTTGATGAGCAATGAACCTTTGTCTGTATTCTTTTGGGTCAATATTTTCGGGTTGTTCGTTTACAATTTTTATAACGTGAAAGCCATACTGAGTTTCAATTGGCTCGGAAACATTGTTAACGCCCAAGTCGAAAGCAGTTCTCTCAAAATTATCAACCATCTGTCCATAACCAAACCAATCTAAAAAGCCAATCGGATTTCCAACTTGTTCATCAGAATAATCTTTGGCTAATTGCTGGAAATCTATACCTTCTTTAGCTTTCTTAATTACATCTTTTGCTCTTTGTAAAGCAATTTCTCTTTGCTCTTCATAATTGCCCCAAGAGTCAATCTTAAAAACTACCTGAATTGCTTGGAGCTGTTTTGGCGGATACTCTTTGTTATATTTTATGAAAGCTTCTTGTGAAAAATCAGAAGTCTCATATTTATAAACTCTGTCAAAAAGGCGTTGGACTTGAGTTTCATAGTGGAGAGACTTTATGTAGCCGTCAAGGGAGTAACCTTGTCCGTCAAGAAAATCATCTAAAGTGTTTTGTGCCTGAAAATCGTCGTAAAGTTGTTTTACAATTTCATCAACATAATTTTTGTTTGACTCAATTTCGTGTTTCTCAAATAGTTCTAAAAAAATTGTTTCATTAATCAATTCATCTAAAACTTGTTTTGCGAAAAATCGAATAAAGTTTCTGTCAAAGTCAACGTCTGCTTGTTTTGCACTTCGTTCTAATTCTTGGTAAAGTCTTGAGCGTAAAATTTCTTTGTCGCCTACTTTAGCAACAACAATCTCTTGGCTTCCAAATTCTTTAATTCCTTCTTTATGGTCTTTTATAACTTGTGAAACCGATGGATTCTTTTCAGTCGTTTCACAACCTAAAAAACTCAAAGAGATTAACAGTAATAGTAAAAAGGTTTTGACTCTCAATTTTTCCTAACCTTTCAAAATAGTTTGAATTTTTTTGACAAATGGATTTAAAAATTTGTCTCGAATGAAAGTTTTAATTTGTTCTTGTTCTTCAACGGCATCAGCCAAAGAAGGCGAAATTGCGTAATAAAGTTTCACAAAAAGCTTTCCGAAGAAACTTTGTAAAAGAACTTCATCTCTGAATTGCCTAAGTAAAACAACTTCTGGCTTTAGCTCATTTCCATAAACAGCAGTTGCGATGAAACAACCACCTTTTGTGTCTGCACCTAATTGTTTAAGGGCGATTTCTGTTTTGACTTTATCAGCATTTTCTAATTTATAGATTTTTTTCAAAGGCTTAACGGCTTGTGGATCGCCAATGTGTCCGAGAGCCTCAACAGTTAAATCTCTAAGCTGTTGAGTTTCTGCTGTTTCTAATAATCCGAGTAAGTCTGTTACAGCTTCTTTGATTTTAAAATCTCCGAGCCCTTTGACGATTTTCATTTGAATATCGCCTTCGGTTTTAAGTAATCTTCTATGGATAATTGCGTGAACTCTTGGATTGTTTGTTTTAATCAAAGCATCAACAGCATCGTCAGCAGGTCCAATTGCTTTTTCATCAAAAACTGATGTTAACGCATCGATTGCAGTGTCTTCGTCAAGTTGGATAAATGCTTCAGCAGTTCTTCTACGAACTTCAGAAGAAGTGTCTTTTAAGCCTTTCTTAAAATGCTCAATGACTTTTCTGTCTCCTCTTCGACCAAGTGCTTCGGCTGCATTGGAACGAACAATTGAATCTTCATCGTAGTAAATTCTCACTAGAACTTCAAAAGCAGAATCTTCTTCATATTTTTCTAAAACGTCAATAGCAACTCTTTTTACTCCAGAATCTCCTTGAACTACACCTTCTGCAATGTATTCGATAATTTTTGGATTTCTGAAACGTCCTAAAGCACGAAGACAAAATCTTTTTACATCTTGGTCTTCGTTTCTTAGACCTTTTCGGAGTGCTTCGATAACATCGTCGTCGTCGCCTTGAATCATTCCCAAAGCGTGAGCTGCAACTCTTCTAACATCATATCTTTCATCAACAAAACCTTTTTCGATTATTGGAAGAAATTCTGGATTCCCACTGTGTCCAAGAGATTTTATTGAGCCTTTTCTTACATCAGGGTGTTTGTGCTTTGTAAGTTCTGTGATTAAATCGTAAGCCTCTGGAGTAGCAAGTTTTTCTAATTTTTCGATGGCTTTTACGACTGTATCAATAGTTTCACTTTGAGTTCTGGTTTTGAGTTCTTCAAAACTTGCCATAAAAATTACCTCATTTTTGATTAGTTATGGAATTTTTCTAAAAATTGAATTCGATAAAATAAACTCTAAAATAATAAGAATCAAACCCCAAAACAAATATTCTATAAAAAGTTCATCGTACCTTGTGTACTCTGTAACTTCTACAATTGTTTTCTCTAATTCACTGATTTCTGTGAAGATGTTTTGGAAGGCATCTTTGTCTTTTGCACGGAAATACTTTCCACCTGTGATTGAGGCGATTTCTTTTAGTGATTCTTCGTCAATTTTGTTCGGAACAGAAACTCGCCTTTTGCCAAAAATCGTGTTCTGAGTTATGTAAGGGTTGTCGGTTCCGATTCCAATTGTGTAGATTTTTACATCGAAAGTCTTTGCCAATTCCGCTGCTGTAATTGGAGCGATTTCACCTGCTGTGTTTTCTCCGTCAGTAACGAGAACTACAACTTTACTTTTTGCTTCACTGTCGCGAAGTCTGTTTACGCCGTTTGCAATTGCGAGTCCGATTGCTGTTCCGTCTTCGATTAACCCGATTTCAATGTCTTTCAAAAATCCAAGTAAAATTCCGTAGTCTAAAGTTAAAGGGCATTGAGTGAAACTTTTCCCTGCAAAAACAATCAAACCAAGTCTGTCAGTTTCTCTTCCTGCAATAAAATTTTTTACAACGTCTTTTGCGACGACAAGTCTGTTCGGCTGAAAATCTTCGATTTGCATACTACTTGAAATATCTAGAGCCAAAATTATGTCAACACCTTCTGTGTTGATTGTTCTTTCATTGTTTGCAATTCGTGGACGAGCTAAAGCGACGATTAGACAACTTACTCCAGCCATTCGCAGAAGAAATAAAATGTGGCGAAACATTGTTTTTTTCGGAATTCCGACATTTTTAAAAAGAGAAATGTTAGAAAAACGAATTGAGCCTGTTGTTTTGTTCATTCGCCAAATGTAGTAAGCGAAGAAAACAGGAATTAATGTAAAAAGCCAAAAAACTTCGGGATTTCTGTATTCCATTAAAATCTAAACCTTCTCAGAGTTACTTCTCGTTTTTGCGATAAACATTTTTCAAAGAATACCATTCACCGCCTGAATAAATTTCAAAACCTTCGATGTCTTTTTGAGTTACCAAAATATTGTTGTCGAACCAAAGCGAAAGGTAAGGTAATTCCTCACTAACAATTTTTTGTGCTTCACTGTAAGCCTCTTTCCGTTTTTCTTCGTCAAGAGTTGTTCGCCCTAAAGTTAGAAGTGAGTCTAATTTTGGGTTTGAGTAAGAACCTCGATTTGCACCGTTTGGTGGCATACTTTCTGTGTGAAAAACTAAGTGATGTAAATCTGGTTCATCAGCAACGCCGACCCAAGTTAGGGAACACAAATCAAAATTTCCTTTTTTTATGTCAGTAAAAAATGTTGCCCATTCGTAAGATTCGATTTTCAAATTTATGCCAATTTTTGCAAGGTAATTTTTGATAATTTCAGCTTTTTGACGGCTTTCTTCAGAAGAAGTTGCTTTGTAAACTAAAGTAAATCGTTGCCCTTTTTCATTTGGTTCAAAACCTGCTTCATCAAGAAGTCTTGATGCTTTTTCGAGATTAAAATCATATTTTGACACTTTTGGTTCAAAGTAAAAATTTGACTCAGGGACAAGTGAGTGAGCGATTTTAGCGTGATTATTTTTTAAGTTTTTCAGAAGTTGTGGTCTGTTAATTGCAAATGCAATTGCTTGTCTGACTCGTGAGTCTTTTAAAATCTCATTTCTGCAATTAAAAGCGAGGTAAGTGTAATTGATTCCTGTTTGTTCTGTCACTTTTAATTCAGAATTTTGGGAGAAAGATTGAAAATATTGTTCAGGAAAGTTATTAAGCAAAATGTCAATTTGTCCTGTTTCAAGTGAAAGAATTCGGGTTGATTCTTCTTTGATAATCCTTGCTTCTACTAACTCAGTTTTTGGTTTCCCAAGAAAGTAATTTTCATTTGCAAGAAGTGTAACTTTTGAATCCTGAATAAATTCTTTGAGCTGAAAAGCACCTGTTCCAATTGGTTTTTGACCGAAGTTTTCTTTGGCACTTTGAGGAACAATTCCACGAATCAAATCTCTCAAAAATGGTGCGTGAGTTTTTTTCAACTTAAAAATTACTTTGAAAGAATCGGGAACTTGAATTTCTTCAATAATTCCGTAAGCAGCTCTAAAGGGTGAGTTAAAAGTGCTATCCAAAATGCTTTCGTAAGTAAACTTAACGTCGTGAGCCGAGAACTTTTCGCCGTTGTGAAAGGCTATATTTTTTCGGAGTCTGAACTCAAAGGTTTTGTCGTTTGGAGTTGTCCAACTTAATGCCAAATCTGGCACGATGTTCGACCTCTCATCTTTTCTTACTAAGGAGTTAAAAATATTTTCAATAATTCTTTGAGAAGCAGCGTCTGTTGCAATTCTTGGGTCAAAAGTAGAAGGACTTGTCCAAAGACAAATTGAAATCTTGTTTTCTTTCTTCGCTTCTGAACAACTTGAGAAGGCAGAAAGAGTTAAAATAAGTAGAAGTAAAGTTTGTTTTATTTTCATTAAATTTTTATCAAATCTCTAATTAGTTTTTAATTTTTGGCTTGCAAATGTACTTAGGTAATTGACACTTGTCAACAAAACGGAAATTTTATTTTGTCTTTTTTGATTTTTGGCATAATTTTAGCAAATGTTTTTTTACTTAATGTTACACTTGTTGAAATAAATTTTTACTTGATTTAGTTTAACTTTAAGTATAGTTTTAAAAGAATTTACCAAAATTCAATTAGTCTGAAAACAGAGGAAAAATGCTAAACGAAACTCAAAACTCATTTCAAAGTCCGAATAGCACTTTTTATATCCCATACATTCATTCCTGTTTTCAAATTTTGTTTTAAAAAAAATAGAAATTAATTATTTGTTTTCAATACTCATTTAGGAAGGAGCAATCCAAAATGAAAAAAAACTTACTTTCTCTAACTCTACTTCTCGTTTGTGTCATAAGTTCTGCTTTTGCACAATTTGATTTCCGTTCGTTTAATATTGTTAATTCTTCTGCGGGAATCAAAACTGATTCAGTTGACACAAGAGCGGCAGGATTTGGAGATTTTAATGGTGATGGTTTTTTCGACCTTTACGTAGCAAATGTCGGAACTCCAAACGAAATTTATATGAACGATGCAAATCCTGACCCAATTACTGGTGCAGTAACATTCACAGACATTTCTTTATCTTCACTTGCTGATTTTACAGGGAACTCTGTTGCCGTTGCAATAGCAGATTATGATAATGACGGATTTGATGATGTTTTCGTTGCAACCCAAAATGAAGGTCATTTGCTTTACAAATCTTTTGGAAACGGAACTTTCATTAATCAACCTGACACAGTTTCAAAAATTGAAAATGCTTCAACAGCTGCTTGGGGAGATTTTGATAACGATGGTTACGTTGATTTATTAGTCGGAGTTTTTGAAGGCAATATTCATCTTTACCAAAATCAAGCAGGTCAAGGTTGGGAGGATGTTGCTCAAATTGCTGGACTTACTGGTTTAAAAGGTGTTCAGGATATTTCTTTAACTGATATTAACCAAGATGGTTTATTGGATATTTATCTTGTAAAAGGTGGTTCTTTAATTGACTCTCAAGATGAGATTTATATTAATTATTCGAATCCTTTAGCAGGTACAATCTCTTTTGTTCAAGAAAATGTAAATTATAACATTACAAGTACATTAGATGGTTATGCTGCTGACTTTGGTGATATTGATAACGACCAAGATTACGATATGTATCTCGGAGTTAATGGACCAAATTCGTTTTTCAGAAACACAAACGGAATTGGTTTGATGACTGATGAAACAGCTGTAACTGGAACTGGTTCAAGTGCATTCACAAGAGGTGTGATGTATACTGATATTGACTTAAACGGTTATAATGATATTTTCCTTTTAAATGAAAATGCTAATCCAAGAATGTATTTCACTGGTAATGGAACTTCATTTACAAATAAGTTTGTAGATTTATTGGGAGCAAGTGGTTACTCAGCACAAGGTGGTGAAAGAGGACTTTGTGCAGCAGATTTTGATAATGATGGAGACGAAGACTTTTTTGTTCCTGTTTCTGGTGGTCAAAATATGCTAATTAGAAATATTTGTGCTTCTAATCAATCACCTTCAAGTAATGATAAATACGGAAATGAATTGGATATTATTTTTTGTGGTGCTGAAAGATGGCTAGGTTTGAACTTACAAGGACAAGCAAGTAACTTTCGTGGTGTTGGTGCTAGAGTAGTTTTTCACGCTTTGGGTTATCAATGGGTTCGAACAGTTACAGGAAATGGAAGTCCTGCTTCACAGTCTAGTTACAGAATTACATTAGGGTTTGAATCAACAGTGAATACTCTCGATTCGCTTGAAATTTTTTGGCCATCTGGAATTGTTCAAAAGCAATTTAATGTCCCAACAAATCAAATTATGACAATTGTGGAAACAGGGGTAGCAGACATCGTTTGTGCTGAAGTAATTGCTCCACCTGATTCAGTAGAATCTGGGATTACAGTTTTCCCAACAGTGGTTTTTCAAAATCAAGGTGCAACTCCAGTTAGTTTTGTAGCTTATGCCCAAATTGATTCTGCAGGGCTAATAATTTGGTCTGGTTTTTTACCAGGAATTGAACTTGGTTATCTCGAAGTTGATACTTTATTCTTTGGTGGTTGGACTCCTCAGGGTGTTTGTCTTGATGAAGTTGAATTTTCTGTTGAGGCATTTGTAACTGGAGACACAAACCCAGCTAATAACAATTGTACTAAGATTGTAACTCTTACTGGGCAGAATAGATTTGTTGATATTACGAGTGATGTTTTCCCTAATAGCCCATCTTCTGGAAGTGGTTATGGAGCAGCTTGGGCAGATATTGACAACAACGGTTATTTGGATTTAATGCACATTAAAGGCAATACAAATTTAATGTTTATGAATAATGGAGACGGAACTTTCACGCAAAATATGGCTTCAGGAATGGGACTCTCTGGGACTGGTGGAACCAAAAGAGCAACAATTATTGCAGATTTTGACAATGATGAAGATTTAGATATGATTGTAGGGCAAAATATATTTTTGCACAACGGAAACTTTGGAAGTCCACTTTATTCACAAGCTGGAGTATCAATAACAGGTTTTAGTGGAAGTACTCAAGGTGTTTCAGCCTTTGATATGGATAATGACACATACTTAGATTTTTATGTCGGACGAGATGGTAATTCTACGGATTTACTTTTCCATAGTAGCGGACCTGTTCCTCCTTCTAACAATCTTACTTTTGTAGAAAAAGGAATTGCATTAAATATCGCATACTTGAATACTGACCCAAGAGAACCTTGGCAAAGACATACTCATACAGTAACTTGTGCAGATTACAACCAAGATGGTTGGGTTGATATTTATGCTGGACACGATAATCACAGTGGACAATTTAATAGAATGTTCAGAAACAATAAATTAGATGCAAATGGACTTCCAACACCATATTCACTTGTAACAGGTCCTTTTGCTCCTTCAGCAAATCCACCACAAGCAGATTCAATTGGAGCTGGACACGATGATACTTGGGGTTCTGCATTTGGTGATTATAACAATGACGGTTTGATTGATATTTTCATCTCAGCTACAGATATTTCTGCGACATCAATTAAAAATCTTCTTTATGAGCATCACATTAATACTCCTTATCCAACAATTCCTGATGAATTTATTGATGTTGCTCCAATTCGTGGAGTTGACGGAGTAAACCCAACTCAAACTTGGGAATCTGGTTGGGCAGATTACAACAATGATGGTTGGTTAGACCTTTTTGTTGGACAAGTAAATTTTAATTCACATCTTTATCAAAACTTTGGTAATGATTTTGCAGCTCAAAATATGGGACTTCAATTCCAAGATGTTGCACAATTACTTAGTATTCCTTCTTACTTGAACCAAGTAACAGGAGTTAGTTGGGCAGATTACAATAATGACGGTTTAGTTGATGTTTTTGTAGGTACTCAAAGTGGACAAAGCCGTTTGCTTAAAAATGAGATTTGTAATATTCACAACTGGATTTATTTTGACTTAAAAGGAACAGCAAGTAACTACTCTGCAATTGGTGCAAGAGCCACACTTTATGCAAATGGAATGAAACAATATCGCCAAGTTATTGGTGGAGTTGGCCGTTCTATGGAAAGTCTTTGGTTAGAATTTGGAATTGGTGAAGCTGAGTGGATTGATAGTTTAGTTATTGATTGGCCAAGTGGTTTACACCAAACTGTTTACAATGGTGAAGTCGAAATTAATCAGATTAATCCTATTGTTGAAGGTGTTTGCCAACCTGTTCTTACTAGTTCACCAACAGTTCTCAATTTTACTGGTGGTGTTCTTGGAACCGTTGATTCAATGGAAGTTGTTCTTTACAATAATTCGGATTGTTTTGCTTCAATCACAGATATTCGTGGAAAATTTCCTTACAACGCAATTTTGACAGCAAGTGAAACTGACTTTGTAATGGAGCCTCAAACTTCAGATACAATTTGGGTTTACTACTTACATTTATTCGAGCAACTTACAACTTCTTTAGAAATTATTTACAATGCTCCTCAACCTTATGAGATTCCTGTAATTGCTGGAACTTGTGACTTCTCTGCTGTTGCTAATCCTTCTTATTTAGAATTTACTTTGTTACCTGCGACTTGGGAAGATTCTTTACTTTTAGAAATCCAAAACCCAAATGGAGATTGTGAGTTAGCAGTTGAAAATATGTATGTTCCTGCACCATTCGATACAATTTGGACTTTTGACCAAGTTGTCCCTTTTGTAATTCCACCAAGCAGCAATCATAGTTTTTGGGTGAAATTCAAAAGTCCTGGAGCTCAGCAAATTGCCTCTGAATTAGTTGTTGAAATTGCAAACAGTGCAACACCTACAATTGTGCCACTTATTTCAAACGGTTGTCTTCCAACACTCGCAGTAAGCCCTTCACAACTTGATTTTGGAGGAGGTGAATTGCTCGAAGCGGATACTTTACAACTTTACATAACTAACACTGACGCAACGTGTTTCTTAGCAGTAACTGAATTAGATATTCCTGCTCCTTATGATACAATGTTTACTTACGATCCTTTATTGTTTCCAATGATAATTGACCCAAGTACACAAGATTCAGTTGCAATTACTTTTAGACGTTATTCTTTAGATACACTTGCAACAACATTGACCGTGCTAAGTAATTCGGCACAAACGTCACCTGTTGTTAATTTAAATGGATTTGCAATTTTAACTGACATCGAAGAAACTGAAAATCAACCTATTGTTGTTTCAGAATATTCTTTGAAACAGAATTATCCGAACCCATTTAACCCAAGCACAACTATTACTTATGAAATTCCTGAAAACGGTTTCACAAAATTGGCTATTTACGATATTAAAGGAAGACTCGTAAATGAATTAGTCAATAGACAAACCGAAGCAGGAAGCCATAAAGCTGTGTGGAACGGAACTGATTCTCAAGGAAATAAAGTATCTTCAGGAATTTATTTCTACAGATTAGTTTCAAACAAATTTGTTGAAACTAAAAAAATGGTATTGCTAAAATAAAATTGAGAAATAATTTCTCAATTTAGAAACTAAGCATTCTAAGATTTATAGCCACAAGTTGCTTCGCTTCTTGTGGCTTTTTTATTTCTGTGATTTAAATCACTTAGGAGAAAAATGAATCACAGTTCCCGACAAAATTTTCACTTTCACAAAATTATCCAAACCCTTTCAACCCAACGACAAAAATTGAATTTGCAATTCCACAAGAGTCGAATGTTCACTTGCAAATTTTTGACATCAACGGAAGACTTGTGAAAGAATTAGCGAATTCAAAAATGAATGCAGGGTTTTACAATTTTGATTGGAACGGAACAGACTCAAATGGAACTAAAGTTTCATCAGGAATTTATTTCTACAAATTGGAAACAGAAGGGTTTTCTCAAACAAAGAAAATGATTTTTCTTAAGTGATTCAATTTTAACGAATTTGGAACACAAAGTCGAAAATTGAACATTCTGAGACAATAAATACTTGTAAAATACAATTTCCTTAAATTTTAAATTGGCATACAAGTTGATAAATAGATTTGATAAATATCTTACTTCTAAGAGGTTAAGGAAAATGAAGTATTTATTGCTCATATTTAGTAGTTTTTTGTTCATTACACAAAAAGTTGATGCCCAAATTGACATTTCTTTGGAAGAAATAATTACACCAAATGACACAATTTATTCTGAGTTAAAATTTGAACCTTTAGTTGTTATACAAAATCTCTCAAACCAAACTTCTATAGGTTTAGTTTATGCAGAAATTGACTACTTAGGCAGCGTTATTTGGGGACATCAGGTTTTTGTAAATTTAGATTCATTTGAAATTGATACTTTGAAATTTAACCAAGTTAATTCAATAGTTAATTGTACAGAAAATTTGAATTTTTCTGTTACAGGATATTTCGCAAATGATGTAAATCCCTCAAATGATACATTGAATAAAGATATTTTAATTGTTGGAGAATTCGATTTTATAGATGTTTTAGATTTCTCTATTCCAACTTTCCCCAAAAATGGATTTTCTTTTGGAGCAGCTTGGGGAGATATAAATGATGACAATTTATTGGATTTGGTTCACATAAAAGGTAACCAAAATTACGTAAATTTAAATAATGGGGATGGAACTTTCTCAGAAAATAAAGTTGATAATTTTGGACTTGGAGGATTCGGGGGAATTAAGACAGCAACAATAATTGCTAATCTTGACAACGACCAAGATGTAGATTTAATTTTAGGGCAAGATATTTTTTTGCATAATGGAGATTTTAGCAATCCAAGTTTTTCATCAAATAATATTGAGATTACAGGTTTTAATGGTTCGGCTCAAGCTATCTCTTTACTTGATTTCAATAGAGATTCATTTTTAGATTTTTATGTGGCAAGAGACGGGAGTTCGAGAGATTTACTCTTTGAAGGGCAAGGAATAACATTTCCAAATTTCAATCTTTCATTTGTTGAAAAAGGGTTCAGTTTACAAATTGCCTATCAAAGTTCCCACCCATTTGAAATACTCCAAAGACATTCTCACGCAGTAACTTGTGCAGATTATAATCAGGACGGTTGGACAGATATTTATGTTGGACATGATAACCATGGTGGACAATTCAATAGGCTTTACAAAAATAATAAAACGAATATTTTTGGAACACAAAATCCATTTTCTTTAGTTTCAGATACTACCAATACCAACTTTGACAATACTTGGCAATCTGCATTTGGTGACTTTAATAATGATGGCTTGGTTGATATTTATATTTCGGCTACAAATGCTTGGAGCGGGCAAGTTTATAATGTTCTTTATGAACATTCGTTACTTTCACCTTTCATTAACGAAACAGATTACTTCAATAATGTAGCATCTGCAAAAGGAGTAAGTGGGATTCAGCCAGCTCAAACTTACGAATCAACTTGGCTAGATTTTGACAATGATGGTTGGCTTGATTTATTCGTTGGCAATTTTACTTCAAATTCGATTCTTTATAAGAATTATACAAATGACTATTCATCTTATGGTGCATTAACACAGTTCATTGATGTAACTGGTAAAATTAAACAGTCAAATTTATTTGATAGAGTAACAAGTGTTTCTAGTGCAGATTTTAATAACGATGGGTTGATAGATTTATTTATTGGAACTGATTCAACATGTAAACTTTTACAAAACTCTACATGCAATGAGAATAACTGGATTCAATTGGATTTAGTTGGAACTTATAGCAATCGCTCAGCAATCGGTACACAATTAAAACTTTATTCTGGAAAATTAGTTCAGTACAGACAAATTATTGGTGGAACAGGTCGTTCTATGGAAAGTCTTAGAGTAGAGTTCGGACTTGGGCAAAATACTTACATTGACAGTCTTGTGATTGATTGGCCAAGTGGAATTCACCAAACTCTTTACAACGGTGAACTTACGATTAATTCAATTAATGAAGTTATGGAAGGAATTTGCATTTCAAATTTATTGATTTTTCCAAATACAATTAATTTCTTGAATGGGATTTCAGGAGCTTCAGATTCTCTTTGGGTAAAAATTCAAAATACTTCTGACTGTTACTCAAAAATTAGTAAGATCGACGGAAAATTTCCATTTAACCAATTTGTTTCAACAAATAAAAATTCAATTTTAATTCCTCCTCAAAGTGAAGATTCGGTGTTAGTAAAATATATACACTTTTATCCTATATTAAACACAAGTTTAGAAATAATTTTTAATGATTCGATGACTATTGAAATCCCTGTTTATGGAGAATTGGCGACTTCAATTGAATCCGAAAAATCACAACTTCCAACAGAGTTTTCACTTTCGCAGAACTATCCGAATCCTTTTAATCCATCAACCAAAATTGAGTTTGCAATTCCACAAGCGTCAAATGTTCAATTGCAGATTTTCAACGTAAAAGGAAGACTTGTGAAAGAATTGGCAAATTCAAAAATGAATGCAGGGTTTTACAATTTTGATTGGAACGGAACAGACTCAAACGGAGCTAAAGTTTCATCAGGAATTTATTTCTACAAATTGGAAACAGAAGGGTTTATCCAGACCAAGAAAATGATTTTGCTTAAATAAAAGAAAATTAGTATTTTAACTAAAACTAAAAAATTAGAGGAATTTGAAATGAAATTAATGAGCCTTTTATGTAATTTGGCATTAGTTCTAATTTTGTTCGTTAGTAACATTTATGCTCAACAGTGGGAAGAAATAGATTTCGGAAACACATTACCTTATTGTTCCCAAATTCAAGCAGGTCAAATAAAAGAAATTAACTCCGGAGTATTAATTGCCAGCACTTTTTGTCAAGACCTTGGAACTCTTGATTGGAATAGAGGTTTTGGAATTAGCTCTGATAACGGAATAACTTGGTCAAAGAATTGGAATCTCGGGGATTATGAAGATTTTACAGTAAATCCAAATAACTCTAATGAGATAGTAAAATCTATTGATGAGTTTGTTTTCAAAAGTGTTGATGGAGGAATTACTTGGTTTCCATTTAGTGAAGGTTTGCCAACAATAGATATTTGCACAGGAGCAGATTGTGGTGAAGATGATTGGGAAGAAGGTCATATTAGTAATTTGCAATACGACAATACTAACGAAAAACTGTATGCTGTTTTTACTCTATTAGAATTTGTTGAGGGTATGCTAGTTTCTGGACAAGATATTTTATTTCGTAGAGGAATAAATGATACCGAATGGAATGCCTTTGCAAATGGTTCTTATCTCACTAAAGACTCAGATACGACTCCTAACACTTTTTACTTAAAAGGTAAAATACTTTCCCCAAATGTTTTAACACCTACAGATTTTCCTATAATTACCAATAGTAATGACACTCTCTCTTCCTATCATTCTCAATTTTATCCTATTCCGAACTCCACTCATCTTTATGCAAATACTAGAAAATTTGTTATTGGTGTCGGGTATATCAATGAACTTTACTTTAGTGCTACTGACGGGCAACCAATGTCTTGGCAAAAACAAAATTGGCAAATCAATGGACAAGAAGTTGATAAAATTTATTCATTTTGGGCAAATGGAAATGGTTTCTTACTTTTTAGAGGTATTGAAATAACTATAAATAATTCTCCAAAAACTATATTTTACTCAAATGACTTTGGGCAAAATTGGCAACCAATTGAGACAACTATTTCAGGCACTTCAGGAGAAAATATTGACTACTTAAATTTTGTCTCATCAAATGGGTACGCATTTTCCAAAAAGGGAGATTTATTCTATAGATTTGATTTAAATCAAGTGATTACTTCAATTGACTCTGAGAAATTACAAATCCCAACCAAATTTTCACTTTCGCAAAACTATCCGAATCCATTTAATCCGACAACAAGAATTGAGTTTGCAATTCCACAAGTGTCAAATGTTCAATTGCAGATTTTCAACGTAAAAGGAAGACTTGTGAAAGAATTAGCGAATTCAAAAATGAATGTAGGTTTTTACAACTTTGATTGGAACGGAACAGACTCAAATGGAACTAAAGTTTCATCAGGAATTTATTTCTACAAATTGGAAACAGAAGGGTTTATCCAGACCAAGAAAATGATTTTGCTGAAATAAATTCTGAATTTTATTCTCAAAAAGACGTTAATCTAAAATTGCATTAGTATTATAAAAGTATTACCTTTGCACGATTTTTAAAGTATTAAATAACTTTAAGTAACGGAAAATTTGATGAATAATAAATTTGAATACCTTTTGGTAAAAAATGCCAAACTTATCGAAAGTGGCGAAACAGTCGATTTCGTTGTTAAAGGCGATAAAATTGACTCAATCGGTTCAGTTGAAACAAGTGATTTCCAAGGTGAAACTTGGGACGTTGAAGGTAAAACAGTCGCTTGCGGACTAATTGATATGCACGTTCATTTTCGTGAACCAGGTCAAGAACACAAAGAAACTTTACACACAGGTTCTGAGGCTTCAAAAGCTGGTGGTTTCACTTCCGCTTGTTGTATGCCGAACACAAAACCTACAATTGACAATGAACAAATTGTCTCTTTCATTAAAGAAAAATCCAAAAACGAAATTACAAATATTTATCCAATCGGAGCAATCTCTCAAGACAGAAAAGGTGCTGTTTTAGCCGAAATCGCAGAAATGGTAGAAGCTGGAGCTGTTGCAATTTCGGACGATGGAAGTTGTACGATGAATTCCGAACTTGTGAGATATGCACTTGAGTATTCAAAAATGTACGGAATTCCTGTAATTACTCACGCAGAAGACCACGGATTAACTCGTGGTGCTTGTATGAATGAAGGTTTAGTTTCTACAAAACTCGGTCTAAAAGGTTGGCCCTCAATTGCTGAAGACATAATTGTCGCTCGTGAAATCCTGCTTTCAGAGTTCACAGGTGGAAAAATGCACATTGCTCACACAAGCACAAAAGGTTCAGTCGAACTTGTCAGACGAGGCAAAGAAAAAGGAATAAACATCACTTGTGAAGTTACTCCTCATCATTTTACTTTAACTGACGAAGCAGTTTTAGGTTATGACACAAATGCAAAAATGTGTCCGCCTTTACGAGAGCAAAAAGATGTTGAAGCATTGATTCAAGGTTTGAAAGACGGAACTGTTGACGTAATCGCCACTGACCACGCTCCTCATCACATTGATGACAAAGACGTTGATTTTCCAAATGCTGCAATGGGAATTACTGGGCTTGAAGTTGCAATCGGAATTGTCGGAAAACATTTGGTTGAAACAGGAATTTTGGACTGGAAACAGGCTTTAGCAAAAATTAGCACAAACCCAAGAAAGATTTTAAACTTGGAAATGCCAAAAATAAAAGTCGGTTCAAAAGCTGAATTTACAATTTTGGATTTAGACAAAGGCTGGACTTACGATGTTTCTAAAACACTCTCAAAGTCTAAAAATTGTCCTTACAACGGTTGGGAAATGAAAGGTTTTGTAAATGGTGTGGTTAACAAGGGAATGTTCTGGAAAGCAAATAATTAACAATGGAGAATAAAAATGGCAAGTAAAGTTTGCCCGCGTTGCGAAGTCGAAAAAAATTACGAGGATTTTTATGTTAATTCTCGTCTGAAAGATGGAATTAGCACTTACTGTGTTCCTTGTACAAAACTCTTCTTAAAGGAAAGTTACGAAAAACGTAAAGCCAAAAAAGAAGCATTAAGTCAAGGAATTGAACCACCAAAATCTTCTACTCGTAAGAAAAAAGTTGCTAAGAAAGTTGCGAAAAAAGCAACAAATAAAGTCTGTGAAAGTTGCGAAAAGAAAAAAGATTTAACAGACTTTTTTAAAACTCCAACTTCGCCTGATGGTTACAACCCGTTTTGTAAAGAATGTTTGAGAAGCAAGAAAAAGAAAAAATCTCGAAGCGATGATGTAAACAACGAACCAATGTGGATTACAGAAGACCTTCTATAATTTTGAAGAGCTTGTAAATTTTGAAAATTTGCAGGCTTTTTCTTTTTTCATAAACTTGAGATTGCTCGAAAGATGAATTTTTCATCGCCAAAATTCCTCCGATTTTTCATTGCAAAACTAATCAAGAAAACCGATGAACAAACTTTTCTAATCATTGTTGGTTCAATAATTGGAGTTTGTGGCGGATTAGCAGCTGTAATTTTGCATAAGGCAACACATTTTACTTTCCACGCTTTAAACGGACTCTCAATTCCTGATTACCTAAAGTTCTTTGTTCCAACTATCGGAATTCTTCTTACAGTTTTTTATATGAAATACATTTCTCGTGAAACTCCTGGTCACGGAATTCCTGACGTAATTTATGCGATTGCACGAAACAGTGGAGTCATCAAAGCTAAACTTATGATTTCGCGTGTAATCACTTCAACTTTGACTGTCGGTTTTGGTGGTTCAGTTGGGCTTGAAGGTCCGATTGTTGTTACAGGTTCTGCGATTGGCTCGAACATTGGACGTTATTTACAGCTCAATGAAAGACGGAAAAGCATTCTCATCGGTTGTGGAACTGCGGCAGGAATTGCAGGAATTTTTAACGCTCCGATTGCAGGAGTAACTTTTGCTCTTGAGGTTGTGCTTGGCGAATTTGCTCCTACGGCTTTCATTCCGATTGTGATTTCGGCTGTTTGTGCAACGGAAATTGGTAGAATTTTTCTCGGTGACAAAGTTGCATTTGTCCACACACCATTTATCATAAATCCTTTCGAACTTTTCCTTTTTGTGATTCTTGGAATGATTTGTGGAATCTTCTCGGTTTCATTTTCAAAAATTATTTACAAAGTTGAAAATTTCTTTCACGAACTCAATGTTAGTGTTTTTGTTAAAGCACTAATTGGTGGAGCGATTCTCGGAATTTTGGGAATTACTTTTCCAAGCACTTTGGGAGAAGGTTACGATACAATTCAAAGCCTTTTGCAACAAAACGTTAGTGCAGTTTTACAGTCTGACCTTGAGCATTCGGTTACAGCATTTTTCGGCGACCCTATTTTGATAATTTCAGCAATCTTCTTACTCAAAATTTTAGCAACAACTGTAACTCTCGGAAGCGGAGGTTCTGGTGGAATTTTTGCACCTTCTTTAGCTTTGGGAAGTCTTATAGGTTACATCTTTAGTCACGGAATCAATCTCATTACTCAAGCACAAAAGTACGTTTTAGATGAGAAGTTTTTCACTCCTCTGAATGAAACAAACTATTCACTTGCAGCAATGACAGGAATTATTGCAGGAGCTTTGCATTCACCGCTCACAAGTATTTTTTTGATTTTTGAAATCACCGGAGGTTACGATGCAATTCTTCCTTTGATGATTGTTTCAACAATTTCTTACGTTGTTTCCAAGCACTACGAACCAGAATCACTTTACACAAAACACTTGGCAGAGCAGGGCAACTTGATTCGGAAAAGCACAGATATTGGAGTTCTTTCAAAAATTGAAATCAAAGACATTCTTGAGAAAAATTACAAACTTGCGACACCTGAAATGACTTTAGGAGAATTAGTAGAAATCGTCAAAGTTTCAAAACGAAATTTCTTTCCTGTGATAAATCCGAAAAATCGCGAGTTCTTCGGGATTGTCTTTTTAGACCAAATTAAACAAAATATGTTTGAGAGTGAACTTTACGATAAAATTTTAGTCAAAGAAATTATGGAAACAGATTTGGAGGTTGTAAACATCGGCGAAAGAATGGAAAATGTGATGAAAAAATTTGAAATCACAGATGCTTGGAGTTTACCTGTTCTAGACGAAAACCGATTTGTCGGAATGCTTTCAAAATCCACGATTTTCTTCAAGTATCGGAATGAATTGATTTTGCAGAATAAGAGTTGATTAAAAAAAGTAGCCTAATTTTTTCTTTCTTGATTAGATTTAGATTAAGAGTTTTAAAGTTTGAAAAAACTGAGGAGTCCAAATTGAAAACAAATCTAAAATTAGCACTTATTCTACTTTTACCTTTATTCGCTAATTCATTGATTCAAGCACAACAAACAGTTCAAGATACTCTTTCGTGTTTTGCACCCTTGACTGGATTTATTTCAAGAATTTACCCTTTTAATCAACCCCCATTTTTTTTCTTAATAAGAACAAATTCCGAAGCATTGCGTATAGGTGATATTAAAGGAGATATTGGAGTTACAGATAATATGGCTTTAAGAAGCTATTTAACTTTTAGTATACAAAATTTTTCGCAAATTTCTCAGCAAGACTCTCAAGTCTTTATTAATTCTGCAAAAATAAGATTAGGAAATTTAGGAAGTATGGGTAATGGTGTTGGAGGAATTTATCCCATTTTTAATAACAATCCAAACTTGCCTTTAGTTGCAGATCATATTGATTTTGGCACAGTTTTAGACACAACAGATTGGGATGCAGGTGAAATAGGCAATAATCAAACTATTACTCCAGAAACAGCAATTGTTATGGATTCTGTTGATATAAATGCAATTTATACCGAATTTGATGTAAAAAACTCCTTACAATATGATATTGATTTAAATAAGAATTTGAGTCAATATCGATTAGCCTTTTCCAGTTTTGAAACAGATAATGATTTTTTTTCTGATAATTTAATTTTTAGAGGTGCATATCTTTCGATACCAGAAAATTTAAGACCGAAATTAATTTTAAACTATACTGTTTATAAATTTGGAGATACTGATTTTGATGGCTTTGTCACTGAGTTAGATGTTCAGTTAGTTTTAGAGAAAATAGTTAATAATTCAACATTATCAGATTTAGACTTAAAAGTAGGTGATGTTGACGGTAACGGTAAGTTACAAGTTAATGATGCAAGTCTTATCTTGCAGTATGCTAATGGTTTAATTACTAAATTTCCTGTGGAAAACTAAAGACTGCAAAAGCAAACCTATCAGATAGCTCAAAGCCATCTGATAGGCAAAACATCTTAAAATTTTATCATCTAACAACAATGTTCACAAGTTTATTGGGAACGACAATTACTTTGACGATTTGTTTGCCTTCTGTAAAAGACTTGATTTTTTCGTCCGCGAGTGCCATTTCTTCAACTTGGTCTTTTGAAGTGTTTCGTTCCATTTCGACTTTATTTCTGATTTTGCCATTCACTTGTAACACGAGTTCAACAACATCTTTTTTCAACTTCTCAGGGTTGAATTCTGGCAATCTTTCTTTAAAAACTGAGTCAGAATTTCCAAGTTGTTGCCACATTTCTTCTGAGATGTGTGGGGCAAAAGGTGCAAAAATCAAAACAAGTTTTGTCAAAACCTCACGAATAGTTTCAGGGTTTTGGTTCTCTTGTGGCAAGTTGAAGTACTTGTAAGTTTCATTCACAAGTTCCATAATTCTCGCAATCGAAGTGTTAAACTGAAATCTTTCGGTGTCTTCCAAAACACCTTTGATTGAGTTGTGCAAAGTGAAAATGAGATTTCCTCTTGCCGATTTTTCTTCTTTTGATTCTGTAAAAGAGTCTTCGCCTTCAAAAGCCCAAATTCCAGTTTGAACAGCTGTGTAAAGTCTTCTTACAAATTTATTGATTGACTTAATTTGTGTGTCGTCCCAAGGTCCGCCGTCAATGAATCCAAAATTAAACATTAAATAAACTCTGAAAACATCACTTCCGTACTGCTTAATGTAGGGTTCTGGGCTTTTGACATTTCCGAAACTTTTTGACATTTTTCTTCCGTCTTCACCCAAAATAGTTCCTTGATGAACAAGGCTCAAAAACGGCTCATCGAAGTTCAAGTAACCCAAATCTCGCAACGCTTTTGTAATAAATCTTGCGTAAAGCAAGTGCATTGTTGCGTGTTCAGCTCCTCCAACGTATTGGTCAACAGGAAGCCATTTTTCTGTAATTTCTTTACCAAAAGGAACGTCAGTTCTTTCTGAACTTGGATAACGGAATTGGTACCAAGAAGAACAAACAAAAGTGTCCAAAGTATCAGCTTCACGAGTTGCATTTTTGCCACAAGTTGGACAAGTTGCATTTTTGAAACCTTCGTGTTTTGCCAAAGGAGAACCTCCGTCAGGTGCAAATTCCACGTCGTAAGGTAATTCTACAGGCAAATCTTTCTCGGGAACAGGAACAACTCCACAAGCCTCACAATAAATTATCGGAATTGGAGTTCCCCAATAACGCTGACGTGAAACAAGCCAATCTCTCAAACGAAAATTTATTTTTGCCTCACCTTTGTCATTTGAAGCAAGTTTTTCGGTAATTTTGGCTTTAGCTTCGACGTTTTCCAAACCGTCAAATTCTGAAGAATTTACTAAAGTTCCCGAATCTGTGTATGCCTCAAACAATTCATCGTCTTTGTTGGTTCCTTTTTGCAAAATCACTTTGCGAATTGGCAAGTCAAAAACTTTTGCGAACTCGAAATCTCTTTCGTCGTGTGCAGGAACAGCCATTACAGCTCCTGTTCCGTAAGTAACCAAAACGTAATCGGAAATCCAAATCGGGATTTCTTCACCGTTAATCGGATTAATTGCGTAAGAGCCAGAAAAAACACCAGTCTTTTCACGAGTAGTAGAAAGTCTCTCAATTTCAGAGATTTTGGCAACTTGTTCACGGTAACTTTTAACCGCTTCGACATTTTCAGGAATTGTGATTTCGTCAACGAGTTTGTGTTCAGGTGCCAAAGTGCAGTAAGTTGCTCCGAAAAGTGTGTCAGGTCTTGTTGTAAAAACTTTGAATGTCTTTTCAGTGCCTTTAATTTCAAACTCGATTTCAGAACCGATTGATTTTCCAATCCATTCAGTTTGCATTTTCTTTGTTTTTTCGGGCCAATTAATTGTTTCCAATTTTTCCAAAAGTTCGTCAGCATAATCGGTAATTTTGAAAAACCATTGCGACAAATTTTTACGAATAACTTCGGTTCCGCAACGGTCGCAACAACCGTCTTTTACTTGTTCATTTGCAAGAACAGTTTGGTCTTTCGGACACCAATTCACAGGAGCTTCTGCTTTGTAAGCCAAACCTTTTTCGTAGAGTTTCAAGAAAAGCCATTGATTCCATTTGTAGTATTCGGGTTTGGAAGTGTTGAGAGTTTTTTCCCAGTTGTACATTGCTCCGATTTGTTTGAGTTGCTCAACCATAATTTTTGTATTTTTTTCAGTCGAATCTTTTGGGTGAGTTCCTGTTTTTATCGCAAAATTTTCTGCTGGAAGTCCGAAAGCGTCAAAACCCATTGGCTGAAAAATGTTAAATCCTTGCATTTTTTTGAATCTTGCCCAAGTGTCAGAAGGACCGTAATTGTACCAATGTCCGTTGTGAAGTTTGTCGCCTGACGGGTAAGAAAACATTTCCAAAACGTAGAGTTTCTTTTCATCGTTTGAAAAATCTGTTTGATGTGCTTTTGTGTCTTCCCAATGTTTTCGCCAACGCGGTTCGGCTTCGCTAAAATTGTATTCTTTCATTTTTTTACCAAGTTTATTTTTAAAATTTAATTTTCAATTTTGAAATGAAAGCCTGAAATTTAAAGTCAGACCCTCAGACTAAAAAAAAACGCAGACCTGAAAAATCAAGCCTGCGTTTTGCATTAATAAAAAATTTTATTTACACAGTTTCTTCTTTAACAGAGTCTTCATCATCAGAGCTTTCCAGATTTTCACTTTTAGTTTCTTTTTTTGTTCCACATTCAAAACCGAATTTTGACAGAACGTCTGGAATTAAGTCAATGATTTTAGAGATTGTTACTTCCTTTTGTGTCAGAGGCAGCAGTTGTGCTTTTCCTTCAGGAGTTACAACTATGAATGCAACTGGGTCGATTGAAGCTCCTCCACCAGTTCCACTTCCTGAACCTGAATTTCCTGATTCGCCTTCTTTTCCATCTCCGCCACCAGCACCAAAACCAACACTAACTTTTGAAACAGGAATAATGACAGTTTCACCTGCTTTTACAGGTTGTCCAACAACTGTTTCAGTTCTACAAATTGCTTTGAGCTCAGTCATTACGGTTTTAATTAAATCATCAACCGGCATTTTAAAATTCCTTAAGTTTAAAGTTTCGTCAAATGTAAAAAAAATGTTGGTTAATTCAAGCTAAAATTAATTTTAGCTTTTAACTAATTGAGTTTACCAACATTTCTAAAAACGGAAAGCAATTTTTGTAGTCAACTTCGTAATAGTTTACACCTAAGTCAATGTTTTGGTAGTAAAGCTGACGGTTTTCTTTGTAAAATTTTTCAGAAGCTAATTTCCATAAATTTTTATCAAGAACAGAAGCAAGAAACCATTTTTCTAGAAGTCTTGCACTTCTGCCGTTACCATCAGAAAAAGGGTGAATGTGAACAAATTTTAAATGGATAAAAGAAGCGTAGTAAAAAGTCTCAACCAATCCGAGATTTGAATGCAAAAGTTCAGTGATTTCTTCAAAAAATCGTTTCATTGTTTCAGGAACAAACTCAGGCTCTAAAGCTAAGTAAACCAAACCTTGCTCACTAAAAACTCCCATTTTTTCATTTCGATAATTTCCACGTTTGGATTTGATTAGAATGTTTTTCGAGAGAATTTTATGAGATTCCAAAAAGTTCTTTTCGTTCAATTCATTCTTTTGGACAAATCCGTAAGCAGAAACTAAATCCTCAATTTCCTGAAAATCTTTTTTAGGTTTGAATTTTTCTTCGGCAAGTTTGAGATTGAAGTAAGAGTTTAAATCAATCGAATTCCCCTCAATGTTTGAGGAAAAAACTGCCGAAACTTGTGTTTGGTAATCCAAGTCTAATCTTTCATTTCCAAGTTTTAGTTTGGGAAAATCCGTTTCAATTTTGGAAGTAAATTTTTGTTTGTAAGTTTTGAGGAATGAATCTAGAATTAGGTTTTGCATTTTGGTAAAACTTTATCTTTTTGGGCACGAAATGACGGCTTAGGAAATTATTGTCCAATTAAATTTCCTTAAATCCCATAATTTAAATGGCAATTTCTTTTTCTAACTTTTCAGTAATCCAGCCATTAATACTTTTTCCATTAATTTTTGCAATCTTTGCAACTTCGGCGTGAATTTTAGGAGAGACCCTAAGTGAAATTTTTCCCGAGAAAGGTTTTTGAGGATTTCGGTTAAGTTTTTCACAAGTTTCCAAGTAGTCCTCAACAGCTTCTTCAAAAGCATTTCTTAATTCCGAAACGCTTTCTCCGTGAAAACCTACAATGTCTTTGATTCCTGCAATGTGTCCGATAAAACAAGAATCATCATCATCGTACTCAATTTGTGCTGAGTAACCTTTGTGTGTCATTGTTTTCATAATTTTATTCCTGTTTGTTCTAAAAATTTTCTTGCACCTTTAACTTGATACTTTTTTGCTTCTTTCTGTGGATGAGGTCTGTGAAAAGTTGCAATTACTCCACTCAATTCAAAACGTACTCGTGAGCCACGACCTTCAATTTTTTGTGCTCCAAGAGCTAAAAATAAATTTTCAATACTTGACCAAGCCAAATTAGCCGGTAATGGATTTTTGAAAATTTGTTCAAGTGTTTTTTGGTGTTTTGTTTGTATATCAAATGATAGCATATTTTGCTATTAGATTCAAGCTTTTAGTTGTAAAAAGTTAAAGTTTACCACAAAATTTGACGTTGTTTTAATCACCTCCATTTTTTAGCTTTCACAAACCTTCGGTTTCTAAAACTAAAAAATTCCCACTCCTTGAAAAGGAGGGGAGAAAAACTGTTGCGCTTTGCACCATTCCAATCGAAAACTCTCCACCTTTGCAAGGAGGAGACAGAAATAAATTTCCAGCGAAGCGGTGCGGAATTTGTTTCAGAGGTGGTTTGAGCAAAGTCAAAATTAGCAAATTTTACTCTTTGCCTATACGTAGTATCAATTATCAAACAAAAAAGGCTCACTAAAAAAGTGAGCCTTTAAAAAATCTTAACTACTACAAAAAGTAGCTTTCATAAATTCGCGATTGAGGCGGGCGATATTGGTTAGTGAAATTTCTTTTGGACAAGAAGCTTCGCATTCGCCGATATTTGTGCAGTTTCCGAATCCTTCTTCGTCCATTGTTGTAACCATATTTCTTGCTCTTTCTCCTGCTTCGACCTTTCCTTGTGGAAGAAGTGCAAATTGTGTAACCTTCGCACTAACGAAAAGCATTGCAGAAGCATTTGGACAAGCTGCGACACAAGCTCCACAACCAATACAAGCTGCTGCATCCATCGAAAGTTCTGCATCGTGTTTTGGAATTGGAAGAGCGTTTGCGTCAGGAGTTCCGCCAGTGTTTACTGAAACAAAACCACCTGAAGCAATGATTCTGTCAAAAGAACTTCTGTCAACTACCAAATCTTTAATCACAGGAAATGCTCTTGAACGCCAAGGTTCAATAACAACTGAATCGCCGTCGTTAAATTTTCGCATATGAAGTTGGCACAAAGTTGTTCCTCCATCAGGTCCGTGAGCTTGACCGTTCACAACTGCTCCACACATTCCGCAAATTCCTTCACGACAATCGTGGTCGAATGCAATTGGGTCTTTTCCCGCTTTGACTAATTCGTCATTCACAGTGTCAATCATTTCGAGGAAAGACATTGATTGTGAAATACCTTTTGCTTCGTAAGTTTCGAGTTTACCTTCTGCGTTTGGTCCTTTTTGTCGCCAAACTTTAAGGGTAAGATTTATAATTTTATCTGCTGACATTATTTATAGCTCCTTTGTGTGAGTTTGACGTTCTCAAATTCGAGGTCTTCTTTGTGCATTGTTTCTTTTTCACCAACTCCTTTGAATTCCCAAGCGGCAACGTAAGTAAATTCTTCGTCATTACGCTTTGCTTCACCTTCTGGAGTTTGGCTTTCTTCTCTAAAATGACCGCCACAAGATTCGTTTCTATGTAAAGCGTCAGTTGCGAAAAGTTCAGCTAATTCCAAGAAGTCAGCGACTCTGTTTGCTTTTTCAAGTTGTTGGTTAAATTCTTCATTTGTTCCTGTAACATTAACGTCTTTCCAGAATTCTTCACGGATTTCAGGGAAAACTTCCAATGCTTTTTTGAGACCGTCTTCGTTACGAGCCATTCCACAATATTCCCACATTGCCATTCCAAGTTTTCTGTGAATCTCGTCAACAGTTTTTGAACCTTTCATTGAGACAAGTTTTTTCATTCTGTCTGATGCTTCTTGTTCGGCAATTTTGAATTCTTCGTGGTCGGTTGAATATTTGTCGTTCATTGGAACGTTTGCAAGGTAATTTCCGATTGTGTAAGGAAGCACAAAATAACCATCAGCCAAACCTTGCATCAAAGCACTTGCTCCGAGTCTGTTTGCTCCGTGGTCTGAGAAGTTTGCTTCACCAATTACGAAAAGTCCGTCCAAATTACTCATCAAATTATAATCAACCCAAAGTCCACCCATTGTGTAATGAACAGCAGGATAAATCATCATTGGTTCTTTGTAAGGATTTGAATCGGTTATTTTTTCATACATTTGAAAAAGGTTGCCATATTTTTCACGAATTGTGTGTTCGCCGTCTCTTTTGATTGCGTCTGCAAAATCAAGGTAAACTGCCAAGCCAGATTCATTTACACCTTTTCCTTCATCGCAAACCATTTTTGCATTCCTTGAAGCAACGTCTCTTGGAACTAAGTTTCCAAAACTTGGATAACGTCTTTCTAAGTAGTAATCTCTGTCATTTTCAGGAATCTGACTTGGTGGTCGTTTGTCGTCTTTATTTTTTGGAACCCAAACTCTACCGTCGTTACGAAGTGATTCACTCATCAAAGTTAACTTCGATTGAATATCTCCGTGAACAGGAATACAAGTTGGGTGAATTTGAGTGTAACAAGGATTTGCGAAAAAAGCACCTTTTTTATGAGCTCTCCAAGCGGCAGTTACATTTGAATTTTTAGCATTTGTGCTAAGGAAAAATAAGTTTCCATAACCACCAGTTCCAAGAACAACTGCATCGGCAACGTGTTTTTCAATTTTTCCTGTAACCAAATTACGAGTGATAATTCCTTTTGCGTGTCCGTCAATTACAACTAAATCGAGCATTTCTTGACGTGGAAAAAGTTCAACTTTTCCTTTTCCAACTTGACGCATCAAAGCACTGTAAGCTCCGAGCAAAAGTTGTTGTCCAGTTTGACCTCTTGCATAAAAAGTACGCGAAACTTGAGCTCCACCGAAAGAACGGTTTGCTAAAAGTCCGCCGTATTCACGAGCAAAAGGAATTCCTTGAGCAACGCATTGGTCAATAATTTCGTTACTTACTTGAGCGAGTCTGTAAACATTCGCTTCACGTGAACGATAATCGCCACCTTTGATTGTATCATAAAATAATCTGAAAATACTGTCGCCGTCATTTGGGTAATTCTTTGCAGCGTTGATTCCACCTTGAGCAGCAATTGAGTGAGCTCTTCTTGGTGAATCTTGGATACAAAAGTTTTTGACTTTGTAACCGAGTTCAGCCAAACTTGCAGCAGCAGAACCACCAGCTAAACCTGTTCCAACAACGATTACTGTGTATTTTCTTTTATTTGCAGGATTTACTAATTTTGAGGCAAATTTATGGTTGTCCCACTTTTCGGAAAGATTTCCAGAAGGGACTTTTGAATTTAACATTTCTTCTTTCTCCTTAGGTTAAGTAGATGTAAATTGGTAAAACACTGTATCCGATTGCCATAAGGAATCCGAAAGCTACAGAGATTTTTTTTATGACAGGTGTAAAACCTACACTTACTAAACCTAATGTTTGGAAAGCACTTTGGAAACCGTGTCCGACGTGAAATCCAAGAACACAAGAACTAAAAACATAAAATCCAACTACGGCAGGATTTGAAAACATTTGGTCAATTATTAGGAATACATTTACACCTTCGGGAGAAGTCATAACTTCGGGATTTAGTCTTAAGCCGATTATGTGAGCGACTAAGAAAATTAGAATCCAAATTCCTGTAAGTGGCATTGTTTTGTTTGCCAAATTACTTGCTCCTTTTGAAGCGTTAACAGCGTAACGACTTGACCTTGCTTTACGATTTTCCATTGTTAAAGAAATTCCAAGGTAAATGTGAAGAATAAACATAAAAGCCAATGCAAATTCTACATAAATGAAACCTGGAATTGAGTGAAGGAAAACTGCATAAGCATTAAAAGCTTCTTCACCTTTAAGGAGCAAAAGGTTGCCTGTTAAGTGAGGAACTAAGAAACCGCACAAAGACAAACCAGTTACAGCCATTAGTTGTTTTCTACCGATTGAAGAACCAAAAAGCAGTTTTCCAAAAGTAGGCTGAATAGTTTTTTCTGCCATAATTTTATCCTAAAAATTTATACTAAAATTACTGTTTTACAAACTCGCAAAACTTAGAAAAATTGCCTCTTTAAGTCAAGTTCTAAAAACTTTAGAAATTAGTCTTTAGAGTGTTCTTTTAGAGAAAATTTTTTATATTGGGCAAACCCGAAAATCAAATAACATTGTCTTAGTATGAAAAAAAACTCAAAGAAAACTAAAAAACTTCTTAGTAAGTCTGAGCTTTCTGAAAATGCAGAAAAATTGCATAACTTAGGTGTTGAGTTAATGAACAAAAGTAATTACACTGAAGCACTTGCTAATTTTCAGAAGGCATTAATAATTAGTAATGAAAATGAGTTTTTACTTATCAAAGGTAAATGCTTGAATTCAATTGGAATTGTCCACTACTTCTGGGGGGATTTTAATAAATATCTTAGTTTAGCATTAGAATCATATAAAATTTTTGAAGAATTAAAAGATAAAAGAGGAATGGCACAAAGCCTAATAAGTGTCACCGTTGCTTATGGAGTTTTTGAACGTTTTGAAGAATTAATAAAAGTAAATGAAAAAGTCATTGAGATTTTTAAAGAATTAAATGATGATTTAGGATTAGCTTCTGCATTAGGAAATACTGCAATTGCTTATTATGAGTTGGGAAAATATGATGAATCTTTAGAGCTGAGTCTTCATTCATTAAAATTATTTCAGAAATTAAAAATTCCTGTTGGCGAAATTAATGCTTTAGTGAATGTCTCAAATCTTTATAGTAATTTGAAGCAATTTGAAAAAGCTTTAGAGTATTCTCAACAAGCTTATGAAAAGAGTTACGAAATTGGCAATGATTACGAATGTTCTGTTACTTTGCTTAATACAGGAAATTTTCTAATCTCTTTAGGAAAGATAAAAGAAGCTAAAGACAAAGTCCAAAAAGCATTGGAAATTGCAAAAAAAAATGATTACAAAGAAGTGATAAAAGATAGTTACTTGTCTTTATCAAATATTTTTGAAGGTGAAAAATCATTTGAAAAGGCTTTTGTAAACCATAAGCTTTACACAGAAATTAAAGAAAAAATCTATAATGAACAGAATTCTAAGGAAATTGCTAACCTTAGAACGAGATTTGAAACCGAGCAAAAAGAGAAAGAATCGGAAATTTATAGGTTGAAGAATGTTGAATTGGTTAAAACGATGAATCAGCTTAAAGAAATACAAGAAAAATTAATCGAAGCAGAAAAAAGTAAAATGTTTCTTGCGATGGTCGTAACAGTAAACCATCAATTAAATCAACCTCTTGCAGTAATTCAAATGAATTTAGATTTAATAAAATCAGGGAATTGGGAAAAGTTTAATGATAAGGATAAAAAATATTTTCTATCAATTAAATCTTCACTAAAACGATGTAGTGATATTTTAACAAAACTAAGAATTTTAAAGAATCCGAAATACAAAAAATACATTGAAGATTTGGAAATGATAGATTTGGAAGACAATCAAATTTTAAAGGACGAATGAAATTGGCTAAATTAATTGTTCTAGGAACAGCACAAGACGGAGGACTACCTCAAGCTGGTTGTTTACAAAATTGTTGTGATACTGCTTGGCAAAATACAAATTCAAAAAGATTAGCCTCTTGCTTAGCATTGTTTGAAGATTCTAAAAAATGGTTAATTGATGCAACTCCAGACTTCCGAGAACAAATTCATCATTTGGAAGAAATTTCTCCGAACAAAAACAAACTTGACGGAATTTTCCTTACTCACGCACACGTTGGACATTATGCAGGTTTGTTACATTTGGGAAGAGAGGTGATGAATACAAAACAACTTCCCGTTTTTGCAACTCCCCAAATGTGTAATTTTTTAAGTGAAAATGCTCCTTGGGAACAGCTTGTGAAGCTAAAGAATATTAATTTAATACCTTTAGAAAATGAGAAACCAATCGAACTTTCAGAGAGCCTAAAAATTACATCTTTTGCAGTTCCACACAGAAGCGAATACACCGACACAGTTGGTTTTTTAGTGGAAGGAAGTTCTAAAAAAGTGATTTTTATTCCAGACATTGATGATTGGGAAAAATGGAATGTTAGAGTAGAGGACTTAATCAGTGAAGTTGATTTTGCATTTTTGGACGGAACCTTTTATTCTGAAAAAGAATTACCAAATCGAAATTTGGATGAAATTCCACACCCTTTAATTTCGAGAAGTATTGAAAGGTTTTCAAAATTATCAAAGTTTGAACAGGAGAAAATTTACTTTACACATTTTAATCACAGCAACCCAATTCTGAATTTGGAAAGTGAAGAGAGAAAAGAGTTCGAGAAATTAGATATTAAAATTTTAGAAGAACTTTTAAAATTTGAAATTTGAAAAAATTAAACTAAAGCCAGACGGTTTTTATAAAATTTCCACTTCGGTAAAACTTTGTCTAAAAGTCCATAAAAATCTTTGTTGTGGTTTGGCTGTAAATGCAAAAAAATATATTTAATATTTTGATTAGTTTCATTTAATTGCGATTCGATTAAATATTTTTCTATTTTAGTCGTAGGGCATGCAAATTTATCAGATACAAAAATATTCTAGAAAGGCAAAATTTATGCAAAATATCAATTCGGTTTTAACAGGAATTTTGGCAGTTTTGACAATTTGTTCGGCAAACTTAGAGTCTTTCGGTCAGATAAAATACACTGAAAATGACGGTTCAATTCTTCTGCCTGAACAAAAATCAAAAATTGCGATTAGCTACCAAAAACAAAATGAACTTTCGCAAAATTCCGAGTGGCAGAAATTCACTCGTAAAAATGGAAACTGGACTGTTCAGTGGAATGAAGCGACTGAAACGCCTCACAGAGCTTTTGGCGAATCAATCCAAATTGAGGGATTTCCTTCGATTAATCAAAGGAATGTCCAAGAAGCCTCAATGACTTTTTTGAAGAATAATGCTTCTTTATTAAAAATTAATTTTGATGAATTAAAATTTGTTCGTGCAAACGAAGTGAACAATCGTTGGTACGTCTCCTATGTTCAAGAAAAAGATGGAGTTAAAGTTTTATTCTCGGAAGTCGAACTAAGGATTTTTAGTAATGGAAAAGTTATGGCTTTCGGTTCGGACTTTCATTCTAAAATTAATGTTTTGCTAAGTCCTGAAATTTCTTTTGAATCAGCTAAACAAACTGCTTTACAGGATTTAAACTTTATTTCTGGAACTGACAAAGTCAGTGGCGGAAATTTGTTTGTTCTGCCTGTGAAGAATGGAAGTGAAATTAATTACCACCTTGTTCACGAAGTAGAAGTTAAAATTGCAACTCCTGTTGGAAACTTTCGGGTTTACGTTGACGCACACACAAACAAAATTATTTGGCGACACAACAAAGTTAGGCACAATGTTTCAGGTTCCGTTTCTGCTGATGTTCAACTCACACTTCCTTCTGACCCTTTCACAAACACAAATCTTTTTGACCAATTTGTAAACATTGGCGGAAATCAGACGACAACCGACTCACTTGGTGCTTTTAGTGATTCGATTTCTGCTCAGGTTAATTTAAGTGCAAATTTAATCGGTCCTTTTGTAAACGTAAATCGCGAAGATGCAAACGATGCTTTGATTGATACTTTGGTAAATGTCGGTGATACAATTGATTTGCATTGGGATAGTTCAAACTCTCACGATGCGGAGAGAGATGCATTTTATCACACAAATTTTGTACATAAATTTGTTACTGACCTAGATACAAGTTTTACGAATGCAAATTACTCAATGCCTTGTAATGTAAACATAAATGACCAATGCAATGCCTTTTGGGATGGAAATAGTATTAATTTTTTCCTTGCTGGAGGAGGTTGTCCGAATACAGCACAAATGCCTTCTGTTGTTTACCACGAATATGGACACGGAGTTAATGACAAACTCTACGAGCAAGCAGGAGTTCCGGGTGGAGTAATTAACGGAGCAGTTCACGAAGGTTTGGCAGATGTTCTTTCAGTAGCAATTGAAGACGATTCTCACATTGGAAATGGCTTCTTCGGAGTCGGTTCGTTCTTGAGAGATTTGGATAACAACAAAGTTTATCCAACTGATATTACAGGCGAAGTTCACGATGACGGTGAAATTATCGGAGCGGCTTTTTGGGACTTGAGACAAGCTACTTCTTTACAAACAATGAGCGAACTTTCGCATTTTGCAAAATGGGGAACTCCTGACGATTTGAACACAGGAATTGCATTTAGTGAATGGTATTTGGAAGTTCTAATTGCTGACGATGACGACGGAGATTTGAGTAATGGAACACCTAACTTTACAGAGATTAACAATTCTTTCAATGCTCACGGAATCGGAAGCTCGCTTTACATTTCTGCGACTTTTGCACACACACCATTTTTAGACACACAAAATACAACAATGCCTTACACTTTGAGCTTTAATCTTGGAGGAAGTGGATTTAATGAGCCTGATTCAGTTAGAGTCCATTACTCAATAGACAACTTTCAAACAACACAGTCAGTTTCCGCTACGAATTCAATTTCAAATATTTACCAAGCTGACATTCCACCGCAATCGGCAGGAAGTATTGTGAAATATTATTTTAGTTTTTTCGACCCTCTTAGCAACTCAACATCGACAGTTCCAATCAATGCTCCTCAAGAGAATTATGCTTTTTTGGTTGGTTTCCAAAGTATTGATTTGGAGCCTTTTGAAGGAACAGTAAATTGGCAAGTTGGAGACCCAAGTGATAATGCAACTCAAGGAATTTGGGAGGTTGGTGACCCTGATTACTACAATTTGGCGGCTTTTGGAGCTTCTTTTTACACTTGCCAACCTGAAGATGACCACACTTCTATTGGAGTAAACTGTTTTGTTACAGGAGCAGCAGGAAATTCATTCAACCCGTTAGATGGACTTGCAAACGGAAAAACAACTTTGTTTTCACCTGTTTACGATTTTACAACAGTTACTGACCCTGTAATAATTTTTTATAGATGGTTTGCTACCATTTCTGCTAATTCAGGTGATGAAGGAAGTTGGAATGTTGATATTTCAAACGATAATGGTCAGACTTGGATTAACATTGAGAATACAGACGAAACTTCAAATGAGTGGGTTCAAGTGAAATTTAAAGTTGAGGACTTTGTGCAACCGACTTCAACTGTCCAATTAAGATTTGTTGCCGATAATCCTTTTGCAGCTACTCCAACTTTGGTTGAGGCTTTAGTTGATGATTTTGAGATTTTGGGAACAGGTGGTTTCGTTGGAATTGAAGAAATTGAACCTTTGCAAAATGTGCCAAAGAAGTTTGTTTTACACCAAAATTTTCCAAACCCTTTCAACCCGGAAACAGAGATTAGATATTCTACTCCAAAGTCAAATGTGCTTTTAGAAGTTTTTAATATTCTTGGTCAGAGGGTAATAACTTTAGTAAACGAAAGTCAAAATTCAGGTAATTATTCAGTTACTTGGTATGGAAAAGATTCTTTTGGAAATCCTGTGAGTTCAGGAGTGTATTTTCTTAAACTTAGTGCTGCAAACAAAACATTTACTAAAAAGATATTGTTATTAAAATAGAAAATACCAAAATTTAGAAAATGGATTCCTGCTTTCTCAGGAATGACAACGTAGAGACGCACGGTTGTGCGTCTCTGAATTTAATTTTAAAATTCAAGACTAAATTCCTATGAAAAAATCTCAGTTCTTACTTCTCATTCTTACTTCAATCATTCTAATTTCAGGTTGTTCAAAGCAATCGAAAAAGACAAATTCTGAAATCGTAAAAAAAGAAAGCATTGACGAGGTTGTTAAAATTGACTTTGGAAAAACAGCTAAACTTGGCAATGGAAGTGAAATTACCTTTTCAAATTTGATTTCGGATTCAAGATGCCCAATTGGTGCAAAATGTGTCTGGGAAGGAACTGCTGAGATTGGCTTGGAATTGATTCAAGGTGAACAAAGGCACAAATTTTCTCTTGAGTTAATTTCTAAGAGAAAGGATTCCAAATTGGACACATTAGGTTACAGTTTTGAATTTCAAAGTCTTACTCCTTACCCAAAATTGAATTCCGAGATTCCAAAAGAAAATTACCAAGCAGCAATTTCAGTTATTTCAAAGTGAGAGTCTGTTTGAGTGTCTCACTTTAAGTGAGGCTCTCAATAAAAACGAGAACTAAAGTAAAGTGAGAGCCTGATTTTGAATCAGACACTCACAATTCACAATTCACAATTCACAATTCATCATTAGTCATTAGAAATGTTTGCAAAAATTGCTATCCCTTCTCCGCTGACAGATTTTTTTACGTACGAAGTTCCGCCGAAAATGGAAGAGCAAATTTTCATTGGGCAAAGGGTTTTTGTGCCTTTCGGAAAATTTCGGAAAGTAACGGGTTTTGTGGTTGTTCTGACTTATGAAAAACCTGAGTTCAAAACAAAAAAAATTATTGACTTGCTTGACGATAAGCCAATTTTTACAACTGAAATGCTTAAACTCGCCAAGTGGATTTCAAACTACTACATCGCTCCACTTGGCGAAGTGATGAAAACATTTTTGCCAAAAGGAATTTTTGTCAATTCGGAAAAACGATTCTTTCGGACTGAAAAAAAATTGCCAAAAAACTTGAGTCAAGAAGAGAGCTTAGTTTTAGAATTTTTGGGTGAAGAAGGAAGGATTTACAAAGACCTTGACAAAAAATTCAAGTCTGTAAATTTTGTTCTTAACACTTTGATTGGCAAAGGTTTGGTAAAACTTGACTACGGTTTGCAGAAAAATGTAAAAGCTAAAATGGAAAAGTTTGTCAAACTTCTACCAAAAGCTGAAAGACCTTTAGAAGAGGTTCAGGAAGAGTTGAAACGGACTCCGAAGCAACTTCAAATTTTAGAATTTATGATTGGGAATTTAGGGTTCTCAAAACTTTCTGCTTTGCTTAAAGCAACCAAATCTTACCACGCACAAGTCAAACTTTTACAGGAAAAAGGCTTTCTTGAAATTTATGAGCAGGAAGTTCAGAGGGAAGTTTATCAAGGAATTGAACAAAAGGAGCTTTCGCAACTTAATCTTGAGCAAGAAGTCATTTGTGATAAAATTGATTTTGCAGTTACGAACAAAAAATTCAAAACATTTTTGCTACACGGAATTACTGGAAGTGGAAAAACAAGAGTTTACATTAATGCTTTGAAGAAAGTCATTGATTCAGGTAAAACAGGAATCGTTTTAGTTCCAGAAATTGCGTTGACTCCGCAAACAGTAACTCGTTTTAAAGAAGCATTTGGTGAAGAGGTTGCAGTTTTGCACAGTCAAATGAGTGTTGGAGAAAGATTTGATTCTTGGCGTTCCGTTCACGAAGGGAAAGTAAAAATTGTCGTTGGAGCAAGAAGTGCAATTTTTGCACCCCTCAAAAATATTGGGATAATTGTCGTGGACGAGGAACACGAATTTTCTTACAAACAATTCGATTCCTCGCCTCGTTACCAAGCTCGCGACGTTGCAGTTGTTCGTGGAAAATTAAACAATTGTGTTGTAATTCTTGGTTCTGCTACTCCTTCTGTTGAGAGTTTTCACAATGCTAAGACTGGAAAATACGACTTACTTTTGCTTCGTAAAAGAGCTATTAAAGAAGCAAAATTGCCCGAAACAGAAGTAGTTAACTTGGTTTCGGAAAAAGAAAATTTGGGACAATGGGCGGTTCCTGTTTTTTCAGGAAAATTAATCACAGCGATTGACCAAACTTTGAAAAAAGGTGAACAAGTCATTCTTTTACAGAACAAACGAGGTTTTTCAACATTTTTGCAGTGTGTTGCAAAAGACTGCGAGTACGTTGCTAAGTGTGAAAATTGTGAAGTTTCGCTTGTTTTTCACCAATCCGAAAAAATCTTGCGTTGCCATTACTGCGATTACCAAATGAAAGTTCCTGAAACTTGTCCTGATTGTAGCGAAGTAACGATTAAACAAAGTGGAATCGGAACACAGAAAGTTGAGAATTTGTTAGGCTCACTTTTCCCGAATTCGGGAATCGTTAGAATGGATATTGACACGACTCGTAACAAAAAAGACTCTCATCAAAAAATTTTGGAAGCGTTTGGAGAAAAGAAATATCAGATTTTACTCGGAACTCAAATGGTCGCAAAAGGTTTGGATTTTCCGAATGTAACTTTAGTTGGAGTTGTTTCGGCTGACACAGGTTTACTCTTGCCTGACTTTCGTGCTGGTGAAAAGAGCTTTCAGCTTTTGGCACAAGTTTCGGGACGTTCAGGAAGAGGAAAAACAGGAGGAGAGGTAATTATTCAAACTTCCTTTCCTCATAATCCTGTAATTCAATTTTCAAAAGAACACAATTACAATGGATTTTTTGATTCAGAAATTGAAATTCGGAAAGTCGCACTTTATCCGCCTTTTTGTCGTTTGGTAATGATTTTGTTTCGTGGTGAAGACGAGCAGAAAGTTCTTGAAATGGCAAAAGAATTCAGGAAAAATATTCCTCATAAGCATTTTTTAATTGTACTTGGACCGACTCAAGCACCTCTATCAAAAATCAAAAATAACTACCGTTATCAAATTTTGTTAAAAATTGACAAAAAACAAGACCTCAACAACAGAGAAACCAATCAAATCCTAAAAAATGTTCGTGAAGATTTGAAATCAAAATTTCAAAAAAATAAAGTATCAGTTTCTATTGACATTGACCCATTTGGAATGCTTTAAACAACAATTAATGAGTAATGAGTAATATTAAATATAATTTTGCTTTTCAATTTTCCCAAACTTCATTGTTTACTGTTCATTGTTCTAAGATAATCACTTGTATTTTATTTGAGTGAAACGTACATTCCTATTCAAATTTTTAAAATGAAGATTTTTTAATTTTATGCTTTCAATTGTCGAGAAGGTAATTTTCTTACAAGATGTAAATATTTTTTCGGAGACAACTACCGAAAACCTTGGCTACATTGCTTCGATTACAGAAGAGAAGTTTTTTGAGCCTAAGCAAAACATTTTTAAAGAAAATCAGTATGCCGACTCGATGTATATAATTGTAAGTGGTAAGGTTCTTTTGACACGTGGAGAAAAAGAAATTACGAGAGTAGGTAAGAATGAAGCTATCGGAACTTGGGCTTTGTTGGACGATGAACTAACAATTGCGACAGCAACTGCTATCGAAAATACTCACGCTCTTCAAATCGGAAGAGAAGATTTTTTTGATTTGCTTTCCGACCACATCGAAATTACTCAAAGTATTTTCAAATCTCTTGTAATGAGAGTCAGAAAACTTTTACCAAATTAATTTTTCAACCCATTAAATTTATAAGTTTTATCTATGTTATTTTTATTTACAACTAAATTGAGTTTTCAACTTTACGGAGCAGAAAATGAGTAAAGAATATCTTGAAGAAGATTGTACGATTGTTATCGTAGATGATGAACCAATGATTACTCAAAGTATCAGTAATTTCCTTTTGTTAGAATCAGAATACAATGTTGAGACTTTTAACGACCCAGATGAAGCCTTAGAATTTCTTAAGGAAAACACTGCTGATTTAATCATTACAGATTATTTGATGCCCGAAATGAATGGAATTGATTTTCTAATTGAAGCGATGAAAATTCAACCTCATACAATTAGAATATTGTTGACGGGCTATGCGGACAAAGAAAATGCGATTAAAGCAATTAATGAAGTCGGACTTTTCCAATACATTGAAAAGCCTTGGGATAATGATGCTTTAAAATTGGTAATTCGCAATGGATTAGATAAAAGAATGCTTTTGAAGAGACTTCAGGATAAAATTCGAGATTTTGAGAGTGCTCGTTCAAATCTTGAAGATGTTCAAAATGAGATTTTAAAAGCATTTATTTAAAAAAGAAAAAAGTAAGAGAAGACAAATAATTTTCGTTTTAGGGAAAAGCTAAATGCTTAAGCATATATTTTATATCTTTTTATTCAACTTGATATTGATTAGTCAAATCTTTGCACAAGAGGAAAGTGATTCGTTTGGTAGTACTGATGTATTTTTGGAAGAAGAGTTACTTTTTAGTGAAGAAGATTTGGTCACAACTGGTTCAAGAAGAGCAAGAAAAAAGATTGAAGCTCCTGGAGTTGTGTCAATTTTGACTCAAGAACAAATTAAAATGAGTGGAGCAAAAACATTTTACGAACTTTTAGAACAGATTCCAGGAGTCGATGTTTTTATTCATTCTAATGACCCAAGTCTAAATCAAGTTACAATTCGCGGTTTGATATTTGGAAGCGATGCTCCAGTAAATCGAATTTTGACGATGATTAATGGAAGCCCGATTTACAACACACTTTATTACAACACTGACTGGACTTACTTGCCTTTGGCAATTGAGGAAATCCAAAGAATAGAAGTTGTAAAAGGACCAGGTTCAGCACTTTATGGAACGAACGCATTTTTGGGAATCATTAACATTATCACTTTAGACCCTGAAAAAAATAAAATTAGTAAAGTTAATTCTGGTTATGGCGATAACGGTGAAGCTTGGTTAACAGCTTTTCACACAACAAAAATCAAAGATGCTCATTTTAGATTTTCAGCAAATGGTTATTCGCACGGTGGTTTCTTTGAAACCGATACAGTAACTGGAATAAAAAAAGAAAGTCTCCAAAAGGCGATGTTCTCAATTGATGGTGTTTACGATTTATCAAGAGATTGGAAAGTTAGGCTTTATTCAGGAGTAGGTTATGGAGAAGGAGTTACTACAGCTTATGACTCAACTCCTCAAGATGATGCAGAGACTTTAAGTTATTTCTTTCATTTGCAAAACAATTGGACTTTAGGAGAAAAGACTTGGGTAAATATTAACTCATTTTTTAATAAGGAAAATACGGATTTCAGTAAATCCGCTTTTCAAACTGTCACGAATACAAAAGGTGATCCTTCGATTCCCAAGTTTGAATCTTTGGTTTCTGAGGTAGAAGTTAGCTTTGCTCATCTTTTCAAGAAGAGGCATTTTCTTTATAGTTCTGCAAGTTTCCGTCTTACCGAGGGTGAAGGGTTTATTCTTCCTGAAAGAGATATTTCTTCAAAAGTTTTTGGTTTCTCCTTGCTTGACGAAATTGAAGTTAATGAGAAATTTTTGGTACAAATAGGTGGCAAAATTGAAAAACATTCAGATGTAGATGCACAAATTAGTTACAAAACCAATGGAGTTTACAAAGCTACAGAGAATTCAGTTTTCAGATTTGGAATTGGAAATGCTTTCCGCGTTCCTAGTGTTGGTGAAAGAAACTTTGATTTAAAGTTTCCAATTGTTGACAATTATCACCAAAATATTACTGGAACTGGAAGTATTATTGGAAATAAAAATTTGGAAGCAGAGAAAATTACTACAACTGAAGTTGGCTATGAAGGAAAATTTGAAAAATTGGTTGTTAAATCCGATTTCTTCAGACACGAAGTTTCTGACTTGATTAGATACGAACAAACTATAGAATTGGACACATTATCAGATGGTTCAATATTTGGAACAGTACAAAGTGTTGCACAAAATTCCGAAAATATTGATGGAATAGGTTTTGAAAATGAAATTAGTTATCAACTTACAAACTGGTTTTCTCTTTACGCAAATTACTCTGTTCAATTTTTAGAAGAGTTTGTGGTAACAGAAAACACTTCTACTTCTGGAACAGAAAAAACTTTAACAGGGCAGAGAGTCCTTTTTGCACCAAAAGAAAAAGCGAACTTTGGGTTTAGAAGTAATTTCAAAGGTTGGAATATGCACAGTTGGATCCGTTACGTTAGCCAAAGAGTCGATAACAATGAAAAACTAAATGATTATGCACATTTAAATTTAGTAATTGAAAAATTAATGATTAGAGACAAAGTTGCTGTAAGTTTTATTGGTTACAGGCTATTGGATTTACTAAATGATGATGATGTTACTAAAGTAAGCCGAAAAGATTTTGCTGACGGAGCGAGTTTGGGCAGAGATTTAAGAATTAATGTCGAAGTAAAATTTTAAGGATTTTAATGTATTTCCTAATTCTAATCTTCTTTTTTACCAGTTTTGAAAGTTTGTTTGCAAACGATATTTTGATTGTAAAATTCAAAAATATCAAAGCTGTGAATGAAGTAATTTCTGGCTTCCAAAACTCATTTATTGCGGATAAAACAAGAATTTTAGACCTTGATGGTAAACGAGATTTTACAGAGAATTCCAAGAAAATTGAGGAAGAAATAGAAGGATTCAAACCTGATTTGATTTTGGCAGTCGGAAGTATCGCTTTGGATGCAGTGAAAAATATTTCCCAAGTTCCTGTTGTATTTACCACTGTTTTAAATCCAAAAAAATACGTTTCTAATTTTGAAAATATTTGTGGTATTTCTGCTTTTGTTTCAATTGCTGAAAAAATTAAAATTCTGAAAGAAATTGACCCTTACACAAGAAATGCAGCAGTGGTTTATTCAGATTCGAATTTGGAAGAAGAACTGAATATGGAATTGAAGACTTTACAAAGCAAAAATATAGAACTTTTAGTTCGTAAAGTGAAAAACCCCGTTGAATTTTTCAAAGTTGTTGAAAATCTCAAAGACAGTGTAAATGCTTTTATAATGGTTCCAGATAACACAGCTAAAGACGAATTTTTCAAACATTCTCTTTTACTTTCTTTCCGACATCGATTTGCACTTATCGGAATTGGAGAACCACAAGTTAAAAAAAGTGCTTTATTGGCGGTTTCGGTTGACCACTACGAAAATGGTTTACAAGCTGCAAATATTGCTCGAGTAATTCTTAGCGGAATCGCGACTCCTTCAACAATTGGGATTGTTAATCCTGTAAATAACAAACTTTTCGTTAATTCTAAAACGGCAAAACAACTCAATATGAAAATCCCCAAAAGCATTCTTGATAGGTCTAAAGTCATTAACGATTAGAAAATTAAAGTTTATAAATGTTTAAGTTCTTTCAAATTTGCAATCCCAAAAGAAGTTTTAGTTTGAAACTTCTTGGCTATATTATTTTCTTAGTTTCAATCGTAATTTTTTCGGTTGCTTACTATTCCTTTCAACAAGTCAGACAAATTTATTCTAACATTTTTTACCAAAAAGGTACAAGTATTGCTCAAAATTTAGCTTTCTCGAGTGAGTTAGGAGTGCTTTCTGGTAACAAAGAATTTCTAGATAAACCTTTCGGCTCTCTTTTACAGTTTCAAGATATTGTTTACCTTGCTGTTTATACAATTGAGGGAACACCAATTCGGATTGAAAACAATAGCGAAAATATGAGTTCGGACTTAATAGTATTAGACTACAAAATTCGTGAAGAAGCTTCGAAAAATAAAATTTTTGTTAGAAGTGAAGAAAGTAAAGGTATTAGTGATTTTGTTGCTCCGGTTTATACAAAATCATTAATGTCAGGATTTGAGGAAGATGAGGAATTTAACAGTGAAAATACACCTAAAGAAGTAATTGGATTTACTAGAGTTGTAATATCTCACGAATTAATGGAAACAGAACAAGCAAATATTATTTCTAATTTTCTTTGGATTTTTATTGTCATTTTTATTTTGGCAACTATTACAGCCATTTTATTTTCAAGAATTGTTACAAAATCTCTTGCCCAGCTTAGCGAAGGTGCAACAAAGATTCAAAAAGGCGAACTTGATTACAAAATTCCAATAAATTCTTGCGACGAAATAGGACAACTTGCAGAACAATTTAATTTGATGACAGGAAGTCTGAAAAATACAATTTCAGAGAAAGATTCATTCGCAAATGAACTAAAGGAGTTGAATGTAAATCTTGAAAGTAAAGTTCAAGAAAGAACTCGTGAGATGCAAGAAGCAAATAAAAAGCTAAATGATGCAGTTCGTTCAATTGCTGATAAAAATGTGAATCTTCTTAAAGTACAAGAAGAACTTGAAGCCAAAAATAATAAGATTGAGCAAGTTTTAGTCAATTTACAAAATGCTCAAGTTCAGTTAGTTCAAGCAGAAAAAATGTCTGCACTTGGAAAACTTGTTGCTGGAATTGCACACGAAATAAATACTCCAATGGGAGCAATCAACAGTAACACAGACATTGCTTCAAAAAGTATAGCTAAAATCAACGCACTTGTTGAAGAAGTAAACGGTTCAATCGAAGACCCGATTCAGAAAAAGTTAAAGAAATTTTTGTCAATTTTAACAGATTCTAATAAAGTTTCTACAACTGCTTGTGAAAGGATTGTTTCTTTAATTAAGAATTTGAAAAATTTTGCAAGGCTTGACCAAGCTGAACTCCAAAAAGTCAATCTGATTGATGGAATTGAAAGCACTTTGACACTTGTTTACCACGAAACAAAAAACAAAGTTCAATTTGAAAAAGATTACCAAGAAATCCCACTAATTGAATGCCATCCCAATCAATTGAATCAAGTTTTTATGAACATAATTGTCAATTCAACACAGGCAATAGAAGGAAAAGGCGTAATTAAAATTAAAACTTACGAGAAAGATAATTTTGTTTTTATTGAACTTGAAGACTCAGGAAAAGGAATTAAACCTGAAAATTTATCCAGAATTTTTGACCCTGGTTTTACAACCAAAGGAGTTGGGGTTGGAACAGGTTTAGGACTTTCGATTTGTCATAATATTATTAAAAATCATAAAGGTGATATTTCCGTCCAATCAGAAGTTGGAAAAGGATCTAAATTCATCGTAAAATTACCTATCAAATCAACACTTGTAGAAGTATAAAATACTAATGAAATGCCTATTTTTGACATTTTTAATTGTAACAGTATTTTCTTCTCTAATTTGTTTTGCAGAAGAAAATAGCAATATAGATTTAAATAATATTTTAGCAAAGATTGATTCGAGTTGGAATTGGCAACAAAAAAATATTCCACCTTATTCGTTTGAAGCACATTCATTGAGGATTCTCTCAAATTTTAACAGGCAAGACTCATCAGAAAAATTTATTCGTTTAATTGAGAGTTATTCTTTCAATCTACGGGATAGTCGAACTCTGCTTCGTAAAAGGACACTTGCTTACGGAGACACGAAAAAGAAGAGAATTCTTGACTTAGATTTTGATGAAAATATGGCAAAACTTTTTGAATACTACTCAAGAGGCTACATCAAAAGTCCGGGCGAAATTCGGAGCAAAATTGTAAGCGAAATTCCTGAACAAAATCATTTGACCAAAACACTTTTTCTTGACCTTGACATTTTGGAATCCGAAAATACTGATGAAATTGAAATTGGTGCAAGTACGATAAAATTACCATTCTTTGCAAAAGAGAGCAACTTTTATTCTTACAATTTTGAGGGGATTAAAGAACTTGATGGTGAAAAGGTTTATGAAATTTCTTTCAAACCAAACAACGAAGATAAACCGCTTTTAATCGGAACGACTTTTTGGAGTATTGAAAAAATGCAAATTCGGCTTGTAAAAGCTAAGTGTAACTCAGCTGTAAATTTGCCAAGATTTGTCGAAAATGTTTTTTGTGAAATTCGTTACGAAGATAAAAATGGTTTTGCAATTCCTTGTTTCCAAGAATTCGACGCATACATTTCATTTCCACTTTTTCACGCAATCCCTTTTTTTGCTTACACAATAAAAGCAACAAAGCAAATTTGGCTTTATGATTTTGAATTTGTGAAACCTATTGAGAAGGGGGAAAGTTTTAGCTTTGAATTTCCTAAAAAAGTTATCCGTTTAGGACTTGGAGATGCAGGAGTCGAACTTGCACAAACAGGTTTGAACATCGCAAAAGGAATTGTGAAAAAAGGATTTATTGAGCAAGGAGTAGCTGATTTTGATTCTTTGGCTGGCAAAGTTGAAACTGAAAAAATTACTCAAGACTTTACTCTGCCTCTTCAACTTCAAAAACTAAAAATCCAAGACAGTGGAATCAAATTCCCAAATCCACTTAAATCAAGAAATTTACCTGATTATCTTGAATACAATCGAGTTGAAGGTGTAAAATTAGGAATGGCAGTTCAGGCTTATGGGTTGCCTTTGGAAGAACCTTCTTCTGCTTGGAGATTTCTTTTTAGACCTTTAGATAATTTTTCAAGTAAACTTAATCTAGGCTATGGAATTTCAAATGAAAGTTTTAGTTACGAATTTCAGACAAGAAAATGGCTAAATGATTGGCACAAATTTTCAGTTGGCTTTAGTTATTTCGACAAACTACTTTACGAGGAAGACCCAAATCGTAGAAGAACTTTGAGGAATTCTTGGAAAACAATGTGGTTTATGGACGATAAAAGAGATTACTTTCGTGGAAGGGGTTTTAAATTTTTAGTTCAGAAGAATTTTTACAACTTATTAGACATTGAAGTGGAATATTTTTCACAAAAAGAAACAAGTGTTCGTGAAAATGTTTACTTTGCCGTTAGCCCATTTTTACAGGCTGAAGAAAGGCAAAATCCTGAAATTCGAGAAGGTCATCTTAAAGGATTTAAAACAAAATTAGTTTACTTAAATCGCGATACTGACAGGCTAAGGCAAGCTGGAATTCAACTTTCAGGAGAGTGGGAATACACAAATTCAGATTTTTTAAACAGTGATTTTTCTTACAGTAAATACACAACAGAGTTCATTTGGTGGCAACCAACAAAAGTAAACCAAACTTTTGAAATTGAGTCAAAATTCGGTGTCATAAAGTCTGACGGAACTGTTCCGCCACAAAAGTTATATGACATTGGAGGTTTAGGTTTTTTACGTTCCTCAGAACTTAAGGAGTTCACTGGAAGTTTGATGTCAGTTTCGACTTTTACTTACAATTTTGGCGGTGATATTTTTAGGACTTTGCCTTTACCGAAAAAGATAAAACATTCTTTTGAATTTAGAACTTTCTTAGGATTCGGTTACACGAGATTAAGAGATAGTGAACAAAAAGAAATCCTGAAATTAATAACTGAGAATCCAAGAAAAGGTTTACCTAATACTTCAATTGAAACAGATGGAGTTTTCAAGGAAGTTGGTGTTTCATTTGCGGAATTAGCTGGGTTCTTTAGGTTAGATTTTTCAATGCATTACGATTTCAAAGGTCTCAAACCGACTTTTGAAAGTGCAAAAGTTTCATTTGGAGTTTTTAAATTTTAGATTTATCTAATTCACTAGCACAATTTTCAAATTCAATTGGCAAGTCACAAAAAATTACTTCGCCATTTTCACGAATTTGAATCTCAAATTCTGTTGGTAGGTTTAACGGACGCAGAATCTGGTTTTGAGTAGTAATCTTTGGTTTTTTCTGATGAGAGTTTTTGTCCGATTTCGTCAAAGATTTTTTCAACGTCTTCACAAGAATTTCCTTTCATTCCTTTAATTTCAAATTCAATTTTACCTTCAGCGTTAATCGTAAAATGTACTTCTTGCTTCATCTCTTTACCACTTTCTTAAAACTAATTTGATAGAATTGTCTTTTGTGTTTGTTTCTTTGACTAACTTAAAACCAGCCTTTTTTGCTTGAGACATTACTTTTAGGTAAGCATATTTTTGAGTTAATCTGTTTTTGAAATCGTAGTCTTTGAAAAGCGGATTCAAAATCATACTGTCACCAACAAAATCAAAGTTGCCACTTTCACTTTGTTTCATTCCAAAACGTAATCCGTCACGAGTTTTTACACTAAAATCACAGTCTTGTTCTTTAAGGAAAACTTTTATTCTTTTTTCATTTTTAAGAGTGCAACCTAATTCTTTTAAGGCTTCTTGCAGGAATTCCTGTTCTTGAATTTTGGTTTGAACAGTTACAAATTTTGACATCTAAATTCTTTCATTTTTAAGAAGTGCAAAATTAACTAATGAAACTTGTAAAACCAAAAACATAAAAAAAGACAGACCCAAAATTGAATCTGCCTTTTTTGATTAATCAAATGAAAGGTAGTAAGGGAAGAATTAATCAATATCGATAATTAAAAGCTACACTAAAGTTTTTAACTTTATCAACTACAGGCATTAGTGAGTCTAAACCATTGAGTTCAGAGATTTTCACAGGTTCTCCCATTGGGTTTCCTGAATTAGTGTAATCGTAATCGTAAAGAGTTCCAGCAAGTGTCATAAAGAATCTGTCAGTATGAAGTGGAATGTGCCAATAAGCTTCATAAACTTTTCCACGAACAGCTAACTTACTTGCAATCGGGGAATCTTCTGCACCACCAAAGTTAAACCAATATTTTGAACCTTGATTGTATTCAAATCCAACTCTGTGGTTTCCGAATTTTCCGATAACTCCTGCGTAAAGTGAATTTCCTGTTCTGTCTTCTTGATTTCCGTAAGAGTTCAAAAATCCGTCAGTTCCCATAAATTGCATCATTGGATTTTGAGACCTTCCGTCAGCGATTGTTTTTGAAAATGCGTAAGAAACAAATGCGTTAAATCTTTCTCCTTCATAAGAGAGAAGAGCTGTTCCGAGATGCATATCACCGATTACAGAACGAGCTTCAAATCTTGAAACGTAACCACCGTCGTTAGCTGTAAAGTAATATTCGTCGTAACCTCCGTCGCCATTAATATCAATTCCGTTGATTGTAAAAGGAGTGATTACAGTTCCTGCAAATCCGTCTGTGATTCCAGCTCCATAAGCATAATTTGTTACAAAATTGAATGTATCGTCATTGTATAATTGCCAAATAAATCCCATCATATCAACATCTTTTGTTTCGGCAGATGAGTAAGAAGCTGAATTTCCCCAACCTCCTTCGTAGCCTTTTCCGTAACAAAGTTTGAAAGCGTGATTTGGTAAAATAAAATCTTCGCCAAAATTGATTCCGAGTGAAGCACCATCGAATTGCCAATTAATAATGTGAACGAGCGGAGAACCTGCTGCATTTTTCCAATTTTCTCTGTGTTGATTAGGCTGTCCGCTTGTTGCAGGTCTTCTACCAAATGAGAAATGCCAGTGATAATCGGTATCTAAAACGTTGTTTTGGTAAACAAAATATGCTCTGTCGATTCTTACTTTATCATCTGTTGGGATTGAGGCATCATTTCCGTCCATATTCATTGAACTCATCTGTCCATTAAACCATCTGAAACCTGTTGCATCTCCCCAAGCTTTGTACATACTTAATCTACCTGCAAAACGTAAGTGTTTGTCAAATTCTGAGTCAAAGCCAAGTCTTAATCTGTTTGTCCAAAGTGCTTTGTTGGTTTTGTCATATTTTTCAGGAGTTACACCTTGAAATAATGCTTGATATTTTGCAATGTCGCTTCCTGTCATTACATTTGTGAAGTAAGGAACTCCCAAATCATTCATTGCAATTTGGTAGAGCGGGGTTCCGTTTGGGTCAGGATTTATAAAACCAGCTTCAGCCATTGGCTGAAACATTCCGCCTAAAATATTTTGGTAAGCTCCCATAAATTGTGGATTAAAAATCAAATCGCCGTCATTCAAAGCTCCCATTGCTTGAGTTCCAGGAGTAACGAGTCGGTTAAATGACCAAAGTGTCATCATTGTTGAAGCCCATTGAGGAAGACTGCTCATATCTTGGTAATCTATGTAATCGTAACGAGTTCTGAAATCTATATCGAAATTTACTTTATCTTTAGCGGCTTTAATTTCGACTTTAGAAACTCTGTCTTCGAGCTCATCTATGTCTTCTTCCATCTTTTTATCACCTGCAAAAACCACTGAAACAATTAGTAGTGAAGCGATGAAGCCATTTAATAATTTGTAGAATTTCATTTTATTTACCTATTAATTTATCTTTAAAAATTGATTAAAAGTCTAAGTTTTAACCACAAGTTTGTGGTTGGTCAGAGTCAGCAGCGTGGTCTTTTAAATATTTCAAAACATCTTTGTAATCTTGTCCTTCGAACTTTTCTAAAACTTCGTCGAGTTCACCTTTTGGGTGTTCTTCCAAAAGTTTTGAGTTTTCTTCTATGAAATATCTTTCCCATTGCTTTTGAGTTTTAGAAGTTGGGTTTAGTTCTTTAACACCTTTTGTCTCACCTGTGTGACAAGCTACCCGACAATTTTTTTTGTAAAGGAATTTTCCTTTTTTGGCGTTGTCTTTTGCAAAAGAAGAATCAAATGCTCCAAATGCTAAAATTGTTGCCAAACTAATTGTGAATAATTTTGAAATTGACATTTTACTTACCTCTAAAAAATTAGTTATCAAGTTTTACTAATTACTTAGACAAACAGAGTGCCAATTGTAAAGTAACCTATCAAGCCATTTAAATGATTTATTTGCCTAATTTCTAATTCTATAGAATAAAAATTGCAACTCGAAGTTGCATTTTGTTGCAAGTTTTTTTGGTAAAACGAGATAAAAAATGCATTAAAACATTTAGTACTCTTTTATGAAGATTAATTTTTTATTTTTCAGCTTAACTTTTTACTGAGATTCTATTTTATGTTTGAAAATGACAATTGGGACGACCTTTTATCATCTGACTTTGATAAATTGGTTGAGACTTTAGATAAGCCAGAAATCAAAACTGAAAAACTTAAAGAAGGCGAAAGACGTGTTGTTAGCGTCCTTTTTGCTGATATTAAAGGATTTACAGCTTTAAGCGAGAAATTAGACTCCGAAAAAGTTTATATGATTTTAGACAAAACTTTGAAAGTCTTTACAGTCTCAATCCAAAAATATTCTGGTTACGTTGATAAATATGAAGGTGATTGCATTATGGCACTTTTTGGTGCAAAAAGTGCCAGTGAAGGAGATACGGAAAGAGCAATTCGTGCTGCAATCGAAATGCAAGAAAAACTTAAGCACGTCAATCTACTTTTGCAAAAAAATCCTGAGCTAAAAGATGTAGAGCTGAATTTGAGAATTGGAATTAATACTGGTTTAGTTACAACAGGAAAAGTCGGAATGGGTAGAGAAGGCGATTTTACAGTTTACGGAGATGCGGTGAATCTTGCTTCAAGAATGGAATCAAATTCGCCTGTAGGAAGAATTATGCTACCAGAAGAAACAATGAGAATTGCTGAAACAGAATTTGATTTTGAATTTTATGACAATTTAGAAGTCAAAGGTAAAACTAAACCAATTTCTTCTTATTTAGTTCAAGGTCTGAAAAAGACTTTTGGCAAACGTTGGGAACGTATAGTTACAAAAAATAGAACTAGTTACATCGGAAGAGAAGCAGAACGTCAAATTTTTATTGAAAAATTTGAATTAGCAAAGAGCAGAGTAAATCAAAAGGAAAGTCGAAAGCCAATTGGTATTGGTGTAAAAGCTAATGGTGGAATGGGAAAGACAAGAATTACTTTTGAATTTTTGAAAAATATTTTCGAAGAAGTAAATGAAACTAAGATTTCTTTAAATGCACAACCACACCCTTACATAAAGATTCCTTATGGGCTTTGGATTAGTATTCTTAAAAAATATTTTGACATCTCTGACTTTGAGGAAGAATCCTCAAAACTACAAAAACTCAATGACGGACTTTTGGAACTTTCAAACTTTATCAAAAATGAAGCTCAAAAACAAAATTTTATAGATTCAAAGCCTGTTTTCGCATTCTTGATGGAAATTAAAAGTGAAGCCTTGAAAGCACAAGAACTTTCACCTGATTTACTTCGTGAAAAAATAGAATTTTCTATGCGATTTTTCATCGAGGCAGTTGCAGAAAGAGCGAATTCTTTTGGGTTGCCATTAATTCTGATTCTTGATGATTTGCATTTTACGGACAATTCTTCTCAACACTGTTTTGAATTTTTGTTGAAGACTTTGAATGTTGATACTGAAAGAAATAACGAAACACCTCATCAAATATTTTTTGTGCTACTTTATCGTTCAGAATACACAAGTTTAAGAGTTGTAGAATCAGAGTTAGATTTTACAGAAATCCATCTTTCACAGTTAAATTCTAAAGAAGCAAAAACCTTACTTTCGGACAAGCTAAACGGCATAAAAATTCCAGATAACTTTTTGAATACTTTAGTTAAAAAGTCAGAGGGAAACCCATTTTATCTCGAAGAATGGACAGCATTTTTAAAGGATAAATTAAAAGAAGACAAAAATTTTCTAAAGTCTGAAAATACTGATGATTTTATTCCTTTAAGTGTGAATAGCCTTTTGCTTGCAAGAATGGATAAATTAAACAAAGATGAAAAACTTGTTTTACAAAAAGCGAGTGTAATTGGAACAACATTTTCAAAAGTCATTCTTAGCAAAGTTATTGAAAGATTTGAAGAAAAAGGTGAATTTGAAAATTCTCTAAAAAGTTTGAAAACTAAAGAGTGGATTTCTCAAAACGAAAATGAAGTTGAAGAAAATTTTTTCTTCAAACAACTTCTCACTCAAAGTGTCGCTTACTCAACTTTGTTAATGTTTAATCGAAATATTTTACATAGAATTATTGCAGAAATTTTGGAAGAAGATTTTCCTGAAAATATTCACGTAATTTATAATCACTACAAAAATACAGAAAACTCAGAAAAGAAACTTGAATTCGGCAAAAAATCATCTGACAAATTACGAAGAAATTATGAGCCTTTAGAAGCCTTAAAAATTTATGATGAAATTATTGGTGATGCAAAAACAAACGAGGATAAAATTTACATTTTGTTGGGACAAAGTGAATCTTTGATGTTTGTTGGAAAGTGGATTGAAGCAGAAGAAAAAATCACCGAAATCTTAGAAGTTGCCGAAAAACTTGAAGATGAAAATTTAGCGAAGAAATATTTAGCTCACGCTTACCATTTACTTGCTGTGATTTTGAGGCGTAAAGGGGACTTTGACGAAGCAATAAAATCTCTTGAAAGATCCCAGAAAATAGCTACAGAAATTAATGATGTAAGCAGACTTTCGATGGTTTACTCTAATTACGGAGATATTTTAAACAAAAAAGGTGATTTGAAATCTGCGGAAGTAAACCTCAAAAAAGCATTAGAATTTGCGATAAAAGAGAAAGATGAGAACAAAGTTTCCAAATGTTATTCTTCACTTGGAAATATGTTTTGGTTTGCAAATAGTGTTGAGAATGCAATGAAAGCGTATCAAAAATCTTATGAAATGTTCAAAAAATTAGGCGATAAAAAAGGTCTTTCACTTGCAATCGGAAGTATTGGAATGGTTTACACCAAAATGGGTGAATCGCAAAAAGCAATGCAATGTGTTATGCAAAAACGTAAACTTTCAGAAGAACTTGGGGACAAATTAAGCACAGTTTATGCAATTGGAAACATTGGGAATTTACATTTTGATATTGGCGACTTTGAAAAAGCGTCTGATGAATTCTTGCATTGTTTGGAAATCTTTGTTGAACTTGGGGATAAAGCAGGAACTGCAAATACTTACGGGAACCTTGGAAATGTTTTTAAGAAGCTAAAGAAGTTTGATAAAGCTGTTAAAATGTACGAAAGCTCAGTTTCAATCTGTGAAGAGATAGGTTTAAAATACTACTTAGTAGTTTTTGCATTAGAGCTTACTAAACTTCATTTGGAAATGAAAAATTTAGAGGAAGCAAAGAACTCTTACACAAAGTTAGAAAAAAATGTAACCTTATTAAAAAATCCTGAGTTTCAGTTTAAAGCCGAAATTTTTAAATCAAAAATTAATTTCGTAGAGAATCCTTCTAAAGAAGTAATAAATGATTTAGAAAAATTGACGGAAAAAGCTCCGAGTAAAGAACTTTTAGGAACTTTACTCTACGAAATTGTAAAAATGGGAATGGATTTAGGTGAAATAAATGAAGATAGTAAGAAAAAGGCTTTGGAAGTTTTAAAAGAATTGAATTCAAAAACGCCAAGGTCAGAGTTTCAAGTAAAAATCCAAGAACTAGAAAACTAGTGATTTCCAAAATAATTGAAAATCACTAGCTGAAAAAAATTAATCAATCGCTTTAACTAAATAAAAATAATTATTTCCACTTGAAACTGCATTTGCGTGAGTATAAGTGAGCGAACCTCCAACACTAATCTGATTTGACAAACCACCAGGAATAACATCATAGTAAAGATTGTAACCTGTTGCCCCTGAAACTGGAGTCCAAGAAACGGTAACATCGTTATTATTTTGTTGAATACTCGTAATCACTGGAGTTGGAGAAGGGATTCCAAAAGGTGCATCATCAGGGTCTTGAACGTAATAAGAAGAACAACTTGTAATTGTAAAAGAGATTTGAGCATTTCCACTAGAATCTAAAGTGATTTGGATAGGAATAAATTGTCCGTCGTGAGCAACTGCAATTGGAGAAATTCCAACTAAAGCAGCTGCAGGAACATTAATTATTCCTTCATATTCTAAAGCACAACCACTAATGTCGTACTCAGCTGCAAGAGGAATTCCATTTAATAAACCGCCAAATTGCTTAACTGACATTGTTTCTGTTCCATTTGGGCTAACGTCATCTAAAACAAAAAGCCCGCCAAGAGTACCATTATTTCCTTGAAGTTTAAATTTTACTCCATAATTACCATTTGATTGTGAGTTTCCAACTAATGGATTTCCAGGAGTTGGATTGCCGTTTGGAGGAGTTGAAGAAACTCCATTATTTGGGAGCATTTTAACTTTAAATTCAATCATTGGGTCATTTGATGCATTAGAATTTATTGTAATTGTTCCTTTCTTCGCTCCTGGGTTTGCACCATTTGCATCAAAACTACAATAAATTTTAACTGTATCACCAACAAGAAGGCTACCACTTTGAGGAGCATAAGAAAACCAACTTTGATTCGGATTTCCCTGATAATTAAACTGAGTGCTAAAATTTAAAGTGTCAGTTCCAGTGTTAATTATCATTAAGGAATCTGTTCTAACTGAGCCGATTGGGATTGGTTTGTTAATCTTATTGGGTTGAACATCAATAGCATTATTTACTAAGTTTGAACCGCCACCAGAATTGATAACATTACTTTTTGAAAAAGTGTCGAAGCTTTGTGAAAATGCAAAAACTGTAATTCCAAGAACAATAGCTCCTGATGCTAATTTCAATGATTTTTTCATTTTTTACCTAAAAATTATTTTTTACTTAATTTTGTTAAACACAATAGTTTAAACAAAAATTTCTATTATTTCAATGTTTATGATTAATAGATAGCTTTATTCGATAAAACTATTATTTTCTTCTTTTTAAGGCTATTAAAAAATGGTCAGAGAGTTTTCCACAAAATTTAAAGTTAAATACTTTGTCGAGTTTGTTAAAAAATCCCAAGACTTTACTTTGTGGTTTGAATTTGTAACTCAAGTACGGAGGTGGAAGCAAAAATCCAATCGGAAGAACCTTTTCAATCTCAAATTCTGTTTTAAAAAGATTGTAGAAGTTATTTGGTGAAAAATATCTCGTTGGAACTGAGTCCTTCCCAAGAGAAACATCTTTGTAACTTTTTCCAAATCTAAAGAATGCACGTCCAAAATTTAATTTTAAAGAATAAAATAAAATTTCCCAAATGCAAAAATTTCCCATCACAACTGCAACAAAGTAACTTTCAGCTTTTAAGGTTTTACTTAAAATTTCAGAAAGTTTCTTCAAGTCAATTTTACAGTTCAATGCTCCAAAATTTGAAAAAGCTCCATCGAAATCTTCGTTTGTCAAAACTTTATTAAGTTTGTCGGCTTGAGAGTTAATAGTTTGAATCTTTAATTTATCAGATTTAGATTTTACAATTTTGAGCATTTCTTCAGAAGGGTCAGAACAAGTTACAGAAAAACCTTTTTGAGCAAGGAAAATTGCGTCAATTCCTGTTCCGCAACCGATTTCAAGAATTTTGCTACCTGATGGAAAATATTTTAAAAGTTCTGCTTGGACTTTTTCTCTTAAGAGTTGACCAATTGGATTTTGCCCAAAATCGTCATCGTAATTTTCTGCCCAAGAGTCAAACTCATTGCTCATTTGTTTTCGGTTTGCCTTTTGGAATGTTAGGTAAGTTTTGCTTTGGTGCGATTTTTACATTGTAAGAATTGTTGGAGTTGGTAAAAGGGATTGTAAAGTCTTTGGCAATCACTGTGTAAAAAGCTACGAGGCTTTGCGAGATATTTGAGTCAGTCCAAGTGGTTTGATTTCCAACGTTAAAAATTGTTGCACAAGTTTCGTCAAATCCAAAGGATTTGTGAATGGAGTAGTTTGTTGCACCAGAAACACTGTTCCAAGTCAAAGTTCCGTTTTCGTCAATTGACAAAGTTGGAGTTGCCAAAACTCCACTTGTTCCTGTTGGTTTAGCATAAAATCCCCAGCGATTAATTTTCCCAACATCGCCTCCTGCATCGTCTGTTAATTGCAAAAGCCAAGTTCCATTTACGCTGATACCATCAAAAGTCGATAAAGCACTTTCAGGAATGTAAGCGTTTGTAAAAGGAGCATCATTTTCAGTTATTGAAGTGATAGAGATACTTGCTTCGTCGTCGAATAAAATACAACTGAAATTATCTCCACTGCCTCCGTTGTCAGAAGTCAGAAAAACCGAATTTCCATTTGGAGCAATCAATGAAATGTCTAAATCTCCAACGAATGAGTGTTCGATGTCCAAAAAAATATTTAAATCGCCGATTAAACTGTTATTAGAAACATTACAAGTTGAAAAAATACTACCGTTGTCAGGAATGTTTAATGGTAAATTAGAATCTGTACTTTGAAATAAAATCCAATCTGAGCAATTAGCATCACCCAAATCGGCAACTGTTAGACTAATTGAAGAGGTTTTTGAAAGACTTGGGTTTCCATTTGAAGTAGCAAAAACATTCCCTGAAATTACGCTTCCTTTTGAAGCAGAAAGAGGAATTTCGATAGAAGCAATAAAATCTTCATTTTCGCCACTTTGCAAATCTCCGCCTTGAGAAGGAATTGTAGTTGTTGAAAAAGAAATTGGATCTGAGATTCCGCTTGTGATTTGGTACGAATCATTATTTCCACCAGAATTTACTAAATTCATTTCAGTTTGGACATTCCAACCCGGGAAAGCACAAATATTAGTAGAATTAGGTGTCAAAGTGAAACCAAAAGGTTGTGAGCCTGAAATTGAAATATCATCAATTGCCATATCGCTTGAAATTCCATTTCCCGTAATTCCACGAAAACGAATTCTAACTCTTGAACTTGTAAAAGCCGTTAGATTAGCAATTGCTTCTAACCAAGGTGCTGAACTTGAGTTTTGTTGTTCTCCAATTATTGGAGAAATTATATCATTTGTCCAAGTTAAACTATCAAGGTCAAAAATATCTACGTGAAGTTCACCGATATTACTTCCGTGCATATGAAACCAAAATTTAAGTTCAGGATTTGCGAGTGGAACCAAATCAAAAGGTGGAGTTAAAATACTTGCAGTTTTGTTTGGGCTGTTGTTTCCGCTTGCTTCGGTGTACAGGTATTTTCCGTTTCCTGATGTTTTGTCTCCAATTGGTCCGGTATTCGGTGAAGGAGTTCCATTTAAATCTACAATCCAATCAAAATCATCATCATTCAAATTTTCCCAATCTCCTGAAGAAATTGGATTTATGAATGTTGTAAATTCTTCGGTGTAAGTGAAATTCGATATACTTTCTTCAATTACCTCGTATGAGTAAGTTCCTGTATTATCAGAAGAAATTCCATCAGTTGCACTTGTTAGGTTAGCAATAGCTATTGCAGAGAAATTACCAGTTGTTTGAGGAACATTTGTTATAAATGAAACTATTGTTTGAGAAGAACTTGGCAAATTTGTGAAAAACTCAATTGCGTCTGTTGTTCCATCTCCATTCACGTCCAAAGTTACATTTCCTGAAGCTGCACTAACTCCAAGATTTTCAACGACTACTTCAAATTTCGAATTTAAGCCTTTTGGAATTCCAAAATTCAGACCACTTACTTCTGAAACGGCAATATTATTCGGAGGTGTTGTAAAGTAAGCAAAAGTCATTGTGTCATTCGTTGCAACAACGTCAATACCATTTGAAAGAGTAATTTTGGCTTTTGCAATTTTATTACCACCACTTTGAGGAGCATTTACATTCAAAGTTACTGTCGTTTGTAAATTTTGTGGTAAACCACCAAAAGCATCTGAAATATCAAAACTTCCGTCATTCTCAGTATCAATTTCAACTATGAAATCAGCAATAGAGCCGCCAAAATTTTGAATAACAACATCGAAACTTATTGGTGTATTACTGTAAATCGGATTTGTAGAAGTTGTAAAATTGACTATTCCGATGTCTCCGGGTTTTTCTTGAATTAAAAAGTCATCTACTGAAATGTCGCTTTCAAAACTGCTTCCAGTGATTCCACGAAGACGGAAGCGGATTTGAGTGTTTGCATAATTTGAAAAATCAATCGTTTTATTGAGCCAAGAAGAGGTAGAAGAATTTTGTTGTTGCCCAACTAAAGGATTTATAAAATCATCATTCCAGCTTCCTGTTGTAAAATCAAAAACATCAAAATGCAGTTCCCCCATTCCAGCTCCAAACATATGATACCAAAATGAAATTTCGGGATTTGAAAGAGTTGTTAAGTCAAAACAAGGAGAGTAAATTATAGCAGTTTTTGTTGGGTAATTTGGGTCAGTTGCTTCAGTGTAAAGATAATTTCCGCTTCCTGTTGTATGGTCTCCGTTTGGTCCTGTATTATTTGAAGGAGTTGTTCCAGAGTTTACAGCCCAATCGAAATCATCTCCAACCACATTTTCCCAACCATCATTTGTAATAGAAATTGGGTTTGTAATCGCATCGAAATTTTGTGTGTAAGGAAAAGAATTTATACAACTACTTATCACATTGTAAGAAACCGACAAAGTATCATTTTGTGTGTCCAAGTCAACTCCATTTAAAAGCGTAACTTTTGCAAAAGCATTGTAAAGCCCAATGTTTTGCGGTGAAGTTCCACTTACAATTACGGTTTGTTGGTTACCAAAAGGAATATTTGTAAAATTTGATAAAGCATCAAAAGTTCCGTCACTGTCAAAGTCGACCTCAACAAATCCCGTAGCATCAGCAAGACCTAAATTTCCAACTAAAACATCTAAACTCATTTGTGAATTTTGAAAGACAAAACCCGAAGATAGATTTAAACTTTCAATTGACAAATCTTGGTCTATTTTTGCAAGTGAAACGTCGTCAATACAGATGTCACTATTGAATGAACTTCCAGTAATTGCACGAAATCTAACTCTAACATTTAGATTTGTGTAATTTGATAAATCAATTGTCTTTTTTATCCAAGCGTCGCTTGAAGAAGTTTGTTGAGTTCCAATAATTGGTGCTTCAAAATCGTTAATCCAAATGTTATTTGTAACATCGTATAAATCCAAATGGAGTTCACCCATTGTTATTCCATACTGATGTAACCAAAATTCCAACTCATGAGAACTGACTCCTGTTAAGTCAAAACAAGGTGAAATCAAACTTGCCTTTTTATTAGGATTATTTGGATTTGAAGCTTCAGTGTAAAGATAATTTCCGCTTCCTGTTGTATGGTCTTGATTTGGTCCAGTGTCAACCGAAGGAGTTGTTCCAGCATTTACTGACCAGTCAAAATCATCTCCAGAAGCATTTTCCCAACCAGCTGCAGAAATCGTTAGTGGGTTTGTAAAGGAGTCAAAATCTTCAAAGTAAGGAAAAACTGAAATACAGTTTGGAAGTATAAAATAATCGGCAGTTGCAGAATTATTAAATGGTAAGGCATCAACGTAAGGAAATTGTGGTTCTACAGTTATTTTGGCTGTTTGATTTCCACTTCCTACTAATGATGAACTCACAACTGTAACATTTCCCAAAGAATAGCCATTAATTGTTCCGTAAGAAATTGTAGTATCAACCAAACCATCATTTTCAAAATCTAATTCTAAATCTATTTGAGCGGCAGTTGAATCTGCATTAAAAATTTGTGCATTGAAAGTTGTTGGTAAATTCGTAATTGTGTTGTTTGGTGAGACGTTAAATGAAATTACTGAAATGTCTCCATCAGGAATTAAACCTGTTGTGTAATAAATTGTGCCGTTCCAAACTCTGGGAGAGAAATTATTCCCAAAAGGGTAAGAAACTCCGTGTCCTTCTAAAATTTGCAAGTTTGTATCAGATGAGTAAACAGAATTTAATGCACTTCCTGCGGTATAATTTATTTTTGCATTTGAACCGCCTTTGTTTGTAATATAAAATCCAATTGTATCTCCACTTGCTAACGAAAGGTTTAATGGAATTGCTAATGGAGTAGAAATTCCATTGGAAGTAATTCCGATTTGACTTCCGATTAATTGCCAAGCAGAAGGGTTTGTTTCTTTGCCAATATAAGAATCTTTGGTAATATAGATTTCTGCGTCCAAAGTTCCTGTGCTAAAAAATCCCTCGAAGCTTAAAATTGTTATGTCATTCGTTGCGACAAGATTGAACATATTTCCGTCAACTGTTGAAATTCCACCTGCGTAAGTTGTTGTCAAAGTTTGTTGTGCAAAGATTTCCTTTGAGGGGAAGCAAAGGAATAAAAAAGTTAAAATTAGAAGGGGTAATTGCATAGCTTTTCCTTATTCTACGAAAAATACATTCATTTAATATAGTTAGGAAAGTGGTCTTTGCCAATTAGTTTTTTGAATTGGAAAATTGTTAGTTTACAAACTCTTTGTAAGCTTCTCTCATAGTTTGCAAGTTTAGTTTTTTGCTGTCTTCAAGAAACACAACTTTGCCGTTTTCAAAGATTGTTACTTTATCGGAAATTCCTAAACCTTGCTCAATGTTGTGCGTAACCAAAATCACTAACTTTTCATTAGTGTTAAAAGTGTTCAAAAGCGAATTAAGAATTTCAGTTCCATTTTGGTCTAAACCTGTGTAGGGTTCGTCAAGGAGTAGAATTTCTGGATTGTGCAAAAAAGCTCTTGCGATTCCAAGTCTTTGTTGCATTCCACGTGAGAAATTTCTTACAAATTCACGTTTACGAGTTGAAAGACCAACTTTTTCGATGACCTCTGCAATTCGTTCTTTAGGGTTTTCGAGGTCGTAAAGTTCGGCAAAAAAGGAAAGATTTTCTTCTGCCGTTAAACCACTGTAAAGAAACAGATTGTGAGAAATGAGTCCGATTTTACGTTTGATTTCCAATTTCTCAAGTTTGGAAAAAGGAGTTTCGTTATAAAAAACTTCGCCTTCGGTTTGTGGGAGTAGAGTAGAAAGGATTTTTAGAAAAGTTGTTTTACCTGCACCATTTCTACCAAAAATTGAAAGACATTCGCCTGAATTCAACTCCAAATTTATTTCTTTAAGAGCATAAATTCTTCCAAATTGTTTGGAAAGTTTTTCAATTCTAATTTTATTTTGTGGCATTTAAACGAACTTTTTTAATTCTTCAAAAATCGTTTTGACTTTTTCTAATAATTCTTTCCGATGTTCTGAATACTTTTTTTGTGCCAAATTTCCTGATGCAAATTTGTCGTCAAGTCTTGCGATTTGTTTGACGAGTTCTAATTTTTCATTTTTTAGCTTTTCGACTTTCAAGAGTTCTTCTTTTTCAATAAGTCGGTTTTTAGAAACTCGGTTCATTCCAAAACCTGTAATCATAAAAAAGACAGCAAACCCAAGTAAAATGATTCCTAATTTGCTCTCTGGAAGAATCGAAGGAACTGATTTTATATCAAGTGCTTGTTGGTGGTTGTGTCCATCGTCGTCAGAATGAGCAACTTCGCTAAAATCTCCACCAGACCATTTGTATGAAATTTTATCACCTTTTTTAAGGTCAATTCCTTTTATGTGATAAAACTGGATTTGTTCAATAATGCCTTTGTTTTCAAGTTTTGTCGAATCTGTTTCAACTACCAAAGAAGTTGGAGCAAGAAAAATATTGAATTTGTCAAAATCGTGATAAAGTGGTTCTTCAATCGAAATTTCTCTGTCAGTGTAAGGCAAATTGTAAATAACTACGAGTTCAGATTTTCCAGGTTTGAAAGGAAAGCTGATAAAATATTCATTGTCGTTATCGCCATCAAAAACATTTTCGGGAGAAGCGACTTTTGTCCCTGGATATTTTGAAGAAACGCTTGGAACATCAACAACATTTTCAGGAGCGAAAAAGTGAAAAGTTCCGACTTCTTCATCTAAATTATAAACTGTGTTTCCTTTGTTTTCGACAGTGTAAGTGCTTTCAACCAAAAATTCATTAGCAGCATTTCCGACAAGTGCAACAGGTCTTACGATTCTGTGCAAAAGTGTGTAAGTAATATTTTTCAAATCTGTTGTAGGCTCAAAGATTTCAAGTTGGACTTCGCCATTAAAATCTCTGTCAATCTGAACTCTCTGATTATAATCAACTCCTTTGTAAAAGCCTTTAACGAGATAAATTTTGAAATTGTCATCAATTTCAGATTTGAATTCAAAAGTTCCGTCAGAATTTGGATTTTCAATTCTTTCCTTCTCAGCCAATCCTTGAACAATTTCAAACAGAATCAACATATCGGGTTTCATCGGTTGTTTTGTCTCGCCGTTAATAACAGTTCCAGAAATCTTCCCTGCAAAAACTTGCAAAGGCAATGCAAAAAGTATAAAAGTTAAAATTAGTTTTTTAGATATTTTCATTTATTTAATCTTTAATTAAAGCGTTTTGAAGAGCCTTTCCTACCAAATCAACACAATGTTTTTTGGTACTGGAAAGTTCTAAGTCTTTTAAAATTGTATTTTTTAAGTCAGCTATTTTCACGTCTGAGACATTTTTCCCAGTAATAATTTCTGAAAGGTAACTTGCACAAGCAATTGAACCTGCACAACCTTTTGTAAGGTGTTGGAGTTTAATGAATTTTCCATCTTGAATTGTCATAAAAAATTCCGTTTCGTCTCCACAAACAGGATTTTCAGCTTCTCCAAAATGCGTGAAATTTTCAAGTCTTCCAGTATTCTTAGGAGTTTGTGTGTGTTGCTTGTAAAGAGTTGGAAACATTTTTTTACCGATTGTTTAAAATTCGGCAAAATGTAAAATTTTGTGGGTTCAAAAACAATCTAATTCAAAACTTAAATTCCGAATTTATTCTCATAATTTTTTTACCAAGTGAATGTCTAAAGGCTCTAACTTAAAAAGTTCTTCGTCTAATTCACCTGTTAATTCACTTCCATTGTTTTTGTAAAAATTGTAAGCCGATTCTGTTTCGGTTGAGGAAATGTAAAGGTATTTTGCACCTCTGAGTTTTGCTTCTTTGCTAAGCTCTTCCATTATTTTTGTTCCGATTCCTTGTCTTCTAAATTCTCTCGAAACATACATCAAGTCAATTTGCAAACGGTCTTTGTTTTTGCCTCGAAATTTGTTTGAAAGCAAACCAAAGCCAACAAGTTTTCTGTCGTGAAAAGCTCCGAATGCTTTACCGCCTTTTTCGATTTCAGATTTGAAGCGATTTTCTAATTTTCCGATTTCTTGGTTTGTCCAATTCGGACATTCGTGTCCTGTTTTAATTTTCTCAAGTTTACCATTTTGAAATTGAAAGATTGAGTTTATTTTTTCGGAACGGTCAATTTCTTTGATTTTGGTTGAGTCTTCTAATGTGAGTTCTTTGAATTCTATCATTTTTGAATCAATCGTAAAATTGTTTCGTGGAAATTCGATTCGTCAATGTCTAAGTATTTTTTCAAGTTACTGAAAAAATCTTCGCCTTTCCTACCCGAATAAACCAGTTTTAAGGCAATATCAAAATTATGCTTTTCTATAATTTCTTGGCACAAAAATGAACTCATTACAAAGTAGGAAAAATGGCGTTTTACAGAAGACTTTCTACCTTTTTTGAACTCCTCTAAAAAATCAATTTCAGGATTTACTTTCAATTCATCACGAAATTGTTGCTTTAATTCTTCTACATTTTCACCACTTAAACCATAACCTCCGAAATAAGTTGAAAGTCCTCTCACAAAGGGTCCATAAATGTTTTCAGCATTTGGTAAGTTGTAGTACAAATAATCGCCAATGTAACCGAAAGAGTAATTTTCGTTATTTGTTCCTGTTACATAAATTTTGCCTTCATTATCTGTAAATCCCAAATCATAAGCCAAGAAATTACACTTTGTCGCATCAAATAAAAAACCGTAAGACCTGAGAAGTTCATCTAAACTTTGGAATTTGTAGTAGTCCAAAGTTGAATCTGATGTTTTTGTGAGTTCAGCAAAATTGGATTTAAAATCTGCAAATTTTTTTGCCTTTTCAGTATCAATTGAACTACTGTAATGAAAGGTTACACTACCGAAAGTTTTTGTTTTGAAATTTTCGGTTCTATCATCAAAAACACAGTAGAATCTGTAATGATTTTCAAAGGGAACAGCTTTAATTTCAAAGATTTTGTAAGAGTAAGGTTTTTCGTCTCGAGTTCCAGTAAAAGACAAGGTTACAAAATAGCTTTCACCATCAAAAGTGTAAGACTTTAAAACAATCGGATTGTGGAATTCTACATTTGTGTTTTTTCTAATTCTTGATAGAGTGTAAAAGAAAAACTCGAACTTTTTTAACTGATTTGGTTCAACATATTTTTCAGAAAAATCTCCGTTGTATGCTTCTGTTAAGTAACCGTTCAGTGATAATTCGAGTTTCTGAGCAATTTCATTGTCTTCTGAAAGTTCAACTCTGTAATTCTTGTCAATCATAACTTGTGCATAGGACAGATTACAAATAAATAGGCTAAGTATTAAAATTATTTTAGAATACATTTTTTGACTCTCTGATTTTTTAATTTTTTTAAATGCTCTATGAATTTATTTATTTCGCTTCAACTCATTTTTGATTTTATAAATATTAAATTATACACCATTGAATTTTACTCAACTTTACAAGTAAAACTAATTATTTAATTTTTTTAGCTACTTCTCTGTAAGGAAGAATTGTGACTTGAAATTCATCTTCATATATTTGTTTACCAAGTAATTTTTTGCTACTAATTCTTTCAACTTCCACATTATAATTTTTGAGAATTTCTGAAAGTTCGTTCATTCGTGCTATAAAATTGTTCGAAGAATCTTTAAACCACGATGTTGCAGATTTCGCATCTTGCCGATTCTTCTTTTTCTGATAATAATCTGGTATAGGTAAATTGTTATCAAACCAATGAATTAATTCTTCCAGTTTTTGTCGGTCATCTATGTCCAAATTACCATAATTTTTAAGATATTCTGCTGCCCAGAAAAAACCAAATTCTAACTGTTCTGTGGTCTCATTGTAATATTTTGCTCTATATCTTAAATACATAATTTGAATATGCTTTCTTAGTTGTTGAACAATTCAGCAGGATTAATTTTGAATTGCAACATTTGGGCTGTTTTCCTTCCATTATCTCCACCTTTTCTTTGCATCGTTATTTTTCCAATTTTAAAATTACCTCTTTTGGTAATAATAATTTCTCCGTTGCCGAAAAAATTTAGACAATAATTCATTGGTTTTAAAATCCAACGAGCGTTGTCTTCAACTTTTTGAGCAATTAACATCCATTCAGCGGCAAATTTTCCTCTCCCTTTTAAAATATCATTTACGATTAATGCTTTATTATTTTTCAACCAACCTAAAAGTATATTTTTTTCTTTTTCGCTAAATTCATTTACCCAACGTTTATCAATTTGGTTGAACCCTTTTAAATTGCTTACAAGTTTGACTTGAATATTTTCAACATCAATTGCTTCCTTTAACTTAATTGTTATTTGAACTTGAATATCTGACTTAAAATTTCCTTTTAAAATTATTGCTTTCACAAATTTAATTTCTTCAAGAGTGTATTCCATTAAACTCAACCACTTTTGAGCTTCATCATCAAGTTTCCAATTGTTGAATTTCCTTACAATGTCCTGCTCGTTCTTGAATCCGTTCTTTGCTGTTTGTGAGCCTAATTGTTGTTTCCCGTCCATTTTCTTCCATTGTATTTAGAATTTCTTGAATGATGAATTGAAGTGTGTTAATTGAAACACTGTTTCCAAATTGCTTCTGAGCTTGTGCAACACTTTCTGGTAATTTAAAATCTTCTGGGAATCCTTGTAACCTTGCACATTCACGAGGCGATAATTTTCTAATTTTATTGCCAATTTTATAAAGACCTGTTTTAGAACCAATTCCACCACCACTTGCAGACAAAGTTACTGAATGTCCTTTTGAATGATAAATTCTCTCACCTTGTCCACCTTTATTCACTTTGCCAATTTGAATAGGTTTGTTAGGCAGCTCTAATTCTCCAAATAAGTTTTGTCTAATTTTGAAATCTTTATAAATGGAAATATCATTTCTTTCTATAATTTTTCCATTTAAAGGGTTTGCCTCTAAAATATCTTCTAACTTTGATTTTATTCTCAATGAAGGGAAATTAAAATTTGGATTTTCAAAGTAAAAGTAACTAAAAGCCACAAAGAAAATTCTTTCTCGGTTTTGAGGTAATCCAAAATTACTCGTATTTAAAACTTTATAAAAAACTTTATAATTTAATCCCTCTAATATTTCTACTACTTTTTTTAAAGTGTTGCCCTTATCGTGTTTGGCAAAGTTTTTCACATTTTCCAATAAGAGAATTTTGGGATTGTGGAATTTTATAATTCTTGCAATGTCAAAAAATAAAGTTCCTCTTGAGTCTTCAAATCCCTTTTGTTTTCCAGATATTGAAAATGCTTGGCAAGGGAACCCTGCACATAAAATATCGTGAACTGGTATTTTAGAAGTATGTATTTTGGTGATGTCGCCGAAAGGTCTTAATTTATGATTCTCAGAGTAAACCACAGCGGCTTGTTCATCAATTTCAGAAGCAAACACACATTCTGCACCAAATGATTTCAGGGCATAATGAAAACCACCAATTCCTGCAAATAAATCTATAAATTTAAAGTCTCTGAGTAGTTTTCTATTGTCTGAAATCGTTAACATTTTTTAAGAGTCTTTTTCTTAATAAGTTAGAACTAAAAAAGTCAAACAAAATCTATTTAACCACAAAAGCTCTCAATCTCTCAATCAAAATTGGAACTTGTTCGATTACGTAATCAATTTCTTCTTCTGTATTTTTGCGACCAATTGAAAAACGGATTGCACTTCTTGCTTCTTCATCGCTTAAGCCAACTGCTTTAAGAACAGGCGAAGCACTCAAACTTCCTGAAGCACAAGCAGAACCTGCTGAAGCACAAATTCCTGAAAGGTCAAGACTCATAATTAAAGATTCACCTGGAATGCCAGTGAAAGAAATATTTAAGATTGAATAAAGTCTGTCGTCTTTTGAGCCGTTGATTCTTGCACCTTCGATTTTTTCTAAAAGTGAAGTTTCGAGTTTGTCGCGTAAGTAAGTAATTCTTTTGCGTTCTTCATCATAATTTTCCAAACAAAGTTCAGCAGCACGAGCCAAAGCAACAGAACCTGCAACATTTTCTGTCCCACTTCTTTTTCCTCGTTCTTGTCCGCCACCTTTTTGGCAAGAATCGAAATCAATTTCTTTTTTTACGTAAAGAGCTCCTATCCCTTTTGGAGCATAAATTTTGTGTCCTGAAATTGATAGTAAATCAACACCGAGTTCTTTAACATCAAACTGAATTTTTCCAAATGCCTGAACAGCATCAGTATGAAAACAAGCTCCGTATTTGTGTGTAATGTCTGTTAAAGTTTTAATGTCGTTGATTGTTCCGATTTCATTGTTGACGAAAATTGCAGAAACTAAAGCAGTTTCTTTTTCTTTGAGAGCATTTTCTAAAGTTTCAGGGCTAAGTTTTCCGTCTTCCGAAACAGGAAGAAAAACAACTTCGGCACCTTCATTTTCCAAAAATCCGCCAGTTTGCAAAATTGCTGAATGTTCAACGTTTGTAGTTAGAATTCTTTTGTTTCTGTCAGTTTTTCTCAAAACTCCACACATTGCGATGTTATCTGATTCTGTTCCGCCGGAAGTAAAATAAATTTCGTATTCTTTTGCACCAAGAGTTTTTGCAAGTCTGAACCTTGCGTCATCAAGAGCAACTCTTGCTTTTCGACCAACTGAATGAATTGAAGAAGGATTTCCATAAACTTCTGATAAGAAAGGAAGCATTGCTTCAAGAACTTGTGAGTCAATCGGCGTTGTCGCACTGTTGTCAAGGTAAACTTGTTTCAATTTATTTTCTCCTGTGTGTTATTTTCAACAAAAAAATTTTCTGAATTTAATTAATTTAATTACCCAAAACAAAAGTTTAAAAATGACAGTTTCACCTTTTCTAAAATACTTAAATACAATGATTTAAAATGAACTTGCAGTCGGACTTTAACAAAATTTGCTCACAATTTTTAAGACAAACAACTTCTTGCGGAATTGCTGTCTCGGGTGGAATTGATTCTGTTGTGCTTTTGCACTTGAGTCAAAAATTTTTCATAACCAAACCTTGTGTGATTCATTTAAATCACTCTTTGAGAGAAAACGCCGATTCAGACGAAACTTTTGTGAAAGGTTTAGCAGAGAAATTTGGTTTAAACTTTATCTCTAAAAAAATTGCTGTAAATGATTTTGCAAAAAAAGAAAAAATTGGGCTTGAAGAAGCTGGGAGAATTGTTCGTTACGAATTTTTTGAAGAAATTAAAAGACAAGAAAAACTTGATTTTATTCTAACTGCTCATCACTTGGATGACTCAAACGAAACTTTTCTATTAAAATTTTTGCTTGGAAGTGGTTTTGAAAACCTAAAAGGAATTCCCCAAAAAAGGAACTTTTATTTTCGACCTTTATTAGAATTTCAAAAGCAAGATTTGGTAGATTTTGCAAAAAAAGAAAGCCTAAGTTTTGTGCAGGACGAGACGAATGAAGAGAGTGTTTTCTTTCGTAATAAAGTTCGTAACAAGATTTTACCGTTATTGCAAAATGAGATTCCAAATTTTAATTCTCAAAAATTGAATGAGCTTTCAAAGAATTTTGGGGAACTTAATTCTTACATTGACGAAAAAGTTCAAGAAGACTTTGAAAGAGCCTTGGTAAATATTTCGAAAGAACGAATTGAACTTAACAGAGAATTATTTGTCTGTCATTTTGACCAAATAATTTTTAAATTAATCGGAATTTGCTTGAGTTACTTAAATGGCAATTCAAAGGTTTTCTTGCCTAATTCGGAGAAAAAAGATGTTGCTCATTTTCTAAGAAATGCAACTTCAGGAAGTTCAAAGGAATTATCGACAGATTTTTCGGTTTTTATCGATAGAGAAAAAATCGAATTTATAAAAAATGGCAAGAATTTTGAAGAAGTAAGTTTTAAAATTGGCGATACTGTCAATTGGAACGACTTTAGAATTTCATCTGAATTTGTAGAAACAGCGGATTTTTTCAAAAAGAAGAAAAATGTTGAGTTTCTTTCAGGTGATTATTTATCAAATAAGTTGAGTGTAAGAAGTTATCGAAACGGTGATAGTTTTCAGCCACTCGGAATGACAAATCGCAAAAAACTAAGTGATTTTTTTATCAATTTAAAAGTTTCAGTTTCTCAAAAAAAATCAATTCCCTTGATTTGCTCGGAGAAAGAAATTATTTGTATAGGAAATTTAAGAATTAGTGAAAAAGTTAAAGTAACTAATCAGACTAAAAAAATTGTAAAAATTGAAATACAAAAATAGGTTTTATAGATGAACACCATAAAAATAGACAAATACACTTTCGCAGAATTTATTTCAGCAGACAAAATTGCTCAAAGAATCTCAGAATTAGGTGAGCAAATCACAACAGATTACAAAGATAAAACACCGATAGTGATTGGAGTTTTGAACGGTTCTGTAATTTTCTTTAGTGATTTGATTCGTGAAATTAAATGTGATGTCGAAATTGATTTTCTAAGAATCTCAAGTTACGAAAAAGCAATGGAATCTTCGGGAGTGATAAAAGTTCACAAAGATTTAAACTCAGAAATCGAAGGACGGCACATCATAATAGTTGAAGATATTGTCGATTCGGGGCTTTCTGTGCGTTTCTTGAAGGCGAAGTTAGAGAAGTCAAATCCTGCTTCACTTAAAGTTGCTTCCTTACTTTTGAAGCCAACAGAAGCACAGATTGATTTTCCAATTGATTATACAGGGTTTGAAATTCCACCAGCATTTGTCATTGGTTATGGTCTTGATTACAATCAGAAATTCAGAAACTTAAAATCCATTTATTCGCTTGTTTTAGACGAAAATGGAAAGGAAGAAAGTTAAGAAATGGCAGAAAATAAAACTCCAAATCCATCGAATAATAAAGCACCTAAGAATTTTGTCCCTCTTCTTGTGTGGAGTATAATTTTAATTTCACTAATATTTTTCATCTCAACTTACGAACAGTATGACAAAGCTGCTCAAGAAGTTGAAATCCCATTTCCTCGTTACCGTGAATTGCTTGAAGACAAGATGATTAAGAAAGCAATTATTATCGAAAATGAATTTCACGGAGAACTTACTCAAAATGTTAGTTTCCCTATTGGCAAAGATGGAAATACTAAAAACTCAAAACACATTCGAGTAATTTTCCCTTCTGTAACTTATATCACTACGGACGTAATTACTGAATGGGATAAATTAGAGCTGAGTTACATTTTTAAAGAAAAAACTTCTTCTTTAGAGGATATTCTTTGGACTTGGTTTCCTACGATTTTACTACTTGTTATTTTTCTTTATTTTATGCGAAGAATGCAGGGTGGTGGAGCTCCAAAAGGAATTTTTAATTTTGGAAAAAGTAAGGCAAAAATTGTTAAAGATTCCAAAGTTACTTTTGATGATGTTTCGGGAGTTGAAGAAGCCAAAGCCGAACTTGTGGAAATAATTGATTTTCTCAAAAGTCCCCAAAGATTCCACAGACTTGGTGCAAAAGTTCCCAAAGGAGTTTTGCTTCTCGGACCTCCAGGAACAGGTAAAACTTTACTTGCAAGAGCTGTTGCGGGAGAAGCTGGAGTTCCATTCTTTAGTATGAGTGGAGCAGATTTTGTTGAAATGTTTGTCGGAGTTGGTGCTTCTCGTGTTAGAGATTTATTTGAAAACGCTAAAAAGAATTCTCCTTGTATAATTTTCATTGATGAGATTGATGCTGTTGGAAGACAAAGAGGAGCAGGACTTGGTGGAGGACACGACGAACGCGAACAAACTTTGAATCAACTTCTTGTTGAAATGGACGGATTTGAAGAAAGCACAAACATAATTTTAATTGCTTCAACTAACAGACCTGACGTTCTTGACAAAGCACTTTTGAGACCGGGAAGATTTGACCGTCAAGTTGTTGTCGATTTGCCAGACAAAAAAGGTCGTGAAGGAATTTTGAATGTTCACTCCAAAAAGGTTCCGCTTGGCGACGACGTAAAAATTGAAAAGATTGCTCAAGGAACTCCTGGACTTTCGGGAGCAGATTTGGCAAATATTGTTAATGAATCGGCAATTTTCGCAGCGAGAAAAAATGCACAAGTTGTTACAATGAATGACTTTGAAGATGCAAAAGACAAAATTATGCTTGGTGTGGAAAGAAAAAGTGCAAAACTAAGCGAACGAGATAAAGAGATTACAGCTTACCACGAAGCAGGTCACGTAATTACTGGAAAATTAATGCCTGAATCTGACCCTGTTCACAAAGTAACAATTATTCCTCGCGGAAGAGCTTTAGGACTCACTCACTTTCTTCCTGCTGACGATGTAAAAAGTTATTCAAGAACTTACTGCGAATCTCGACTTGTAACTTTGATGGGCGGAAGAGTAGCTGAGAAAATTATTTTCAATCACTTAACAACTGGTGCAGGAAATGATCTTGATGTTGCGACTAAACTTGTAAGAAAAATGGTTTGTGATTGGGGATTTAGTGATAAAGTCGGACCAATGACTTGTGGGAAACAAGAAGAAGAAATTTTCTTAGGTCGAGAAATCGCACAACACAGAGATTACAGTGAAAAAACTGCTCAAATAATTGACGATGAAATTAAGAAAATTTTACTTACAGCAGAGAAAAAAGCGACTGAACTTCTCAAAAATAATTTGGACAAACTTCACGCACTTTCAAAAGCATTAATTCAACAAGAGACTTTGGATTCAGATGAAATTGATGAAATTTTGAATTTGAAAACCAACCCTTCAAATTATAGAAAAAGAACTTCTACTCCTCGTCCAAAACGAACAAATTCTTCGACTCAAAACTCTAATTCTGCAAATGAAAATCCTAAACAAAGAACCGAAAGAACAACTCGAACTCGAAGACCTTCTGCTCAAAACAAGGCAAAGCAAAATTCTGATTCCCAAAACGAGCCAAAAAACGACTCAAAAACAGAAGAATTAAAAGTTGCAGCAAGAAAAGAACCGAGACGAAGACCGACGAACAAAAAAACAGAACAAAGTCGTTCTGAGACAATACCTGCAAAAAAGATTTTTAAAGACAAAAATCTCGGTGGAACTCCTCGAACTAACAACGAACAATGATTTTATAGCCGCTGAAATTCAATTTTAGCGGTTTTTTTTTAGTTTCATAAAAAGAAACTAAATAAGTTCCCAACTCTACAAAGTCGCACAACATGGTTTCTGTTTTGTTATCTAAATGTGTTCAATAACTTATTAGTCATTTGAAAATTGAGATAAAAATATCTTCTTCTCAAGTTTAAAGTAAGATTTCGTGTATTTTTCTTTTTTTATATACTTTTACTTTTTTTATATTTTTCGTTTATTTTTTTTATAATTATTAGCTTAAGGATAAACTAAAATGGAAAAACATTACAGAAAAACAAAAAACGTACCTTTAATTTTTCTTCTTGGAATTTTCTCGGTTGTGGGCAATTCTTATGGACAAACAGGAAATGCAACATTCGGAGATGGAGCAGGAGAAAATATAACAGCAGGAGGAAATTACAACACCGCAATAGGAGATTCTGCCGGCTATAATACAACAACAGCAGATAGAAATAGTTTTTTGGGATACAAAGCAGGATATAGTAATTCTACTTCTAGTAGTGATAACACATTTATTGGATATGAAGCAGGAAAACTTACCACAACTGGTTCTTACAATACATTTTTGGGAGCTTATTCCGGGACAGCAAACACATCAGGTCATAGAAATATTTTTTTAGGTTACGGAGCCGGAAGGAATAACACAACTGGTACTTTCAATGTTAGTATTGGAAACGATGCAGGATATAATAATACTACAGGAACTCAAAACGTATTTTTGGGACAGCAGGCTGGAAGGGGAAACACAACCGGAAATGCTAATGTAATTTTAGGATATGATGCTGGAAATAATAACAAAACCGGAGCTGATAATGTATTAATTGGAAAGGAATCAGGATTCTATTTAGATGGTGGTAATGACAATATAGCAATAGGAACCCGAGCCGGATTTAACTTAGATTCTGGATACGATAATATTTTTTTGGGAAGGTATACAGGATACAATGTAGAGGATGGATATAAAAATATTGCAATCGGAACAAAAGCTCTATTTTCTGTGTTTTCTAGTCATCATAACACGGCTGTTGGAGATTCTGCAGGTTATGATTGTTTCAGCGGAAACTACAATACTTTTTTTGGTAGTGGAGCAGGTAAAGAAGTTCGAGAAGCTGATTACAATACGTTTATCGGTTACTATTCAGGGTCAAATACCAATCAATCAAATAGTACTTCAAATGGAAACGGTAATACATTTGTCGGCTATAAAACAGGAGCCACAAACAACACCGGAGATGATAATGTAGGAATTGGGGTAAATGCAGATTTATCAAATAGCGGTAGAAGTAGAACTGTTTTTGTCGGAACAAACTCAAGTGTCGGAGAAAGTGATGCCGTTTCTATTGGTTACGCCGCAAGCACAACTTTAAGCGGTTCAATTGCTTTAGGTTGTTCGACAAGTGTAACAGGTTCTAATTCAATTGGAATTGGTTATGGAACAACAGTTTCAAGTAACAATTCGGTTTACTTCGGTAACACTTCAACAACTTCTATTGGCGGAATTGTTAATTGGACAGCAACTTCCGACGGAAGATTCAAAACAAACGTTCAAGAAAACATTCCTGGTTTGGATTTCATTAATAAATTAAGACCTGTTTCTTACACTTACAAAACAGATGATTTGGCAAAGTTTAAAGGTGAAAACATTCCCGAAGATTTGGAAAAATCAAATGAAGATAAAAAGAAAATTCGTTACTCCGGTTTCATTGCTCAAGAAGTCGAAAAAATTGCGAAATCTTTAAATTTTGATTTCAGTGGAGTTGAAGTTCCTGAAAATTCCGAAAGTGAAATTTACGGAATCCGTTATGCTGAATTTGTAGTTCCACTTACAAAAGCCGTTCAAGAATTAAGTCAGAAAGTAGAAGAGCAAAAAGAAATAATTGAAGCTCAAAAACAGCAAATTTCTAATTTACAAGTTCAACAAGAAATAATCACTGCTCAAAATAAATTATTGAAAGAACTTGAAAATAGGTTGGTTTCATTGGAAAGAGTTTCTAAGCAACAACCTGCAATTAAAACTAGCTTAGTTTCTTATAACCAAAGGTAAAAAATGGATTTGATACTAAGTAAAAATCAGGTTTTCTCAAAATATGTGTTTGCAATTTTGATAACTTTCTGTTCTTTCGGAATTATTTTCTCCCAAATTGTTAAAGTTGATTCCGAAACAATCGCAAACACTACAACGACTTCTTCACAAAAATCACCTAAAATTGCAATGGACTCAAATAATAATTTTGTAATTGTTTGGGAAAGTGAAGGCACTGACGGTTCAGGTTACGGAATTTATGCTCAGCTTTTTTCTGCAAACGGAACTAAATCAGGTTCAGAGTTTAAAGTCAATTCAACAACTTCAAATGACCAACGATTTCCTTCTATTGGAATGGACGATTCAGGGAATTTTTGTGTTGTTTGGATGAGCGAAACACAAGACGGAAGCGGTTGGGGAATTTACGCTCAACGTTACAACTCAGCAGGTGTTGTGCAAGGAAGTGAATTTTTGGTAAATTCCACAACAAGCGGACAACAAAAAAATCCTTCGATAGCAATGGATTCTGATGGCGATTTTGTTGTAGTTTGGCAAGAAATTTCAACTGACGGTTCTTCTTTTGGAATCAAAGGACAGCGTTTCAATTCTTCGGGAGTTGCACAAGGAAGTGAGTTTCAAGTTAATTCTTCATCGGCGAGTTTTCACGGTTACGCTTCGGTTGCAATAGAAAATGACGGAGCATTTGTTGTTGTTTGGCAAAGTCTTGGTCTTGACGGTTCGGGACAAGGAATTTACGGACAGCTTTACAACTCTTCGGGAGTTGCACAAGGAAGTGAGTTTTTGGTGAACTCAACAACTTCCGATAATCAAACTTCTCCTTCTGTTGCTATGGATTCAACCGGAAATTTTATTGTAAGTTGGACGAGCTACTCACAAGACGGAGAAAAAGGCGGAATCTACGCACAAAGATTTTTGAGTAACTGTTCTGCTAATGGAAGTGAATTTTTGGTGAATACAACTACTTCTGACGACCAAAAAAATTCTGTTGTTAGTGCAAATCTTAGTGGAGAATTTACGATAATTTGGGAATCTTACGAGCAAGACGGAAGTTACTCAGGAGTTTACCTTCAATCTTACAATTCAGACGGAAGCACAAGCGGTGAAGAAACTTTAGTAAACACAAGGCAAACGGATTTCCAACAATCAGTTTCAATTGCTCAAGAACAAAATTCCCAAGCAATTGTAGCAACTTGGCAAGATGGTTTTGAAAACTCAACTTCAACGAATGACAGCGATGATTATGGAATTTATTTTCAGAAATTTAGCTCAAGTACAGTATCAGAAATTGGAGATTACCTTTTGAATTTTGACGGAACAAACGATTACGTTGATGTTCCGAGTTTTCAGGGAATTACGGGAACAAATCCAAGGTCAGGCGAAGCGTGGATAAAAACAACCGACACAACTGCTCCGATTTTTGCTTGGGGTGTAAAAACTGCAGGTGCAAAATGGAATTTTAGAGTTCAGTACAAAGTCTCGATTGGTGGAATTATTCGTTTGGAAGTTGAAGGTGGAGGAATTGCAGGAAGCACAAATGTTGCAGATGGAAAATGGCATCACGTTGCTTTTACTTTTGAAGATGACGGCTCTCCCGATGTTACTGATGTAAAACTTTATGTTGACGGAAATTTGGAAACAATCACCGTTTCGGCAGATGAACCGATTAACACTTCCGGAAGTGGAAATCTTCAAATTGCCAAAGACCCAACAGGGCGTTATTTTGGTGGATTAATTGACGAAGTTAGAATTTGGAGTGATGTCAGAACTCAATCCGAGTTACAAGAAAATATGAACAAAATTTTGAATGGAAACGAAGCAAATTTGGAAGCCTATTATAATTTTGACCACAATTCAGGATTAACGCTTTCAGATTTGACGAATAATTCTTATGACGGAACTTTAACGAATATGGCAACTGATGATTGGGTTTCGTCAAACACTCCGGTTGGTGAATCGGGAACTTCCGTTAATTCTGTTACACAAACTAACATCGGTTCAAATGGCAAACAAATGAAAGTTACAATTACTTCGACTTCAAACTCTTCTAACTATTTGAATATTTATAAAAAAGGAAATGGAAGTGATAAAGTTGATTCAGGTGAAAATTTTCCTGCAGGAGTTTTGCAACGTAGTGACATTTTGTGGGGAGTTAATGAGTTTGGTTCTGTAACGGCTGACTTGATTTTTGATTACTCAAGTATTGTTGGAGCTGAAAACCCTTCATCGCTTTATGTTTTGAAAAGAAGTACACCTTCGGACGATTGGACAGATGTTACAAGTAGTTTCGTAAATGACACAAATTCCAAGACATTTTCGGGAACAGGCTTTACAACTTTTTCCGAGTTCTCAATTGGTGGTGGAGCAGACAATCCTCTTCCTGTTGAGCTGACTTCTTTTACCGCCAAATCTTTAGAAAAATCTATTCTTTTGAGTTGGACGACACAAAGCGAATTTGAAAATTTGGGTTTTGTTCTTGAAAGAAAAATTGAGAATGAATCGGAAGATTGGGTAACGATTGCAACTTACGAATCTCACGAAGGTTTGCAAAGTCAGGGTAATTCTTCCTCTGTAAAAAAATACGCTTTTGAAGATGAGAAAATTATTGCGGGCAAAAGTTACTCTTATCGAATCGGTGATGTGAGTTACTCCAATGAAATAAATTATTACTCTGAAATCATAACGGCGAGTTCGCAACAAAATGTTGAAGAAGAGTTAAGTGCAATCCCGAAAGAATACTTTCTTGATTCTGCTTTCCCAAATCCATTTAATCCGAGTACAACAATTTCCTACGGCATTCCAAAGGATTCGAGAGTGTCAATTGTTATTTATAATATTTTAGGGAAAAAGGTAAGAACTCTTGTGAATGAAAACCAAATTGCAGGTTTTTATAAAATAAAATGGAATGGTTTAGATGAAAGAAATTCTCCTGTCAGTACAGGTGTTTACTTCGCAAAAATCCAAGCAGGTAATTTTTCAAAGACAAGCAAAATGACTTTCTTGAAGTAGGAACTTTAAAGTTTTATTTAAGCCGAAGTAATTTTTTTACTTCGGCTTTTTTGTTTAGAATCATTTCAAAATAAATTAGATTGCTTCAAAATTTTTTTGAAACATCTTTTTGTGTTTTTCTTAGAATGAAAAACTTCTCAAAACTTTTCCCAAAAGGTAAAAATCTCAATGCAAAAATCTACAATTTTCAAGATTGTTTTAGCAGTTGGCGTTCTAACAGTTGGATACTTCGCGATGGAAACACTTGGCTCAACTGAAAAACATAGTAACAAACGTGATGTCAAACCTGAAATTCGCAAGGTTGAAGTTTTGCCAATTCAGTTTCAAGACATCGAGTTAAAAGTTGACGGAAACGGTGTCATCGAATCCCAAAAAACTTTGGACATAATTTCTGAAATTAGCGGAAAAGTGATTTTTGCAAAGAACAATTTGAAAAGCGGAACTTACGTCAAAAAAGGCGAATTAATTTTAGAAGTTGATTCAAGAGAAGCTCAAAATAATCTCTTTTCAATGCGTGCAGATTTCCTTAACACACTCACAAAATTCCTGCCTGAAATTAAATACGAAGACGAAGGAATTTATAAAAAATGGAACGCTTACTTTTCAAAAATAAAAATTGATTCTGAAACTCCTGAACTTCCTAAAATTGAAGATTCACGAGAAAAAATTAAAATTAGCAGTTACAATATATTCTCAAAATATTTTGCAGTCAAAAATGCCGAACTAAATCTCTCAAAACACAAAACTTTTGCACCTTTTAATGGCTCGATTTCTTCAAATGGAATTATCGAAGGTTCGTTTGTTGGGAATGGGCAGAAAACTTTGACTTTGCGAGATGTTGAGAATCTTGAGATTTCAGTTCCTCTTTTGCTTGAAGATGCAAAGTGGATTGAGTTTGCAGAAAATCCTGAAGCAAAAATTATTTTCGATGAAAAAAACGGTGATTTTATTACAGGTCAAATTTTTAGAAAAGACAATCTTTTAGAAAGAAACTCCCAAACAGTTAATGCTTACATCTCTTTTGAAAACAATGGTTTAAATTCATTCCTCTTTCCCGGGAATTATGTTACAGTTCAGATTCGTGGAAAAAAACTCAAAGACGTTTCATTAGTTCCGCGTTATACTGTTGACAGCGACGATTATATTTATTTGATGGTGGAAGGGAAACTTGCACGCGAAAAAGTTAATGTGATTTCATTTTACAAAGACTTCGCAATTTTGGACAACTCACTTCCACGAGAATCAAAAATTATAAAAACGATTTTGCAAAAACCACTAATCGGAATGCAAATCAAAGACATTAACGAGCCTGACGAAGAGAAAACAGAAGTTTCGATGAAAGACGAGGAATAGAAATGAAAGATTTTGTTAATTACTTCATCAAACATTCGGTTGTTACAAATTGGTTAATGATTGTAATTTGTCTTGCGGGAGTTTTCGGGCTTTTCAATTTGCAAAAAAGAATCAATCCGAAAATGGAAACAAACGAGATTGAAACAGACATTCCTTTTCCCGGAGCTTCTCCTTTGGAAGTTGAAGAAGGAATCGTAATCAAAGTTGAGGAAGCTCTTCGCGGAATTGAAGGAATTGAAGAAATTCGTTCTTACGCAAATGAAGGTTGGGCTCACATAAATGCTGACATAAATGAAGATTATCCGCTTGACAAAGCAATGGAAAAAATCAAAAATGCTGTCAATGCAATTAGTTCTTTTCCAACTGACGCAGAAAAACCAACTGTTACACACGAATTGCAGTGGAATCGTGCGATAATGTTTACGATTTACGGTGAACAAGACCTCCTGACGACAAAACAAATTGTTTATGAATTTAGAGATGCTTTACTTGAAACAGGGAAAATGTCTCGAACTTTTATGTGGGGAATGCCAGACAGAGAAATTTCAATCGAAGTTTCACCTGAAAATTTAATCCGTTACAAACTTACAATTGATGACATTTCTCAAGCAGTTAGAAGCTCAAACATTAACATTTCTTCAGGTTCTGTTTTGACTGAGCAAGAAGAGATTTTGATTCGTTCTTACGGCAGAAAATATGAAGCAAGAGAGTTTGAAGAAATCGAAGTTACTTCTTCAATCGACGGTAAAAAAATCAAACTCAAAGACATTGCAACAATCGAAGAAAAGTGGCCAGAAAATCGTTTCATTGCAGAATATAACGGTCATCAAACAGTTTACTTAAATGTTATGTACAACAATAATGAAGACGTTGTTGAAATTGTAGAAGCCTGTGAAAGAATTGCAGCAGAGTTTGAGCAAAAATATGCTGGTTTGATGAAGTTCAACGTAACAGAAAAAGAAACCGAAAACCTTGAAGAAAGAATTAATTTGCTTACTCAAAATGGACTTTTAGGTTTGCTTTTAGTGGTAATTGCTCTTGGTATTTTCTTAAATGTTCGTTTGGCATTTTGGGTTGCTTTGGGAATTCCGATTTCGATGTTAGGCTTGTATTTTATTCTTTGGCTTGTAGGAATCACGATTAATGAGATGTCTCTTTTCGGAATGATTTTGGTAATTGGAATTCTTGTTGACGACGGAATTATAATTGGTGAAAGTATTTACTCGCAGTACGAAAAAGGCAAAACTGGAAGAGATGCAGCAGTCGCAGGAACTTTAGACGTTCTTCAACCTGTTGCAATTTCAATCATCACAACGATTGTTGCTTTTGTTCCTTACTTTTATTTTTACGGCGAACTTGGGAAGCACGTTTGGCAAATCGGTGCTGTTGTAATAATTTGCTTAGCCTTTTCACTTATTGAAGCGATTTTGATTTTACCTGCTCACATTGCTCACTCAAAAGCAATTGCCAAAAAGAAAAAGTCTGCTGAATCCACAGAACCTACTTTACGTGAAAAATTCGATGCAAGACTGAACAAATTCCTCTACGAAGATTACAAAAAATTTCTCGCTTTTGTTTTGAACTATCGTTGGACAGTTGCTTGTTCGACAGTTGCAATGATTTTATTAATTGTCGGAATGTTTCAAGGAAATCACATTCGAGCACAATTTTTTCCTGAAATTGAAGAGCCTTACGTAAGAATTTCGATTGAAATGCCTTCTGGAGCTTCGGCAGATTTCGCAAGTACAGTCAGGCACAAAGTAATAAAAAAAGCCACTGATTTCGCCAAACTCAAAGAGGAACAAACAGGAATTAATCCAATAATTAGTCATTCTTCTTGGAAAGGTGGAACAAACATAAACGTTAGTTTAAGACTAATTGAAGCAGAAAAACGAGACTACACAATCAATGATTTTTCAGATGAACTTGCTGAATACATTGGTGAAGTTCCCGAAGCGGAAAACTTTCACGTTGGCGGAATGGGATTTGGCGGATTTCCAATTTCTGTAAAATTTGCAAGTCAAGATTACACTCAGCTTCACAAAGCTAAGGATTTGATGAAAGCAGAATTACGCAAAATTGATGGCGTAAAAGATATTCAAGATGACACACCACTTGGAAGTAATGAATTTATTGTTTCATTAAAGCCGAATGCTAAAGCTCTTGGGCTCTCACTTGGAGACGTTACTCGTCAACTCAAACAAGGCTTTTACGGTCAAGAAATAATGCGTTTGCAAAAAGGACGCGATGAAGTTAAAGTTTGGGCAAGATTCAATGAAGAAGACAGAGTTTCGGTTGCACAAATTGAAAATCTAAAAATTAGAACTCCAAACGGCGATTACATTCCTTTCAAAGAAATTGCGACTTACAGAATTGAAAGAGGAATCAAGAGAATTCGCCGAGTTGACGGTTACCGCTCAGTTCGTGTTTATGCGAATTTGGATTACTCTAAAAATGACTTACAAATTATTCTAAAAGACTTGAACAGTGATGCAATTCCAAGAGTGCTTTCACAAGTTGAAGGAGTAACACAAAGTTCAGGTGGTCAATCAGAAGAAGTTGGAAAAATGCAAAAATCAATGCAAACTTCGATGTCGATTGCAGTAATTATTATTTTTACAATTTTAGTTTTCCTTCTTAAATCCTATTTACAATCACTTTTAATAATCGGGTTAATTCCGCTTGGAGCTGTTGGTGCTGTGTTGGGACATTTTATCTTAGGCTATCCTGTTTCTATTCTTTCATTTCTGGGAATTGTAGCCCTTGCGGGAATTATTATAAATGATTCAGTCGTAATGGTTGACCGTTACAACAAATTAATCAAAAAAGGTGAAACAGTCAAAGATGCAGTTCTTGAAGCAGGAATTTCGAGATTTAGACCAATTATTCTGACGACTCTTACAACTTCGATTGGACTTGCACCTTTAATTTTGGAGCAAAGTGTTCAAGGGCAGTTTTTAATACCTATGGCTGTTTCAGTGGCTTTCGGTTTAATCTTTGGAACTTTCATTACGCTTTTAGTTTTACCTTCTGCACTTTATTGTATTAGTGATTTCAGAAAATTTTTCAATGGAATTGCCAACAAAACAATGGACAAACCAAAACTATCTCGCAAAGAATTAGAACCTGCTTACGAGTAGAAATTAAAAATTCAATTTTGAGTTATGCAGAATAAAAATTTTGCATAACTCAAGTCTCCTCTTATATTTAGTGAATTAAAAAAAGCAACTCAGTAGAATTTGCATCTTTTCTATTGGCTCTTATTAAAGAAATGTTCTTTAATAGTTTTAATAATTTTGATCACTAAAAAAGTAGGAGTAAAGAAGTATGAAAAAGTACGTTGCCGAATTATTTGGAACGTTTTGGTTAGTACTTGGAGGTTGTGGAAGTGCAGTTTTAGCAGCTGCTTTTCCGAATGTAGGAATTGGGCTGTTAGGTGTTTCATTTGCATTTGGTCTAACTGTTTTGACAATGGCTTTTGCTATTGGACACATTTCAGGTTGTCATCTAAATCCCGCAGTTTCAATTGGTTTATGGGCTGGAGGAAGATTTGAAGCAAAAGAATTAGCCCCTTACATTATTTCTCAAGTTTTTGGAGGAATTCTTGCCGGAGCAGTTCTTTTTGTAATTGCAAGTGGCAAAGAAGGCTTTGATGCTGTTGCTTCTGGTTTCGCTTCAAACGGATTTGGAGCACATTCTCCCGGAGGTTACACAATGGTTGCAGCTCTTGTAACTGAAATTGTAATGACAATGATGTTTTTGATAATAATTCTCGGTGCAACAGACAAAAGAGCTCCTGTAGGTTTAGCTCCAATTGCAATTGGTTTGGGACTTACACTTATTCATTTAATTAGCATTCCTGTAACAAACACTTCTGTAAATCCTGCTCGTAGCACAGGAGTTGCAGTTTTTGTCGGAGATTGGGCAATTTCTCAACTTTGGCTCTTTTGGGTAGCTCCAATTGTTGGTGCATTGCTTGGTGCAGTAGTTTACAAATTTATCGGAAGTGAAGACTAAGTTTTAAATATATCTTTAATGCCGTTTAAATTTTAAACGGCATTTTTTTATAAAAAATGTAAATTGGTTTTCTCCTTGATTACATCTACAACAAAATCAAAACGGGTAGAGTGTTAGTCGAAGACAAAGACAATTGAAAACATATTTTGTAGAAAAAGATATTAAAACTTTTATTTTAAAAGGGTAACAAATTTTTTCCTTATTTATTACATTTAAAAATTACTCTTTGTTAAATGTTTGGAATTTTTTGAATGAAAAAGTTTCTCTTTATCTTTTTGTTATCGTTTGGAAACTTTGTCTATGCTGGTATTGTTGAAAGACCAACATTTGGAGAACATGTAGAAAATGGAGAATCTTTAGATTTGCTTTTTTATTCTTGGATACATACTTCAAAAGATGTCGCTATTATTGGTGTTACAAATAAAATAGCAAGTGAATTTATGTCTGAAGAGGATATAACCAGATATTTCAAACTAAAAATGAGAAACTTCTTGAAAGATTATAAATTTCATAAAAAGACTTCCCAAAATGAAAATTCAATTCAAATTCAAAGTATAATTTCAATTGAATTAAATTTATGGGAGTATAGTTCTAAGCTTGAAATTATTTATGGTCTTTTAAGTTTTAAAATGCGTTCAACTCAAATAGAACCTTGCAATAAACCAATATATGAGATAACAGTTCCTATAACGGGTTCAAAAGGTCAAATTAAATCATTTGTAAAAGATAGTTTGGGTTCATTTGTAGAATGGCTAGCAGAAGATTACTATTACATTGAAGATCTAAAGAAAAAGTCTAACAAATAAATAGTCAAATTGAAAAAAACATTAGCTAAACTAAATTTTAAAAATCAAACTAAAATCACACAACTTTCCGAAAATTAAAATAAGCCGCACAAGAACCTTCAGATGAAACCATACAAGGTCCAAAAAGAATTCCCGAAAATTTTGAATTAAATTTTTAGCTTTTTTCCAAAAAACTCATTTATCTTGAATTTGGTTTTAAAAAATTTTAACAATTTATTTTTAAGGTAGCTAAATGCTTAAACAACTTACTGCGATTATTGAAAAAGAAGGTGATGGTTACGTTGCGATTTGTCCCGAAGTTGATGTCGCAAGTCAAGGAGATACAGTTGGTGAAGCGAGAGAAAATTTAAAAGAAGCATTAGAATTATTTTTTGAAATGGCTTCACAAGAAGAAATTAAATCTCGATTTCACAATGAAGTTTATGTAACGCAAGTTGAGGTTGCTGTTGGGTAAATTTCGAAATCTTTCAGGAAAGGACACCTGTAAAATACTTGCAAAAAATGGCTTTGAGGAAGTTAGGAGAAGAGGAAGTCATATTGTGATGCAAAAGAAAACTATCGAAGGCACTATTACAGTTCCTGTTCCAAACCATAAAGAATTAAAGATTGGAACTTTAATGTCAATCATTCGCCAATCAGGAATTCCAAGAAATGAATTTGAATAAAATTCTTGAAATCACGCAATTTTTCTAAAATTAAAATAAGCAGCACAAGAACCTTCCGATGAAACCATACAAGGTCCAAAAGGATTTTCTGGAGTGCAAGGGTTTCCAAAGATTTTGCATTCTTGAGGTTCAATTATTCCGCGAAGAACTTCACCACAGCGGCAAGCTGTTTTCTTTTCCTCAAAATTTACTTTTGGAGCAAAAACTTCATCGGCATCAAATTCTGAATATTTTTCTGTGATTTTCATTCCACTTTCAGGGATTTCGCCGAATCCTCTCCAATCTGCACTTGAAGGTTCGAAAACATCAAAAAGAATTTCTAAAGCCTTTGGATTTCCATTTGGCAAAACTGCACGACTGTATTCGTTTTCAACTTCACAACGACCATCGGAAATTTGTTTCAAAATCATACTTACACTTTGTAAAATGTCAATTGGCTCAAAGCCCGAAATTACACAAGGGATTTTGAAGTCATTCGGGAAAATCTCCCAATCTTTTGAGCCAATAATTGTACTAACGTGACCAGGTCCGAGAACTGCATTTACATTCACTTCGCCAAGAGTTAGCAGTGCTTTTGTTACAGGAATTGTGAGTTTCAGAACTGAGGAAACAAAGTAATTTTTGATGTTTTGCTCTTTTGCCAAAACCACAGAAGCAGCAGTTGCAGGAGCAGTTGTTTCAAAACCGACTCCGAAGAATATTATTTTTTTGTCAGGATTATTCTTTGCGATTTGGAGAGCGTCAAGAGTTGAGTAAACAATGCGAATGTCTTTTCCATTGGCTTTTAATTTTTCAAGGCTTCCGAGTTCGCCCGGAACTTTCATCATATCGCCGTAAGTTGTAAGAATTACATCAGAATTTTCCAAAAGAACAGCTGCTTTTGCAAGGTCTTTGTTAGAAGTTACACAAACAGGACAACCAGGACCAGAACGCATTTTTATATTTTTGGGTAAAACATCACGAATTCCGTATTTAAAAATCGTGTGTGTGTGTCCACCACAAAATTCCATAATTGTAATTTCATCTTGGAATTCCGAAATTCTTGTAAGAATTTTTTTTGCAATATCGTTGTTTCTGAGCTGTTTGTGAAAATTGTTGTAGTTCATTTTCTTATTTAATTTTGTTAAAACCTTCGTGGAAAAGTTCAGCTGTTTTTAAAGCCTCTTCTTCGTCAATTTTTTGCAATGCAAAGCCAACGTGGACAAGAACGTAGTCATTCACTTTTACATCTTCAATCATCATCAAATTTATTGTTTTGGTTACTCCAAGAATGTCGGCTCTTGCTTCGTTTTTATTAATCTCAAGGATTTTTGCGGGGACTGCTAAACACATTTGTTATGCCTTTTTGTTATTTTAAAATAACGTTAAAAGATACAAAATTTTGTCTTCTTTGGAAATGTTAATAGAATAATTTTCAATACTTGAAACTTGAAAATTCTCTTAAAGAAAGAGGTATTTTTTGATTAACTTCGCAAAATTATAGCAACAGTTTTGGAGAATTAAAATTTCAAAATCAATTTCAAAAGACGCAAAATTTCTGTTTAAGGCTTCAGCAAGTTACGGCTTGAGTGATGTTTTAGGCAGAATGATTAATTTTCTGCTTACTCCACTTTACACAAATATTATCGTTCCCGATGACTACGCTGTTTACATTTTGATTTATTCTTATGTCGCAATTGTGCAGTTTTTCTTTTTGCTTGGTATTGATTCGGCATTTTTGAGATTTTACCCCGACAAAAGTGAAGACAAAAAAACGATTTGGGGAACAACTTTACTTACCGCTTTAACAATTCCAATTGTTGCAGGTGGAATTCTTTGGCTTTTAAGAGAACAAGTTGGTTTCATTGTTACAGGTTCAACGGATTACACTTTGTTCATTTCCTACACGGTTGGATTTTTAGTTTTTGATTCGTTGACAATCATTACTCTTGGAAAATTTCGTGCTGAAGAAAAGGCTTTAAATTACAGTGCAATCAAACTTTTTAATGTTGGGCTTACAGTCGCTTTGAACATTATTTTGGTTTATTTTTACGAATGGGGAATCGAAGGAATTTTCCTTGCAAATCTTATCGCAAGTTTTTTTGTGTTTTTAACGACAGTTCCAATTTTGATTAAGAACTTCACTTTGGCTTTTTCTTTTGAGAAGTTAAAGGAAATGATGAACTACGGCTTACCTTACATTCCTTCGCAAATTGCAGTTGTTTTGATGGACACAGTTGACAGGTATTTTTTGCTTTATCTGAGAGATGAAACGGAAGTCGGGATTTACGGAGCGGTTTACAAATACGGACTTCTTGCTTCAATTTTTGTGATTGCCTTCAAACGTTCTTGGCAACCTTTTGTAATTTCGCGTTACCAACAAGAAAATTCAGGAAGAATGTTTGCTGAAATCTTCACTTTCTTTGCTCTCTTTTTGGCAATTTTATTTTTATTCGTGCTTTATTTCGTTGAAGATTTAGTCAAAGTTCAAATCCCTTTTACAAATGGTTATTTACTTGGAAAACAGTATTGGGAAGGAGTTGGAATTATCCCGATTGTACTTCTTGGTTACGTTTGTTACGGAATTTATTCTTACTGGATTGCTGGAATTTACATCACAAAAAAGAGCAAAGTCTTTGCTTGGCTTTTACTCTTTGCACTTCTTGTAAATGTTATCGCGAATTATTTTTTAATTCCGATTTACGGTTACTTTGGAGCGGCTTGGGCAACTTTACTTTCTTACTTAATTCAGCCAATAATAATTTATTTCGCTGTTCAAAGACTATATCCAATTCCTTACAAAATGAAAGAATTTTGGAAAATCGTAGCTTTTACACTGATTTTCTCAATTCCAAATTTAGTTTATGAATTAGGCTTGTGGGAAAAAGTAGCTTGTTGTTTTGGAGGAATTGGCGTGATGCTTTTTTATTTTATGAGAGGTAGGGATTTGAAAAGACTTTTGAAAAGATGAAAAGGATTGCCGACTTTAGTCGGTTTCTAACGAAGTTTTACATCTCTTAACCGACTAAAGTCGGCAATCCCAAATCTAAAAACTAAATTTTCCGAATCGTTTCGCCTGTATAAAATGCTTTTGGGCGAATGAGTTTGTTGTCGAGTCTTGATTCCAAAAAGTGAGCTAAGTAGCCGAAACTTCTTGCCATTGCAAACATTGTTGTGAAGAATTCGGGTGGAATTCCGAGTGTGTGAAAAACTGCTCCTTTGTAAAATTCCACGTTTGCCCAAATTTCTTTTTGACGTTTTTCCATTTCGACTTGCATCGCATTTTCAACTGCTTTGAGTGTCTGAAATTCAGTTTCAAATTTTGTTCCTTTTGTAAGCTCTTCTGCCATTGGTTTGAGAACTTTTGCTCTTGGGTCAACTGTTTTGTATTCTCTGTGTCCCATTCCCATAATTTTAATTTTTTTCGCAAGAGCGTTTGAAACGAAGTCTTTTGCCTTTTCAGGAGAGCCGATTTCTTGAGCCATTTTCAAAGCTGCTTCGTCAGCTCCTCCGTGAAGTTTGCCATAAAGAGTTCCGATTGCCGCAGAAATCATTGACTGAACAGGCGACAAAGTACTTGCAGTAATTCTACCTGCAAAAGTGCTTGCGTTAAAACTGTGTTCCATTTGCAAAACTTGAGTTGCGTCTAAAGTTTTGATTTCTTTTTCAGAAGGTTTTTTTCCATTAAAAGTAAAAAGGAAATTTTCGTGAACTGAATTTGAGTCAGAGTTTTTTACTAAATCCAATCCATTTTTTAGTCTAAAGAAATTTGCAACCAAACTCGGAATTTTCGCACAAACGACAAGACCTTGAATTGCTTCTGCTTGGTTAAAAGGCAAAGTGATTTCCGACTTTGGTTTCAAATTCAAAATTGGAACTAAACTTTGAAGCACTAACATTGGATGAGTTTCTTTTGGAATCGATTTTAAGATTTCAGTTTCAAAATTTGTTAGTTCAGAGTTTTCGATTAGAAATTTATTCAAGTTTGAATTTTGCTCAGGATTTGGAAATTCTCCAAACAGAACAAGCCAAACAGTTTCTGTAAAACTTTGCTTTTCGATTAATTCGTGAACTTCGTAACCGCGATAGGAAAGTCTTCCAAATTCGCCTTCAACATTTGAAATTTTAGTTTCATCAACGATGACACCTGCAAGACCTTTAACAAATGGTTTATTCATTTTTATTCTCCTAATTTTAAATGTAATTTCTTGTTTTACGATTCAATTTTATTACTTTTATCTTAATTAGCAAAACAAATAATTCTTATCAAATTATAAGTAAAACTTATTTTATGGAATTCAATGAACTTAGAGTCTTAAAATCTGTTTTTGAGGAAGGTGGATTTGCTAAGGCTTCGAACAAACTTTTTATGACTCAATCGGCTGTTAGTCAGTCTGTTGCAAATCTTGAGAACAAACTCGGAACTAAACTTTTGGTTCGTTCAGTTCCTCCAAAACTCACAATTGCAGGAGAAAAGGTTTTGAATTATTCTCGTTCCATTCTTTACGAAAAAGAACTTTTAGTTGAAGAATTGGAAGAGCTAAAAAAAGGTCGTTTTTCTGTTCTGAGCATTGCTGTAAACAATTTTGTGAACATAAATTTTATGCCTGAACTTTTAGCAAGTTTTTTCAAGGAGATGCCATTGACAAAGCTAAAAGTTGAGATTCAGCCAAGTCGCGAAATTATTTACAGTGTGGAATCGGAGAAATTTGAAATCGGTTTTGGACCTTTTCAAAAAAGAATGTCGGCTTTTGAAAAAGTGCCTTTTTTTAAAGAATCGAGTGTTTTGGTTGTCCACAAAAATCATTCTGAAATTTCAAAATTGACAAAAAATCCAAAGAAATTTTTGAATGAAATTCCATTAATCACATCTTACTTAGATCAACCTGAACTTAGACCGTCCAAAGAAAAGTTGCGTGATTCTTTTAAAATTGTGTGGGAAACCAATAGTGCTAAACTTAGACTGAATCTTGTTGCTAAAGGTTTGGGAGCAACTTTTGTTGAAGAAAAAATTTTGCAAGAAGATCCAATTTGTAGAGATTTTCTTAAAATTAGTAATTTGCCTTTTGGAAAAATCGAAAAAGAAGTAGGGATTTATTTCAAGAAAAATTCAACTCTTTCGGAAGCAGGACAGAAGTTTGTAAAAATTTGCAAAGAGTTTTGGAAATAAATTTTAAACTAAGTAATAAATTGGAAACAGAAATTGATTATTTTAGATGAATTGTTTACTTTAGAAAATTGATTTTTTAGTATCTAAATAGAAAAAACAAGGAGTTAAACTCAATGAGGCAAAAAATAAAATTAGCCTTAAGTACACTTGCAATTTCTTCAATTTTAGTAGGAAATGCGTTCGGACAAATTTATAGCGAAGATTTTGAATCTTATGCAGATGGAACAATGGATCCGGGAAACGGAAAATGGTCTGTTGATGTTTCGGCAGCAAACATTTCTGCTTCTACTGATTGGTTTCAAGTTCAAAATAAACTTTTTGAAGGTAGAGACTTGGACGGTGAAGCAATTTGGACAAGTCAATCAATTGATATTTCAGGTCAACCTAATGTAAGTATTTCAATTGACGCTTCTGAAAGTGGAACAATGGAAGCAAGTGACTACATTAGATTTTTTTACAAATTAGATGATGGTGTTGAAACAGCTTTTACAACTAATGGGGATTTAGCAGATGACTTTACTGCTCTTGTTGCTTCTGAAAGTAATTTAAATGGTGACTCACTTAGAATCGTTGTAAAAATGTTCAATGGAGCAGGTTCTGAATTCCATCGATTTGACAACGTAGTTGTAAATTCTTCTGCTGCAAACCAAGCTCCTGCAATTGCAAACTTGAGCCATTCACCTGCAATTCCAACTGACGCACAAGCAATTACAGTTACAGCAGACGTAACTGATGACGCAGTTGGTTTTACAGCTTCACTTTTTGTTGACACAGGTTCAGGTTTTACTTCTTCTGTGATGGCGAACGCTGGCGGAGACTCCTACAGTGCAACAATTCCTGCTCAATCAAATGGAACAATTGTAAAGTATTATGTCTCTGTAACAGACGCAGAAGCAGAAACTGTTACTGAGCCTTCTGATGCACCGACAGGTTTTAACCAATTTCAAGTGAATAACAGTGGAACTGCTGCTGCACTCGTAATTAACGAAATTCTTTACAATGATGGTGGTGGAACTGAGTTTGTGGAATTGTTTAACAATACAGGCTCAACTGTTGATTTGACTTTGTGGACTTTGAGCGATGGCGGACAGACTTTTACAATTTCTTCTGGAAGCGTTGACAACAATGATTTTGTTGTTTTGACAAATGACACTACAACTTTCAAAGGAACTTATCCTGCTGTTACAAATTACATCGGTGATTTTAGTTTATTCCTTTCTTCTTCTGCTGGCGGTGAAACAATTACTTTAAAAGATCCAAATGCTCTAACAGCTGACGTTGTTGATTATGAAAATGGAACAAATGGTTGGCCCTCAACAAGTACTGGAATTTCAATTGAGTTAGTAAGTGCTGCAAGTGATAACAATGTTTCAACAAATTGGCAAGCTTCAAGCAACTCAGGTGGAAATCCAGGAGTTGCAACAACAGCTGATGCAACTGCTCCTGATTTGACTTCTGCAAGTGGTTCAGCAAGTACAACAATTGATTTACAATTCAACGAAAACCTTGACCAAACTTCTGCCGAAACAGCAGGGAATTACACTGTGAACAATGGAATTACTGTTAGTGCTGCTACTCTTAACGGAAGCGATAATTCTAAGGTTCAATTAACAGTTTCAGCGATGACAAGTGGAGTTACTTACCAAGTTACTGTTTCAGGTGTAAAAGACAATTTCAACAACGCAATCGGAAGCGATTCCGAATCTTTCACTTTTACTGCTCCTTCTTCTGCAGGTGATGTAATTATTACTGAAATTATGCAAAACCCAAGTGCGGTGAATGATAGTGATGGAGAATTTTTTGAAATTTACAATACAACTGATGGAACAATTAATCTTGACGGTTGGGTAGTTAAGGACAAAGACTCTGATAGTCATACAATTGACAATGGTGGAACTCTAAACATTGCAGCAGGACAGTTTCTTGTTTTAGGATTAAATTCAGATTCTGGAACAAATGGCGGAGTTACAGTTGCTTATCAATATTCAGGAATGAATCTTTCAAATAGTGCTGACGAAGTGATGTTAGTTGATAATGGAGTTACAATTGACAGTGTCGGTTACGATGGCGGAACTAATTTCCCTGATCCTACTGGAGCTTCAATGGAACTTAAAGATTTAACTTCTGATAACAGTGTTGGCTCAAATTGGACAACTGCTGTAAATGCTTGGACAGGAAGTGCTGGAGATAAAGGAAGTCCTGGAGAACAATTCGACGGATTTACAAATGCTGATGTAACAAACAATGTAGCTGGAGATGGAACTGTTTCTTTCGATGAAACAGGTGAGGATTCAGGAATTGATTTGAACTTTACAGGTGTAACGAATGCAGGAGATATTCAAGTTCAGGTCTTTAATTCTCCTCCTACTAACGTTGCAGGAATTGCTGAATCTAACATTAGTAATTATCGCTGGGTAATTACTAATTCTGGTGTTGTTTTTACGTCGGCAGAAGTTAGAATTAAGATTTCATTAATTATTAATGCAGGAATTACGAATATTAATTCGCTTGTAATTTATAGAAGACCTGTTGCCGGAACAGGAGCATTTACAGCCTTAGTTACTACTGTTGATGGAGATGAACTTGTTGGAACAACTAACACTTTTAGTGAATTTGTGTTAGCGAGCAATGACAATCCTTTGGCAGTTGAGCTATCGGATTTTTCCGTAACTTCATTTAACGGAGTTGCTCAACTTTCTTGGAAAACAGAATCCGAAACTGAAAACGCTGGTTTTGAAGTTTATAAGTCAAACAGCGAAGACGGTGAATTTACCAAAATTGCTTCTTACGAAACTCACTCGGAGCTAAAAGGGGCAGGAAATTCTACTCAAGACAATTTTTACCAATTTATTGACCGAAATGTTGATTTAGGAAAAGTTTATTGGTACCAAATTGCTGATGTTGAATTTGATGGTACAAGAAAATTGCACAATAAACTCAGTGTTGAGATTTCAAATGAAAAACAGGTTGTTGTGGATAGGTTTAGGTTACGTCAAAATTTCCCAAATCCATTTAACCCTGAAACTACGATTTCTTTTGAAGTTCCAACTTCTAATTCACTCAAAAGAGTTGAGATTTCAGTTGTAAATATCAAAGGTCAAATTGTTAGAAATTTGGTTAGCAATGCTTTTTCAAGTGGAAATCACAGCGTTGTTTGGGACGGAAAAGACAACTTAGGTAAAACACTTTCATCAGGTGTTTATTTCGCAAGATTGAAAACAGAGAATCAGATTTTAAGTCGAAAAATGCTTCTTTTGAAATAAAAGAACTTTAAAAATAAAAAAGCCCGTTCAAGTTTATGAACGGGCTTTTTTATTTTATAACAAAATTTATTTGTTTTCTTTGTACTTGTGTCCGATTCTATCAAAAGAGTTTACAATTGAAGACATAATATTTCTCAAATGAGAGTTTATTCTTTTAAGGTATCTTGTGTAGAGTGCAAGAGTTACTGCTTGCGAAGTCGTTAAACCTTCGACTTTTCCTTCGACTAAACCGTATGCTAATGGGTCAGCGAGTTCTTTTACTTCTGTTCCAAGTACTGTCATTAATTTTTTGGCAAGTTCTGTATCTTGAGTTTTAAATGCTTCAACTCCAAGTTTCAAGTTTTCTATAACTTGAGCTTCTAAAGCTTTAAGTTGCTCTTCATAAATTCCTGCTTCTAACCTCTTTGGGTAGTGAGTTGCAAGTTCTGTAATATTCTTTGTAATATCTCCAATTCTTTCTAAGCTAATTACAATCGAAGTGAGGACCAAACCTGTTGTAAGGTCATTCATTCCAGAGCCAGCCAAATGAGTTAGAACATTTCGTCTTACATCTTTTTGGAAACGATTAACAATTTTATCTTTTGCACGAAGTTCTTCAGGAACTCCTGCAACTTCATTAGTACGAAGTGCATTTATGCTTTCTTGAATCATTTCGTGCCCAATCTCTAACATTTCCAAACAATCTTCCCAAGCCTGTTCAATCAGACTTTGAGACTTCCAAGCGTTGTAAAGGTCTTTAAACATCTTTTTATCCTATAATTTTTGTTAACTAAGTAGAATGAGTGTAAGTGGTATTCCAAAGAACATCACTAAAACATAAACAAAAGCAAGTGATTTATGCTCAACAACAATATCTGCAAATCTTAACGAGAGGTTCATTGGAATATCTCTAATTGCTCGAATTGGCCAAAGAAGAGCAATTCCGCAAAGATTAAAAAGTAAGTGAGCAAATGCGATTGTAAGTCCGAGTTCTTTTCCTTCTATAACTGCAGCAGCAGCAATAATTGCTGTAACGGTTGTTCCTATATTTGCACCAAGAGTGAAAGGGTAAATTTGCCTGAGAGTTAAAACCCCAGCACCAACAAGTGGAACGATTAAAGAAGTTGTTACTGAACTACTTTGTACGGAAATTGTCAAAATGATACCAAAAAACATAGCTAATGCTGCGTTTCTAAAAAGATACTTGTCAAAGAACTTTTCAGCTTTTTCCAAAACCAAGGATTTGAGTAAAGTTACTAAGTACTTCAAAGATATAAGTAATATTGCAACTCCCAGAACCAAAAGGAAAATAGCGTGAAACTCAGAGCTACCAATTCCATCAAATGGATTTGGTATTGTATTAACTAAATTTTTTATTGGGTCAGCTGCCCATTTAATAGCCATTTTGTAATAGTTTGTAGATTTCTCAGTTTGCACACCACTTTGAATGAAAAATTTTGCAAAGTAATGAGCTGTTTCTCCGATGATATTGAACTTGTACTGAAGAGGAAGAATAACTATCACTGCCATAATATTAAAGAAATCGTGAATCGTCGCTGCGGAGAATGCTTTCTTAAATTCGTCTCCAACCGAAATATGAGCAATTGAAACGATTGTGTTAGTAACACTTGTTCCGATATTTGCTCCCATAATCATTGGAACGGCAGTAACGAGTGCTGCTGAAATTGCAGTGTTAAGTTCCATTGAGTTTGCAAAAGTTTGAGCTCCAAGACTTGCTGCAAAAAATGTAACAATCATTGAAGTTGTAGTAGAAGAGCTTTGGATTAAACTTGTGGCAAGAATTCCAATAAACAACCCTGCGAAAGGATCAGCTTGTTCAATTAAGGATTTTGAAATTCCCTTAAAAAAATCGTTTTTAAAGGCTGCTCCCATTAAGCTAATACTTACAAGAAAAAGGTATAGAATTAGAGCTAAAAGTATCGCTTTGAACCAGTTAGGTAAATTTGATATTTTTTTATTTAAATCCATTTTATAAAACCTAAAATTTTCAGGATTGTTGACTTGACTTGATTTGATTAATTTAAGCAAATATGGCTGATTTTTTAGGTTTTAACAAGTATTTTTAACAACTTTCTAACATTATTTTTACTTCTTAGTAACAATAATTAAACATTTTGTTGTGATGTTTAGGTGCTTAACAATTTCGTAACAATTTTGTAATAAATTGCTAATGTTTTTAAGTTCCTTCGGCTTTAAATTACCAATAGAAAAATATTTAATAAATTGGTAACATTTCGGTTGTTTGTTGACAATAACAAGCTAATAAATTTGGCATAAATAAAATTATTGATATACAAACAAAAAAGGTTTTAAAAATGTTTAAAAATTTCGCAAAAAGGATTACAACTCTCGCTTGTTTGATTGGAAGTATTAGCTTAGTTAATGCACAACAATTAACAATCAAAGGTTCAGATACTGTTCTTCCACTATCACAAAAATTAGCCGAAGTTTATTTGAAGAAAAATTCTGACAAAGTAATTTCAGTTGTTGGTGGAGGTTCTGGAGTTGGAATCGCTTCTTTGATTGATGGACTTACTGAGATTGCACAAGCTTCAAGGTCAATCAAGAAAAAAGAAATCAAAAAAGCTCAGAAAAAAGGAGTTGAGCCAAAAGAGATTGTAGTTGGAAGAGATGCACTTACTGCAATTATTAATCCAAATAACCCTGTTACCCAACTTACTTTATCCCAAATGTCAGACATTTTTACGGGTAGAGTTACAAACTGGAAAGATGTTGGTGGGAAAGATTTGGAAATTGTAGTTTACTCAAGAGAGTCAAGTTCAGGTACTTATTCGTTCTTCAAAAAAGCAGTAATGAATAATGCTGAATATTCTGTAAATGCTTTGTTAATGCCAGCGACGGGAGCAATTGTTCAATCAGTTAGTCAAACAGAAGGTGCAATCGGTTACATCGGTTTTGCTTATTTAACTGACTCTGTAAAACCTGTTAATGTTGGAACAAAAGACGGGAAATTTGTAACTCCAACAGCACAAACTGCCGCAAACGGAACTTACCCAATTACAAGAAATCTTTATTACTACACAAATGGTGAGCCAACTGGAAATGCAAAACATTTTATCGACTTTGCACTTTCTGACGAAGGTCAAGAATTAGTGAAAAAAGTAGGTTACATAAAAGTAAAATAAAAAACACTTAAGTGAACGATTAAAATTAGGAGGTTGGGCAATCTTCTAATTTTTAACATAATTAATTTAAATCTTAAAGAGGTGTGAATGAACACATTTAAAGTTCTTGGTTTAACAGCACTTACAGCAAGTGTTTTGTTATGCTCAAACAGTTTTGCTGGAGACAAAGTTTCTACTGGTTCAAAAAGCTTGAAGCTATCAGGTAGAATTCAACTTCAACATTTGTTTAACAATGATATTGAGTCAAGCGGTGAAAAAACTACAAACGGTTTTAGAATTAGAAGAGGTCGCTTGCAAGCAAAAGGCAGTGTAAATGACTTCGTTAGTTACAAATTTCAAATCGAAGTTAGAGATAATTCACCTAAGCTTAAAGATGCTTTGGGAAAAATTAAGTTGAATGACAATCTTTCTTTAACAGTTGGTCAATTCCACGTTCCTGTTTGGAGAGAAGAATTACGTTCTTCAGGTAATTTGCTTTTGGTTGAAAGAGGTGCAGCAGCAGAATTTTTAGCTGACAAGAATTTTTCTGCAAGGCACATCGGAGCAGAATTAGGAGTTTCACTTGGTTTTGCAACTTTGCAAATTAATTATTCAAATGGTTCTGGTGAAGGTGAGAAGGAAACAGCTGGAAGTTCAAAATCTGCTGATGTGAATAACGGAAAATTAATTACGTCTCGTGTTAATGTTCCCGTTGGAGAAATGGCTGAAATCGGTCTTTCTGTCGGTTTCGCAGGTTTAGGTGCAGATTTCTACACAGATGACGATGACGCAGTGGTTTCAAATAAAGGAAATGGAATTTTCTTTGCACCAGATTTTGGAATCAAACTTCCCGTCGGAATTGACATTGAAGGTGGTTTGGCAATGGGAACAATTGACAAAGATGTAATTGGTGCTACTGATGACCAAAGTTTTACTGTTTTTGATTTAACAGCTCGTTGGGGAACAAAATTTGACACAATCGAAAACTTTGGTGGTTTAGATGGGTTTGAATTTGCTGCTGGTTTTTCATCTGTTGAGCCAAACTCAGAAATTGATGATGACGAAGAGTTAAGCATTCGTTTCGGTCCAGCTTTGAACTTTGGTAAAAAGGTAAGATTCCAATTGAATGGCGAAATGACAAAACCTGCTGATAAAGCATCAGATGATACTTTTGCAATTCGTTCACAATTTACTATAAACTTCTAATTTTTTAGAAATGGTTAATTATTGGAGATACAAATTGTATCTCCAATTTCCAAAATAAAGATTCAAAATAAATGGATATTGTATAAAATGAATTGGCGAGATTTTCAAGAAAAATTTACTAAAGGAATTTTCTTCCTTTCTGCTTCTAGCACAAGTATAATTATTTTGATGATTATCTTTTTCCTTTTTCAACAAGGATTTGACATTGTTGGTGAACTTCCTTTGGAAGACGACATCGTGATTGTTGTAAACGAAAATGTGCCTGTTAGAGAATTGTCGCCTTTAGATATAAAAAATATTAATGATAGAATCGTTACAAATTGGAAAGAGTTTCGTGGCGGAATCAATCAAGAAATAAAATACATCACTGACGATTACATTGACGATGACGAAACTTTAATGGAAGTTCTTCGAGCAACTCCATTTTCAGTTGGACCTGTTTATCTTGACGAATGGAAAGTTGAAGACCAGTCAGGCTTAGTCCAGCTTGAACTTGAAAATATTTCTTACTTGTCGCTTTTGACAGGTGAATTTTGGTTCCCAACTGCTGAACCAGTTATGCAACTTGGAATTATGCCATTAATTTTAGCATCTTTGTTGGTAACTTTTGGTTCAATTCTTTTTGCAACTCCAATTGGAATTGGTGTTGCAGTTTATCTTTCAGAAATTGCTGACCCAACTATTAACAAAATATTAAAACCTTTCTTTGAAATTCTTGCAGGAATTCCTTCGGTTGTATTCGGATTTTTCGGACTTGTGATTGTCGTTCCATTAGTTCAAGAGACGTTTAATTTACCAGTTGGTGAAACTGCTTTAGTTGGAATGATTGTTCTTGCAGTTATGGCATTACCAACAATTATTTCTGTTGCCGAAGATTCTTTAAGTGCAGTTCCGAAAGCTCTTCGTGAAGCAAGTCTTGCACTTGGAGCAACAAAATGGCAAACGATTTACAAAGTGATAATTCCTGCTGGGTTTTCTGGAATTACAACAGGTGTTGTTTTAGGAATTGGTCGTGTAATCGGTGAAACAATGGTTGTGCTAATGGTTACTGGAAATGCTGCTGCAATGCCTAACAGTATCTTGAAACCTGTAAGAACAATGACAGCAACAATTGCAGCTGAGTTAGGTGAAGCTCCTTTTGGCGGTGTTCACTTTAAATCATTGTTTTTTATCGCTTGTATACTTTTTGTTTTTACTCTTTTAATAAATTTGATAGCAGAATATTTAATCGAAAAACAGACAAAGAATTAAATTATGAAATCAGTAGCTATTTTAGATGGAATAAAGGTTCAAAGGCATAAAAAAATGAATGATTCTCTTTTTGAAACTAAGAAAATGGATAAACGAAGACTCATTGAGGCGATTGCCTTTTGGGGGTTAAGGGCAATGGTTTTAGTTGTTCTTTTTGTTGTTTGTTCAATTCTCTATTTTATTTGTTCAAATGGAGTTTCTGTTATTAGTTGGGAATTCATTTCGGAAATGCCAAAATCGGGAATGACAGAAGGTGGAATTTTCCCTGCGATTATTGGAACAGGTTACCTTGTTTTCTTTTCAATGCTTTTTAGCCTTCCTATTGGTGTCTTTGCAGGAATTTATTTACAAGAATATGCAACAGAAGGTGTAGTTACAAAAATAATCAGAATTGCTACTAACAACCTTGCAGGAGTTCCTTCAGTTGTCTTTGGGCTTTTTGGAATGATGCTTTTTGTAAACTACTTAGGATTTGGTGCATCAATTTTATCTGGCTCCTTGACCCTTGCACTTGTAGCTTTGCCAGTAATTATTCGTACAACTGAAGAAGCATTAAAAACAGTTCCTCACGAATGGAGAGAAGGAAGTTTGGCACTTGGAGCAACAAAATGGCAGACAATTTACAAAGTGATTTTGCCTGCTGCTTATTCGGGAATTATGACTGGTTCAATTCTTAGTGTCGGAAGAGTTGCTGGAGAAACTGCACCAATTCTTTTCACTTGTGCAGCTTACTTTTTACCAAGACTTCCTGAATCTGTCTTTGATGAAGTAATGGCTTTACCGTATCATCTTTACGTTATTTCGACATCAGGAACTCAAATTGAAAAAACTAGACCTTTAGCTTACGGAACGGCTTTAGTTTTACTTGTAATTGTTGTAATTACAAATTTGGTAGCAGTTTACTTGAGAAATAAATTTAAAATTAAACAATAAGTTTTTCTGGAATAAAATGAATAAAGTAAAAATAAAATCAGAAAATGTTGACTTTCACTACGGAAAAGTTCAAGCTCTAAAAAATATTAGTTTAGAGGCTTACGAAAATCAAGTTTTGGCTTTGATTGGACCTTCCGGTTGTGGTAAATCTACATTTTTACGCTGTTTAAATAGAATGAATGACTTAATTGATGGAACTAAAGTCGGTGGTAGAATTCTTTTGGATAACGAAGATATTTACGATAGAAAGATTGATGTCGTAAAATTGAGAATGAAAGTTGGAATGGTTTTTCAAAAATCAAATCCATTTCCAAAGACTATTTTTGATAACGTCGCTTATGGGCTGCGTGTGAATGGAGTGAAAGACAAAAATCTTGTTCAAGAAAAAGTTGAGCTAAGTCTTCAACAAGCAGCTATTTGGGACGAAGTAAAAGATAGATTGAACACTTCTGCATTAAGTCTTTCTGGTGGGCAACAACAAAGACTTTGTATTGCAAGAGCGTTAGCAGTGAGCCCAGAAGTAATTTTAATGGATGAACCAGCTTCCGCTTTAGACCCGATTTCAACTGAGAAAATTGAACATTTAATTCACGAGTTAAAAAAGGATTATACGATTGCGATTGTTACTCACAATATGCAACAAGCTGCAAGAGTAAGCGATTACACAGCTTTCTTTTACTTAGGTGAATTAATTGAGATTGACAAAACAGATAAAATTTTTACTAATCCTTCTAAAAAGCAAACAGAAGATTATATTACAGGAAGGTTTGGTTAAACAAATTCTTAAAGGCGTAAAAAAGTATGCAAACAAGAAATCAAAGAAACTTAGATGAACATTTAGAAGAACTTTACCAAAGCCTCCTAAAAATGGGAAGTTTGGTTGAAGAGTCCATTAAAAAATCTACTTATGCTTTTCTGAGTTACGATAAAGAAATGGCTTCAGAAGTTAAGAACAGTGATAAAGAGATTAACGACTTGGAAATTACTATTGACAAAAAATGTGAAGCTATTTTTGCATTATTCCAACCTGTTGCGAGTGATTTGAGACTTGTAATGGTTGCTCTAAAAATCAATAATGATTTAGAAAGAATTGGAGATATGGCAACAAGTATCGCCAGTAAATTAATTTCACCTGAAATCACAGAAAAGTTTCCAGAAGAAATTGATATCGAAAAAATGTGTATGTTGACTCAACAAATGTTAAAAGATGCGTTGAACTCATTCGTAAATAAAGATGAAAAATTAGCAAGTGCTGTAATTTTAAGCGATGAACAAATTAACAATCTTAAACGAAAAACTTTTAAAAGATTGATTCCTTTCATTGAAGCAAACCCTGAAAAGGCAAAACAATCCGTTAAGCTAATTTTGGTTGCAAGAACTTTGGAAAGGATTGCGGATTTATCTACTAATATTGCTGAAGAGGTAATTTTCTTGACACAAGCTAAAATTGTAAAACATCACCACAACCCACTTTAATTTATAAGTTTTCTTATTAGTTACTTAAACAATAAAAAAAGAAGTTAAGAATGAAACATAGAAACTCAATTCTTTGCGTGGACGACGAAGAGGATTTGTTAGAAATTCTTTCTTATAATTTGAAAAAAGACGGATATTCTGTCTTTACTGCCACGAATGGCGAATCTGCCATAGAAAAAGCCGAAAAAGTGAAACCTGATTTAATTGTCTTGGACATTATGATGGATGAACTTGATGGCTTTGAAGTTTGTAAAATATTACGTGGCAAAGAAGCAACTAAAGACACTCCAATTATTTTTCTTTCTGCAAAATCAGAAGAAATTGATGAAATACTTGGTTTGGAATTAGGAGCTGATGATTACATCACGAAACCTTTCAGTCCAAGAAAAGTTCTTGCGAAAATTAGGGCGATTTTCAGAAGAATTAGTATTGATAAAGCTGAAAAGAATCATCTTGATGTTATTAATGTTAAAGGGATTGAAATTAATTTCCCAAATTTTACGGTAACTATTGATGACAAAGAAAAGAAATTTCTTCGTAAAGAATTTCAACTTCTTTATCATTTGATGAAGCATCCTCGAAGAGCATTTTCAAGAGACGAACTGCTTGACAGTGTTTGGGGAGATGATGCGTATTTTACTGACAGAACAGTCGATGTTCACGTTGCAAAAATTAGAAAAAAATTGGGTAATTATTCAGTTTATTTAAGAACCGTTCAAGGAATTGGTTATAAATTTTCTGAGTTCTAAAACTCTATGAAAAACAAAGTAAGTAAACAGCTTTCAAAAATATTTATTGGGGTTAGTGTTTTAATATTTCTAGCCCTTTTCATTACTCTAGACATTTTTATGAATCGAGTAATGAAAGACCAAGTTATTGAGGAAATGAAATCTCAAGTACTTCTTGTTAATGAATCTCTTATCAATATTCCAAATGATTCTGAAGATTTTGAAGAACCTGTTTTTAAACTCGCAAGCTTGTTACAATCTAGGATTACAATTATTGATTCCGAAGGCAAGGTTTTAATTGATTCAGAAGCTGATGCTGAGACTTTGGAGAACCATTTTGAAAGAGAAGAATTAGTAAAATCAAGAAACGCATCAAATCGTTTGGGAACATCTATAAGATTTTCTGATTCTGTTAAGAAGGATTTAGTTTATGTCGTTTTTAGAACTTCAAAAAATAATTATGTAAGAGTCGCACGAGACTTAGGTTTTGTTGAGGAGATAATTTTTGAAGTTAGGCTTATTTTCGTTCTGACTCTGTTTATCTCATCAATAATTTTTTCATTCTCGGTAATTTATTTGTCTAGAAGAATTTCTTTTCCGTTAATTGAACTAACAGAAACTACTAAGCAGATTGAGGCAGGAAATTATGAGATTGAAATTAAATCTGACTCCGATAATGAAATTGGTGTTTTAGCAAATTCCTTAAACTTAATGGTAAAAACATTAAAACAAAAAATCTCAGATTTAGAGAGATTACAGCAAATTAGAAAAGATTTTGTTGGAAATGCTTCTCACGAATTGAGGACTCCTATTGCAGCAATTAAAGGTTTCACAGAATCATTAATTGATGGTGCCTTGGAAAGCCCTGAAATTACAAAAAAATTTTTGGAAAGAACTCAAGCCAATGTTAAAAGACTTGAAATAATTGTTGATGATTTATTAGAATTAACACAGTTAGAAGGTGGAAATCGTGAATTCTCACCTAGGTTTTACAACGTTGCTGAATCAATTCGCGAAACAACTTTTGACTTTGAGCAAATTGCTAAGGAGAAAGGGCTTTCACTTTATTTTGAAAATAAACTTCCACTTAAAGTTGAAATTTTAGCCGATAAAAATCAAATGGAGAAAGTAGTTGCCAACTTTGTGGATAATGCAATTAAATACACTAACTCAGGCAAAATTACAGTTTCTTTGAGCCAGTCAGAAAATTACTTAGTTATTTCAATCAAAGATACTGGAATAGGAATACCTGAAAGTCATATTGGTAGAATTTTTGAAAGGTTTTATCGTGTTGATAAAAGTCGCTCAAGAAAACTTGGCGGAAGTGGTTTAGGGCTCTCAATTGTGAAACACATTATTGAAAATCATAATGGAACAATTGAAGTTTTCTCAGAATTAGGCAAAGGAACAGAATTTAAAATATATGTTCCTTTTAAATAAATTCTTAATTACCAAATTGTTTTAAAATTCCATCTAAGTCAATTTCTTGGTCTCCGTTAATTCCTGCTCCTGAAAGCACTTGGTCAAGCATTTCACGAATTTGAATTTGCATATTCCCGATGTCCAAGTCAGTCGGAGAAAATGAAGGTCTTGGGGGGCTTGTCGAACCTTGAAACAAAACTGAGTTCAATGATTTTTTCTTAATTCCTAACTCCCAAAGTGAAAGTTGATGTTCCGAGTCAATCTCAAGTGCTTTGTAAAAACATTGCTTCGCTTCATCGTCAAAGTATTTATTCTTTTTACACCAAACTCCAATCTCAAACCAATCATTCGGATTTTGCCTGTCTAAAGTGTCAAGTCTGGTTTTTAGTTCGCTCAAAAGCAAATCATTTTTTGTGATTGTTCCTGTGAGAACGCAATCTACTTGAGATTCGTAAAATTCTAAGCTAACAACTTTTCTTCCGAGCCAAACTTCAAAAGTCATCACTGAATCTTGATGTCCAAGGTATTTTCCTTCAAGTTTGTTTCCATTTGAAAGGTAAATTTCGTCAGCAAAAGAATTGAGACACAACAAAACTGCGATGATTAAACCGATAAAAAAACTCTTCATTTACTTTTCCTCTTTTTAAGAACGTCTTTTAAGAATCTAATTAACCTTAGTTTAAGAAAGAAATATATTTTAATCATTTCATTATTTTTTGTTAAATTGCCCGTCAATTTTTGAATTTAAAAATTAAAATATCGGAGATATAAATGTCAGTTTTAAAAAATCAAGACCCTGAAGTTTTTGAAAGCATTGTTTCAGAACTTAGTCGTCAAAGAAACACTTTGGAAATGATTGCAAGTGAGAATTTCACAAGCAAAGCAGTAATGGAAGCAGTTGGTTCTGTTCTTACAAACAAGTATGCAGAAGGTTATCCGGGAAATCGTTACTACGGAGGATGTGAAGCTGTTGACGTTGCAGAAAATATTGCAAGAGACAGAGCGAAAGAACTTTTCGGAGCAGAATACGCAAATGTCCAGCCTCATTCAGGTTCACAAGCAAATATGGGAGTGTACTTCACTTACTTAAAACCTGGTGACACAGTTCTTGGAATGAATCTTTCTCACGGAGGACATTTGACTCACGGTTCACCTGTAAACTTTTCAGGACAACTTTACAACATTGTTCCTTACGGAGTTGATGAGAAAACGAGTTACATTGATTTTGACGACGTTAGAGCAAAAGCTCACGAGTGTAAACCAAAAATGATTATCGCAGGTGCAAGTGCTTACCCAAGAGAAATTGATTACTCAAAGTTCAGAGAAATTGCTGATGAAGTTGGAGCATTTTTATTTGCAGATATGGCTCATCCAGCAGGATTAATTGCAGCAGGACTTTTACAATCGCCAGTTCCTTACTGTGATGTTGTTACTACAACGACTCACAAAACTTTACGCGGTCCAAGAGGTGGATTGATTTTGATGGGAAAAGATGTTGAAAATCCTTTCGGTAAAGTTGCTCCAAAATCAGGAAGAGTGAAAATGATGTCTGAACTCATTGATTCGACAGTAATGCCAGGAATTCAAGGTGGTCCATTGATGCACGTAATTGCGGCAAAAGCGATTTCTTTTGGTGAATGTTTGCAAGACGATTTCAAAACTTACAGTAAACAAGTGATTTCTAATGCACAAGCTTTGGCAGAGACTTTAACTTCTAAAGGATTCGACCTAGTTTCAGGCGGAACAGACAACCACTTAGTTTTGATTGATTTGACGAACAAAGGAATTTCTGGTAAAAAAGCTGAGAACATTCTCGAAGAAGCAGGAATAACAACTAACAAAAATATGGTTCCTTTCGACAAAAGAAGTCCATTTGTAACAAGCGGAGTAAGAATTGGAACTCCAGCTCTCACAACTCGCGGATTTAAAGAAGAGGAAATGAAAACCGTCGGGAACTTCATTGCGAAAGTTATTGAAAATTCTACTGACGAAAAAGTCATTCACTCAGTAAGAAACGAAGTAAAAGAACTTTGCGAAAATTTCCCTCTTTATGCTTAAAAATTTAAAGACCTCAATAAAGATTTCTAAAACCTTATAAGTTTTTTGCAAAATGTTCCAATGAAACTTTCGTTGGAACATTTTTTTATCCTTAGAATTGTATTCTACTTTTTTACAAGATTTTTCGAGTCAAAAATTACAAAAAAATGAAATCTGCCTTAGAATAACCTCTATTCCCTTTTTTAAATTTGTTGTTTCTATAAGTAATTGAATTTTAATGAGTTATTGCTTAACTTCTTGCCTTTGAAAGACTTAAGCATAAAAGTTAAATTTTCACCGAAAAATCCTTGATTTAGAAACCCAAAAAATCTTATCTTGTGCCTTTGTATTAAATAGAACTCTAAATGTAGTGCTGTTATTACATTCGCATCTAAACCCTACACTACTACAACAAAGATTTTGAATGAAAAGTAAGTTCAATGATAAACAATTAACTATTCTTACAGGAGAGAGTAGCGTGCCCAATAAACAAAAAGGTCTAAAAATTGACCGAAAGTTCACTATCAAAGGCAAACAACCTTTGGAGTCTGTTAAGTTTTCAAAAAGAAATTCTATCATCAAAAATCCTGACGGAACTGTCGTTTTTGAGATGAAAGATATTGAAGTTCCTGAAAGCTGGTCTCAAGTAGCAGTTGATATTATTGCTCAAAAATATTTTAGAAAAGCTGGAGTTCCGCAAGAAGATGGCTCTTTAGGAGCTGAGACTTCTTCGAAACAGGTTTTTCATAGACTTGCAGGTTGTTGGACAGATTGGGGGAAAAAACACGGTTACTTTGCTTCGGAAGATGATTCTCAAGCATTTTATGACGAACTTTCTTATATGCTTGCAAATCAAATGTGTGCTCCAAATTCACCACAATGGTTTAACACAGGTTTAAATTTTGCTTACGGAATTACAGGACCTTCTCAAGGACATTTTTATGTTGACCCAAAAACTGGTGAAGCGAAACGTTCGGAAGATGCTTACACAAGAGCTCAAGTTCACGCTTGTTTTATTCAAGCAGTTGAAGATGATCTTGTGAATGAAGGTGGAATTTTTGACCTTGTTACTCGTGAAGCAAGAATTTTCAAATACGGTTCAGGAACAGGTTCAAACTTTAGTAAAATTCGTGGAGCAGGTGAAAAACTTTCTGGTGGTGGAGTTTCATCGGGTTTAATGTCATTTTTGAAAATCAATGACAGAGCAGCAGGAGCTGTAAAATCTGGCGGAACAACAAGACGTGCTGCAAAAATGGTAGTTTTAGATGTTGACCATCCAGACATTGAAGAATTTGTTGAATGGAAGACTAAAGAAGAGCAAAAGGTTGCTGCACTTGTAACAGGTAGTCAAATCCTCAAAACCAAACTTGAAGCAATTCTTGAAGAAGCTCTTGTTGGTGGAATAAACCCGAACGAAAATAAAAAATTAAAAACATTAATTAAAGATGCCGAAACAAATAAAGTCCCAATGAATTACATCGTGAGAACTTTAGAACTTGCAAAACAAGGCATTAGCGAAGTCAATTTTCCTGTTTTTGATACACACTACGAAGGTGAGGCTTACGTTACTGTTTCAGGGCAAAATTCAAACAACTCAGTTCGTGTTTCAAATGAATTTTTGGAAGCAGTTGAAAAAGATGGGGATTGGCATCTTTTAAATCGTAAAGATGGAAAAGTTGCAAAAACGGTTAAAGCAAGAGGACTTTGGGAAAAAATTTGTGGTTCTGCTTGGGCTTCTGCTGATCCAGGACTTCAATATGACACAACAATTAATGAGTGGCATACTTGTCCTGCTGACGGAAGAATTAACGCAAGTAATCCGTGTTCTGAGTATATGTTTCTAGACGATACAGCTTGTAACCTTGCAAGTTTGAATCTTGTCAAATTCCTTGATGAAAAAACAGGTGAGTTTAAAGTTGAAGAATTCCGCCACGCTGCAAGAATTTGGACAGTTGTTCTTGAGATTTCAGTTTTGATGGCACATTTCCCAAGCAAAAAAATTGCCGAACTTTCTTACGTCTTTAGAACTCTTGGTCTTGGTTATGCAAACATTGGAAGTCTTTTGATGAGACTTGGAATTCCTTATGATTCTCCAGAGGGAAGAGCAATCATTGGTGGAATTACAGCAGTTCTTACTGGGCAATCTTATTCGACTTCCGCAGAAATGGCTGACATTCTTGGAACTTTCAAAGGCTACTCAAATAACAAAGAAAATATGCTCCGCGTAATCCGTAACCACAGACGAGCAGCTTATGACGCAAGTAAAGAAGAATATGAAGGACTTACGATTACTCCAATGGGAATCAATCAAAAACTTTGTCCTGAAAATATTCTTAAAGCAGCACAAAACTCTTGGGACGAAGCATTAGAGTTAGGCGAAAAATTTGGTTATAGAAATGCTCAAACAACAGTAATCGCTCCAACAGGAACAATCGGTTTGGTAATGGATTGTGATACAACAGGAATTGAGCCTGACTTTGCAATTGTGAAATTCAAAAAACTTTCTGGTGGTGGATATTTCAAGATTGTAAATCAATCTGTTTCCTCTGCTCTCAAAAAACTTGGCTACACAAAAAATGAAATCAATGAAATTGAAAATTATTCAAAAGGAACTGGAACTTTAAAAGGTTGTCATTCTGTTTCTCACGACAAACTTAAAGAGAAAGGTTTCACTACTGATAAAATCGAAGCAATTGAAAAACAGTTGCCAAATGTTTTTGAAATAGGTTTTGCCTTTAACAAACACTCTTTAGGTGAAGAATTTTGTAAAAATAATTTGAAATTTACTGACGAACAATTGAATGACTGGAGTTTTAATATGCTCCAAGAACTTGGATTCACTGACAAGGAAATTGCAGAAGCTAACGACTACGTTTGTGGAACAATGACAATTGAAGGAGCTCCTTTCTTAAAACCTGAACATTATCCGATTTTCGATTGTGCAAATAAATGTGGAAACAAGGGACAAAGATTTATCCATTATATGGGACACGTTAAAGCTCTTGCAGCAGCTCAACCTTTCATTACAGGTGCAATTTCCAAAACAATCAATATGCCAAACAACGCAACAATCGAAGAAGTTTCTTCAGCTTACGTTGAGTCTTGGAAATTAATGCTCAAAGCAAATGCTCTTTACAGAGATGGAAGCAAACTTTCTCAGCCTCTCAATTCAACAAGCAGTGAAATTGTTGATGCAGTTCTTTCAATGGGAGATGAAGAGGATTTTGACGAAACAATTGATGCAAAAAGAATTCACGAAGAAGTTGAGACAGTTGTTTACAAAGCAATTCGCCGAAAACTTCCAACAAAACGAAAAGGTTTTGTTCAAGAAGCAACAGTTGGTGGACACAAAGTTTACTTAAGAACTGGCGAATACCAAAATGGCAAACTCGGTGAAATTTTCATCGATATGTACAAAGAAGGTGCTTCTTACCGTTCAATCTTAAACTGTTTCGCAGTTGCAATTTCCAAAGCACTTCAGTACGGCGTTCCTTTAGAAGAAATGGTTGACTCTTTTACTTTCACAAGATTCGAACCTTCTGGAATGGTCGGAGGTCACGACAAAATTAAAAATGCGACTTCAATTCTTGATTTCGTTTTCAGGACTCTCGGGCATGAATATTTGGGAAGAGAAGACTTCTTACACGTCAAGCCAATTGACGAAGTTCCTGACCAAACAGATAAAAAAGAGCCTGTTCAAGAATTCAGTGAGCATTTACCAACAGTCAAAGCTGAGAATTCAACTGTTACAAAAATCAAAGTTGCCAAATCTCGCGGTTATACTGGTGAACAATGCGTTAACTGTAGCTCGATGAAAGTCAGACAAAATGGTGCTTGCACTGTCTGTGATGATTGTGGTGAAACTTCTGGTTGCTCTTAAAATTTTAGAATAACTTTTTAGTTAGACCTTCTGAAATAAACCCTAAATTACTCGTTGATTTAGGGTTTTGTTTTTAAGTGGAAAGAAATACGTTAAAAAAATTTTACTAAAAGGCAAAATTATGAGTTCCAAAACATTACACATTAAATTGATTCCCAAAGGGCAAAAAACAGTAACTCTACGCTATTTCTTTGAAAATCAAAATGACAACACAGAAAGAGATTTAAAATTAGATTCCATTCAAAATCTTCTTGAAAAGTCAGAAAGTGACTACTTCGATTCTTCTTTTACAGATTTAGTAGAAGTTGGAAAAGAGCTTTACAATTGGTTTGACGGGGAAGACAGATTCTTTGAAACAGCTTTAAAGAAAGCACAAGGAACTACCGAAATTATCATTCTTGCAATTTCTACCGAAGGGAATTTGGCTCACATTCCTTGGGAAATTATGCACAACGGAATAATATTTTTAGTTCAATCTCATAATCCCAAAATCGTTCCTGTTCGTTGGAAAGAACAAAATTTTGAACCTTTTGAAGCCGAAAACAGATTTTTTAAAGTTCTTTTTATGGCTTCTTCTCCTGACAGTGAAAATTCAGTTTTGAGTTTTGAACAAGAAGAAGCAATGATTTTGGAGGCTACAAAAGAACAACCTCTTTTCTTAAAAGTTGAAGAAAGCGGAAATTTGGAGGAATTAAGCAAGTTAATTTCTTCCTACGGAAATGATTCCTTTGATGTTTTCCATTTTACAGGGCACGCAGGAGCAGGTGAAAATGGAATTCCAATTTTCGTTACAGAAGATGAATTTGGAGGAGAAAAACATTCCACAGCAGAAGACATTTTTAATGCACTAAGAAGAAAACCTAAATTAATTTTTCTTTCGGGTTGTGAAACTGCCAAATCACAAAAAAAAGGGAGTATTCCTTCTCTTGTTGAAAAATTATTGGAACTTGGTGCAAAAAATGTTTTGGGTTGGGCAAAATCGGTTTACGACAAAGACGCAACTCTTGCAGCTACTACTTTCTACAAAAATTTATCGGAAGGTTTTGAGATTGCCGAAGCACTTTCGGAAACTTACAGAAAATTAATTGAAGAAAAGGCAAGACATTGGCATTTATTGAGATTTTACCTTGCAGGAGAAATGCAAGGTTCTTTAGTTACTCCTCTGAATTCCGCAAACAGAGAACCGATTCCAATTAGGAAAATCGAAAAAGCATTTTTAGATGAAGAAAAAAATGTCCGAGTTCCAACCCGTGAAAGTTTTGTCGGAAGAAGGAGACCTCTTCAAAGATGTTTGAGAGAACTTAAAAAAATTCAAACTGACAAAATCGGAGTTTTTCTGCACGGAATGGGAGGAATTGGAAAAAGCAGTGTTGCCTCACGGCTTTGTAACAGATTAGATGAGTTTAAAACGATTGTTTGGGCAGGTAAAATTGATGAATTTGCTTTAAATAACAAACTTGTTGATAAAATTGAAGACAAAAATCTGAGGGATATTTTACAAAATCCAAACGATGACTTGAAATTTAAATTGAAAACAGTGTTCTCGAAATTACCTCAAAAAAAATTCCTTTTAGTTCTAGATGACTTTGAACAAAATGCAGAAAAAAATCTAAGACAAGGTTTACCCGTTCTAAGATTGGATGCAAAAAAAGTTCTTGAGGCTCTTGATTTTGCAATTTCGGAAACTAACTACCAAAATCGTGTCATTGTTACTTGTCGTTATGAGTTTAAGGTGAAGGAAGAAAAATCTTTTTACAAAGAACATTTGCATAGCTTTGGAAAAGCAGACCTTAAGAAAAAAATTGAGCAACTTGAAAGAACATTAAAGAAAACACCCGACGAAAAAGTTATAGGAAAAATAATAGAAGTGGCTGATGGAAATCCACGTTTGCTTGAATGGGTGTTTAAAATTCTTGAAAAGGAAGAGCTCGACTTAAGCAAGATCTTCGAAAAATTGTTGGAGAAAGAGGCTGAGTTTCGAGAAAATATTTTGGCAGAGGAGCTTTTAAACCAACAAACTTCTGAGTTTCGTAAAACTCTTGCTTTAGTCTCTCTTTTTAAGATTCCTGTTCCTAGAATTGTTGTTGAGGAAGTTTGTAAAGAAGAAGTAAACGGCTTTGAAAAACATCTTGAGAGAGCAATTGCACTTGGACTTCTTGAAAAATGGGTTATTCCAAAAGGTGAAAATCATTACCGGGTTTCGCAAATAATTTTACAATTTTTAGAAAGTGAAAAGCCGAAAAATTTTCAAGAAATTTTGAAGAGGGCTTGTCATTTTCTTTACAAAATTTGGAATAAATCTCCAAATTTTAATGAAACAAAAGCAATGGAAATTTGGAGATTAGCTTTAGAGACAATGGAAAAAGAAATTGGTTTTGAAATGTTAGAAAGGATTACAGGAAACTGGAATAAATTTGGATATTTTAATGAGACAATTAAATTTTGTAAAGAAACCAAATGTAAAATCGGTGAAGACTATAGATTACTAAATAGATTGGGCTATGCAAGATATGGACTTGGACATTCACTTGATTCTAAGGATATTTTAAAAAAAGCTTTGAAAAATTGTCCATCAAATAGTCCTCTTTACAAGGCGGAAATTTTCTCTAATATTGGAAAGGTTTTAGAATTCAATGGAGATTTTGAAGAGGCAATTAGTTTTATGGAAAAAGCTGGAGATATTTTTGGAGAGAAAAGAGAAAAATTTGGAGAAGCGATAATTCTAAATGATAAAGGTGTTGCTTTTGCTGCTTTAGGAAAAAAGGAAGAAGCGAAACTGAGTTTAAAAAAATCCATTGAATTAAAAAACAAAATTGGGCTTGAAGATGAAAATTCTCCTTCCTATCACCAACTTGGAGAAATCTCTTTTGATGAAGACGATTTTAATTTGGCTTTAGAGTATGCTGAAAAGTCTTTTGAAATTTCATACCGAACTAAAAACCAATCTAACAAAAGCCATTCCTTGCATCTAAAAGCAAAAATCTATGAAGCAAAAGGGGAAATTGAAAAAGCACTGAATTGCGCAAATGAGTGTCGTCAGATTAATGTTGATTTGCAAAATGTTCTTGGAATTGCCAGTATTGATATTTTAATTGGTCAAATTTATATCGGAAATTTAAAGGAATACAAAAAAGGGATAGAAATTTTAAATAATGCGGTAAGATATTTAAAGAAAGTAAAACCTTTTGAGAAAGAAAATTTATCAAAAATTTTTATCAAAAATTTTCAAATTGCACTAGAAAATTTATTGTCTGAAAATGATTTTCTAATTTGCGAAAAAGCTATAAAGAGTGGTGATTTGAACAAGTTTATAAAAGTTGCAAGGGCTTACTTACCATTTTTAACTCAATTCTAACCAAAGGATTAAAAAATGAACTACATATTTTTATTAGGCAGTCTTTTAACTTTCATTTTGGCAATTAATCTTTTCGCCCAAAATTTTTGGACTGTCGGAAATCCGCTTCCAAAGAAAATTTCTAACAACGCTGTTGCAAGTCTTACAATTGATGACACTTGTTTTGTTTTTAGTTTTATGGGAATTGACACAACGAAAATTTGGTCAGGAATTACGCAAGAAGCATTTAAACTAAACACTTTTACAAACCAGTGGACACAAATTGCTTCGGTTCCCGGAAGTGTTGGAAGAATTGCTGCTTCGGCAGTTGAGTTTAAAGGAAAAATTTAGATTTTTGGTGGTTACTCGGTTGGTTCAAACGGCAGTGAAACAACATTTCCAACAGTCGAAATTTACGACCCTTTAACGGATTCTTACTCAATGGGAGCAAACATTCCTGTTTCTGTTGATGACCAAGTTGTTGCCGTTTGGAATGATTCTTTGATTTACTCAATTAGTGGCTGGTCAACAAATACCAATGTAAAAAATGTTCAAGTTTACAATCCAACTGTTGACACTTGGAGTCAAGCGACACAGATTGTTGGACCCGGACTTTTCGGACACAGTGGAAGTATTGCAGGAAATTTGATTGTTTACACTGGTGGAGTTAAGATTCAAGGATTTAGTTTTTTAATTGACAACAGAACTTGGCTCGGACAAATTAATCCAAACAATCCTTTAGACATTACTTGGACAGAAATTCCAAACACACCAAAAGCAACTTACAGAGCTGCTTCGGGAACTTTTGGAAGTACAATTCTTTTTTCAGGAGGAACTGACAACCCTTACAATTTTGATGGGATTGGTTACAATGGAATTCCTTCTGCTCCTGACACTTTGACTTTTGGGTATAATTTGGCGTGGGATTATTGGGAGTTTTTTGAAGGAAGTCCTTTCGCAACAATGGATCACAGAGGATTTGCAAATTGTTGGTCTTTTTACTACACAATTGGTGGAATGAATGAGAACCAAGAAGTAATCGACGAAGTTAAATATTTCAACATTTTAGCTGATTTACCTTCTGTTCGGGAAAATGAAAGTATTCCGTTAGATTTCAAACTCTCTCAGAATTTCCCGAACCCTTTCAACCCTTCGACAATAATTAATTACGAATTAAAAATTACGAATTACGAATTTGGTAAGTTGACAATTTTTAATGTCCTTGGCGAAAAGGTCAAAGAATTTGAATTGGCTGAACCAAGAGGCTCAGTTGTTTGGAATGGGACAAATTCTTTTGGTGAGCAAGTTTCAAGTGGAATTTATTTTTACAAATTAGAGACAGTAAATTTTTCTGAAACAAAAAAGATGTTACTTTTGAAGTAACATTTAATCTCCTTCCTCTAATTCAAAAATTTCGTTTACAGGTTTACCGCAAATTTTTGAAATTTTCAATGCAAGTAAAGTAGAAGGAACATAACGGTTTTTCTCAATTGAATTTATTGTTTGTCTTGAAACTCCAATTGCTTTTGCCAAGTCATCTTGGGTTAAATCTAAAATTGCCCGTTCAATTTTTATGCGATTTTTCATTACCTAATTCGCTTCAAAAGGTGAAAGAATCCTAAGTGAAGCAAAAGCATAAAAGTCAAAACTTGGAAATCTCCTAATTCAAAAGCAGTAGTTTCTTCAACAATAAAATTTATGTAAGGTTGTACAATTGCGTAAATAATTCCACAAAGAAAAGCCATTGAGTAAGCCTGAACTCTAAGTTTGACAACTAACTCGTCTTCTATCTCATCTCTCGAAATTGAAACTAAAAGCAATGAGAGTAAAAAGATTTTCTTTAAAATCATTTGAATTGCTGAAACGTCGGCAGTTGAAAACTTCAAAGCAGTAAGTGCCAAAAAGCATAAAATAACTAAAATGAGACCAATCTTTTTGAATTTGTAAGGCAGTTGAAAACTCAAAAGTCTTTGAAGTAAGTTTCTATCTTTTTCACATAATTTTTCAATATCCATTTGTAAACCTCAAAAATAAAATGACAAATAGTTTTTACTTAATGTAAAGTTAACTTTACATTAAGATTTAAACAAATCCTTTTTAGTTTATTATCGAAAAAAATTAAAAGAGAGTAAGAAAATGGAAATGTTTTTGCTTATTCCCACCAATCTTCTTGGAAGATTGGGTTTTCAGAAGATTTCTCCAAAATACTTACGGCATTTTGAATTGTCTCAGGAAAAGGAGCAATAAATTCCATCCACTGATTTGAAATTGGGTGATGAAACCCAAGTTGTCTTGAATGAAGTGCTTGGTTTGGCATAATTTTGAGAAGACGATTTACAAAGTGAGATTTTACGCCGTCAATTCCACCGAATTTTGATTTTCTTCCACCATAAGTTGTGTCGCCAAGAATTGGGTGATTAATGTGAGAAAGGTGAACGCGAATTTGGTGAGTTCTACCTGTGTGTAAAAGTAATCTTAATGTTGTAAACAAAGGATATTCTTTTAAAACATAGTATTCAGTTCTAGATTCTTTTCCTTCTTTAGTAACTGCCATTCGATGTCGTTTGGTCGGGTGATGAGCAATGTTTGTTTCTATCAAACCTGATTTTTCTTCAAAATGACCAAAGCAAATCGCAAAATATTCTTTGCTAACTTCTCGATTTGCAAATTGCTCACAAAGTCTCATATGAGCGTGTGGAGTTTTAGCAACAATCATTGCACCTGTTGTGTGTTTGTCCAATCGATGAACAATGCCAGGGCGAACATTGATTTTCATTTTTTCAAATTGATTGGAGTAATAAAGAAGTCCATTCACCAAAGTATTGTCAAAATTTCCAGCTGCAGGATGAACAACAAGGTTTGCTTGTTTGTTTAAAACAATGACACTTTCGTCTTCATACAAAATATCCAAAGGAATCTCTTGTGGGATTAGTTGTGTCTCATCAGGAATGTTGGGAATTTCGAGTTCAACCTCTTGGTCAATTTGAACAGGAAAACTTGACTTTGTTACAATTTCACCAGAAACTTTAACATTTTCGGTTTCGATTAATTTTTGTAAACCAGTTCTTGAAATTCGATTAATTCTTTGAGCTAAAAATTTGTCTAATCGAATGTTTTCTTCTTCCTCACTAACAATAAAAGTTAGTAATCTAACTTCGCTCACTTCCAAGTTGCTCGTCGTCATCAATCGGTTCTTTCATCATTGCGATAAATAAAAATACCATTCCAACAGTTACAGCTGAGTCTGCGATATTGAAAACGGGCCAACGATAAAGTTCGTAACCCGCAAAATCTAATCCAAAAATCGAAAATGCTGGAATTAAAATGTTTGGGAATTCACAGTCAAAGAAATCAACTACTTTGCCATAAAGCAATCTATCTAAAATATTGCCAAAAGCTCCACCAAGAATTAAGGAGTAAGCAATTTTATGGAGCATAAAGCCTTCTTTATCAGAGAGTTGCATTAGGTAGTAAACAATTGCTCCAGCAATAATTATCGCTAAAATTGTAAAAATGGTAGCATCGCCATTTAGAGTTATTCCAAAAGCAATGCCAGGGTTCTCGACATAAGTTAAACGAAAATAATCACCTAAAATTTCGATTGAAGGTTTTCCTCTAAGGTTATTTTGTGCGATGACTTTTGTAATTTGGTCAATCACAAAAATAACCAACGAAATTGCGAAAAATTTTAGAGATTTTTTAAAATTCATTAGGTTATTTTTTCGATGGCTTTTCTTCGGGTTCAAAGCCTTTTTTGTTTTTGCACTCAATGTGTTGTTTTGCTACAAGAACTGCTTTGAGTCTATTTTCCTCAATATCTTTGTTACAAACTGAACAAACACCATAAGTTCCATCTTCGATTCTTTCTAAAGCATCTCCGAGTTGGCTTAAATATTTGTTGTCTCTTGCAGCAAATATGTAGGCTTTTTCTCGTTCTTGTGCGTCAGTTCCTTGGTCAGCCATATGATAAGCATAAGCATTTCCACCTTGACTTGATTCGTTTAATGCATCAGTTAAACTTGGTTCGCTTAAGTAACCCAATTCTATGAGAAGTCTATCTCTTTCATCAAGAATGAGTTTTTTAAATTCACTAATTTTTTTGTCTGTAAGCATTTTTTGTTTTCCTTAACTTACTTTGTTATAAAGATTTTTATTGTTTCGCTTGAAAGTGTTAAAGTATCTGTTGACTCTGACTCTAATTTCCCATTTTCAAAAGAATCGGATAAAACTTCTTCACAAATGTAATTCTCATATTTCTTGAAAATTACAAATAACTCTTTAGAGCATTCAACTGAAACTTTAATTCTATCAAGTACTTCAAAATTTGATACTTTTCTCAAATTCTGAACTCTATTTACAAGTTCTCTTACAAAACCTTCTTGAATTAAATCCTCATTTAAAACTGTGTCTAAAACAACCATAATTTTGCCATCAGACTCAGCAACCATTCCTTCGGTCTGAGTATTTACAACAATGATTTCGTCTTTTAATAAATCTATTTTTTCACCGTTTAATTCAACGGAGAGCTTATTTTCTTTTTCGTAACTAATTATTTGCTCACGGGAAAGACTACCTACTAATTTTGCTACTTCCTTCATTTGTTTGCCATACTTGCGACCAAGAAGTGCAAAATTTGCTTTTGCAGATTTTTTCACAAGCTCAGAATCTTTGTCAATAAATCCGATTTCTTTAATGTTCAATTCATTTTTGATTAAATCTTCGTAAAGTTCTTTTCCTTCACTTTCAACAAAAATTTTCTTGAGTGGTTGACGAACTTTTAAACTGTTCACAGTCCTGAGTGAACGTCCAAGTTCGACAACATTTCTTGTCAGTTCCATTTTTGCTTCAAGTGCTTTATTTATGCAACTTTCGTCCGAAGTAGGAAAATCACTAAGGTGAACACTTTCGTTTTTCAGATTCAAGTTTTGGAAAATTTCTTCTGAAAAGTAAGGTGCAACAGGTGCGATTAACTGGCTTACTTTTACTAGAACTTCATGCAAAGTTTGGTAAGCTGAAAGTTTGTCCTCACTCGAACCTTTTTTCCAAAAACGCCTTCTATTAAGTCTGACATACCAATTTGAAAGCTCTTCAACCACAAAAAATGTAAGCTCTTTGTAGGCTTTAGTAATATCATAAACTTCGAGATGTTCTCTTACGTCCGCAACAACTGAATTCATTCTTGACAGAATCCAACGGTCAACGTCGGGTCTATTTTCCAAATCAACTTTTTCAGAATTTGGGTCAAATTCGTCTATGTTTGCGTAAAGGACAAAGAAAGAGTAAGTGTTAAAAAGAGTTCCAAAGAATTTTCTTTTAACTTCAACCAAGCCTTCAAGGTCGAATTTTATAGGCAACCAAACAGGGTTTGAAGTAACCAAATACCAGCGAACAATGTCTGCACCGTATTTATCTAAAAGTTCAAAAGGGTCAACTGTATTGCCCAAAGACTTCGACATTTTTTTAGCATTCTTGTCTAAAACTAACTCGTTAACAACAACATTTTTGTATGCGGATTTACCAAAAAGAAAAGTTGAAATTGCCATCAGTGAATAAAACCAACCTCTTGTTTGGTCAATTCCTTCACAAATAAAATCAGCTGGAAAGGTCTTTTCAAAAAGTTCTTTATTTTCAAAAGGATAATGATGTTGAGCGTAAGGCATTGAACCTGAATCAAACCAACAATCAATTACTTCTGGAGTTCTACGCATTTCAGAGCCACATTTTTCACAGTCGAAAGTAACTGAATCAATGTAAGGTCTGTGTAAGTCTAATTTTTCAGGAAGGTTTTTTCCTTGTTTGAGTTCTTCGATTGAACCAACTGACTTTTTGTGGTTACAATCTGAATTTTCACAAACCCAAATATTTAGTGGAGTTGCCCAAAATCTGTCTCTCGAAAGCGACCAATCTTGCAAATTATCAAGCCAAGCTCCGAATCTTCCTGTTCCAATTTCTTTAGGAAACCAATTTGTGTCATTGTTTGATTCTAAAAGCTGCTCTTTGATTTTCGTCATTTCGATGAACCACGCATCTCTTGCATAGTAAAGAAGTGGAGTTTTACAACGCCAACAGTGTGGGTAAGAATGTTCGTATTTTTGTGAACGGTAAAGAATTCCACGCCTTTTGAGATTCATAATTATGTGTTCGTCAGCGTCTTTGACAAACATTCCTGCAAATTCAGTTACTTCGTCAGGGAATTTCCCTTGAGCATTTACAGGGTGAACGAAAGGTAAATCGTTTGCTCTGCAAGTTTTGTAATCGTCTTCTCCGTAAGCTGGAGCCATATGAACGATTCCTGAACCGTCACTTGTTGTTACAAAATCTGCTGAAACTACAAACCAAGCCTTTTTATCAAATTCTAAGTAATTGAAAAGTCCTTCGTATTCTTTGCCAAGTAAATCTTTGCCTTTATAATTTTCAACGATTTCGTAGTCATCATTTTTAAGAGCTGAAAGTCGGTCTTTAGCAAGAATTAGGAATTCAGTTTTATCATTTTCATTAATTTTTACTTTTACGTAATCGATTTCTTCTCCAACTGCAAGACCAACGTTTGAAACCAAAGTCCAAGGAGTTGTTGTCCAAACTAAAAATGAGGTATTCTCTTGGTCTTTAAGCTTCATCTTCACGTAAACAGAAGGGTCTTTTACGTCTTTGTAGCCTTGTGAAACTTCGTGCGACGAAAGAGGTGTTTCATCGTGTGGACAATAAGGCATAATTTTAAAGCCTTTGTAAATCATATCTTTTTCAAAGAATTGCTTTAAAATCCACCAAACTGATTCGATGTAATTATTGTCTAAAGTGATGTAAGGATTCTTTTGGTCAACCCAATAACCCATTTGTTCGGTCATTGTTTCCCAAAGGTCAAGATATTTGAAAACTGAATCACGGCATTTTTGGTTGAAAATTTCAATTCCGTAATCTAGAACTTCGGTTTTTCCATCAAGTCCAAGTGCTTTTTCAACTTCTAATTCGACTGGAAGTCCGTGTGTGTCCCAACCAGCTTTTCTATGAACTTGAAACCCTGTCATCGTTTTGTATCGGCAGAAAAAATCTTTGATTGTTCGTGCCAAAACGTGATGAATCCCAGGTTTTCCGTTTGCCGTTGGAGGTCCTTCATAAAAGACAAAAGTTTCTTTGCCTTCTCTTGAATCCATTGACTTTTGGAAAGTGTTATCTTTTTTCCAGAAATCTAAAATTTCTTTTTCTTTTGCTGAAAAATCGAAATTTTTGTCAATCTGTTTAAACATTGTTTTTTGCCTCAAATTCTGTGCTTAAAAAAGAACAGTGAAAATAAGGCAAAAAAGTAAAATTTAAAAGAAAAATCGGGAAGGCTAATGATTAATGATTAATGATTAATGACTAATAAAAAAGCGGCTTTGTTTGTGTTAGATTTATGATAAAAAATTAGAGATTAAGCACTTGTGAGATTCTGACTTGCAGTCAGGCTCTCATTTTGAATTCTCAAAAACCAAGTTCTCTAAGGCGAGATTCTGTTAAACCTGAATTTTTTGACTCTTGTTTAGCACTTAACATTTTTTCAACATATTTTCCAAGTAAATCAACTTCGAGATTTACTTCTGAACCGATTTTAAGATTTGTAAAAGTTGTGACTTTCCAAGTGTGAGGAATTACTGAAAGAGTGAAAGTCTCGGCACTAAGCCTTGCGATTGTTAAGCTAACACCTTCTACACAAATCGAGCCGTTTTCAACCAAATATTTACCGATTTGATTTGGATAGGAGATTTCAACGAGGTAAGAACTCTGGTTGCCAGTTATTTTTTTGACTTTTCCAACACAGTCGATGTGTCCTTGAACTAAATGACCACCAAGTCTCTGAGTTGGTAACATTGCTCGTTCTAAGTTGACTTTTTGTCCGACTTTAAAATTTGAAAAAGTGGATTTTTTTAGAGTTTCCTCAACAGCTTCAACTGCAAAAAATCCGTTACCAACTTCGATAGCAGTTTGGCAAGCTCCATTAATCGAAACTGAGTCATCAATTTTTAAATCTGAGAGAACCTTCTTTGCTGAAATAGTCAACCTCAAAGCATTCCCGAAAGGTTGAATGCGTTTAACTTCGCCAATTTCTTCTATTAAACCTGTAAACATTTTTTTCTAAATTGTTATTAAAGTTGAGTGATTTGTAAAATTAAATGTAAGCAAAATAGTTGGCAAACTTTTTAATTTTTTAAAAGCAGTTTACTTCTTAAATTTGGGCGACTTAGAATTTGATTTGATAAAATATTTAGGATATTAAAATGCAAAAATTTCAAGGTGTTGATTATTATAATTTTGACTCTCTACTCTCAGAAGAAGAAATTTTAGTTAGAAATGCAGTTCGAGATTACGTAGAAGACAATATTATTCCTGTCATTGAAGAACACAATCAAAACTGTACTTTCCCAATGGAAGTAATTCCTGAAATTGCTGAGCTTGGTGTTTTTGGTGCAAATTTACCAGAAAAATATGGTTGTGCAAATTTAAACAACGTTGCTTACGGTTTGATTATGCAAGAACTTGAAAGAGGAGACAGCGGACTTAGAAGTTTTGTTTCCGTTCAAGGTGCTTTAGTAATGTATCCGATTTTCAGTTATGGAAGCGAAAAACAAAAAGATTACTGGCTTCCAAAACTTGCTGCTGGAACTGCAATAGGTTGTTTTGGACTTACTGAACCAGATTTTGGTTCAAATCCTGGTGGAATGATTACTCGTGCAGTAAAAGATGGAGATTCTTACATTCTCAACGGTGCGAAAATGTGGATTACAAATGGAACAATAGCTGATGTTGCAGTTGTTTGGGCAAAACTTGATGGAGTCGTCAGAGGGTTTTTGGTAGAAAAAGGAACTCCTGGATATTCTGCTCCTGAGCAAAAAGGTAAATTCTCACTTCGTGCTTCAATTACTTCTGAACTAATTTTCCAAGATTGTAGAATCCCTGCTGAAAATATTTTACCAAATGTTGCAGGACTTCCTGGACCACTTAAATGCTTAACTCAAGCTCGTTACGGAATTTCTTGGGGAGTAATTGGTTCAATGATGGCTTGTTACGACAGTGCTTTGAACTACTCAAAAACAAGAATTCAATTTGACAAACCAATTGCATCTTTTCAGTTAATTCAAAATAAACTTGCAGAAATGATTACTGAAATTACAAAAGCTCAGTTCATTACTTTACAACTCGGCAGACTTAAAGATGCTGGAAAAATGAATCATCAGCAAGTTTCATTGGCAAAAAGAAATAATTGTAAAGAAGCATTAAACATTGCACGAGTTGCTAGAGATATGCTTGGAGCGAATGGAATTACTGACGAATATCCTGTAATCCGCCATATGTGTAATCTTGAGTCAGTGAAAACTTATGAAGGAACGGAAGATATTCACGCTCTTGCAATTGGTGCAGACATCACAGGAATTCAGGCTTTTAGATAATTCTAAATGACAATTCAAATACAAAATCTTTCAAAAATTTATACATCGCACGTCAAGGAACCGGGTTTTCTCGGTTCTTTGAAATCTCTTGTAAATCGGAAAATCATTGAGAAAAAAGCAGTCAATGATGTCAGTTTTGAAATCGGTGAAGGTGAATTCGTTGGTTTAATTGGCGAAAACGGAGCTGGTAAAACTACTTTAATTAAAATGCTTTCAGGAATAATTTTCCCAACTTCTGGCGATGCGAAAGTTCTCGGATTTCGACCTTGGGAAAGGAAGAATGAATACAAAAAGAATTTTTCTGTAATTATGGGACAAAAGAATCAACTTTGGTGGGATTTGCCTGCACACGATTCATTTTTACTTCTTAAAGACATTTACGAAATTGAAGATTCAGATTTCAAAAAACGTCTTGATTACCTTACAGAGACTCTTGGAATGCAGAATAATTTGAACACCCAAGTCCGTAAACTCTCGCTTGGTGAAAGAATGAAAGCTGAAATTATTGCAGCACTTTTGCACAGCCCGAAAGTTGTTTACCTTGACGAACCAACGATTGGGCTTGACGTAATTGCTCAAGAATCAATCCGAAAATTCCTCAAAGAATACAACGAAGAGCAGAAAACGACGATAATTTTGACGAGCCATTATATGGACGACATTGAAGCACTTTGTGAACGAGTCGTTATTATGGACAACGGGAAAAAGCAATTTGACGGAAAACTTGCAGGTGTAATTGAAAAATATGCGAATGAAAAAATCATAACTTTGAATTTTGCTGACGAGATTGAAAAGTCAAGCCTTACAAAGTTTGGAGCCGTTGTTTCGCTAAAACAGTCTCAAGTTGAGATAAAAGTTAATCGCAAAAATTCAACCCAAATTGCAGGTGATTTGCTCAAAAATTACGAAATCACAGATATTAACATTCGCGACATTTCAGTTGAAGAAATTGTGAGAAATATTTTCAAAGAAGGCAATTAGTTTTGAGCAGACTCAAAGTTTACAAACGTTGTATTGTAATGAAAGTCAGTGAAACTTTTGAGTACAGAACTTCGTTTTTTCTAAAACTTTTTCTTGCAAGTGGAATTAATTTTCTCATTCGTTACTTGCTTTGGAAAGAGATTTTTACGTATTCTGGAGTTACTGAAATTAATGGTTATTCTTTCAATGAAATGGTTCTTTACTACATTTTTTCCACTTTCATTTATTTAATTGTTGATTCTAATCGAGTAGGAATTGAGATTGGAAAAGGGATTCGGCTTGGTGAACTTTCAAAATTCCTTGTTTATCCAATAACATTTTTTGAATACAATTTTTTCACATTTTTTGGTAAAAAAATAATTCAGGCTTCGACTTCACTGCTCGCATTAGCAGCTGTATTTTTTGCTTTTCCACAACTTGGTGAGCAATTTACAATTACTATTTCGACTATTTTAATGCTATGCGTTTTAGTTGTTTTAGGAATAGCTTTGAATTTTTTAATTGATTTATTTTTATCAAACTTTGCATTTTGGATAGATGAAATTTGGACTGTAATTGTGATAAAGATGTTCATTACTCAACTTCTTAGCGGAATGATTTTACCTCTCGATTTTTTCCCAAAATACGCAGTTGAAATTTTTAGATTTTTACCTTTCCAGTACATTCTTTATTTTCCTGTTAAGGTTTGGCTCGGTCAAGTTCCGTTTGCCGAAATTATGTTTGGGATTCAAGTTTGTGTCGTCTGGGTTTTTGCATTGATGTTAATGCACTTTCTGTTTTGGCGAAAAGGTCTTAGACTTTACAGCGGAATTGGAATGTAAGGAAGTAGTGAACAAAAATCTTTGTTCACTACAAAATTCAATTAAAATCCAAACGGATTTTAATTCTTCTCTTCAAATTTATCGCATAGAATCAAAGAATAAAAAATCCCACCAAAGCTTAAAATTGCTGCCGAAATTAAATTTGCATCTGCAAGTTTAGCATTTTTCTCAATTAAGAAGAGGCTAATTCCTGTGATTAAACCAATTAAAAAATTACCAATCGACATTGCTACATTTGTTGGAAAAATATTTTTTTTGTGGTAAATCGTAAACCAAACGCCAAAAGAAGTCAGTAATCCCAAAAAGGATTGAAGCATAATAGTTGTAATTATAAATTGGCTAATTGATTGAGAACCTATGTTCATTCCAATTGAATCAAATCGAAGTATAATTACAGCAGGTAATTCTGACCAATGAAAGTAAGTTTTAGCAAGAAAAATAAAAACAAAAATTAGAGGTGAGAGAATCAGAATAGCATTTTTTGTGTTTGGTTTCATATTTTAGAGTAAACTCAAAACTTCCTCTAAAATATTTTTATTCGCATTCGGGTTTCCAAGTTGCTTACTATTTTTCGACATTTTTTTTAGCCCCTCAGGATTTTCCAAAAGTGAATTCAATTCTTTGAAAAATTTTTCCGAATCAATGTTGTTGTCAAGAACGACAATTCCTGCTCCTGCGTCTTCAAGAGTTCGAGCATTTTTTTCTTGGTGATTTTCTGCTGCAAATTTGAGTGGAATCATTACTGCGGGAAGTCCAGCGTTTGTAATTTCAGTCATTGTCATTGCTCCGCTTCTGCAAACGACTAAGTCGCAAGCTTTGTAAGCAAAATTCATTTCTTTCAAAAATTCAAAAATCCTAACATCTTTTCTAAATCCAAATTCTTTTGAAAATTTTGGAAAATCAAAAATGCCTGTTTGCCAAATTAAATCAAAAGGTAATTCGGCATTCTTTCGTAAAATTTCTGCAAAAACTTTGTTGATTGACTGAGCACCTTGACTTCCACCAAAAGTGAAAACAACTTTTCTTTCTAAATCAATTTTGAAAAAGGACTTTGCAGTTTCTAAGTCAACATTTGCGTGTTGTTGACGAATTGGATTTCCAGTTAAAATTATTTCTTTTGTAGTTTTTAAGTATTTCTTACAATCTTCAAAAGCAATACAGATTTTGTCAACTTTGTTTGCTAAAAGTTTGGTTGTAACACCGGGAAAAGCATTTTCTTCGACAATCAAAGTCGGGATTTTTAGCAAAGTCGCAATGTAAAGAACAGGACCACAAACGTAACCTCCAGTTCCAATTACCAAATCAGGTTTCACTTTTCGTAACAATCCAAATGATTGAAAAAGACTCACAATTAACTTAACAGGAAAAAGCAAATTCTTGGACATAGCACTACGGTTAAAACCACTAATCCAAATTCTTTCAAGTGGGAAACCTGCGTCAGGAACAATACGATTTTCGACACCTCTTGAAGTGCCAACAAAAGTGATTTTTGAGTCAGGAAATTTTTCTTTGATTGTTTCAGCGATTGCAATTGCAGGAATTACGTGACCACCTGTTCCACCTGCGGCAAAAAGAAATTTTTTAGACATTTGCACTTACCCGAAAGTTTGTATTCGTTCCGCAGTGTTCACAAAAAGGCAAAAGTGAAGCTCTGACTTTATTACAATTTTCACATTCTTCGTAAAGATTTTCACCACAAGAAGGGCAGTTGTAAGGTTCGTCTTTGGCTGAATTTTCGAATTCTGTTTTGACCAAAGGCTTAGAACCCTTTTTAGTGAGAAATTTCAAAGCTCCACGACGAATCGGGAAATCACAAGTCGGACACAAAAACTTCTCGTAAGATTCACGGTATTGTTTGAGAAGCCAATCCTTTTTAGGTTTTGAGAGCATTTTCAAAAGATAAATTAAAGCCCGAATCACAACTCCGATTGCAGCGACAATTAAAATATATTTTATGTATTTTGTTGGGAAATGGTCGTGCATTACAAAAGCAAATTTTGCAAAAACAGCGATTCCAAAAGCGTAAATCATTTTGACATAAATTGTGTCTCGTTTTTTCAAGAAAAAGAAAAGTGCTAACAATAAAAATGGCAATAAAATTGCAATTTTTAACCCTGCTAATTTAAAATTGTGTTCAGAAAGAATTGAATCATATTTTTTTTGTATAACCTTTCTTTCATTTTTTAACTCTTTTTGAATTTCATTTTGGGCTTGTTCAAGAGATTGTTGTTTCTCATTTAACTTAGTAATCTCAGAGTTTAAATCTTGAAATTGTTTTTGGTTATCTAAAAAAATCTTTTGGCTTTCTAAAAATGAGTTCCGCTCAGATTCTGTTGTTTTGATTCCTTTTTGAATATTTAACTTTTGAAGCTCCAAGAGTTGATTCATTGTTTGTTGGGAGTTTTGAGTACTCTGTTTGAGAATGTTTTGTCGTTGTTGTTGATTCTGAACACTGAAAGCAATTTCTCTAAGTTGATTTTGAATTCTTTCTAATTCACCTAATTTTGCTTTGCCTATTGTTTCTTCTTCAACTTGTTGGTAAGAAATTGAAGGCGTGTTTTCTATATCATTAAGCAAAAATCCTAAAAGCCAGAAAATCAGAAATCCCAAAAGAATGCTAAAAAATCCAATTAGAAATCTGTGTAAAAAATGCCCTTTGTGTTTTTTCGTTTCCACAAGAAACTTCCTAAGTTTTTGTTTTAATCAATTTAAAACAAACTGAAATGTTTTGAGAAAATTATTTAAAAAAGAAAAGGCAAACCAAACGGTTTGCCTTTTTTATGTAGAAATGGGAAGATTCTAAATGAATCGTCTTATTGGGGTCTTATTTTTTGTCTTCTTTATCGTCTTCAACTGAAAATTCAGCGTCTTCGATTTTCGGACCTTTTGAATCATCTCCAGCTTCAGCAGTTGGTTCACCACCAGCATTTGGAGGAGTTTCAGGAGCACCTTGAGCTTGTTGTGCTTGTTGGTACATTTGTTGTGAAACTTCGTTCCAAGCAGCGTTTACAGCTTCTGTTGCAGCTTTGATTTCATCAATGTTTTCTGTTTTTAATGCTTCTTTAAGTCTTCCGACAGCAGCTTCAATTTTGCCTTTAGAATTTTCGTCAACTTTGTCAGCTAACTCAGTGAGTTGTTTTTCAGTTTGGTAAACTGTTTGGTCACCTTGATTTCTAGCGTCAACCGCTTCTTTTTTCTTTTTATCTTCTGCTGCGTGAGCTTTTGCATCATTTTTCATTTTGTTAATTTCGTCTTCGGAAAGTCCACTTGAGGCTTCAATTCTGATTGACTGCTCTTTACCAGTTCCTAGGTCTTTAGAAGAAACTTTGAGAATTCCGTTTGCATCAATGTCAAAAGTTACTTCGATTTGTGGAACTCCTCTTGGTGCAGGTGGAATTCCATCAAGGAAAAATTTTCCAAGTGATTTATTTCCAGAAGCCATTTCTCTTTCACCTTGAAGAACGTGAATTTCAACACTTGGCTGATTATCTGCTGCTGTTGAGTAAACTTCTGTTTTCTTAGTTGGAATGGTTGTGTTTGACTGAATCATTTTTGTCATAACTCCACCAAGAGTTTCGATTCCGAGACTCAAAGGAGTAACGTCAAGCAAAAGCACGTCAGTTACATCACCAGCTAAAACTCCACCTTGAATTGCTGCACCGATTGCAACAACTTCGTCAGGATTTACACCTTTGTGAGGTTCTTTGCCAAATAATTTTTTAACAGCCTCTTGAACCATTGGAATTCTTGTTGAACCACCAACCAAAACTACTTCGTCAATTTCAGAAGCAGAAAGACCTGAATCTTTTAATGCTTGTTGACAAGGTCCAAGAGTTCTTTCAACTAAGTCTTCAACAAGTTGCTCAAATTTTGCTCTTGTCATTGATAAAACTAAGTGTTTTGGACCTTCGGCAGTAGCAGTGATAAATGGAAGATTAATTTCAGTAGTAGTTGTTCCTGAAAGTTCAATTTTAGCTTTCTCAGCAGCTTCTTTTAATCTTTGCAAAGCCATTGGGTCATTTTTGAGGTCAATTCCTTCTTGCTTTTTAAACTCGTCAGCTAAGTAGTCAATCAATCTTTGGTCAAAATCGTCTCCACCTAAATGAGTGTCGCCGTTTGTGGATTTTACTTCAAAAACTCCGCCACCGATTTCAAGGATTGAAATATCAAAAGTTCCACCTCCAAGGTCATAAACTGCGATTTTTTCATCACTTTTTTTATCCAAACCGTAAGCTAAAGCTGCCGCAGTTGGCTCGTTGATAATTCTTTTAATTTCGAGTCCAGCAATAATTCCTGCATCTTTAGTAGCTTTTCTTTGTTCGTCGTTGAAGTAAGCAGGAACAGTTACAACTGCTTCTGTTACTTTTTCACCAAGATAATCTTCTGCTGTTTGTTTCATTTTTTGCAAAGTGAAAGCAGAGATTTCTTGTGGAGTGTATTCTTTGTCGTCAATCTTTACTCTTGCGACATCGTTTGCACCCGAAATTACTTTGTAAGGAACTTCGCTAATTTCAGTTCCAACTTCGCTGTGTTTTCTTCCCATAAATCTTTTGATTGAGAAAATTGTATGTTCAGGATTTGTTACCGCTTGTCTTTTTGCAGGCATTCCAACGAGTCTTTCGCCTTTTTTTGTGAATGCTACAATTGATGGAGTTGTTCTTCCGCCTTCTGCACTTGGAATCACGACTGGCTCGCCACCTTCCATTACTGCGACACAAGAGTTGGTAGTTCCTAAATCTATTCCGATTACTTTACCCATTGTTTGAGTTCTCCGAAATTTTTATTTTTATTTTATTGTTTATTGTCAATTTATTTTGTCCTCTATCTCTGTTCCAATTGTTGTGCCACTTTTCAAAAAATGCGATTAAACTAATTTAAACAAGTCTTGAAATCACCATTTGCCAAACTGACAAACTTCTTAAGATTTTTTGACAGATAAATTTTGTTAGAAATGTATTCGGTAATTTTTTAACTCTTGGTCTAAAATTTTGGCTTGGTTTAAAGTTACTTTGTTCAGCAAGTCCCAAAAGTTTTTGCTGTGATTGTGGTGAACGGTGTGTGAAAGTTCGTGAAGAATCACGTAATCGATGAGACTTTGCGGAAGCCTTAAAAGATTCAAATTCAAATTAATGTTATTTTTGTTAGAGCAACTTCCCCAACGAGTCTTGGCATTTTTGATAAAAACTCGGTTTACTTTGAAATTAAACTGCGTAGCTAATTCTAAAGTTCTTTGTGGAAGGTAATTTTTGGCTTCTTTACGCAAAACTTGAGTGATAAAACCTCTGATTTTACTTTGGGTAATTTCAGATTTGATTTCCCAATTGGTAGGCAAAAAAATCTCAAAAGTGGTTTCACTAATTTTTAACTTTGCATCAGAAGAGTCGTGTTTTCGGATTTTTAAAGTTCGGAAGTAAGTCTTGAAAATTGTTTCGTCGGAAAAGATAATTGAGTTCTCTTGAAAAGTTTTCACCTTTTCTAAAGCCTTCAAGACCCAATCAGTTTTTTGTAAAACAAACCTTTCGGCTGTTTTGAAACTTGTCCTTTTGGGAACTGAAACTTGAATTTTAGCTTGAGGTTTGACTCTTAAAATTATGTTTTTTGCTCGTGAACTTTTTTGAAAATGAACTTCGCCAATTTTTTCAAAAACAATTTTCTTACTCAAAATCGGATTTCCCCAAAATCTTCAAAAGTTCAGCTTTTTCAGCTTGAGTAAAATTTTTATCCAAAATTCTCAAAAGATTCTTGCTAAGAGTTTTGTAAGTCTCAATTCCTTCTGGAAAATCGTTTTGTAAGGCAGTTAAATTTTTTTCAACAGTAAGAAAGTCCTTCCTTTTCACAGGACCACTCAAAGCATTTTTATTTTCTGACTCAAAGAAGTTTTTGACACTTTGTTCAACTAAATTTTTTAGAACTAATTTTGATTGGGTAGGCTCATTTAATGCTTTGGAAATGCTTTCTTCAGCAGTTGCTAAAAGTGAAGTCAAAAGGTTTGAAGCAATGACACAAGACGAGTGGTAAAGTGGTTTTAAGTCTTCATTTTTCAGTTCAAAAGCTTTCCCACGAAGCTCTTGAGTTAAAAGATTTGCAATTCTTGTGAATTTTGAATCTCCCATTGAGTTCCAATAAATTTCTTCCAAATCAGAATGCGAGTCGCTTTTTTGAGGAAAAGAGTTTACAGGATGTAGAAAACCGTAGTTAAAACTAAATTTCTGTTTTGGAACTAAAGCACCTGAAAAGCAAAGAACAGTCAAATTTTGGGATTTGAGTTGTTCAATCTTTTCTAAAGCCTCAAAAATCAACGAGTCTGGAAGGCAGATAAAAACTACTTCAATTTTTAAGTCAAGGTTTTCAATCAATGAAGCTATTTTAATTTGGTTCGGAATCTGAAATTCTTTGTAACTTTTTGTAGAAATGATTTGCCTTAGTTCAAAGTTTTTTGAATTTTGAAAAAATGATAAAAATCTGCTTCCTAAAGCACCGATTCCGACTAAACTTGTAGAATATTTTTTTGACACTTAAAATCCAAAATTAGAGTGAAAATGAATTTAAGAATTAGAACCGAAAACAAAAACGATTATTTAGGAGTTTACGAAGTTCACAAATTTGCTTTCGAACAAACCAATGAGTCCGAACTTGTTGAAAACCTAAGAATGACGAATGAATTTGTTCCAGAATTATCCATTTTGGTGGAAAATGAAAGTAAGATAGTAGGTCATATTTTGTTTTTCCCAATCCAAGTTAAGTCAAATGAAAGTTCTTTTGAATCTTTGGCATTAGCACCACTTGCGGTTTTACCAAAATTTCAGAAACAAGGAATTGGCAAAAAATTAGTGTTCGAAGGTTTGAAACGAGCTAAGAACTTGGGATTTAAATCTGTAATTGTTTTAGGTGACCCAATTTATTATGGGAAATTTGGATTTGAACCAAGTGTAAAATGGCAAATTTTATCACCTTATAAAGTTTCGGCTGAATATTTTATGGCTTTAGAGTTAGAAAATAGAAGTTTAGAAAATGTTTTTGGAACGGTTGTTTATCCAAAAGAGTTTGATGTAGTCTAAAAATAGAAAAGCCGTTGGATAGCTTTGAGCTTGCAACGGCTAAGAATTGTTCAATATTAACTGTAATTATCTGTCGAGTTCACCAGCGATAACGTTTAGGCTTCCAAGAATAGCAACTGTATCGGAAAGCATTTGCCCTGTAAGCATTGGTTCAAGAATCTGATAATTTACAAGTGAAGGAGGGCGAACTCTACAACGGTAAGGAGAATTTCCACCGTTACTTGAAATCATATAGCCTAATTCGCCGTTTGGTGATTCTGTTCTAAAATAAACTTCACCGATTGGAGGTTTGAAGCCTCTGTTTTCCATAATAATTTCAAATTGATGAATTAAACCTTCGATTGTTGTGTAAACTTCATCTTTTGGAGGAAGAACGTATTTATCTTCTTCTTCTGCATTTTCAGGTCCGTCAGGAAGGTTTTGCATCGCTTGTTCGACAATTCTTAAACTTTGTCTCATTTCTTCCATTCTTACCAAATATCTGTCAAAAATATCTCCATTTTCACCAATTGGAACGTCAAAATCAAAGTCCTCGTAACTTGTGTAAGGATGTGAAACTCTAATGTCCCAATCGATTCCAGTTGCACGAAGAATCGGTCCTGTAAGTCCGTAGTTTATCGCATCTTTTCCAGAAACAACACCGATTCCAATTGTCCTTCCGTGAAAAATTTTATTTTGATTAAGGAGTTTTTCAACTTCGTCAATCGTTTTGTAAAGTCCAGAAGTTGCACGTCGAATTTCTTTGATGTGATAATCTGTAAATTCTCTGTCCCTTGCGAAACCTCCAACTCTTGTGTAGGTTGTCATTAATCTGTTTCCAGAAATCATTTCCATAATGTCGTAAATGTTTTCGCGTTCTTCAAAAAGGTAAAGGAAAGCTGTGAAAGCTCCTAAATCCAACGCTTGAGCTCCGACACAAAGACAATGGTCAGCAATTCTAGAAAGTTCAGCCAGAATTACACGAATGTATTGACCACGTTTTGGAATTTTTAAATCGAATAATTTTTCGACTGCGAGAATAAAAGCTAAGTTGTTACAAAAAGGCGAAAGGTAATTCATTCTGTCAGTGATGTTGACGATTTGGTTGTAAGACTTGTGTTCACAAAGTTTCTCAAAACCACAGTGTAAAAATCCGATTTCAGGATTTGCACTTACAACTGTTTCACCGTCTAATTCCATTTCAATTCTGAGAGTTCCGTGAGTCGCAGGGTGTTGAGGACCGAAATTCATTTTCATTTTTTCGGTTTTGATTGTTTCTCCAAGTTCTGCAATTGACATTTTTTTACCTTTTTGTTTAAAATAAAAAACAGGAATCAATCCTGTTTTTAAATCTAATCTTCTTCTTTTCTTAAGTAATTGTTGTCGAAAGGTCGGCTGTAAATTGGGAAATTTTCTCTGTAGCCGATTCCTTTAACAGGAAAGTCTTTTCTTTCGGGAAAGCCTTTGAAATCTTCTGGTAAAAGTAGTTTCTTTAAATTTGGGTGATGGCGAAAGTGAATTCCAAACATTTCGTAAGTTTCTCTTTCTAACCAATCGGCAGTTTTCCAAATTGAATAAACTGAATCCAAATGTAAATCTTCTTCAGGAATGTAAACTTTTATGGTCAATTCATATTTGAATTCGTGGGAGTAGAGTTGGTAAACAACTGCAAATCTTTCAGGTTGAGGTTCAGAATATTCTAAATAATCTATTGCTGTCAAGTCTGCAAGAAAATCAAAATGCAAGTCAGAATCAGTATTCAAAAATTCCATAATTTCAAGCACATTGTCTTTTTTGAGACAAACTACTTTATCGCCACGAAATTCGTAAGAATCCAAAATCTCATCAGAGAATTTTTCTTTAATTTTATCGAAAATTAGTTGGTCTGCCATAGTTTGTTAAATGAATTATTTTTAGGTTTTTTGTAGTTTTTCACAGAGTCATTTTCCACAAGTTTTTGGATTTTCATAAATGCATCAATGAAATTTTCTGGTCTTGGAGGACAACCCGGAACGTAAACGTCAACAGGAATGAATTGGTCAACACCTTGAATCATTGAATAAGTATCAAAAAGTCCGCCTGAAGAAGCACAAGCACCAATCGAAATTACCCATTTGGGTTCTGACATTTGCTCATAAATTTTTTGCAGAACAGGCATCATTTTGATTGGCACTCTTCCACCAATGAGAAGTAAATCCGCTTGACGTGGAGAAAAAGACATTCTTTCAGCACCAAAACGAGCTAAGTCATAACGAGAAGCATAAGTTGCCATCATTTCAATTGCACAGCAAGCAGTTCCAAAAGGCATTGGCCACAAAGAACTTTTTCTAGCCCAATTTACAACAGAGTCAACTGTTGTAACCATAAAACCGCCACCGTCAGTATTGAGATTTGATTCTAATCCCATTCTAAAGCACCTTTCTTCCAAGCGTAGTAGTAACCGACTAATAAAATTGCCATAAAAACAAGCATTTCAAAAAGTATAAAATTGCTATTTGTAATTGTCAAATAATCTTTAAAAATCATAGCCCAAGGGTACATAAAAACAACTTCGATATCAAAGATGATAAAAATCATTGCAATTATGTAAAACTTTACTGAGAATTTTAGTCTTGCATCGTGGTCTGGTTTTACTCCAGATTCATAAATTTCTAATTTTTCAGGGTCAGGATTACTTGGTCCAAGAAAGTAACTGATTCCGACATTAAAAATCGCAAAACCAGCTCCAGCTAAGAAAATGATTAAAATTGGTAAGTAGTCAATTAACATTTGAAACCTGTTTTTAATTAAGGCACGAAATTTAAAGTACTGAATGGAAAATGGCAAGATAATTTAGAGTCTTAGTAATACAAAAAACCCGATAGTTTTTTAAAAGCTATCGGGTTAGAAAAATTAGAAAATTTTTTAATTTATTCGTCGTCTATGTCAGCTTCTAATTCTGAAATTATTTCTATTTTTTTGTTGTGGTCAAAGTTTTTGTATTTGGTTTTTACTTTGGCAAGTTGCCTGTCTAATTTATGAACACAATTCGCTAAAGCCTTGTACATATTTCCATCTGAGTCATGAGCGACCAATATTTGTGGTTTTATGTGGAGAGTAACTTTAACTGAACAAGTATTATGTTCTTCATTAATTTCAACATCGGCATCTAAAATCCCTTGAAAATGTTTTTTCAATTTTCTCATATCTGTATCAATACGGTCTTTTACTGCATCTGACATTTTGAAAGCTTTGTTGGCACGAATGTTAAGTTTCATTTTATTCTCCTGTAAAATTTATAAATAAAAGTATGGAGTTTTATAACTCCAAAGTTAAAATTCTAAATTAATCTTTCTAAGTGATGAGTTGCGTCAACAAATCGAATTGTTCCTGTTTTTGCACGCATTACAATTGAGCTTGTCTGTAAAGTTTTACCATAAACTCTAACGCCTTTTAACATATCACCATTTGTAACTCCTGTTGCTGCAAACATTACTCCGTCTCCAGCAGCGAGTTCCTCGAGAGTGTAGATCTTACCAAAATCAGTAATTCCCATTTTGGTAGCTCTGACTTTTTCGTCTTCATTTCTGAAGTTTAATCTTCCACGAAAATCTCCACCAGTACAACGTAATGCTGCTGCTGCAAGAACACCTTCAGGAGCTCCACCAGTTCCCATCATTGCGTGAATTCCAGTTCCTGAAATTGCGGTTGCGATTGCACCAGAAACGTCTCCGTCAGAGATTAATTTTACTTTTGCTCCTGCACCTCTTACATCAGAAATTAATTTGTTGTGTCTTTCTCTTTCAAGAATTACAACTGTCAATTCGGCTATTTCACATTTGTAAGCTTTAGCAATTTCTCTTAAGTTTTCTGCAGGAGTTGCGTCAATGTCAATCGCACCTCTTGCTTGAGGTCCAACTGCAATTTTGTCCATATAAGTATCAGGAGCGTTTAAAAAATGTCCTTCTTCGGCAAGTGCGATTACAGTTAGAGCGTTATTTTTTCCGTAGGCTGTACTGTCTGTGCATTCCAAAGGGTCAAGAGCGATGTCAACTTTAAGTGAATTTGCGTCTCTTAATCCAACTTTTTCACCGATGTAAAGCATTGGAGCTTCGTCCCTTTCGCCTTCACCTATTACTACAGTTCCATCGATGTCAAGTAAGTCAAAAGCTCTTCTCATCGCATCAACAGCAGCTTGGTCAGCAGCTTTTGCATCTCCTTTTCCAATCCATTTTGTACAATTTATTGCCGCAGCTTCTGTTACTCTTACTGCTTCTAAAGCTAAATTTCTATCCATTTGTTAAAATCTCCATAATTTTTGATTTCATCTTTTTCCAGCTCTTGGGTGAGCTAATTTATAAGTTTGTTTTAATTTTTCAATTGAAGTGTGTGTATAAATTTGTGTTGAAGAAAGGCTTTCGTGACCAAGAAGTTCACGAATGTATTTTATGTCTGCTCCTGCGTCAAGCATATGAGTTGCGAAAGTGTGTCTTAGAGTATGAGGTGAAATTCCTTCACGTTCTGTGATTTTTGAAATGTATTTTTTAAGAATTTGTGAAACCTTTTGGCGAGTGATTTGTTTGCCTTTTGGGGTTGTGAAAATGAATTCGGTTTCGCTTGACAAAAATGAAATTCGGAATTTCAAAAATTGGCTTAAAATTTCATCAACTTTTTTACCATAAGGAACGATTCTGTCTTTTGAGCCTTTACCGAAAATTTTCACTGTTTCGTTACCAAAGTTAAATGAGCTAACCTTCAAACTTATTAACTCAGAAACACGCATTCCGGTTCCATAAAAAATTTCAAAAATCAATTTATCTCGTAAAACTAAGAAATTTTCTTCATCTGTTCCACATTCTTGCGAGTTTGGTAACTCAATTAATCTCTCAATCTCTTTGTTAGTGAGGACTTTTGGAAGGCTTTTTTCAATTTTGGGATTGCCAATTAGAGAAGTCGGATTTTTCTCAATGACCTTACGAATTTGTAAAAATTTGTAAAAAGACTTTAAAGTTGAAAGTTTTCTTGAGACGGATTTTCCTTTTAAACCATTTTCACTAAGATTTCCGAGAAAATGTCTGATTGAATTTCGGTCAGCATTTTCAAAATTAATCTCAGAGTCGTAGGTTTTGAGAAATTCTTCAAACTGCTCTAAGTCACTTTTGTAACTTGAAATTGTGTTTTCTGAATAATTTCTTTCTGCTTTTAAGTAAAGAATAAATTTATCTTTAAGATTCAAATTAAAATCCGTAAAAGTTTATTTTCTATCTTTTTGGGATTGCGGACTTTAGTCCGTTTCAGTGCTGAAAAACGGACTAAAGTCCGCAATCCTTTTTTATTCTAAGGTTTAACTTCTTCTTTTTCTTCTTCTTTAGGAATTTCCATTTTGCCCTTACACTTTGGACATTCTAAGAAATTGCCTTGTCGAGTGTTCTTCTCTAAAATATAATTGTTATCACAATTCGGACAATTTTCATTTAAGAGTTTATCCCAAGAAACAAAATCGCATTCAGGATAACCTTCACAACCGTAAAAAGTTTTCATTCTTCTTGAACGTTTCGTTGCGATTTTCTTTCCACACTTTGGACAATCTGCATCAATTGGAATTGGTGCTGTGTGATTACACTTTGGGTAATTTGAGCATCCGACAAATTTTCCACTTCTGCCATTTCTGAAAACCAAATCACTTTTGCATTTTGGGCAAGATTCACCGACCAATTCAGCCTGTTTTTTTGGTGCTTCTGCTCTTGCTTTAGCTTCTTCTGCTGAAACTCCAAAAGGTCTAGTATATTTGCATTCGGGGAAATTTGAACAGCCAATGAATTTTCCGTGTTTACTCATTCTGTAAATTAATTCATTTTGGCAGTTTGGGCATTTTTCTCCGATTTCTTCAATGACTTTTTTAGCTTTAATTTGTTTCGGGTCAATTTTTGATAAAGCAGAACTGAAGGGGTCGTAGAAATTTTTCATAATGTCAACCCAGTTCGCACCATTTTCGATTTTATCAAGTTCACTTTCCATTTCTGCAGTAAATTTAACGTTGAAAATGTTTGGGAAAGATTCAACTAAAATTCCATTTACCAATCTTCCAAGTTCCGTTGAAGTTAAGGTTCCGTCTTTTTTCTCAACGTAACCTCTGTCCAAGATTGTTGAAAGAATTGAAGAGTAAGTACTTGGTCTTCCGATTCCGAGAGTGTCAAGTTCTTTGATGATACTACTTTCACGATAAACTCCAGGAGGTTTTGTAAAATGCTGATTTGTGTCTAATTTTTTGAGATTTAACTTATTGCCTTCTTTCAAAAGTGGTGAAAGTTTGACATTTTTATCATCTTTTTTATCGTCGTTTTTAGAGTCGCCAAAGACTCTTAAAAACCCATCAAATTTTAGAATCGAACCTGTTGTTCTGAAAAGGTAATTTTCACCTGAATTGATGTTCACAGTTGTTCGGTCTTCCAAAGCAGGAGACATTTGTGAAGCCAAAAATCTGTTCCAAATCATTGAGTAAAGTTTGAACTGTTCTTGAGTTAGGAATCTTTTTATTTTTTGTGGAGAATTTTGCAAAGAAGTTGGTCGAATCGCTTCGTGAGCGTCTTGAGCTCCTTTTCCAGTCTTGTAATGTCTTGGTGAATTTGGCAAGTAAGCCTGTCCGTATTCATTTAAAATTGTCTCGCGAGCAGCACTCAAAGCATCTTCGGAAATTCTAAGAGAGTCAGTTCTCATATAAGTTATGAGTCCTGTTGGAGTTCCTGTTCCGATTTCCATTCCTTCGTAAAGTTGTTGTGCCACAGACATCGTAAATTTTGACGAAAATCTAAGCCTTTTGGAAGCCTCTTGTTGCAAAGTACTTGTCGTAAAAGGTGGATAAGGGTTTCGTTTTACAGTTTTTTTATCAATCGAAGAAATTACAAACCCATTTTTAAGAATTTCGTTTTTGTGAAACTCCGCACCCTTTTTGTCAGAAATTCTGTTCTTGTCTTTATCAACAGTTTTGCCGTCAATTTTTACAAGTTTTGCTTCAAAAGAAAAATTGTCCTCTTGATTTTCAAGATTTGCAACGATTGACCAATATTCGACAGGGATAAAAGCAGCGATTTCAGCATCTCTTTCGCAAATTATTTTCAAGGCGACAGACTGAACTCTTCCAGCACTTAATCCTTTTGAAACAGCTTTCCAGAGAAAAGGCGAAATTTTGTAACCAACAATTCTGTCCATAATTCTACGAGCTTGTTGAGCATCAACACGATTAATGTCGATTTTACCAGGTTTTTGAATCGAAGCCTGAATTGCTTTTTGAGTGATTTCATTGAAAAGAACTCTGTAAATATTTTTATTTGATTTTTTTACTATGTGTGAAATGTGCCAACCAATTGCTTCTCCTTCACGGTCATTATCTGTTGCGATATAAACTTTGTCAGAAGTTGCAGCAAGCTTTTTGATTTGAGAAATGACTTTTGATTTTCCTTGCGAGTTCACATACTTTGGAGTGAAATCGTTTTCTAGGTCAACTCCAAGTTCTCTTTTGGGCAAATCACGAATGTGACCAACCGAAGAGGTAACAACGTAATCGTTTCCCAAGTATTTATTTATAGTTTTTGCTTTGGCAGGTGATTCTACAATCACTAATGATTTTTTCAATTTATTGCTCTTTATATTTACTTCTACATTTAAGAACTAATTTTGTGTTCACTTTAATTTCATATTTTTTTCGACCTAACAGATTTTCGAAACCTGTTAGGTCTTTAGTAGAGACGCAAAATTTTGCGTCTCTACTAAAATCCAGGGTCGTTTCCATTTCCGTTACTTTGTTTTCGACTTCCCATTTCACCTTGAGCAGCAATTTTACGGATTGGATTTTCTAAGTCATTTCTAAAATGGTCACGATTTTCAAATCTACCAAATTCAGGTTGAAAATGTAATTCAACATTTCCTACAGGTCCATTTCTTTGTTTTCCGACAATAATATTTGCAAGTCCATCTTCTGTTGCGTCAGGTTCACTACCTGATTGTCGAGTGTAATATTCTGGTCTGTGAAGAAACATTACAACATCTGCATCTTGCTCAATTGCTCCAGATTCACGAAGGTCGGAAAGCATTGGAGTTTTGTCATTTCTGCTTTCAACTGCACGACTTAACTGCGAAAGTGCAATTACAGGAACGTTCAGTTCTTTTGCAATTCCTTTGAGAGAACGGCTAATTGATGAAATTTCATTTTGTCTGTTTTCAGTTTTTGGACCGTTGATTAACTGCAAGTAGTCAATGAAAAGAATTTGCATTTTATGACGCATTTTTAGTTGTCTTGCTTTAGATTTAACTTCAAGAATATTTGGACCTGCTGTGTCATCAATATAAATCGGCAACTTAGACAAGTAAGAAGATTTTTCCATCAACTTCGTCCAGTCGTTACTTTGAAGTTTTCCGCTTCTAATGTTGTTTTGGTTGATACGTGATTCCATTGCCAAAAGTCTCATCAAAAGTTGAGTTGTTCCCATCTCAAGACTCATAAACCCAACAGGGATTTCGTGCTTTGCAGCATTGAGGGCTAAGTTTAGGGCAAAAGCAGTTTTTCCCATCGAAGGTCGTGCAGCCAAAATTACAAAATCTGAATCTTGAAAGCCTGAAAGCATTTTATCAAGTTGCCCAAAACCTGTTGGAACACCTGTAAAATCACCGTCACCAGAAAACGATTCTATTAAGTCAATTACAGAATGAATGTTTTTGTTTATGTGCTCAAAAGTTTTTGTAGTTCGTTTCTCAGAAATCTCAAAAATCAATTTTTCTGCTGTTTCAAGTATGTCATCGGCAGGTTCTTTTGCTTCGTAACCTTCTTTAGCTATAACGGTTGAAGCAGAAATGAGTCTTCGTAAAATTGATTTTTCAAGAATGATTTTTGTGTGAGAACGAACATTTGCAGCAGTTGAGATTTGTCTTGTCAAATCTGAGATATAAGGAGCTCCGCCAACACTTTCGAGCTCACCTTTTTGGTTCAAAAATTCAGAAAGTGTAATTATATCAACAGGCTTACTTTCGTTGTAAAGCTCAAGAACTGCATTAAAAATTTTCTTATGATTGTCTTTGTAAAAAATTGCATCGTCTCCGCCAGAAATTTCGATAACTTCGCCGATTGAATCTTGGTCAAGAAGCATTGCACCAAGAACCCCAACTTCTGCTTCAAGGTTTTGTGGTGGAAGTTTGTCGAAAAGCAAACTTCCGTCAGATGAATTATTTTTTTGTTTTTTAGTCTGAGCCAATTTACTTCAATCCTTCATAGATTTTTTTCACTTTTTGAACATCTTCCCAAGTTGGTCTTTTCCAATTTGGATTTCTTAAAAGTGCAGCAGGATGATAAGTAACCATTAAAATTTTACCGTGATAATTGTGTTCTTTTTGTCTTAGTTTTGTTAGGGAATCCTTTGTCCTAAGTAACGTTTGACCTGCGATTCTTCCCAAAGCCAAAATCACTTTTGGGTTAATTAATTCGATTTGTCTTTTTAAGTAAGGCTCACATTTGTCAACTTCACTTGCTAAAGGGTCACGATTTTCTGGAGGTCTGCATTTTAAAATATTTGCAATAAAAACATCTTCTCTACTGATGTCAATTGCAGCAAGGATTTTATCCAAAAGTTTTCCAGAACGCCCAACAAAAGGAACTCCGTTTTTGTCTTCGTCTGCTCCAGGAGCTTCACCGACTAACATTAAATCGGCATTCGGGTTTCCTGCTCCAAAAACAAATTTATTCCTCGATTCGCAAAGAACGCATTTGGTGCATTGATTGATTGCATTGTCAAATTCTGATAGAGTAGAGTATTTTGAAAGGTCAGAAATTACTGAACTTTGTGAAGGTTTTTCGGGCATTTCAATTTGCAAATTTGTTTGAGTGTTTGGAACTTGAATTTCTTCAAATTGCTGTTGTTCTGAAACAGCCGGAAAGTCAATTAGAATTTGATTTCTCTCTGTTTCTTTAAGCTGTTTAAAGTAAGATTCGCAATCGTTTAAAATATCTAAAATTTGATTTCCGAGTTCCATTTTAATTTCGTGTGATTAAAATTTTGAAAGGTTTTACTATTCCTTTTTTAAGTTACTTGGAATTTTTATGGAGAAGCAACAAAATTAAAAAAAAACTTAATTCTTGAGAAAATGATTTAAGTTTTTTAAAATTTTAAGGCAAATTCTGTAATAAATAATTTGTTACAACTTTGCCGACTTTTTTTCCTCCGCCTTCGTTGAAATGGCAATCGTCAAAAAATGCTGTTGTGTCTTTTGGAATTTCGTTCGCCACGTCGATACATTCAACGTCTCTTTCTTTGCAAACATCAAGCAAAGTTTGGTTGTAAAGTTCCATTCCTTCTGCTAAGGCTTTCGGCGAATAATATTTTTGACCTTTTTTACCTTGATAATCTCCGATTCCTCCAAGCCAAAGTAACTTTTCAATTTCAGGTTCTAAGTCTTCTCGCCAAATTGAAGGTTGTGTAAGAAGAATCACTCTTTTGTTGTGTTGCTTACAAAGGTCAATAATGAGATTCAGGTTTTGTTTGTACTCTCTTAGTCCTCCTGACATTTCGGGTAAAGTGTCAAGAATCGTCGAAGCACTTTGACGATTTTCTCGCCACTTTTGGTAGGCTTCTCCGATTAATCCAAGAACTTGGTCTTGCGAATGTTCAGGTTCTACAAAAAGATATTTAATTTTTCGCATAAATTTCCAAAGTGCAAGTCTTTTGACAAAAGGAACTGTCGGGTCTTCTTTCTCTGGTAAAATGTGAAAAACTCTTGGAATTAAAATTTCCTCAGCATCTTCTTTTTGCATAAAATTCGGGTCGTAAATCTTGTCTCGTCGAAGTCTAAGCATAAAATCATTCATTCCAACCAAAATCATAACAGCATCAATCTCAGGCAGTTGTGGAAGTAAATATTTGAGTTGAATATAATGGTCTCTTGAATTTTGCCCACTTTTTCCTGCGTTTCCAATCCAAAGATTGTATTTAGAACTTTGGGCAGAAGTTTCTCGTTCGGCAATTCTTATCCAAGATTCCTCTTGGTCAAGGTAAAGGTCTTCGGCTGTGCTTCCGCCAGTCGCGAGAATTTTGTAATTGTGATTCTCCTCAATTTCTCCACCGCGAAGTCCTAATGAATTTGTTGAAAATTTTGAATCGCCGTAAATTCCGGGCATAATTTCTGTTTTTGGAGTAAAAACTAGATTTATGTTAGGATGACGAAGCATATAATTTTGAGGTTCAGGCATTGCAATTCGCAAAATAATTTCTGCAAAAACCAAACAAATTAGAAGGGTAACTGAAAGAAGAATTAATTCGCCTTTTTTCATTTTTTATGACCTTAGAATTTTTGAGCAAAACTTTGTCTTAGCAACAAGACATAAACCACTAAATTCACTAAAAAGAATATAGCAAATTCTATCTGTGATTCTTACTTCTTGAGGTTCAACAAAAGAAGCAGTTTGTTACGTTTTTCAATTTGGTTTAATTTCCTTTTGCAAGTATCTTTCGAGCAATTGAATTTCACTTTTTAGAAACAAAACGCTTTAGAATTTAAAATGATTGCTGAAAATTACAATAAAATTCAAGACAGAATTTTTCAGGCTTGCCAAAGAGCAGGGAGAAATCCACAAAAAGTAAAATTATTACCTGTTTCTAAAGTTCACCCAATTTCAACTTTACAAGAAGCTGTTGATGCAGGAATTGTAGTTTTTGGGGAAAGTAAAGTTCAAGAAGCAGAGCAGAAAATCAAGTTTTTTGGTAAAGAAATTGAATGGCATCTAATTGGACACTTACAGTCGAACAAAGCAAAAAAAGCAGTTGAACTTTTTGACTTTATTCACTCTGTTGACAGTTTTAAACTTGCCAAAGAACTGAATAGACACTCAAAAAATCTTGACAAAAAAACTAATATTTTTTTACAAGTAAATACTTCTCTTGAAGAGAGTAAATCAGGTGTTTTGGTCGATGGTTTAGTTGAGTTTGCTGAGCAAGTTAGAACGCTTGAGTTTTTGAATGTGAAGGGGTTAATGACAATCGGAAAATTTAGCCAAGACGAAAAAGTTGTAAGAAATTGTTTCGTTACTTTGAGAAACGCACTTGAAAGATTAAATTTAACGAATATTTTTACTGAAACTTTGACGGAACTTTCAATGGGAATGAGCAATGATTTTGAGATTGCCATTGAAGAAGGTGCAACTTTAGTTCGAGTCGGAACGTCAATCTTCGGTCAAAGAAATTACACAAACTGAAAGTTTTAATTTATGTTTTTAATAGGCAATTTTCTAGAATCTGTCGCAGTTGTTCTCGATAGTGTAATTGAAATTTACATTTGGATAATAATTATTCGTTCTTTGCTGACGTGGGTAAATCCTGACCCAAATAATCCGATTGTAACTTTTTTGGCTTCGATTACTGACCCTGTAATGTTTAGAGTTCGTTTTTATTTAGACAAATACACAGGATTTGGAGGCGGTTTCGGTGGAATTGATATTTCACCAATAATTGTCATTTTATTACTTATTTTTGCTCAAAATTTTGTCGTGAAATCTATTTACGGCATTGCACTTAGACTACAATAAAATTTTACAGGTGAAAATTTGAAACTGACACCTTTAGACATTAAAAAGCAAACATTCCAGAAGAAAGTTCGAGGTTTTGACACTCAAGAAGTAACATTTTTTTTAGATGAAGTAGCTGATTCTTACGAAGAACTTTTGACAGAAAGAAATCAACTTTCAGACAAAATAATTGAACTTGAAACGAATCTAAAAAGATACTCAGAAGTTGAACAAACTCTGAAAGATACTTTGATTACTGCTCAAGAATCTTCAACTCGTTCAATTGAAAATTCTCAGCAAAAAGCAGTGCTAATCATTCGTGAAGCTGAACTTAAAGCAAATAAAATTTTGCAAGAAGCTGAGCAACAAGAAGCAAAAATTCAAGAAAGAATTTATTCTTTGATTAATGAAAAAAGAAATTTTGCAGCAAAACTCAAACACTTAGCTTCGTCTCAAATTGAATTTGTAACGATGATTGAACAAGAGATTGATGAATCGCAGTTTAGCAAATTGTTGGCGAAAGAACCAAAGCCCGAAATTATTCAAGAGGAAATTCAAGTTTTGGAAAAAGAAGTTGAGATTTTGGAAGAAGAAATCGCTTCAACCGAAACTTTTGAAGAAAAAATTGAAATTCCTCAACAAGAAGAGAAAATTATCATTGGTGAGCCAAGAGAATTTGTTGAAAAAGTTGAGGAATCGCAATCAGAAGTAATTCAAGAAATTTCAGAGCCTGAAACTTTTGAGGAAGAAGAAACTGAAATCTTTGAAGAAGAACCAGAAGTTGCCACCAAAGAAGAAATAAATGAGACACAAGAACCAGAAAAAAAAGTAATTAGTACAGATTTACAGAAAATGCTCGAAGCTACTTTGAAGCAAGTGAAGAAAATCGAAGATGATAAATCAAAAGGAAAAAATTAAATGGATAATCTTTTGCAAAAAATTGAAGATGCAGTAAAATTTATTCAATCAAAAACAAAACTCACCCCAGAAGTCGGAATTATTCTTGGAACAGGTCTTGGCGGACTTGTGAAGGAAATTGAAATCGAAACAGAAATTTCTTACGAAGACATTCCTGAATTTCCCGTTTCAACAGTTGAAAGCCACGCAGGAAAATTAATTTTTGGAAAGCTAGGTGGAAAATCAGTCGTTGCAATGCAAGGAAGATTTCACTACTACGAAGGGTACTCGATGCAAAAAATCGTTTTCCCAGTTCGTGTTATGAAATATTTGGGAATCAAAGCACTTTTAATTTCAAACGCTTGTGGCGGAATGAATCCACTTTACAGAGCAGGTGATTTGATGATTATCGAAGACCAAATTAACCTTCTTGGGGATAATCCATTAATTGGCAAAAATTACGACGAACTTGGACCACGTTTCCCAGATATGAGCGAATCTTACTCGCAAGAACTAATCAAATTGGTTGAAGAAATTGCACTTGAAGAAAAAATCAAATTGCAAAAAGGTGTTTTCGTTGCTGTGACAGGACCAAACCTTGAGACTCGTGCGGAATACAGATTCTTGAGAAGAATTGGAGCTGACGTTGTCGGAATGAGTACAGTTCCTGAAAATATCGCTGCTGTTCATATGGGTTTAAAAGTGTTTGGAATGTCAGTTATTACCGACGAATGTTTCCCTGATTCTTTGAAACCTGCGAACATCGAAGAAATTATCAAAACAGCTAACGAGGCTGAGCCAAAACTCACGAAAGTTATGGCAAAGTTAGTCGAAAAAATTTAAGAAAAAATTCAGATTAAAATTTAAACCTGAAAGCCTAAAACCTTTCGGGTTTTCTTTTTTTAGAAAGGAAAAGCAGTGAAACTGACAGCAGTTTTTTTTGACCTTGATAACACACTTTTAGACCACTCAAAAACTGAAATGGAAGCTAAAAGAGAAATTTACAAAATGTATCGCGAAGTTTTTGAAGATGTAACTTTTGAGGCTTTTCACGATGTTTACGTTAAGCATAACAATCGACTTTGGCATTTGCTCACAGAGGAAAAAATCACAAAAGATTACCTTCGTTTGCACCGAGTCAAAGATTCTTTGGAAGAGCTAAATTTAAATTCAGAAAAATCTTTGGAAATCAGCTACAAATACATCGAAGTTTATTCTCAAGGTTTTCATATGATTGACGGAGCTGTGGAAGTTCTTGAAGAGGTTAAAGATAAATTTCCACTTGGAATTATAACAAACGGCTTTGCAGAAGTCCAAAAAATTAAACTCGAAAAAACAGGTTTGTCAAAATATTTTCAATCTGTTGTTTGCTCAGAAGACGTTGGAAGAATGAAACCTCATCCTTCGATTTTTGATTTTGCTGTTAAATCTTTGAATTCAACTGCTGAAGAGTCGATTTACATCGGCGATAATTATTTAGCTGACATTGTTGGTGGAAGAGATTTTGGAATGAAAACAGTTTACTTTAATCCTCACAACAACGAAGTCAAAGACTGTGTTGCTGATTTTGAGATTAAAGACATCAAGGAAGTTTTACCGATTTTACTTTAAATTTTATTTGGCTTTAATATCTAAGTTTCTTTAACTTACGAGCCTAAATTTTACAAAGGATTTTTTTATGCCAACTTATGATTTTAAATGTAACACTTGCGAACATACTTTTGAAAAATTCCAGAGTATGAGTAGTCCAAACCCTTCGAATTGTCCAGAATGTGGTGCAGCAACAATTTCAAAACTTTTCAGTGCTGGAAGTGGAGTGATTTTCAAAGGAAGCGGTTTTTACCAAACGGATTACAAAAGTTCTGGAAAACCAGCGACCAAAACTCCTGAACCAAAAACTGAAACCAAAAAAGAAACTCCTGCATCAGCTCATACTTGTAGCGGAAGTTGTTCTCACTAAAACTAAGGTAGAAAATTGGAAAAATACACAGAAGACCACGCAAAATCAACTCTGCAAAAAACTCCTGAACTCGAAGCTTGGCCCAATCAATATTCTGATAGAGATTACGAAATAAAAATCACAATTCCTGAATTCACTTGTGTTTGTCCAAGAACAGGTTTGCCTGATTTTGCAACAATTCGCATAAATTACGTTCCAGACGAGCTTTGTGTCGAACTCAAAAGTCTAAAACTTTACACCCATTCTTTCAGAGACGCAGGAATTTTTCACGAAAATGTTGCGAACAAGATTTTAGATGATTTTGTAAAGGCTTGCGAACCTCGAAAAATCACTGTCGAAACTGATTTCAATGTTAGAGGTGGAATTCACACGATTGTTTCTGTTAACTACGAAAAAGAAAAGTAATTCGTGAACGAAGAATCAAAAATAAAATTTATGCAAAGGGCTTTGGAATTAGCCAAAAAAGGAACAGGTTTTAATAAAACAAATCCGATTGTTGGTTGTGTTATTGTTAAAAATGGCAAAATTATCGGTGAAGGTTTTTACGAGAAATTTGGTAATGCTCACGCAGAAGTAAATGCTTTAAAAAATTGCAAAGAGTCGCCGAAAGACTCGACTGTTTTTGTAACTTTGGAACCTTGTTGTTTTACAGGAAAAACTCCACCTTGCACAAATGCTTTAATCGAAGTCAAACCCGCAAAAATTATAATAGGAACTCTAGATGCAAATCCGAAAATCGCAGGAAAAGGAGTAGAGCAACTTAAGGAAAATGGAATTGAAGTTGAGGTCGGAATTCTTGGAGAAAAATGCAAATTAGTCAATCTTCCTTTTTTCACTTTCATTACAAAGAATAGACCTTTTGTTGCCATAAAAATTGCCCAAACTTTAGATGGGAAGATCGCCACAAACTCTGGTCATTCAAAGTGGATTACAAGTGAAGAATCACGAATTTTAGTCCACCAAAAACGCACAGAATATGATGCAGTTTTGGTTGGTATTGGAACAGTTCTTGAAGATGACCCTGTTTTGAATGTTAGGCTTGTAAAAGGCAGAAACCCTTTGAGAATCGTTTTAGATTCAACATTAAAAATTCGACTTGATTCGCATCTCTTGAGTGATTCGCTTAAAAAAAAGACAATAGTTTTTACTTCAAAAAATGCTGAAACTGAGCGTTTGGAATCTGTGAAAAAAACAAGTGTAAAAGTCATTCAAGTCAGCACAAATAAAAGCGGAAGTTTAAACTTGGAAGAGGTTTTAGCAGAGTGTGCAAAACTTGAAATTTGTTCGATTCTAGTAGAAGGTGGTTCAAAAGTTTTTAACTCATTTTTAATTCAGAAACTATTCGATAAAGTAATGTTTTTCATTGCACCAAAACTCGTTGGCAACGACGGAATTAGTGCCGTAGGAGAACTCGGAATTGAGAAAATTACGGAAGCACTTCATTTTAAAAAGCAAAGTTTCCAAAACATTGGCACTGATATTTTATTTGAAGGCTTGGTTTTTGACGAATAAAATTATTTTACTTTCCCTAAAGCGATTCCTAAATTAAAACCAACAATTGAGCTATTCTTATTTAAAGAAGTGAAAAGTCCAAGTGAGCCACCAAAAGTATTTTTATAGAGAAATAAAAATTTGACTTCTATGGGAATTGTAAGCGTGTATTTATTTTTCTCCGCATAATACTTTTTTGTTTCAGCTGGGAAAATGAAGCCCTCAAATTCTTCAATTTTGATTAATTTTCCTCTGTATTTCGACTTAATTAAACCAATTCCAGTACTTGCTAAAATTGGAACTTTTGGGTCAAAGTAACCTGCCATAATTGCTAATTGTGAGAAATTGCTTTTAGGAAATTTTTCGTCACTGACCCAAATTCCTTCAAATTCACTCATTTTTTTGTAGTCCAAAGTGATTGGAATTCCCATAAAATCTTTTGTAAAAGAAAAATTATATCCAAAACCACTTGCATCTTTTATTCCTGCATTTAAAAAACTCGCATTAAAAAGACTAATGTGTTCCGAATTTTTCATTTGAGCAAAGATTAAATTTGCGAAAAGAAGTATCGCAAGAATTGTAATTTTTATGCTTGTTGATTTCTTGAACTTTGCACTCATTTTATTGTTCCTCCTACAAATCCCAAGTTGAAGCCAATTACTGAATTATTTTTTCTAATTGAAGCAAAAGCTCCAATTGAAACTCCAACAAAATTTTTATTTACCCAAAATATTTTGAGTTCTATTGGAAGAGTTAAAGAATTTTCATTAATTTCTTCATAATATGAATCTACATCACTAAACCAACTATCATTCTCATATTCTGAATAAAGAAATTTTCCTCTGTAGGTTAAACTGGAATATCCAATTCCGCCACTTAGTAATAATGGAATTGTATGGTTTTTAAATAAACTAGCAAGTAAAGATATTTGTGAAAATTTGTGTTTCGGAGAAGTTGAGCCACCAAAAGTGATTCCATCAACTTCTCCCATCATTTTAAAATCAAGAGTAAATGGAATTTTGTAAAAATCTTTGGTTAGTGATAAATTTATTCCTAAACCCTCTTCACCTTTTAACTCAGAATTAATTATACTAAGATTAAATAGGCTAACTTGTTTTGCTCCAATAATTTGACCAAAACTTAAATTTGCAAAAAGAAGTATCGCAAGAATTGTAATTTTCTTAGGCATTTTTTTGTCTCCATTAAAATTTGTTTAGCTAAGTGTATTCTAATGGATTAGAAATGTTTAGAAAAATGTTAGCGATGTCAATATTGACTTTAAAATAAAACAAAATAATTTTTACTTCAAAAACAACATCTTGCGAGTTTCGACAAAACCTCCTGCTTTGAGCCTGTAAAAATAAATTCCACTTGAGACTTGTTTTGAATTCCCATTTGTTCCGTTCCAAACAACGGAACCACTTTGCTGAGTCAATTCAAATTCTCTGACCTTCTCACCCAACACATTAAAAATTGTCAATTTACCTTCATTCTTCATCGCTAATTGATAATTGATAATTGTCGAAGGGTTAAATGGGTTCGGATAATTTTGTGAAAGTTTGAATTCTTGAATAACATTTTCATTTACACTTTCTTCTAAACCCAAAAGTGGGTCAATTTGTTGCCATTTCGTTTGTGCCGCTTGTCCGAAGGAAACTAAGTCATTCAAGTTTGCCGCTCCAATTACAGCAAAAGCAACTCGCACTTTCCCGTTTGCAGGAATGTCGTAAGGTCCAGTTGCAATCAAATGAGACAAATCGTCTTGAGTTCCACTTGTTTGTGTAAAACCACCTGAAAGTGCGTTCCATTTGTCTGTTTCTGAAAATCCGTCTCCGTCCCAAGTTTCCTCGTCTGGCAAAACTCTGTATGCAGAAGCTCCCTGAGAATTCAAAACTTTAAGTCCACAGTGTTTGCTTGTCGAACTTGAACTTTCACTCATCCAACCGATTTCATTTCCAGAATCCCAACCACCATAATTTGTTGTGTAAGTTGTTTCGTCAATGTCCCAATCAAAGAAAAGTCCAATGTTTATGCCATTTAAAGAAGTGCTGTTTGTGTTTCTGACATCGAAACTTAAAATCACGTAACCACTGTCATTTTGATTTGAGTAAGAAAAACCAGTTTGAGTAATTTCGATTCCAAGAGGTGTGTCAGCAAGTGAATCGTTGTATTTTACTTCGCTTTGTTGGTCAGCAAGAAGCCCAGAAGTCGAGAACCCAATGAAATTTCCAATTCGTGAAAAATCAGTGTCGAAGTTTCCTGAACCTGCGTAATTTGCATCTGAAACTTCTGTTGCACTTTTTCCAACGAGCAAAGTTCCTGCCCACATTAAATTCACATTGTCAGCTTGACTAAAACCTTCTCCTGCCGAATTTCCCGAATTTTGCAAAAATCCCATTGCTCCTCTGTCTGTAACCGAAAATTTAATTCCTCCAGCAGTGTGAGTGATGAAAGCAGGTAAAAGTAATTCGCTTCTTTTTTCCCAATCCGAGTAAGTAAATGAATTTGCAGTAGTTCCTTCAAAAGTGAAACTGAACAAAACTTCGTGGTTTACAGGCATACTTTGAGCAACCGTTAAATCAACAGAAATTGTAGTCGTTTGCAAATTTCCAAGAGTGCCAACGCTGACAGTTGAATTTGCAAGAGTTAAATGTGGACTGTTTTCTGAAATTCCAACGTCCAAATTTTGAACAGGAGTTAAAAAGTTTTGAATTGTGATTTCGAGTTGTAGAGTTTCTCCGGGTTCAGGAATTCCGTTTCCTCCGTCGTTGTAATTTATTCCCAAAACTCTCACAGAAGGGCTTTGGATTGTCAAAGCTCTTTGTGCGTCCAACCTTCCAAAACCAAGTTTTTCGGTGTAAGCAGAATTTCCGATAACTGTGTAGAAATTTTCATCAGAACTAACACGAACTTGTTCCAAAACTTGGCGATTTGTCCAAGTCGGATTTTGTGCTTTCACCAAAGCCAAAACTCCCGAAGTAATTGGGCAAGAAAATGAAGTTCCACTTGAATTTGTGTAGTTTCCATTTAAAGCAGTTCCAAGAATTGATTGTCCTGGAGCAGAAATGTCTACAAAATTATTATAATTTGAAAAACTTGCTTTTTGGTCTGCATCAGTTGTCGCCGAAACTTGAAGAACTCCGTCAAAGATTGCGGGAGTTTGTGGAGTTTGAGAATTAAAATTTCCTGATGCTGCAACAATCGCACTTCCAAGACTGTGTGCATAAGCAACAACCTCTTCACCTAAAAGTGTGTAATTGTTGTTCCCCCAAGAACAATTTATAATTTCAGCACCATTCTCAGCAGCGTAAGCAACTGCTTCGTAACCGTGAGTAATGTCAGAATTTCCTGGACCAGCTTTTACAGCCATAATTTTTGCGTTCCAACTAATTCCTGCAACTCCAGTTCCATTGTTTGTAACAGCAGCAACATCGCCAGAAGTGTGAGTTCCGTGACCGTGATTGTCTGTTGGGTCGTTGTCAGGATTTGCACCAGGAGAATTTCCTGCAAAATCCCAACCGTTCACATCGTCAATATAACCGTTGTTGTCGTCGTCAATGTTGTTCCCAGCAATCTCATCAGTGTTTTGCCAAATGTTTGCTTGTAAATCTGGGTGGTCGAGGTCAACTCCTGTGTCAGTAATTCCGACTAAAACTGCACCGTCAGTGTGTTGAATATCCCAAGCTTGAGTTGCATTAATTACTGGCAAATGATTCTGACTTGAGAACTGAGGGTCATTTGGAGTTTCAGAAATTTTGTTGATGAAACGAGGCTCCGCGAAGGCAATTCCTTTTAGGTTTGAAACCTTTTCTGAAATGTCTTTTGCTGAAAAACTTACATTAATTTTTGCTTCATAAATTTTTGCAAGCTCACCATTTTTTAATTCTCTTTTTATTTGGTGGTGCGGGAAAATTGGAGTGATTTCAAAAACTCCAAAGTCTGATAAGAAATTTTGAGTTTTGTGGAGAGCATTTTGCCCTTGTTGAGTTTCGATTGAGTTTTTTAGCTTAAAAATTACTCTTCCTTCTACGTAGTCAGAAGCGAAAATTAGACTTGGAAAAAGAATTAGGTTAGCTAAAAAGAACAGTTTGGATTTTTTCATTAGATTCTCCGTAAAGGTTAGGTTCAATGCAACTTATCAAAATTGACAAAAGTAATCAAGCAGATTTAATGTTGAAAGAAACTTGGAAATTGTAAAATACTTCAGGAAAAAGCTGAAACTGAAACATTAAATTCAATAAAGTGTTTGCTTTTGAAAGTCTTAAAAATTAAAATCTAAGAATCAAAAAAACAGGAGATTTTTAGTATGAAGTTTTTAAAAGCACTTTTTTCTTTGGGGCTTTTAGTTATGACCTTTGGGTGTTCTTCTCAGGTGATTAAAGCAGATTTTGACCACGGAGAAGATTTTTCGACTTTTCAGGAATTTGAATGGGCAAAAAAACCTGCTTCTCAAGCGTCTTCAAGAAGTCCACTTGCTGCTCACAAAAACCTTTACGAAAAAAGGTTGAAAGATTCGATCCAAAATTATTTGAAAAAACAAAATATAGTTTTAGCAACACCAGCGACAGGAAAAGTGGATTTCAAAATTGCTTCTCATTTTAATGTTGGTGGAAAAATTAATGTAAAAGATTGGAATTACAAATATCGTGGTCGATACAAAAACCCAAATCTGAGAAATGAAAAACATTTAGAAGAAACTTTAGTAATTGATTTCATTGATATTGAATCAAATGAACTTATTTGGAGAGGTTGGGCAACAGAAACAGTTGACCACAATCCGAAAAAGTCAGAAAAAAAAATGAAAGAATCAGTTGAAAAAATCCTTTCTCAATTTCCACCTAAAAAGTAAAATCTATTAACAGGCTTGCCGACTTTAGTCGGTTTTACAGCACTTAAATAACTAAAATCGGCAAGCCTAGTTCTTATAGATTTTTCGTTTATAAAATTTTATCATTTTACAAAATCGTTCAAAATCCAAATGATTTCTTTGGAGTTGCCAGTTTCAAATTTTCTGATTTTAACGACTCCAATTCCGTCTGCAAACCAAACTCTGAATTTCAAAAAATGTGACTCGAGTTCAAATACAGCACACTTTGGAAGTTCTTCTTGGAAAAATTTATGGTCTTCAATACCTAAAAATTCAATTTCAAAAGTACCGATTGCCCAACGAAGTTTTTCGGGCAGCGGAAGGTTAAGTTCGTAAACCAAATCACTTTCAAAATAACTGATTTCTGAAAATAAAATTTTATCTCCCGAGCGTTGGAAATAGGTGAGAGGAGTCGGGACAGGGAAAATATTGTCAATCTGTAAATCAATTCTGTAAAGTCCGTCTGTTACCTCTTTCAATTGCAACTTTAGGTCATTTTCGAGTGATTGGTAAGTTTGATAATTTGTAAAATCTTCTGCCTCAAAACTCATAAATTTTTGGTAGCGATTTTCTTCAAAAGGGAAATAATTTGGTTCTTCACGACTGCAAGAAACAATTAAAAAAATGAGTGGTAAAAGGAGACTTTTTAAAGTGAAGTTCATTAAATTAGTTTCGTTTAAAATTTAAACTTTTGTTAAATTACGAAATGAAAATTCAAAACAATTTAAAAGAATGTTAAAAGTAACAAACGAAGAAAAAAATTATTCAAGTGTAATTTTTGTAACAGCTATCGCACTTTTGGGCTTACTCGTTTATAAAATTGACGAAGTGATTAGTCCTTTGGTACTAACAATTTCTGTAGTTTTTATGCTCTCGCCATTTCGGGATAAAGTAGCTGCACGACGCTTAATTGGCGTTACAATATTTTTCTTTGCACTTTGGTTCTTAAAAATTGCTGGGAATTTGCTCATTCCATTTGTGCTTTCGACACTTTTTGCCTACCTCTTTGACCCGGTCGTTGACTTCTTCGTAAAAAAAGATTTTAATAGAGACTTGATCGTTTACATAGTTACCTTGATTGTGGCGATTGTAATCACAGTTGTTTTCTTAATTTTAGTTCCAACTTTGGCAGAAGAGATTCAGCAATTCATAAAACAAATTCCAATTTACACGGATTTGATTCGAGATTTTATAACAATCGATTTATTGAGTTATGTTGAAAGATTTGATATTCCAACAGACGAATTGCAAACTTTAATTATTCAAGAAGCGACCCCAAAAATTAAAACAGTTTTTACACAAATTTTTACAAGCATCTCAACTATTGCATCTGGAATTAGTAGCATTTTCGATTACGTTTTGAACTTGATTTTGACACCAATTCTTAGCTTCTATTTTTTGAAAGATTGGGACGAACTTAAAGAAATCGGGAAAGTGGTTGCTCCGAAATTACACCTTGATGGGAATAAAGGAGTAAACTTTAGCAAAATTGACAACATTTTGAGTAATTACTTTCGTGGGCAACTTTTGGTCTCAACAATAATTATTATTTTTATTACGACTTTTTTGCTGATTTTTAAATTCAAATACGCTGTAATGCTTGGGATTTTGGCTGGAGTCTTGAATGTGATTCCTTACTTTGGTTTTTTGGTTTCATTTTGCTTAGGAACTTTAGTTTCATTTTTGAGTCCACAACCCTTAACAGCATTTGCAACAATGTCAATTATTTATTTTTCGGTTCAATTTTTAGAAGCAACTGTCATTGCACCAAAAGTTATGGGCGATAAACTCGGATTAAACCCACTTCTAATAATTGTGGCAATCTTAGGTTTTCCTTTAGTCTTCGGATTTATCGGACTTTTAGTCGCGATTCCTGCAATTGCGATTATTAAAGTTTGGTTCGATATTTGGTATGAAAAAAATAAAGAAAAAATGTTGCAAATTGAGCAAACAGAAACAACTGATTTATCAAAAAAAGAAAGTTAGAAAATGAAGTTTAAATTACTTGGAAAAAGTGGTCTCAGAGTCTCAGAAATTTGTCTTGGAACAATGACTTTCGGAGAAGATTGGGGTTGGGGAGTAGACAGGAAAGAAAGCAAGAAAATTTTTGACGCATTTGCCGAAGCTGGTGGAAATTTTATTGACACTGCAAACTATTACACGAACGGAACAAGTGAGAAATTTTTGGGTGAATTCATTTCTGCTGAAAGAGAAAAATTTGTTTTGGCTACGAAATTTACTCTTGCAATGAGAAAAGGCGACCCAAATTCAGGTGGAAATCACAGGAAAAATATTCTTCAATCAGTTGAAGCGAGTTTGAAAAGACTTAATACTGATTATATAGACTTACTTTGGCTTCACGCTTGGGATTTTACAACTCCAGTTAGTGAAGTAATGAGAACTTTGAATGATTTGGTTAGTTCGGGAAAAGTTCTTTATATCGGAATTTCTGATTCTCCTGCTTGGGTCGTTTCGCAAGCAAACACTTTAGCAGAACTTCGGAGTTGGATTCAATTCACAGGTTTACAAGTTGAATACAACTTATTGAATCGTGATGCGGAAAGAGATTTGTTGCCAATGGCAAATGAATTTGGAATCACGACAACTGCTTGGGCTCCGCTTGCGAGTGGCATTCTGACAGGAAGATATAACAAAGATGCAAATTCAGGTGGTAGAATAAAAGCTGATAACATTAGACTAACTCCAGAAAATATTACAATTGCAGAAGAAGTTGTAAAGATTGCAGGTGAAATTGGTGCTAAACCGTCACAAGTTGCAATCAATTGGATAAGACAACAATCAAATTCAATCATTCCAATTCTTGGAGCAAGTAAAACTAGTCAATTAGTAGAAAATTTAGGTTGTTTGGATTTTTTCTTAACTCCCGAACACTTGAAAAGACTTCACAAAATTAGTAGAATTCAACTCGGATTTCCGCACGACTTTTTACGTTCTGCAAGAGTGAGAGAAATTATCACAGGTGGAACTGACAACTTAATCGAAAAACACAGAAAGTAAAAAAATGGCTGACAAAAAAATCCTCTTAGCAATTGACGAGACATTAGAAAGTATCTTAGACCAAATCGAAGAAAATGAAGATTTGGACATCGAATTCTCAGACGGAAAACTTGTAATTGAGTTTGAAGACGGAATAAAATATATCATTAATCGCCAATCTGCGGCAGACCAAATTTGGTTTGCTGAGCCAAACGGTGGTTGGCATTTCGATTACAAAGATTCTGAATGGATTTGCACTAAAACTAACCGCGAAATTAAAGCCTTTCTGTCCGAATTAATGTCGATAAAAATGGGTGAGAAAGTAGAAATCAAATAAGAGGTTAAACTAAAAAACGGTAGTTTAAATATAATCAAAAAATAAATTTAAATTTTTCAGACACTTTTACAAAAACATCTCGTAACTGCGTTCTGAATTAATTTTACAAAAGTTTAAAACCTATGACATAATGTTGTCAAATTTGGTTTCTAAATTGTTATAAAAAACTAATTGAAAGTAGAAAATCTAAATAATGTCCAAGAAATTAACTTGTTTTGTGTCGATTTTGATTGTAGCAAACTCTTTCGCTGCGGATTACAATCTCGACCAAATTTTGAAACTTGCCGACGAGAACAGTAAAAACTTGCGGCTTGCAAAATTAGAACTTGAAACTGCCAAACAACTGAAAAGAGAAGCAATCTCAAATGCTTTACCAACAATTTCAGCAGATGCTGGTTATAGAAGAAATTTGCAAGAAAATGCATTTTTTATTACTGCCGAAGACTCGTCAACAGGCGAACTTTCAACCCAAAAATTTAAAATCTCAAACGACAATGAATTTTCATTCACTACAACTCTTGACCAAACGATTTATAGTTTTGGCAACGTTGGAA
>QQUF01000025.1 GCA_008501735.1 Calditrichota bacterium | reverse complement strand
TGGAATTAAAAGCGGAACTTCTTTTTCCATTCGAAAGTTCCTTGCATTACTTACAACAGCCATTCCGCTATTTGCACAACGAAATTCTAAATCTCCAGCTACCGAAGCGTCTAAGCCTGAAAATGCAATTTGAGAAGTGAATTTTTCAATTTCGTCTTCAGATTTGACAATAAGGTTTTTAACTGAATTTGGGATTTCAGAATCTAATTTCCAAGAAACTGCATCGGAATAACTTTTTCCAGCAGAGCGAGAAGAGGCTAGTAGTTCAGAGATTTCAAACCAAGGATGGTTTTCGAGTAATTGAATGAACCTTTGTCCAACTGTTCCTGTTGCACCAAGAATCGCAACTTTTATTTTATTCATTATTTTCTGCTAATTAAGGTTGAGTTCTGTTGCTTGAAAGCTAATAAATTTAATAACTTTTTATGAAAATGAGAAACCTTAACCACCAAGAGTTACACGTTTTTTCAAATATTCGGTGAGGGCTGTAGAAAATGGTTCGGAAGTGCTTATTGGAATGTAATCGATATTGTTTAGGCGACACATTTTTTTATACTTTTCAGTAAAATCTTGAATGAGTTGTCTGTATTCTTTTTGAATGTGCCAAGGTTGAGTAGAAATTTCGTCGCCTGTTTCAACGTCCTTAAAAATTGCATCTTTTGTAAATGAGAAATTAATTTCCGCAGGGTCAAAAATGTGAAAAACAAGAACTTCGTGTCTTTTGTGTCTAAAATGTTTTAAGCCTGAAATGACTTGGTTTATTTTTTCTTCCAAAGACTCAACCTCTTGATTCTGAAAAAGGTCTGTAAAAATTACAATCAAGCCTCTTCGTTTTATCTTTTCAGCAATTTCGTGAAAAACAGAACTCAGCGAAGTTTTGGATTCCTCAGATTTAACATTAGAAATTTCAGTTAACAGAAGTCTTAAGTAGCTTTTTACAGATTTTGGAGGAAGGAATTTGTTAATCTTTGAATCAAAAAGTGTAAGCCCAACGGCATCACGTTGTTTAATCATTAGAAAAGCAATCGATGCAGCTAAGTAAGAAGCGTATTCAAACTTTTGGATTCCATCTTTTTGAAAAAACATTGACTTACTTGTGTCAAGGAGTAAATAGCTTTTAAGGTTGGTTTCCTCTTCGTATTGCTTGACGTAATAACGACCTGTTTTACCGTAAACTTTCCAGTCAATGTGTCTGATTTCATCTCCTGGCATATATTGGCGATGTTCTGCAAATTCAACTGAAAATCCGTGATAAGGAGATTTGTGCAAACCTGCAATAAAACCCTCAACGACTAATTTTGCTTTAAGTTCTAAGTTTGCGAGAGTAGAAATGTGTTCGGGCTGTAAATACTTTGTGTTATTTTCCATAAGGAAATTTCAAAAACTCTATCGAATTGAATTTGTTTTAAAGAAGTAGGCTAAAACACCTTTTAAGTGCTGCTTGTTTTCAAATAAATATTTTGCAGCAGTGTAAACTGAAATCACAACCGTTAAAAGCATTGCTTGATTAATTAGGTATTTTAAAGTTCCGTTTTGGATCCAAAAGAAAACTTCAGGAAAAACTAAGTCTGTAAGCATTACTTGAATAATTAAAAGCTGGATAAATGTTTTCCATTTTGCAATTGATGAGGTAACAACAGGCTTGTCTGAAAAAATTGCATAACTTCTCAAACCTGTAATCAAAAAATCTCTGACAACAATTATCATAACCATCCAAAGTTCGATGTATTGCAAATGCACAAAAATAAATAATGCACTTGAAACCAGAACTTTGTCTGCTAAAGGGTCGAGAAAAGCTCCGAGTTTCGTTGTTTCCTCGTATTTTCTTGCTAAATAACCATCGAACCAATCGGTTAGCATTGCAATAAAAAAGACAATGTAGGAGTAAACTTTAAATTCGTGAGTTTGCCCAAGAATCAAAAAGATAAAAACTGGAGTCAGTAAAAATCTTAAAAATGTAAATCTATTAGCAGAGTTGAACATTAAAGAAAACCTAAAGACATTAATTAGATTGAGAATTTATTTAAAAATTAAGTTCTTTCAAAGTGAAAACTCTTTGTTATTTTCTTGGAAATTGATAACAGAAATTGAATAAATAAACTTGAAAATGAAAATAAAATTCCTATTTCTTTTGCTTGTGTTAATTTTAATTTCTTGCAAAGAAAATAAAATTACGTTTATACAAATGTGCGATACTCAATTGGGTTTTGGCGGTTACGAAGAAGACAAAATTAGATTTGTCAAAGCCGTTGAGAAAATTAATCTTTTAAATCCAGATTTTGTTTTGGTTTGTGGTGATTTGGTTGACAGAGCTAATGAAAAGTCTTTTGAAGATTTTTTGGAAATCAAAGAAAAGTTCAAAGTCCCTTGTTTTTTGGCTCCCGGAAATCACGATGTTGGAAATAATCCAAATTCAAAAAGCCTTGAGTTTTACCGAAAAAAGATTGGTGCAGATTACTTTGTTCAGGAGTTTGAAAATTACGCTTTAGTCGTTGCAAATTCACAACTTTGGAAAGTTGAAGTTGAAGAAGAAAGCCAAAAGCACAATGATTGGTTTTTGGAAACCATTAAAAACTTAAACTCGAAAAACAAGAATATTTTCGTTGGAATGCACTTCCCATTTTTTGTGGAAAACGTTAAAGAGGAAGAAAATTATTACAATTTTCCAATTGGAAAACGGCTTGAAATTTTAGAATTTTTATCTGAAAATGAAATTAAGGCTGTCTTTTCTGGACACGCTCACAAGACGATTTTTAATAATTACAAAAATATAAAACTTGCTTCAACCGAAACTACGAGCAGGAATTTTGACAAACGACCTTTTGGGTTTAGGCTTTGGACTTTTGACACAAAGAACGATTCATTGAGCAATAAATTTTATGGTTTGGAGGAAACAAAATGAAATTTTTAAGATTAATTTTTGTAATTTTTACTTCATTAAATACCGTTATTGCACAGAATAAGTTAAAACAACCTTCCTCTCAAAATTATGGAAATCTAATTGAGAAAAATTCAAACTTAGAAATTTGGTGGGCAAACTCGGGTTGGAAAATTGGGAAAGATTGGAAAGCACCAAAAGAGCAGGATAAAAATATTTTTGTTAGTTCTGCAAAGAATGAATCGGAGTCATTTCAAATTATTGTAAATCCTAAAAATGAAATTGAAAATTTAACGATTCAAGTTTCAGATTTGAAAAATGAAAACCAAAAGATTTTAAGTTCTAAAAACTTTGAATTCAAAATTGCTAAATTTTTAGATTTGGAATTTCCAAGTGATTCAGTTGGATTTGTCGGTTCTTGTCCTGACCCTTTACCAGAAATTCAGAATCCGCTTAGCTTGCCGAAAAATTCAAATTCAATTTTGTGGGTTACTTTTAAAATCCCAAAAAACACAACAAGCGGAAAGTATTTTGGAACTTTGAGTCTTAACTCAAAAAGTTTTTCTCAAAAAATTAACTTACAAATTAAAGTTTATGATTTTGAAATCCCTGATAAAATGACCTGTAAGACAGCTTTTGGCTTTTACCCTTCTTTTATAAAAGATTACCACAAACTGGAAAATGAAAATCAGGAACGGGAAGTCTTTGACAAGTATTTTGAATTATTTAGTAAAAATCACATTTCACCTTACGATTTCACGCCGTTAGACCCAATAAAAGTTGAGTTTCCAAGTATTAAACCTTTTTCGGATTTATGGTCAAATTCAATCTATGTTGAAAATGAAAAACATTCTGGCAAGTTCAGTTTTATGATTTTTGACGACGAAAAATCGAAAGATATTTATGCTGAATACAAAAATCGAATTAAAATTGAATTCAATAAGATTAAAATCAGCTTTTGGCATAAAACATTTCTTCCTGAACACAGTTTTCTCTTTGCTTTGAGCTTTTTTGATAAAAATGGAAAATGGATTCGCGGAAAGAATTTGGACATCTTAGTTACTGGAAGTGGCTTTTGGGAAAATTTTGAAAAGGAAATTGATAATTTTCCTAAAGGAGCAAAATCTTTCAAAGTTGTTTTGAGAGCAACTACTTGGACTCCAAAAGGTGAAAAAACTGGGCTTGTTTACTTTGACGACATTTCTATTAAAAATTTTGAAACTAACGAAGAGCTGTTAGAAAACAATTCTTTTGAAAAAGATTTCTACTTACCAAAATTTGAACCCTCTGATTTAGAAGTGAAAGTTGACTTTGTAAATTGGAATCGAGAGATAAGAAGAGGAATTGAAAAGTATAATTTTACCTCGTTTAGATTTTGGGTTGAAGGGTTAGGTAGAGGAAATTTTCAGTGGCAAGTTGAACCGCAAATTAACGGTTTTACACCTGAAACTAAGCATTATCAATTTATGTTTGATTCTTACCTTAAGCAGCTTGAAGCCAATTTGGAGAAAAATGGTTGGCTTGACGAGGCTTTTATTTATTCATTTGACGAACCAACTCCAAGCAATTATAATTTTGTGAAAAATGGTTTTGGAAGATTGGAAAATTCTGCTCCAAAAATCCAAAGGCTTCTGACGGAGCAAGTTGAAAATGAACTAATCGGAAGCGTTGACATTTGGTGTCCTTTGATAAATGAATTTGATTTTGACGAAGCAGAAGAACGAAAAAAGGCAGGCGAAAAATTTTGGTGGTACATTTGCACAATTCCTAAAAATGATTACGTTGGACTTTTTATTGACAGACCAGCAACGGACTTAAGGGTTTGGCTTTGGCAAACTTATCAAATGAATGTCGAAGGAATTTTAATTTGGCAAACAAATTATTGGTCGATTTACAACAAAAAATATCCTTTGCAAAATCCTTACGTTGACCCAATGAGTTGGTTTGTTACAGGTGAAAATGAAAAAGGACCTTGGGGAAATGGAGATGGAAGATTTATTTATCCACCAGAATCTGTTTTCTCAAATTCAGATTCTCCAAATTTTGAAAAACCTGTTAGCTCGATTCGTTTGGAGGTTTTAAGAGATGGAATTGAAGATTATGAATATTTAGTAATTTTGGAAAAGTTAGTTAGTGAGAATTTTTCAAGACTTAGTAAAGAGAAATTGAATTACTACAAAAATTTACTGGAAGTTCCAGATTCAATTTCAAAAGGTCTTACAGAATTTACAAAAACTCCCGAACCAATTTTGAAGAGACGAGATGAAATTGCAAAAGCCATTGAAGAATTAAGAATTAAGAATTGATGTTACGCAGAAAAATATGCTTCACGACAAAAAAACAAGAATTGAAATCTAACTTTTGTTTCGGAGATGCACCTCCGTGCGTCTCTATCTTAAAGTTGGAGTTGTGCGTCTTTCTTGGATTTAAAGTTTATTTTGTTGAGCAGAAATTATTTCGCCTAAATCATTCATTTTGGGGAATGGTTCACCTTTTTCTCGCAAAATCCTTGCTGCTTTTGGCTGACACCATTCAAATAATTTTTCGCGAAACTCTTCTTCTGAAATTTGTCTTTTATCGTAAAATCCTGCTTCAAGTCTTTGGCGGAATGCTTCGTAAAGAATAATTCCTGCTGCTACTGAAACGTTCAGAGATTGAGCAACTCCATTCATCGGAATAATTATGTCTTGGTCTGTGAAATCCAAAATCTCTTGAGAAATTCCACCAAGTTCAGCACCAACAACAATTGCTGATGGTTTTGTGAAATCCACTTTTTGGTAACTTATTGCTGTTTCGGAAATGTGTGTTGCGTAAACTTTAAAGCCTTTTTTCTTTAAAGTTTCCATTCCTTCTTTTGTTGTTTCGTAAAGATTTAATTTTACAAATTTTTGAGTTCCGCCAGAAGTCTTTTGCGAAAGCTGGACTTTTTCGTTTCCTGCAATTGCGTGAATTTCGCCAATTCCAACAGAGTCGCAAGTTCTTGCAATTGCTGCAAGGTTATGCGGTTTGTGTACATTTTCCATTAAAACGGTAAGGTCTGTTTGTCTTTTGTTTAAAACGGAAATGAATTTTTCAACTCGGCGACTTGGCAAATTTTACTCAATCATTTAATTTTTTGAGTTCGTCAAACAAATAAATTTGACTACGAATTGATTTTTTGAAATCGATTAAATCCAAAGATTCATTTTCAGAATGAGCATTTGTGTAAGGGTCTTCAACTCCGACTAAAAGAGCAGGAACCTTTCCGAATGCGTCAGAAAATGGTTTCACAAAAGGAATACTTGCACCGCAACCAATGAAAACAGCTTCTTTGTCGTAACCTTTGCTTAAAGCATTTTTTGCTAATTCAAATGCTTTGTGGTCAATTTCTGTAACCCAAGGATTTCCACCGTTTGCAACTCTAAATTCGGCTTTAACTCCCCAAGGGATTGAGGATTCAATTTTCTTTTTAAGTAATTCTAAAGTCTTTCCTGTGTCCATATTTGGAACGGTTCTGATTCCAATTTTTGCCCAACAAGAATCCATTATCACATTTCCAGAAATCTTTTTTCCACCTGAAACAACAGCACTTACAACAAGTGAAGGCATTCTCCAAAGTTTCTCTAAAAGATGTTTGCCTTTTCCACCGATAAAACCTGTTCCTTCAACCATTCTTGATTGTTTCTTGAAAATTTCTTCGTTGAGTGGAAGTTTGTCAAAGTCTTTTAAAAGTTCAGAAGGTGTTGGTTTAATCATTTCATAAATTTCAGGAATGTTGATTCTGCCTTCTGAGTCTGTTAGTTCTGCGATAACTTTTGACATTGCCATATTTACGTCAGGAATTGGTCCGCTCCAAAGCCCTGAGTGAAGTGGACTTTCCAAAACCGAAAGTTCTAATTCGATTACTCCAAGACCTCTTAGTGAAGTTGTAAGACTTGGAATTCCAGTGTCAAAATTTGCTAAGTCAGTTAAAACAATCACGTCTGATTTTAATTTTTCTGCGTAAATGTCTAAAAATTCTGCCAAGTGAGTAGAGCCGATTTCTTCTTCACCTTCGATTATGACTTTTACATTTACAGGAAGTTCACCAATTGTTTTTAAGTAAGCTGCAACACTTGAAATGTGAATTAAAATTCCTGCTTTGTCGTCAGCAGTTCCTCTTCCGTAAAGTCTTCCGTCAATTACAGTTGGCTCAAAAGGTTTAGTTTTCCAAATTTCTTCTCGCAAAGGAGGTTGAACGTCGTGGTGAGCGTAAAGTAAAACTGTCGGAGCATTCGGATTACGAATCCAATCAGCGTAAACGTAAGGATGACAATCAGGAATCCTCAAAATTTCAACATTCTCAAGCCCACATTCTTTCATTAATTTTGCAACGTATTCTGCGGATTCTTCGACTTTTTCAGGAGGAAAGTCAGGAGCACTAACACTCGGAATTTTTGATAAATTAATAAGTTCGTCTAAATAGAAATCGAATTTTTCTTCTAAGAAAGAGAGTTGAGCGTTTAATTCTGACATTTGGTAAAATCCTATGTATTAGAATTGAATAAGGAATTATAAGAATATTTTTTAACTTAGTTTTTCAAAACAAAAGCGAGAAAATTTAGCCGATTTAGAAAATGAATAAAAGAAAATATTAAAAATTTAAATAAACTACCGTTATTGCAATGAATTTAAAATCAATCTTAGAACTTAGAAAATCTAAAAAAAGTAATACAAACCAAAATCACTTAATTTTCTTCGAATACACTTCAAGTGAGATAAAGAAAATCTGTTCAAAGTTTAAAAATGTGCCAAAACCGATACTTGGTTACGATTTAGAAAGAGGATTTAAACCAAGTGTTGAAGGAAATTTCGATTTACCAGAAATTCCGTCGCAGTTAGCTTTAGCAAATTATTCGACTTTTGCAGAAACCGAAGAATTTGCTTCCGAGCTTGCCAAAATGGCACAATTTGTGGGGCTTAACACAATCTTTGCACCAGTTTTAGATGTAAATTCTAATCCGAACAATCCAATAATTAATTTGAGAAGTTTTGGAAGTAATCCGAAAACTGTCGCTGAATTTGGGAAATCCTTTATTCGAGGAATTCAGAAAAATGGAGTTGTTGCTTGTGCAAAACATTTCCCCGGACACGGAAACACCGATTTAGATTCTCATACAGGTTTAGTCCAAAGTGATTCTGACAAAGATTTTTTTGAGCAAACTGATTTACTGCCTTTCAAAGCAGCGATTTCTGAAAATGTTGGAATGGTTATGAATGCTCACATTTCTTTCCCTAAGTTTTCTGAAAACAAACCTGCTTCGCTTTCACCTTATTTTTTGACTGAAATTTTGCGAACGGAATTAGGGTTCGATGGAGTTTTGACAACTGATGCATTTTCGTATATGGCAGGAATTGGTGAAGGAGACAATTCTGAACTTTGTGTCGAGTCATTACTCGCTGGAACTGATATAATTTTGATGCCCGAAAATCCTGAAAGAGTAGAGGAACTTGCCAAAAAGAAAATCTCTCAAGAGAAACTTTTAGAGTCTGAGCAAAGGATTGAGTTTTTAAGAAAAAATTTTTCAGCATTTAATTCTGAACTTCCAAAAGAATTTGATTCAAACAATCTCAATAAAATGTTGAATGACTTTTGGGGAAGAGTTGTTCAAGGAGTTTCACCAAGCAAAAATGTTTTAGTTCAGACAAACGATACCGAAAAAGACTTGTGGTTAATTGATAAATTCTTCACTGAAAATGGTTTTAAGAAAATTAAAGTAAAACTTGAAGATGATTCTTTTAACTTCCTTTTTAGTAAAGACTTTAGCGGAAATGGGATTTCAGTTTCTCAATTAAAGGAATTACCCGAAATTTTAGGAATTGGCTTAGTGCAAATCCGAATGAATAAAGGCACGATTAACCTAAACTCAAAGCAAATTGAACTTTGGAATTCGGTGTCAAAAGGCAATGAAAATTACATTCTTTTTGGAAGCCCAAATTCTGCTGAAAAACTCAAAGGCTCGGTTTGTAAGACTTTTGATTTTACAGAGACTTGCCAGAAATTTGTGTTAGATTTGGTTTTTATTTGAAACTGTACAAGGAGAATAAAATGTTGTTCTTAAATTTTAAAATTATTTCTCAAATCTTATTTGTTATTTTTCTTTTAAGCTCTTCATTATCCTGTTCTGAAAATAATTCAAAATTCCAAAAGAATAGTTCAACACATCTTAAAATTAATTTTCTTCATAAAATTCCAAAAAAGGATCAAGATGAACTTAGGATAGATTTTTTAGCAGATTCTGTCCATTTGAAAGAATTGGATTTAAGAATGACAACTGTAGAAGATATAAGCTCTTTGAAAAATCTAAAAAAACTAGAGTGGTTGGACTTGTATTATACTTCTGTTAAGGACATATCTCCTTTGAAGGAACTAAGAAATCTGAAACATTTAGACATTGGAGATACAGAAATAAGTAATTATGAATTCTTAGCAAATTTAACAAACTTAAGAAATTTAAGTTTACATAGTACAGGAATAAATGATATTACTCCATTATCTAGATTAACAAATTTAAAAAATTTATCTTTAAGTGGTACTCGGGTTGAGAATCTAAAACCATTGTCAAATTTAAGTAAACTCACTTTATTAAATTTAAGATGGTCACTAAAAATTAAAAGTCTTAACTCTTTATCTAAGTTGGAAAATTTAGATACATTGATTTTATACGGTTCTCAAATTGAAGATATTAAAGGATTGGCTAATTTAAAAAATATTACATATTTAGATTTATCTCATTCAGCTATAGAAAATATAGAGCCAATTGAACATTTAACAAATCTTGAGTACTTAAACTTAAAAGGTGTCAAAAATATTAAAGATTTTAGTCCGATTTCAAAGTTAACAAAATTAAAATACCTAAATTTATCTTCGACGAACTTCAAGAATACAAATATTCTTAATAACTTGACTGAGCTTGAGGAGCTAAATCTATTCTTTACTATCGTTAGTAAAATTGACACGATATTGAATTTAAGCAAATTAAAAATGATTGATATTTATGGTACAAAAATTCTTAAAGAAGATATAATAAAGCTAAAACTTTCTTTGCCTAAATGTAAATTTGTACCTTGTTCAGAATGTGAGTAATTGAAAAATAAGATTTTCTAATTTCCCGAAGCTTTCTTTATCGCTGCATTTCTGAATTTACTTAACATAAAAAATAGAATTGCCCAATAGAGTATAGCAAAAGGAGCTAAGTAAATTAGGTTGTATTTTATTGTCTCGAAAATCTCGCCTTTGCCGACTCTTGGAATAATGTAATTTTCTTCTTTAAGTCCGTATCTCTTTTCCAAGTCAACAATTTCTGAAATGTGAATGATTGGCAAACCTCTTTCGGCAAGAATTGTCAATGCTCCGATTTTGGGAAATTCTACGTCGAAAAGGTCAAGATTAACTCCCGGAGAAATGAACTTGGAATTTCCAACTCCAAGACTTGAAACTCCTCCTCCAATGTTCACAAATGCTTTTACATTCGTGGAAACTGAGTCAAAAATCGTAACTCTTTCTCTTGCAGATTCAACAATTGAATTTGCTCGAATGAATCTTGTTTCGTGTCTTCCAATAGTATTTGTCAAAATATTTTTTCCTTCTTCCGACAAATCTCTTGCAATGTCAGACTTCCCACCAATTGAAGCGGCGACAGATTTGTAAGGAAAAACTCCTTTCTCGTTAAAAAATTTTTCAAAATCAAGCCAAGTTTCATCAGGTTTGTTCGCTCCCCATTGTGAAGCTCCAACAGAAGTAATCACAATCGGATGAACTCCTGAAACTTTGCAAGCTGAGTAAAAGGCAATGTTAATTGCAGGAAAAGAACCTGTAATTGCAACACTTACTGTATCGCCTCGTTTGATTCCGATTTCGTCGAACATTTCGATGAATGCTGCTGCGAAATTCGGGTTTGTCGAAACTTGCTTTGAAAGTGAATCTCCCAAATCTGTTGTGATAACGGAGATTTCTTCACCGATTAAGTCAAAATTTTCGTTTCTCAAAGTAAGTTGAGCTTCAAGAGCAAGTTCTGAGGCTTCTAATTTTTTTGAATAATTTTTTCGTTTTACTTGGATTAAAAATAGGTCGGAAGCTAAGATAAAAACTAAAGTTAAAGCTGCTAAAGCTAAGTAATTTGAAGTAGTTAAATTACTTTTGTAGTAATGTTTTTGAGCTGACATTAAATCCTCGTGAGTTTTGATTAGCGGAGAATTTAACAAAAAATTAAGAATTAAGAATTAAGAATTAAGAATTCTAATTTAGAATTCGTATTTGGAGCAAAAATTTAGTTTACAAATTTGATTTTTCGTGGGCAAAATTTTAGTTATTAGTTTTTTTACATTCGTTTGTTTTTTACATTTCGTTTTCAATTGCCAAAGTAAATTGGTAGTTGAAATTATTTTTAACTTTTTTAAATAAATTCATTAGGGAATTAAAATGGCAAAGCAAAACATTACGCCAAGAGACAAGGATTACTCGCAGTGGTACATTGATGTAGTTTTACAATCAAAATTGGCAGATTATGCTCCGGTTAAAGGTTGTATGGTAATTCGTCCGAATGGCTACGGTTTATGGGAAAACATTCAAAAAACTTTGGACGAAATGTTCAAGGAAACAGGTCACGTGAATGCTTACTTTCCTTTGCTAATTCCCGAAAGTTTTATTCACAAAGAAGCTGAACACGTCGAAGGATTTTCTCCTGAACTTGCAGTAATGACTCACGCAGGTGGAAAAAAACTTGAAGAACCTTACGTTTTGAGACCAACTTCCGAAACGATAATTTGGTCGATGTACAAAAAATGGATTCAAAGTTGGAGAGACTTGCCAATTCTTTATAATCAATGGGCAAACGTTTTTCGTTGGGAAATGCGAACAAGGCTTTTCACAAGAACAACTGAATTTCTTTGGCAAGAAGGACACACAGCTCACGCAACACAAGAAGAAGCTCAGGAAGAAACTTTGAAAATGGTCAATATTTACAAAGAATTTGCTGAAGAATTTATGGCAATGCCTTGTTACATTGGACAAAAAACCGACAAAGAGAAGTTTGCAGGAGCTGTTTCAACTTATTGCATCGAACCAATGATGCAAAATAAAATCGCTTTGCAAGCAGGAACTTCGCACAATCTCGGACAGAATTTCGCAAAAGCGTTTGATGTTACTTACCAAAGTAAAGAAGGAAAACTCGAATACGTTTGGGCGACAAGTTGGGGAGTTTCGACTCGATTAATCGGTGGACTTGTTCACCAACATTCTGACGACAACGGTTTAGTGATTCCTCCAAAACTTGCTCCAATTCAGGCAGTTTTAGTTCCGATTTTCAAAAAAGACAACAAAGAAGAAATTATCGGAAAGTGTAAAGAAATTACCGAAAATTGGAAAAATGCAGGAATCAGATTTAAGATTGACGACAGAGATAATTACAAACCAGGTTGGAAATTCAATGAATGGGAACTTCAAGGAATTCCTGTAAGAATTGAAATCGGACCAAGAGATTTGGCAGAAAATCAAGTCGTCATCGCAAGAAGAGACACTTCGGAAAAAGTTAAAGTTTCTGTTGAGTCAGTTACTGAAACTGTCCAAAATTTGTTAGTTGACATTCAGAGCTCACTTTTTGACAAAGCTAAAAAGTTGAGAGATGAAAACACTTTTACAACTGATGATTACAATTGGATGGTTAAGAAAAATGACGAAGATAATGGATTTTTTAACATTCATTGGTGTGGTTCAAGAGCTTGTGAAGACAAACTTCAAAATGATAACAAAATCACAATTCGTTGCATTCCTTTTGACAATCCACAAGAAAAAGGAAAATGTATCGTTTGTGGCTTTGAATCGAATGAAAGAGTTCTTGCAGCAAAATCTTTTTAACTATATTATGAAATAATATTTTATTGAGGAGAGTTATTGAATTTAAATAACTCTCCTTTTTTTATATGAAAGCAAAATTTTGAACAAAAGTTTAAATTCAAAACCTCCAAACCCAAACCAAAGAATTAATAAATTATTACTTAGGGTTTCATTAATTTTTGGTCTGTGTACGCTAATATTTTTTGCTTTCAGCAGTTTTACCAACTACACAAAGGATTTAATCGAAAAAAATCCGAAGACAGTTGAAAATGTAATTGAGTCAAAACTTCAAGATTTGGTTTTAAATCTCCCTTTCGTTGAGAAGAAAAAGGAAGAAAAGAAATATGATAAAAATAGAAAACCCGAAGTTTACTTAGAACCGAGAAGAGTTCGTAAGAGAACACAAAGATTCCATACAAGGCGTAGAAAAAAGGAGAAAGAGAAAGTAATTCCTGCAAAACCAGTCGCAACTTTCGTTGGAACTTATAAGTGCATTACTTTAAATGGATTTACAGAAGTTTACGATGAAAATGGTAAGTTCTTGAAAAAGTTTGAAAACAAGTTTCAGTCATACAGGGAACTAGCAACATTGATTGAACAAATAAAAATTGAGCAAAAGATGTTTGCAGAAGAGTAGAGACGCACGGCGGTGCATCTAATTTTTAAAATTTGAGAAAAGACGCAAAGCTTTGCGTCTCTACGTAAATTTGTATCTTAATTTGTAATTCTTAATTTTGTGCTTTTGTCGAAGAAGTGTAAATTGTCGTAATTAAAAATTATTTTAATTTTATCACCTGCATTTGCTTGAGAATCTCCTTTAAATCTTCCCGTTAAATTTACACTAGAACAAACTAAATGAGCTAAAATATCTGAACCAAGAGGTTCTACAAGTTCAACGTTTGCGTCTAATGGGTTTTCTTTGGAAATCTCATTTGGAGCGTGATTTGAGTCGAAAATATCTTCAGGTCGTATTCCGAGAATGACTTTTTGTTTGTCTTCAAAAGCTGAATTGTTTTTGTAAGGCTTTAAGTCCAATCTAAAACTTCCGGACTTAAAGTAGGCTTCATTTGAATTTTTGAAAATTTCACCTTCAAGGAAATTCATTTGAGGAGTTCCGATGAATCCTGCGACAAATGTATTCACAGGTTTTGCATACATTTCTCTTGGTGAAGCAAGTTGTTCAATAATTCCACCATTCATAATTGCGATTCTGTCACCCATTGTCATAGCTTCCACTTGGTCGTGAGTAACGTAAATCATTGTGTTTCCAAGTAGTTGATGAAGTCTCTTGATCTCAACTCTCATCTCTCCACGAAGTTTAGCATCAAGATTTGAAAGTGGTTCATCAAAAAGGAAAACTCTAGGTTGGCGGACAATTGCTCTTCCGAGAGCGACTCTTTGTCGTTGACCACCTGAAAGTTCTTTTGGTTTTCTGCGAAGTAGGTCTGTAATTTTTAAAATTTCGGCAGCTTTTGTAACACGTTCTTCAATTTCAGAATCAGAAGTTTTGCGAATTCTAAGTCCAAAAGCCATATTTTCATAAACATCAAGGTGAGGGTAGAGAGCATAACTTTGAAAAACCATTCCAATATCTCTTTTGGAAGGGTCAAGTTCATTTACCCTTGTTCCGTGAATATTCACATCACCAGAAGTCGTTGTTTCTAAACCTGCAAGTATTCTTAACGAAGTTGATTTTCCACAACCTGAAGGTCCAACAAGAACAAGAAATTCTCCTTCTTGAATTTCTAAGTCAATTCCTTTGAGAATATGAACATCGCCGAATGATTTGGTGAGTTGCTTAAATTCTACAGCTATCATTTACCACTTACGCTATTTCAAGTTGATTTTCGTATTTTATGCAAACGTAATCGAATTTAAATTTCAATTCTTCTAACATTTGTTTTACTGATTCAATATTTTCCAATTTGAACGGAGTTTTTTGGGAAAGCTCAGTGCAGTAGTCAAAACCACTTTGAATGTTCTTTTTATATTCTTTAAATTCTTTTTCAGAAAATGGAAAAAATCTGTGGTTTCTTATTTTCTTTTCAAAAAAGTTTACATTTAAAGTCAATTCTTTTGCAAACATATGAGGTCTTTCTTCGGGAACAAGAGAAGCGATTCTTCCATAAATATGGTCAACCATCTCTTTAAGCGAGTATTTCCTATCAAACCAAGCTATGTTTGGTCCAGGGCAAATTGATTGTGGAGTTTTCTTTGGGTCATCTTCAATTCCAAGAGCAATTAAAGCACCATTTCCTAAATGAGCACAAATACAAGTTCTTTCCATTGCAGCTTCTGAGTAGAATTGTTTTTCCTCAAAACTAAACTCCTCAGATGCTTCAATTTCATCAAGCTTTAGTTTTTGATATTGTCGGGAAGCAATACAGATTTCAGTTTCAGTGTATTCTTTAGTTGTTACTGCGTATTTTTTAGGACAAGGAGAACCAGGAGTTCCTTTTGCGATTCTTTCTTTTGTCCAAAGTTCAGAACCTGTGTTGCGAATGTTATTAAAAGGAATTCCAAGAGGTGAAACATCGCTTAAATAAAGGTCTTCTTCTGTTGCATTAATCAAAAGTTGCATTGTTGGGTCGTCAATACAAGTTGCTTCTGGAACTAAGAGAAAAGGACTTGCCCAACCTGTTTGGTCAATTTTGAATTCTTCAAAAAGCCTTTCAACTTCACCGTGATTTCCGATTCCACCTTGAACAGTAATTAACGGTTCAGTTTCATTTTCTTTTTCAACAAATTCCCAACCCATTTTTTCGTAGAAATTTTTGATAAATGGGCGAAATTGTTCTTTAAAATTATTTCTATTTTCAGCGAATTCTTTTAAAACAACTGGTAAGATACTTCCTTTTGCAGAAAATGCGTGACCACCACAGTTCAAACCAGATTCGATTCTAAACTCAGAAACTTCCAAACCTTTTTTCGCCATATATTTTCCTTGAATGAGAGCAGAGCGGAAGTCACTAACTTTTATGATAATTTTCTTTTTGATTTCACCTTTTTCATTTCTGTAAAAGTCTTTGAATTTTGTCATATAGGCGAAAAGACTTTGGTTAATTCCTGCTGAGAAAACAACACTTGATTCCAAAGAGCTATTAGCATAACCACGTAGAGCAGATTTTGCATCGCTAAACTCAAAACTCATTGGAGAGTTGTCTTTGTTGTATTTAGTTGGGTCAACTTTAACCATAATGTTTACGTCAATTGAACCTGGAGTAATTAATTCAGTAAGTTCTTTTGCTAGTTTTTCACGTTCTTCTTTAGAAGTAAGGTTCTGTAACTTTTGATAAGTTTGTTTTAAAATACCGTCATCAGGAAGCATTTCAAAATATTTCGTTTTTTCATTTTCTTCAAAGAAAGGGAGATTTTTAATCTCTTCAACTTTGAGATTAACTATTTCTTTGACGGTTTCTAAATAAGCAGTAACTCTTTTAGCCCTTCCGTCAAATTCTTTTTTGGCAATTTTTGCAAATTCCAAATTATATTTTTTGCAGTAATACTCTCGAATATCCTCCATTAAAACATCATCTAGCATTGAAATTACAGAAGAAATTCCATAAGGAGCCACGCGAATCGGAGAATCAATCGAATGACCTGTTCCCATTACAGGAATGATGAATTTGTGAAAGTAGTTTTGCATAAAATTCTTTTCTTTTTTGGTGAAAAATTAACGCTTAAGAACAAAATATACTGGTAAGATTCAGTACAAAATTTAATAAAGATAAAAAAGAGTGTATAAAAAAGAAATAGGATTACGTAAAAAGGGTAAAATACTTAACTAATATAAGAATTACAAGTTTACATAATACACATTATGAACATACTATTAAGCTGAAACCCTATGAACATATTGAATACCTTTTATGGTATTTAATTTTCTAATTACCATTTCTAATTGTTGTTTTCCTGTTACCTGAACTCCAATATCTCCGATAAATGTCCCATCTGGTTTGGATTTAACTTCAACAGAATGCATATAAAGCCCTAATTTGTTAGATATTAAGTCGGAAATACTCGCAACAATTCCAAATGAATCTTTCCCAACAACTCGAATATTAGCAACAAAATTAGTTGAACCTGCTTCGTCACTTGTTTCATTCCATTTTGCTTTAATGATTCTATGAGAATGGTTTTGAAATAGATCTTTAGAATTCGGGCAATTTCTTTTATGGATTTTTACACCTTTGCTTACTGTGACAAATCCAAAAACTGGGTCTCCCCAAATTGGGTTACAGCATTTAGCTAATCTGCTATCAATACCACTTAATCCCTTGTCTAAAATTAAAAGTTCTTCATTTTTAGGTGCAATAACTTTGTTTTCAGTTGATGCTTCTAAGTGGATTTTTTCTTCAACTTTATTAGGTGAAGAAATCTCTTCAAAGATTGTTTTTACATTACTTATGTCAAATTTATCAGTTCCAAAACCGTGAAAAAGTTCATTTTGTAACTTGCAACCGTAATGTGTTAATAATTTATCAATTTGGTCCGTTTCAAAAGGTATTTTGAGTTGTTTAAATTTTCTTCGGAGTTTTTCTTTTCCAAGTTCAGAATTTTTAAATTTTTCCGCATTCAGAGTGCTTTTAATACGTGTTTTAGCTTTAGAAGAAATGACAAAATTTAACCACTCTACTCTTGGTTTTTGGTTCTTTGAAGTTTTTATTTCGACTTTTTGTCCTGTTGAAAGAACATAATTTAAAGGGTAATTTTTGTTATCAATTTTTGCTCCTGTGCAAGTCGAACCAATTCCTGTATGAATAGAATAGGCAAAATCTAAAACCGTTGAACCAGCTCTTAACCTCATAATGTCATTAGTAGGTGTGAAAATAAATATCTCATCTGAGTCAAATTTTACTTCTCTTTGTTCGAATTCCTGATAAATATTCTGTGATTTTGTTTCTAAAACTTCACGAATATTTACAAGCCATTCGTCGATATTTTCACTTGTTTTAGAAGACTCTTTGTAACGCCAATGTGCTGCATTTCCTTTTTCAGCAATTTCGTCCATTCGTTTGGTGCGAATCTGAATTTCAATCCATTTATTCTCAGGACCTCTAACAGTTGTGTGCAAAGATTCATAACCACTTTCTTTTGGTGCAGAAATCCAATCTCTAAGCCGATTTGGATCTGGTTGGTAATCTTCTGTTATCATTGAATAAACTTGCCAGCAGCTACTTTTTTCACTTTCCTTTTCACAATCCAAAATTATTCTCACTGCAAAAATATCATAAACACTTTCAAAAGGCACATTTTGCTTAAGCATTTTATTCCAAATTGAGTGAATAGATTTGGTTCGCCATTTAATTTGAAAGTTTAACCCAGCAGTAGAAAGTCGTTTTTTGAGAGGCGAAACAAAACTTTTAATATAGTTTTCTCTATCTTTTTTGGTCGCTTTCAACTTTTTGCTTATTTCCTTATACCTTTCTGAGTAAGCAAATTTCATTGCTAATTCTTCGAGTTCACTTTTAACTTCATAAAGTCCTAATCTGTGGGCAATTGGAACGTGGGTCAGCGAAGTTTCTAAAGCAATTTCTTTTCTATCTTTTGTAGAAAATTTTTTGAGATTTCGCATTACAAAGAGCCTGAAAGCTATTCTTAAAAGAATACAACGAGCATCTTGAGTTAATGAAAAAAGTAATTTAATGTAATTTTCAATCTGAATTGAAGAACTGTGTGATTTGGTTTGAGATGACAAAAACCGCCTGTCAATATTTGCTAATTTCACTAAACCATCTGTGATTTTTGCAGCCGACTGAGTGAAATTTTTCTGAATCTTTGATAGTTTGAGTTTCTCATCTTTTACTGCATTAAAAAGAAAAATGCTAATTATAGAAGATGTTCCAAGTCCAAACAATTGATAAGCAATTTTAGAAAGTTCAATTGAATTCGAAATAATCTGACTTTCCTCAATTGATGAATAATTTTCTAAAGCTAATTTGTATGCCTTTGAAATTAACTTTTTATCATTTTCAGAAATATTTTTTAGAAGTCTTAAAAGTTCGTCAAATTTTGAGTTAAGTAAATTTATATCTAAAATTTCTTTTGCCATTTTTTAATTTTTTCGATGAAGGCTAATGCCTGAATAAAGTAATTGAAAGCCAATTTCTTCGTATAGTTTTTTAGCTTTATTATTTTTGCTAGTAACTGTCAAAGTTACTTTTGAAGTTTTGAGTTTGTTAAAAGAATAACTAATTGCAGATGAGATTAATTTCCTACCAAAACCTTTTCCACGAATGTTTGATCGTATCGTAATGAATTCAAAATCAACAATTCTTGATTCCACGTCATTTGAGAGATAAATATACCCTAAAAGAATTTCATCTTTTACCAAAGTCAAAATTTTATGATTTTCATCAACCAAAGCTAAAATTTCTTTTACTGTGTAATAAGTATTCGGGAAAGCCTCTTCGTGCAGTAATTTAAAATCACTTTCATTTTCAGTAGGCAAATCTTCTCTAAAAAGTTTGTCAATTTCACCTTTCTTACCAATTTGGCATTTATGAAATTCATAAATGAAGGAAATGTCATCTTTTTCAAAATCATTACTTAAATAAAATCTTGTTAAATCCTGATTTTTGAGATTTGGAAATGCAGAAAATTTGTCAATTTTAATAGGCAATTCCATAACCAAAATATCAAGCAATTCTTGATAAATTTCTTCGTTATTATTTTCAGCCAAAGGACCTTTTAGCCAACCTCTTTTCGATTCTCTATCAAATTCACAGGCTAAGAAACCACAAACTTCACCGATAGGGTTTTCAGAAAAGACACAAAATAATTCGTCTTTATTAGCTAATTCTTCAAATTCATTTACTAAAGACTTTACAGTTTCACCAATTGAACTGTGAATACACTGTTTCTCTTGAAATTTGCTAATTTCAAAGATGAACTCTGAGATTCGTTTGAAATCTTTGTTTGTTGCAATTTTGGTTTTAAAATCATTCATTGAATTGAAAGGAAAAAGACCTTCGTAAAAGGAACAAAGGTCTTGATAGAAATTTATGAGTAATCTTCAATTGGAGGACAAGAACACATTATGTTTCTGTCACCAAAAGTATTATCAATTCTTGAAACAGGAGTCCAGAATTTATTGTTTTTTAAATGAGGCAACGGAAAAGCAGCTTTTTGGCGTGAGTAATCAAAGTTCCATTCATCAGAAGTTACTTTCAAAGAAGTATGAGGAGCGTTTACCAAAACATTATTTTTAGAATCTGCTTTGCCTTCTTCGACTTCACGAATTTCCTCACGAATTGAAATCATTGTATCGCAGAATCTATCTAATTCGGCTTTGTCTTCACTTTCTGTTGGCTCAATCATAATTGTTCCTGCAACTGGAAATGAAATTGTCGGAGCGTGAAATCCATAATCCATTAATCTTTTTGCAATATCTTCAACTTCGATTCCAATTTTTTTAAATTCTCTAAAATCAAAAATCATTTCGTGAGCTACTCTACCCTTAGTTCCGCCATAAAGCAATTTGTAATGATTTTGAAGTCTTGACTTAATGTAATTTGCATTCAAAATTGCATACTTAGTTGAGTTAGTTACTCCTTCTCTGCCAAGCATTTTAATGTACCCATAAGAAATTAGCAAAATACTTGGACTTCCCCAAGGTGCCGCAGAAATTGCAGAAATAGGTTTATTCCCGCCCATTGGTAGTAAAGTATGACTTGGTAAGTAAGGTGAAAGATGCTTTGCAACACAAATTGGACCCATTCCAGGTCCTCCTCCTCCGTGAGGAATTGCAAAAGTTTTATGTAAATTTAAATGACAAACATCAGCACCAATAATTGCTGGACTTGTCAAACCAACTTGAGCGTTCATATTCGCTCCATCCATATAAACTTGTCCACCATTCTCGTGACCAATTGAGCAGATTTCCTTAATACCTTCTTCAAAAACTCCGTGAGTCGAAGGATAAGTTACCATTAAAGCTGAAAGTGAATCTTTGTACTGGATTGCTTTTACTCTTAAGTCTTCGATATCA